>NZ_AUCH01000001.1 GCF_000429665.1 Azovibrio restrictus DSM 23866
CCGAGAACCGCAACGGCCTCGTCGTTGATGTGGAAACCACCCAGGCCAGCGGTACTGCCGAATGGGAAGCGGCCAAGCGCATGATCGGCCGCACCGTCCAGTCTGGGGCAACGGTGGGCGCGGACAAGGGCTACGACACGGCGGATTTCGTGAGCCATCTTCAGGGCCTGGGCATCAAAGCCCACGTGGCAAGGAAGACGAGCGGCAGCGCGGTCGATGGCCGCACGGCCCGGGGTAAGGGCTACGCCCTGAGCCTGAAGCGCCGCAAGATGATTGAAGAGGCGTTTGGCTGGATCAAGACCGTGGGCGGCTTGCGGAAGACCCGCCACAAGGGCGTGGCCAAACTTGCCGGCCAGGCGCTTCTCTGCTTTGCCGCCTACAACCTGACCCGGCTGCAAACCCTGCTGGCGCCGAGGATGAAATTGCTGCCCACATAGGGCGAGGTGCGCCCGCTGCCGGCCCGGTGGCGGGGAAATGGGGCCGAAAGCCCCGTGACAAAGGGCGAAAAGGCCCGAAAAACCGGGCCGTCGGGGCTGCCGCCCCGTAAAAAATCTCGGCAGGGAAAGAAAATCGGGAATCACGATGAGTTTCTCACCAGCCTGCTAACGAAGCCTTTGTAGTAGGTAATGGACGCTACGCGACGCTTTATCGCGCAGCGTCCAACGACCGGGAGCTGCTTTGACCGCAATATCTGCCGCGACTCTCATCCATTCCTGCGCCGCCACTTATCGCGCGCATACCGAGCGATGGCGGAATCGGGTTCCGCACCATCGAGGCTGCGGCCGTTCACGGTAAGACCGAATGCGGAAGCCCGCACCGCAGTTTCAGCAGCGCTTAGTCCCCCTACGCGTCTGACCACATCGTCCCAACCCTTAAAACGAGCCTTCGTCCGCTCTTCCACGATTTGGTGCACAACGTCGTCACTCAACCCCTGCAAGTCCGCAAGCTGCAGCTCGGTCGCACTGTTGATCTCTATATTCTCGATTGGCGCTGCCTCGGCTGCGGCCCATTGCCGTTCGCGCTCTGCGCGCGCCTCGGCTTCAACTTTCGCTTCCGCCTCGAGGCGAATCTTGCTTTCCGAGACGCTGCGCTCGAACTCTGCATGCCGCGCGGCCTTCGCTTCGGGTGTATTGGCAGATTCCCACTGTGCCTTCTGCTCGGCCAATACCTTGGCAGAATGCTTCGTAATGCAATCGTAGCGACGGTCAATCTCATAACCATCTTCCATCGCCTGATTACGCCGTTCTAACGTAAGGAGTGGTTCGCCTTCGCATACGGCAAGATAGTCAGCAGAGGGCTGGGAAGGCTTGCACGCCACCGCCGCAACGGCAGCGATCATAAGTAAAGCTCTTGGTATTATTTTCATGTCAGTCGATATGCTTTATGGTGTTGTTGCAGCCTAATGTCCCAGCGACCGAAGGGAGTGTCTTGAGCGGGATGTTAGACGCCCGCAAAGTGCTAGCACACAAGGGACGCGAAGCCGGCTTGCCGGCGTAGCGTCCCTCTGGAGCGGAAGGTTAGACGGGTCTCTTCGTATCGCCAACTTATCTCACTGGAGGGGAACGATACCTCATTTGGCATCCCTGACACCATACATCCGGCATGGTAAGACTCCATCCGCCTGCCAAGCAAAAAGCCAGCCTCAAAGGCTGGCTTTTTGCTTGGGAGCGCAGGGGCGTGTTCAGCCGCTGTTACGCAGCCCCGCCGCAATCCCGTTGATGGTGATGTGGATGCCCCGGGCGATGCGTTCGTCTTCCGCGCCGCTCCGGTGCCGGCGCAGGAGTTCCACCTGGAGGTGGTTCAAGGGGTCCATGTAGGGGAAGCGGTTGCGGATGGAGCGCTTCAGGAGCGGGTTGTCGGCCAGGAAGTCCTGCTGCTCCTCGATGGCGAGCAGGTGCTGGCGGGTCAGTTCCCATTCGGCCTGGATGCGGCCGAAGACCTGCTGGCGCAGGGCCGGGTCGGTGACCAGTTCGGCGTAGCGGGAGGCGATGGCGAGATCGGTCTTGGCCAGCACCATGTCCATGTTGGAGAGCAGGGTGCGGAAGAAGGGCCAGTGGCGGTACATGCGTTGCAGCACGGGCAGTCCTTCCGGGTTGGCCTCCAGCCAGCCGTTTACTGCGGTGCCGAAGCCATACCAGCCGGGCAGCATCAGGCGGCACTGGGCCCAGGAGAATACCCAGGGAATGGCGCGCAGGTCCTCGATGGCCTCGGACTTCTTCCTGGAGGCAGGGCGGCTGCCGATGTTGAGGTTGGCGATTTCCGAGAGGGGCGTGGATTCCCGGAAGTAGGTGGTGAAGCCCGGGGTTTCGTACACCAGGCCCCGGTAGGCGGCGAAGGCCCGGCGGGAGAGTTCGTCCATCACCGGGTGGAAGGCCTCGGCCCGTTCCACCTGGTTTTCGTGGTCGGTGAGGGTGGCTTCCAGGGTGGCGGCCACGAGGATTTCCAGGTTGCGCCGGCCCACTTCCGGGTTGGCGTACTTGGAGGCGATGACTTCCCCCTGTTCGGTGATGCGGATCTGGCCCGAGACGGCGCCGGCGGGCTGGGCCAGGATAGCCTGGTAGCTGGGGCCGCCGCCCCGGCCCACGGAACCGCCGCGGCCATGGAACAGGCGCAGGCGCACTCCGTGGCGGGCGAACACCCGGGTGAGCTGCACTTCGGCCTGGTAGAGCTCCCAGCCGGAGGTGAGGAAGCCCCCGTCCTTGTTGCTGTCCGAGTAACCGAGCATGACTTCCTGTTCGTCGCCGCGGCTCTTGGCCAGCTGCCGGTAGAGGGGCAGCTGGAAGATGGCGTCCATCACCGGGCCCGCCTGGCGCAGGTCGCCGATGGTTTCGAACAGGGGGATGATGTTCATGGCCAGTTGCGGCAGGGCTCCTGGCCCATTTGCCGGCAGCAGCAGGCCGGATTCCTTCAACAGCAGGGCCACTTCCAGGAGGTCCGAGACCCCGTCGGTCTTGGAGATGATGCAGTTGGGCAGGGCCGCCGCGCCGTAACGCTGGCGCAGTTCCCGGGCGGCAAAGAAGATCGCCAGTTCGCCCCGGGTTTCCTCGCTGTAATCAAGCCAGGGGGAATGGAGGGGCCTGGGCGTGGCCAGTTCTTCGCAGAGCAGGGCGATGCGGGCGGGCTCGGGCAGAGCTTCGTAATCGGCGCAGCGGCCGGCCAGGGCCAGCAGTTCGGCCACGCTCCTGGCGTGCACGTCGGAATTCTGGCGCAGGTCCACAGGGGCCAGGTGGAAACCGAACACCTGCACGGCCCGGATCAGCCGGCGCAGGCGCCCTCTGGCCAGGCGGGCCGCACCGTTCTGCTCGAGGGAGCCGGCCAGCACGGCCAGGTCGGCGGCCAGGGCATCGGCCGTGGGGTAGGGCTCGGCCTGGGCCACCGGGTGGCGCAGGGAATGCTGGTGATCCAGGGCCTGGATGGTGGCGGCCAGACGGGCGTAGATGCCGGCCAGGGCGCGCCGGTAGGGCTCGTCGGCCCGCTGGGGCGAGGTGTCGGGAGAGGCTTCCGAGAGGGCGGCCAGCGCCGGGGAAACCTGGATCAGCAGCTGGGACAGGGGCAGCTCCCGGCCCAGGGCATGGATTTCCTCCAGGTAGAAGTTGAAGGCGGCGGCCGATTGCAGGCGCAGGGTCTCGGTGAGGATCTCTGCCGTGACGAAGGGATTGCCGTCCCGGTCGCCGCCGATCCAGGAGCCGATGCGGAAAAAGGGCGGCAGTTCCTCCGGCTCGCCGTTGCGGGCCAGCAGGTCTTCCAGCTGGCCATACAGCCGGGGCAGTTCGGTGAAGAAGGTTTCGTGGAAGAAGTTGATGCCGTTCTTCACCTCATCCACCACCTTCAGGCGGTTCGGGCGCATCAGCCGGGTCTGCCACAGGGTGAGCACCAGCCGGGCCAGTTCTCCGTCGTTCTCCGCCTCTTCTTCGGGCGTGAGTTGCAGCCGGTCCCGCTGTTCCAGCAGGCCGGCGATGGCGTGCTGGCACTGGAGGGTGCTCTGGCGCTGCACCTCGGTGGGGTGGGCAGTGAGTACCGGGACCACCAGGGCCTGGCGCAGGCAGTCGGCCAGGGTGTCCAGGGAAACCCCGGCCTCCTGGATGGAGGCGAAAGCCTTCTGCAGGCTGCCTTCCCGGGCCGGGGAGCCGGCGATCTCGTGGGCCCGGCGGCGGCGGATGTGGTGCTGGTCCTCGGCGATGTTGGCCAGTTGCAGGAAGTAGCTGAAGGCCCGCACCACGGACATGGTTTCATCCCGGGACAGGCCCACCAGCAGTTCATTGAGTCCGGCCCGGACCCGGTCTTCCCCTTCCCGGGCAAACAGCACTGCGGTCTGGCGGATGCTTTCCACCAGGTCGAAGATGGCCTGGCCTTCCTGTTCCCGCACCGTGTCGCCCAGGAGGCGGCCCAGGAGGCGGATGTCCTGGCGCAGGGGTTCGTCCTTGTCGAATTCGGTTGTACTCATGGGTGTCTCGCGGGTCTGGAATCAGTGGAGGGTAAGGTACAGGGCCAGGGGCAGAAAGAACAGGGCCGCCAGGTTGCCGATCAGGACAATGGAGGCCACCCGTTCCGGTTCCTGGCGGTAGCGTTCGGAAAAGAGGAAGTTCAGCACTGCCGGGGGCAGGGCGCCGAAGACGATCAGCATTTCCCAGTCGCGGCCCGTGATGCCCAGGGCCCAGGCGCTGGCCGCAGCCAGCAAGAGGCCGCTGAGGGGGCAGAACAGGGCGCCCACCAGGCCGATCTTCCATTCCCCCAGGGCCGTGCTGGCCAGACGCACCCCCAGGGAAAACAGCATCAGGGGCACGGCAATCTCGCCCAGCATCCGGATCGAGATCAGCAGCGGCTCCCACAGGTGCAGCCCGGCCAGGTTGAAGGCCAGGCCCAGGATGGCGGCCGCCACCACCGGCACCCGCCAGAGCTGCAGCAGCCGGGCCTGGGGATTGAGCCAGCGGGCCCCCAGGGAAAAATGCAGGGTGTTTTCCACCATGAACAGCACGATGGCCGCCGGCAGGGCCGCCTCGCCCCAGGCCAGCACCGCCAGGGGCAGGCCGATGTTGCCCGAGTTGTTGAACATCATGGGCGGGATGAAGGTCTTGTTCCGGTAGCCCAAGAGCCGCGCCAGAGGCCAGGCCAGGAGACCACTGCCCAGCACCACCACCAGGGCGCCCAGGGCCAGGGGGCCGTAGCTGCCCAGGTCCAGGGGTTTGCCGGCCAGGGCGTAGAACACCAGGGCGGGCACGAACACATCCATGTTCACGTTGTTGGCGGCGCTCATGTCGGGCTTGCAGCGGCGGGCATAGAGGTAGCCGATGCCGACGATGGCAAAGATGGGCAGCAGGATGGAGACGATGCGGATCAGCACGGAGCTCAGCTCACATAGGTCTTGTAGAAGTAGATCAGGGTCAGGCTGGCCCCCACGCCGATCACCAGGCGCTTCAGCCAGAGAGCGGGCAGCCGCTTGGCCAGCAGGGCCCCCGCATAGCCGCCCAAGGTGGCGGTGAGCAGCATCACCAGGGTGTGCGGCCAGGAAATCGCCCCGGCGATGATGAAGGTGAGCGCCGAAACCGTGTAGGTGACGGCGGCAATCCAGTTCTTCAGGCCGTTCAGCTCCTGCACATGGGTGACCCCCTGGATGGACAGGGCGGCCAGGGTGAGGATGCCTTGCCCGGCGCCGAAAAAGCCCCCATAGACGGCGACGATGAACTGGAACAGCAGCCCGCCGGGGCCGCCCGGATTGCTCTTTTGCGTCTGCTGCCCGAGCCAACCCTTGACCCGTTTCACCAGGCTGCCCACCTGGTTACTGAAAGCGAACAGGGCTGTGGCGATCAGCAGCAGCCAGGGAATCATCCTGGCAAAAGCGGCATTGGAGGTGGCCAGCAGCAGCAGACCGCCGCCGATGCCGCCCAGGAAGGACACCGCCGTGAGGCCCATGACCCAGCCCCTGTGCCGGGCCAGCTCCTGCCGGTAGGCCCAGGCACTGGAAAGGCTGGCGGGCCAGAGGGCCACGGTGTTGCTGGCATTGGCGGTGACGGGGGGGAGCCCGGCAGCGAGCAGGGCGGGGAAGGAGAAAAAGGTGCCGCCGCCGGCCATGGCATTCATGGCGCCGGCCAGGAAAGCCCCGCCGGCAACGAGGAGCATGGGTAGGAGTTCAGTCATCGGGATTCAACCTGGAAACCTCACTATGGTGGGTTCTGAAAATTTCACTTGGCACACCCATCCAGCAGATAGGCGATGGAACGGTAGGGAATGCCGCTGTGGTCCGACAGGCCCAGCTCGCAGGTGCGGTTGCTGGAATAGCCCTCGCGGCAGCTTTCCGGCAGTTGCAGGTCGCGCAGGGCATGGTCGTTCAATTCCGGCACGGCAAAACCCCGGTCACCGCCAAAGCCGCAGCACTTCACCTCGGGGGGCACGATCACGTGGCGGCTGCAGGCCTGGGCCAGGGCCAGCAGCTTGTCGGCCTCACCCAGGCGCCGGGCGCTGCAGTTCACGTGCAAGGCCACGGGTTCGGCCCGGGGCTGGAGCTTCAGGCGGGTCAGCAGGTGGTCGTGGGCAAACTCGCCGAAATCCTGGATGGGCAGCGCCGCATCAGGCTGGGCCGCCAGGTACTGGCGCATGCGCAGGGTACAGGGGCTGGCATCGAAGAAGATGGGCAGCCGCCCCCCCTCGCTGGCGTCGGCCAGGGCCTCGGCCAGCTCCCTGGCCTTCGCCGTGGCCGTGTCGAACAGGCCCTTGCTGTGGAAAGGCTGGCCGCAGCACAGGCCGTTCTGCTCCCGGGGCAGGCGCACCCCCAGGCCGGCCTTATCCAGCAGGCGGCGGATCACCGTGGGCAGGTCGTCCCCTTCCGTTTCCCCGAACATGCGCCCGGCACAACCGGAGAAATAGACCACCTGTTCCGGCAGGCTCCCGGCCGGAACGGGCGCCGAGTGTCGGGCTGGGGCCAGGGAAGGGCGCCAGGCTCCGCCGCTCAGCTTGCCCAGGGCCGCGTGGCCCAGGGCGGCGGCGGCCAGTTTGCCGGCCCCCAGGCTCCAGCGGGCCAGGGCCGTGGTGGCGGCATAGTGTTCAGCCGCCTGACGGCCCAGGAAGCGGGCCACGCTGCCGATGCTGCCGGCCCGCTGTTCCCGGATCAGGGCGCCGGTTTCTATGCCCACCGGGCAGACCGTGGAGCAGAGGCCGCAGCCGGCGCAGGTATCCATGCCCTGGTAGCGGTAGGCGCTCTCCAGCTCCGGCACGGCTTCCCCGGCCTCCTGACGGGCGTGGATGTGGCGGGAGGCGACGATGCGCTGACGAGGCGAGAAGGTGAGCCCCGCCGAGGGGCACTGGGGCTCGCAGAAACCGCATTCGATGCAGCGGTCCACCAGGCTATGGACGGCGGGCATGGGTTTCAGGTGGCGGAGGTGGGCCTCGGGGTCCCCATTCAGAACCACGCCGGGGTTGAGGATGCCCCTGGGGTCCAGCAGCTGCTTGATTTCCCACATCAGGGCCGTGGCCTCCTTGCCCCATTCCAGTTCCACGAAGGGCGCCATGTTGCGGCCGGTGCCGTGTTCGGCCTTGAGGGAGCCGTCGTACTTGTCCACCACCAGGTGGCAGACCTCGTCCATGAAACGGGCGTAGCGCTCCACCTCGGCCGGGGTGGAAAAATCCTGGGTGAACACGAAGTGCAGGTTGCCCTCCAGGGCGTGCCCGAAAATGATGGCCTCGTGGTAGCCATGCCGCTCGAACAGGGCCTGCAGGTCCAGGGTGGCAGCAGCGAGGGATGCGATGGGAAAGGCCACGTCCTCGATGATCACCGTGGTGCCCAACGGGCGGATGGCGCCCACGGCAGGGAAGGTGCCCTTGCGGATCTTCCACAGGGTGTCGCAGGCCTTGGGGTCGCGCTGGAACGCCACCGGCAGCAGGGTGGCGTGTTCAGCCAGCAGGGTTTCGATGGCGGCGATCTGGTCGTCGAGGGCCCCCGGGTCCGAGGCCCGGGTTTCGATCAACAGGGCCGTGGCGCCCCCGGCCAGTCCGGCCAGGGGAAAGGGCAGGCCCGGCTGGTTTTCCACCGAGCGCAGGGCCGCCCGGTCCATGAGCTCCACGGCGGCCACCGGCGCCTCCTTCAGGGCGATCACCGCCTGGCAGGCGCTTTCCATGTCCCGGAAGATCACCAGGGCACTGGACTTGTGGGCATGCTCCTCCACCGTGTGGTAACTGACCCGGGCCATGAAGCCCAGGGTGCCCTCGGAGCCCACCATCAGGTGGGTGAGGATGTCGATGGGATCGGTGAAGTCGAGCAGCGCATTGAGGCTGTAGCCGGTGGTGTTCTTGATCTGGAATTTCTTCCTGATCCGGGCGCTCAGCAGCGGGTCGGCCTGGACCCGGTCGGCCATGGCGCCCAGGGCCGCCAGCAGGGAGGCGTGGCTGGCGGTGAAGGCGGCCCGGCTGTAGGGGTCGCTGCTGTCCAGCACGGTGCCGTCGGCCAGGATCAGGCGCAGGCCCGCCAGGGTCTTGTAGCTGTTCTGGGCAGTACCGCAGCACATGCCGCTGGCGTTATTGGCGGCAATGCCGCCGATCTTGCAGGTGGCGATGGAGGCCGGGTCGGGACCGATCTTGCGCCCGAAGGGGGCCAGCTTCCGGTTCGCCTCGGCCCCCACCACGGCGGGCCCCAGGTGGATCAGGCGTCCGTCCGGGCTGACCTTGACCTGGCGCCAGGCGTCGCCCAGCACCGCCAGGATGCCGTCCGTGACGGCCTGGCCGGAAAGGCTGGTGCCGGCGGCCCGGAAGGTGACCGGTTTGCCCAGGTCCCGGGCCAGGGCGAGCAGGGCCTGGATTTCAGCTTCACTGTCGACGATCACCACCACCTCGGGGATCAGCCGGTAGAAGCTGGCATCGGTGCCATAGGCGAGCCGGCGCAGGGGATCGGTGACCATGCGTTCGGCGGGAATGAAACGGGCGAGCCCGTGGAGCAGGGGAGTCATGGCGGCCAGTCACTAAAAAACGCAAGGCAAAGACCCAGGGGCACAGGGTGCAGAGGAGAGAAGAGGAACCTGTGGGGCTCCCCCGGGTCTTTGCCTTGGGCTTTCAAAACCGGGAGGCCCGACGAGGCCTCCCGGACATGGGGCTTACTTCTTGCCGAACTGCTTGCCGAAGGTGAACTGGGCGTAGGCCTGCTCGGCGATCCGGAACCACTGGAACTCGTCGTTGCGGAAACGCTTCCAGGGTTCGTAGATCTTCTTGAACTCCGGGTTCTTGCTGGCGGTTTCTTCCATGACCTCGTTGGCGGCCTTGAAGCAGCCTTCCATGATGTCCTTGGAGAAGGCGGACAGCTTGGCGCCGGACTTGATCAGACGGCCCAGGGCCTGGGGGTTCTTGGCGTCGTAGTCGGCCAGGATGCGCACATTGGTTTCGGCAGCGGCGGTCTCGAAGGCGGCCTGGTAGCTCTTGGGCAGCTTGTCCCACTGGCTCTTGTTCACCAGGAAGGAGAAGGCGGTGCTGCCTTCCCACCAACCGGGGTAGTAGTAGTGGGGCGCCACCTTGTTGAGACCCAGCTTTTCGTCATCGAAGGGACCGATCCACTCGGCGGCGTCGATGGTGCCCTTTTCCAGGGAGGGGTAGATGTCCCCGGCGGCGATCTGCTGGGGCACCAGGCCCAGGCGTTCCATGACCCGGCCGGCGAAGCCGCCGATGCGCATCTTCAGGCCCTTCAGGTCAGCCACGGAATTGATGGGCTTTCTGAACCAGCCGCCCATCTGGCAACCGGAGTTGCCCGCCAGGAAGTTCACCACCCCGTAGTTGGCGTAGAAGGCGCGCAGGGCTTCCATGCCGCCACCGTAGTACATCCAGGCGTTGTGTGCCCGGGCGGTCATGCCAAAGGGCACGGCGCAGTCGAAGGCAAAGGCCTCGTTCTTGCCGAAGAAGTAGTAGGGCGCCGTATGGCAGAGCTCCACGGTGCCGTCCTTGACCGCATCCAGGACCTGCAGGCCGGGCACGATTTCACCGGCCGGGAAGGGACGGATGTCGAACTTGCCGTTGGTCAGCTGGCGCAGGCGGTTGCAGAAATCCTCGGTACCGCCGAACAGGGTGTCCAGGGTCTTGGGGAAGCTGGAAGCCAGGCGCCACTTGATGTTGGGTTCGCTCTGGGCAATGGCCGGGGCAGCGACGACAGTGGCGGCGCCGGCGGCGGCGCTGATACCTGCTTTTTTCAGAAAGTCACGACGTTCCATGTGGTGTCTCCTCGATGGAATGAATGGATGGTGGTTTGAGCCATGGCAATTGCCTTACTGCTTCTTTTCACCGGGCTCATCGGTGGAAAACTGGAGTTTGGAGGGATCGAGGGCCTGCTCATCCTCGCCGTAGCCCTGCAGGTGCGGATTTTCGTTGGCGGCGCTTTCCATGCCGGCCATGCCTTCCTGGAGGGACTGCTCATCCATGGGCAGGTTGATTTCCAGGGGGGTATCTTCCATCACTTCGCGCTTTTCCACCGATACCAGCTGGGGGAAGGCGATGATCAGGGCCACCATCAGGATCTGGATGCAGACGAAGGGAATCGAACCCCAGTAGATCTGGCTGGTGGTGACGGGCTCCATGGTCTCGCCGGTGACCGCATCCTTGTAGCGCTTGGTGGGCGCCACCGAACGCAGGTAGAACAGGGCAAAGCCGAAGGGCGGGTGCATGAAGGAGGTCTGCATGTTCACCGCCAGCAGCACGCCGAACCAGACCAGGTCGATACCCAGGCTTTCCGCCACCGGCGCCACCAGGGGCACCAGGATGAAGGCCAGCTCGAAGAAGTCCAGGAAGAAGGCGAGCACGAAGAACAGGATGTTCACCGCGATCAGGAAGCCCGCCTGGCCCCCGGGCAGGGAGGTGAGCAGGTGCTCCACCCACAGGTCCCCATTCACCCCCCGGAACACCAGGCCGAACACGGTGGCGCCGATCAGGATGAACATCACGAAGGAGGAGAGCTTGGCCGTGGATTCGATGGCCTGACGCAGCAGGGTGAAATCCAGCTTCTTCTTGGCCAGGGCCAGCAGCATGGCGCCGGAAGCGCCCATGGCGCCGCCCTCGGTGGGGGTGGCGATGCCCAGGAAGATGGTGCCCAGCACCAGGAAGATCAGGAACAGGGGCGGCACCAGCACCACCAGGCACTTCACCAGCAGGGGAATGCCGGTGATGGAGCGGGCAGAGAGGGGCAGGGCCGGGGCATGCTGGGGCTTGAACAGGGAGACCAGGATCACGTAACCCACGTAGAAGCCGGTCAGCACCAGGCCGGGAATCATGGCGCCCATGTACATCTCGCCCACGGAGCGGCCCACCTGGTCGGCCATGATGATCAGCACCAGGGAGGGCGGAATGATCTGGGCCAGGGTGCCGGAGGCGGCGATGACCCCGGTGGCCAGGCGCCGGTCATAGCCGTAACGCAGCATGATGGGCAGGGAAATCAGGCCCATGGAGATCACCGAAGCCGCCACCACGCCGGTGGTGGCCGCCAGCAGGGCGCCCACGAAGATCACGGCGATGGCCAGGCCACCCCGGATCGGGCCGAACAGCTGGCCGATGGTGTCGAGCAGGTCCTCGGCCATGCCGGATCGCTCCAGGATCAGGCCCATGAAGGTGAAGAAGGGAATGGCCAGCAGGGTGTCGTTGGCCATGATGCCGAAGATGCGGTTGGGCAGGGCCTGGAGGAACTCCGGCGTAAACAAGCCCATGCCGATGCCGAGCACGGCGAACACCAGGCCGTTGGCGGCCAGGGCGAAGGCGACGGGATAGCCGGAGAGGAGGAAGATCACCAGGCAGGTGAACATGATCGGGGCCAGGTAATCCCCGATGATGGGTACGAGAAACTCAAGTGGCATGTCGTTCCCCTCAGCTGGCGGCAGCGGTCGGTTCCTGGTCGGGAACCGGGCCGTGGTGGCCGGTCTTCTCGAACTCGCTGGCCTCGATGAGGCCGGCCAGGAAGGCGAAGCGCTTGATGATTTCGGAACAGCCCTGGGCCAGGAGCAGGAAGAAGGCCACGGGCACCAGCAGACGGGCGGGCCAGAGGATCAGGCCACCAGCGTTGGAGGAGACTTCCCCGGAACGGATCGCGTCCATGGCAAAGGGAATGCCGGCCCAGAGGATCAGGACGCACAGGGGCAGCAGGAAGAACACGCCGCCCAGGATGTCGATCCAGGCGTGGACCTTGGGCGAGAAGCGGCCCACCACCACGTCGATGCGGATGTGTTCGTTACGGCGCAGGGTCCAGGCGGCCCCGAGCAGGAACACGGCGGAATAGAGGTACCACTGCAGCTCCAGGAAGGCATTGGAGCCGATGTTCAGGGTATAGCGCGCCAGGGCGTTCAGGGTGCTGACCAGCACCGCCACCAGGACCAGCCAGGCCGCCGCCTTGCCGATCCCTTCATTGAGCGCGTCGACGAGACGCGCCAGGGATAGAAGCTGTTTCACGATGGTATCTCCTCCTTAGGGACTAACCGGGATTGCTGGCTGAATCGATCCAGCCTTGTTTGAGTGCGTAGTGGACCAGACCGGCCGAAGTGATCACCCCGAGCTTGCGGCGCAGGCTCATGCGGTGGGTTTCCACGGTCCGCACACTGATGTTGAGTTGCTGGGCAATGCGTTTGTTGCTTTCTCCCTTCACGATGAAGATCAGGATTTCCCTTTCCCTGTCGGTCAGGGGCGTATTTTCGGCCGGGGCCTCGGCCATGGCGGCCACGGCGGACTGGCAGAAGTAGCTGCCCCCCTCGGCCACGGTTTCGATGGCGCGCAACACCTCGCTGGCGGGCGCGTCCTTGAGCAGGTAACCCCGGGCACCCGCCTTCAGGGCACTGCTCACGTATTCGGCATTGTCATACATGCTGAGGATCAGCACATGCAGATCGGGTGAAGATTCCCGCAGGCGGCGGGTCAGCTCGATGCCGTTCATGTCCGGCATGCTGATGTCCACCAGGGCCAGGTCCGCCTGCACCCGGGAAGCCAGCTCCAGGGCCTCGGCGCCATGGCCGGCCTCGCCCACCACGTGCAGGTGCTCCACCACCTGGAGCCGGGCCTTGAGCCCGTCCCGCACCAGGGGGTGGTCGTCCACCAGCAGGATGCGCACCGGCATGTTCATGCGGGAATCCCCAAGTGCAGCAGGGAGACGCTGAGCACACAGAGGAACAACAGCACCTGGCGGACCGTTGCCTGAACCGGCAGATCGGACTGGGAAAGAGGACAGGGCATGGAATTCCTCACCTTCTCCGCGCCTCCAGGGCGCCGGGTTGAGCGGTTCATGTTCACGAGGGCAGGGCTCCCGGCTGACGGTTCAAGGGCAGGGTGGCGGTAAGCCGGGTTTCCCCCGGGCTGGATTCCACGGTCAGGCTGCCGCCCAGGTATTCCAGGCGCTCGCGCATGTTCCTGAGCCCGATGCCGCGCTTGGGGTCCCGGGCCGTGTCCTCTTCCCGGAAGCCCTGGCCGTTGTCGGACAGGCAGAGTATCAGCTGCCCCGCTTCCCGGCTCAGGTGGATCCAGGCTTCGCTGGCCTGGGAATGGCGCTGGATGTTGGTCAGCCCCTCCTGGGCCACCCGGAACAGGGCCAGGGCTGCGTCCGCCGGCAGGGGCTCGGCGCCGATCTGCACATCGGCCAGCACCTGGATGCCCGTGTGCCGGGAAAAATCCGTGGCCAGCTGCACCAGGGCCGAAGGCAGGCCCAGGTCGTCGAGCAGGGTGGGGCGCAGGTCGTGGGAAATGCGGCGGATTTCGGCGATGGCGGCAGACAGCCGGCCAATGCCCTGGCGCAGCTCCTGTTCCGGGGCGGCGCTGCCGGTATCGAGCTTGTGCTGGGCCAGTTCGAACTGGTACTTGATGGAGACCAGGTCCTGGCTGATGCCGTCGTGGAGCTCCCGGGAGAGGCGGGCCCGCTCCTCCTCCTGGGCGCTGACGATGCGCTGGGCCAGGGTGCGCAGCTTCTTGTCCGCCAGCCGGTTCTCGCTGATGTTCAGGGCCAGGCCGGCGGCAAACACCAGCAGCACCGCCAGGACCGCCACCAGGGCCAGCCAGCCCATGGTGGCGCGGATGTTGGCGGAGGTTTCCTGGCGCACCCGCTGCATGGTGCGCTCCATGTCGTCCAGGTAGATGCCCGTGCCCATCATCCAGCCCCAGGGTTCCACCAGGGTGGCATAGCCCAGCTTGTCGGTGCCCTGGCTGGTGGAAGGCTTGCGCCACTGGTAGCGCACGTAGCCGCCGCCCGCCCGGGCCGCCGCCGTCAGCTCCTGGATCACCGGCACGCCCTGGGGATCGCGCATGTTCCAGAGATTGCGTCCTTCCAGCTCCTGCTGGCGGGGATGCACCAGGTTGGTCCCGTCCGGGGCATACACGAAGAAGTAGCCGTCATCCCCGTAGTTCATGGACTTGAGGATGGCCCGGGCACGCTGCTGCAGGGTTTCCTCGGGCAGGTCCAGGGTGTTCAGGTAGCGGATCGCGGTACTGGCCAGGTGCACGTAGTGGTGCAGCTCCTTCTGCCCGGCCGCCAGCTGGCTTTCCTCGATGGCCGCCGCCTGCTGGGCTGCCAGCCGTTCCGCCTGGATGAAGACGATGAGCCCCACGGCGGTGATCACCACCAGCAGGGGCAACACGGTCAGCAGGAACAGCTTGTTCTTCAGGCGCACAGGGGCTTCCACTTTGCTTGGCTTTTCAACAGTTTGAACCCGGATTACCGATGCTTGAATGGGTAGTGCTACGTAAAGGGGCTCAGTAGTTCTACCGAGACCGTCTTTCCTTCACCCGCTCGTGCAGGCTTTTACGGGCCGGCACCAGGGGCGTCCGGCTGCGGGTCCAGGCTCCCTGGCTGCTGGGCGTCAGAGCCCGGAAGCGGGTGGCCAGGAAGGCGAACAGGCGGTACAGGGCAGGGGAGCGGTAGAGCCGGCTCCAGAGTTTGAACGAGAGGGCCACCAGGGGTTTCCTGCCTTCCCCCTCGCCGGCCAAGTGCAGGGCATAGGGATCGGCGCCCCCGGCCTGGCTTCTGGCGCGCAGGTCGATGAGCAGTTCCGGGATGGGAATCTTCACCGGGCAGACCTCGCCGCAGGCGCCGCACAGGCTAGACGCGGTCACCAGGTCGCTGGTGCCTTTGAGACCGAGCATGTGGGGGGAGATGATCTTGCCGATGGGGCCCGGGTAGGTGGTGCCGTAGGCCAGCCCGCCGATACGGGTATAGACCGGGCAGTGGTTCATGCAGGCGCCGCAGCGTATGCATTGCAGGGTGGCGCGGAAGTCCGGACGGGCGTAGGCCTGGGTACGGCCGTTGTCCACCAGCACCAGGTGCACTTCCTTGGGCCCGTCCAGCTCCCCGGGCCGGCGCGGACCGGTGATCCAGTTGAAATAGGTGGTGACCGCTTGGCCGGTGGCGGAGCGGGTCAAAAGCGCCAGGAGCGGCGGCACGTGTTCGAGCTTTTCCACCACCTTCTCGATGCCGGTGACGGCGATGTGCACCTCGGGCACCGTGGTGCACATGCGGCCGTTGCCCTCGTTTTCCACGAGACAAAGGGTGCCCGTCTCGGCCACGGCGAAATTCACCCCGGAAAGCCCCACCTTGGTGGCGCGGAATTTCTCCCGCAGCACCCGGCGGCCGATCTGGATCAGCTCATCCACCGAGTCGGTGTAATCGACGCCGGGCACCTTTTCGGCAAACAGGCGGGCGATCTCTTCCTTGGTCTTGTGGATGGCCGGCATGATGATGTGGGAGGGGCGCTCCCCGGCCAGCTGGACGATGTATTCGCCCATGTCCGACTCCAGGGCGGCGATGCCCCGGGCTTCCAGGGCGTGGTTGAGCTCGATTTCCTCGCTCACCATGGACTTGCCCTTGACGATCAGGTCCGCTTCGGCCCGGAGCATGATCTCGCTGATGATGCCCTGGGCCTGCTCCGGGTTCTCGGCCCAGTGCAACTGGACGCCGTTCTGCTTGAGATTGGCCTCCAGTTGCTCCAGCAGGTCGGGCAGGCGGGAGAGGCTGTATTTGCGGATCGCCTCCCCCTGGCGGCGCAGGGCCTCCAGTCTGGCCGGGTCGGGAAACTGGGCGGCCCGCTTCTGCATCAGGAAATCCATGGCGCCGCGGAAGCTCTTCCTCAGGGCCGGATTGTCCAGAACCTCCTTGCTGCGGCCGCGGAACCCGGCGCCGGGCATGTAGTGCAGGGTTGCGTCATTCACAGCAGGTCCTCCTCAGTCAGGATCACCACCAGGGATTTGGGGCCGTGGGCACCGTAGGCCAGGGTCTGCTGGATGTCGGCAGTCTTGGAGGGGCCGGATACGAAGATCAGGTTGGTGGGCATGGCCGCCGCCCAGCGCTCCTCGGCCAGGGCCGTGGGCATGTCCGGGTAAAGCCGGCGGGCATCGAGCAGGCAGATGTGTACGGGTGGCACCAGGGACAGGCTCCTGGGCTGGGCCGGGGAGGACAGGATCACCAGGGTGCCGGTATCGGCAATGGCGCAGGTGGCCAGGGTCAGGCCCGCGTCCACCTGATCGAACAGCGAGTCCTTCAGGGCCTCCATGGGCTGGTCGAAGGTCTGCAGGGCCGGGCCGCCTTCCCAGGCGGAAAGCAAGCCGGGCATGTCCGGCAGCATCAGCTGACGGATGCCGTAACGGGCGCACACCTGCTCCAGGGCCAGGCGCCAGCCCTGGGGACCCGCATGCAGGACTTCAGCGTGGGCTGCCGTAAGCTGGGTTTCCAGGCTGTGCAGGTATTCGGCCTGGTCCAGCTGGCTGGTCCAGGTATCCAGGGTGGGGGCGGGCAGGGGCGATACCTGCCCCTGGCGCAGGCGGGCAAGGATGCTGGCGCGGGCGGAATGGGCGGCGGTCATGCTTGGGGCTCCAGGCGGGACTTGAGGAAGGAGGCGATGTGCTGCCCCTGCAGGGCGGCACCGGACTTGGCCAGGGTGCCGTTGATGTTGGCCAAGCAGCCGCAGTCGGCGGATACCAGTTGCTGAGCCCCGGAATCCGTCAGGGCCTCGGCCTTGTCGGCCGCCATGGCGGCGGAAAGTTCCGGATGGCGGACCGAAAAGGTGCCGCCAAAACCGCAGCACTCGGCTTCCCGGGCCTGCTGCACCACTTCCACCTGGGCCAGCTGCGCCAGCAGGGCCCTGGAGGTGAGGTGCACGCCCATTTCCCGGCGGGCGGAACAGGAGGTGTGCAGCACCACCCTGGCGGGCTGCCCCCGGTCTTCCAGCTGCACGTTCAGGACCTTGACCAGGAATTCGGTGAATTCGTAGATGCGGCCGCTGATGGCCTGGACCTGGGCCGCCAGCGGATGGTCGGGACCGAACAGGCGAGACCAGTGGTGCTTCATCATCCCGGCGCAGGAGCCCGAGGGCACGACGATGGGCCAGTCTTCCACGAACAGGCGTACCTGCTGCTCAGCCACGGCCAGGGCTTCGGCCGGATAACCGCTGGTATAGGCGGGCTGGCCGCAACAGGACTGGGCATCGGGAAAGACGACACGGATGCCTTGCCGCTCCAGGATGTCCATGGCGGAAATGCCCGCCTCGGGATCGAACAGATCCACCAGGCAGGTGCCAAAGAAATACACCGTGGCCGGACGTTTGCCGGGAGTCAGTGGCATGGATGTCTCCTCCTGTTACGGGCTGCGGTCTGGGTCGCCGCCCCGGATTGCACATGGAATTAATTGCTGCGCCGACGCTTGGTTAATTGGTAATACCAATTCATCGGTGAGGCGAAAAGTTACATGAATGCAGGGGCTTGGTCAAATTATTTGCGCTTATCCCGGGGCTTGCCAGGGCTGTTAATGGCGATTAGAATTTAGTGGTCTTACCAATTAGGGATGTCCCATCCTCTCCATGCCCCCGAGCAAGCTTTCCGTCCCCAGGATTTCCGATGCCATCGCCGAGACCCTGGAGCGCCGCATCCTGGAGGGCTCGCTGAAGCCCGGTGACCGCCTACCGCCGGAGCGGGAACTGGCGGCGGAGCTCGGGGTCTCCCGGCCTTCCCTGCGCGAGGCCATCCAGAAGCTGGCTTCCAAGGGCATGCTGCAGAGCCGCCAGGGCGGCGGTACCTTCGTCACCGACCGGCTCAATTCCACCTTCTTCGACCCCTGGCAGGAAATGCTGGGGGCTCACCCCAACCTGCGCGAAGACCTGCTGGAATTCCGCCGCATGCTCGAAGGCCAGATGGCCGAATGGGCCGCCGAACGGCGCACCGACGAGGACATGCAGCGCCTGACCCAGACTTTCGAAGAGCTGCAGGCCGTCTTCGACGGGGAGGACCGCAAGCGCCAGGCCGCCTGCGACATGGCTTTCCATCAGGCCATCGCCGAGGCTTCCCACAACGCCCTGCTGGGCCACCTGACCTCCACCATGCTGCGCCTGATGGAAGAGAACATCTGCCTCAACCTCACCGAACTGGGCAATGTCTCCCGGGCTTTTTCCCTGCTCAAGGCCCAGCACACGGCCCTGTTCGAGGCCATCCGCGACCGCAAGCCCGGGGCGGCCCGCTCCGCCGCCGAGGTGCATATCGATTTCGTGCACGAGAGCCTGGCCCAGTCCCTGCGCTCCGCCGCCCGCCGGGAAACCGCCGCCCGCCGCTTGAAGGGGGGCGATTTCTCCACCGATTCCAGCAATACCCACACATCTTCCAATTGATTCCTGAAAGGACTCTGCAATGAGCGACAACTACGTCATTCCCTTCGAGCGTCTGCGCATGACGGACGTGGACCAGGTGGGCGGCAAGAATGCCTCCCTGGGCGAGATGATCAGCCAGCTGGCCGACACCGGCGTGCGCGTGCCCGGCGGCTTCGCCACCACCGCCCACGCCTACCGGGTGTTCCTGGCCCAGAGCGGCCTGGACAAGAAGATCGCCGACGCCCTGGAACACCTGGACGTGGATGACGTGAACGCCCTGGTGGCCTGCGGCGAGCAGATCCGCAAGTGGATCATGGATACCCCTTTCCCGATGGACCTGACCATTGCCATTACCGAGCAATATCAGCGCCTTGTGGCCGATTCTTCAAGTGATATGTCGTTCGCGGTGCGCTCCAGCGCCACCGCCGAGGACCTGCCCGACGCCTCCTTCGCCGGCCAGCAGGAAACCTTCCTCAACATCGTCGGCCTGGACAACATCCTGCACGCCATCAAGGAAGTGTTCGCTTCCCTCTACAACGACCGGGCCATCTCCTACCGGGTGCACAAGGGCTTCATCCACGCCGACGTGGCCCTGTCCGCCGGCATCCAGCGCATGGTGCGTTCCGACAAGGGCGCAGCCGGCGTGATGTTCACCCTGGATACCGAATCCGGTTTCCGCGATGCGGTGTTCGTCACCGCCAGCTACGGCCTGGGCGAGACCGTGGTCCAGGGCGCCGTGAACCCGGACGAGTTCTACGTGCACAAGCCCATGCTGGCCGCCGGCAAGAAGGCCGTGGTGCGCCGCAACCTGGGTTCCAAGATGATCAAGATGACCTTCTCCGCCGAGAAGGTGGCGGGCAAGTCCACCATCACCGAGGACGTGGCCGAGGCCGAGCGCATCCGCTTCTCCATCAACGACGCGGAAGTGGAAGAACTGGCCCGCTACGCCATGATCATCGAAAAGCACTACCAGCGGCCCATGGACATCGAGTGGGGCAAGGACGGCGTGGACGGCAAGCTGTACATCCTGCAGGCCCGGCCCGAGACCGTGAAGTCCCAGGAAGGCCACAACCGCCTGGAAAAATTCAAGCTCAAGTCCTTCTCCAAGGTGCTGGCCTCCGGCCGCGCCATCGGCCAGAAGATCGGCGTGGGCCCGGTGCGCATCGTCCACGACCCCAAGGAAATGGACAAGGTCCAGCCCGGCGACGTGCTGGTGGCCGACATGACCGACCCCAACTGGGAACCGGTGATGAAGCGGGCCTCCGCCATCATCACCAACCGGGGCGGCCGCACCTGCCACGCGGCCATCATCGCCCGGGAACTGGGCGTGCCCGCCATCGTCGGCTGCGGCGATGCCACCGAGACCCTGACCGAAGGCGAGATCGTCACCGCCTCCTGCGCCGAGGGCGACACCGGCCACATCTACCGGGGCAAGCTGGACTTCGAAGTGGTGACCAAGGACATCTCCGCCATGCCCGACATCCCCGTCAAGGTGATGATGAACGTGGGCAACCCGGAACTGGCCTTCGAATTCTCCCAGCTGCCCAACGCCGGCGTCGGCCTAGCCCGGGTGGAGTTCGTCATCAACAACGTGATCGGCATCCACCCCAAGGCCATCCTGGACCTGGAGCGCCTGCCCGCTTCCAAGCGCGAGGAAATCCAGCGCCGGGCCCGGGGCTACGCCAGCCCGGTGGAATTCTTCGTGGAAAAGCTGGCTGAAGGCGTGGCCACCATCGCCGCCGCCTTCTACCCCAAGCCCGTGATCGTGCGCCTCTCCGACTTCAAGTCGAATGAATACCGCAAGCTCCTGGGCGGCGAGCTGTACGAGCCCGAGGAAGAAAACCCCATGCTGGGCTTCCGCGGCGCCTCCCGCTACATCGCCCAGTCCTTCCGGGACTGCTTCGAGATGGAATGCCGGGCCATGAAGAAGGTGCGCGAGGAAATGGGCCTCACCAACGTCTGGCTGATGGTGCCCTTCGTACGTACCCTCGAGGAAGGGCAGGGCGTGGTGAACCTGCTGGCCGAGCACGGCCTGAAGCAGGGCGAGAACGACCTGAAGCTGATCATGATGTGCGAGATTCCCTCCAACGCCCTGCTGGCCGACGAGTTCCTCGACATCTTCGACGGTTTCTCCATCGGTTCCAACGACCTGACCCAGCTCACCCTGGGCCTGGACCGGGACTCCGGCCTGGTGGCCAACCTGTTCGACGAGCGTGACCCGGCCGTGAAGAAGCTCCTGGCCATGGCCATCGCCACCGCCAACAAGAAGGGCAAGTACGTGGGCATCTGCGGCCAGGGCCCCTCCGACCATGCCGACTTGGCCGAATGGCTGATGGACCAGGGCATCCAGAGCATGTCCCTGAACCCGGACACGGTGGTGGATACCTGGCAGCGTCTGGCCAGCCACAAGAAGTAAGCAAGGGCGGTTGCGCTCAAGAAGGCCGGGGAAACCCGGCCTTTTTCCATGGTCGAGAAGGTTTTTCATGCCCATCAAGTACGCCCGCCGGCTCACCGGCAAGCAGCGCTCCCGGCACGCCAACCGGCACCTGGGATTTGCCCTGGCCTTCGTGGCCGGAGCCGCCAACGCGGGAGGATTCCTGGCGGTACAGCAATACACCTCCCACATGACCGGCATCGTCTCGGCCATGGCCGACAACCTGGTGCTGGGCGCCACGGAACTGGCCCTGGGGGGACTGGGCGGGCTGATCTCCTTTCTGTGCGGCGCCATGACCTCCGCCATCCTCATCAACTTCTCCCGGCGGCGGCGCCTGCAGGGCGAATACGCCTTGCCCCTGGTGCTGGAGGCCGTGCTGCTGCTCTGTTTCGGCGTGCTCGGGGCGCGTCTGCTGGCCGTTGAGGGACTGTTCGTCCCCCTCACCGTGATGCTGCTCTGCTTCATCATGGGCCTGCAGAATGCCGTGATCACCAAGCTTTCCCGGGCAGAAATCCGCACCACCCACATCACCGGCATGGTGACGGACATCGGCATCGAACTGGGCAAGCTGTTCTACCTGAACCGCCATCACACCCAGGAGCAGCCGGTACAGGCGGATCGGGAACGCTTGCGGGTCAATGCCGGCCTGGTGGGCTGTTTCTTCTGGGGCGGCCTGAGCGGCGCCTGGGGCTTCAAGACCATAGGTTTTCTCTCCACCGTGCCCCTGGCCCTGATCCTCCTGTTTCTGGCCCTGGTACCCGTGGTGGATGACATGCTGGGCTCGGCGCGGAGCTGGCGGGATAGCTAGAAGCGCCGTTCCCCGGCAGCAGAGGCATGTTCTCTCCTGGCGCGGGGATCAGTGGGGAGCAGGAGGGACGCAGGCGCCCGGCTCCTTTTTCAAGCGATAAGCCAGTTGGGGGCGGGTAATCCCCAGCCTGCGAGCGGCACAGGCCATGTTGCCCTCGGCCCGGCGCATCGATTCGTTGAGCAGCATAGCTTCCAGTTGTTCCAGAGACAGCCCGGAAGAGAAGAAGCGCTCAGCCAGTTCTCCTGCTTCCGGGCTGTCCTCCACCTGCAGGTGGCCTGCTGAACAAACCGCGGCATCCTGTTCCCCTGCCTGGGGAATGTGCGAGAACAGATGCTCCACCTCGATCCAGCCTCCCTGGGGCGCCAGGATCACGCCCCGCTCCAGCATGTTTTCCAGTTCCCGGATGTTTCCCGGCCAGGGGTGGGCCTTGAGGAACTGCATGGCCTTGTCGGTCACCCCCAGCAGGCGTTTTTCATGCAGGGTATAGAAACGCTCCAGCATGGCCTCCACCAGCGGGGGGATATCGGCAATGCGCTCCCGCAGGGGAGGGATGTGTATCGGATAGACATTGAGCCGGTAGTAGAGATCAGCCCGGAAGCGGCCCTGGCCCACGGCCTCATGGAGATTGACGTTGGTCGCCGTGACCAAGCGCACATTGATCTTGCGGGTACGGTCATCCCCCAGGCGCTCGATCTCGCCTTCTTGCAGCACCCTTAGCAGCTTGGCCTGGGCCGCCAGAGGCAGTTCGCCGATCTCGTCGAGGAAGAGGGTGCCTCCGTCGGCGCGCTCGAACTTGCCCATGCGTGCCGCCTGGGCTCCCGTATAAGCACCTTTCTCGGCACCGAACAGTTCCGATTCGATCAGGTCGTGGGGCAGGGCGGCACAGTTGATGGCCACGAAAGGCCCATTCTTTCTGGCGCTCAGGGCATGGAGGGTGCGGGCAAAACGTTCCTTGCCCACCCCTGTTTCCCCCAGGAGCAGGACGCTCACATTGCTGGCGGCTGCCTTCTGGACCAGATCGTAGGCCTGCCGGAAAGCACGGGAGGCCCCCACCATATGGGGGGTCAATGTCTGCTGGACGATGCTGCTGCGCAGGTAGTCCACCTGGTGACGCAGTTCCAGCAGACGGTTGAGCAGGGAGTCCGCTTCGAAATAGGGGGTGTACTCGGCGGCATCATCCCAGGCTTCCACGGGCTTGCCGACGATGCGGCAGTGATTGGCGCCACTGGCGGCGCATTCCACTTCCCGGAACAGGATGAAGCGGTCCATGAAGGCGCTGGCATAACCGGAGGCGTGGCCAATATGCATCCAGCAGGCCGGCTCCGGATCATTGCCGTAGTCCGCCACCTGGGCTTCCGCTTCCCAGGAGCTCTCCCAGAGGAATTCGCCGTAGAAATGGCCTGCAGGCACGTCGATTTCCAGGGCTACCGGCACCACCCTGGCCACCCCTTCCAGCATGTGCAACTGGGGACCGACAAAAAAACCGTCCTCCAGGCTGCGTCCGGCCCGGACCCGCTTGGCCAGCTCCGCATCCCGGACTCCCGAAGCGAACCCCATCCGGGTCAGAACCCGGCGGGCATGGTCCCGGCCCACGGAGTCGATCAACTCCTTGCGCAGCGCCGCCAGGGAAGCGTTGTGCATCAGCACCATGCGGTTTTCCGCCAGCCAGATGGTGCCATCCTTCTCGGAAAAACGGATCAGGGCCCGCAGGTCCTGGATGTCGGGGTAGTCCTTGATATCCATTTGTCTCCTTCCAGGCCGGTCGTCTGCATGGACGCCAGCTTTTTTCACGGATGAAATCTCGAGAAATTTCAGAAGGGATTCTGCCACCTTTTGCCGGCAGAAGGCGTGATGAATTCATCAACCTAATCGAAACGTCTTTATCAATTGATAACTCGGCCATGCCCGTGGGCCTGCGGCTCACAAATGCATCCATTAAAATCAAAGCCTTACAAAATCAAAACTTCTGGCACAGCTCCTGCAATGAGCTCCATGGCCGCCGCCCTGGCGGCTGCAAAACGGGAGGAGCAGATGTCAGTGACCCATTTCGATACGGCCCGCAAGTACGTGCGGCTCAGCCAGTACCGGGCCGATGGGCTGGTGGAGTTCGAGTTCGCCGTCGGTGAGCCCGAGCTCTATGTGGAGCTGGTGCTGCCCCGGCCGGCCTTTGCCGACTTTTGCCTGGCCCACCAGGTGATCCTGCTGGAACCCAAGGAACCGGAGGCGGGCCCCGTGCCCGACTGGGACTGGCGGATGCAGCAGGCATCCCGGGAAGGGCTGCGCAAGCGTTAATCGCAGCAATCCGATAATAAAGAGGAGACAAGACATGCAGATGGATCTTCGCACGGTGGCCATCAAGCCCCTGCGTCAGACGTTCGACCACGTGGCCCGGCGGCTGGGGGCGGACAAACCCGCCAGCCGCTACCAGGAAGGCACCCTGGATCTCCAGATGGAGACCAACTTCCACTACCGCCCCCTGTGGGCGCCCGAGTTCGAGATTTTCGACAAGCGCCGCACCGCCATCGTCATGGCGGACTGGTATGCCTTCAAGGATCCCCGCCAGTTCTACTACGGCACCTACACCCTGGCGCGCGCCAAACTGCAGGAAACGGCGGAGGGAGATTTCCAGTTCGTGGAGGAGCGGGGGCTGGCTGAACTGCTGCCTGACGAACTGCGCCAGCTGGCCATGGAAATGCTGCTTCCCCTGCGGCACGTGGCCTGGGGCAGCAACATGAATAACTGCACCATGAGTGACTACGGCTACGGTACGGCCATCACCCAGCCCTGCCTGTATCAGGCCATGGATCAGCTGGGTATTGCCCAGTACATCTCCCGTCTGGGACTGCTCCTGGGAGAACCTGAGGACCTGGATGCCGCCAAGGCGGCCTGGCTGCAGGCGCCCGAATGGCAGGGACTACGCCGCTACGTGGAAGACACCCTGGTACTGCAGGACTGGTTCGAACTGTTCGTGGCCCAGAACCTGGTTCTGGATGGGCTTCTGTATCCCCTGGTCTATGAACATTTCGATCGCTTCCTGGCCTGCCGTGGCGGGCCCACCCTGTCCATGCTCACCCGCTTCCAGAACGAGTGGTTCGCGGAATCCTCCCGTTGGGTGGACAGCTGCATCAAGGTCGCCGCCGGTGAATCGGCCGCGAACCGGGAACGGCTCGAGGCCTGGTGCGGGCACTGGCTGGAACGTGCCCAGGAAGCCCTGACACCGCTGGCTGCCCGAGTATTCACCGACGGTGCCGGGGAAGTCATGGCGGAAATCCTCGAACAGTTCCGGCAACGGCTGACCAAGGCCGGTGTTGGGGGAGGGCAATAAGCATGTCCACCGTATTTCTTGCCTTGCAGACCAATGACGATACCCGCCCCCTGATCGAGGCGATCCTGGCAGACAACCCCCAGGCCGTGCTGCGGGAAGAGCCGGCCATGGTGAAGATCGATGCGGAAGGCTCCCTGGTGGTACGCCGGTCCTCCATCGAAGCCATCCTGGGACGGCCCTTCGATCTCCAGGAGCTGCAGATCAACCTGATTTCCCTCTCGGGCCACGTGGACGAGACGGATGACGAATTCACCCTGAGCTGGGCCCACTAGGCCGGCCCCAAGGAGCACTGAACATGGATATGAAAGCCAGCAAGAAGAAACTGGGTCTGAAGGAACGCTACGCCCACCTGACCCGCGGTCTGGACTGGGAAACCAGCTACCAGAAGATGGATGACGTGTTTCCCTTCGACAAATTCGAAGGCATCAAGATTCACGACTGGGACAAGTGGGAAGACCCCTTCCGCCTGACCATGGATGCCTACTGGAAATACCAGGCGGAAAAGGAGCGCAAGCTCTACGCCATCATCGACGCCTTTCAGCAGAACAACGGTCACCTGGGCATCACCGATGCCCGTTACGTGAATGCCCTGAAGCTGTTCATCACCGGGATTTCCCCCCTGGAATACATGGCCCACCGGGGCTTCACCCATGTGGGCCGGCATTTTCGCGGGGTTGGCCCCCGGGTGGCCTGCCAGATGCAGGCCATCGACGAGATCCGCCACTCCCAGACCCAGATTCATTCGATGTCGAATTACAACCGGCATTACAACGGGATGCATGATTTCAAGAACATGATCGAGAAGGTCTGGTACCTGTCGGTGCCCCGTTCCTTCTTCGATGATGCGGTGACGGCGGGTCCCTTCGAATTCATGATCGCCATCGGTTTTTCCTTCGAATACGTGCTCACCAACCTCCTGTTCGTCCCCTTCATCTCCGGCGCGGCCTTCAATGGGGACATGGGCGCCACCACCTTCGGCTTCTCGGCCCAGTCCGACGAAGCCCGGCACATGACCCTGGGGCTGGAATGCATCAAGTTCATGCTGGAGCAGGACCCGGACAACCTGCCCATCGTCCAGAAATGGATAGACAAATGGACCTGGCGGGGAGTCCGGGTACTCTCCCTGGTGGGCATGATGATGGATTACATGCTGCCCAAGCGGGTCATGAGCTGGCAGGAAGCCTGGGAAATCTACTTCGAGCAGAACGGCGGCGCCCTGTTCAAGGACCTGGCCCGCTACGGCATCACCATCCCCAAGTGTGTGGAGCAGGTGACCAAGGACAAGGAACACATCTCCCACCAGGTGTGGTCCACCTTCTACCAGTACGGCGGCGTCGCAGCCTTCCATACCTGGATGCCCTCCGACGAGGAAATGGACTGGCTTTCCGCCAAGTATCCCAACACCTTCGACAAGTATTACCGGCCCCGTTTCACCTACTGGCGCGAACAGGAAGCCCAGGGCAAGCGTTTCTACAACAACAGCCTGCCCATGCTCTGCCAGACCTGCCAGATTCCCCTGGTGTTCACCGAGCCTGACGACCCCACCAAGATCGCCTACCGGGAGAGCGATTACCAGGGGGAGAAGTACCACTTCTGTTCCGACGGCTGCAAGGAAATCTTCGACAACGAGCCGGAGAAATACGTCCAGGCCTGGCTTCCCGTACATCAGATCTACCAGGGACATTGCTTCAAGCCGGACGTGGATCCCACGGCACCTGGTTTCGATCCCCTGGCAGCGGTCCTCGATTGGTACAACCTGGTGGATGGCCAGGACAACAAGGACTTCAACGGTTCCGAAGACCAGCGCAATTTCGCGGCCTGGCGCGGCATGGCCACCCGGAACGACTGACCCGAGTGCCGGGGGGCAGCGTTCCCCCGGGGCTCCCCGAAAATCAAGATAAAGGAGACAAATCATGCCCGTTGTGGCCCTCAAACCCTACCAAGGCGAAGTCAAGGATCGCCAGGAGAACTTTCACGGCAACCAGCTGCTGTACGTGGGCTGGGAAGACCACCTGATGTTCTGTGCCCCCCTGTGTTTCATGCTGCCCCCGGACCTGCGGTTCGGCGATCTGCCGGAGCAGATCCTGCCCGGCGCCTATGGCGCCCACCCGGACTGGGCCCGGGTCGACTGGAGCGAAGCCCGCTGGTTCCGTTCCGGCCGGCCCTGGCAACCGGATTTCGACAAGACCCTGGCGGAAAACGGCCTGGGTCACAAGGAAGTGCTGCGTTTCCAGACCCCCGGTCTGACCGGGATAGCAGGCAGCTGCAGCTGACATCCCCGGGCAGCCCGCCCGGAACAGCCCTTGTCGGGCCCCCACGGGCCCTGGATAGAAATCGTCTTCCGGCCAGCCGGCGGGTGGCTCCTGCCCGCCGGTTGAGCTGGCAACAGAGGAATGCATCATGAGTTATCAATTGACCCTGGAGCCCATCGGCGAATGTCTGGAAGTGGAGGAGGGGCAGAGCGTGCTCGATGCCTGCCTGAGGGCAGGCTTCTATCTGCCCCATGCCTGCTGCCACGGCCTGTGCGCCACCTGCAAGGTGCAGGTGCTGGATGGAGAAGTGGACCATGGGGAAGCATCCAGTTTTGCCCTCATGGATTTCGAGCGGGACGAAGGCAAGATCCTGGCCTGTTGCGCCACCCTCCAGAGCGACCTGGTGATCGAGGCTGACATCGAGGAGGAGCCTGATGCCCGCTCCATCCCGGTACGGGATTTCCAGGCCCGGGTGAGCCGGATCGAAACCCTGACCCCGACCATCAAAGGCTTCTGGTTCGAACTGGAAGCCGGGGCCAAGCTGGATTTCCAGGCCGGTCAGTACGTCAATCTGCATCTGCCCGACGGCAGCGCCAGCCGGGCCTTTTCACTGGCCAACCAGCCCGGGCAGGCGGAACTGGAGCTGAACATCCGGCGGGTGCCCGGGGGGCAGGTCACCACCTACCTGCACGACCAGCTGCAGGTGGGAGACCGGCTCACGCTCTCGGGGCCCTACGGACGTTTCTTCGTGCGTGAATCAGCTGGCTTGCCCACGCTCTTCATCGCCGGCGGTTCAGGGCTCTCCAGCCCCCGGGCCATGATCCTGGATCTCCTGGCCCGGGGCAGCCGCCTGCCCATCACCCTGATCTACGGTGCCCGCAACCGGGCCGAGCTTTATTACCACGAGGAATTCCTGGCCCTTGCCGAGGAATACAGCGCTTTCACCTACCTGCCGGTGCTCTCCGACGAACCCGCCGAGAGCGGCTGGAACGGTGCCCGGGGGCTGGCTCACGACGCTGCACGCGCCCATTTCGAAGGCGACTTCCGGGGGCACAAGGCCTATCTCTGCGGCCCTCCGGCCATGATCGAAGCCTGCATTGCCACCCTGATGCAAGGCCGCCTGTTCGAAGAGGACATTTACACGGAGAAGTTCTTCAGCGCCGCCGATGCCCAGCAGGTGCGCAGTCCCCTGTTCAGGCGGCTGTAGCGCCGCCCCCCGGGGTTTGCAGGTCGGTGGAGCTCATGGTCTCCACCGGAAGTTCACGAATGGATTTCAGGGTGAGCAGAATATGTTCCGCAAGCAGTTGGCAAGCCAGTTCCGCATTACGCCCCAGGGTTGCCTGGAAAATGGCCGTGTGCTCTGCATGCAGGTCCCGGGGAATAGGGCGCGCCGTGACGGCCAGACGCCGGTAGCGCTCGGACTGACGGTAAAGCACCGCCAGGAAATGCCTGATCCAGCGGGAAGGGCTGGCGGCGATCAGGGCCTCATGGAACTCCCGGTTGCGCGCTTCCCATTCATCCACCCAGGCTCCGTGATGCTCCCCCAGACGCTCCTCGGCTTTCGTGAGTTGATGAAAGCTCGCGACAAGATCCGCTTCCCAGGCGTCATCCCCATGTTCGATGGCATTTCTCAAGGCCTGGGTCTCGAGCAGCACCCGGGTCCGGGTGATGTCCTCGAAATCGGAAAGGGACATGGACGTGACCCGGAAGCCCCGTTGCCCCTGGGTCACTACCAGCGCATCGGCCACCAGGAGGGCAAGCGCCTCCCGCAGGGTGCCGGCCCCCACCTGGTACTCATCCTTCAGATGCTCCACCCGGAGCTTTTCGCCGGGCGCACGGCGGCCGCTGATGATGTCCCTTCGCAGTTGCAGATAGGCCGCTTCTACCAGTGTTTTGGGGGCAGGTCCCGGTTGGGGCAAGGGGTGGGTGTGCATGCTCTTGAGGAAGACTGTGGGCGGGGGGCCGCGTCAGGCCGCTACTTTACCGATTTTCACGTTTATGGAGGAAGAAAAAAATCTCGAGAAAATGCTTGACCCCAGCTAAAACTGGTTTTATCTTCTTGAATATCGATAATGACAAAAATTATCGAGATTATGAAAAGAGCCTCAGGCCAAAACTCCAATACAGAAGGAGGAGACAAGATGCGTTACTCGGTACAGATCGAGGAAACAGGCGAGGTCTATGCCTGCACGGAACAACAATCCCTGCTCTGGGGACTGGCCCAGTTGGGCCGGAAGGGCATTCCCCTGGGCTGTCGGGGCGGCGGCTGCGGTGTCTGCAAGGTGGCCATCACCCAAGGGGATTACCAGACCGGTCCCATGAGTGCGGCCCATGTGACGCCGGAGGAACGCCAGAGCGGCGTGGTTCTGGCCTGCCGCTGTTATCCCCGGGGAGACCTTTCCCTGCGGGTGCTGGGCAAGATGCAACGTACTGTCTGCGCTCCCGGAGGAGGGGACGCAGCTAAGGCAAGCGAGCAACACCAACCTGCAGTTCAATAAGAGGAGACAACACCATGGCAATGACAGGAGTACTTCGTCCCGGGCACGTACAGATGCGCGTTCTGGATCTCGAAGAAAGCATCCATTTCTACACCAACGTCCTAGGCCTGATCGAGACCGGCCGAGACAGCCAGGGGCGTGTCTATTTCAAGGCCTGGGATGAGCGCGACCACAACAGCGTGCTGATCCGCCAGGCCGATACGGCCGGCCTCGATTTCGTCGGCTTCAAGGTGGACAGCGTGGCCACCCTCGATCAGCTGGAAGCCGACCTGAAGGCCTATGGGGTCATGACGGAACGGATCCCGGCCGGGGAAATGCTGGAAACCGGCGATCGGGTCCGCTTCCTGCTGCCCACGGGGCACACCTTCGAGCTCTATGCCGAAAAGACGGATATCGGTAACGGCCAGCCCTACGTGAATCCGGAAGCCTGGATTCCGGCCGCGGAACATGGCATCGCGCCCGTCCGTTTCGACCATCTGCTCTGCTACGGGCCCGACATCGAGAAGGCCCAGGCCATCCTGCAGGATGTGCTCGGCTTCTATCTGGTCGAGCACATCGAGCTGGAAGACGGATCGGGGGATCTGGCCATCTGGCTGTCCACCTCGATCAAGGCCCACGACATCGCCTTCGTCCGCCACCCGGAACCGGGCAAGTTGCACCATGTTTCCTTCCTGCTCGACAGCTGGGAAAAGGTGCTGCGCGCGGCCGATCTGATGTCCATCAACCGGGTTTCCATTGATATCGGGCCCACCCGCCACGGGGTCACCCGAGGCACCACCATCTACGCCTTTGACCCCTCCGGCAACCGCTTCGAGACATTCTGCGGCGGTTATCAGTCCTATCCGGACGGCAAGCCGATCAAGTGGACCATGGGCGATGTGGGGCGCGGCATTTTCTACCACGACCGAGCCCTCAACGACACCTTCCTCTCGGTGGTGACCTGATGCAGGTCCAGGTCAGCACGCCTGGCCTTTCCTGGGAGGCGGCCAGCACCGCCGCCCGAGCAGCGGTCCGCCACGCGGAAGGTCAGGGTTGGAAGATCAACGTGGCCGTGGTGGACCGGGGCGGCAACCTGATGGCCTTCCTGCGCATGCCGGGTGCCTTTTTACACAGCAGTCAGATTGCCATGGACAAGGCCTACACGGCAGCCAGTTTCGGCTTTCGCACCAAGGACTGGATGAGCCTGGTGGGCCACGATGAAGGCATGAAGCTGGGTTTTGCAGTTCAGCCCAGGCTGATTGTCTTTGGCGGCGGCATCCCGATTCCCTGGGAGGGCGACTGGATAGGCGGCATCGGGGTATCCGGCGCCTCCGAGGAAGAAGACGAAATCTGTGCCCGGGCCGGGCTGGCAGCCCTGAATCCGGCCGAAACACAGTTGAGCCAAGGAAAACAACACGGACAAGACCATGAAGACCATAGCTAATTTCATCGACGGAGCCTTTGTCGTCGCGGCGGGCGGCAGGGTGTTCGAGAAGCGTTCGCCCCTCAACAACGAATTGATCGCCCTCGTTTCCGAGGCCGGGCGCGACGAGGTGGATGCTGCCGTGACGGCGGCTCGGGCAGCGCTGGAAGGTCCCTGGGGCAAGATGACGGTGGATGAGCGGGTGAAACTGCTCAACGCCGTCGCCGACGAGATCAATCGCCGTTTCGACGATTTCCTGGCGGCCGAGGTGGCGGACACCGGCAAGCCGCGCAGCCTCGCCAGCCATATCGACATTCCTCGCGGCGCCGCCAACTTCAAGATCTTCGCCGACGTGATCAAGAACACGCCGACGGAGTTCTTCGAAACGGCGACCCCCGACGGCCGCGGCGCGATCAATTACGCGACCCGCCGCCCGGTCGGCGTGGTCGGCGTGGTCTGTCCCTGGAACCTGCCGCTGCTGCTGATGACCTGGAAGGTGGGACCGGCCCTGGCCTGTGGCAACACGGTGGTGGTGAAACCCTCCGAGGTGACGCCCCAGACCGCGACCCTGCTGGGCGAGGTGATGAACGCAGTCGGCATTCCCAAGGGGGTGTACAACGTCGTGCATGGCTTCGGCCCCGATTCCGCCGGCGAATTCCTCACCACCCACAAGGGGGTGAATGCCATCACCTTCACCGGCGAAACCCGCACCGGCATGGCCATCATGAAGGCCGCGGCCGACGGTGCCCGGCCCGTGTCCCTGGAAATGGGCGGCAAGAATCCGGCCATCGTCTTTGCCGATGCGGATTTCGATGCCGCCATCGAAGGCACCCTGCGTTCGGCCTTCGTCAATTGCGGGCAGGTCTGTCTCGGTACCGAACGGGTCTACGTGGAACGGCCGATTTTCGATCGTTTCGTGGCGGCCCTGAAGGCCGGCGCCGAAGCCCTGCAGATCGGCGTTCCCGAAGATCCGGCGACCGGCATGGGCCCGCTGGTTTCCCTCGAACATCAGGCCAAGGTGCTCTCCTACTACCGGAAGGCGGTGGAAGAAGGGGCGACGGTGGTGACCGGCGGCGGCGTACCCGCGATGCCCGGCGATCTCGCCAAGGGGGCCTGGGTGCAACCGACCATCTGGACCGGCCTGGGTGACGACGCGGCGGTGGCGACCGAGGAAATCTTCGGGCCCTGCTGCCACGTCTTCCCCTTCGACAGCGAGGACGAGGTGGTGGCGCGGGCCAACAACACCGAGTACGGACTGGCAGCGGCGGTGTGGACCCGCGACCTGTCACGGGCGCACCGGGTGGCGGCGCGCATGGAGGTGGGGCTGTGCTGGGTCAATTCCTGGTTCCTGCGCGACCTGCGCACCCCCTTCGGTGGTTCCAAGAATTCCGGCATCGGGCGCGAAGGCGGCGTGCATTCCCTGGAGTTCTACACCGAACTCAAGAACGTCTGCATCAAGCTCTGAGCATGTCCATGCCTTCCGACAATCCCGAACTCGGCCGCAGCATCGCCACGACAGGCAGTTTCGGCGCCATTGCCACCAACTGCCACGACCTGGGCGAGGGCACGCCGGTAGTCCTGATCCACGGCTCCGGCCCTGGTGTCTCGGCCTGGGCCAACTGGCGTCCGGTACTGCCGGAACTGGCCCGCCGCTTCCGGGTGCTGGCGCCGGACATGCTGGGATTCGGCTTCACCGAGCGGCCCGCCGCCGTTCGCTACAGCCTGGAAATCTGGCTCGAGCACCTGTTCGCCCTGCTCGACGCCGAAGGTCTGCAGCAGGTGCATCTGGTCGGCAATTCCTTCGGCGGGGCGATTGCCCTGGCCGCGGCGATCCGTCGGCCGGAGCGGGTGGGGCGGCTGGTGCTGATGGGCAGCGTCGGCGTGCCGTTTCCGATCAGCAACGGACTGGACCGGGTCTGGGGCTATCAACCTTCACTGGCCAACATGCGGGAACTGCTGGACCTGTTCGCCCACGACCGGGGACTGGTCAACGACGAACTGGCAGAGCTGCGCTACCAGGCCAGCATCCGGCCGGGTGTCCAGGAGTCCTTCGCAGCCATGTTCCCGGCGCCGCGACAGCGCTGGGTCGATGCCCTGGCGAGCGAGGAGCGCGACATCCGCAGCCTGCCCCACGAGGTCCTCATCATTCACGGCCGCAAGGACCGGGTGATTCCTGTCAGCAATGCCCTGCGCCTGCTGGAACTGATCGAACGCGCCCAACTGCACCTGTTCGGGCGTTGCGGGCACTGGACACAAATCGAACACGCCGCGCGCTTCGCCCGTCTGGTCGGCGATTTCCTCGCCGAGGGCGAGGCGCGCACTTAAAGGAGAAAACCCATGGCGCTAGACGCAAAAACGGTGGAAACCCTGGGCGACGAGCTGTACGCCGCCCTGACCGGCCGCCACACCATCACACCCTTCACCAGTCGCGGACTGGACCTCGACATCGAGGATGCCTACCACATCCAGCAACGCATGGTGGGGCGGCGCATCGAGGCCGGGGAGCGGGTGGTCGGCAAGAAGATTGGTGTCACCAGCAAGGTGGTAATGAACATGCTCGACGTGCATCAGCCCGACTTCGGCTACCTGCTCGACGGCATGGTGTACAACGAGGGCGAGACCATTCCCATGGACACCCTGATCCAGCCGCGGGCCGAGGGTGAGATCGCCTTCATCCTGAAAAAGGATTTGCTGGGCCCCGGCGTCACCAACGCCGACGTGCTGCGCGCCACCGAATGCGTGATGCCCTGCTTCGAGATCGTCGATTCGCGCATCCACGACTGGAAGATCCGCATCCAGGACACGGTGGCCGACAACGCCTCCTGCGGCGTCTTCGTGCTGGGCGACCAGGCGGTCGCACCGCACAAGGTCGATCTGGCCCTGTGCGGCATGGTGCTGGAAAAGAACGGCGAAATCGTCGGCACCGGCGCCGGCGCGGCGGCCCTCGGCTCGCCGGTCAATGCCATCGCCTGGCTGGCCAATACCCTGGGCCGTCTTGGCATTCCCCTGAAAGCCGGCGAAGTGGTCCTCTCCGGTTCCCTGGCGGCGCTGATCCCAGTGCGGTCGGGCGACAGCCTGCGCATCGCCATCGGCGGCATCGGCGGCTGCTCGGTGCGTTTCCAGTAAAGGGAGCCAGCGATGGATCTGCAACTGGCCGGCAAACACGCCCTGGTGACGGGTTCCACCCGCGGCATCGGCTACGCCACGGCCCTCGAACTTGCCCGCGAAGGGGCCCATGTGACCGTCAATGGCCGCGATAGCGGGCGCGTCGCGCAGACGATCGCCCGTATCGAGGCGGCGCTGCCTGGTGCGCGGGTGAATGGACTGGCGGCCGACCTGGGCACTGCCCAAGGCTGCGAGCGCCTGCAGCAGGCCTGTCCCCGGGTGGACATTCTGGTCAACAACCTGGGCATCTTCGAGCCCAAGCCGTTTGCCGCGATTCCCGACGAGGACTGGCTGCGCTTCTTCGAAGTGAATGTCCTCAGCGGTGTGCGTCTCTCCCGCCACTATCTGCCGCTGATGAAGGAAGCCGGCTGGGGGCGCATCGTCTTCATTTCCAGCGAATCGGGGATCAGCCCGCCGACCGAAATGATCCATTACGGCATGAGCAAGGCGGCCCAGCTGTCGATCGCCCGTGGCCTCGCCCAGGACGCCGCCGGCAGCGGCGTCACCGTCAATGCGGTGCTGCCCGGTCCCACCCGTTCCGAAGGCGTGGGGGATTTCTTCGCCCGCCTGGCGGCGGAAGCCGGCGTCGCCGAGCAGGAATTCGAGCGCCGCTTCTTCGCCGAGGCCCGTCCCACCTCGCTGCTCAAACGACTGGCCGATCCGGCCGAAGTGGCCGCCCTCGTCACCTACGTCTGCAGCCCCCGGGCTTCCGCCACCACCGGCGCGGCCCTGCGAGTGGACGGCGGGGTCGTGGCATCCATGGTTTAACGAATAGTTCAGCAAGGAATTCATCATGAAGAAAATCAAGTGTGCCCTGATCGGCCCCGGCAACATCGGTACCGACCTGCTCTACAAACTCAAACGCAGCGCCGTGCTGGAGCCAGTGTGGATGGTCGGCATCGATCCGGCCTCGGAAGGCCTGGCCCGGGCCCGGGAAATGGGGCTGAAGACCACGGCCGAGGGGGTGGACGGGCTGCTGCCCCACGTCCAGGCGGACGGAATCCAGATCGCCTTCGATGCGACTTCGGCCTACGTGCATGCCGAAAACTCCCGCAAGCTGAACGCCCTGGGCGTGCTCATGATCGACCTGACGCCGGCTGCCATCGGTCCCTACTGCGTGCCGGCCGTGAATCTGCTCCAGCACGTCGGCCAGGGGGAGATGAACGTGAACATGGTGACCTGCGGTGGCCAAGCGACGATTCCCATGATCCGTGCGGTATCGCGGGTGCAGCCGGTGGCCTACGGCGAGATCGTGGCCACGGTGTCCTCCCGCAGCGCCGGTCCCGGCACCCGCAAGAACATCGACGAGTTCACCCGCACCACGGCCGGTGCCGTGGAAAAGGTGGGCGGCGCCAAGAAGGGCAAGGCGATCATCATCATCAACCCGGCCGAGCCGCCGCTGATCATGCGCGACACCATCCACTGCCTGACCGAAAGCGCCCCCGACCAGGCGGCAATCACCGTATCAGTGCAGCAGATGCTGGCGGAGGTGCAGCAGTACGTGCCCGGCTACCGGCTGGTCAATGGTCCGGTGTTCGACGGCAACCGGGTGTCGGTGTTCATGGAAGTCGCCGGGCTCGGGGATTACCTGCCGACCTACGCCGGCAATCTGGACATCATGACCGCTGCCGCGGCCCGCACGGCGGAAATGTTTGCCGAGGAAATCATCAAGGGCAAGCTCGAACTCGAACCCGTGCCGGCCTGAGGAAAAGGAGAACAACATGGATCTGCAAGGCAAGAAAATCACCGTCCACGACATGACGCTGCGCGACGGCATGCACCCCAAGCGCCACCTGATGACGCTCGACCAGATGGTCAGCATCGCCACCGGCCTCGACGCCGCCGGCATTCCGCTGATCGAAGTCACCCACGGCGACGGCCTGGGCGGCTCGTCGGTCAATTACGGCTTCCCGGCACACACCGACGAGGAATACCTCGGCGCGGTGATTCCGAAGATGAAGCAGGCCAAGGTCTCGGCGCTGCTGCTGCCGGGGATCGGCACCGTCGACCACCTGAAGATGGCGCGGGAGCTGGGCGTCCACACCATCCGGGTGGCCACCCACTGCACCGAGGCCGACGTCTCCGAGCAGCACATCACGCTGGCCAGGAAGCTCGACATGGACACCGTCGGCTTCCTGATGATGGCCCACATGAACAGCCCGGAAGGCCTGGTCAAGCAGGCGAAACTGATGGAGTCCTACGGCGCCAACTGCATCTACGTCACCGACTCCGCCGGCCATCTGCTGCCGGAGACGGTCAAGGCCCGCCTGAGCGCGGTACGCGAGGCGCTGAAGCCGGAAACCGAACTCGGCTTCCATGGCCACCATAATCTGGCGATGGGCGTCGCCAACTCGATCGCCGCCATCGAAGTCGGTGCCAACCGCATTGACGCGGCCGCCGCCGGGCTCGGCGCCGGTGCCGGCAACACGCCGATGGAAGTATTCATCGCCGTGTGCAGCCTGATGGGCATCGAGACCGGCGTCGATGTGGCGAAGATTACCGACGTCGCCGAAGACCTGGTGGTGCCGATCATGGACTTCCCGATCCGCATCGACCGGGACGCGCTGACCCTCGGTTACGCCGGCGTCTATGGCTCCTTCCTGCTGTTTGCCAAGCGCGCTTCCGCCAAGTACGGCGTACCTGCCCGGGACATCCTGGTCGAACTGGGCCGGCGCGGCATGGTGGGCGGCCAGGAAGACATGATCGAAGACACCGCCATCACCATGGCCCGCGAACGAGGAGTGCTGCAATGCAACTGAATCGGGAAACCATCGCCCAGCTGGCCGAGCATCTGGAAAACGCCGAGCTGCAGGCCCATGACGTGGTGAAGATCACCGACGCCCATCCCGAGATGGACTGGGACGACGCCTACGCCATCCAGGAGGAGATCCGTCGCCGCAAGATCGCCCGCGGCACGAAAATCGTCGGCCTCAAATGTGGCCTGACTTCCTACTCCAAGATGAGGCAGATGGGGGTGGAGACCCCCTGTTTCGGCTTCGTCACCGATTACGGCTGCGTGCCGGATGGCGGCGAGGTGAAGGTGGCGGAGCTGATCCACCCCAAGATCGAGCCGGAAATCTGCTTCGTCATGAAGCACGCCCTCAAGGGGCCAGGCTGCCACATCGGCGCGGTGCTGGCGGCTACCGATTTCATCATCCCGGGGCTGGAGATCATCGATTCCCGCTACCGGGACTTCAAGTTCGACCTGAAGAGCGTGATTGCCGACAACACCTCGGCCGCCCGCTTCGTGGTGGGCGGGCAGCCGCAGCCGGTGAGCGAGGTGGATTTGCGTACCGTCGGCCTGGTGATGGAAAAGAACGGCGTGCCGGTGGCCTTCGGCGCTGGCGCCGCGGTCCTCGGCCATCCGGCGGCGGCAATCGCCATGCTCGCCAATCACCTGGGCGCCCGGGGCGAGGAAATTCCCGCCGGTGCCCTGATCCTCTCCGGCGGGGTCACCGAGGCAGTGGCCGTGGCGGCTGGTGACCACATCAACCTGCGGGTCCAGGGCATGGGCAGCCTGGGCGTGCGTTTCGTCTGATCAGACAAGGAGTCAGCCATGCCATTTGCACAGATTTTCCTCATTGAAGGCCGTAGCGACGAGCAGAAGCGGGCCGTGATCGAGAAGGTCACCGACGCGCTGGTGGAGGCCGTCGGCGCACCGCGCGAGAACGTCCGCGTGTGGATTCAGGAAGTGCCCAAGACCCAGTGGGGCATTGCCGGCAAGACGGCGCAGGAACTGGGGCGCTGACCGTTTCCAGCCCGGAGGATGATCCTGCGGGCTTTTTTGCAGTACCAGAAAACAATGGAGGAGACACCATGAAAAAAATCACCCTGGCCCTGTTGCTACCCCTGGCCTTGGCCGGAGCGGCCCAGGCCAAGGAAGGGGGAGACCAGTATCCCAACGGAGCCGAAGCCCGGGAAATGGTGGGGGCGCTGCCGCCTCCCGGGGATTACTTCATCAACTATGCCGGTTACTACAGCGGCACCCTGCGGGACGGGAGCGGCGACAAGGTCCGTTTCGGCGGCAGGGAGGCCAAGGTCAATGCCACTTTCGACGCCCTGCGCTACATCAAGGTGACCCACACCAAGATACTGGGTGCCGACTGGGGCTGGCACGTGATTGTTCCGCTGGTGCATCAGAGCATGGATTTCCCGCCCCTGGGGGGCAGGGGAAGCCGTAGCAGCGTCGGGGACATCACCATCGATCCCCTGGTGCTGGGCTGGCACTTCGGGGACTGGCATGCCATCGCCGGGCTGGACATCAACCTGCCCACCGGACATTTCGACAAGGATGATTCCCGGAAATCGGTGGGTGCCAATTACTACAGTTACGAGCCGGTGCTGGCCCTGACTTACCGTAATCAGAGCGGCTTCGAAGGCAGCATCAAGCTGATGTACAACATCAAGACCAAGAACCAGGATACGGACTACCAGTCTGGCGACGAATTCCACTTCGACTACTGGGTGGGACAGCACCAAGGCCCCTGGGCCTATGGTCTGGGAGGCTACTACCTGAAGCAGACCACTGACGACAAATACAAGGGACGCAGTGTGGCAGCCGTGGATGGCGTGTACGACGAGGGCCGGCGTGGTCAGGTCTTTGCCATCGGCCCCTCGCTCAGTTACACCAGCAAGGGGGGGATTTCCTTCATCGGCCAGTGGCAACACGAAACCATGGTGGAAAACCGGTTTGCCGGCGACAAGTTCTACTTCAAGCTGATCACTGCTTTCTGAGCGGGAAAACGGGTTCCAGGGGCATCCGGCTGGCTTCCCCGGATGCCCTCTTTTTTGGAGAAACTGTGATGAAGATGCCCCGCAATCATTTCAAGGCAGCCCTGGCGGCAGGCCAGATTCAATATGGGCTCTGGCTGGGGCTGGCGGAAACCTACAGTGCGGAAGTCTGTGCCGGGGCCGGCTTCGACTGGCTCCTGATCGATGCCGAACATGGTCCCAACGAGCTGCGCAGCATCCTGGCCCAGCTCCAGGCCATCGCCCCCTACGCCTCCCAGCCGGTTGTCAGGCCGCCCCAGGGGGACACCGTCCTCATCAAGCAGTTGCTGGACACGGGCGTCCAGACCCTGCTGATTCCCATGGTTGACACCCCTGAACAGGCTCGGGAGCTGGTGCGGGCCATGCGCTATCCGCCTCTGGGTATCCGCGGGGTAGGCAGCGTTCTGGCCCGGGCATCCCGCTGGGGCAGGGTGGAAGACTACCTGGAACGGGCCAACCAGGAGGTCTGCCTGCTGGTGCAGGTGGAAACCTGCCTGGGCATGAGCAATCTGGATGCGATCCTGGCGGAAGAGGGGGTGGACGGGGTGTTTTTCGGCGCGGTGGATCTGGCGGCTTCCATGGGTTATCTGGGACAGGCCTCGCACCCGGAAGTGGTGGCGGCGATCTGCAGTGGCTTGCAGCGGACACGGACGGCCGGTAAAAGAGGAGGGGTGCTGTCCAGCGATGAAACCCTGATCCGGATTTACCAGGAAGCCGGGGCCAGCTTTCTCGCTGTGGGCGTGGATGTCCTGCTGCTGGCCCAGGCCTGCAATACCCTGCTGCAGCGCTACCGGCCCGAGGCCAGGGAAAGGCTAGGGCAGTATTAGGCCACTGGGCGGCGCTCCCTTGCCAGGGGTGACAGGGCAGGGAAAATCCACCGCCCGCTCCCCCGGGCGCGTATCCTAGTCGCCCCCCACGGATTTGTTGATCTGCCCCCCGATGAGTACAGCGCTTTCTCCCCGCCATGAGCGGCTTTTCCTCCTGACCCTGGGGGGCACCCAGTTCAGCCATGTGCTGGACTTCATGATCATGATGCCCCTGGGGCCCATCCTGATGGCCGCTTTCGGCATCGGCACCCACGAATTCGGCCTGCTGGTGGCGTCCTACAGTTTCAGCGCGGCTGCTTCGGGGGTACTGGCGGCCACCTTCGTGGACCGGTTCGAGCGCAAGGCCTTGCTCCTTGTCAGTTTTGCCCTGTTTGCCCTGTCCACCCTGGCCTGCGCCCTGGCTCCCAGCTATCCGGCCCTGATGCTGGCCCGGGGGCTGGCGGGCGTGTTCGGCGGCATCATGGGGGCCATGATCCATACCATGATCGCCGACGCCATTCCCTTTTCCCGGCGGGCCCAGGCCAGTGGAGTGGTGGCCAGCGCCTTCGCCCTGTCCACCATCGCCGGGGTGCCCCTGTCCCTGTGGCTGGCCAATCACCTGGGCTGGCGCGCGCCTTTCGTGCTGATCGCCGGCCTGAGCCTGGTGTTCATCCTGGTGGGTCTGCGCTGCCTGCCCGAGCTGCGTCAGCACCTGGAACGGGAACAGCGGGCCCACCTGCTCTCGGACACCTTTCAGGTACTGGGGGAGGGCAACCACCTGCGCGCCCTGCTGTTTTCCGCCCTGGTGATCTTTTCCGGCTTCATGGTGATTCCCTACATCACCGTCTACGCGGTGGGCAACGTGGGAATCGCCCAGGGGGACATTCCCATCGTCTACCTGGTGGGCGGCTTCGCCACCTTCTTCAGCGCCCGGCTGATCGGCCGCTGGGCCGACCGGCACGGCAAGGTGGAAAGCTACCGCTGGGTGGCCCTGCTAAGCACGCTGCCGCTCCTGGCCGTGACCCACGTGGGGGCGCTGCCCCTGGGACTGTGGCTGCTCTGTTCCACCAGCTTCTTCGTGCTGGTGTCGGGGCGCATGATTCCGGCCATGGCCATCACCGCTTCCGCCGCCCAGCCCGCCCTGCGCGGCACCTTCATGTCCCTGAACGGTACGGTCCAGTCCCTGGCCATGGGGCTGGCCACCACCCTGGCCGGTTTCCTGATCAGCCTGGACGACCAGGGGCTGATGCAGGGTTACGGCCTGGTGGGCTACGTGGCCGTGGCCGCCAACCTGCTGGGCATCTGGGGGGCCTCGCGCATCATCATGCACGGGCGCGATGCCTGAACCTGCTGGCTGGAAACCATGCCCATGAACGATGAGAGCTATCTGATCCTGCGCTGCGCGGGACAACTCCTGGTACTTGCCCCAGAAGGGCAGGAAGTCCGTTTTCCGACCTGCGCCGAGGTGGAAGCCGGCGATCCGGCCGACTGCCTGGAGGTGGGTAGCTGGAACGGCCGCCCCTGCCGGGCCCGGGATGTGACGGCCCTGCCGGCCCTCCCGGGGGGCCAGGGAGTGCCCCTGCGGGCCCTCTTCACCCTGGCGGGGCCCGCGTTGTTCTCCCTGGCGGGGCGCGCCTCCCAGTTGCTGGACTGGCGGGCCCAGCACCGCTTCTGCGGCCGTTGCGGCACCGGGACTGCGCCCCTGGCCGGAGAGTTCGCCATGGCCTGTCCCGCCTGCGGTCTGCTCGCCTACCCGCGCATTTCCCCGGCAGTGATGGTATTGATCCGGGACGGGCGCCGCCTGTTGCTGGCCCGCAGCCCCCATTTCAAACCCGGGGTGTACAGCGCCCTGGCCGGTTTCGTGGAAGCGGGGGAAACCCTGGAACAGTGTGCCGTCCGGGAGGTGCGGGAAGAGGTGGGACTGGAAATCGCCAACCTGCGCTACTTCGCCAGCCAACCCTGGCCTTTTCCCCACTCCTTGATGGTGGCCTTTTTCGCCGATTACGCGGGCGGTCAGATCAGGCCGGAACCCGGGGAAATCGAGGCGGCCGACTGGTTCCTCCCGGAAGCCCTGCCGCTCCTTCCCGACCCGGTGAGCATCTCCCGGCACCTGATCGAAGCGGCCCTGGCGCAGGACACGTAAAGGGCAGGGGGCTTCAGGCCTCCTGCCTGAGGATGTCCATCAAGCCCAGACCGGTCAGCTGCCGGATGCTCCGGGACAGGTAATAGAACACGGCCACCATCATCAGCATCGAGGGCAGCGCGATCATGGGGTAGCTGAGCAGGGTGAGCCGGCCCAGTTCCTCATTGAAAGCCTCGCTGCCAGCGGGGCTGGTGACGATCCAGGTGGCCAGCATGTAGTTCATGGCGGCGGAAAAGAAGAAGGTGCCGCTCAGCATCACCGTGGCCTTCTGCAGCCGCGCCTCGAAGATGCCCTGGGTGCCCCGTTGCTCCAGATGTTCCTGGACCTTGTCCACATCCACGACGCCGGGGTTGAAGAGCAGGGTCCGGATCAGGGGATAGCGGCTGCGCACCGAGGCCAGCACCACCAAGCCGATGATGCCCGGCACGGCGGCTTCCTTCACGGCCAGCCACTGGTTGTCCAGCTCCAGCAGGCCTATGCCGCCCGTGAGCAGGATGCTCACCAGCCCCAGGGCGGAGAACAGGTTCCACTTGCGACTGCGGGCCAGATCCACGCCCCCCCAGACCAGGGGAAAGGCCAGGGCCAGCAGCAGCGCACCGACACTGCCCAGCCGTTCCGGGCCACTCAACTTCATCAGGATCAGGGAGGGAATGACGATGTTGATCAACAGCTCGAACAAAGCATTCGGTTTTCTGGCGGGGACAGGCGTGGACATGGGCAGATAGAATGGCTGGCTGCGATGGTGCAAGGATAGGTAATGGATAGAAGCGAATACACCTTTTACCAGGCCCGGCTGCAAGGCGCCGGCAAACCGCCGGGGCTCCTGGCCCGGGCGCTGCGCCTGCTGGTGGTGCTGGTCGTGCTGGTACTGGGTTTCATGTTTTCCCTGGTGGCCTTCGCGGTCCTGGCAGTAGGTGGAGCCCTGGCCTGGGGCTACTTCTGGTGGAAGACCCGTAAACTGCGGCAGAAGTTGCAGGAACAGGGATATACCGTACCGACCGAGGCTCCCGGGACCTTCCGGGACCGGGGCACGGCAGGGGAGCTCATCGAGGGCGAAGTCATCGAGGGGGAAGTCATTGGCTGGGAACGTCCGGAGGCTGACTCCCGGAAGTGAAGCGGGGCAGGGTGAGGCGCCAGCGGATGGCCGCCAGCCGGACCAGGATCACCACCCCCATGCCGATGAAGCCGGCGCTCACATGATCCATGCCCAGGCTTTGCAGCAGGATCAAGGTCAGGGCGCCAAACCAGGCGGCGGTGGCGTACAGCTCGCTGGTGAAGACCAGAGGCACCTCGTTGGTGAGCACGTCCCGCAGCAGGCCGCCAAACACGGCGGTGATCACCCCCATCAGGCTGGCCACCAGCCAGGGGGCATTGAACTGCAAGCCCACCTGGGTGCCGACCACGGTGAACAGGGCCAGGCCGATGGCGTCCGGCAGCAGGAACAGCTTGCCGGGCAGGGGCTTGCGCCTGGCCAGGAAGAAGGTGGCAATGGCGGCCAGGACGGTGGCGATCAGATAGGTCTGGTCGGCGATCCAGAATACCTGCCGGTCCAGAAGCAGGTCGCGCACGGTACCGCCCCCCAGGGAAGCGGCAATTCCGGCCATGATGGCGCCGAACAGGTCCACCTGCTTGCGCCCGGCCTCCAGCACGCCGGTGGCGCCGCAGACCACGGAAGCAGCAATGCCGAGGCCGTAGAGGAAGGCGTCGACCGTGATGAGCGGGATTTCAACAGGCACGGGACAACTCCGGTGGCCGGCCCGGAGCCGTAAACAGCCCGACAGGCAGATGCATCTTCAGTGGCCCCGGACCTTGTCGCGCATGAGCCGCTGCTTTTCTCGGGCCCAGTCCTTTTCCTTGGCGTCCTCGCGCTTGTCGTGCTGCTTCTTGCCCTTGGCCAGACCGATCTCCGCCTTGATGCGGCCCCGGGTGTAGTGCAGGTCCAGGGGCACCAGGGTGTAACCGGCCCGTTCCACCTTGCCGATCAGCTTCATGATCTCGTTTTCGTGCAGCAGCAGCTTGCGGGTGCGGACCGGGTCCGGATGCACGTGGGTGGAAGCCGTGGGCAGGGGGGTGATGTGCATGCCCAGCAGGAAAATCTCGCCCCGCTTGATGACCACGTAGGCTTCCTTGATCTGTACCCGCCCGGCGCGAATGGACTTCACCTCCCATCCCTCCAGGGCAAGCCCAGCCTCATATTTTTCCTCGATGAAGTAATCGTGGAAGGCCTTTTTGTTGTTGGCAATACTCATGGTGCCGCGCGATTCCTATAGAATCGACGGATTCTAACAAGAATCGGAGCTTCTGGCGGACCATGGCCCTGGTCGAGAAATCGGTGCTGATCGCTTATTCAGCCCAGCAAATGTTTGATCTGGTGGATCGCTGCGAGGACTACCCCCAGTTCCTGCCCTGGTGCAGTCATACCGAATGCCGCTACCGGGACGACAAGAAGACGGTGGGAACCCTGCACATCAACTACCACAGCGTCAAATCCCACTTCACCACCGAGAACGACAAGGAAATCCCGGTTTCCATGCGCATCCGCCTGGTGGATGGCCCTTTCCGGCACCTGGAAGGCAGCTGGCACTTCAAACCCCTGCGCGAAGATGCCTGCAAGATCGAATTCCAGCTGCGCTACGAATTTTCCAGCAAATTGTTCGAAAAGGTGATCGGCCCCGTGTTCAGCCACATCGCCAACACCTTCGTGGATGCCTTCGTGAAGCGGGCAGAGCAGGTTTATGGAGCCCATACCCATGGCTGAATCCTTGAGCATAGAAGTGATCTACGCCCTGCCGGGCAAACAGGAATGCGTCCGCTTGAAGCTACCTGAGGGCAGCACCCTGCAGCAGGCCCTGGAAGCCTCGGGTCTCCTGGAAAAGTATCCGGACATTGACCTGAAGAAGAACAAGTTTGGCGTCTTCGCCAAGCTCTCCAAGCTGGATACGGTGCTGCGCAACCGGGACCGGGTGGAAATCTACCGCCCCCTGATTGCCGACCCCAAGGAGGTCCGCAAGCAGCGGGCTGCAGAAGGAAAGGTCATGAAGAAGGGCGCCGGGGAAGAGGGCGAAGCCGCCTGATCCCAAAGCCCCCCGCTCCCGTCGCATCAGAAAAGCAGAAGGGGCCTTGCGGCCCCTTCGGTGTTTCAGGCTGACAGGCTTATTTGCACCATTCCTGCACGGCCTGGCTGGCCCGCTGGCTTTCCTGCTGACGCTGGGCGTCGCCCATGAATTCCCGCTCACCCTGGGCGTTGCGGGTAGCCAGGCGCTCCCCGGAGTCCACCAAGGCCTTCTGCTTCTTGGCCCGCTCGCAGTTCTCCTGCTTCTGGGCCGCCTCTGCCTTTTCCTTTTCCGCCTTGGCGGCGCTTTCCTTCTTTTCCTGCTGACGCTTCTTCAGCTCCATGTCCTTTTCGGCCCAGCTCTTGTTCTTGTCTTCTTCAGCATCAGGAGTGGCCGCTGCGGGTGTCTGCACCGCCGGGGCCTGCTTGCCGGAGCCGGGTTGGGGGGTGTCGGAGATCACCGTGCGGCCCTGGGCATCCTTCCATTTGTACACCTGGGCCTGGGCCGGCAGGGTCATGGCAAGGGAGAGCAGGGTGGTCAGAATCAGGCTGTATCTCATGGGGAAAACCTCTATGGGTGGTTCGATCAATGGAGCGCTTGCTGTATAATACTTTTTTGTGACCTTGGATCAAAGGCCATGCGACTGCTGCAAAAAGCCCTTACTTTTGATGACGTTCTTCTCGTCCCGGCTCACTCCCAGATTCTCCCCCGGGATGTCAGCCTCTCCACCCAGTTTACCCGAAATATCGTCCTGAATATGCCTCTGGTATCCGCTGCCATGGATACCGTCACCGAGGGGCGCCTGGCCATTGCCCTGGCCCAGGAGGGCGGCATCGGCATCATTCACAAGAACCTGCCTGCCCGGGCCCAGGCCGCCGAAGTGGCCAAGGTCAAGCGCCACGAATCTGGCATTCTCAAGGACCCCATCACCGTCAATCCCCTGATGAGCGTGGGACAGGTGATGGAGCTGTCCCGCCACCACCGCATTTCCGGCTTCCCCGTGGTGGACCGGGCCGGCAAGGTGGTGGGCATCGTCACCAACCGTGACCTGCGCTTCGAGACCAATCTGGAACAACCGGTCAAGGCCATCATGACGCCCCGCAAGCGTCTGGTGACGGTCCGGGAAGGGGCCAGCATCGAGGACGCCAAGGAACTGATCCGTGCCCACCGTCTGGAACGGGTGCTGGTGGTCGATGATGAATTCCATCTGCGGGGCCTGATCACGGTCAAGGACATCACCAAGGCCACCGAACATCCCAATGCCAGCAAGGACAGCTCCGGCCGCCTGCGCGCCGGTGCGGCCGTCGGCGTCGGGGCTGGCACCGAAGAGCGGGTCGAACTGCTGGTGGAAGCCGGCGTGGATGTGATCGTGGTGGATACGGCCCACGGCCATTCCCAGGGCGTCCTGGACCGGGTCCGCTGGGTCAAGCAGAACTTCCCCCACGTGGAAGTGATCGGCGGCAACATCGCCACCGCCGAGGCCGCCCGTGCCCTGGCGGACATGGGCGCTGACGCAGTCAAGGTGGGTATCGGCCCCGGCTCCATCTGTACCACCCGCATCGTGGCCGGTGTGGGCGTACCCCAGATCACCGCCATCCAGAATGTTTCCGAAGCCCTCCAGGGCAGCGGCATCCCCATGATCGCCGACGGCGGCATCCGCTACTCCGGCGACATCGCCAAGGCCATCGCGGCCGGTGCCAACACGGTCATGCTGGGCGGCCTGTTCGCCGGCACCGAGGAAGCCCCGGGCGAAGTGGAACTGTTCCAGGGCCGCTCCTACAAGTCCTACCGGGGTATGGGTTCCCTGGGAGCCATGCAGGCCGGCTCCTCCGACCGCTACTTCCAGGACAACACCGCCAACGTGGACAAGTTCGTGCCGGAAGGCATCGAAGGCCGGGTGCCCTACAAGGGTTCCGTGCTCGCCGTGATCCATCAACTGATGGGCGGCCTGCGCTCCTCCATGGGTTATCTGGGCTGCGCCACCATTGCGACGATGCACGAGCGTGCCACCTTTGTGGAAATCACCTCTGCCGGGGTGCGCGAGTCCCATGTCCATGACGTGCAGATCACCAAGGAAGCTCCCAACTACCACGTGGATTAAGGGTCGAGTGTGGAGAGCCGAGAGTCAAGAGCCAAGGTTCGCGACTTTCGCGACTTGTTGATTTGGCAACGGGCCATGAATTTGGCCCGTTGTGTTTACCAACTGTCGGCAGCGTTTCCCCCGGCTGAACAGTTTGGCTTGACTGCTCAAGTCAGGCGATCAGCGGTTTCGGTAGTGTCGAATATTGCCGAAGGCCATGGTCGTGAAACCCCCGGAGATTTTGGCCGCTTTCTCCGCATTGCCCGTGGCTCCCTAGCGGAGTTGCACACTCAGGTCATGCTGACCGAACAGCTAGGTTTTATAACTTCTGACGCCTATTCCCCGATAGGCGCTGCAATAGAAGAGTTGAGCCGTATGCTTCGGGGCATGCAGAAAACTCTCGACTCAAAACTTTCGACTCTCAACTAACCATGCATCAGAAAATCCTCATCCTCGACTTTGGCTCCCAGGTCACCCAGCTGATCGCCCGTCGCGTGCGTGAAGCCAAAGTCTTCTGCGAGATCCATCCCTACGACGTCTCGGATGACTTCATCCGCAACTACGGCGCCAAGGGCATCATCCTCTCCGGCGGCCCGAGTTCGGTGACCGAAGGCGATACGCCGCGCGCGCCGAAGATCGTTTTCGAACTGGGCATTCCGGTGCTCGGCATCTGCTACGGCATGCAGACCATGGCGCAGCAACTGGGCGGCCAGGTGATGACTGCCGAAGCCGCCGGCAAGGCGCGCGAATTCGGCTACTCGGAAGTGCGCGCGCACGGCCATACTGCGCTGTTGAAGGACATCGCTGACTTCACGACAGCCGAAGGCCACGGCATGCTCAAGGTGTGGATGAGCCATGGCGATTCGGTGATGGAACTGCCGCCCGGCTTCAAGACCATGGCGTCGACGCCGTCCTGCCCGATCGCGGCGATGGCTGATGAGAGCCGCGGTTTCTACGCCGTCCAGTTCCACCCGGAAGTCACCCATACGCTGCAGGGCCGGGCGATCCTCGAACGCTTCGTGCATGGCATCTGCGGCTGTGGCACCGACTGGGTGATGGGCGACTACATCGCCGAAGCCGTGGCGGCGATCCGCGCCCAGGTCGGTAGCGATGACGTCATCCTCGGCCTGTCCGGTGGCGTCGATTCGAGCGTTGCCGCAGCATTGATCCACCGCGCCATCGGCGACCAGCTGACCTGCGTCTTCGTCGATCACGGCCTGCTGCGCCTCAACGAGGGCGACATGGTCATGGACATGTTCGCGCGCAACCTCGGCGTCAAGGTCATCCGCGTCGATGCGGTCGACGATTTCATGGGCAAGCTTTCGGGCGTCTCCGACCCGGAACAGAAGCGCAAGATTATCGGCAAGGAATTCGTCGAAGTCTTCCAGGCCGAGTCGAAGAAGCTGGTGTCGGCCAAGTGGCTGGCCCAGGGCACCATCTATCCGGACGTGATCGAATCGGCCGGCAAGGGCAAGAAGGGCGCCCACACCATCAAGAGCCACCACAATGTCGGCGGCCTGCCGGAAGACATGCACTTGAAGCTGCTTGAGCCGCTGCGCGAACTGTTCAAGGATGAAGTGCGCGAACTCGGCGTCGCGCTCGGCCTGCCGCGCGAGATGGTCTATCGCCATCCGTTCCCGGGCCCGGGCCTGGGCGTGCGCATCCTTGGCGAAGTCACCCTGAAGGCAGCCCACCTGCTGCAACGCGCCGATGCGATCTTCATCGACGAACTGCGCGCCACCGTCGCCACCGAGCGCGACGTTGCCGCTGGTGCCTGCACCGCAGCCGACATCGGCAAGACCTGGTACGACCTGACCAGCCAGGCTTTCGCCGTCTTCCTGCCGGTCAAGAGCGTCGGCGTGATGGGCGATGGCCGCACCTACGAGAACGTCGTCGCACTGCGCGCCGTGGTCACCAGCGACTTCATGACCGCACACTGGGCGCATCTGCCGTACGAATTGCTCGGTCGTGTTTCCAACCGCATCATCAACGAAGTGCGCGGGCTCAACCGGGTGGTGTACGACGTCTCCGGCAAGCCGCCGGCGACGATCGAGTGGGAGTGACGCCGAGGGCTTGATGCCCCGTCACCTAGCTGGAATGTCCTGAGGCCCTTGATTCGTCAAGGGCCTTTTGCATGCTCAGAACTCGTTCTGAAGTTTCTTGTAGCCCTGCACCAGCTCGTGATTGGTGCGCACCACGTCTTCGGAAAACTCGGTGGCGGCGGCGCTGACCCGGGGGATGGTGGCCAGGTCGGTTTTGGGTCCGATGCGCAGGGTGGAGGAGACGTAGAAGCCCGGGGGCAAGTCGGTGCCGTCCACCACGGCGTTGTGGCGGACCACGCAGCCGTCACCGATGCGGCAGTGGAAGACCACGCTGTTGAACCCGATGAAGACGTTGTTGCCGATCACGCAGGGGCCGTGGACGATGGAGCGGTGGGCGATGGAGGTGTGCTCGCCGATGTCCACCAGGGCGCCGGATTTGGAGTGGATGACCACCCCGTCCTGGATGTTGGAATGGGCGCGGATGCGGATCGGCTCCAGGTCGCCTTCGGCATTGACCTCATCGGCCCGGATCACGGCGTAGGGGCCGACAAAGACGTTTTCCTCGATGATGACCTTGCCGCAGATGATGGCGGTCTGGTCCACATAGGCGGATTCATGGATTTGCGGCAGGTCGCCGCGGGGATTCTTGCGGATCATGGTGCTGGCTCGGATGGTTGTCGAAAAAGAGTAGAGGGTTTGCGTCGGCTCAGCCCTGGTCCCGCACTCCGCAGAACATGGCAAAAGCCTGTTCCACCACGGTTTTGGGCAGGTCCCTGACGATGAATACCAGGCGGCTACGGCGGTCGTTGCAGGGCGCGGTTTCCGGCCAGGCTCCCAGGCTGGAGCCGGGGTACATGACATGCTGCACGCACTGGACGATCCGGGGCAGGGGGTCGCCGCTGACGTTGAGGAGTCCCTTGACGCGCAGGATGTGCTCGCCCCGGGATTCCAGCAGGGCAGCCATGGCGTCGGCAAAGAATGCCCAGGGCAGGGGCGTATCGAAGGTCAGGGCAAAGCTGTGCACCAGGGCGTCGTGGCGGTCCGGATCATGATGATGGGTGTGAGCGTGCTCATGGTGCCGCCGGGCGGCCTCGCGTACCTGCTCTTCGGCCAGCCAGTCGCCCACCTCCCGGGTCTTGCCGCCCGGATCATAGAGGCCGCAGCCCATCACGGCGGCGGGCTGCAGTTCCCCCTGGCGCAGCTGGAGCTGGGCCGCGCCAGGGTTGAGACGGCTCAGGACGGCGCCCAGAGCTTCCAGTTGCCCGGCATCTGCCAGGTCGCACTTGGTGAGCAGCAGACGGTCGGCCATGACCACCTGCTTCACGGGTTCCGGGTGCCGGGCTAGCTGCGCCAGGGCCAGGGTGCTGTCTACGGCGGTGAGCACCCCGTCCATGCGGAAACGCTCGGCCACGAAAAAATCTTCCATCAGGGTGTAGATCACGGGAGCCGGGTCCGCCAGGCCCGTGGTCTCGATGATCACCCGGTTGATGGGGGGAATCTCCCGGCGCAGGCTGCGCATGAAGAGTTCAGTGAGACTGCGGCTCAGATCGCTGCGCACCGTGCAGCAGATGCAGCCGGAGTCGAGCAGGATCAGGTCGTCGTCGATGCGGGTGACCAGGTGGTGATCCACCGGAATGGTGCCGAACTCGTTGATCAACACCGCGGCCCGGGCCATGTCCGGCTGTCGCAGCAGATGGTTGAGCAGGGTGGTCTTGCCGGCCCCGAGGAAACCCGTCAGGAGGGTGACGGGAATGCGGCGATCCTGATCCGGGGACATCATCCGAACTGGCGCTCCCGCTGTTCATGACGTTCCTGGGCTTCCAGGCAGAGGCTGGCGGTGGGCCGGGCGATCAGGCGGGGAATGCCGATGGGCTCGCCGGTATCCTCGCACCAGCCGTAGGAACCGTTGTCGATGCGCTGCAGGGCCTGGCGGATCTTCTTGATCAGCTTGCGTTCCCGGTCCCGGACCCGCAGTTCCAGCGTATGTTCCTCTTCCGCACTGGCCCGGTCCGTGGGGTCCGAGGCCATCACCGTTTCCTGCAGGTGCAGATTGGTTTCCCCGGCGGTGGCAAACAGGGCCTGCTCCTCGGCCAGCAGCCGCTGGCGGAAGGTGTATAGCTGGGCCGGGCCCATGTACTCGGATTCAGGCGCGGCCAGCAACTCGGCATCGCTCAGGAGCTTGAAATGTTGTTCCATGATCGGTCCCCCTCTGGTTGTATGGCGGAAATCCCTGGTGAATGGGCTAGTTTGAACCTGTTCCCCCGGCACGCCTACGTCTTTCAGCGGATGCAATGTTATAACATCGCTGCCGCTATGGCTCCAGGCCCGGAGATTTCGCATCCTGCCGCATTCCGGTAGTCTCCGGGCTTTGACCCTTGAGGGGTGCCCCATGACAGTCCTGCCACGTTGCCCCTGGTGCGAAGGCTTCGAACTTTACCGGCAATACCATGACGAGGAGTGGGGGGTGCCCCTGCGGGATGACCGGGCCCTGTTCGAACTGCTGCTCCTGGAAGGGGCCCAGGCCGGGCTGTCCTGGGCCACGATCCTGAAGAAGCGGGAAGGCTACCGGCGGGCTTTCGATGGCTTCGATCCGCTCCTGATGGCGGCCTACGGGGACGAGAAGGTCCAGGCCCTGCTGGCGGACCCGGGCATCGTACGCAACCGGGCCAAGGTGGCCGCCGCCATCGGCAATGCCCGGGCCTATCTGAGGCTGGCAGAGCAGGGTGTTTCCTTCAGCGACTTCCTCTGGCAGTTCGTGGGCGGCCAGCCGATCCGGAACCATTGGGAAAGCCTGGCCCAGGTGCCGGCGAAGACGCCACAATCGGACGCCATGAGCAAGGCCCTGGGCCAAGCCGGTTTCAAGTTCGTGGGTTCCACCATCTGCTACGCCTTCATGCAGGCGGCGGGGATGGTCAATGATCATCTGGTCAGCTGTTTCCGCCACGATCAGGTGTGAAACTGAATTCCTTTACCACAAAGGCACAGAGGCCCGGAGGAAGACAGAAATTTCCTTTTGGGGAGCGGCCTGGCTTTTCCTCAGTGTCATCGGTACCGGGAGGCTCCCGATAAGATCGTTAAAAATGAAGCAAGGGGGCCTGGGCCCCCTTGGGTGGATCGGGGCCCCTTAGCGTTTCAGCTTGGCGAAGGCGGCTGCCATGGCGCCCCCCGCCGGGGTGGGGCTCTCGTGCCGGCGCTGGCCGGCGGGGCCGGAGCGGGAAGGCGTGCTACGCGGCTCCTGCCGGCCCGGCTCCCGGCGGGCCGGGGCGGCCTCGTCGGAAAGACGCATGGTGAGGCTGATGCGCTGGCGGGGGAGATCCACCTCCAGCACCTTCACCTTCACCACCTCGCCGGCCTTGACCACCTCATGGGGGTCCTTGACGAACTTGGTGGACAGGCAGGAGACATGGACCAGGCCGTCCTGGTGCACGCCGATGTCCACGAAGGCGCCGAAGGCGGCCACGTTGGTGACCACCCCTTCGAGGATCATGCCGGGCTTCAGGTCCTTCACGGATTCGATGCCGTCGGCGAAGGTGGCGGTCTTGAACTCGGGGCGGGGGTCCCGGCCCGGCTTTTCCAGTTCCTTGAGGATGTCCTGGACCGTGGGCAGGCCGAATTTCTCGTCCGTGTACTTCGCCGGACTCAGGGCCTGGACCGCCCGACTGTCGCCGATCACCTCCTTGATGCCCTTCTTGATGTCGGCCAGGATCTTTTCCACCACCGGGTAGGCTTCCGGGTGCACGGCGGAGGCATCCAGGGGATTCTCCCCGTTGATGATGCGCAGGAAGCCGGCGGCCTGTTCGAAGGTCTTATCCCCCAGGCGCGGCACCTTCTTCAGGTCACCGCGGCTCCGGAAGGCGCCGTTGCTGTCCCGATAGCTGACGATGTTGGCGGCCAGGCCGGCATTGAGCCCGGAGATGCGGGTCAGGAGCGGCACCGAGGCGGTATTCACATCCACCCCCACGGCGTTCACGCAGTCTTCCACCACCGCATCCAGGCTCTTCGCCAGCTTGCTCTGGGAAACGTCGTGCTGGTACTGGCCGACGCCGATGGACTTGGGGTCGATCTTCACCAGTTCGGCCAGGGGGTCCTGCAGACGGCGGGCGATGGAGACGGCGCCGCGCAGGGACACATCCAGCTCCGGGAACTCCCGGGCGGCGAATTCGGAGGCGGAATAGACCGAGGCCCCGGCTTCGGAGACCACGATCTTGGTGAGCTTCAGTTCCGGATGGCGACTCATCAGCTCGGCCACCAGCTTATCGGTTTCCCGGCTGGCGGTGCCATTGCCGATGGCGATCAGCTGTACGCCGAATTCCTTGCAGACCTTGGCCAGGACGTTGATGGAGCCGTCCCAGTCGTTCCTGGGCTCGTGGGGATAGATGGTGGTGGTGCCCAGCAGCTTGCCGGTGGCGTCCACCACCGCCAGCTTGCAGCCGGTGCGGATGCCCGGGTCCAGGCCCAGGGTGCACTTGGCGCCGGCGGGGGCGGCCAGGAGCAGGTCCTTCAGGTTGCGGGCAAAGACGTGGATGGCTTCTTCCTCGGCCCGCTCCCTGAGGCCGTTCATCAGTTCCAGTTCCAGGTGCAGGAAAATCTTGATCTTCCATGCCCAGCGCACCGTATCCGCCAGCCATTTGTCGGCGGGACGATCCTGGTTCCTGATGCCGAAACGGGCGGCGATCCGGTTTTCGCAAGGGTTGGGACCCGGCTTCACCTGTTCCGGGTCCAGCTCGGAATCCAGCACCAGGGCCACGTTCAATACCCCTTCGTTGCGGCCCCGCAGCAGGGCCAGGGCCCGGTGGGAGGGCATCTGGGTGATGGGCTCGGCGAAGTCGAACCAGTCCCGGAACTTGGCCCCCTCGTTTTCCTTGCCTTCCACCACCGTGGATTTCACATGGCCGTGCTCGTTCAGGTATTCCCGCAGCTGGCCCAGAAGTCCGGCGTCTTCGGCGAACTTTTCCATGAGGATCTGCCGGGCCCCATCCAGCACCGCCTTGGGGTCGGCAAAGCCGGCTTCCACGTTGAAATACTTGGCGGCTTCCTCTTCCGGCACCAGCAGGGGGTTTTCCAGGAGCGCCAGGGCCAGGGGCTCGATACCGGCTTCCCGGGCGATCTGGGCCTTGGTGCGGCGCTTCTGCTTGTAGGGCAGGTACAGGTCTTCCAAGCGTTGCTTGGTCTCGGCCAGGAGGACTTCCGCCTTCAGTTCCGGGGTCAGCTTGCCCTGTTCCTCGATGCTGGCCAGGATGGCATCCCGGCGCTCCTCCAATTCCCGCAGGTAGGTGAGCCGTTCCTCCAGGTTGCGCAGCTGGGTGTCGTCCAGGCCGCCCGTGACTTCCTTGCGGTAGCGGGCAATGAAGGGCACGGTGGCGCCTTCGTCAAGCAGCTGGACGGCGGCCATGACCTGGGCGGGACGCACGCCCAGTTCGATGGCGATGCGGTGTTCGATGGGTGCGAGCATGGGATGCGGCTTTTTCCGGAAAAGGGCGAACCATGCCAAAACCGGCGCCGGATGGCAAGCCGGAACAAGCCCTGATCCGGCCCCGGAGATGCCCCGGAAGGCCGGAAAATAACTGTCCCCATGCCTTCTGCTGCCTGGGGAAATGGAGTAGCATCCGGAACACCAGTGATCATTCCGAAATCATTTCTAGGAGGGACTATGAAAGTTGAGACTTTTCTGTTTGGCAGCGTGGACGTGAATCCCGAGCAGGTCATCGAGTTCCCCGCCGGCCTGCTCAGCTTCGAGAACAACAAGCGCTTCATGCTGATCCATGAAACCGAATCCGGCGACCCCGTCAGCTTCACCCTGCAGTCTCTGGACGATCCCCACCTGGCCCTGCAGATCATCGATCCCGCCGCCCTGGGTTTCACCTACGAGTTGGCCCTGACCGATGCGGAAACCGCCGCCATCAAGCTCACCGACCCCGCCGATGCGGTGGTGGTGCTGGTGCTCTTCAAGCAGGAAGGCAAAGCCACGGCAGGCATGGGCGCCAACCTGCGCGCCCCTCTGGTGGTGAACACCAAGGCCCGCCTGGGCCTGCAGAAACTGCTGACCAAGGTACGGCCCAACGTGGTGCTTTCCAACCTGAGCAGCGCCGCCTGATCTACGGCAGCGCCTCTGCCACCCCCAGGACCCGGGAATTTCCCGGGTCTTTTGTTTTCAGCTGATCTGCCGCAGCCGGGAGACGATCTGCTGCAGCTTGCGCAGATCGGCCAGGACCAGATCGCCGGCCTGCTGAAAGGCCTGCAGCCGCCCGGCATCCAGAGTGCCCGCCGCCAGCAGTTCGCTCACCATGGCATGCATGGCGTCGTGGTGGCGCACCAGTTCCCCGTAGATGTCCAGATGGCCGTAGGCCGTACGCCCCTGGGTGGACAGCCAGCGTCCCAGGCGGCAGTGGTGGGCGGAGGGAATGCTCTGGCCCGGGGGCAGGGACTGGTCCCGGGCCAGCAGGACCTCCACCTGTTCCTTCCAGTGCCGGTGATCCACTTCGGCGGCGATCAGGGGGTAGTCTTCGTGCCGCCACTGCTCCTCGGCGGCACTGATCCAGGCGGGCAGGGGTTCGAAGGCCTTGACCCAGGCCGGCACCTGGTCGCCGGGCATGGGCCTGGCGATGGCAAAGCCCTGGGCCAGGATGCAGCCCAGGCGCACCAGCAGGGTGCCATGGGCCTCGGACTCGACCCCTTCGGCCACCACGTTGCGCTGGAAGGCATTGGTCAGCCCGATGATGCCCTCGACGATGGCCAGGGCTTCCGGCTCGTGCAGCATGTCGCGCACGAAGGACTGGTCGATCTTGAGGGTGGTGGCGGGCAGATTCTTGAAATAGGCGAGGGATGAATAGCCGGTACCGAAATCGTCCAGGGAGAAGCTCACGCCCAGGGACTGGCATTCGGCCATGATCCGGCTGGTATGGTGCAGGTCCTCCAGGGCGGCGGTTTCCACCACTTCCAGCTCCAGCAAACCCGGATCCAGGTCCGGATGGCAGGCCAGGGCCTCCTGGAGCCGCGCCAGGAAATCCTGGGCCTGGAGCTGCCGGGGCGCCAGATTGACGCTGACAGGGAGCTGCAGCCCCTGGCGCTGCCAGCGCTCCATCTGGGCCAGGGCCTCGCGGATCACCCAATGGCCGATCTCTTCCACCACCTCGTGATTGGCCAGGGAGGGGAGGAAGCTGCCCGGCAGGCGCAGGCTGTCGCTGCCGGCCGGCCGCCAGCGCAGCAGGGCCTCGAGGCCCACCACCAGACCGTTGCAGAGATTCACCTTGGGCTGGTAATGGAGCTGGAACTCTCCGGCCGCCAGGCCCTGGCGCACGTCCCCCACCAGTTGCCGCAGTTCCCTGGCCAGCTGGTCCTGGGCCACGTCGAACAGGTAATAGCGGTTCTGGCCGCGCCGTTTGGCCTCATACATGGCCTGGTCCGCATGGCGCAGCAGGGCATCCCCGTCGCTGCCGTCATCGGGAAACAGGGTGACGCCGATGGAGGCGGAAATCTGCACCGTGTGGCCCTTGGCCTGGAACGGCTGGGACAGGTGGTCCAGGACCCGCTCCAGGATGCCCTCCAGCTCGGCCAGTGAATCCAGGTCGTTGATCAGCAGCACGAACTCGTCCCCCCCCAGCCGGGCCGCCGTGTCGCCGGCCCGCAGCAGGCCCTGGAGACGGGACGCCACCTCCACCAGGAGCCGGTCCCCCGTATGGTGTCCGTACTGGTCATTGACCGGCTTGAAGCCGTCCAGATCCAGATAGGCCACGGCCAGGCGGGAGCCACGACGCCGGGCCTGGGCGATGGCCTGGCGCAGGCGGTCGGCCAGCAGGCTGCGGTTGGGCAGCCCGGTCAGGCCATCGTAATGGGCCAGGCGCTCCAGCCGCTTCTCGTGTTCCTTCTTGTCGGTGATGTCCGAGAACAGGCCCACATACTGGATCACCTGGCCATCCTCGTCATGGACCACGGAAATGGTCATCAGGACCAGGACCGCGGAACCATCCTGACGCCGATTCACCACTTCCCCCTGCCAGTGACCACGCTCCCGGACCTCGGCAAACACCTGGGCAAAGAAGTTGTCGTCGTGGTGCCCGGAATTGAGCAGGCGGGCATGCTGGCCGACCACTTTCTGGCGCGCATAGCCGGTGAGGCGGCAGAAGGCCGGGTTCACATCCATGATCACCCCCATGGGGTCGGTGATCAGGATCGCGTCATGACTGTGGCTGAACACTCCGGCAGCCAGGCGCAGGCGGCTTTCCGCCAGATGCCGCTGGGTGATGTCCACCCCCTCGGCCAGCAGCCGGGGCGGGTGATCCGGGTCCTGCTCCAGGAGCCGCAGCCGGAAGCTGACCCAGTGCAGGCTGCCGTCCCGGCCCGGGTGGCTGACCTCGAAGGCCACCGGCCGGCCGGCCAGGGCCTGACCCATGGCCTGCCGCAGCTTCTCCTGCTGCTCCGGGTCGTGGGTCCACCAGGGGGTTTCCCAGAACAGCCGGCCCAGCACCGATTCCCGCCGGGCATTGATCAGCTCCAGGGCCGAACTGTTGGCCTCCAGGAGGCGGCCGTCGCCATCGAGCACGCCCATGAACTGGGCCGCCTGATGGAAGATGGCCTGCCAGCGGGCTTCCGCCAGGGCCAGCTTGCGCCGGGCCAGGCGGCTGTCCTGGCCGGTGATTTCCACCAGCTCGCTTTCCAGGCGCTGGAGCAGGTCGGTCTCGCTCACCAGTCCCACCAGCAGCCCCTCCTGATCCACCACCGGCAGGTGGCGGATGTTGCGGCTGTGCATCAGGTCGGCGGCATCGGCCACGGAGGTGGAGGAGGGGATGCAGACCGGGTTCAGGGTCATCACCCCGCCCACCGCCCGCTGGCGGGTGGCGTGATGGCGGAACAGGCGTACCACGTCACGCTCGGTGAGCAGGCCCACGGGGCGCTGCTGTTCCACCACCACGACGCAGCCGCCGTGGCTCTCGGCCATGGCGCTGACCGCCTCGGCGATGGTGGCCTGGGGCGCCAGGGTCGGCAGGCTGTGCTGCATCACGGCCTGCACCGCCTTCAGGCGCCGGTAATAGGCGAGGCTCAGGTGCCGCTCGAAGTCGGTCTGGCTGACGATGCCGGCAGCCAGACCACTGGCATCCAGCACCAGCAGATGGCGCACCCCATGGCTGGTCATGTGGTGATAGGCGCTGCGGAACTCCATATCCTCCGGGGCGCTGAGCACCGGACTGCTCATGAAGCCCGCCAGGGGCGTGTTGTCGGGCTGATTGTTGCCGTAGGCCCGCAGGATGTCCTGCTCGGTGACGATCCCCAGGACCTGCTCCCCGGCCCGGATCAGGATGGAACTGATACGGGTCTCCGCCAGCTGCTCCACGGCCTGGCCCAGGGTAGCCTCGGGGGGCAGGGTCACCAGGTTGCGGGTCATGATATCGGCGAGGTGGAGAGACTTCATGGGCATGAGCAAGGAAAGGCCAAAGAGGAGGGATTCTAGGCGAGGGCAGCCTAGTCCGTTTGATCTATGTCACGGGGCGATGGCCTGCAGCCCCAGCCGGTAGCGCCGGGCGTTGGCCACGTAATGGGCAGCGGATTTTTCCAGGCGGGCCACGTCCTCGTCGCTCAGTTCCCGCACCACCTTGCCCGGGGAGCCCACGATCAGGACCCGGTCAGGAAAGATTTTTCCCTCCGGAATCAGGGTGTTGGCGCCGACGATGCAGTGCTTGCCGATGCTGCAGCGGTTGAGCAGGATGGAGCCGATGCCGATCAGGCTGCCGTCCCCCACCGTACAGCCATGCAGCATCACCTGGTGCCCCACGGTGACCCGGGCGCCCAGCTGCAGGGGAATGCCGGCATCCGTATGGAGGATGGAGCCGTCCTGGATATTGGTTTCCGGGCCGATGCAGATGGGATCGTTGTCGCCCCGCAGCACGGCGTTGAACCAGACCGAGGCCCGGTCCTCCAGGCGGATGTCGCCGATCAGGGTGGCGTTGGGGGCAATCCAGACCTCCTGGCCCAGCCGGGGGGCGATCTGGTCGAGTCGGTAGAGGCTCATGGGAAAACTCCTTTCAGAGGGAAAGCTGGTCGAGCAGGCAGCGCAGCAGGGTCCAGCACTGGGCCACGGAAGCCACCCGGACCCGTTCGCCAGGGGCATGGGCGCCGCGGATGTCGGGACCGAAGGAGAGCATTTCCAGGGCCGGATGGCCAAGGCCGATGAGGCCGCACTCCAGGCCCGCGTGGATCACCTGGAGGCCCGGGGGGGCGCCGTACAGGTCCTGGTAGATGGCCTGGCAGCGGGCCTGCAGGGCGGAATCCGGACGGGGCTCCCAGCCCGGGTAGCTGCCCAGGATGTGCGCCTCGCCCCCGGCAGCCCGGATGCGTTCGGCGATATGCCCGGCCAGGGCGTCCCTGGCCTCGTCCCGCAGGGAGCGCACCAGGAACACCGCCTCGCAACGGCCCGGCTGCAGGCGCAGGGGCGCCAGGTTGTTGGAGGTCTCCACCACCCCGGCAAAGGCCGGGCTCATGGCCGCCACCCCGTACGGCGCGCGGCTCAGGGTGGCGGCGATCTTCTTCCAGGCCCCGGCTTCCACCACCATGGCGCTGCCGGCCCAGGGGCGGGTGGACAGCTGCAGCGCCGGGTCGGTCTGCCCATACTGCTGCCGCAGCCGCGCTTCGATGCGGCTCAGGGCATGGATGAAGGCCGCCTGCTGCTGGGGCGTCAGCAACAGCCGGGCAGTGGCGGAGCGGGGCAGGGCGTTGCGGACCGTGCCGCCTTCCAGCTCGGCCACGGCAAAGCGGTACTGGAATCCCAGCTCCTGGAGCAGGTCCAGGAGCAGCCGGATGGCGTGCCCCCGGGAGGTGTGGATGTCTATTCCCGAATGGCCGCCACTCAGGCCGTCCAGGGTCACCTCCAGGCCGCTCCAGCCGGCAGGGGCCGGTACCGCCGGGGCCGGCAGGCTGGCTTCCACATCGACACCGCCGGCACAGCCCAGGTAAAACTGGCCCCATTCCTCCGTATCCAGGTTGAGCAGGTAGCGCCCCTGCAAACTGCCCGGCGAGAGGCCCCGGGCGCCGCCCATGCCGGCTTCCTCGTCCACGGTGAGCAGCACTTCCAGGGGACCATGGGCCAGATTCTCGTCTTCCAGGACGGCCAGAGCCAGGGCCACGCCGATGCCGTTATCGGCCCCCAGGGTGGTATGGCGGGCCAGCAGCCAGCCATCCTCCAGCTCCACCTGGATCGGGTCGCGGCTGAAATCGTGGCCGTGGCCGCTACGCTCCTGGCAGACCATGTCCAGATGTCCCTGCAGCACGATGCCCGGGGCCTGTTCCCGGCCAGGGCTGGCGGGCTTCGTCAGGATCAGGTTGCCGGCGGCATCGACACGGGCCGGCAGCCCCCGCTGCCGGGCCCAGTCCAGGAGGTGGGCCACCAGGGCCGCTTCCTGCTTGGAGGCCCGGGGAATGGCGCAGAGGCAGGCGAAATGGCGCCAGACGGCGCGGGGTTCAAGGGAATCGAAGAGGGGGGCCGTTATCATGGCGGACTCGTGCAAAGAATGAGGAAGGAAATCCATGGCGGATACGCTGGAAGAACTGACCCGGGCCGTGCTGGCTTTCCGGGATGAACGCAACTGGGCCCAGTTTCACGGTCTCCGGCACCTGATGGTGTCCCTGAACCTGGAGGCGGCCGAGGTGCTGGAGCTGGCCCAGTGGAAGAGTGATGCCGAGGTGGAAGCCTTGGCCACCGACGCTTCCGGCCGGGAGGCCCTGGCCGACGAATGTGCCGACGTGCTGGCCTACCTGCTGCTCCTGGCCGACCGGGCCGGCCTGGACCTGGCCCGGGCCCTGGAGCAGAAGCTGGCCAAGAACGCCATCAAATACCCGGTGGATAAGTGCTACGGGCGCCGGGACAAGTATTCCACCCTGGACTGAGGCCGGTTCGGGCATCAGGCCTCTTGCACTTCCAGGGACCAGTCGGCCCCATCGCCCAGGGCCAGCTCCCGGGCCAGCCAGGGCAGGGCCTGGCGCAGGCTTTCCGCCAGGGTCCAGGGGGGATTGATGATGAACATGCCGCTGCCGTGCATGCCGAAACCGTCCGTGGCCGGCGCCTGGACCCGCAGGGTGGCATGCAGCCAGTTCCCCGCCGGCAGGCGCTTCAGCCGGTCCGGCAGCTGGCGGGATTCGATCTTGGCGAGCTGGGGATACCAGAGAGCATAGGTGCCCGTGGCGAAACGCTTCAGGGATTCCTTCAGGGCCTGGAGCACGGCCGCGTAATCGTTGCGGGTCTCGTAGGAGGGATCCATCAGGATCAGCCCCCGGCGGGTGGGCGGCGGCAGCAGGGTCTTCAGGGCTCCCAGGCCATCACCTTCGACGATATGCACCTGGCGGCCGGTGCCGTTGAAACTGCGGGCCAGGAGCTTGACCTCGTTGCTGTGCAGTTCGAAGAGGCGCAGCCGGTCGTCCTTGCGCAGTTGCTGGTAGGCCAGCCAGGGGGAACCCGGGTAATGGCGCAGCTCCCCGTCCGGGTTCAGCTCCCGCACCGTATCCAGGTATTCGGCCACGGCCTTGGGCTGGCCCGTGGCTTTCCAGAGCCGGCCGACCCCGTCCTGGAATTCCCCCAACTTCTTGGCCTGCTCGGACTCCAGGCTGTAGCGCCCGGCCCCGGCGTGGGTATCCACCACCCACAGGGGGGCGGGCTTCTGGGTCATGTACTGGAGCATCTGCACCAGGATCAGGTGTTTCAGGACGTCGGCGTGATTGCCGGCATGGTAGGCGTGGCGGTAGCTGAGCATGGATGAGGTTTCGGCAGGGGTTCAGAGCACGGATTCGAAGAGTTCCAGCTGGGGCGGTCCCAGGTAGAGCTCCCGAGCGGATTTCCCGGCATTGGCGTGGGCCTTCATGAAGGCTTCCGACTGGGTCCAGGCAGTAAAGGCTGCTTCGTCCGTCCATTCAGTATGGGAGGCGAACAGGGTGTACTCCTCGGTTTCTGCCCCCTGCAGCAGGTGAAAGCGGACAAAGCCCGGGACTTCCTGCAGATAGCTTTCCCGGCGGCGCCAGTGGTCGACGAATTCCTCCTCCCGGCCCCGGGCGATCTTGAAACGGTTCATGGCAAGAAACATGGGCTGACTCCGGTAGGGTCCCACGGGAATCCGTGGCAAAGGCGGCATTTTATCGGAGTGGGACTTTTGCGCTATGTGATTGTGAGCAGCCTGCCCCACTGGCATACTCACTCACAACCTCTCCCCGGGAAGTCGTCCATGGGTCCCTACCGTCTGAGCATCCGCGAAAGCCTGGTCCTGCGCGCCTTCCTCATCGTGCTGGCCACCCTGGTGCTGTTCACCTTCAGCGCCTACCAGTTCATCATCGCCCCGGCCATCCAGGAAATCGCCCATTCCCAGATGGACCAGGCCGCGACCCAAGTTCAGGCGCGCATGCAGCGCCTCCTGGATACCGTGGAAACCACCCTGGACACCAGCCAGCAATGGGGCCGGGACGGCACCCTGGACCTGGACGAGCTGCTGCGCTTCAACCAGTTCTTCTTCCCGGTCATCCAGAATCACAAGGAAATCTCCTCGGTCATCTTTGCCCACGAATCGGGGCGGGAAATCCTGCTGCTGCACAAGGATGACGGCCACTGGGTCAACCGCATCAGCAATCCCGACCTGTGGGGCAAGCAGACCTTCTGGCTGACCTGGGACCGGGACGGGCAGCTGGAAAAGGTGGAAATGCTGGAGCGGGACTACGATGCCCGCACCCGCCCCTGGTTCAAGGGCGCCATGGCCCTGGAAAACGACAGCCAGCGGCACTGGACCGAACCCTACATCTTCTTCACCACCAAGGAGCCGGGCATCACCGCCGCCCGGCGCTGGACCGGCCCTGACGGCAGCCGCTACATCATCGGTCACGACGTGAAGCTGCTGGATCTTTCCCGCTTCACCTCCCAGCTCCAGGTCGGGCAGCAGGGTTTCTCCATGCTCATGGCCGAGACCAACCAGAAGATCATGGGCCTGCCCCGCCACCCGCGCTTCCAGAACGACGAAGTCATGCGCCAGTCGGTGCTGAAGACCACTGGGGAGCTGGATATTCCCACCCTTTCCCGGGGCGTGGAGCAATGGCAGCAGGCCCAGGCGCCCAGCAACACCCTGGTGCCCTACGCCTACGGCGACACCCCCTGGTTTGCCTATTTCCGGCCCCTGACCCTGGGCGCCCAGCACTTCTGGCTGGGGGTGCTGGCCCCCGAGGAGGATTTCATCCCCGGCCGCACCCGGGACATCTTCCTGGTGGCCGCCCTGGTCATGGGCGCCCTGATCTTCGCTTTCTTCGTGGCCCTGCGCATGGCCAGCCGCTTCTCCCATCCCCTGGAGCAGCTCACCGCCGAAAGTGAACGCCTGGGCAACATGCAGCTCCAGGAACCGGTGCGGGTGGATCCCTCCTGGAAGGAAATCGACCAGCTGGCGGCGGCCCAGGAGGCCATGCGCATCGAACTGCTCCAGGCCACCCAGTGGCTGGAGGAAACCAACGCCAACCTGGAGGACAAGGTGCACGAGCGCACCCGGCAGCTGGAAGAAACCAAGTCCGCCGCCGAGCACTCCCGGCGCCTGCTCATGGACATGGCGGATTCCCTGCCTTGCGCCGTGTTCCGCTACGAAAAGCCGGAAGACGGGGACGAGGGCTTCGTTTTCATCAGCAGCCAGGTGAAGGAAATCCTCGGCTTCAGCCACCTGGACATCCTGGCCGAGCCGGAGCTGCGCTGGAGCCACGTGCACCCCGACGATCTGGAACAGGTGCGCCAGCTCTCCCTGACCACCCTGGCGGGCGGGGAGGGCGGCTATTTCCTGGAACGGGTGGTCCTGCCGGAGAAGGGCTTGCGCTGGGTGGAGACCCGGGCGGAAAAATCGGTGATGGCCGACGGCAGCCAGTGCTGGAACGGCTACTGGCTGGATGTGACCGAGCAGCAGCTGGCCAAGCAGGAACTGGCCGACCAGCTGTTGTTCCAGGAAGGGCTCATCGACACCCTGCCCAACCCCCTGTTCTTCAAGGACCCCGAGGGGCGGTTCCTGGGCTGCAACCGGGCCTACGAGCAGGCCTTCGCCACGGACCGGAACTTCCTGGCGGGCAAGACGGTGCTCGATCTGGACTATCTCCCCGAGGCAGACCGGCAGGCCTTCCACGCCGAGGACATGGGGCTGATCGCCAGCTCCGGCTTTGCCCAGCGGGAGATGCAGATCGAGTACGCCAGCGGCGAACTGCGGCAGGTGCTGTACTCGGTGAGCGGCTTCCGCCTGGCCGACGGCAGCCCCGGGGGGCTGATCGGCGTGCTGGTGGACATCACCACCCTGAAACAGGCCCAGGAAGCCCTGCAGCAGGCCAAGGAAGTGGCAGAGGAAGCCACCCGCATGAAGTCGGACTTCCTCGCCAACATGAGCCACGAGATCCGCACCCCCATGAATGCCATCATCGGCATGTCCCACCTGGCCCTGAAAACCGAGCTCACCCCCAAGCAGCGGGACTACCTGCAGAAAATCCAGCAATCGGGTCAGCACCTGCTCGGCATCATCAACGACATCCTCGACTTCTCCAAGATCGAGGCGGGCAAGCTGAGCGTGGAACAGGTGGAATTCGACCTGGAGCAGGTGCTCGAGAATGTCAGCAACCTGATCGCCGAGAAGGCCGCGGCCAAGGGGCTGGAACTGGTCTTCAACGTGGACCAGGACGTGCCCTCCCACCTGCTCGGCGACCCCCTGCGCCTGGGCCAGGTGCTGATCAACTATGCCAACAACGCGGTGAAATTCACCGAACAGGGGGAAATCGACATCCTGGTGCAGCTGCGCGAAGCGGACGAGTCCCAGGTGCTGCTCTATTTCGCCGTGCGCGACACGGGCATAGGCCTGAGCCGGGAGCAGCAGGAGCGCCTGTTCCAGAGCTTCCAGCAGGCCGACACCTCCACCACCCGCAAGTACGGTGGCACCGGTCTGGGGCTGGCGATCTCCAAGCGGCTGGCGGAGCTCATGCAAGGCGGAGTGGGGGTGGAATCGGAGCTGGGGCAGGGCTCCACCTTCTGGTTCACCGCCCGCCTGGGGCGCAGCCAGAAAAAGCGGCGCCCCCTGGTCCTGAGCCACGAGCTGGCCGGCAAACGGGTGCTGGTGGTGGATGACAACGAAAATGCCCGGGCCGTGATCCGCGACATGCTCCAGTCCATGAACCTGGAAGTGAGCGAGGCCGAATCCGGTCTCTCCGCCCTGAGCCAGGCCCTCCAGGCCCAGGCCGGCCTCGCCCCCTTCCAGGTGGTGCTGCTGGACTGGCAGATGCCGGGCATGGATGGCATCGAAACCGCCCGGCGCCTGAAGGCGGAGCTGGGGGAGGACTGTCCGCGCCTGGTGATGATCACCGCCCACGGACGGGAAGAGGTGATGCACGGCGCCAGCCAGGCCGGGGTGGAAAACGTGTTGATCAAGCCGGTTAGCGCCTCCCTGCTGTTCGACGAAATGGTACGGGTGCTGGGTGGCGGGGAAGGGGAGGACAAAGGGGAGACGGCCAGGGAGCAGTCCCCCGTGACTGGCAACGGCCTGGAAGCCCTGGCCGGCGCGCGCATCCTGCTGGTGGAGGACAACGATCTGAATCAGCAGGTGGCCAGGGAAATCCTCGAAGATGCGGGTTTCCTGGTGGAGGTGGCCGCCGACGGGGCCATTGCCCTGGAACGGGTACGCCAGGCCAGCGCCCCCTACGACCTGGTGCTGATGGACATGCAGATGCCGGTGATGGACGGGCTGGAAGCCACCCGGCAGCTGCGGGCCCAGGGGCAGACCCTGCCCATCGTGGCCATGACGGCCAATGCCATGCAGGGGGACCGGGACCGCTGCATCGCGGCCGGCATGGACGACCACCTGGCCAAGCCCATAGAGCCCGAACAGCTCTGGGCGGCCCTGAAACGCTGGATCGTTCCCCGGCCTGGTCTGGGCACCCGTCTCACCAGCCCCCGCCGGAACGAGGCCGCCAGTACCGGCCTGTCCCTGGACATTCCCGGCCTGGATACCGCCCAGGGCCTGCGCCGGGTGCTGGGCAAGGAATCCCTGTACCGGGCCATGCTGGAGAAATTCCTGGCCGGCCAGGCCGACGCACCGGCCCGGGTGGCGGCAGCTGCGGCTGCCGGCGACTGGCCCCTGGCCGAGCGGCTGGCCCACACCCTGAAAGGTGTAGCCGGCAATATCGGCGCGGCAGCCGTGCAGGAAGCGGCCAGCCAGTTGGAAAGCGCCTGCCGCAGCCCAGCCTCCGCCGAGCACATTCCCCCGCTGCTCCAGACTCTGGAACAGGCCCTGGCGCCGCTGCTCCAGGGCCTGGCCGGCGCCCTGGAAACCGGACCTCGGGAAACCGGGCAGAAGCCGCCCGTAGACCAGGCCCGCCTGCAGCCCGTACTGCAGCGCCTGGCCACCCTGCTGGGAGAAGATGACGCCGAAGCCGGCGACCTGCTGCAGGAAGCCCGGGAACTGCTTTCCCAGGGGCTGGGCGAAAAATTCGCCGTCCTGGAAGGCGCCATCGGCCGCTTCGAATTCGATACCGCCCTGGATGTCCTGAAACAAGCCTGTGCCCAGTCTCAAATCGACCTGGAGGGTCAGTCATGAACAACGCCCTGGATTTCACCGAAAGGCCCACCATCCTGGTGGTGGACGACACCCCCGACAACCTGGCCCTGATGAGCGGCCTGCTCAAGGACAGCTACAAGGTCAAGGTGGCCAACCACGGGGAAAAAGCCCTCAAGATCGCGGCCTCGGACAGCCCCCCGGACCTGATCCTGCTCGACATCATGATGCCGGACCTGGATGGCTACCAGGTCTGCGAACGGCTCAAGGGAGACCCGGCCACCCGGGACATCCCGGTGATCTTCCTCACCGCCAAGACCGAAGTGGAAGATGAGCAGCACGGCCTTGCCCTGGGGGCGGTGGACTACATCACCAAGCCCATCAGCCCCCCCATCGTCCTGGCCCGGGTGGCCACCCACCTGCAGTTGAAGGCCAGCGCCGACTTCCTGCGCGACAAGGCGGCCTTCCTGGAACAGGAGGTGGCCAAACGCACCCGGGAGCTGCAGGCGATCCAGGACGTGACCATCCTGGCCATGGCTTCCCTGGCGGAAACCCGGGACAACGAGACCGGCAACCACATCCGCCGCACCCAGCATTACGTGCGGGCCCTGGCCGCCCACCTGCAGCACCATCCCCGTTTCGCCGCAACCCTGAACGGCACCTACATCGATACCCTGTTCAAGTCGGCCCCCCTGCACGATATCGGCAAGGTGGGCATCCCCGACCGGATCCTGCTCAAGCCCGGGCGCTTCACTCCCGACGAGTTCGAGATCATGAAAACCCATACCACCCTGGGCCGGGATGCCATCGCCCACGCAGAAAAACAGCTGGGCATGGAAGTGGATTTCCTGGCCTGCGCCAAGGAAATCGCCTTCAGCCACCAGGAAAAATGGGATGGCAGCGGCTATCCCCAGGGACTGGCCGGGGAGGACATCCCCCTCTCGGCCCGGCTGATGGCCCTGGCGGATGTCTACGACGCCCTGATCAGCCGGCGGGTGTACAAGCCGGCCATGCCCCATGCCCAGGCCAGGGAGATCATCCTGGCCGGAAGCGGCAGCCACTTCGACCCGGACATGGTGCAGGCCTTTCTGGCCCTGGAGTCCGAGTTCCAGGCCATCGCCGCCCGCTACGGGGACAGCGACGCGGATCTGGCCCGGGAGGCCCGGCGCATGGACGCGGAAGTGGCGGAGCAGGTGAAGCTGTAGGGAGCCGTTTGTCCCAAGGCCGTCGACGGGTTCGGGGCTTTTCGGCTAGAATTGCGCTTTCCCGCAGCCTGTATTTCCATGACCAAATACGTATTCGTCACCGGCGGTGTGGTGTCTTCCCTGGGGAAGGGCATCGCCGCCGCGTCTCTCGGGGCCATCCTCGAATCCCGCGGCATCAAGGTTACCCATCTCAAGCTGGACCCCTACATCAACGTGGACCCGGGCACCATGAGCCCCTTCCAGCACGGTGAGGTGTTCGTTACCGAAGATGGTGCCGAAACCGACCTGGACCTGGGCCACTACGAGCGCTTCACCAGCGCCAAGATGTCCAAGCGCAACAACTTCACCACCGGCCAGGTCTATGACTCGGTGCTCAGGAAGGAACGGCGCGGCGAATACCTGGGCAAGACCGTCCAGGTCATCCCCCACATCACTGACGAAATCAAGGGCAAGATCATGGCCGGCGCCGAAGGTGCCGACGTGGCCATCGTCGAGGTGGGCGGTACCGTGGGCGACATCGAGTCCCTGCCGTTCCTGGAAGCCATCCGCCAGATGGGCATCGAGGAAGGCCGCAACAACGTCTGCTACATCCATCTGACGCTCTTGCCCTACATCCCCACGGCCGGGGAGCTGAAGACCAAGCCGACCCAGCATTCGGTCAAGGAACTGCGGGAAATCGGCATCCAGCCGGACATCCTGCTCTGCCGGGCCGACCGCTCCATGCCGGCGGAAGAGCGGCGCAAGATCGCCCTGTTCTGCAACGTCATGCCCGAAGCCGTGATCGAGTGCCTGGACGCGGATTCCATCTACAAGATTCCCGGCATGCTGCACGACCAGATGCTCGACGAGATCGTCTGCCACAAGCTGGGTATCCTGGCCAAGGCCGCCGACCTGAGCGTCTGGGAAAAGCTGATCGACGCCCTGGAACACCCGGCCCATCAGCTCAACATCGCCTTCGTGGGCAAGTACGTGGACCTTACCGAGTCCTACAAGTCCCTGATCGAAGCCATCAACCACGCCGGCATGCACACCCGCTGCAAGGTGAACATCCATTACCTGGATTCCGAGACCCTGGAAACCGAAGGGGTAGGGGTCTTGAAGTCCATGGACGCCATCCTGGTGCCCGGCGGCTTCGGCAAGCGAGGCACCGAGGGCAAGATCGCCGCCATCCGCTACGCCCGGGAAAACAAGGTGCCCTACCTGGGCATCTGTCTCGGCATGCAGATGGCCGTGGTGGAATTCGCCCGGGACGTGGCCGGCATGGCCGGCGCCCACTCCACTGAATTCGAGGAAAACACCCCCTACCCGGTGATCGGCCTGATCACCGAATGGCTGGACGCCTCCGGCAAGGTGGAAAAGCGCTCCGAAGATTCCGACCTGGGCGGCACCATGCGCCTGGGCGGCCAGGTCTGCCTGTTGAAGGAAGGCAGCAAGGCCCGAGCCATCTATGGCCAGCCGGAAATCATCGAGCGGCACCGGCACCGCTACGAGGTGAACAACACCCTCCTGAACCAGCTGGAAGAAAAGGGGCTGATCGTTTCCGGCCGTGCCCCTGGCACCGACCTGTGCGAAATGATCGAACTGCCCGCCGACGTGCATCCCTGGTTCGTGGCCTGCCAGTTCCACCCGGAATTCACCTCCAATCCCCGCCAGGGTCACCCCCTGTTCACCTCCTACGTGCAGGCCGCACTGGCCCGCAAGCTGGGCAAGGCATGAAGCTTTGCGGCTTCGAGGCCGGTCTCGACCGGCCCCTGTTCCTGATTGCCGGCCCCTGCACGGCCGAATCCCTGGAGCTTTGCGTCGAGGTGGCCGGCACCCTCAAGGAAGTGTGCGGTCGCCTGGGCCTGCCTTACATCTTCAAGGCCTCCTACGACAAGGCCAACCGCAGCTCGGGCAAGTCCGTGCGCGGTCCCGGCATGGAAGCCGGTCTCAACATGCTGGCCGAAGTACGCCGCCAGGTGGGCGTGCCGGTGCTCACCGACGTGCACACGGAAGCCGATATTGCCGCCGTGGCGGAAGTGGTGGATGTGCTGCAGACCCCGGCCTTCCTCTGCCGCCAGACCGATTTCATCCACGCGGTGGCCGCCTGCGGCAAGCCGGTGAACATCAAGAAGGGCCAGTTCCTGGCTCCGGGCGACATGAAGAACGTGGTGGACAAGGCCAGGGAAGTGAATAACGGCGCCGACAACATCATGGTCTGCGAGCGGGGCGCCTCCTTCGGCTACAACAACCTGGTGTCCGACATGCGCGCCCTGGCGATCATGCGCGAGACCGGCTGTCCGGTGGTGTTCGACGCCACCCACTCGGTGCAGCTGCCGGGCGGGCAGGGCACCTCGTCGGGTGGGCAGCGGGAATTCGTCCCCGTGCTGGCCCGGGCCGCCGTGGCCGTGGGTATCGCCGGCCTGTTCATGGAAACCCACCCGCACCCCGAGAAGGCCTTTTCCGATGGCCCCAACAGCTGGCCCCTGCCGCGCATGGAAAGCCTGCTCACCACCCTGGTGGCCCTGGACAAGGCGGCCAAGGCCGCCGGCTTCGAAGAATTGAAGTAGTTTCTTTGGTTTGCAATTCAAGTAATTGAAAATAGGAGAGAAGTATGAGTTCTGTGGTTGATGTGATCGCCCGCGAGATCCTGGATTCCCGCGGCAACCCCACCGTCGAATGCGACGTGCTGCTCGAATCCGGCGTCATGGGTCGGGCTGCCGTGCCCTCCGGCGCCTCCACCGGTTCCCGGGAAGCCATCGAACTGCGTGACGGCGACAAGGGCCGCTACCTGGGCAAGGGCGTACTGCAGGCCGTCGAGAACATCAACACCGAAATCTCCGAAGCCATCATCGGCCTAGATGCCCAGGAACAGGCCTTCATCGACCAGACCATGATCGATCTGGACGGCACCGAGAACAAGTCCCGCCTGGGCGCCAACGCCATCCTGGCCGTCTCCATGGCCGTGGCCAAGGCCGCCGCCGAGGAATCCGGCCTGCCCCTGTACCGCTACTTCGGCGGCATGGGCCCCATGCAGATGCCCGTGCCCATGATGAACATCATCAACGGCGGCGCTCACGCCAACAACAGCCTGGACATCCAGGAATTCATGATCATGCCCGTGGGTGCAGCCACCTTCCGGGAAGCCCTGCGCTGCGGTGCCGAGATCTTCCATGCCCTGAAGAAGCTGCTGGACAAGAAGGGCTTCTCCACCGCCGTGGGCGACGAGGGCGGCTTTGCCCCCAACCTGGGCAGCCACGCCGAAGCCATCCAGCTGTGCATGCAGGCCATCGAACAGGCCGGCTACGTGCCCGGTCAGGACGTGTTGATCGCCCTGGACTGCGCCGCCTCCGAGTTCTACAAGGACGGCAAGTACTGCCTGGAAGGCGAGGGCCTGCAGCTGACCTCCGCCCAATTCGTGGATTACCTGGCCAACCTGGCCGACCAGTTCCCCATCGTGTCCATCGAGGATGGCATGGCCGAGGGCGACTGGGACGGCTGGAAGCTGCTCACCGAGCGCCTGGGCGCCAAGGTCCAGATCGTCGGCGATGACCTGTTCGTCACCAACACCAAGATTTTGAAGGAAGGCATCCAGAAGGGCATTGCCAACTCCATCCTGATCAAGATCAACCAGATCGGCACCCTGTCCGAAACCTTCGCCGCCGTGGAAATGGCCAAGCGCGCCGGCTACACCGCCGTCATCTCCCACCGCTCCGGTGAGACCGAGGACAGCACCATCGCCGACATCGCCGTGGGCCTCAACGCCGGCCAGATCAAGACCGGCTCCCTGTCCCGCTCCGACCGGATCGCCAAGTACAACCAGCTGATCCGCATCGAGGAAGATCTGGGCGATACCGCCTCCTACCCCGGTCGCGAGACCTTCTACAACCTCCGCTAAGGCGTGTGAAGCCCCGGGGAACCGGGGCTTTTCCCCATCATGCGCTGGCTTACGGTCGGACTCCTCGCCCTCATCGCCCTTCTGCAGTACCCCCTCTGGTTCGGCAAGGGGGGCTGGCTGAAGGTGTGGGAGTACGACCGTCAATTGCAGCAGCACAAGGAAGTCTCCCGCCAGCTGGAAGTGCGCAACGCCGGGCTGGATGCGGAAGTGCGGGACCTGAAGACCGGCTACGAAGCCATCGAGGAGCGGGCCCGCTTCGAACTGGGCATGATCAAGGCTGGCGAGGTGTTCGTCCCCATCCCGGAAAAACCCCAGGACCCGGGTGCCAAATCCGCCACGCCCCTGCCGCCCCCCCAGGAAAAGAAACCTGCTCCCGGCCGCTGAAAAACGCAGTTTTCAGTTTTTTTCGCAAAAAAGACAAATAAGCTTTGCTTTTATCGCTCATGGGGCGCATAGTTCGTTTCAGCGATTTTCAAGTAGTGCAGTTTTGGCAGGTTCAGTTCCCGTAGTTCCGGTTCGTCCCCCTTCAATACCCCGCCGTCTTGAGTTTCGTCCCTTCAGGGGCATTCCCCTTTATTTTTCCTAAAAGGATACAAGACATGGCAACAGGTACTGTTAAGTGGTTCAACGACGCCAAGGGCTTCGGTTTCATCTCCCCCGAAAACGGCGGTGACGATCTCTTCGCTCACTTCTCCGCGATTCAATCCCAAGGCTTCAAGACCCTGACCGAAGGTCAGCGCGTCAGCTTCGATGTGACCACCGGCCCCAAGGGCCCCCAGGCCACCAACATCCGCCCCGAATAAGGCGCATGCATCCGGGAATGCGGAGCAGCCCCCGGTTGCCCCCAACTCCCGAACAACCCGGCTGCGGCCGGGTTTTTCTTTTGCGACACTAGAAAGGGAAGGTCATGGCCAAGGAAGAAATCATCGAAATGCAGGGCGTCGTCAGTGAAGTGCTGCCGGACTCCCGTTACCGGGTCACCCTGGAAAACGGCCATGGCCTGGTGGCCTACAGCGCCGGCAAGATGAAGAAGCACCACATCCGGATCATCGCTGGCGACCAGGTAACCCTGGAACTCTCGCCCTACGACCTCAGCAAGGGGCGCATCACCTTCCGGCACATGCCGGGCCGTACCCCCCAGAACGCCCCCGGCGGCCGCCGCTGATTCCCCTGGGGAGCGGCAGCGCGCCGACTCCTTTCAACCTAAAAACCTCACCACAGAGACACAAAGACACAGAGAAGTTCAAAAAAACAATGGCTTGTACTATCTTCTGCGCTCACCTAGAAAGTGACCTGGCCTTCCAGGAAAGTCTTTGTTTTTCCTCGGCGTCTCTGTGCCTCTGTGGTTTAACTGAGGTTTTAAGGTTCAATCAGCCAGTTCGATCTGGCCGTTGATGTGCACCTGAATCTGGCTCTCGCCAGCCTCCATGGGCATGGGCGCCGCCTCCGACAACATGGAGTTGGCCTTGCGATACTGCATCATCGGCGGCCGCCCCTGGGCAGCGCTGTTGATGCTCATCTGCTTGATCTTGTAGGACTTCCCCATGGTCCTGGCCACCAGCTGGGCACGAACCTGAAAGGCGGCAATGGCAGCCTGGATGGCCTGGTCCTCGGCATTCTTCCTGGTTTCCGGCTTGGGCAGGAACTGCACGTTGGCAACGCCCAGCTTTTCCTGCAGCTTCCCCAGCAATTCCGACAGGGCTTCCGTATCCCCGGATTCGAGCACCAGCTCGGAACGCATGCGCCAGGAATCTATCCGGCCGTTCTTGCCATAGTTAGGATGGGTGAAGGTGGCACCGCTGCGGCTCTTGATCCGGGGATAAGCCTTGGCCGTATTTGCCGCCTCGGCCATCAGGCTGTTGACCTGGGCCGCCAGGGCCCTGGGCGCAAGACCACTGGCCTCGGCAAACACCGTAGCCTGGGCCAGGTCATTGGGCGCCTCCTGCATGGCCTCGGCGGAGACATCCACCAGGGTCCCGGCCCAGGCGGCTGGACTGATGCACAGGGCAAACAGGGCGGCATTGCGGCCCTTCCGGGTCAAGATCGGCATCATGGCATTTCCTTTTCTTTGGGAATTGAACGATAGGTTGCTAGAATCCGGCGCGTTCCGTCGCTTTTATACCTCACGCCCGGACCGGACCGGGGCTGGAATTTGTTTCGGAACGTGAAGCCAGCCCCCATGCCGCCGCATTCCGGGTACCCGACCCCAGTGGCACGGCCGCTCCCACCAAGGAATTGATACATGAACATGCAAGTCAGCAAGAATACCGTCGTGACCCTGGATTACAACGTCACCGATCCCGATGGCACCGTCGTGGACGAAGGCCGTGATGCCCTGATCTACCTGCACGGCGGTTACGACGACATCTTCCCCAAGATCGAGGAAGCCCTGCAGGACAAGAAGGTGGGCGAGACCGTGACTGTCAAGCTGCAACCTGACGACGCCTTCGGCGAATACGACGCGGAGCTGGTGCAGATCGAGCCGCGCAAGGATTTCCCCAAGGAACTGGAAGTGGGCATGCAGTTCGAAGGTGCCCCCCAGGGCGCCGACGAAGACGAATTCGTCATCTACCGGGTCACCGACATCGCCGACGACAAGGTGGTCCTGGACGGCAACCATCCCCTGGCCGGCACCGCCCTGGTGTTCACCTGCACGGTGACCGCCGTGCGTCCCGCCAGCGAAGAGGAAATCGAGCACGGTCACGTGCACGGCCTGGACGGCGACGAGCACACCTGCCACTAAGCCCAACAGGAAAACCCATGCAACAAAAACGCACCTGGAAACAGGTGGATGGGGTTCTTTTGCTCGACAAACCCCAGGGGATGAGTTCCAACGACGCCCTGCAGAAAGCCAGGCGCCTCTTTTCCGCCGCCAAGGGTGGCCATACGGGGACCCTGGACCCCATGGCCACCGGGCTGCTGCCCCTGTGCTTCGGGGAAGCCACGAAGTTTTCCGCCGACCTGCTGGATGCGGACAAGACTTACGAGGCTCAGGTGCTGCTGGGCAGCACCACGGATACCGGCGACAGGGAAGGGCAGGTGACGGGCTCCTGGCCGGTCACCTGTTCTGAAGCGGAAGTGCGGGCCCTGTTGCCGCGCTTTACCGGGGAAATCCAGCAGATTCCCCCCATGTACTCGGCCCTGAAGCGGGACGGGCGCCCTCTCTACGAACTGGCCCGAAAGGGGCAGGAAGTGGAGCGCCAGCCCCGAGCCGTGACCATCCACAGCCTGGAACTGCTGAGCTGCCCGCTGCCCGGCTTCACCCTGCGGGTCACCTGCAGCAAGGGCACCTACATCCGGGTACTGGCCGAGGATATGGGCCGGGCCCTGGGCTGTGGCGCCCACCTCACGGGACTGCGGCGCACCCGGGTTGGGCCCCTCAACCTGGAGGGGGCAGCCACCCTGGCCGAGCTGGAAGCCGGAGGCGAGGAGGGGCGGGCCGCCTTCCTGAAACCGGTAGACAGCCTGCTGGCCTCCCTGCCCGCCGTGGAGCTGCAGTTGGCGGAGATGGAGCGCTTCTCCCATGGCAACCCCGTGGCAGCCCCGGAGGGCATGGGCGCAGCCGCCCGGGTCTATGGCGCGGGTCGGCTCCTGGGCCTGGGGCAGCTCAAGGCAGACGGCCTGCTCTGGCCCAAACGCCTGATCGCAAATGCAGCTTGAGCCGGTCCAGCCCTTGTTGCTATAATCCGCCGCTTCCGCCCGGCCTCCCCGGACGGAAATTCACCAACCTGGCATCAGCTCTATCAAACTGGGGCGATGCCGTTTCAAAGAAAAGAGAGTTTGAAACATGGCTTTTACTACCGAACAGAAGGCACAGGTCGTTGCCGACTTCCAGCGCGCCAAGGGCGACACCGGCTCCTCCGAAGTGCAGATCGCACTCCTGACCGCCCGCATCAATGACCTGACCGGTCACTTCAAGGAACACAAGAAGGACCACCACTCCCGTCGCGGCCTGCTGCGCATGGTGAGCCAGCGCCGCAAGCTGCTGGACTACCTGAAGGGTAAGGATCTGAATTCCTATCGCACCCTGATCGAACGTCTGGGTCTGCGCAAGTAATGGCGTTCCGGGCCGCAAGCGGCCCAGTCTGCCCCAAGGAGCGGTCTGCCACGCGGTAGCCCGCTCTTTTTGTTTGCCCGCCGGGTTAGAATGTCGCGCGCAAATATTGATGTGTTGAGTTGAGATAGAAGAAAGGAAAATATGTTTAATGTCGTGAAAAAGAGCTTTGCCTACGGCGAACATCAGATCACCCTGGAAACCGGTGAAGTCGCCCGCCAGGCCTCTGGTGCCGTCGTCGTCAGCATGGGCGATACCGTGGTGCTGGTCACCGTGGTTGCCGCCAAGTCCGCCAAGCCCGGACAGGATTTCTTCCCCCTTACTGTTGATTATCAGGAAAAGTTTTACGCTGCCGGCCGCATTCCCGGCGGCTTCTTCAAGCGCGAAGGCCGCCCCTCCGAAAAGGAAATCCTGACCTGCCGCCTGATCGACCGTCCCATCCGCCCCCTGTTCCCCGAAGGTTTCTACAACGAAGTCCAGATCGTGGCCACCGTGCTCTCCCTGGACCCTGAAATCGATCCGGACATTCCCGCCATGATCGGCGCCTCCGCCGCCCTGGCCATCTCTGGCGTCCCCTTCAGCGGCCCCATCGGCGCCGCCCGGGTCGGCTACATCAACGGCCAGTACGTGCTTTCCCCCACCGCCAGCCAGCTCAAGGAAAGCCAGCTGGACCTGGTCGTGGCCGGTACCGAAGCCGCCGTGCTGATGGTGGAATCCGAAGCCCAGGAACTGTCCGAGGAAGTGATGCTGGGCGCCGTGGTGTTCGGCCACGAGCAGATGCAGGCCGCCATCAACGCCATCAACGACCTAGTGGAAGAAGCCGGCAAGCCCGAATGGGACTGGCAGGCTCCCGCCAAGGACGAGGCCCTGGCGACCCGCCTGGAGAGCCTGGCCAAGGCCAAGCTGGAAGAGGCCTACAACATCACCGTGAAGCAGACCCGCAGCCAGCAGGTCAAGGAGATCAAGGCTGAAGTGATCGCCGCCCTGTGCGAAGGCGAGAATGCCTACGACGAAGGCCTGGTGGCTGACTACTTCTTCGCCCTGGAAGCCGGCATCGTGCGCGGCCGCATCCTCTCTGGCGCGCCCCGTATCGACGGCCGCGACACCCGCACCGTGCGCCCCATTTCCGTGCGCTCCGGCGTGCTGCCCCGCACCCACGGTTCCGCCCTGTTCACCCGTGGCGAAACCCAGGCCATGGTGGTGGCCACCCTGGGCACCAACCGGGACGAGCAGATCATCGACGCCCTGGGCGGCGAGTACCGGGAGCGCTTCATGCTGCACTACAACATGCCCCCGTTCGCCACCGGCGAATGCGGTCGTGTCGGCTCCCCCAAGCGCCGGGAAATCGGTCACGGCCGTCTGGCCAAGCGGGCCCTGCTGGCCGTGCTGCCCAAGCCCGAAGATTTCTCCTACTCCATGCGCGTGGTCTCCGAAATCACCGAGTCCAACGGCTCCTCCTCCATGGCTTCCGTCTGTGGCGGCTCCCTGGCGCTGATGGACGCCGGCGTGCCCCTCAAGTCCCACGTGGCCGGTATCGCCATGGGCCTGATCAAGGAAGGCAACCGCTTCGCCGTGCTGACCGACATCCTGGGTGACGAAGATCACCTGGGCGACATGGACTTCAAGGTGGCCGGTACCCGCAACGGCGTTTCCGCCCTGCAGATGGACATCAAGATCCAGGGCATCACCAAGGAAATCATGGCCATCGCCCTGGCCCAGGCCAACGAAGCCCGGATGCACATCCTGGGCATCATGGAAGGCTCCATGTCCGGCCACCGGGAAGAGATGTCCGCCTACGCCCCGCGCCTGTACACCTTCAAGATCAATCCGGAAAAGATCCGTGACGTGATCGGCAAGGGCGGCGCCGTGATCCGTGCCCTGACCGAGGAAACCGGCACCACCATCGACATCCAGGACGACGGCACCATCACCATCGCCGCCACCAGCGGTGAGGCTGCTGCTGCCGCCCGGGCCCGTATCGATGCCATCACCGCCGAGGTGGAAGTGGGCAAGATCTACGAAGGCACCGTGCTGAAGATCCTCGACTTCGGTGCCATCGTCAGCGTGCTGCCCGGCAAGGACGGCCTGCTGCACATCTCCCAGATCGCCCAGGAGCGCGTGAACGCCGTCACCGACTACCTCAAGGAAGGTCAGGTGGTGCGCGTCAAGGTGCTGGAAACCGACGACCGGGGCCGCGTCAAGCTGTCCATGAAGGCCGTGGCCGCGGAAGAGGCCGGTGCTGCCGAGGCTCCCGCCCAGCAGTAAGCCGTAATCCACCTGCAGCAGACAAGGGCACCCGGAAGGGTGCCCTTTTTTTGCCTGCCTCCCGCCACCCATCCAACAAAAAAGGAACCCGAAGGTTCCTTTTCTGCGCTTGAAGGCGGGGAGGGCGAATCACTTCGCCATCTGCTTTTCCTTCATCTCATCAAGGGTCTTGCAGTCGATGCAGAGGGTGGCCGTGGGACGGGCCTCCAGACGCTTGATGCCGATTTCCACGCCGCACTTGTCGCAATAGCCATAGTCGCCACTGTCGATGCGGGCCAGGGTCTCGTCGATCTTCTTGATCAGTTTGCGCTCCCGGTCCCGGTTCCGCAGTTCGATGGCAATGTCGGTTTCCTGGCTGGCCCTGTCATTGGGATCAGCGAAGACGGTTGCCTCATCCTGCATGGTATGGACCGTGCGCTCGATATCCTCACTGAGCTCCTTCTTGACGCTCTCCAGCATGGCGCGGAAGTGCTTGAGCTGGTCGGCGCTCATGTAATCCTCGCCGTCCTTGGGCGTATAGGGTGCAAAGTGTTTGTGGAGCAGTTCTTCTGCCATTTATAGCCGTCCCTGATGACGAAAAACGCATTTAATATCAGAAATAGGGACTGGCTGCAAGAAATGGAAAAAAGCGCACGGAAAGACAAGGCTTCCAGGGCTGGGAGGGCTTTTGCAGGGTATTTCTTTTCCTGTTGACGAGCTGCGTCCGGACCTATAGAATGCGCGCTTCTTCGGGGTGTAGCGCAGCCTGGTAGCGCATCTGTTTTGGGAACAGAGGGTCGTGAGTTCGAATCCCACCACCCCGACCAGAACAGCAAGAACAGGTTGCATGTAGTACCCCGGCGAGTCGATTGCAAGGCGCCCGTAGCTCAACTGGATAGAGCAACGGCCTTCTAAGCCGTAGGTTGTGAGTTCGATTCTCGCCGGGCGCGCCAGGAACAATGGCGGCGTTAGCTCAGTTGGTAGAGCACCGGATTGTGGCTCCGGTGGTCGTGGGTTCGATCCCCATACGTCGCCCCAAACAAAAAAACCGGCCTTCGGGCCGGTTTTTCCCTTTCTGCCTCCCCGTTTCCCTTCTGTTTGCCGTTCCGTATCAGGCCTTGTGCTGTCCCTGCAGCTGCTGCCACAGCCAGCTGCCGGCCAGCTCCCTGCCGGTCCGCACGTAGGTCAGGGTCTTTTCGCTGAACAGGGTCAGCCAGAGGTCCCGCCTGGCACTTCCGGTGCCGGCAAAGAGTAGCCAGTCTCCGGGCTGCAGGGAAGTCTCGGGCCCCGGCAGCAGGATGGCACCGCCGTCCCGCTGGAGCAGCAAAGGCAGCAGATTGTTGTTGTTTTCCCGCTGACTCGGGTTTTTGAGCAAATCCCCCAGAAAAACACTGCTTCCCTCCATGACCATGGTCCGATGCAAGGCCCGGGCCTCCTGGGCATTGAGGCGCACATTCCAGACTTCGGGAATTTCCTGGCCAAAGCGCCGCTGCATCTCCTGTTCCAGGGGTTGGGCCCAGGCATCCCCGGCCTGCTGCAGACGCGCCAGAAACAGGGCCAGCAGGGGCGTGGCCAGCAGGGCCAGACACTCCTGGGCGATGATGCGGCTGGGCACCATGCAGATATGGGCCTTGAAGGCCTGGAACAGGATGGAGTTGGCCACCTGGTTCTGGCGCATGACCACGAACAGGCGGGGATTGATCTCCTGGGCCGTCATGGCCACGGAAAGATTGGTCACGTCGTTTTCCGTCCCCACCACGATGCCGACGGCGCCTTCTATCCCGGCTGCCCGCAGGGGCTCGGCCTCGGTACCCATGCCCACCACCTGGAGCTTGTCATGCCCCAGGTCGGAACGGGGGTCGATAATGCTGTAGTCCAGCCCCTCGGCATCGAAGCGCCGGGCCACGGCCTGGCCAAAACGGCCGTAGCCGCAGATCACCCAATGGCCCCGGGGCGGCAGGGGCAGAGGGGAGGGCAGTTGTTGCCCGGCCGTCCCGGTCAGCCGCTCCACCAGCTGGTAACAGACCGGGGAATGCACGGCCAGGGCCAGGTAGTCGGCGAAGCGCTCGAAGGGATTGATGACCTGGTCCGTGCCGAAGGATTTCAGGTTGTCCTCGGTCCGCCGCTGCTCGGCCCGGGCCAGGACCTGGATCGAGGGATTGAGCAGGCGCACGGCAATGGCGATGGCGAGATTGGCCTCATCCGAATTGGTCAGGGCCAGCACCCCCTGGCAGCGGGGATGCTGGAGACCGGCCAAGATCAGGTTTTCCGGCAGCCGGGCATCCAGGGCCAGGGCCGGGGTGTCGGTCTTGAAATCCTCCAGATCCAGTTCCTCCACCCGCTCTTTGCTGGCCTCCAGCACCACGAAGCGCCGTCCCTGCCGGTCCAGGGCCCGGCCCACCAGGCTGCCCGTTTCACCGCAGCCGCAGATCAGCAGGAAGGGCTCCCCCATGCGCCGTACCCGCCAGCGGAAACGGGTGGTGGTCAGGGCATGCTGGAAGCTGGAATCCTGCACCAGCCCCAGGAGAGTGAGGATGGAATAGCTCCAGCCCACCACGGAAAGGTAGATGCAGACGATCACCCAGAGCCGCTGACCATTGGAAAAAGCCTGGGGAATCTCGCCGAAACCGATGGTGGTGGCGGTGTAGCTGATGAAGTAGAAGGCATGAAAGATGGAGAGGGGCGGGGCGCTCCGGCCCTGTTCGTCCACGCCGGGGATCAGGGTGAGCCCGAGGATGGAAACCGCGTAGATGAGGATGAGCAGGATCAGCGGCGCCCGCATGCGCCGCAGGATCAGGAAGAAGACGTTGCCGGCAACCATGGCTCAGCGGCGCATCATGGCGGTCTCCACCACCAGCAGGGTCACCGACACCAGGTTGGCCAGCATGGCGCCCCCGGCCAGGGATACGACGCTGCTGACGGAGGTAGCCGTCATGCCTTCCCCGGTGACATGCACGGCCACGGCCCAGATGATCCCAGCTGCGATCAGCTGCAGGTCGGCCACCAGGCTGGTGGCCAGATGGACGGCGCCGATCTGGGTCCGGTCTCCGAATTTGAGCACCGTGGCAATCAGATTGACCACGATGGCGGCGAACAGCTCATAGACATGGTGATGGGTGGGATTGTCGATATCGCCCACGAAGAAGCCGAAATTGAGGGTGGCGGCCAGGACGATGAAAAACCCGAAAATGACCTTCTCCAGATTCATGGCAGAGGCTTTCCTTTTTATGAGAGGAAAATCAATCATAAGGGAAAACGGGGGGAAAGCTGGTAGCATCGGACCCCGCTTCCGGCCCCCCAACCGGGGGCACCGGATAAAGGAGTCTTGCATGATCGAACTGGGCGTCAATATCGACCACGTGGCCACCCTGCGCCAGGCCCGCCGCACCTGGGAACCGGACCCGGTCTGGGCCGCCGTGGAAGCCCACCTGGGTGGTGCCGAAGGCATCACCATCCACCTGCGCGAAGACCGCCGCCATATCGGCGACGAGGACGTGCGGCGCCTGAAGGAATTGACCCAGGTGAAGCTCAACCTGGAAATGGCGGCCACCGACGAGATGGTGGACATCGCCTGCCGCACCAAGCCCCAGATGGCGATGCTGGTGCCCGAAGGCCGCCACGAGGTGACCACCGAAGGCGGCCTGGACGTGGCCGGGCAGGAAGCCCGCCTGAAGGAAGTGGTGGCCCGCCTGGCCGACGCGGGCATCGTCACCAGCGTATTCATCGACGCCGAACTGCCCCAGGTGGAAGCCGCCGCCCGCATCGGCGCCCGGGTCTGCGAAATCCATACGGGCCCCTATGCCCACGCCTTCCACACCCAGGGGCGCGACGTGGAAGCCCCCGCGGTACTAACCGCGGTGGCCCAGGTGCGCCAGGCCGGCGCAGCCGTCCAGCAACTGGGCATGCGCTTCAATGCCGGGCACGCCCTCAACTATTACAACGTGGGCCCCATCGCAGCCCTGCCCGGGGTGCGCGAACTGCACATCGGCCACGCCATCGTCAGCCGCTCGGTATTCGTGGGCCTGCGCGAAGCGGTGCGGGAAATGAAGGCCCTGATGCAGCGGGCCGCCGCCTGATTCATGATCCACGGCATCGGCACCGACATCGTCGCCGTCAGCCGCCTGGCCCGCCTGCTGGAACGCCACGGCCGCCGGGGCACGGACAAGATCCTGGCGCCCCATGAGCAGGAGGAACTGGCCCAGGCCCGGGAGCCCGCCCGCTTCCTGGCCAAGCGCTGGGCCGCCAAGGAGGCTTTTGCCAAGGCCCTGGGCACCGGAGTCCGCCCGCCGGCGCTGCTGCCCGCCATCGGCGTAGGCCACGACGAGTTGGGCAAACCCTGCTTCATCCTGGGCCCCGAGCTCCAGGCCCTGCTGGACAGCCGCCAGCTCACCCCCCATCTTTCCCTTAGCGACGAGGCGGAATACGCCGTCGCCTACGTGATCCTCGAACGCCCATGACTGAACAAGCCCTTGGCCCCCTGATGATAGACATCCAGGGCACCGTGCTCACCGACCTGGACCGGGAACGCCTGCGCCACCCCCTGGTGGGCGGCATCATCCTGTTTTCCCGCAACTACACGGACCCGGAACAACTCCTCGCCCTGAGCACGGAAATCCATGCCCTGCGCCAGCCGCCGCTGCTGATCGCCGTGGATCATGAAGGCGGACGGGTGCAGCGCTTCCGGGAGGGCTTCACCCGCCTGCCTCCCATGGCCAGCCTGGGCCAGGCCTGGGATGCCGATGCCCCGGGCGCCCTCCGCCTGGCCCGGCAGGTGGGCTACGTGCTGGCTGCCGAACTGCGGGCCCGGGGAGTGGATTTTTCCTTCACCCCGGACCTGGACCTGGACTACGGCCGCTCCAGCGTGATCGGCAGCCGCGCCTTCCATCGCCGCCCGGAAGCGGTGATCGCCCTGGCCGGAGCCCTGATAGAAGGCCTCAGAGCCGCCGGCATGGGCAGCTGCGGCAAGCATTTCCCCGGCCACGGCTGGGTCGAGGCGGACTCCCACCTGGCCATTCCCGTGGATGAGCGCAGTCTCGAAGCCCTGCAGGAAGACATCCGCCCCTACCGGGAGCTGGCCCTGGATGCGGTGATGCCGGCCCACGTGATCTACCCCCGGGTGGATGGCAGCTCCTCGGGCTTCTCCAGGACATGGCACGGCTATCTGCGCCAGGAGCTGGGCTTCGACGGGGTGGTATTCAGCGACGACCTGTCCATGGAAGGCGCCAGCGTGGTGGGCGACACCCTGGCCCGGGTGCAGGCGGCCTATCAGGCAGGCTGCGACATGCTGCTGGTGTGCAATGCCCCGGACCAAGCCGGCGACGTGCTGGCCCGCTGGCAGGTGACACCGGACCCGCTGCGCAGCGCCCGGGTCGCCCGGCTCATGCCCCGGACCCCGGCCCCGAGCTGGCAAGCCCTGCAGGCCGATCCCGACTATCAGGCCGCTGTCGCCGCCATTCAGGCCCTGGCAGTCTGAATCTGACCAGGGCACGGGTAACTCAGGAAGACAAACCGGGAGCAGCGCCACGGCGCGGGCTATCGCGGCGGATGTCGCTGGGGGAACAGCCGAAGCGGCGGCGAAAACGCACGGCGAACTGGGACGGAGACTGGTAGCCCACCTCGCCGGCAATGCGCGTCACCGGCTGCCCCGTGGATTGCAGCAGGGTCAGGGCCGTGGACATGCGCACATCGAGGAGGATTTCCGAGAGGGACGTGTCTTCGGCGGCCAGATGGCGGCGCAGGCTGGCCTCGCTCATGGCGAACTGGGCGGCGACTCCGGGGGAGCGCCATTCCCGCGCCGGATCGCCGGCCAGCAGCCGGCGCACCCGGGGCGCGAACTGGGTATCGTCCAGAATGAGCCGGCCGGCCCCTTCCAGCCAGACCAGCATTTCCAGAGCCCGGTGGCCGACCACGGCATCGGGCAGGGCGGGATCCTCCAGGGATAGGGTCAGGGCCGTGAAGGCCTCGGCAAAAGCCGGCGCCACCGGGCCCAGGGCCACCACCGGCTGGGGCCGTACTCCGGGCGGCGTCCGCCAGCCCTCAAGCAGACCGCGCTCCCAGGCCAGCCAGCGGGCCCGGTAGCTGGCGGCCTCGCCCGGAAAATTGCTCACATCGAAAGCCTGGCCCCCCGCCAGGGCCACCGCCTGCCCGGCCTCGACACGGAAGGTGCCGGCCTCGCCATGCAGGACCTTGCAGCCGGACTCCACCAACACCAGGGTGGGCAGGTCCAGCCACAGGCGCCGGAACTTCAGGGGCTGACGCTGGACGATGCCGCCGGCGACGGCAACACCGGGACGCAGGGCAAAGGTGGGCTGCATGGGGTGCTCCATGGGATCAAGGGGCGATTTTAGAACCGGATCACCCATTCCTGAACGGCCGCCCCCTCAACGGGCGCCGAGGAAGGTGGCACTGGCTTTGCCCAGGCCATGGGCCCAGGCGTAAAAACCCACCAGCGCCGGGGTAGCCCGGGCCGGCAGATCAAGCTGCTCCACCTTCAGGGCATGGACGGTGAACACATAGCGGTGCGCCGGTCCCGGCGGCGGGCAGCTGCCCAGGTAGCCAGGCTCGCCGTTATCCCCGGCGATGCTGCGGGCCCCGGCCGGCAGGGCGCCGCCGGGATTGCCGGCCCCCGCTTCTAGATGATCCGTGTCCGCCGGCAGATTGGCCACCACCCAGTGCCACCAGCCGGAGCCGGTGGGGGCGTCGGGATCGTAGAGGGTGACGACGAAACTCCGGGTGCCGGCCGGGGCACCGCTCCAGCGCAGGGCAGGGGAGACATTGCCGCCGCTGCAGCCGAAACTGTTGGCGTAATGCACGGGAGCCAGCTGCCCGTCGGCGCCGGCATCCACTTCCAGGCGGAACTCTCCGGCCTGGGCCAGGCCGGCGGCGGCCAGCAGGAAGCTGGCCAAGGTAAGACGCAGGGAGGATTTCATGGGGAAGCTCCAGAAGCAGTTGCAGGAGCCTCCAGTCTGCCCCTCCCGGGCCCAGGCGGCCGCTTCGTAGCACGCAAGGATTGTCCCGATCCGCTCAACGGCAGAAAAGGGGAAACCGGAAAAGCAAACGGGCAGCCGCAGCTGCCCGTTCAGTTTGCCCAAAGGCAGGAATTACTTGACCCGGTTGCGGTACTCGTCGGTACGGGTGTCGATTTCGATCTTGTCGCCGATTTCCACGAAGGCGGGCACGGACAGCTCGAAACCGGTGGTGATCTTGGCCGGCTTCATGACCTTGCCGGAGGTATCACCCTTGACGGCGGGCTCGGTGTAGATGACTTCGCGCACCACGGAGGTGGGCAGTTCCACGGAGATGGCCTTTTCGTTGTAGAACACCACTTCGCAGGGCATGCCGTCTTCCAGGTACTTGAGGGCGTCGGTCATGTTGTCCGCTTCCACTTCGTACTGGTTGTAATCGGCGTCCATGAACACGTACATGGGATCGGCGAAGTAGGAGAAGGTCACTTCCTTGCGTTCCAGCTGCACCACCTCGAACTTGTCGTCGGCCTTGTACACGGACTCGGAGGGAGCGCCGGTGAGCAGGTTCTTGAGCTTCATCTTGACCACTGCGGCATTGCGGCCAGACTTGTTGTATTCGGTTTTCTGCACCACCAGCGGGTCGTTACCCACCATGATGACGTTGCCGGAGCGGAGTTCCTGTGCGGTTTTCATGATCTTTCAGAGCGTTAGGCCAAAACAAAACGCGCGATTATACCCGTGATTCACAAAATTTGACGAGGCTCGCAGCCAGGTCCGGGGTGCTCCCGAGTTTTTCGCTCCAGCGCTTCCCGTGCCGGTCCTGGAGCGGCAGGGCCCGGACCAGGGCCTCCCAGTCCGGAGCGGCGTCGGAAGCCCCGTTCCAGCTGCGCCAGAAGGCGGCCAGTGTCTCGCCCCCGGGCCCGGGAGGAAGGCTTTCCGGCAAGGCCAGAAAAGCCTCCAGTTTTTCCAGATGGGCCCCGTCCTCCTGGGCATAAATCTGCCAGACGAAAGGGCGCCCGGCCCACTGGGCCCGCACGAAGGAATCCTCCCCCCGGACAAAATTCAGGTCGCAGCTCCAGAGAAGTTCGTCGTAATCCGCCTGGGACAGGAAGGGGATGGGCACGATGCGGGCCGGTCCCAGCTGCCAGGGGCCATCGCCTCCCAGGCAGCAGCTTGCCGCCGCCAGGGGCTTGCCTGGCGGCACCAGGCAGAGGAGGGGCCGGCTCGACGCGGACCAGGCCCGGAACAGGGCCTCCAGGGGCGCCGTGTCATAACAGAAGAGACTAAGCAGCAGGGTGTCGCTTCCCGCTGCCAGCCCCAGGCGCTGCAACAGGGTCTCCCGGCCGCCAGCGGCCAGAAAGGCGTCGCGCCGGGCCAGCAGCCCCCGCTCCCGCAACAGACCGCCGGTTCCCGGCCCGAAGCCGGGGAAGAAGAAGAACTTCACCAGGGGTAGGCGCGGGTGGGGCGAAGCGGCTCCATGGCAGCCGGCCACCCAGGCTTCGGCGCTCAGGTACTCCAGGTTGATCCAGCAGGGCGGACGGGGGCGGGCCCCCATGGCTTCCAGGTAAGCGGCCGGCGGATCGCAGGCAAAGGCTTCCACCACCACGTCAGCGGCCCCGGGAAGGGCCAGGGCTTCTGTCCAGGCGCCGATGCGCACCCCTTGCACCTCCTGCTCCGCCTGGGCCGGGTCCAGGGCCGGCAGCAGGGGCGCCAGCAAGCCCGGCGCATCCACCAGGAGACGCACGGCCAGACCGTGTTCGGCGGCCAGTTGCCGGGCCAGACGCCAGCAGACCCCCATGTCGCCCAGGTTGTCGATGACCTTGCAGAAGATGTCCCAGCGGGGCCGGGGAGCGGGGCAGGGGGCGGGAGTTTTCATGGGGGTGCATGGTAACATCCGCCCCATGCTCGAACTTGCTCCATCCCGCCTGCGCCCGCTGCCGCCGCCCCTCCGGCCCCGAGCCCGGCCCGATCCCCGGAAGCCGGCATGAGCACTCCCCGCCAGGCCGTACCGGAGGCGCCGGAGGAGCGTCCCCGGCCCGTTGCCCACCCTCCCGTCAGCTTCGATTACAAGGCCTTCCTGCCCACCCTGCCGGACCTGCCCGGGGTGTACCGCATGCTCTCCGCCGAGGACGCGGTGCTCTACGTGGGCAAGGCGAAGAACCTGAAAAAGCGGGTTTCCTCCTATTTCCAGAAGACTCTCTCCAGCCCCCGCATCGCCATGATGGTGAGCCAGATCGCCCGGATCGAGATCACCACCACCCGCTCCGAGGCCGAAGCCCTGCTGCTGGAAAACAACCTGATCAAGAGTCTCTCGCCCCGCTACAACATCCTGTTCCGGGACGACAAGTCCTACCCCTACATCGTCATCACCCGGGATGCCTTCCCGCGCCTGGGCTTCTTCCGCGGCAACCCGGACCGCAAGGCCGACTACTTCGGCCCCTATCCCTCCTCTTCGGCGGTGCGGGACAGCCTCTACCTGCTGCAGAAGATGTTCCGCCTCAGGACCTGCGAGGACTCGGTCTTCGCCAACCGTTCCCGGCCCTGCCTGCTGCACCAGATCAGGCGCTGCAGCGGCCCCTGCATCCCGGGTCTGGTGAGCGCCGAGGATTACGCCCGGGACGTGCAGCTGGCCGCCTGGTTCCTGCTCGGGCGCCAGAACGAAGTGGTCCAGCGCCTCACCCAGGCCATGGAGGCGGCTGCGGCCAACCTGGCCTTCGAGCAGGCCGCCGTGTACCGGGACCAGATCCAGTCCCTGCGCCAGGTTCAGGAAAAGCAGTTCATCGAGAGCCACAAGGGGGAGGATGTGGATGTGATCGTGGCGCTGCGCCAGGCCGGCCAGCTGTGCGTGAACCTGGCCATGATCCGGGGCGGCCGGCACCTGGGGGACCGGCCCCAGTTTCCCGTGCATGGAGGCGACTCCAGCCCCGAGGAGGCGGTGGCCGCCTTCATCGCCCAGCACTATGCCCTGCATCCCGCGCCGGCCCGACTGCTGGCCTCGCCCCTGCCCGACGAGCTGGAAGACACGGCCACCGGACTGGAAGCCGCAGCCGGCCGACCGGTGCCCATCAACGAGGCCCGGGCCGTGACCCACAAGGTGTGGGTGGACATGGCCCTGCAGAACGCGCGGCTAGCCATCACCGCCCGCAACCAGGCCAGCGCCCAGCAGGAGCAGCGGCTGGAAGCCCTGCGCGCAGCCCTGGACCTGGCCGCCCCCCTGGAGCGGATCGAGTGCTTCGACATCAGCCACACCCAGGGGGAGTCGCCGGTGGCCTCCTGCGTCGTCTACCAGGGTAACGGCATGAAGAAGTCCGACTACCGGCGCTTCAACATCCGCGACATCGAACCCGGGGACGATTACGCCGCCATCCGCCAGGCGGTGAGCCGCCGCTACGACAAGCTGGCCGAAGGGGAGGGGATCGCTCCGGACCTGATCCTCATCGACGGGGGCAAGGGCCAGGTGGCCATGGCCGCCGCCGCCCTGGAAGAGCTGGGCCTCGCCCATCTGCCCATGGTCGGCGTCAGCAAGGGGGAAGGGCGCAAGGTGGGGCTGGAATCCCTGGTGTTCCCGGATGGCCGGGAGGCCTTACAATTGGGGGCCGACAACCCGGCCCTGCACCTGGTGGTGGAAATCCGCGACGAAGCCCACCGCTTTGCCCTGACCGGCCACCGGGCCCGACGCAGCAAGACCCGCAACACCTCGCGCCTGGAAGACATCCCCGGCGTCGGCCCCGCCAAGCGCAAGGCCCTGGTCACCCATTTCGGCGGCCTGCCTGGAGTGGCGGCCGCTTCGGTGGAGCAGCTGTCCCAGGCGCCAGGCATCAGCCCGGCCCTGGCCGCAACCATTTACGCCGCATTGCACTGAAAACCGAATAGCCCGCACCCCATGCCCTTCAATCTGCCCATTTTCCTGACCTGGCTGCGCATCCTCGCCATTCCCCTGCTGGTGGTGCTGTATTACCTGCCCCAGGGCTGGCTCCCCGGGCATGAGCGCGACCTGTTCGCCACCCTGCTGTTCATGGGCGCCGCCTTCACCGACTGGCTGGACGGCTACCTGGCCAGGAAGCTCAACCAGACATCCTCCTTCGGCGCCTTCCTGGACCCGGTGGCGGACAAGCTGATCGTCGCCGCCGCCCTGATCATCCTGGTGGAGCTGGACCGCACCAATGCGGTGGTGGCCGCCATCATCATCGGCCGGGAAATCACCATCTCCGCCCTGCGCGAATGGATGGCCAAGATCGGCGCCTCCAAGAACGTGGCCGTCTCCATGCTGGGCAAGATCAAGACCACGGCCCAGATGCTGGCCATCACCCTGCTCCTGTACCGGGAACCCCTGCTGGGCTGGGATTCCCTCCAACTGGGCAACCTGCTGATCTGGGTCGCGGCGCTGCTCACCCTCTGGTCCATGGGCTACTACCTGCACAAGGCCTGGCCCGAAATCGCCAAGCGCACCGGCGCCGGCCTCTGAGCCCCGCAAGGCATGGGGCTTGCTAAAGGCTCCCCATGCTACGTGTACTCATCATCGACGAATCCCGCACCCGGGCAGCCGAACTCTGCGCCGGCCTGGCCCTGGCCGGGCACCAGGTGGCGGCGGTGCTGCCCAGCTCCCAGGACCTGACGGCCCGGATCGAATCCATCAAGCCCGACGTGATCCTGATCGAAACCGACTCCCCCTCCCGGGACACCCTGGAAAACCTGGCGGTGATGGACCGGGAAATGCCCCGGCCGGTGATCATCTTTTCCCAGGAAGGCGACCAGGAAACCATCCGTGCGGCGGTCAAGGCCGGGGTGTCCACCTACATGGTGGACGGGGTGGACCCGGCCCGGCTGCGCTCGGTGATCGACGTGGCGGTGGTCCATTTCGAGGAGCAGCAGGCCCTGAAACAGGAGCTGGCCTCGGCCACCCGCAAGCTCTCGGAGCGCAAGGTGGTGGAGAAGGCCAAGGGCATCCTGATGAAGACCCGTGGCCTGGACGAGGAGGGGGCTTACGGGGCCCTGCGCAAGCTGGCCATGGAACGGGCCAAACCCATGGCGACGGTGGCCCAGGACCTGATCGACATGGCCCAGCTGCTGCTCTGAGCCGCCTGCTGTTGGTGCATTGCAGCAGAGGATCCGCACCGATTCGGGGCGCGGCCTCCGCCTCCGGAAACCCCCTCCCGGATCGTCAAAGCAATAGCAACGCGATGATTTAATTAGGATTTCCAAGAAAAACCAGCAGCTGGCACGGGTTTTGTTTATAGAAGGCCATATCGGGTCAAAGGCGGTCCGGTGGTTTGAGATATTTTGGACAACGGCGTCCATTCGTGGCGGGAACTTTCCGCTGCGGATGTGACGCCGTTTTTTTTCGGGTTTTTTTCAGGAGCTGACCATGAAAGACTTCACCAACGAACCGTCCCCCCTGGGCTCCGAGGAGTTCCAGCCCGCCCGCCGGGACTTCATGCGCCGCACGGCCGCCCTGGGTGGCGCCGCCCTAATCACTTCGGCCGGAGTCGGCACTGCCGGCGGCGCCTGGGCGGCCGGTTCCGACGCCCCGGAGAAGAAGGAACTGAAGGTGGGCTTCATCCCCCTGACCGACTGCGCCTCGGTAGTCATGGCCGCGGTGCAGAAGTTCGACGAGAAATACGGCATCAAGATCATTCCCTCCAAGGAAGCCTCCTGGGCCTCGGTACGGGACAAGCTGGTGAGCGGCGAGCTGGACGCGGCCCACGTGCTCTACGGCCTGGTCTACGGGGTGCACCTGGGCGTCGGCGGCCCCAAGAAGGACATGGCCGTACTCATGACCCTGAACCACAACGGCCAGGGCATCACCCTCTCCAACCAGATGAAGGACAAGGGCGCCACCGACGGCCCCAGCCTGAAGAAGGTGGTGGATGCCAGCCCGGCTGGCACCTACACCTTCGCCCAGACCTTCCCCACCGGCACCCACGCCATGTGGCTCTACTACTGGCTGGCCGCCAACGGCATCAATCCCATGAAGGACGTCAAGAGCATCGTCGTGCCCCCGCCCCAGATGGTGGCCAATGCCCGGGTCGGCAACATGCATGGCTACTGCGTCGGCGAACCCTGGAACCAGCGCGCCATCATGGACAAGGTGGGTTTCTCCGTTGCCACCAGCCAGGAGATCTGGGTGGATCACCCGGAAAAGGTGCTGGGCACCACCGCCGACTGGGTGAACAAATACCCCAACTCGGCCCGGGCCCTGACCGCCGCCATCCTGGAGGCTTCCCGCTGGATCGACAGTTCCAAGTCCAACGTCTACAAGACCGCCGAGACCATCGCCAAGAAGTCCTACGTAAATACGGACATGGACGTGATCCAGGGGCGCCTGCTGGGCCGCTACGAAAATGGCCTGGGCAAGACCTGGGACGATCCCAATCACATGAAGTTCTTCAACGACGGGGCGGTGAATTTCCCCTACCTCTCCGACGGCATGTGGTTCCTGACCCAGCACAAGCGCTGGGGCCTGCTCGACAAGGACCCGGATTACCTGGGCGTGGCCAAGGCCATCAACCGCATCGACATCTACAAGCAGGCCGCCGCCGCCGCCGGGGTCAACCTGCCCAAGAGCGACATGCGCAGCCACAAGCTGATGGATGGCGTGGTCTGGGATGGCAAGGACCCGAAGAAGTACGCCGCCGGCTTCAAGATCAGGGGCTGACCCCCGTTCCACCAGGAGGAGAAATCCCATGACCACGATGACCATGACAGGAGATGCCGCCATGGCAAGCCCCCAAGACGCACCGCTGCGCCCCCCGGCCCCCGGGGCCGCTTTTTCTCACGATACCCAGGCTCCCCTGGCTGCGCCGCAGCCAGGGCTGGCAGCCTCCTCCAGTACCAATGCCGATGCCGAATGGCTGCGCAAGGTGTTCAAGGCCATCCTGCCCCCCATCCTCGGTCTGGCCCTGCTGATCGGCATCTGGTACGTGGGCACGGCCGGCGCCGACGCCCGCATCCCGGGCCCGGGCAAGACCTGGGAAGCGGCGGTGGCCCTGTTCTCCGACCCCTTCTACCGGGAAGGGCCCAATGACCAGGGGATTGGCTGGAACGTGCTGGCCTCCCTGCAGCGGGTGGCCATAGGCTTCGGCATCGCCGCCGCCGTGGGCATTCCCCTGGGCTTCCTGATCGGGCGCTTCGCCACCCTGTCGGCCATGGTGAATCCCATCATCAGCCTGCTGCGGCCCGTGTCGCCCCTGGCCTGGCTGCCCATCGGCCTGCTGGTTTTCCAGCGCGCCGACCCGGCCGCCACCTGGACCATCTTCATCTGTTCCATCTGGCCGATGATCCTCAACACCGCCCAGGGCGTCAGCCGGGTGCCCCAGGACTACCTGAACGTGGCCCGGGTGCTCAACCTGTCGGAGTGGAAGATCTTCACCAAGATCCTCTTCCCCTCCGTGCTGCCCTACATGCTGACCGGCATCCGGCTTTCCATCGGCACCGCCTGGCTGGTGATCGTGGCGGCGGAAATGCTCACCGGCGGCGTCGGCATCGGCTTCTGGGTGTGGGACGAGTGGAACAACCTCAAGGTGGAACACATCATCATCGCCATCTTCGTGATCGGCATCGTCGGCCTGATCCTTGAACAGTGCCTGGTCCTGCTGGCCAAGCGCTTCACCTACGAAACCCGCTGAGTACTGGAGGCAACATCATGAAAAAGATCGTGCAAATCGAGAACGTGGGCCAGACCTTCGATACCAAGAACGGCAAGTTCGTGGCCCTGCGGGACGTGAATCTGGATATCCGCGAAGGGGAGTTCGTCACCCTGATCGGCCATTCGGGCTGCGGCAAATCCACCTTGCTCAACCTGATCGCCGGGCTCACCAAGCCCAGCAGCGGCTCCATGCTCTGCGACGGCCGCGAGATCGCCGGCCCCGGCCCGGAGCGGGCGGTGGTGTTTCAGAACCATTCCCTGCTGCCCTGGCTCACCTGTTACGACAACGTCTACCTGGGCGTGGAGCGGGTGTTCGGCGGCAAGGAAGGCAAGGCCAGGCTGAAGGAACGCACCCATGCCGCCATGGCCCTGGTGGGCCTGAGCCACGCGGAAATCAAGTATCCCCACGAGATTTCCGGCGGCATGAAGCAGCGGGTGGGCATCGCCCGGGCCCTGGCCATGGAACCCAAGATCCTGCTCATGGACGAGCCCTTCGGCGCCCTGGATGCGCTGACCCGGGCCAACCTCCAGGACGAGCTGATGAAGATCATGGCCGCCACCGGCGCCACCACGGTGATGGTCACCCACGACGTGGATGAGGCGGTGCTGCTCTCGGACCGGGTGGTGATGCTCACCAACGGCCCGGCCGCCACCATCGGCGAAATCCTGGACGTGAAGCTGGAACATCCGCGCAACCGCCTGGCCCTGGCCAACGACCCCCACTTCGTCGAATGCCGGGCGGCGATCCTGGAGTTCCTCTACCAGAAGCAGCTGAAAAAAGCCGCCTAGCGCCAGCCCCAGGAGACTTCCATGTCCAAGGTATATCTGATCGGTGCCGGACCGGGCGCCGGGGACCTGCTCACCCTGCGGGCTGCCAGAATCCTCGCCGACGAGGCCGAAGTGGTGCTCGCCGACGAGCTGGTGTCCGCCGAAGTGCTGGCCCTGGTGCGGCCCCAGGCCCGCATCCTCAAGGTGGGCAAGCGGGGCGGCCGGGCTTCCACCCCCCAGGCCTTCATCGAGCGGCTGATGCTCCGCTACGCCCGCCAGGGCCGCACGGTGGTGCGCCTGAAAGGGGGCGATCCCTTCATGTTCGGGCGGGGAGGGGAGGAGCTGCTGACTCTGCGTACCGCCGGCTTCGCGGCGGAAGTGGTGAGCGGCCTCACCGCCGGCATCGCCGTCCCCGCCACCCTGGGCATTCCCGTCACCCACCGGGGCCTGGCCGCCGGCGTCACCTTCGTCACGGCCCGGGCCGGCACCCAGGGTAGCCCGGAGCCCGACTGGGCCGCCCTGGCGAAAGCCGGCACCACCCTTGTGGTCTACATGGGCCTGGCCCGGCTGGGGGAAATCACCCGCGAATTGCTGGCCGCCGGTATGGCGCCGCACACCCCGGCCGCCGTCATCGCCCAGGGCTGCCAGCCCGGCCAGCAGCAGGTTATCGCCAGCCTGGTCGATCTGCCCGAGGCCGCCACTGGCCTGCCGGCTCCCGCAATCATCGTCATCGGCGCCGTGGTGTCCCTGGCCCGGGCGGACCGGCTGTCCGGTCTAGCCAGCCTGGACAGCCCCCTGCGCCACGCTGCCTGAAGGAATTGATCATGGCAAAACAGAAACTGGTATTGATCGGCAACGGCATGGCCGGGGTACGGACCCTGGAAGAAGTGCTGAAGCTGGCCCCCGAGCAATACGACATCACCGTCTTCGGCGCCGAACCCCACGGCAACTACAACCGCATCCTGCTCTCGCCGGTGCTGGCCGGGGAAATGCAGGTCCAGGACATCATCCTCAACGACCTGGACTGGTACGCCGAGCACGGCATCACCCTGCACGTGGGCAAGCGGGTCACCCAGATCGACCGGATCGGCCGCAAGGTCATCGCCGCCGACGGTACCAGTGCCGAGTACGATCGGCTCTTGATCGCCACCGGCTCCCAGCCCTTCATCCTGCCCGTGCCCGGCAAGGACCTGCCCGGGGTGATCGGCTACCGGGACATCGCCGATACCCAGGTGATGATAGACACCGCCGCCAGCAAGCAGCACGCGGTGGTGATCGGTGCCGGCCTGCTGGGCCTGGAAGCCGCCAACGGCCTGATCCTGCGCGGCATGGACGTGACCGTGGTGCACCTGGGCGAGTGGATCATGGAGCGCCAGCTCGACAAGACCGCCGCCGACATGCTGCAGGCTTCCCTTGAAGCCAAGGGCATGAAGTTCCGCCTGGCCCACCAGACCGCCGAACTGCTGCCCGCCGCAGATGGCAGGGTCGGCGCCGTGAAGTTCAAGAATGGCGAGGAAATCCCCGCTGACCTGGTGGTGATGGCCGCCGGCATCCGCCCGGACACCGCCCTGGCCGAAGCTGCCGGCCTCCATTGCAACCGGGGCATCGTGGTCAGCGACACCCTGCAGACCATCACCGACCCGCGCATCTACGCCGTGGGCGAGTGCGCCGCCCACCGGGGCATCGCCTACGGCCTGGTGGCGCCCCTGTTCGATCAGGCCAAGGTGTGCGCCAACCACCTGGCCCAGATGGGCATCGCCCGCTATCAGGGCTCGGTCACCTCCACCAAGCTCAAGGTCACCGGCATCGACGTGTTTTCCGCCGGCGACTTCATGGGCGGCGAGGGCACCGAGGCGATCCTGCTGCACGACCGCTCCGGCGGCGTGTACAAGAAGCTGGTGCTCAAGGACAACACCCTGGTGGGCGCCGTCATGTACGGGGATACCGTGGATGGCAGCTGGTACTTCCAGTTGCTGCGCGAGGGCAAGGACCTGGGCGAGCTGCGCGACCACCTGATGTTCGGCCAGTCCTACGCCAGTTCCCACCTGGGCGACACGGGCCACGCGGGCGCCAGTTCCGCCGCCAGCCTGCCCGACAGCGCCCAGGTCTGCGGCTGCAACGGGGTGTGCAAGGGCAGCATCGTCAAGGCCATCCAGGAAAAGGGCTTGTTCACCCTGGACGAGGTGAAGAAGCACACCAAGGCGGCTTCCTCCTGCGGTTCCTGTTCCGGCCTGGTGGAGCAGATCCTCGCCTCCACCCTGGGCGGCGCCTACCAGGCGGTGGATACCACCAAGAAGGCCATCTGCGGCTGCACCGACCACAACCACGGGGAAGTGCGCCAGGCGATCCGGGAGCAGAAGCTGCTCTCCATTCCCCAGGTGATGGCAACCCTGGAGTGGAAGACCCCCAACGGCTGCGCCACCTGCCGCCCGGCCCTCAACTATTACCTGGTGTCCACCTGGCCTCACGAGGCCCAGGACGATCCCCAGTCCCGCTTCATCAACGAGCGGGCCCACGCCAACATCCAGAAGGACGGCACCTACAGCGTCGTGCCGCGCATGTGGGGGGGGCTTACCACTCCGGCGGAACTGCGCGCCATCGCTGACGCCGCCGAGAAGTACCAGGTGCCCACGGTCAAGGTCACCGGCGGTCAGCGCATCGACCTGCTGGGGGTCAAGAAGGAAGACCTGCCGAAAATGTGGGAAGACCTCAACGCCGCCGGCATGGTCTCCGGCCATGCCTACGGCAAGTCGATCCGTACCGTGAAGACCTGCGTCGGTGCCGAGCACTGCCGCTTCGGCACCCAGCGTTCCATGGACCTGGGCGTCAAGCTGGAAAAGATGCTGTTCGCCATGTGGTCGCCCCACAAGGTCAAGCTGGCGGTCTCCGGCTGCCCGCGCAACTGCGCCGAATCCGGCATCAAGGACGTGGGCATCATCGGCGTCGATGCCGGTTACGAAATCTACGTGGCCGGCAACGGCGGCATCAAGACCGAGGTGGCCCATTTCTTCTGCAAGGCCAAGGACGACGCGGAAGTGATGGAAATCTCCGGCGCCTTCCTGCAGTTGTACCGGGAGGAGGGCTGGTATCTGGAACGCACCGTCCATTACGTCAGCCGGGTCGGTCTGGATTACGTCAAGGCCCAGGTGGTGGACGACCAGGAAAATCGCAAGGCCCTGCACGAACGCCTGCTGTATGCCCTGCAGGGCGAGCCGGACCCCTGGGCCGAGATCACCCAGGGCCCCCGCCGCAAGGAATTCATCCCCATCACCCTGGTCGCCTGAGGAGCATCCGCATGAGCCAATGGAAAGCAATCTGCCGTCTCGACGATATTCCCCGCCTGGGCGCCCAGGTGGTAGCCCACCCGGAGGGGGACATCGCCCTGTTCCGCACCGCTGACGACTGGGTATTCGCCCTGCGCGACAAATGCCCCCACAAGGGTGGCCCCCTGTCCCAGGGCATCGTCCATGGAGAGCGGGTCACCTGCCCCCTGCACGGCTGGAACCTGGCCCTGGAAACAGGGGAGGCCTGCGCCCCGGACGTGGGCTGCGCCAAGAAGTTTCCCGCCCGGGTTGAGGGCGGGGTGGTGTTGCTGGAGTTGTGATGCTGGTGCGCGCCGGGAAACGTTGCTTTCCGCGCTTGCGGCGCGTCTTACTTTCTCTTGCCTTGCCAAGAGAAAGTAAGCAAAGAGAAGGCGCGCCCACAGTCTTGCCCCGCCTGCGGCGGGGTGCCCTGCGCTGCTCAACGAGCCGGGGCGGCTGCGGAACTCGGACCTGCGGCCCTCAGACAGTCCTCGCCGACTTCCCCCCGGCCCGTCTGCGCTGCTCGGCAAGACAGAGGGCAAGGGGAAAAGCCTCCGAGCTTTACCCGCACAACGTTTCAGCACAGGTGGTTTTTACCTCTCCCCTTGTGGAGCGCCGAGCAACGGAGAGGCTGGCGGAAAAAGGGCGAGGACTGTCTGAGCCGCCTAGCGGCGAGTTCCGCAGCCCCCGCCAGCTTCGAGTAGCGCAGGGCAGTCGGCGTAGCCGACCGCGCAACCAGGGGTCGCCTTTTCTTTGGCTACTTTCTTTTGGCGAAGCAAAAGAAAGTATGCCCGCCCGCAAGGCGGAACGCAGCGTCTAACCAATCGGGGGCCACCATGAGTACCACCCAAGAAACCAAATCCACCTGCCCCTACTGCGGCACCGGCTGCGGCGTCATCATCGAAAGCCAGGACGGGCAGATCACCAACGTGCGCGGCGACCCGGATCACCCCGCCAACTTCGGCAAGTTGTGCACCAAAGGCTCCACCCTGCACCTGTCCGCCGTCCAGACCGGCCGGGCCCTGTACCCGGAACTGCGGACCAGCAAGTCAGCCCCCCGCCAGCGGGTCGGCTGGAATCTCGCCCTGAAGCACGCGGCGGAGCAGTTCGCCCGAGTCATCAAGGAACACGGCCCCGATGCCGTGGCCTTCTACGTCTCCGGCCAGCTGCTCACCGAGGACTACTACGTCTTCAACAAGCTGGCCAAGGGTTTGATCGGCACCAACAACATCGACTCCAATTCCCGCCTCTGCATGTCCTCCGCCGTGGCCGGCTACAAGGCCACCCTGGGGGCCGACAGCGTGCCCTGCAGCTACGAGGATTTCGAGCTGGCCGACCTGTTCTTTCTGGCCGGTTCCAACGCCGCCTGGGCTCACCCCATCCTGTTCCGCCGCATGGAAGAAGCCCGGGGGCAAAGCGGCGCCAGAATGATCGTGGTAGACCCGCGCCGCACCGACACCGCCGCCAGCGCCGACCTGCATCTGCAAATCCTGCCCGGCACCGACGTGGTGCTGTATTCGGCCATGCTGCATGTGCTGCTCTGGGAAGGCCTGGCGGATCAGGCCTTCGTCGCTGCCCATACGGAAGGCTTCGACACCCTGCGCGCAAGCGTGCGGGAGCTGACCCCGGCCGTGGCCGCCCAAATCTGCGGCGTCAAGGCCGAAGACATCGTCACCGCCGCCCGCTGGTTCGGTCAGGCCAAGGCGCCGCTTTCCCTCTGGTGCCAGGGCCTCAACCAGTCGGCCCACGGCACCGCCAACAATGCCGCCCTGATCCACCTGCACCTGGCCACCGGCAGCATCGGCAAGCCGGGCATGGGGCCGTTTTCCCTCACCGGCCAGCCCAACGCCATGGGCGGCCGGGAGGTGGGGGCCATGGCCAATCTGCTCTCCGGCCATCGGGATCTGAGCAATCCGGCCCATCGCCAGGAAATCGCCGAGCTGTGGGGCATTCCCAGCGTTCCCGAACAGCCGGGCCTGACCGCCGTCGAACTGTTCCAGGCGGTGGAAGAGGGCAGGATCAAGGCCCTCTGGATCGCCTGCACCAACCCCGCCCATTCCCTGCCGGACCAGACCCGGGTGCGGGCGGCCCTGGCCCGCTGCGACTTCGTGGTGGTGCAGGAAGCCTTCGCCGACACGGAAACCTGCGCCTACGCCGACCTGCTCCTGCCCGCTGCCACCTGGGGCGAGAAGGAGGGCACGGTCACCAACTCCGAACGGCGCATCAGCCGGGTCCGGGCCGCCATTCCCGCAGCCGGCGAAGCCCGGGGCGACTGGCGCATCGCCCGGGACTTCGCCCTGGCCCTGGGCCAGTCCCTGGGCCAGGCCGAACTGGCCCAGGGACTGTTCGACTACCCCGACACCGCCAGCATCTTTGCCGAACACGCCCGGAGCACCCGGGGCCGCGACCTGGACCTGAGCGGCATCGATTACCCCCTGCTGGAACAGGCCGGTCCCCAGACCTGGCCCCGGCCCGATCCCGAGCACCCCGGCCCGGCCCGCCTCTATGGCGACGGCCGCTTCGCCACGCCCTCCGGCAAGGCCCGTTTCCTACCCCTGGGCGAGACCTTAGCCAAGGCCCAGCGGGCCGAGGCAACCAGCGCCCGTTATCCCTTCAGCCTCAACACCGGCCGCCTGCGGGACCAATGGCACGGCATGAGCCGCACCGGACGGGTCGCCGCCCTGCAGGCCCACGAAGCCCAGCCCCGCCTGCATCTCAACCCGGGCGACATGGCCCGCCGCAATCTGGAGGAGGGGGACTGGGCCCAGGTCAGCAACAAGCGCGGCCACAGCCTCTGGCAGGTTTCCGCCCGCCCCGAAATCGCCCCCGCCCAGGCCTACCTGCCCATGCACTGGGGCGAAATGGTCACCGGCACCCCGGGCGCCAATCTGTTCACCCTGGGCGCCACCGACCCGGTCTCCCGCCAGCCCGAACTCAAGCATGCGGCCGTCCGCATCGACAAGGTGGAACTGACGCAAAAACTGGTGGCCCTGCGCACCACTGCCCCAGGCCAGGAGGGCAGGGAACAGGTGCTGATCTGGCGCCAGCGCCTGGGGAGCATCCTGCCCCAGGACGGCAGCGCCACCCTGACCCTGGCCGGCCGGGAGCGGCCGGTGCTGCATTTGCAGTGGGCCTGGTCCCCGGAACATGCGGCCCCTGACCTCCAGGCCGAATGCCTGGAACAGGTAGCCCGGGCCCTGGACCTGCCGGAGGACCAGTCCTTGGTGTATCTGGACGAACGGCGCGGCATCATCAAGCGGGCCCTGGTGGAAGCCGACAATCTCACCGGCCTGGTCTTTGCCGGGGAAACCGCCGCCACCGGCTGGCTGCTGGAGGCCCTGGTGGAGCAACGGGCCATGCAGGACCTGAAACCCTGGCTGTTCGCTCCCCGTTCCCAGCCTCCGGCCGGCGGCATCTCCCGTGGGCGTATCGTCTGCAACTGCATGAATGTGGGAGAAAACCAGATCCGGGAAGCCCTGGCCGCCGGTGCCACCCTGGAGGTCCTGCAGACGGAACTGCGTTGCGGCACCGGCTGCGGCGCCTGCATGCCGGAGCTGAGACGCCTGAGCAAGCAGACCTGAAAACATGTCTTTTCTCGCAGAAAAGTTGACTTTCCTTTTTTTGAAACTATAATGCGCACCTATTCGAGGCGGCAGTAGCTCAGTTGGTAGAGCGCAACCTTGCCAAGGTTGAGGTCGAGAGTTCGAGACTCTTCTGCCGCTCCAATCTATCTGGGGAAAGCACTTCGCTTTCCCTTTTTAGTTGATTCGAATAGAGTTTCAGCACGGCGCGATAGCAAAGCGGTTATGCACCGGATTGCAAATCCGGCTAGTCCAGTTCGACTCTGGATCGCGCCTCCAGAATTTAAGCAATAAATTCAGCAACATAGCCCGCCAAGTGCGGGCTTTTTGTTTTTCCTGGGCCGCATCCCCGGTCAAAACTGCCCCGTTCAGGCTACATTTCCACCTCAAACCGATTGGCGTGAGCGGTCAAACCGCTCCGAATCCGTGTAAGCCGGTGCGGCTCCGGCTCGCACCTCCAGAATCAAAAAAGCCAACTCGGGAGCTGGCTTTTCTCGTCAGCCGACCGTCACTTCACCTGGCGCCGCCAGTCTTCCAGCAGGGCCTGCGCAGAAGCCTTGCGGCTCTCGTCAAGGGAGTACCCGAACACCGCACTGCTGCGCCCCGGCAGGGACACCGTGTAACCGGAGTAGCCCCGGTTTTCCCTACGGGCGATGGCGACAAAGCGGCGCCCCTGGTATTCCGTCCAGAAATCCGAAGCTTCCATACCTTTGCTGTCCTCCTGGTGCAAGAGGACCCGCCCCTCCCATTCACCGCCCACGCCGGCAACCTTGAGCAGATACAGGCCCTTTTCCTGGAGCGGCGCCAGGTACAGCTGCGCCCCCTCGGGACCGGAATAGACCTTCACACTGCCCTCCACCCGCATTTCAGCAGGATTGACCTTGGGCAGTTTATCGGGGAGCTCGGCTGGAGCCACCTGGGGCGCCTGGGCTTCCGGCTGACAGGCAACAACCTTGCGCCCCTGCTTGAGCAGGGTAGGGCAGAGGGATTTCACCAGGTAAGTGCTGGGGGAGGGCTGCTGCAGCTCCTTCTCCAGGAACGGCAGCACCGTACTCCCGCAATGCCCTTCGAGGAGTTTTACAGCCCTTTGCTGATCAGGGTAATCCGTAGGCAGCTCCAGGGCGGAGAGCATGGAAAGGGCGAAATCCTGGTCTGCACAGACCTGGCTGGCCTGCTTGCCCTGCAAGGCCTTTTCAAAGAAGCGCAGCCCTGCCCAGGGCCTGAAATTCAGCCGCGCCGCTTTACCGGCTTGATAGGCCTCCCCGGGTTTGCGGGCCACATAAGCCTCCAGGGACTCCAGGCAACGTTCCGGCGCGTAGGCCTGCAGACAGGACTCCAGGTCCTGCAGCCGCTTCAGTTTGACATCAGCCGCCCCGGTCTGGGCGACGGAAGCCGCGGAAAGGCTTGCCAGAAGCAGGGCCAGACTCGTTTTCTTCATCAACAAATCCTCTGTTCATATTTGAATTTGTCATTTTAAGGCAAAGGACATTTTTTTCACGACCGAAGAAGGAAAACAGGATGCTTTTCCCTCTTGCCAGGATTCTTCCAGGGGGGTATCATGCGCGCCTTCCTGATGCAGGAACGGGCGGCAGTAGCTCAGTTGGTAGAGCGCAACCTTGCCAAGGTTGAGGTCGAGAGTTCGAGACTCTTCTGCCGCTCCAGAATTTGCACAGCACAGTTTTCACCGGATTTGCGGCAGTAGCTCAGTTGGTAGAGCGCAACCTTGCCAAGGTTGAGGTCGAGAGTTCGAGACTCTTCTGCCGCTCCAGACAAGAAAAGGGAAAGCCGATCCGGCTTTCCCTTTTTTACATCTATCCACCGCCCGGGTGGTGAAATTGGTAAACACAGCGGACTTAAAATCCGCCGCCGCAAGGCCTACGGGTTCAAGTCCCGTCCCGGGCACCATTCCGGTTTTCAGCCATGAAAACACCCCATCCCTCGGCCTCCCGCTTCCAGCAGCTCTTCCTGTTGTTGCATCTGCTGGCCTGTCTGGGTCTGTGGCTGACCGTCGGGTTACAAACCCGCCCCCAGGCGCTCCCGGACCTGCATCTGGCGGAAGGGGAGAAGCTCGCTTGCGTTTCCTACGCCCCCTACCATCTACCTGGCCAGACCCCCCTGGATCCCGACACCCGGATTTCCCGGGAACAGATTGCCAGTGATCTGGCTGCATTGGCGCCCCTGACCCGCTGTATCCGCATATACGCGGTCAACCAGGGTCTGGAGCTGGTACCTGAAATTGCTGCCCAACTTGGGCTCAAGGTCCTGCTAGGTGCCTGGATAGGTCACGATCCAGCCCTGAATCGCCAGGAGCTCGAGACGGCCATCCAACTGGCCAACCGTCATCCCAAAGTTATACGGGGCCTGATCGTGGGTAACGAAGTCCTGCTGCGCCGGGAACAATCGGAAGCAGCCCTGAAAGCCTTGCTGGATGAAGCCCGGAGCCGGGTGCAGGTCCCTGTCACCTACGCGGATGTGTGGGAATTCTGGTTACGCCACCCCAGCCTTGCCGACAGCGTGGATTTCATCACCGTCCACATCCTGCCTTACTGGGAAGACGAGCCGGTGGCCGTGGATCAGGCAGTGTCCCACGTAGGCCAGGTCCGGCAACAACTACTGGAACACTATGGCAAACCGGTGCTGATCGGCGAAACCGGCTGGCCCAGCCAGGGCCGGCAGCGGGAAGCAGCCCGCCCGGGAAAGGTGGAGCAGGCCCGATACATCCGCAGCTTCGTTCATGAGGCCCACCGCCGGGACTGGGATTACAACCTGATCGAGGCCATAGACCAACCCTGGAAACGCCATCTGGAAGGCACGGTAGGGGGATATTGGGGCATCCTGGATACGGACTTGCACGCCAATTTCCCTTTCCAGGGCCCGGTAGCCCAGAGGAATTCGCTAACCGCTCTGGTCCTGGCCAGCGCTGGCGGCCTCATGCTCTTCGGCCTCCTGGCCCTGATCCGTAAAAGACCACGCCAGGATCTGGTGGCTGCCGCCATCGCGGGAGTCTGGACGGGAAGCGCCAGCTGGCTGGCCTGGGAACACGGCCTGATGGCTTATCGCAATTCATGGGAGTGGAGCGTACTTGGCGGCATTGCCCTGGCGGGGGGACTGCTGGCCCTGGCCCACGCTGCAGGCGCCCGGGCCCGCCAGCCCTTCATGATGGCTGACGCCACCATTCAGGCAAGAATACTGCCCGGCCTGCGTTCGGGAATACTGTTTGCTGCCGCAACCGCATCCCTGCTGCTCCTGGCCGATCCCCGCTACCGGGATTTTCCTTACTGGCTGTATCTGCTTCCCCTGCCAACCCTGGCCGCTCTGGCCTGGTCAGGAACGGTCCAGACCGGAAGGGAGGAGGGCATCCTGGCCGTAGTGATCATGCTGTGCGGACTGGGGCGCTGGCTCATGGAGCCGGGTAACCCCGAGGCTCAGGCCTGGGCCATGCTCTGTCTGTTATTGGGACTCACCGGTCTGGTCAGGATCAGCAAGGCCAGCAAAACCGCTGGGGCCGAAGCATCGAAGCAGTAAAGCACCAGTCCCATGATGGCAGCCCCCCAGGCCAGCCAGGCCAGCATCCGAAAACGCGGCACCAGTGCCAGCAGGGCCGCCCCCAGGCTCAGGATTCCAAGCCGGTTCTGGCTGAACAACTCGATGACCCACTGACGCACGACACAACGTCCATCCAGCCCCTGGGCGCACAGTACGCCCAGCCCCTCGGCCTCCACCAGCCCATGACGCAAGCCCAGGGCCACCCCCAAAGCAGCCATGCCTGTCAGGAACAACACATTCCGGCTCATCCTGTTCAAATCTCCTCGTGATGCCAGACGCCCAAGCTTTTGTGATCGCTCCACAATTTTACATAATAAAAATTATGCGCAGTCAAGGATGGATATCCATTGGATATTGGCACTGCGCTGCCCCAGGCCTGCAGGAAAAGAACTAAAGCTTCCGGATGGTGCGTTACCCAGGCGGTTCATGCTGCCAATTTACTGGATCTGGATCTTGACGGCCTTGCCGGGCAAGGCGCCATGGGCCTTCAGGTAGTCGGCGGCATCGGTATTGCGTGTCTTGATGGCCCAATCCAGAGCGCTTTCACCGCTGGCGGTCTGCTTGTTGAGGTCGGCTCCGGCCTGGACCAGCAGCGCCAGGATATCCATGAACCCGCCCCGGGCGGCTGCCATGGCCGCAGTCATGCCATTCTCGCTGACGGCATTGATGTCTGCGCCCTTGTTCATCAGGAACTGCACCACCGGCAGGTGCCCGTTGAACGCTGCGTAGATCAGCGGTGTCCAGCCTTCCATGTTGATCTGGGCGCCGGCCTCCACCAGGCGTTGCACCATGGGCAGATCCCCCTGGTAAGCGGCGATGCGCAGGGCAGAATCTCCGTGCCGGTTGCGGGCGTTGATTTTGGCGCGCTGGCCGATGAACAGGTTCACCAGTTCCAGGTTCCCTTCCCGGACGGCCAGCATCAACAGGGTGTTGCCCTCGCTGTCCGAGGTATTCACATCCATGCCCCGGTTCAGCAGCTCAATCACCGTGCCCTTATCCCCCAGCTTGACCGCCGACATCATGTCGTCATAGACAGCGGCAGAGGTGATGCAGGGAATCGCCACCATCAGGGCGCAGGCCAGTTGCCGGACTTTCGGAAAAATGATCATGGTGCAAGAACCTCGCGGGTCTGGGGAAACAGGGTGAAGAAGTTGTTACTGGTGGCCACGGCCAGATCCGGGAATTCCATGCCCCGCAGGCGGGCGATTTCCTCGGCCACGAACCGGACATAGCCGGGCTGGTTGAGCTTGCCCCGGTAGGGGGCCGGGGCAAGATAAGGCGCATCGGTCTCCACCAGAATGCGATCCAGGGGCGCCTTGCTGGCCACCTCCTTGACCTGGGTGGCATTCTTGAAGGTCACGATCCCGGAGAAGGACAGATAGAAACCCAGATCCAGGGCCCGGCGGGCGATTTCCCAGCTTTCCGTGAAGCAGTGCATGATGCCGCCCACTGTAGCAGCCCCCTCTTCTTCCAGGAGCCGCAGGGTATCCTCGGCGGAGTCGCGGGTGTGGATGACGAGGGGCTTGCCTGCGGCTCTGGCTGCGCGGATATGGGTGCGAAAACGCTGCCGCTGCCACTCGGGCTTGTCCTTGTGCCAGTAGTAGTCGAGGCCGGTCTCGCCGATGGCAATCACCTTGGGGTGCGCGGCAAGGGCCTCCAGCCGCGCCTGATCCGGTTCGTCCACATCAGCATACTCGGGATGCAGGCCCACGCTGGCAAAGAGATGGGGATGCTGTTCCGCCAGGGCCAGGACCCCGGGGAAATCTTCCATGTTCACCCCGATGCACAGGGCGCCGGCCACCCCATTCTGTTGCATGGCTTCCAGGAGTTGCGGCAACTGCCCGGCCAGATCGGGGAAATCCAGGTGGCAGTGGGAATCGACCAGCATCGTCCGGTCAGAGGGTATGGGTGGGCCGGGTGGAATTGAGCACCCCGGCCAGCAGCCCTTCTATCTTGCGCCGGGCCTCCTGGCCGCTTTCATCGGCGTTGAAGTGGATGCCTATCCCCTGGGCCCGGTTGTTCTGGGCTCCGGCAGGGGTGGTCCACACCACCTTGCCGGCAATGGGCAGCTTGGCCGGATCCTCCATCAGGGACAAGAGCATGAACACCTCGTCACCCAGGGCGTAATTGCGGGTGGTGGGAATGAAGATGCCGCCATTCTTGAGCATCGGCATGAAGGCCGCGTAGAGGGCGGACTTGGAGTTGATGTTCAGGGAAAGTACGCTGGGACGAGGCGTTGCGGCTTTTGCAGGTTGACTCATTATTGGCTTTCACTCCACGAACAGGGCGCGATAGCTGAAAAAAAACTGTTCCAGAAAGAGGCGGACATTGAGAGGGTGCTCACTTTCGCGCCTCAGTTTCAGTAGCTGGCGATAGAAACGGACCAGCTTCACCGGATTGCTCTTACCGGCCAAGGCCTCGATTCTAGCGCGTTGCTGCATATAAAAACGAATCGGCAGCCCCTGAACCGCCAGATTCAGGTCCACCAGCCACTTCTGGGACCAATCCACCAGCTGGGGCAAGGGATTTTCTCCCTTCACCGCCTTCAGGGTCTTTTCCAGGGACGCGGCCGTGGCGATCACCTCCAGCCGCCCCCCCTGCCCCAGGGCCTGGGTCAGGGATTCCATCCAGTCGCTCCCGGTCTTTTCCGCCAGCCCCAGCGCCAGGCCCGGGGCCCCCCCGGCCAGGGCCAGCCAGGTTTCCGCGTCACTGACACCGGCCGCCGTCAGGAAGCGCACGGCGGACTCCCGGGACGGCAAACCTACAGGCAGGGACTGACAGCGGCTACGCAAGGTGGGCAACAAGCGCATGGGCTCATTGGAAACCAATAAAAACAATGTACCTGGCGGCGGTTCTTCAAGTACTTTAAGAATTGCATTGGCCGCATTGCGGTTCAGGGTTTCAGCCGGATGCACAAGAATGATGCGCAGCCCCTGCCGGTGAGTTCCCACTGCGAAGAAGTCGTCCAGCTCCCGCACCTGATCGATGGTGATCTGCTGTCCGCCGCGCTTGGCCTTGTCGCCGGCCTCGCCCCCCTCCTCCGCCAGCCGCTGGGCCTCCGGCTGCAGGACGCGGAAATCCGGGTGGTTGCCCTGTTCGAACCAGCGGCAGGCCAGGCAGCTGCCACAGGCCCGGCCATCCGGCTGAGGCATTTCACACAGCAAACCGGCGGCAAAAGCCGTGGCCAGCTCCACCTTGCCCAACCCCCGGACCCCGCTGAGCAACAGGGCGTGGGGCAGCTTGGCGCGCCAGTCCTGCAGGCGCTGCCAGCTGCCGGCATGGAGCTCGATGCTGTTCATGCCCCGGCCGCCAGCAGCAGTTGTTCCAGTTGCAGGCGGATTACTTCCAGAGGCTGCTCCCCGTCGATGACGCGAAAGCGCTGGGCGTGAGCTGCAGCCCGATCCAGATAGGCGAGGCGCACCCGCTCATGGAATTGGGCCTGCTCTTGCTCGAACCTGTCCAGATGCCGGTTGGCCAGGGCGATACGGCTCCGGGCCACGGCACAGGGCACGTCGAACAGCAGGGTCAGGTCCGGCTGGCAATCCCCATGGACCCACTGCTCCAGCTGGGCCAGCTTGTGCCGGTCCAGCCCCCGGCCTCCGCCCTGGTAGGCGTGGGTGGCATCGGTGAAGCGGTCGCAGACCACCCATTCGCCCCGGGCCAGGGCCGGCAGGATGACCTGGGCCAGATGTTCCCGGCGGGCGGCGAACATCAGCAGGGTCTCGGTTTCCAGGTGCATGGGTTCGGCCAGCAGCCATTCCCGCAGTTTTTCTCCCAGGGGCGTACCGCCGGGCTCCCGGGTAGAGACCACCTGGTGCCCCCGGCCCCGCAGGAACTCCACCAGCCATTCCACATGGCTGCTCTTGCCGGCACCATCTATGCCTTCCAGGGTAATGAATCTGCCGCTCACGGGTGCTCCGTTCAATCAACGACCGCGCCGCTGGTAGCGGTTCACGGCCTGGTTATGTTCATCCAGGGATGCGGAAAAATGGCTGCTGCCGTCGCCCCGCGCCACGAAATAGAGGGCATTGGTGCGGGCCGGGTGCAGGGCCGCCCGCAGGGAAGCCAGGCTGGGCATGGCGATGGGCGTGGGCGGCAGGCCGACGCGGGTATAGGTGTTGTGGGGGGTATCGGTCTGCAGGTCCACCTTGCGCAGGTTGCCATCGAAACGCTCCCCCAGACCATAGATCACCGTGGGATCGGTCTGCAGGCGCATGCCCTGGCGCAGGCGATTGACAAACACCCCGGCCACCAGGGGCCGGTCCGCCTCCACGCCGGTCTCCTTCTCCACGATGGAGGCCATGATCAGGGCTTCGTAGGCATTGCGGTAGGGCAGCCCCGGGTCCCGGGCAGCCCATTCCCGCTCCAGGTGTTTCTGCATGGCCTTGGCCGCCCGGGCCAGGAGTTCCAGGTCGGAGGAATACTTGTCCACCAAGTAGGTATCGGGAAAGAACATGCCCTCCGCCGCCTGACCCGCCAGGCCCAGGCGGGCCATCAGCTCCGCTTCGGAAAGCTGCCCGGCCAGGAGTTCAAGGCCGGGCTGACGAGCCATCTGGGCCCGCCACTGGCGGAAGGTCCAGCCCTCCACCAGCCGCAGCTCCAGCTGCAGCACCTTGCCCTGGACCAGGGTATCGAGCAACTGTTCCGGGGTGATGCCCCTTTCGATGCCATAGGTCCCCGCCCGGATCGCCCCTTCCTTGCCCAGCAGACGGGCCGCCAGGACCAGCAGATCCGGCTGCACCGGCACCCCGGCCTGATCCAGAACCCGGGCCACGGCGCGCAAACCGCTGCCCTGGGCCACCCGGAATTCCACCGTGGCCGCAGGCAGCTCCAGGGGGCGGGTGAACCAGACGTAAAAAGCACCGCCGGCCAGGACGCCAAGGAGGATGCAAAAAACCAGGGTACGCAGCAGAAACTTCACGACAGGATCAGGTCAAAGAGACAGGCCGCCCGGCCCGGCTGTGGAGGGAACGGGCGCTATAATAGCCCAAACCCCTTACGCGAGGTCCCATGAATCCCCAAGCCAACCCCTGGCTGCAAGCCCTGGGCGCCGCTGGCGCCCGCTTCAATCCGGACAACACGGAAATCCTGGACTTCGGTCAGCCCGGCCAGGAACTGCAGCAAGCCGCCACCGGCTCCATCCTGGTTCCCCTGCTCCAGCTGGCCTGCATCGAAGCCGGCGGTCCCGATGCCAAATCCTTCCTGCACAGCCAGTTCACCAACGATGTGAACCACCTCCAGCCCGGCCAGGCCCAGCTCTCGTCCTGGTGTAACGCCAAGGGACGGATGCAGGCCAGCTTCATCAACTATCCCCTGGAGCAGAGCTACCGCCTGCTGATGGCCGCCGAACTGGTGCCTCCCATCTTGAAACGCCTGCAGATGTTCGTGCTGCGCTCCCAGGTGCAGCTAGCCGATCTGTCCGGGCAGCTGGGTCACCTGGGCCTGGCCGGAACAGCTGCTGCCCCGGCCCTGGCCGCCGCCGGCCTGCCGGTGCCCGACGCGCCCATGAGTACGGCAGTCCAGGACCAGGTCTGCGTCATCCGCCTGGCGGATGGCCGCTTCATCGTGGCGGCTCCTCAAGAAATCCTGCCCACCCTGTGGCAACAACTCTCCGCCCACCTCCCTGCCGCCGGCCTGCCCGCCTGGCACTGGCTGGACGTTCAGGCCGCCCTACCCTGGGTTACCGGCGCCACCCGGGAGGAATTCGTGCCCCAGATGGCCGATTTCGAAAAGATGGGCGGGGTCAGTTTCCACAAGGGCTGCTACCCGGGTCAGGAAGTGGTGGCCCGCACCCAGTATCTGGGCAAGGTCAAACGCCATCTCTACCGCCTGAAGAGCCCCGTGCCCCTGGCTGCCGGCGAGCATCTGCACTCCCCGGCCAGTCCCGACCAGGCCGCAGGCCAGGTGCTGGTCTGCGCCCCTGACCCTGCCGGCGCCTACGTGGCCCTGGCCGTGGTTTTAGCCCCCGGGGCCGAGGACCTGCACCAGGGCGATGCCAGCGGCCCGCTGCTGGAGGCCGTGGCCGTCAATCCCTGAGGGCTCCCCGATGTGCCTGATTCTGGTGGCCTGGCAGGTGCATCGGGACTATCCCCTGGTCCTGGCGGCCAACCGGGACGAATACTACCGCCGCCCCACCCTGCCCCTGGCGCCCTGGGAGGAAGCCCCGGACATCCTCGGCGGGCGGGACCTGGAAGCCGGCGGCAGCTGGCTGGCCTGCCACCGGAACGGCCGCTTTGCCGCAGTCACCAATGTCCGCCAGGGCCGCCCCGAAGCCGCCCCCCGCTCCCGAGGCGCGCTTATTGGAAACTACCTCAAGAACCACACCCAGGCAGATGAATTCATTAAAGAAATTGAACCGGACTCCTACGGCGGCCTGAACCTGCTCCTAGGGGACCGGGAACGTCTTCTTTACTGGAGCAACCGCAACGGCAGGCAGCCGCAAGCCCTGAAGCCAGGCATCTACGGTCTCTCCAATCACCAGCTGGAAACCCCCTGGCCCAAGCTGCTGGCCGCCAAACAAGCCTTCGAACAGGCCCTGGAACAGCTACCGGCCACGGAACCCTTCTTCGCGCTGCTGGCCAACCGGGAACGGGCTACCGACGGGGAACTGCCGGACACGGGCATTCCCCTGGACAAGGAACGCATGCTTTCGGCCATTTTCGTGAGTTCGGAAGATTACGGCACCCGGGCATCAACCCTGGTCCTGGGCCACAGGCAGGGGGGCTTCACCCTGCAGGAACGCAGTTTCGGCCCTGGCGGCAGCTACTTGGGAGAACAACGGGCTCAGGCTTCGGTGATGTCCACCGGGGTGTAAGGAGGCACCAGGTCGAAGAGCTCCAGGATGTCCCGGTTGCGCATGCGGATGCAGCCATGGGATTGGGCCTCCCCCATGGGCGCCTGCTCGCTGGTGCCATGGATGTAGATGTAGCGGCGCATGGTATCCACCTCTCCCAGACGGTTGCAGCCGGGCTCACAGCCGGACAGCCAGAGGATGCGGGTCAGGATCCAGTCCCGTCCGGGATAGGCGGCATCCAGCTCCGGGGACCAGATTTCCCCCGTGGGCCGCCGCCCGGAAAACACCGTAAACAATGGACAGCCGGCCCCGATCTTGGCCCGCACCAGATGCCGCCCCCGGGGCGTCTGGTAACTGCCCTGCCGCTCCCCGGCGCCCCGGGCCCCCGTGGACACCGGATAACGGCGCAGCAGCTCCCCCGCGTCATCGAGCAATTCCAGGGTCTGGGCCGCCAGGGAGATGCGCATCAGCACGGGCAATCCTCCACCCGCTTGCGCCGCCGGGCCGCAAAGAAATCGCTCAGGAGGCGGCTGCATTCCTCCGCCAGCACCCCGCCCACCACCTCCGCGTGATGGTTCAGGCGGGTTTCCGCAAACAGGTCCAGGATGCTGCCATGGACGCCGGTCTTGGGGTCCCGGGCGCCGTAGATCACCCGGGCGATGCGGGCATGCATGATGGCCCCGGCGCACATGGCGCAGGGTTCCAGGGTGACGAACAGTTCGCACCCGGGCAGGCGGTAGTTGCCCAGATTCCGGGCAGCATCCCGCAGGGCCGCCACCTCGGCGTGGGCGGTGGGATCGTGGTCGCCGATGGGGGAATTGAAGCCCCGGCCCACGATCACCCCCTGCCGCACCACAATAGCCCCCACGGGCACCTCGCCCAGGCAGCCGGCAGCCTCAGCCTGGGACAGGGCCTCGCGCATGAAGAATTCGTCGCTCATCATGGCAGTTGCACCATCCTTCTCCGGCGCACCCGCTGGCGCCAGGCCCACCAGATTTTCAGGCGCCAGATCCAGGACACCAGCAGATAGGCGCCCAGCCCCCCGAGGGCGGCAAAGATGCCCAGCCCCAGCAGCAGCGGCTTGCCCAGGCCGGTGATCTTGTCCCAGATGCTTTCCTGATCGGCACCCTCTTCCCCGGCGGCGGCCCCGGGGAGCGGCGGAGGCGCTGCATCCTCACCCAGCAGGGTGGCCCCCACCTGGTAGGCCAGATAATAGATGGGACCGAAAGTCACCGGATTGGTCACCAGGGTGCTGGCCACAGCGGTCGGCACATTGGCCCGCAGCAGCACGGCAAAAGCGGCCGAAAAGGGAATCTGGGCAATGGGAATCAGGAGACCGAAGAAGATGCCCAGCCCCAGGCCCACGGCGATGCCCCGGCGGGAAAAGTGCCACAGGCGCGGATGCTTCAGGGCAGGCCCCAGCCAGCGCAGGCCCCAGGTGTTGGCGAGGCGGTCCGGGTCCGGCAGGAAGCGCTTGAAAAATTGGCTCATGGGGGTGTGGTGGACTCGAAAAGCCCGGTCAGGAAGAGGTCAGCCCCACCCGCCAGCAGGTTGCAAAAAAGGCGCTACGATAGCCCCAATCGGGACGCCACTCAAGGGCCGCGCCCCTTGCTGCAGCGGGGGGCCACCAGGTCTGGGAGTGGAAAAACCCGGGCCAGGTTCCCGCCCCTGGCACCAGCAAACTCAAGCGTCGGGAAAAATACCGTCCACGTAGTACCAGCGCCCCTCTTGGAGCCGGAAACGACTGCGCTCCCGGAGCCGGTGGGCCCGCCCTCCCACCTTGTAGCGGGCCACGAATTCCACCTCCCCCTCGCCCCCCTTCGGCACAGGCGCCTGCACAACCTCCAGCCCCAGCCAGCGCACCGCATCTTCACCCAGACCCAGGGGCCCCGGGCGGGTACCCGGATGCCAGGTTTCCAGCAGATACGCTTCCAGCCCCAGGACGTAGGCCCCATAGCGGGAGCGCATCAGGGCTTCCGGGGTGACGGCCGGCACCCCCTGGTGCAAGGGCCCGCAACAGGCCTCGTAGCTGTTGCCACTGCCGCAGGGACAGCCCCCGCTCTGAGTTTTCTGGCGCCCCATCAGCCTATCCCTCCCAGCACATGCAGGAACACCAGGACGATCCCCAGAGGCGCCAGATAACGCAGCACCCGGTACCAGGCGGAGAAAGCGCCGTCCGGCAGGCGCATCTCCTCCTGCACTGGCGCCCGGCCCATGGCCCAGCCGACGAACAGGGCTATGGCCAGACCGGACAGGGGCATCAGGATGCGGCTGGTGAGGAAATCCAGAAGCTCGAAGAGGTTGAGCCCGAACAGGGTGTAAGCCGACCAGTTGTTGAAGGACAGGCAGACCCCCAGCCCCAGGAACCAGACAGCCAGCCCCGTGCCCCAGGCCGCCGGCCCCCGACGGATGCCCAGACGCTCGGTGAGCCAGGCCACGAAGGGTTCCACCAGGGAAATGGCGGAAGTCCAGGCGGCAAAGAGCACCAGGATGAAGAAGAAGATGGCGAACACCTGTCCCCCCGGCATGGCCGAAAAGGCCAAGGGCAGGGTCTGCAGGATCAGCCCGGGACCGGAAGCCGGCTCCAGCCCCTGGGCGAAGGTCAGGGAAAAGATCGCCAGGCCCGCCAGCAGCCCCACCAGGGTGCCCGCCAGCGCCACCCAGAGGCTGGTGGCCCCGATACTGGAATCCTGGTCCAGGTAGGACCCGTAGGCCATGATGGCCCCCATGCCCAGGCTCAGGGAAAAGAAGGCGTGCCCCACGGCCGCCAGAATCACCCCAGGGGTCAGGTCCCCGGGCTTGAAATCGAACATGAAGTGCCAGGCCGCCCCCATGTCCCCCGCCACCCCGCCCCACAGGGTGAGCAGCACCAGGATCAGGAACAGGGCCGGCATCATCACCCGGTTGGCTTTTTCGATACCGGCGATCACGCCCCGGGCCACCACCCCCACGGTGAGGATCATGAACAGGCTGTGCCAGACCATCATCTGCCCGGGATTCCCGAGCAGGGCCTCGAAGCTGGCCCCGGCGGCCGCCGCCGTTTCGACCCGGAAACCGGTCAGGGCCTTGAACAGGTAGTCAAGAATCCAGCCCGCCACCACGCTGTAGAAGGAAAGGATGAGCAGGGCCCCCACCACCCCGACCCAGCCCACCAGCCCCCACCAGGAAGAACTGCGGGTTTCCCCTGCCACGTTGAGCATGGCCGACACCGGGTTGCCCCGCCCCCGTCGGCCGATCATGATTTCCGCCATCAGCAGGGGCAGACCGATCAGCAGCACGCAGACCAGATACACCAGCACGAAGGCGCTGCCCCCCTGGGAACCGGCCATGTAGGGGAACTTCCAGATATTGCCCAGGCCCACGGCGGAACCTATGGTCACCAGGATGAAGGCCCAGCGGTTGGTCCAGGTGGAACGGAAGGAGGCAGGTTGGCTCATGGGATTTCCGATACTTTTGATAACGTTATCAAAATCAGGGCTTGCCGCGCTTGCGGCCCTGGTCCCGCTGGGTGCTTTCCTTCCAGATTCCCGCCACGGCGGCGCCCGCCGCAAAGGTCTGGTGCAGGTCGCCGCTCTCCACGGCCCTCAGCAACTGTTCCATGGCCCGCTGCAGGGCCCGTTGTTCAGCCTGGCGCCGGGCCCGGTACAGACGCATGTTCTGGCGCACCTGCTCGCCCCGGTCCGCATAACGGCTTTTGGGCCGGCCCCGGCTGCGGCCCGGGGCTTCATCCGGCAGCGCCGGGACAGAAGAAGGATCGGTACGGGAATCGGGCATGGAACGGGAGGCCGGCGCCTGGGTTAAAATTTGTATAACGTTATATTAAATGCAGAGGCGCACCGCGCCATCCCCCATGCCTGAAAATCTTTCCCCCCTCCAGTTCCGCCCCATGCAGGCCAGCGACCTGGAACAGGTGCTGCAACTCCAGTACCAGGCCTACCACAGCGACTTCCATGAAGGTCCGGACACCTTTGCCGGCAAGCTGGCCCGCTACCCCGACAGCGCCTGGGTAGCCGTGCGCCAGCACCATCTGCTGGCCTACCTGTTCGCCCAGCCGGCCTGCTGCGGCCTGCCGCCTCCCCTGAATGACCCGGGCCTGGAGGTGGGTACCGCCGATGCCCTGCATCTGCACGACATGGCGGTGGCCCCGGAGGCTCAGGGCCAGGGGCTGGCCCGCCGCCTGCTCGACGGCGCCCTGGCCTGGGGCAGCCGCCAGGGCTGGCGCTGGGTCACCCTGGTGGCGGTGCAGGACTCGGCCCCCTACTGGCGCCGCTTCGGTTTTAATGACGCAGCGCCGGAAAAATCCCTGGAAAGCTACGGCCCCGGTGCCGTGTACCTGACCCGCCCCCTGTGAAACCCGAAGAGAGGTCCGCCATGCCCAAACTCCACGCCGAACTGGAACGGCTCTATTTCCTCCCGGGCCAGGCCCTGCCCCCTGCCCCCCTGCGGCTGGTGGGCGCGGACGGAGAGAGCCGCTGCCTGGTGCTCGGCCTTTCCCGGGGAGAAGACTGGGAGGCCCTGGCCAAGCTCTGCGCCGCCGTGCAGGATGAACTGGCCCTGCCCGCCCCGGCCCTGTCCGTGTCGCCCACGGCCAGTTTCCAGGCCTGGTTCTCCCTGGCGGAGCCGGTACCCCGGGCCCAGGCGGAAGCCTTTCTCGAAGCCCTGGTCCGCCAGCATCTGGCCGGGCTGCCGGCCGCCAGGGTGCATATTTTTCCCCGACCCGGGGCGGACATCTTGAACCCGGTCCCGGCCTTCGACCCGGAAAGCGGCCGCTGGTCGGCCTTCATCGACCCGGGCATGGGCAGCATGTTCGCCGACGCCCCGGGCCTGGACCTGGCCCCCAACCCGGAACGGCAGGCCGACATGCTGGCGGGCATCGGCAGCATCCGCCCCGCCGATTTCAGCCGCGCCCTGGCCCAGCTCACCCAGGCGCCGGAAGGCGCTGCCGGCCCGGGGCCCCGACAGGACCCCAGGCAGTTCCTGCTGGCAGTGATGCAGGATGAGAAAGTGGCATTGCGGGAACGGATCAGGGCCGCCAAGGCCCTGCTGCCCTACTGGAAGTGAGCCTCGGCCGTGCCTGCCCCGGGCAACCGGGCCAGGCACGGCGCGCCATGATCAGTCGGCGGCCGCCGGGCGCGGCAGATGCAGGGCCGGCAGACGGGCGGTTTCCACCCAGCGGTGAAACAGGGTCCCCGCCCCCAGGCTGGCAGCCCAGGCCAGGCCCATGCCCATCAGGTTGAGCCAGGGATCCTCGCCTCCGTAGCGGACGAACAGGCTATTGACCACCAGGCAGACGGGAAAGTGCACCAGGAAGGTGGAGTAGGAGATGCGCGCAAGGAAAGTCACCGGACGCCAGTCTGGCCAGCGCTCCAGGATACCGCCTCTGCGGGCCAGCACCAGGCAGGCAGCCACCCCCAGGGCCACGGCGATGCGCAGCCGGAAGTCCAGCAGCAGGGCCAGCAGGGCAGCGCCGAACACCAGCGCCAGCATCAGGCTGCGGCCCCGACCGCTCCAGCGGGGATCCGAACCCCACCAGGCCAGGACCCCCAGGGCGTAGGAGCCGAAGAAGTACGGGGCCCAGATATCCCATTCCGCATCCCGGTTGAAATGAAACAGGGAGGCCAGGGCCAGCCCCAGGACCAGGGCCATGCCCAGGTAACGGCGCCGGGCCCCCAGCCAGAGCAGCAGAACCAGGAGCGCAAAGAGCTGGAAGTCTATGGCCACATACCAGACCCCGGCCGACAGGGCCTCCACGCCCAGGATGTTGTGCAGCAGCAGGGCATGGGCGGCAAACTGGGTCCAGCCCGGCGCCGCCGGGATGGATTCGTGATCCATCCACCGGTCCGCCAGCCAGGCCCCGGCTATGGCCACCAGCAGGGCCACCAGATAGGGGCCGGCCAGGCGCCGGTAACGTTGCAGGATCAAGGGCAGCGGAGTCAGGCCGGACCGCAGGCGCCCCTCGGGCGCCAGCCCCCGGGCCGCTAGAAAGCCGCCTACCACCAGGAACACCTGCACCGCGATACGGGCATACTCACTGAACCAATCCACCAGCCCGGGCAGAAGCTCCCGGGCTGCGTCGGACATGGGGCCGTAGAAGGCCAGATGATGCAGCACCACCAACTGGGCTGCCGAGGCCTTCAACAGGTCGATGAAGGCCAGGCGCCGGACTGTATTGGACATGACGGTTTCAGGCGACCTCTTGTACGCGGGCAGCAATGTGGGCCAGGGCTTCTTCCACCTGGTCCACCAGGATCAGGCAGACATCCCCTGCCTCCAGGCGTTCCAGGGCCCGGTCTATGGCCAGGAACTCGCCCCGCACCTCATCCACGTAGGTGGTGCGGCTCGCCCCTTCCAGCCCCTGGCGCAGCAGGGCCAGCACCTCTCCATCAGCCCGGCCCCGCTGACACTGGTCCTGGTAGAGGATCACGTCATCGAAGGCCGTACCGAGAATCTGGGTCTGCTGCCGGATATCCTCGTCGCGCCGGTCCCCGGCGCCGCTGATGACCACCGAACGACGCCGGGAAGGCATGCTGTCGATGGCCTGGACCAGGGCCTGGATCGCGTCCGGATTGTGGCCGTAATCGGCGATCAGTGTGGCGCCCCGGTAGTCGAACAGGTTGAAACGGCCGGGCGCGGTGCTGGCATCGCTGACGAAGCTGGCCAGCTGGCGGCGGATGGTGGGCCAGTCCAGGCCCAAGGCCCAGGCGGCGGCCGTGGCGGCCAGGACGTTATCCACCTGGAAGCCGATGCTGCCGCCCCGGGTGAGGGGCACCCGGGCCAGGGAAATGCGCTGCTGCTCCTCCCCCTGGGCCACATAGACCAGATGACCGTCACTCACGTAGACGCCCCGCTTGCCCTTGGCCAGATGGGTGGACAGCACCGGATGGTGGGCATCCTGGGCGAAGAAGATGATGCCGCCGGGACACTGCTCGGCCATCTTCACCACCACTGGGTCAGTGGCATTCAGCACCGCCATGCCGTCGGGAGCCACGTTTTCCACGATCACCCGCTTGACCACCGCCAGGTCTTCCACGGTGCTGATGTAGGACAGCCCCAGGTGGTCCCCCTGGCCGATATTGGTGACCACGGCCACGTTGCAACGGTCGAAGCCCAGCCCCTCGCGCAGCACGCCGCCCCGGGCGGTCTCGAACACCGCCGCATCCACTTCCGGATGCATGAGCACGTTGCGGGCGCTCCGGGGGCCGCTGCAGTCGCCGGTATCGATGCGCCTGTCCTGGATGTAGACCCCGTCCGTGGTGGTCATGCCCACCCGCAGCTTGTCGCCGGTCAGCATGTGGGCGATCAGCCGCACGGTGGTGGTCTTGCCGTTGGTACCGGCCACCGCCACCACGGGAATGCGGCCATTGCCGCCGTCGCCGAACAGGGTGGAGATGATGGCCTCGCCCACGGGCCGGCCCCGCCCGAAGGAAGGCTGCAGGTGCATGCGCAGGCCCGGGGCCGCATTCACTTCGACGATGCCGCCCCCCTGCTCTTCCAGGGGTTTCAGCACGGTCTGGCAGACCACGTCCACACCGCAGATGTCCAGGCCCACCATCTGGGCCGCATCCACGGCCCGGGCTGCCAGTTCCGGATGCACGTCCCCGGTCACGTCGGTGGCGGTGCCCCCGGTAGACAGGTTGGCGTTGTTGCGCAGGGCCACCAGGGCGCCCTTGGGCGGCACGCTGTCGGCGCTGTAACCCTGTTTTTCCAGGGTGGCCAGGGCGATGTCGTCAAAACGGATCTTGGTGAGCGCCGTGCCGTGGCCCTCGCCCCGGCGCGGGTCGCTGTTGACCTGCTGCACCAGTTCCCGGATGGAATGGACCCCGTCGCCGATCACCTGGGGCGGATCCCGGCGGGCGGCCGCCACCAGCTGATTACCCACCACCAGCAGACGGAAGTCCTGGCCCGGCAGATAGCGCTCCACCAGCACCTTGGAACTGATCTCGGAAGCCACTGCATAGGCGGCCAGCACCTCTTCCCGGGTGCTGAGGTTCACCGCCACCCCCTTGCCCTGGTTGCCGTCCTGGGGTTTGACCACCACGGCGCCACCGATTTCCTGGGCGGCGGCCCAGGCGTCCTCGGCATCCTCCACGGCCCGGCCCAGGGGCACGGGGACCCCGGCCGCCCGGAGCAGATCCTTGGTCAGGTCCTTGTCCTGGGCGATGGCCTCGGCAATGGCGCTGGTGCGGTCGATCTCTGCGGCCTGGATGCGGCGCTGGCGGCTGCCCCAGCCGAACTGCACCAGGCTGCCGGAAGTCAGGCGGCGGAAGGGGATGTTGCGGGCGATGGCCGCGTCGACGATGGCGCCGGTGCTGGGCCCCAGGCGCTCGTCCTCGTCCAGCTCCCGGAGTTCCGCCAGGGCCTGTTCCAGATCGAAGGGCGTGTCCGCCAGGGCGGCCCGGCACAAGGCCTCGGCCAGGGCCAGGGCGCGGCGGCCCACGGCTTCCTCGGTGTATTCCACCACCACCTGGTACACCCCGGTTTCCACGGTCTGGGTGGTGCGCCCGAAGGTTACCGGGCAGCCGGCGCTGACCTGGAGCCCCAGGGCGGACAGCTGCAGGGCGTGGGCTAGGGAAAAGGTCTGGGCCGTGTCGGCCAGGGCCACCTGGCCGATTTCCGGGAAGCGTGCCCGCAGGCGGGTTTCGAACTGGGGATGATGACGGCTCAGCTGCCGTTCGCTTTCCTCACAGCTGACGATGGCCTCGATGGAGGTGTGGCGGCTCCACAGATTGGGACCGCGCAAGGCGCGGATACGGGAAATTTCCATGACAGGAATCCTCTGGATATTCTTTTTTTCGGATGATCAGGCAGCAGCGGGGAAGGTTTCCAGGCCGGCCCGGATCACGTCGGTGCCCAGGCCCAGGGCCCAGGCAGCGGCCACGGCGGCCAGCAGGCTGTCGGCCATGGGGCCTGCCACCAGATGGGGCTGCAGGCTGGCCATCTCCAGGAACGGGGTTTCGTGCCCCTCCTGGGCCAGCACCAGCTGGCCAGCGCGGATGAACACCGCCCTGCCCCCCTGGACACAATGTTCGCGCAGCACCGGCAGTTCCCCGTCCCGGGCGAAGTAGATCACTTCCCCATCGGCAAGGCGGGCCATGTCGGCCACCTGGGCATCCGCCGCATTGAGCACGGCGGCCCCGCCTTCGAGCACCACATCCACCTGGGTGCGCAGCACGTTGTAGATCTGCTCCGGCGTTTCCACGTAATGGTGGGAAAGATCGGCCATGGGCGCGCTGTTCAGGACGATACCCACCTGGCAGCGGTCATAGGCCAGGCCATCCCGGAGGATGGCGTCGGCGCCGTTCTCGATCACGGCCGCCTGGACCTGGCGGTTCATCAGCACCCGGCGGGCCGCCTCCCACTGGACCTTGGCCGTTTGGGCCCCTGTTTCCACCTGGCGGCGGTTGAGGAAGATGCCGTCGCTGCAGGCCATGCCGATGTATTGGCCGGTGAGGTCAAGGAAATGGGTCAGCAGCCGCGCCGTGGCGGTCTTGCCCCTAGCCCCGGTGATGCCCACCACGGGCACCCGGCCGCTGTCGCCATTGGGGAACAGCAGCTCGACGATGGCCTTGCCCACGGGCCGGGGCTTGCCCTCGGCGGGCTTCAGGTGCATCAGCAGGCCGGGACCGGCATTGACCTCGACGATGGCCCCCGCCTGGGGCTCCAGGGGCTTGGAGATGTCCTGCACCACCAGGTCCACCCCGGCGATGTCGAGCCCCACGATGCGGGCGGCCAGGGCCACGGTGCGGGCCGTGTCCGGGTGCACCTCGTCAGTGCAGTCGATGGCCAGGTTGCCGATGCGCTGCACCACCACCACCTTGCCCGCGGCCGGCACGTCTTCGGGGGTGTAGCCCTGGCGCTGGATTTCCAGCCGGGCGGCGGAATCCAGGCCGATGAAGTTGAGGGGATGCTCCTCGCTGCTGCCCCGACGGGGATCGGCGTTGATCTGCAGGTCGATCAGCTCGCGCACGCTGTGCTGGCCATCCCCCACCACCTGGGCAATTTCGCCCCGGGTAGCCGCCACCACCTGGTCACCCACCACCAGGAGCCGGTGCTCGATGCCGGGAATGTAGCGCTCGACAATGACGTTGCTGCCTTCTTCATTGGCAACCCGGTAGGCGGCCTCCACCTCTGCCCGGGTATTCAGGTTGAGGAACACGCCGCGGCCGTGGTTGCCGTCATCGGGCTTGACCACCACCGGCAGGCCGATGTCCTCGGCAGCTTCCCAGGCCGCCTCGGGGTTATCCACCAGCTGCCCCTCGGGGACCGGCAGGCCGCAGGACTGGAGCAGGGTCTTGGTCAGATCCTTGTCCCGGGAAATGCTTTCGGCAATGGCGCTGGTACGGTCGGTTTCCGCCGTCCAGATGCGGCGCTGGCGGCAGCCGTAACCCAACTGCACCAGGTTACCGTCGGTGAGACGGATGGCGGGAATATCCCGGTCGTCGGCGGCATCCACGATGCAGCCGGTGCTGGGGCCCAGGCAGTGAGTATCCACCAGATCCTTCAGGTGTTCGACGCAGGCGGCCACGTCAAAGGGCCGGTTCTCGATGGCCGCCATCACCAGATCGCGGCCGTACTGGAGGGCAGTCCGGGTCACCTGTTCGTTCCAGGCCCGCACCACCACCTTGTAGACACCCCGTTCGGAAACTTCCCGGGCCTTGCCGAAACCGCCGGGCATGCCGGCCAGGTTCTGCAGCTCCAGGGTCACGTGTTCGAGGATGTGCCCGGGCCAGGTGCCTTCCTGGACCCGGCGCAGGAAACCGCCCCGCTCTTCATAGCTGCAGCGATGTTCGATCAGGGAAGGCAGCCAGGCCGACAGACGTTCATAGAAACCGGGAATCTTGTTGGAGGGGAAGTCCTCCAGTTCGCCAATATCCACCAGGGCCTCCAGGACCGGGCGGTAGGTCCAGACATTGGGACCGCGCAGATACTGGATGCGGCGGAATTCGATGCTTTTATGGGTCATTTTTATGGGGATATTCCAGCGTGGATTAATCGACACCGTTCATGTCCGGTGCCCAAATAAACGCATCATTCCACAGCTGGTTTACCCGCGCCTGAAATAATTGTGCCAAATGAAAAGGGCTCCCAGATAAAACAGGGAGCCCCTGGGCACCGCGGAACCCCGCGTCAGGCGGACACGGACAGGCCGCTGTCGGTGCTGCTGCCGGAGCCGTAGGCCTGCACCAGATCCATGATGCGCCGCATGATGGCCGCCTCGCTGGTGCTGTCGGTGCTGGCCGTGCTGCTGGTCGTCTCGGTATTGCTGGACTCCTGGTAAGCCCTGGCTTCCTGACTGCTGACCTTGCCATCCCCGTCGGTATCGGCCGCATCGAAGTTGGCAGCCAGGCTGTTCATCAGGGTGGCCAGATTGCTGTCCTCGGTGCTGCTGGCCAGGGACTCCAGCTCCTCGGCCGTAAAGCCCTCGTCCTCCTCGCTGCTTGCCTCGGCGGGCGGCGGCGGCGGAGGCATGCCGGAGGCCACGCGCATGGCGTCAAACTGGCTGTTCAGATCCTCGGCCAGCTTTTCCAGGTTGCTGGACATCTCGTCCTTGGTGATCTTGCCGTCCCCGTCCTGATCCAGGCTGCTGAACACCTGCTCGGCACTGACCCCCGAGTCGCTGCCGGAATCCAGCTGACTGAAAGCGTTTTCCAGATCGCTGACTTCCAGGTAGCCCTGACCCTTGGTGTCCAGCTGGGAGAACAGTTTATCGACGACCTCGGACGTGTCGTTCTTCAGGGAACGGGTGCTGTAGTACTGGGACAGACTTGAGTTGCTGCTGACGCTGCTGATAGACATGGCGAACTCCTCGCAAATGCAATGATGGACGAACCTGAAGGGGCCGTTGCCGGCCTCTCCCCGGGGTACCTGCCGCCCCTTGCCAGGCCGGAGGCTGCTCCCCCCTATTGCAATTAACCGGCCTAAATCACTGAATATTCAGGTTATTCGAAGTAAATCCGGGTAAAGTTAAGTTAAGGAAAAACAGCCCTGGCCCGGTTCTTCGAGCATTTCCCCGGCGCCGGAGCCCGGTAGCGGCAGTCCGCCCCGGCATGGCGGCAAAAAGGGGCACATGCCCCGGCAGCAAATCCGGATTGGAAAACATGGGCTTGCATGAACAGACCGGAGAGGGCGGCAAGTTTTGCCGCCCCCGGAGGCTGCCGGTCACGCCTGGAACAGAGGCACACAGCCGCGCCCACCCTGTTTCAGCGGGGCTCCTGCCCCCGGAGCGGAGGATGGCGGCCTTCAGGCCCGGGCCGGGGGCCTGCGTCGGGGCCGGGCCCCTCCCGGCGCGGAGGCCGGGAAGCCAAGGTCTGGCGCTGCTCGGGGGTCAGCAGTTCATACATCTGGTGCTCACTGCGCACCTGCAGCAAGGTGAGTTCCGCCAGGGCCTCCGCCCGGCGCTGGACCAGGGCCCGGACCCTGGCCTCGTCATAGGCGGGTGACAGCCCCAGCTCGGCCAGGGCGGCATCGGCCCGGGCCAGGGCCTTGCCCAGTTCGCGCCGCTGCCTGGCCTGGCCGTGCATGAGCTCGAACAGCTTGTCCTGCTGGGCTTCGCTCAAACCCAGGCCCGCCAGGAACGGCGGCAGGGGCTCACCCTGGAAGGGGCCGGGCCGGCAGTCGGCCCCGGCCAGGCGCTGCGGCGGCGGCAGTTCCGGACCGGGAGGCATCTGGGCCCGGGCCGGCAGGGGCAGGCCCAGGGCGAGGCTGCTCAAGAGCAGGAAGTGTCTGAGATCGAAAGTGTGGGACATGGGAATCTCCTTGGTAATGGCTGGGCCGGACCTGATCGGACAGGGGCGCCCGGGGCCATGCCATTGTGTTTCAGGCGCCGGTTAAAGGCGGTAAGTCCCATGTAAATCCTGGTAAAGCCAGGCAGCGCCCGGGTTAGGAGCGGGAGGCTTGGCGCTATCATGGGCAGCGCTGAAACAGGAGGTTGCAAGAAATGGCGAAGTTGTTGCTGGTGGACGATGACCAGGAATTGTCGGCGATGCTGCGGGAGTACCTGGAACAGGAGGGCTTTGCCGTGACCCTGGTCCACGATGGCGAAAGCGGCAGCCGTGAGGCCCTGAGCGGCAGGCATGATCTGGCCGTGCTCGACGTGATGATGCCCCTGATGAGCGGGGTCGAGGTGCTGGGGCGGATCCGGGCCCAGAGCGACATGCCGGTGATCATGCTGACGGCCAAGGGAGATGATGTGGACCGCATCGTCGGCCTGGAAATGGGCGCCGACGACTACGTGCCCAAGCCCTGCACCCCCCGGGAACTGGCCGCCCGCATCCGCGCCGTGCTGCGCCGCTTCCAGGCCCGGGACGAGGGGGACGACAGCCTGTCCCAGCCCATCCTGGCCGGCCCCCTGAAACTCTTTCCCCAGCTGCGCACCGCCGAGTGGAAGACGCTGCCCCTGGAACTGACCAGCACCGAATTCAACCTGCTCGCCCTGCTGGCCCGGCATGCAGGCAAGGCCGTGAGCAAGGGGGAGCTGTCCGAACAGGGGCTGGGCCGCCCCCTGTCCCGCTTCGACCGCAGCATCGACGTGCACATGAGCCGCATCCGGCACAAGCTGGGACAGCGGGCCGACGGCCAGAACTGGATCCAGACCATCCGCAACCAGGGCTACCAGCTGTCCCGGGAATAAGCGATGGGACGCCTGTTCTGGAAATTCTTCCTGGCCTTCCAGGGCGCCCAGCTGCTCCTGGGGGGCAGCGTTGGCCTGTTCATCTGGCTGCATGCGGACAGCCGCCAGCAGCTCCTGAACAGGGACCCGCGCAGTCAACTGGTGCTGCAGCTGGCCGCTCAGGTCCTGCGCCAGGGCGGCGAAACCGCCCTGCGCCGGCAGTTGCAGGACTACCGGGGGCCGGAACAGATCCTGGTGGTGGATGCAGGGGGCCGGGAGCTCCTGGACCGCCCCCTGGATCCCGAGCCCCTGGCCGCCGCCCGGCAGATGCTGGCCGCCGGCCAGGCAAACGGGGAGGCCGCAGCCCTGCAGGTCCTGAGCCCGGCGGGCCAGACCTACCTGCTCTACATGCCGCCCCATTCCCCGGGTCTCCGCCCGCCCCCGGAATTCCGCGCACCACTCCCGGACGAGGCGGGCCTCCGGCCACCGCTGCCCGGAATGGAGGGAGCCGGCCCCTCCCCCGGTCCCCGGCCCCTGCCCTGGTTCCACATCCTGGCCGGACTGCTGGCCAGCCTCGCCTTCAGCGCCCTGCTGGCCTGGTACGTGGTCAAGCCCATCCGCCAGTTGCAGGCCGCCTTCCGGGCCGTGGCCTCGGGCCGGCTCGATACCCGGGTAGGGGCGCACCTGGGCCGCCGGCACGATGAGTTCGCCCAGCTGGGGGAGGATTTCGACGCCATGGCTCAGCAGCTGGAATCCCTGATCACCTCCCAGCGCCGCCTGTTCCACGACGTTTCCCATGAACTGCGTTCGCCCCTGGCCAGGCTGGAAGCCGCCATCGGTCTGGCCCAGCAGAACCCGGAAAAGATGGCCGTGACCCTGGAGCGGGTGACGCGGGAAACCCGGCGCATGGACGGGCTGGTGGGCGAACTGCTGACCCTGGCCCGCCTGGAGTCGGGCATGCCCGGCCCCATGGACGAGGCGGTGGACGTGGCCGCCCTGCTCCAAGGCATCGTCGAGGACGCCAGCTTCGAAGCCTCCGGCAGCGGCTGCCGGGTGGAATACCGGGGCCCCGAACAGGCCTGGGTGCGGGGTCGGGAGGAACTCCTGGGCCGGGCCCTGGAAAACGTGATCCGCAACGCCCTCAAGTATTCGCCGCCCGGAGGGCTGATCGACGTGAAAGCGGCGGCCGCAGACGGCTGGCTGCGGCTTAACATCGGCGACCAGGGCCCCGGGGTGCCACCGGAAGCCCTGGAAACCATCTTCAAACCCTTCTGCCGGGCCCACCCGCACAGCCACCCGAACGGCTACGGCCTGGGACTGGCGATTGCCCGCCGCGCCCTGGAAACCCACGGGGGCCGGATCACGGCGGAAAACCGGCCCGGCGGCGGCCTGTTGATGCAGATCACCCTGCCTCTGCTGCCCAAGGCTCCATGACATGATGCTGGAGACAAAATAGGCCCAAAGTGATAGATTCTCCAAAAACGCGGAGAAATCATGCATACAGGCCGCAGGACCTTCCTGGCAGGACTTGCCGTCTTGCCACTGCTACTATCCGGAACCGGAGCCCGTGCCGACACCCGGCTGACCCTGGGCATCATGCCCTTCAACAGCGCCCTGGCCCTGCTCAAGACCCACCAGCCCCTGCGCCAGGCCCTGGAAGCCCGCCTGGGCCAGCCCATCGACGTGTTCACGGCGGCCGACTACACGAGCTTCGTGCGCGAGTCCCTGGCCGGGCGCTATGACCTGCTGATCACCGGCCCCCACTTCGCGGTGATGTCGGCGGAAAAGGGCTACGTGCCCCTGGTCCATTACCGTGCCCCCCTGCAGCCCATCTTCGTCATCCGTCCGGACAGCGGCATCGGCGATGCGGAGGCCCTGCGCGGCCGGGTGATCGCCCTGTCCAGCCTGTTTTCCATCTCCTCCATCGGCGGCATGAAATGGCTGGCCGACAAGGGCATGCAGGCGGGCCGCGACTACCGCATCCGCGAATATCCCACCCACGGAGCCGCCATCGCCGCGGTGGCGGTGGGCGAAGCCGACGCCGCCCTGACCACCCACACCCCCCTGAAGCAGATTCCTCCCGACGTGCGCAGCAAGGTGGTGGAACTGCCCTCGGAAATCCGCATTCCGCACCTGATGACCCTGGCCCACCGCCGCCTCGGGGACAACCGCATCGCCGCGATCAGGAAGGCCCTGCGGGACTTCGCCGAGAGCCCCTCAGGCCAGCGTTTCTTCCTCGACACCGGCTACCAGGGCTACGACCCGGTCAGCGATGCCGACCTCCAGGCCCTCACCCCCTATGTGGCCATCGTGCGCCAGCAGATGGAACTGGAAACCCCGTAACCCAAGGCCACCATGAGCTCCGTCCCCTTTTTCCGCTCCCTCCGTTCCCGTCTGCTGCTGGCGGCCCTGATCATCGAACTCCTGGCCCTGGCCGGGATGCTGGTCAGCGGCCTGCTGCGCATGGAGGAGGAACTGGCCCGCCAGCTGAACCAGCATGTGGTGTCCCTGGAACGGGCCTACCAGACCGCCATCGCGGTGCCCCTGGTGGCCCGGGACTATGCCACCCTGCGGGACATTCTCGACGGCTGGCGCCAGACCGATGAACTGCTTTACATCGCGGTCCGGGACCCCCAGGGCCAGATCCTCGCCGCCTCCGGCATCGATGCCGGACAGACCCTGCCGGAACCCCAGGCCAGCGTCCCCTGGGGGCAGACCCTGCATGTGCGCTTCCCGGTCACCTACATCGGCCAGACCTATGGGGAGGTGCAGCTGGGCCTGTCCACCGGGTTCATCGCCGCCGCCCGCAGCCGCCTGATCTGGCAGGGCATGAGCGTCGCCCTGGCGGGCATCCTGCTCACGGCCATCATGCTCTTTGTCACCAGCCTGTGGCTCACCCGCCACCTGCGCACCTTGGCCGAAGCAGCCAGCCGGGTCGCCGAAGGGGACTACCGGGTGCATGTGGACATTTCCACCCAGGACGAAATCGGCCTCCTGGCCCGCAGCTTCAACACCATGGCCAGCGCCGTGGAAACCCGGGTGGAGGAACTGGCCCACCAGGCCGGCCACGACCCCCTCACCGGGCTGCACAACCGCCGCGCCTTCGAGGCCTACCTGGAGGAAGCCCTGCGCCTCTGCCACAACCAGGCCCTGTACGTGCTCTACCTGGATCTGGACCAGTTCAAGGCCGTCAATGACAGCTGCGGCCATGCCGCCGGCGACCGCCTGCTGCAGAACCTGGCCCGGGTCATGAGCGAGCGCTTCGGCGCCGATTTCGTGGCCCGGCTGGGGGGTGACGAGTTCGGCCTGATCATCCGCAACAAGACCCTGGAGCAGGCTCGCCAGAGCGCTCAGCGGATGACTGACGAGATCCGCGCCCTGCCCTTCATCTGGGAAGGCAAGGCCTTCCAGTTGGGGGCCAGCGTCGGCCTGGTGCAGGTCTCGCCCCAGATCGACACGGTGACCGGCCTGCTGATCGCCGCCGATACCGCCTGTTATGCGGCCAAGGAGCACGGCCGCAACCGGGTGGAGGTCTATGCCCCCGGAGACGATTATTTCCGCCAGCGCCAGCAGGAGCTCCTGTCCCTGACCGGCATCACCGCCGCCCTCCAGGAAGACCGTTTCGTGCTCTACCACCAGCGCATTGCCTGCCTGGATGGCCGCAACGCCGACCACGCCGAAATCCTGATCCGCATGCGCGACCAGGATGGCCGCATCGTGCCCCCGGGCGAATTCATCCCGGCCGCCGAGCGCTACAACCTGATGCCCTTCATCGACCGCTGGGTCATCGACCACGCCCTGGCCCGCATCCGGGCCCGGCTGGATGCGGGGAACCTGCCCTTCCACCACCTCAACATCAACCTCTCCGGCGGCAGCCTGGCCGAGGAAGAGCTGCGCCACTTCATCGCCGCCCGCATCACCCATCACCGCATCGACCCCCGCCTGATCTGCTTCGAGATCACCGAAAGCCAGGCCATCGGCAACCTGGCCGGCGCCCTGGCCTTCATCGCCGATGCCCACCACATGGGCGCCACCATGGCCCTGGACGACTTCGGCAGCGGCCTCTCCTCCTTCGGCTACCTGAAGCGCTTCCATGTGGATTACCTGAAGATCGACGGCCAGTTCGTGCACAACCTGCTGCAGGACCCCATCGACCGGGCCACGGTGGAAGCCATCGTCGGCCTGGCCCGGGCCCATCAGCTGAAAACCGTGGCCGAATACGTGGCGGTGCCGGAGCTCCTGCCCATCCTGCGCGAACTGGGCGTGGACTACGCCCAGGGCTATGCCCTGCACCAGCCGGAACCGTTCTGAGCCCCGGCCGCGCAAATAAACCCCGGGCCCCGGTCAACCTGGGGCCCCATCGCCAGTTAACTCTGGCATCCGCTTTTGCGGATAATGCCGCCCTTCGGCGCCCTGCCGTCCTCCCCTGTTGATGCCGCCCATGTCCTTTGACGATCTGCGTAACCGTCTCGAATCCCAGCTGTCCCCGGAAGAAACCTCCCTGGCCGGCATGACCACCGACCTGGATGAGAACCTGCACTTTGCCCCCGGCTTCCTGCTGCTCAGCTCCCGGCGCCTCCTGGCCGCCAGTGCCAGCGGTCAGGTGCGGGAATGGGCCTGCCAGCCCGGCCTGGAGTTGCGGCGCCGGGACCATGCCGGGGTGGTCACCCTGGAACTCATGGATGCCCATGGCCGGCGGGCCTTCTGGCACTACACCCTGGGCCAGGACGTGCAGGCCCGGCGGCTGATGGATGCCTTTGCCGCCCGCATCCTGGAACTGGAAACCGGCCAGGCCCCCGAGGCGCCGGAAGAAATCCTCTGCGAACGCTGCCAGAACCCCATGGTGCCCGGCCAGGAAGAATGCCCCACCTGCGCCAAGGCCCTGCTGCAACCGCCTTCCACCTGGACCCTGCTGCGCCTCTGGCGCTTCGCCAGACCCTACCAGGGGCGGCTGCTGGCCGGCTTCCTGCTGACCCTGGCCGCCACCGCCTTCACCCTGGTGCCTCCCTACCTGACCATGCCGCTCATGGACGAGGTGCTGATTCCCTACCAGAACGGTCAGGCCATCGACCAGGACAAGGTGACCCTGTATCTGGGCGGCCTGCTGGTGGCGGCACTCATGGCCTGGGCACTGGGCTGGGCCAAGACCTATATCCTGGCCCTGGTGTCGGAGCGCATCGGCGCCGACCTGCGCACCACCACCTATGAACACCTGCAGGGCCTCTCCCTGGAATATTTCGGCGGCAAGCGCACCGGCGACCTGATGGCCCGCATCGGCAGCGAGTCGGACCGGATCTGCGTCTTCCTGTCCCTGCACCTGCTCGATTTCGCCACCGACGTGCTGATGATCGCCATGACCGCGGCCATCCTGATCTCCATCAATCCCTGGCTGGCCCTGGTGACCCTGCTGCCCCTGCCCTTCATCGCCTGGATGATCCACTTCGTGCGCGACAAGCTGCGCCACGGTTTCGAGCAGGTGGACCGGGTCTGGGCCGACGTCACCAGCGTGCTGGCCGACACCATCCCGGGCATCCGGGTGGTCAAGGCCTTCGCCCAGGAAAAGCGCGAGGTAGCCCGCTTCCGGGAAGCCAACAACCGCAACCTGGCGGTCAATGACCGGGTCAACTTCGTCTGGTCCCTGTTCACCCCCACGGTCACCCTGCTTACCGAAGTGGGCCTCCTGATCGTCTGGGGCTTCGGCATCTGGCTGGTGGCCCACGACGAGATCACCGTGGGCGTGCTGGCCGCCTTCCTGGCCTACATCGGCCGCTTCTACACCCGCCTGGATTCCATGAGCCGCATCGTCTCGGTGACCCAGAAGGCGGCCTCCGGGGCGAAGCGCATCTTCGACATCCTCGACCATGTCTCCAGCGTCCCCGAACCCACCAAACCCCAGCACCTGGAACGGGTGGAAGGCAGCATCAGCATCCAGCGGGTGGGCTTCCGCTACGGCAGCCGCACGGTGCTCAGGGGCGTGGACCTGGACATCCGCCCGGGCGAGATGATCGGCCTGGTGGGCCACTCCGGCTCGGGCAAGAGCACCCTGGTGAACCTGATCTGCCGCTTCTACGACGTGACCGACGGGGGCATCCATATCGACGGGGTGGACATCCGCAGCCTGCCCGTGTCCGAGTACAGGAAGCACATCGGCCTGGTGCTGCAGGAGCCCTTCCTGTTCTTCGGCACCATCGCCGAGAACATCGCCTACGGCCGCCCCGACGCCACCCGGGAGGAAATCGTCGCCGCCGCCCGGGCCGCCCATGCCCACGAATTCATCCTGCGCCTGCCCCACGGCTACGACTCCCTGGTGGGCGAACGGGGCCAGGCCCTCTCCGGCGGCGAGCGCCAGCGCATCTCCATCGCCCGGGCCCTGCTGATCGACCCGAAGATCCTGATCATGGACGAGGCCACTTCGGCCGTGGATACGGAAACCGAGCTGGAAATCCAGGGGGCCCTGGACAACCTGATCAAGGGCCGCACCACCATCGCCATCGCCCACCGCCTGTCCACCCTGAGAAAGGCCGACCGGCTGGTGGTCATGGACCGGGGCCAGATCGTGGAGATCGGCAATCACGACGAACTGATGGCCAAAGAAGACCATTACTACCGCCTCTACCAGGCCCAGACCAAGCAGCTGGACGAAGTGCTGGGCCTGCCCCCGGCCTCCGCCTGAGGAAAGCACCATGCAAACCCTACAACTGGAACGCAATGCCTTTGGCCAACTGGTGTTTACCGATGCCAGTGGCGAAGCCCACACCGGGGTTGTCCCCGTACGCGCCTTCGCCATCACCGCCCCCGACCAGGGTCTGGCCCTGATGAGCCCGGAAGGCCACGAACTGCTCTGGATCGACACCCTGGCAGCCCTGCCGGAAACCATGGCCCGGCTCCTCCAGGAAGAGCTGGAACAGCGGGAATTCATGCCGGAAATCCGCGCCATCCGCCACGTCAGCAGCTTTGCCACCCCCAGCACCTGGGAAGTGGACACGGACCGGGGCCCGACCCGGCTGGTGTTGAAGGGTGAGGAAGACATCCGCCGCCTGGGTCCCAACGCCCTGATCATCGCCGACCACCACGGCCTCCAGTACCTGATCCGGGACCGCCAGGCCCTGAACCACCAGAGCCGCAAGTTCCTCATGCGCTTCCTGTAAAACCCCGCCCCGGGATGCCGGGGCTGGCCCGCCCTGCTATCATTCGCCCCCGATGCGGCCCGCCAGACCGGGCCGCAACGCATTCTGGAGTTCCCATGTTGAAGATCTACGGCATCAAGAACTGCGACACCATGAAGAAGGCCATGAACTGGCTGAGTGAACAGGGCGTCGCCTACGAATTCATCGACTACAAGAAGGCCGGTGTGGCCGAAAGCCAGCTGCCCGACTGGATGGCCCGGGCCGACTGGAAGGTGTTGCTCAACACCCGGGGCCTGATGTGGAAGAAACTCACGGAAGAAGAACGGACCGGGGTGGACGCCGCCAAGGCCCAGGCCCTGATGGCCCAATACCCGGCCCTGATCAAGCGCCCGGTGCTGGACACCGGCAAGACCCTGCTGGTGGGTTTCGACCCGGAAAAATACGCCAAGGAGCTGCTGTGAGCCCGGATACCGTCACCCGTTTCCTGTTCGAGGGCCTGGACATCCGCGGCGCCCTGGTGCACCTGGGCCCCAGCTGGCAGAGCCTGCAGCGGGGCCGGGGCTACGGCCCCGTGGAAGCCCGGCTGCTGGGCGAGATGGCTGCCGTCACGGTGCTCATCGCCGCGCAGCTGAAACAGCCCGGCCGGCTCACCTTCCAGCTGCGCGGCGGCGGCCCCATTTCCCTGCTGGTCATGGACTGCGACGAACAACTGCGTCTGCGCGGCATGGCCCGAGCCGTAGCGAATCTGGCCCCGGCCCCGGTGCCGCAGCTGCTGGGCGCGGACCAGGGCGGCCAGCTGATGCTCAACCTGGATTTCCCCGTGGCCCGGCAGCCCTACCAGAGCTTCGTGCCCCTGGAAGGCGACTCCATCGCCAGCATCTTCGAACACTACCTGGAGCAGTCGGAACAGCAGGCCGCCCGCCTCTTCCTGGCCGCCAGCGACCAGGCCGCCTGCTGCCTGTTCCTGCAGAAACTGCCCGGCGCCGATGCCCTGGACCCGGACGGCTGGGACCGGATCAGCCATCTGGCCGCCACGGTCAAGGAAGCGGAACTGCTGGAACTGGATGCCGCCACCCTGCTGGGCCGGCTGTTCCACGAGGAAATCCTGCAGGGGGAACAAAGCGGCAAGGGCGTACGGCTCTATGACCCCCGCCCGGTCACCCACCACTGCCCGGAGGACCGGGAAAAGGTGGAAGGCATGCTGCTCTCCCTGGGACGGGAAGAAGCCGAGGCCGTGCTGGCCGAGCATGGGGAAATCCTGGTGAAGGACGACATCTGCAACCGGGAATACCGCTTCAGCAAGGAAGACGTGGCCCGGCTGTTCGCCAGCAAACCCCTCCATTGATCGGCTCTGCCCCGGTGCTGCACAACGGGGCTTGCAGCCTGACGACCGGGCCGGTGCCGCCGGCCTGGTCAGCGTCAGCCCATGAAACGGAAACCCACCAGCCCCAAGGTTAGCAGCCCGGTGCAGGCCAGCCAGAACAGGCTGGAACGATAGGCCTGCTCCACGAAACGCACTTCCCGAGCGGGCACTTCCACCACCCCCACCAGGCCTTTTTCCGCCACGTCCTGGCCGAAATTCAGAAGATCGGCACGCAATTTTTCGCTGTTGTTACTCATGGGGCCTCCCTTTTTTCTTGATCCAGATCAAACGCCGGACCTGAGACGGAGATTAGCAGCAGCCCTCGCCTCCTTGCAATACCCCCTGTGCATTCCCGCTTTCAGAGCACCTTGCCTGGATTCATCAGCCCCAGGGGGTCCAGAGCCCCCTTGATGGCGGCCATGGCCGCCAGCTCCACCGGCGACTTGTAGCGCCGGATTTCCTCCCGCTTCAGCTGCCCCAGGCCATGCTCGGCGGAGATGCTGCCGCCCAGCTCATGGACCAGGTCGTGGACCAGCCGGTTGGCCTCGGCCTGGCGCTGCAGCAGGGCTCCGTTGGCGTCGCGCCCGGCCATGGACAGGTTGAAATGCAGGTTGCCGTCCCCCAGGTGGCCGAAAACCACGTGGCGGATGCCGGGAAAAACCTGCTCCAGGCGGGGAGCCACCCGATCCAGGAAGGTGGCGATGGCGGTGATGGGCAGGGCGATGTCGTGCTTGATGCTGGGGCCTTCCCGCTTCTGGGCCTCGGAAATGTTTTCCCGCAGGGCCCAGAGCCCCTGGCGCTGGCTTTCCGACTGAGCCAGGAGGGCCGCCAGGGGACTCCCGGCCTCCATGCCCAGGGCCAGGAATTCCTCCACCCGGGCCTGCAGCGCCTCGTCCCCGCCAGCCCCGGAAAATTCGCACAGCACATGCCAGGGCGCCTCGGGCACGGCCACGGCCCCTGGCATGAACTGCCGCACCAGGCCCAGGGACCGGGGGCAGACCAGCTCGAAGGCGGTGAGGCGCGCATCGAAGACTTCCAGGGTGCGCTCCAGGAGCGCCACGGCGGCGGCTGGAGACGCCACCCCCAGCCAGCAGGTGACCCGGCTCCTGGGCATGGGAAAAAGCTTCAGCACGGCAGCGGTGATGATGCCCAGGGTGCCTTCGGCGCCGATCAGCAGGTGGCGCAGATCGTAGCCGGTGTTGTTCTTGCGCAAGGCCTTGAGACCGTCCCAGAGCTCCCCGTTGGGCAGCACCGCCTCCACCCCCAGGACCAGGTCCCGGGTGGTGCCGTAGCGCAGCACCTGAACGCCGCCGGCATTGGTGGACAGGTTGCCCCCCAGCTGGCAGCTGCCCTCCGAGGCCAGGGAGAGAGGAAACAGGCGCCCGGCCGCCGCTGCGGCTTCCTGGATATTGGCCAGGGTGCAGCCGGCCTCGGCCACCAGGGTGTGGTTGCCGGCGTCCAGCTGGCGGATGCGGTCCAGCCGCCCGAGCTGGATGATCAGGGCCTTGCCGCTGGAGTCCGGCGTGGCGCCGCCGCAGAGCCCGGTATTGCCCCCCTGGGGCACCATCGGCACCCCGGCCGCGACGCAGGCCCGGACCAGGGCCTGGACCTCGGCGCTATTGCCCGGCCTGGCCAGACCCAGGGCCCGGCCCGTGTAGCGGCCGCGCCAGTCGGTCAGCCAGGGAGCCAGGTCGGCCGGATCGGTGAGCAGCCGCCCGGGACCGACGATGGCGGCCAGGCGCTCCAGGAAACGGGAAGTCTCAGCGGGGTTCGGCGTAGAGGTCGTGCTCATCCGCGTCCACGATCCTGACCTGGATGAAATCCCCGGGCTCGGCGTCGAAAAAGCCGTCCACGTACACCAGGCCGTCGATTTCCGGCGCATCGCCGGGCGTGCGGGCCATCACCCCCTCCTCGTCCACCGCATCCACCAGCACCGTGATCTCCCGACCGATCTTCTCGGCCAGCTTGTCGGCGCTGATGTCCTCCTGGAGCTCCATCAGCCTGCGGCGGCGCTCCTCCCGCACCTCTTCCGGGGGCAGACCGGGAATCTCGTTGGCGGTGGCGCCCTCCACCGGCGAGTAGGCAAAGGCCCCCACCCGGTCCAGGCGGGCTTCCTGGAGAAAGTCCAGGAGCTCCTGAAATTCTTCTTCGGTTTCGCCGGGGAAGCCGGTGATGAAGGTGGAGCGGATGGTGATTTCCGGGCAGATTTCCCGCCAGCGGCGGATGCGGGCCAGGGTGTTCTCGGTGGCTGCCGGGCGCTTCATGGCCTTGAGGATGCGCGGATTGGCGTGCTGGAAGGGCACGTCCAGGTAGGGCAGCAGCTTGCCTTCGGCCATCAGGGGAATCAGGTCATCCACGGAAGGATAGGGATAGACGTAATGGAGCCGCACCCAGATGCCCAGGCTGGCCAGGGCCTCGCAGAGCTCCTTCAGGCGGGTCTTGACCGGCTTGCCGCCCCAGAAACCGGTGCGGTACTTGAGATCGACACCATAGGCACTGGTGTCCTGGGAGATCACCAGCAGTTCCTTGACCCCGGCCTCGGCCAGCTTCCTGGCCTCCTCCAGCACATCCCCCACCGGGCGGGACACCAGGGGGCCGCGCAGGGAGGGAATGATGCAGAAAGTGCAGCTGTGATTGCAGCCCTCGGAAATCTTCAGGTAGGCAAAGTGGTCCGGGGTCAGGCGGATGCCCTGGGGCGGCACCAGGGAGGTGAAGGGATCATGGCTGGGGGGCAGATGCTGGTGCACGGCCGCCATCACCTCATCGGTGGCATGGGGGCCGGTCACCGCCAGTACCTGGGGATGGGCTTCCAGGACCACGTTTTCCCGGGCCCCCAGGCAGCCGGTGACGATCACCTTGCCGTTTTCGGCCAGGGCTTCGCCGATGGCATCCAGGGATTCGGCCACGGCCGCATCGATGAAGCCACAGGTATTGACCACCACCAGATCGGCATCGTCGTAGGACGGGGAAATCAGGTAACCCTCGGCCCTGAGGCGGGTGAGAATCTGTTCCGCGTCGGAAGAGGCTTTCGGGCAGCCCAGGGAGACCATCCCTACACGTTTGGGTTGAGACATAGCAAAGAGGGCAAATGGACAAGCCCGGAGTATACCGCCTGCCGCCCCCGGGACACGCCGCCGCAGCCATGGGGGCACGGCAGCCCCGCCCGCCAAGCCCTCAGCTCACCACAACTCGGCCCCGCCGGAGGGCTTCTGGCCCAGGGTGTCGAGCAGGGAGGCGAACTGTGCGTCCATCTGGTCGCCCATGGCGAAGAGCTGCAGGATCCGTTCGGCCCCCTGGCGCAGGGAGGCGCTCACCGCTTCTTCCTGGGCGTCGGTGAGCCCCAGGAACAGGTAGGAATCCTCCACGTTCTTCACCAGTTCCTGCAGCAGCTGGGCGGTTTCACTGCGCTGGCGGTTGTACAGGTCACGCAGGCCTTCCACGGTTTCCAGGCTCTTGATGGTGGCCACCTGCAGGGCTTCGGCCCGCTGGGCCGACTCCTGGCGCATGTTCACCGCCTCGGCGATGGCCTCGGTGTTTTCCGCCAGGGTGATCAGGGTGTCCTGGAGACGGGTGGCCGCCGCAGCGTCCCGGGGCATGTTGAGCACCAGGATGGACACCATGTCGTAGTTGAGCACCAGCCGGGAGGAAAACTGGAACAGACGGCCCAGGTCCCGGCTCTGCTCGATGATGGACACTTCCAGGGGCGAGGCTTCGCCCTGGGGGGTGAGATTGCAGCAGCCCTCATTCCAGCGCAGCTGCACGTGGGCGATCACGTCGTAGGCCTTGATGGCGGCCACCAGTTTCTGGGCCAGTTCCTGGTAATCCAGGCAGTTCTGGCTGTGGCGCATGAAGTTGAGCAATACCCCGGCTTCCCCCAGGTCCCGCCGGTAGTGCAGGGCCATCTCGCGCATGGCTGCCTGCTGGGCATTGAGCTCCAGCTGCCGGTTGTGCTTTTCCACCAGCAGCCGGGCCTTGCGCAGCATTTCCTCCCCGTCGAAAGGTTTGACGATGAAGTCGTCGCCTCCCGCGTCGTAGCCGGCCAGCCGTTCTTCCAGGGTGTCGTGGGCCGAGACGAAGATCACCGGCACATCCAGGTTTTCCCTCAGGCGCAGGCAGGTTTCGTAACCGTCTATGCCGCCCATTTCCACGTCCAGCAGGATCAGGTCGGGGACTTCCCGGGCCACGGCTTCCAGACATGCCTCGCCGGAGGTGACGCAACAGACCTGGAATGCATCCGCCAGGGTGGCTTCCATGATCTCCAGGCTGATCGGGCTGTCGTCCACCACAAGTACCTTGTTCTGCATGATGCCTCACATCCGGGGGTTACACGATGACGGGAGATTATCCCCGTTTTTGGCGCCGGCGCACGCGGCAGTGGTGGCCCGGGAACGGCCGTCATATTGGCAACATAAAAGCGTAACCCCGGCGGGCTAGATTCCCAGGCTTCACCAACCGGACAGGAGCTCCACGTGAACGACAAACTCCCCATGACCAAGCGCGAATTCCAGAGCGCTGACGATACGGGCCACAACAACAGCGACAGCCCCAGCTTCACCAGCATCCTGGAAGCCCGCATGAGCCGCCGCAGCGTGCTCAAGGGCAGCCTGGGCCTGCTCACCACCTCCATGCTTTCCTTCGGCATCGCCGGCTGCAACGACGGCGGCTCCGATGGCGGCAGCGACGATGACAACGAAACCCCGCCCCTGACCCTGAGCTTCAATCCCATCGCCAAGAGCCTGGCCGACATGGTCGTGGTTCCCGCCGGCTATACCGCCACTCCCCTGTACCGCCTGGGCGACCCCATCAACACCAGCACGCCCGCCTACCTGAACGACGGCACCGATACGGCCGCCAGCTTCCAGTACCGCTGCGGCGACCACAATGACGGCATGAGCTACTTCGGCCTCAACAGCGCCGGCAACGGCTGGGATGCGGCCAATGCCGAGCGTGGCATCATCTGCATGAACCACGAGAACATCACCCGCATCTTCCTGCACACCCCGGCCGAAGTGGCCGCCTACAACGTCAGCGCCCGGGTTGCTGCCGAGGTGGACAAGGAAGTCCATGCCCACGGGGTGTCCGTCATCGAGATCCAGAAGAAATCCGGGGCGTTCGCACTGAATACCGCCTCCAGCTTCAACCGCCGCATCACGGCCGCCACTCCCTGCGACATCCATGGTCCTGCCCGGGGCCATGCCCAGATGGTCACCGCCTACTCCCCCAACGGCACCCAGACCCGGGGCACGCTCAACAACTGCGCCAACGGCGACACCCCCTGGGGCACCTACCTGACCTGTGAGGAAAACTGGGCCGGCTATTTCAAGAGCGGCGTTGCCACCCACACCGCCCAGGAACAGGTGGCCATGCAGCGTTACGGCATCACCAGCAGCAACGGCAGCTACGGCTGGGCCAACGCCACTCCCGCCGGCGACCTCTATGACCGCTGGAATGCCAGCGTCACCGGCGCCAGCGCCAACCTGGACTACCGCAACATCACCAACACCTTCGGCTGGGTGGTCGAGGTGGATCCCTTCAACCCCACGGCTGCACCGCGCAAGCGTACCGCCCTGGGCCGCATGGGCCACGAGGGCTGCAACTGCGCCAAGGTCACCGCCGGCAAGCCCCTGGTGTTCTACATGGGCGACGACGCCCAGAACGAGTACATCTACAAGTATGTCTCCGCCGCCAACTGGGACCCGGCCGACGCCAACAAGGGCCTGGCTGCCGGGGACAAGTACCTGGATAACGGCAGCTTCTACGTGGCCCGCTTCAACGCCGACGGCACCGGCAACTGGCTGAAGCTGGACATCGCCCAGGCCGCCATCGCCGGCTACGCCACCTACAGCTTCACCGACCAGGCCGATGTGCTGATCAACTGCCGCCTGGCGGCCGACGCCCTGGGCGCCACCAAGATGGACCGTCCCGAATGGGCCGGCATCAACCCGGTCAATGGCGATGTCTATGTGACCCTGACCAACAACGCCAGCCGCGGCTCCGCCGGCAAGGGCCTGGACGCGGCCAACCCCCGCTACTACCAGGACAGCAAGGGCGGCAACTCCCCCAACAAGGGCAACGTGAATGGCCACATCGTGCGCTGGCGCGAAAACGGCAGCGACCCCACCGCCACCAGCTTCGTCTGGGACGTGTACCTGTTCGGGGCCCAGGCCAAGGCCGATGCCGCCAACGTGAACTATGACGAAGCCTTCTACCAGGCCCACATCAACCTCTCCGACCTGACCGACGACAACGACTTCTCCAGCCCTGACGGACTCTGGTTCAGCCGCAAGACCCCGGGCCTGATGTGGCTGCAGACCGACGATGGCGCCTACACGGACATGACCAACTGCATGCTGCTGGCCGCCCTCCCCGGCACGGTCAGCGATGGCGGCGCCGTCACGGTGACCAGCAAGGTGGTCCCCGCCAATGGCGACGCGGATCAGAACGTCACCACCTACGTGGGCAAGGCGCCCGGCGACAAGCTGAAGCGCTTCCTGGTCGGCCCCAAGGGCTGCGAGCTCACCGGCATCACCGAAACCCCCGACGGCAAGGCCCTGTTCGTGAACATCCAGCACCCGGGTGAAAACACCACCGCCGCCGACATCGGCACCCCGGCCAATTACCAGAGCCACTACCCGGATGGCGGCACGGCCCGTCCCCGCTCCACCACCATCGTCATCACCCGTAACGACGGCGGCCCGGTCGGCGTCTGAGCTTTCCCCTGCCGCACCCTGCAGCCCATTCCCTCCGGGGGATGGGCTTTTTACTGGCCGCCGCACCCTGGCATGTAACAGGCCTGTCACCTGGGTTTCCTATAGTGCAGCCCTTTAGCGCCGCCCCCGTTTCCAAGAACCCATGACCTTTTCCGCGCTGCCGCGCCTGCCCTTTTTTTCGCCCCGTTCCTCTGACGCCCGCGGCGTGCAACTACCCCCCGGGGCGCACCGCTGGCTGGCCCGCTTCCTGGCCCTGGCCCTGGGCCTGGGCGGTATCTGGCTGCTGCAACTGCAGCTCTGGCAGTTCCTCACTCCCCGCGGCCTGCCCGCCCCGCCCCTGCCGGAGAGCCCTTCCGCCACCGCCGCCCAGCTGGCCGAACTGCACCTGTTCGGCCTGGCCGCCCAGCCCCGGCCGACCCAGGCGGAAAGCCAGGAGTTCCGGCTGGTAGGCCTGATCGCCGCCAGCGGCGACAAGCCGGGCGCCGCCCTGCTGCTGCGCCAGGGGGAAAGCCGGCCCCTGGTGGTGGCCAACGGCGCCAGTCCCGCCCCGGGCCTGGTGCTGCAACGCATGGAGCCCCGGGCCGTGTGGCTCTCCCGGGACGGCGTGGAAACCCGCCTGGCCCTTCCTGAACCCAGTTTTCCGAGATCCCGCGAATGAAGCCTTCCCCCAAGGGAAGCCGCCCGCTGCTGGCGGCCCTCTGTCTGTCCCTGCTGCTGGGCCTGCCCGCCGCCGCCCAGGCCCAGTCTGGCGCCGGCAACAGCGGCGAGGAAGTCACCCTCAACTTCGTCAATGCGGACATCGAGTCGGTGGTCAAGGCCATCTCCCAGGTGAGCGGCCGCAACTTCATCATGGACCCCCGGGTCAAGGGCAACATCAACATCGTCTCCGGCAAGCCCATTCCCCGCCCCATGGCCTACCAGGTGCTGGTCTCGGCCCTGCGCCTGCAGGGCTACGCGGTGGTGGAAGGGGGCTCGGCCACCAAGATCCTCCCCGAGGCCGAGGCCCGTACCCAGGCCGGCCCCCTGGTGGGCCGGGGCGGCGTCTCCGGGGAGCAGGTGGTGACCCAGGTGTTCCCCATCCGCCATGAATCGGCCAACCAGATGGTGGCCGTGCTGAAACCCCTGGTGAGCCCGAACCAGTCCATCGCCGTCCATCCGGGCGGCAACGCCCTGGTGATCACGGATGCGGCCGACAACCTGCGCCGGCTGGAAAAGATCATCGCCGCCATCGACGTCTCCCACGGGGACGAACCCCAGGTGATCGGCCTGCGCCACGCCTCGGTGGTGGAGGTGGCAGCACACCTGAACAAGCTCTACAGCGGCATGCAGGGCGGCAACCTGCCGGGCCAGCCGGCTTTGACGGCAGTTCCCGACCCTCGCGCCAACCGGCTGATCCTGCGCACCGACAACCCCGGCCTGCTGGCCCGGGCCCGGGCCCTGGTGGCGGAGCTGGACCAGGAGGAATCGGGCCTGGGCAACATCCACGTGGTGTATCTGAAAAATGCCCAGGCCACCCGGGTGGCCCAGACCCTGCGGGCCATCTTGGGGGGCGACAACAGCAGCGCCAACAACAGCCAGTCCGCCGCCGCCCTGAGCACCGCCGCGCCGACGGCCCCAGCCCCGAGCGCGGCCGCCAGCCAGAACAGCAACACCCCGCCCCCCCTCGCCCCCAGCGCCAGCCCGACAGGCGGCCTCCAGGCGGGCAGCCTGATCCAGGCCGACGTGGCCAGCAACGCCCTGATCATCACCGCCCCGGGCCCCATCTTCAACAATCTGCGCAATGTCATCGAAATGCTCGACCGGCGCCAGGCCCAGGTTTATATCGAAGCCCTGGTGGTGGAGCTCTCCTCCGAGCGGGCCACCGAATTCGGCCTCCAGTGGCAGGATTTTTCCGGGCTGGGCAGCAACAGCAACGGTTCCCGCTTCTTCGGCGGCACCAATTTCGGCGGCAGCGGCCAGAACATCATCAGCACCGCCCAGAACGTGGGCAGCGCCGGCCAGGGCCTCAACATCGGCGTCGCCAAAGGCCAGGTGTACATCCCCGGCATCGGCACCATCACCAACCTGGGGGTCCTGGCCCGCTTCCTGGAGTCGGAGGCCAAGGCCAACATCCTGTCCACCCCCAACATCCTCACCCTGGACAACGAGGAAGCCCGGATCATCGTCGGCCAGAACCTGCCCTTCGTCACCGGCTCCTACACCAACACCGGCAGCTCCAGCACCAGCGTCACCCCCTTCCAGACCTATGAGCGCCAGGACGTGGGCCTGACCCTCAAGGTGCGCCCCCAGATCACCCAGGGCGGCGTGGTCAGGGTGCAGATCTACCAGGAAACCTCCACGGTCCAGAGCGGCACGGCCAGCAATACTGCCGGCCCCACCACCAACAAGCGGGCCCTGGAATCCCACGTGCTGGTGGACGACGGCAACATCATCGCCCTGGGCGGGCTGATCGAGGACGACTACGGCAGCGGCGACGACAAGGTGCCGGTGCTGGGAGACCTGCCGGTGCTGGGCAACCTGTTCCGCTACGAGACCCGGAAGCGCAAGAAAACCCAGCTGATGGTCTTCCTGCGCCCCCGCATCGTGCGCGACAGCGCCGATTACGAACGCTACACCCAGGACCGCTACGAGCAGCTGCTGGGCACCCAGCAGCAGTTTGCCCGGGACCAGCGGGGACTGATTCCCGAGTCCGAGCCGCCGCGGCTACCCGCCCTGCAGGAGCCCACCCCTTGAGCCTCCTGCCGCCCCTGCCCTACGCCTTTGCCAAGACCCACGGGGTGCTGCTGCGCCAGGAGGGAGAGGCGGCGGCGCGCCTGTGGCTGCGCCAGGACGCGGACCCGGCCATCCTGGCCGAGCTGTGGCGCCACTGGCAGGTGGCCCCGCCTCTGGAGCGAGTCAGCCCGGAAGCCTTCATGGGCGCCCTGGACAGCCAGTACGGCCAGGGGGAGCAGACGGCGGCCCAGGTGGCCGACGACATCGGCCAGGATCTGGACATCGCCCGCCTGGTGCAGGAGCTGCCGCCCGTGGAGGACCTGCTCGACAGCCAGCACGACGCCCCCATCATCCGCATGATCAACGCCCTGCTCACCCAGGCGGTGCGGGAGGAGGCCTCGGACATCCACGTGGAAGCCTTCGAGCGCCAGTCCGTGGTGCGCTTCCGCCTGGACGGGGTGCTGCGCGACGTGATCGCCCCCAACCGGGCCCTGCACGCGGCCATGGTGTCGCGCATCAAGATCATGGCCAGCCTGGACATCGCCGAGAAGCGTCTGCCCCAGGACGGCCGCATCGGCGTGCGGGTGGCGGGCCGGCCCATCGACGTGCGGGTGTCCACCCTGCCCACCCGGCACGGGGAACGGGTGGTGCTGCGGCTCCTGGACAAGGACCCGGAACGCCTGGACCTGACCGCCCTGGGCATGGCCCCGGACACCCTGGCCCGGATCGACGGCCTGATCCGCCAGCCCCACGGCATCCTGCTGGTCACCGGTCCCACGGGCTCCGGCAAGACCACCACCCTGTACGCGGCCCTGTCCCGTCTGGACGGCCGCCAGCAGAACATCATGACCGTGGAAGACCCGGTGGAATACGAGCTCCAGGGTATCGGCCAGATTCAGGTCAATCCGCGCATCGACCTGAGTTTTGCCAAGGCCCTGCGGGCCATCCTGCGCCAGGACCCGGACGTGGTGATGATAGGTGAGATTCGCGACCTGGAAACCGCCCAGATCGCCGTCCAGGCCAGCCTCACCGGCCACCTGGTGCTCGCCACCCTGCACACCAACGACGCCGCCAGTGCCGTCACCCGGCTGGTGGACATGGGCATCGAACCCTTCCTGCTCGCCTCCAGCCTCCAGGGGGTCCTGGCCCAGCGCCTGGTGCGCCGCCTCTGCCCCCACTGCAAGGAGGCCGTCCGTCCCGACCCGGCGGAGCTGGAACGCCTGGTGCCGCATCAGCCGCAATGGCTGTACCGGCCCGTGGGCTGCCCCCGCTGCGCCCAGACGGGCTACCAGGGCCGTTCCGGCATCTACGAACTCCTGGAGGTGGACGACAGCCTGCGCCGCCTGATCCACGACCGGGCCCCGGAAGCCTTGCTGCGCCAGGCCGCCGCCGCCCCGGAGCATCCGGCCCCCCTGCGCCTGCTGCGGGAAGACGGATTGCGCTGGGTGCTCCAGGGCGAAACCGCCCTGGAAGAGCTGCTGCGGGTCACCCGGGACTGAGGGGAACATGGCGGCATTCCGTTACCGTGCCCTGGATCTGCAAGGGGCCGAACTGGCCGGGGTGGTGGAAGCGGACACCCTGCGCCAGGCCCGCAGCCAGCTCAAGGCCCAGGGCCTGTTCGCCCTGGCCCTGGAAGGCGTCGCCCAGGCCCGGCCGGGTCCAGGCCGGCGGCGCCTGCGCCTGGGACACCAGGCCCTGACCCTGCTCACCCGCCAGTGGGCCACCCTGCTCGATGCGGGCCTACCCATCGAACAAAGCCTGAGCGCCCTGATGGAACAGAGCGAGGACCCGGCCTGCCGCCCCATCCTCGCCGGGGTGCGCAGCGAGATCCTGGCCGGCCATCCCCTACACCAGGCCCTGGCCCGGTTCGACGACAGCTTCCCGCCCCTGTACCAGGCCCTGGTGCAGGCGGGGGAAAAGAGCGGCCAGCTGGCCCTGGTCATGGAACGCCTGGCCGACACCCTGGAAGCCCGGCACGCCCTGCGCCAGAAGCTGATCCAGGCCCTGATCTACCCCCTGCTGGTGGTGCTGGTGGCCACGGCCGTGATCATGGCCCTGATGGTGTACGTGGTGCCCCAGGTGGTCGGGGTGTTCCAGAGCGGTCACCAGACCCTGCCCCTGCTCACCCGGGCCCTGATCGCCGTGAGCGATTTCCTGCGCCTGGCCTGGCCCGTGCTGCTCCTGGGCAGCCTGGCCCTGGCCTGGCTGGCCCGCCGCGCCCTGGCCCGGCCGGCCCTGCGCCGCCGCTGGCATCAGCGCCTGATGGGCCTGCCCGCCCTGGGCCGGCTGCTGGTGAGCGTGGACAGCGCCCGCCTGGCCCAGACCCTGGCCATCCTGGTGGGCAGCGGCGTGCCCCTGCTGCACGCCCTGGAAGCAGGCCGCGCCGTGCTCTGGCTGATGCCCCTGCAGGAGTCCCTGGAAGGCGCCATCCGCCTGGTGCGGGAAGGGGTGAGCCTGCACCGGGCCCTGGCCCGGGACAAACGCTTTCCGCCTCTGCTCCTGCACATGATCGCCAGCGGCGAGCAGACCGGGCGCCTGGACGAAATGCTGGAAAAGGTCTCCCGCCAGCAGCAGGAGGAAGTGGGCAACCGCCTCGCGGTGGCCATGAGCCTCCTGGAACCCCTGCTGATCCTGGCCATGGGCGGCTTCGTGCTGCTCATCGTGCTGGCCATCCTGCAACCCATCATCGCCATCAACCAACTGCTGCACTAGGAAAACCATGTCCCTGCCCAGCTCCTTGCCTTCCTCCGCCCGCCGCCCCTGCCGCGGCTTCACCCTGATCGAGATCATGGTGGTGGTGGTCATCATCGCCATCTTGGGAGCCCTGATCGTGCCCAAGGTCATGAGCCGGCCCGATGAGGCCCGCATCGTCGCCGCCCGGCAGGACATCGGCAGCCTGATGCAAGCCCTGAAGCTCTACCGCCTGGACAACCGCCGCTACCCGAGCACCGAACAGGGGCTCCAGGCCCTGGTGCAGAAACCGGTGCAGGCGCCCCAGCCGGACAACTGGAAGGCCGGCGGCTACGTGGAGCGCCTGCCCCTGGACCCCTGGGGCCAGCCCTACCAGTATCTGAACCCGGGCCTGCGCGGCGAGGTGGATGTATTCAGCTTCGGCGCCGACGGGGAGGCGGGAGGCGAAGGCCATGACGCGGATATCGGCAACTGGTCCCTGTAAGCCGCCCCGGGGCTTCACCCTGGTGGAAATCCTGGTGGCCCTGGTGATCCTGGCGGTACTGGCCGGCGGCATCAGCCTGACCCTGCCGGACCCGGCCCGAGCACGGCAGCAGCAGGCGGTCCAGGACTGGTTCTGGCAACTGCAGCGGGCCGCTGAACTGAGCCTGCGCCAGGGCCGGCCCCACGCCTGGAGTCCGGGCCCCGAGGGCCGCCAGCTGCTGCGCCACGCGGACGGGAGCTGGCAGGTGCTGGCCGGCCCGGACGGGCAGCCCCGGCCCCTGGACGGGGAGCAGCGCCTGGAACGCCTGGAAGTGGAAGGCCAGGCCCTGGGGTCGGAAGGCCGCATCATCTTTCCGGCAGGCCAGTCCCCCCGCTTCCAGGTGGACATTGCCGGCAGCACCGGCCGCTGGCGCATCCAGGGCAGCCCCAGCGGCCGCATGGCGCTGGAATTCCTGGGAGGCGCCGGCTGATGGCCCGCCGCCCCCAAGGCTTCACCCTGCTCGAGGTACTGGTGGCCCTGAGCATCCTGGCCATCGCCCTGAGCGCCGCCCTGCGGGCCGGAGGCCAGGGGGCAGCCCAGGCCAGCGAGCTGCGCCTCCGGCTTCTGGCCGGCTGGGTGGCGGAAAACCGGCTGGCCAGCCTGCGCACCGAAGCGCGCCTGCCCGCCCTGGGGGAACGGCAGGGCCTGAGCACCCAGGACCGGCAGGATTTCCTCTGGCGGGAGGTGGTGAGCAGCACCGGCAACCGCCATTTCCGCCGGGTGGAAATCCGGGTCATGGATGCCAGCCGCCCGGAGAGCCAGGCCCTCGGGAGCATCGTCACCTACCTGGGGCAGCCATGAGCGGCGTCCGGTCCCGGGGCTTCACCCTGCTGGAAATCCTGGTGGCGGTGAGCCTGCTGGCCATCATGGCCGTGCTCGCCTACCGGGGCCTGGAAGCCATGCAGCGCAGCACCGCCCACGTGGAACAGAGCGCCCGGCGCTGGCAGGATCTGGCCCGGGCCCTGGAACGCTTCGCCCGGGACCTGCAGCAGCCGGCTGCCCGCCCGGGGCGGCAGGAAGATGGCAGCGCCGCCCCGCCCTGGTGGGCCCGGCCCGGGGACGGACCCCAGCCCCAGCTCACCTTGAGCCGCCTGGGCAACGAAGGCATGGACACCCAGCGGCTGGCGCATCGCTGGCACCAGGGGCGCTGGGAAATGCTGTTCTGGCCCAGCCCCGAGTCCCCCGCTGGCGATTTCCAGGCCTATCCCCTGCTGGAGGGGGTGGAACTCCTGGAACTCCAGTACCTGGACAGCCGCCAGCAATGGCACGCCAGCTGGCCCGTGGATACCGGCCCGAATGCGAATCCCTTTCCCCGCGCCGTGCGCCTGCGCCTGCGTCTGGCCGAAGGGGGCGAGCTGGAACGGCTGGTGGACATTCCGGTGGGGCAATAGATGGGCAGCTTCCGGCACCACGGCGCCGCCATCATCATGGCCCTCCTGGTGACCGCCCTGGCGGCGGTCCTGGCCACGGCCCTGCTCACCCAGCTGAGCCGCTGGACCGATCAGCAGGCCGCGGCCCGGGACCACGCCCAGGCCCGGGAGCTGGCCAGGAGCGGCATTGAATACGCCCGGCTGCTGCTGGCCGAAGACGGCCGCCGTAGCGCCATGGATCACCCGGGCGAAGCCTGGGCCCGCCCCCTGCCCCCCTTCCAGGCCGAGGGAGGCGAGGTATCCGGCTACCTGGAGGACCTGCAGGGGCGCTGGAACCTGAACAACCTGGTCCGGGACGGCCGCATCGACCCCCAGGCCCTGGACCTCTACCGCCGCCTGCTCAGGGCCCTGGAGCTCCCGCCCCAGCTGGCCGACACCCTGGCGGACTGGCTCGATGCCGACGCCAGCTCCCGGCCGGAGGGCGCGGAAGATGACTATTACCTGTCCCTCCAGCCTCCCTACCCGGCCGCCAACCGGCCCCTGGAACATCTCTCCAACCTGCTGCGGGTGAAGGGCTACGACGGTCCCGTGCTGGCCCGCCTGCGTCCCCACGTGGCGGTATTGCCCCAGGCCCAGCCGGTCAACGTCAACACCGCCTCGGCCCAGCTCCTCGCCGCCCTGCACCCGGAGCTCGGCCCGGCCGAACTCCAGGAACTGCTCCGGAGCCGGGAACAACTGCCGTTCCGGGACCTGTCCGACTATCAGGGACGCCTGTCTGGGGCCGGCACCGCCGCCGCCCTGGACACCCGCAGCAACCATTTCCTGGCCGTGGTCACGGCCCGGGTAGGCGACACCCAGGCCACCTTCCAGGGCCTGTTGCGACGCACGCCCCAACAACCCCAGCCCCAACTGCTCTGGTTACTGATGCAATGACGACCCTGCGCTTACTGATCGACTCCCGCTGGCCCCAGGAACACCTGGACTGCCCCTGGTTCCTCTGCGACGGGACCCGACTCCTGGGTCAGGGCCGCAGCGCCCCGCGCCACTGGCCCGGCATGGAGAACGCCCCCGAGGCCCGGCCCCGGGTGGAACTGCTGCTGCAGGGCGCCCAGGTGGCCGTGCACCAGGTGCTGCTGCCCCGGGGTACGGCCGCCAGCCGGGCGGAGGTGCTGGCCGCCGCCCTGGAAGAACGGCTGCTGGACGATCCGGCCCAGTGCCAGTTCCTGCTGCTGACCCGCCAGGAGGACGGCCAGGGCCAGGTGGCCGTCATTTCCCGGACCCGCCTGGAAGGGCTACTGGGCCTGCTCGGGGAGCTGGGGCTGGAAGTGGAGGCCGCCTGGCCGGCCGGCGCCCTGCTGCCTCCGGCAGGGACCGGGACTGAGCCCCGCCGCTCGGCCCGCTGGGACGGGGACACCCTGCTGCTGGCCCAGGCCGGCGGCTACAGGGAATACCCCCGGGAGTGGCTGGCGCTGCTGGCCGCAGACAGCCAGCCGACCCTGCTGCGCCATGGGGGTCAGCCCCCGCCCGAACCGCTGCCCCCCGCCTGGGAACTGGAAGCCGAACAGGGCTGCCCCTTCCAGCCCGCCCCGGGGCCGGGCCTGCTGCACGGGGACTACAGCCCGCGCAGTTCCAGCCATCTCCCGGGACACCATTACCGCTTCCTGAAGAAACCCCTGCTGACCCTGGCCGTCGCCAGCTGCTGCCTAGTGCTGCTGCAATGGGGCCTGTTCTCCTGGCAGGCAGGGCAATTGCAGGCGCAGATCCGCAGCCACTTCCGCCAGACCTTTCCCCAGGCGGTCCTGGTGGATCCCCTGCTGCAGCTGCAACGGCAGCTGGATGCCCGGCGTCAGGCCAGGGGATTGCTGGGGGAGCGGGACTTCCTGCCCCTGCTGCAGGCACTAGGCCAGCACCCGGGGCTGGAACTGCAGCAGCTGGACTACCTGGACGGCCGGCTCGAAGCCCGGGCCCGCCTGCCCGCCGCCGGGCTGGAAGTGCTGCAGGCCAGGCTGGGCGCCGCCGGATTGCGGCTGCGCCTGCAAGAACAGGAACGGCAGGGGGAGATGCTGGCCCTGAAACTGGACATCACCCCCGGGAGCGCCCCATGAACAGCACCCTGATCGCCCTGAAAGAGCGCTGGCAGGCGCTCGCCCCCCGGGAGCGGCTGGCCCTGCGTAGCCTGGCGCTGATCCTGGCTCTGGCCATGCTGGGGCAGCTCCTGTGGACCGCCCACGAACGCAGCCAGCGGCTGCGCCGTCAGCTGCCCGTCCTGGAGCAGCAACTGGCGCTGATGCGCCAGGGCCAGGCCCAATGGCAGGAGCTGGAAAACAATCCGGCGCCCCCCCTGCCCAGCCTGGCCGAACCCCGGGTGCAGCAGGCCATCCTGGCCAGCGCCGGGGAACTGGGGGGGGAAGCCCGGCTGCAATGGGAAGGGGGCGGCCTGCTGCGGCTCCAGGGTCAGGTGCCCTTCGACGGCTGGCTCCAGTGGCTGGGACGCATGCAGCAGGAGTTCGGCCTGCGCCCCACGGAGCTGCACCTGCAGCCCCGGGGCCCGGGCCGGGTGCAGGTGGACGCCCTGCTGCGCGGGCCGGAGGCCCCATGAGGAAGGCAGCAGGCCGGCCCCTGCTGTTCCTGGCGGGCTTCTTGGCATGCTTCCTGGCCCTGCTCCTGGGCACCGCCCCGGCCACCCTGGGGGAACGCCTGCTGCCCGCCCTGAGCCAGGGCCAGCTGGCCCTGGCGGCCACCCGGGGCAGTCTCTGGCGCGGCGAGGGCCTTTTGCTGCTGGGCCGGGAACAGGATTTCCGGCTTCTGGGCTGGCTACGCTGGCAGCTGGGCTGGGCGGACGGTCCCATGCTCGAGCTCAGGCTGGACCAGGGGCAGCTGCAACTGACCCCGGCTCCGGGCGGGCTGGCCCTGAGCGGCCAGGACCTGCGCCTGCCCGCCGCCCTGCTGCCCTGGCTGCACGGAAAGCTGCCTAGAAGCGGCTGGCAGGGCTGGCTGGGACTGGAACAGTTCGAGGCCCGAAACCTGGGTCAGGGCTGGGCAGGAAAGCTGGCGGTGAGCTGGCATGGGGCCGGGCACACCAGCCTGGCGCCGGCCGCCCTGGGCGACTACCGGCTGACCGGAGTATGGGGCGAAACGGGTCAGGGGGAATTCCAGCTCCACACCCTGGCAGGCCCCCTGCAGCTGGAAGGCCGGCTCCAGGGGCAGCCCGGAGGCCGCTACCGGCTCGAGGGCCAGGCCTGGCACCCGGGGCGCCTGGCCCCGGCCCTGGAAACCTGGCTGGCGCAGCTGGGGCGCAGGGACCCGCAACAACCGGGCCGCCATCTGCTGCAACTGGAGTGGGGAGGGAAAACGGGAGGAGGAAAAGCCGGGGGAAGGCCTGCAGGAACAGGCAAGGCGGCCCAGGAAAACTGAGCCGGACCAGCCTTACTGCTTGTCGTCCCCGGCCGGACCGTAGGGAACGCCGGTGAACATGTTGCGGGTCTGGCTCTGGATCTGGTCCTGCATCTGCTGGAACATCTTCTTGCTCTGGTCCATGTAGGCGGACATCATGCTCTGCATGGCCGGCTGCTGGAAGTTCAGGAACTGGGCCCAGAAATCGGTCTGCATCTGGGGGTTCTCCCCATACATGGAACGGGGCTGGTCCTGGAGCTTCTGCTGGAACTCCACGAAGATCTTGATGTTGTTTTCCAGGTACTTGCCCAGCATGCCCTGCATGGCGTTGCCGTAGAAGCGGATCATCTGGCCCAGGAGCTCGGTGGAGAAGATGGGCACGCCGCCGGTTTCCTCTTCCAGGATGATCTGCAACAGGATGCTGCGGGTCAGGTCGTCACCGCTCTTGGCATCCACCACCTTGAAATTCTCGAACTTCAGCACCAGTTCCTTGACGTCGCCCAGAGTGATGTAGGCACTGGTCTTGGTGTCGTAGAGACGGCGGTTGGGATATTTCTTGATCAGCCGGACCTGCTCAGTCATGTGGTTTTCCCCGAGGGCTGTTTATGTGCGGTGCAGCATTATAAATGAAAAAGCCTGCCCCGCTCTCCCCGGCGCCGAAGCCCAGGCCGGCTCAGGCGGATTCCCGCAGCAACAGGATGGCCTGGTCGTAATCGAAGTCGGCCACCCAGGCCTCCAGCTGCCGGCAGCGCTCCTCCCCCAGCACCCCGGCAAATACGGCCCGGCGGCTGGCCAGCAGGCGCCGGGCGCCCAGATCGTCGCTTTCCAGCAGCTGCAGCAGCGCCTGCCAGGCATCCCGGATTTCGTCCCCGGACAGCACCTGGGGCGGCGCCGTATCGGGACGCTCCCGGCTGGCCAGGGCCAGGCGCAGATCGGCCAGCAGTTGTTGCAGGGCAGCAACGAAAGCCGGCAACTGCCGGGCCACCTCCTCCTGCCGCCCCTGTTTCAGACTCAGGTTCAGCTCCGTCGCCTGTCTCGCCAGGGCCACGGCCCCCAGGTTGCCGGCAGCCCCCTTCAAGGCATGAATCCGGGCCTGGATGGCAGGCCAGTCCTGCCGGGCCAGGGCTTCTTGCAGCTGCGCCCCCTCCTCCCCGTGCCCCGAGACAAAGAGCTCCAGGATGTGCCGGTAGCTTTCCCGGTTACCCCGCACCAGGGCCAGACCGGCAACCTGGTCCAGCCCCGGCACGGCAGCTAACTCGTGGCAGGAGGAAGCCGCCTCAGGCTGGGCAGGCCCTGCCCCGTCAGCCACGCTGCCGCTCCCCTGGCTGGGCAGCCATTTCAGCAGGCAGTGGTAGAGGAACTCGGGCTCCACGGGTTTGGCGATGAAGTCGTTCATGCCGGCTGCCGCGCAGGCCCGGCGGTCCTCCTCGAAGGCATTGGCGGTCATGGCCAGGATGGGAATGGCGGCCCAGCCCGACAGGGCACGGATGGCCCGGGTAGCCTCCAGGCCATCCAGATGGGGCATCTGCATGTCCATCAGCACCAGGTCGTAGCGGTGCTGACGGGCCAGTTCCACCGCTTCCACCCCGTTCTCGGCCACATCCACGGCCAGCCCCACCCCGTGCAGCAGTTCCAGGGCCACCTCCCGGTTGACGGCGTTATCTTCGGCCAGCAGCAGGCGCATGCCTTCGTGGCGCTGCCGCAGTTGCTGCTCGGCATCGCCCACGACCCGCTCCTGCTGCAGGGGCCCGCCCCGGCCCCGCTGCAGCCGGGCCGTGAACCAGAAGGTGCTGCCCACTCCCAGGGTGCTTTCGACGCCGGCCTCGCCGCCCATCAGCTCCGCCAGGCGCCGGGTGATCACCAGCCCCAGGCCGGTGCCCCCGTACTTGCGGGTGGTGGAGGCATCCGCCTGCTCGAAGGCCTGGAACAACCGGCCCATCTGCTCCGGGGCCAGGCCTATGCCGGTATCGGCCACCTCGAAACGGACCAGCAGCTGCTCCCCCCGGGTCTGCAGCAGCCGGGCCCGCAGGCAGATGCTGCCGGCCTGGGTGAACTTGATGGCATTGCTGGCGTAGTTGAGCAGCCCCTGGCGCAGGCGCATCACGTCGCCGCGCAACCAGACCGGCACCGCGTCCCCGTCGATGCTGATTTCCAGCCCCTTGGCCCGGGCCGCGTCCCAAAGCAGGGAGCGCACGTGGTCAAGGACGGCGGAGAGGGCGAAGTCGCTTTCTTCCAGCTGCAGCTTGCCGGCCTCGATCTTGGAGATGTCCAGGATGTCGTTGATGATGGAGAGCAGGTGCCGGCCGGCATTGTCAATCTTGGCCAGGCGCTCCAGCTGCCCCGGGCTGGCTTCCTTGCGCATCAGGTGGGTGAGCCCGAGGATGGCATTCAGGGGGGTGCGGATCTCGTGGCTCATGTTGGCCAGGAAGGCGCTCTTGGCCTGGTTGGCGGCCTCAGCCGCAGCCTTGGCCAGAACCAGCTCGCCGGTGCGTTCCGCCACCTGTTCCTCCAGATGGCTGCGATGGCGTTCCAGTTCCTCGGCGATGCGCTTCTTCTCGGTGATGTCTTCCTTGATGGCCACGTAGTGGGTGATGGCCCCATCCGCCTGGCGGATGGGCATGATGATGGCCGACTCCACGTACTCGTCGCCATTCTTCTTGCGGTTCACGAACTCTCCGCGCCAGGAGCGCCCGGCCACCAGGGCCTCCCACAGGGCCCGGTAGATCTGCTGGCCCGTCTTGCCCGCATGCAGCAGCCTCGGGTTCTGGCCCAACACCTCCTCCTGGGTGAAGCCGGTGACCTGCAGGAAGGCCCGGTTCACATATTCGATCTCGGCCTTCAGGTTGGTGATGACGATGCTCTCCGGGCTCTGTTCCACCGCCAGGTAGAACTTGCGCAGGTTGATTTCGGCCTCCCGACGCTCCTCGATTTCCCGACTCAGCTCCCCATGCAGGACCTTCAGCCGTTCCCGCATGCGCGCAAAGCTGCCCACCAGGGTGCCCAGCACATCCCTGCCTCCGGCGGGCAGGGGCGCATCGTAATCCTGCTCGGCCAGAGCGGTGGCGGCGCTGGAAAGACGGCGCAGGGGGCGATAGACGATCCACTCCACCAGGATCACCAGAGAGCCTGTGGCCAGGAGCAGGATGCCCAGCAGGATCTGACTGATTTCCCGATACTCGGCCCGCTGGGCCTCCATGTAGGGTGCCAGATCCACCCAGGCTTCCAGCCGGGCCAGTTCCTGGCCGCCGAAATTCAGGGGCGCCGTCAGGTGCCGGCGTTCCCCCTCCTGCTCCAGGCGCTGCCCATCCCGGCCGGCAAGCTGCAGGGGATAGAGCTGGCGGCCCCGGGCATCGAGCAGCACCATGGCCACCCAGTCCGGGTTGCGCAGCATCAGGGCATCCAGGTTTTCGTGGATGATGTCCAGCTGCTGCCCCATTACCAGGGGAATCAGGGTTTCCCCCAGGCTGTCCAGGTGGCGTTGCATGGACTGGACCTGCTGCCGCTCCACCAGGGCCAGGGAACGGTCCAGCCACAGCCGCTCCATGGTCAGCACCATGAGGGCGGTCGCCAGCAACAAGGGCAGCAGCAGTTTCCAGCGCAGGGACATGGGCCTATTCCTGCAGATAACGTTCCAGATGCAGTTCTTCCATCACCTGGTAGTCCTCCAGCCGGGCGGCCACTGCCTCCTGCATGGGAATCCGGGCCAGCAGGGCCCGGCCGCCGGGATCGGCGGACATGGCGATGAAAGCCTGCCGGACCTGCTCGCGCACCTCTGCCGGCACCCGCCGGTGCACGGCCACGGGATGGGAAGCCACATCGCTGGTGCGATACAGCACCCGCAGGGCATTGCGCACCTGGGGCTCCTGCTCGGACAACGCCTTCTGCACGGAGCCCCCGGCGTCGGCCAGACCATTGACCACATGCAGGAACACGGAACTGTGGGTCTTGGCAATCACCGGCCGCAGGCGCAAGCCGAACTTGCGCTCCAGCTCGGCCCGCAGCAGCAGGCTGGCCCCCATGGCCGAGAGGGCGGGCACGGCCAGGGTCTTGCCCTGCAGTTCCTCCACCTTCTCGACCGGGCTGTCCTGGCGCACCACCAGGATGCCGTGCAGAGGCCGCTCATCCCGAACCAGGGGCAGGTAACCGGGAGACCTGGCCGCATCCAGCATCAAGTAGGGATTGATATAGACAAAATCGTAACGGCCCCGGCGTATATCCTGGTCGTAGTCATTGACCGACAGGGAAGTCACCAGCTCGAAGCGCAGGCCGGTACGCTGCTGCAGCTCGGCCAGCACCGGCTGCCAGATGCCGAACAGGACCCGGCGCTCGAACTGGGGCGCCACCGAAAAGCTGTACACGGGCCCGGCCCAGGCCTGCCCCAGCAGGGCCAGCCCCCCCAGCAACCCCAACAGCAGATGCCTGATCTTGATCTTCATACCCTCCTCCTCTTCTTGCTTTCAGGAGACATTCTGCGCCGCTCCGGCAAAGGCAGCCAGCCGGAAGCTCAATACCGGGGACCGGAAATCCCCCGCCAGAATGGAAAAAGCCCGGAAACCCGGGCTTCTGGCGCATCCGTGCGTCTGGCAGCGATTACTGGTAGTACAGGCCGCCGTTGATGTTCAGGGTGGCACCGGTGGTGAAACCAGACAGGTCGGAGGACAGGAAGGCGCAGGCGAAGCCGATTTCCTCGGGCTTGGCCAGACGCTTCATGGGCACGGAATCCACGATGGTCTGCAGGATTTCGGGCTTGATGGCCATGACCATCTTGGTGGCCACGTAGCCGGGGGCGATGGCATTGACGGTCACGCCCTTGGCGGCCAGTTCCTGGGCCAGGGCCTTGGTGAAGCCGATGACGCCGGCCTTGGCGGCAGAGTAGTTGGTCTGGCCAGCCTGACCCTTGACGCCATTGACGGAGGAGATGTTGATGATGCGGCCCCAGCCACGCTCGGCCATCTTGGCGGAACACTGCTTGGTGACGTTGAACAGGCTGGTCAGGTTGGTGGCGATGACGGCATCCCACTGATCCTTTTCCATCTTGGCGAACATCTTGTCGCGGGTGATGCCGGCATTGTTCACCAGGATGTCGATCTGGCCGGCCTTGGCTTCGGCCTCGGCCACCATGGCCTGGACGGAAGCGATGTCGGAGACGTCGCCAGCGACGGGGATGAAGTCCTTGAAGCCGGCGGCTTCCATTTCCTTCACCCACTCATCCTTGTTGTCGAATTGGGGATGGTAGGCGGCAACCACCTTGTGACCGGCCTTGGCCAGTTCCTGACAGATGGCGGTACCGAGACCACCCATGGCACCAGTTACGAGAGCAACGCGTTGGGTCATAGAGTTTCCTTCCCTTTGTTGATGATGTTGTTGAAGCGACAAATTAACAGAGAAAGCACCGTTCCGGTTCAGAACATGTGCTGGCCTCCGTTGATGGAGATGTTGGCGCCAGTGACGAAAGCCGCCTCGTCGGAGGCCAGATAGGCCACCAGGCCGGCGATTTCCTCGGGCTTGCCCAGACGCCCGACGGGGATCTGGGGCAGGATCTTGGAATCCAGGATTTCCTGGGGAATGGCGGTCACCATGCGGGTGCCGATGTACCCCGGGGAAATGGTGTTGACGGTCACCCCGCCCTTGGCCACTTCCAGGGCCAGGGCCTTGGTGAAGCCGTGCATCCCGGCCTTGGCGGCGGAATAGTTGGTCTGGCCGAAGGCGCCTTTCTGGCCGTTCACCGAAGAGACATTGACCACCCGGCCCCAGCCCCTCTCCAGCATGCCCTCCATGACCTGCTTGGTCATGTTGAAGACGGAATCCAGGTTGGTATGCATGACCGCGTCCCAGTCGGCCTTGGTCATTTTCCTGAAGGTCATGTCCCGGGTGATGCCGGCGTTGTTGACCAGCACATCCACCGGCCCCACTTCCTTGCAGACCAGCTCGACACAGGCCTTGCAGGCATCGAAATCGGTCACGTCGCAGGGATAGGCCTTGAAGCCGTAGCCCATGTTGTTCATGCGGGCCAGCCATTCCCCGGCCTTGGTGTTGTCCGGCGAATGGGTGGTGACCACCCGATAGCCCAGGCCCGCCAGCTTGATGCAGATGGCCTCGCCCAGGCCACCCATGCCGCCAGTCACCAATGCAATCCTGCTCATCTTGTCTCTCTCCTTGGAATTATTGTTGCACGCGGGGATTACATGCAGAAGAAAGGGTGGCGCCGATCAGACGGCCCTTTCCTTCACATAGCGGCCCGGAGCAGCCTCGATGGGCTTGTACCTGGCGTTGCCCGGGTTCTTCGGTGCAGCCTTCTCGCCGGCCCCGTGGGCCTTGATCCAGGCGGCCCAGTCGGTCCACCAGCTGCCCTTCTGCTCCTGGGCAGCGCTCAGCCAGGACTCGGCATCGGCCTTCACGTCCTCATGGACCCAGTAGCTGCGCTTGTTCTTCGCGGCGGGATTGATGACCCCGGCGATATGGCCGGAAGCCCCCAGGACGAAGCGGATGGCACCGGACAGGAGCCGGGTGCTCTGGTAGGCCGAGTGCCAGGGGACGATGTGGTCCTCCCGGGTGGCAAGCAGGTACACCGGCATGTCCAGCTTGCCCAGATCCACCTTGACGCCGCACATCTCTAGCTTGCCGGGAATGCGCAAGCTGTTGTCGTGGTAGAGGTTGCGCATGTACCAGCAGGCAAAGGGCCCGGGCAGACCGGTGGAATCGGAGTTCCAGTAGAGCAGATCGAAGGCCTGGGGTTTCTGGCCCTTCAGGTAGTTGTTGGTGACGTAGTTCCAGATCAGGTCGTTGGGACGCAGGGCCGAGAAGGTGCTCTGCAGCTCCCGGGCCTGGAGCAGGCCACCCTTGCCGATGGCGGCCTCCCGGGCCGCCAGGGATTGTTCGTCGATGAACAGGCCGATTTCCCCGGTGTCGGAAAAATCCAGCAGGGTGGTGAGCAGGGTGAGCGACGCCGCCGGCTTCTCGCCCCGGCCGGCCAGCACCGCCAGGGCCGAGGCCAGCAGGGTGCCGCCGACGCAGAAACCCAGGGTGTTGATCTCCTTCTGGCGGCTGATCTCCTGGACCACCTGGATGGCGGCGATGGGGCCCCGCTCCAGATAGTCGTTCCAGCCCAGATGCGCCTGCTCGGCCTTGGGATTGCGCCAGGACACCAGGAACACCGTATGGCCCTGCTCCACCATGAAGCGGATCAGGGAGTTCTCCGGCTGCAGGTCCATGATGTAGAACTTGTTGATGCAGGGCGGCACCACCAGAAGGGGACGCTTGGCCACCTTGGCGGTAAGAGGCTTGTACTGGATCAGCTGGATCAGGTCATTCTCGAAGACCACGCAGCCTTCCGTGGTGGCGATGTTGCGGCCCACCTCGAAGACCGATTCGTCGGTCATGGAGATGCGCCCCTTTTCCAGGTCGGCGATCAGGTTGTTGATGCCGTCGGTGATGCTCTTACCCTTGGTTTCCACCGCCAGCTTGATGAATTCCGGGTTGGTGGCGGCAAAATTGGAGGGCGCCAGGGCATCCACGTACTGGCGCGCCGCGAAGCGCAGCTTCTCCTTGGAGCGCTCGTCATCCACCGGCAGCTTCTCCACCATCTCCTTCAGGTAGCGGGCATTGAGCAGATAGCTCTGGCGGATGTAATCGAAGATGGGGCTTTCGTTCCACTCCGGCGCCACGAAGCGTCGGTCGCCGGGCTCCGGCTCCACCTTGAACGGGGCGTCCTGGTCCTTGCCCTGGCTGCGGGCCAGCATGGCCTGCCAGAGCTGGGCCTGCTGGGCCATGAACTGCTTCTGCAGGGCCGTCAGCTCCTCGGCCTGGGGCGGAATCTGCACCGGCGGCGGGGTGATGCCGGTCTGGGGCATCTGTTGGAGAAAGGACACGAAGCCCTGGGCCATGGACTGGCCCGCCTGGAAAAACTGCTGGAACAACGGGTGGATGGCGTCGTCGCTTCCCTGCGCCTGAGACATGAACAGCTCCTGTGGGCAAATGGCATGAACTACAGAGCTTACCGATTCTCCATGTCAGTCCAGCGACTGTCAATTGACGGGGCGCGCCGCCCAGAGGGCTGTGAGCGGGATAGCGCCAGCCCCGGCTCGCCTCGATTGCCCCGCCGGCGCGAATCTTCCACAATGCCGGCCATGATCATCCACATCGTCCTGATCGGCTGGCTCTACGTGACCGTCCTGGTGGCCGCCACCGAAACCAGCCTGATTGCCGGAATCCTCACCTTCATCCTTTACGGCGGCATCCCCTGCTGCCTGATCCTCTATTTCGCCACCTCGAAAACCCGGCGCCGCTACCGGGCCCACCGGGAGCGGCTCGCCGAACAGCAGGAACGCCGTCCGGAAGCCTGAACCACCGGCTAATGCCGGTGGGGCGGCTGTTCCCGGGGCACCCAGGGAGGCTGGTTGCCCTCACTGTAGAAGCTGCCGTGTTCGTGGTCGTGCCCGTCCGCGGGCCCGTGATCATGGCCGAACAGATTCTGGGCCAGGAAGATGGTGGCCACCCCGAGGCCGATGAGCAGGACCTGCTGCAAGGTGGCACTCAGTTCCGTCCGCTTGTGCAGGCCGGGAATCAGGTCGGCCACGGCCACGTAGATCATGCTCGCCGCGGCCACGGCCAGGATGTAGGGAATCCAGGATTGCAGGGCCGAGAGGGCCACATAGGCCAGCAGCCCCCCCACCAGGGTGGAGCAGCTGGAGAGCAGGTTGAACACCAGGGCCTTCTTCTTGCTGTAGCCCGAGTGGAGCAGCACCATGTAATCCCCCAGCTCCTGGGGAATCTCGTGGGCGATGATGGCCAGGGCGGTGACGATGCCCAGCTGGGTATCCTGCATGAAGGCCGCGGCGATCAGGATGCCATCCACGAAATTGTGGAAGGTGTCGCCCACCAGGATCAGCAGGCCGGAACGTCCATGATCATGGGTGGGCGGACGGGCATCGTGGGCCTCGCAGTGGTCGTGGTGGCAATGGCGCCAGAGCACCAGCTTTTCGAGCACGAAGAAGCCCAGGATGCCGGCCAGGATGGTGGCCGCCACCCGGGTCGGGTCGCCCCCATCGCTGAAGGCGTGGGGAATCACTTCCAGGAAGGCCGCCCCCAGGAGGGCGCCGATGGCGTAGGAGACCAGCAGCGACAGCCGCCCGGTCCCGAGCAGGTTGCCCAGCAGGGCTGCAGCCAGCACGCTCACGGCACCGCCGGCCACACTGCTGAAGAGAATCCAGTTGAGGGGGCTCACTGAGCATCACACCTGAAAAAAGGGGAGTGGATTATACGCTCTCCGGCGGCGCTTCCAGCCAGATCAGGCTAGCCATGCGGCCGGTACGCCCGTCCCGGCGGTAGGAAAAGAAGCGCGCCGCCTCCCCATGGGTGCAATAGCCGCCCCCGTGGATGGAGGTGAGCCCGCAAGCCTTCAAGCGCAGGCGGGCAAGCCCGTAGAGATCGGCCAGATGCCGGCCTGGCACACCGGGGACGAAGCAGGCGGCGGCGGCCGGGTCCCGGGCGGTGAAGGCCTGGCGCACCTCCTCCCCCACCTCGAAGGCCCCGGGGCCGATGGCCGGCCCCAGCCAGGCCATGAGCACAGCCGGCGGCAAGCCCATGGCCGCCACCGTGTTTTCCAGCACTCCCTCCAGGAGACCGCGCCAGCCCGCGTGGGCGGCCGCCACCACCCGGGCCTCCCGGTCGCAGAACAGCACCGGCAGGCAGTCGGCGGTCATCACCGCGCAGACCCGCCCCGGCTGACGGGAAAAGGCAGCATCGGCGCGCCGTTCCCGGGTGCCCTCCTCGTCCAGGTCCAGCACCCGGGTGCCGTGCACCTGTTCCAGCCAGCACGGCTGGGCCGGCAGACTGGCCGCCACCCGGGCCCGGTTGCCGGCCACGGCCTCAGGCGCATCCCCCACGTGCAGGCCCAGATTGAGGCTCTCATAGGGCGGCAGGCTGATGCCGCCCAGGCGGGTGGTCTGCAGGCTGCGCACCCGAGCCGGGGCGGGCCAGTCGGGAATGATGAATTCAGGCATGCTCCAGGGCCTCCAGCAGCTGCCGCATGTCTTCGGGCAGCGGCGCCTCCCAGCTCATGGGAGCACCGCTGAGGGGATGCAGCAGGCCCAGCCGCGCCGCATGCAGGGCCTGACGGGCAAAGGGCGGCAGCCCGGCAGGGCTGCGGCCATAAACCGGGTCCCCGAGCAGGGCATGACCCAGGTGCGCCATATGCACCCGGATCTGGTGGGTGCGCCCGGTTTCCAGACGGCAGGCCAGCAGGGTCGCCCCGGCGAACTGCTGCAGCACCCGGTAGTGGGTGAGCGCCGGCTTGCCCCCGGGCACCACGGCCATCTTGATGCGCTGGCTGGGATGCCGGCCGATGGGCGCATCGACACTGCCATCCCGCTCCACCCGACCCAGGGCCACGGCCAGGTACTCCCGCTTCACCGTGCGCGCCTGGAGCTGGCGCACCAGATCGGTCTGGGCTTCCAGACTGCGGGCCACCACCAGCAGGCCGCTGGTATCTTTGTCCAGGCGATGCACGATCCCGGCCCGGGGCACGCCCGCCAGAGCCGGATCATGGTGCAGTAGGGCATTCATCAAGGTGCCGCTCCAGTTGCCGCTGCCCGGATGCACCACCATGCCCGCCGGCTTGTCGAGCACCAGCAGCGCCTCGTCCTGGTAGACGATATTCAGGGGAATATCCTCTGGCACCTGGGCCAGGGTTTCCTGGTCGGGGACTGCCAGCAGGGCCAGGGATTCGCCGCCCCGGACCTTGCGCTTGGGCTCCCGCTCCACCTCCCCGTCCAGCCACAGCTGCCCGGCCCTGATCCAGGATTGCAGGCGGTTGCGGGAATACTGAGGCAGCAGCAGGGCCAGGACCTGATCCAGGCGCCGTCCGGCCTCGCTCTCGGGAACCCACAGAACCTCTTCCGGGCTTGGGCTATAATCTTCGGGATTTTCTTCTGGACTGTTCATATATGCGAAGTGTACCCGGGGTTGAGGCAAAGCAGGTGGCCCATCAGATGTCTTCCCGTCCCAGGCCGGGATCATGGCGGCTTCCCATCCGGCGCATGACCATGGTGCTGGCCGTGGCCCTAGCCACCGGCTGCAGCCTGCTGCCCGAACAGATCGACATGACGGCCGGCTGGTCGGCTTCCAAGCTGTACTCCGAAGCCAAGTCGGCCATGAACGACAACAACTGGGAGGAAGCGGTCAAGTACTTCCAGAAGCTGGAATCCCGCTACCCCTACGGCCGCTACGCCCAGCAGGCCCAGATGGAAGTGGCCTACGCCCACTGGAAGGAAGGCGACTCCGCCTCCGCCCTGGCCGCCTGCGACCGCTTCATCAAACTGCACCCGAACCACCCCCACGTGGATTACATGTATTACCTGAAGGGGCTGATCACCTTCAACGGCGACCTGGGTTTCATGGGCTACCTGAACACCCAGGACCAGACCGAGCGGGACCCCAAGTCGGCCCGGGAATCCTTCGACACCTTCAAGGAACTGGTGCAGCGCTTCCCCAACAGCAAGTACACCCCCGATGCCATCCAGCGGCTCAACTACCTGGTCAATGCCCTAGCTGCCCACGAGGTGCACGTGGCCCGCTACTATTTGAAGCGGGGCGCCTACGTGGCCTCGGCCAACCGCAGCCAGTACGCCATCAAGCAGTACCCGAACACCCCGGCCCAGGAAGAAGCCCTGTTCATCCTGGTGGCTGCCTACGACAAGATGGGCATGGAAGCCCTGCGCGCCGATGCGGAACGGGTGATGCGCCTCAACTATCCCAACAGCGTCTACTACACCCAGGGCCTGGAAAAGAAGAAGCCCTGGTGGCAGGTCTTCTGAGCCCAGCCTGCCCCCCGCCGCCTGGACAGCCAGGCGGCCCCTCCCCCCTCTGCTCAGCTGACCTGCTTGATGGCCAGGACCGCCTGGTTACGCAGGGTGCGCAGCAAGGAGAGCTCCTTCTCCGAAATCTCGATGCCGCCCGCCTCTTCCCGATCGGCGTAGATCAGGGCCACGGGGTTGGTCTTGATGTTGAGGGGGAAAACCACGAAGGTCTTGGCCGTCACCGCCTTCCGGTACCAGTCGGGAATGCGGGTGGCGATCTTGGGATCGTCGATGTCGCTGATCAGGATATCGACCCCCTTGGACGTGGCAGCATGAAAGATGTCCGGGGTGAAGCTCAGGGTGAAACGGAACTGCTTGGCCAGTTCGTTGGCCTCCGGGCCGAAGCCGAAACGGCCCTGCATCACGTTGTGCTTGGCGTCCTTGATGCACAGGATGACCCGCCGGAATCCCATGGCCCGGTACATGGTCTCCAGGATGATGCGCAGGATGTCGTTGAGCTTGAAGCCTTCCACCAGGGTATTGCTGATGTCCTGGATGCCGGCGGTCAGCACCGCCTGAGCATCGTGGGCCTTCTCCCCCTCGGCCCCAAAGCTGGCCGTATCCACCGCCCCGTCAGCCGCCAGGACCGTGCCTTCAAGACTCGCTTCGCCCAGCACCGTGGTGTCCTCGCCGCGGGGCGCTCCGGCGTCGCCGCCCAGCTTGCGCAGCTGACGCCCGAACTGGGTCTGCTGCAGGTTGACCCGGATGATCCGGGCGAATTCGGTCACTTCCTCCACGGCCGCGTGGATGGTCTGCTTCAGCTCCTTCTCTTCCATGGGCACGGAGGCGGCGAAACGGCCGGAAATCTTGCGGATTTCCTTGTCCCTGTCCTCGGCAGCTGCGCTGGCGATGGCCTGGCAGACCTCGTTGGAGAAGGCCGACAGCACCTGCAGGCGCTCTTCGGGAGTATTGGGCTTGCGCACTGGTCCGGAAGGCACCTGGCGCATGCTGCTCACGATGAGCTGGGGAAAGCCCCAGTTGCGGGCAATGCCTATACCCAGGTCCTCGAAACTCACCCCCAGCACCTGCAGGGCGGCTACCTGTTCGGACACATCCTTCTGCAGCATCACCTTGCGGATTTCCTCGCTTTCCTCGGGAAAGTAGTACTGGGAGAGGAGCCGGCCCAGGTTGTGGAACACGGCGCAGATGAAGGGCTGCTCCTGGTCCCGGTACTGGAGCTTGATGGCGATGTCCTTGGAGAGCAGCCCCGCCAGATTGGCGCGCAGGAACTCTTCCTTGAGCTGGTTGGCGTTGGCCTTGTTCTGCAGGTGTTCGAAGAGCAGCACCGTGACCGCGATATTGCGCACCGCATCGAAGCCCAGGACGATGATGGCCCGGGACACGGTGCTGATGTTGCCGCCCCCCGCCTGGCGGTAATGGGCGGAATTGACCAGCCGCAGAATCTTGTTGGTGAGGGAGAAGTCCTTGAGGATGGAGGAGGACAGCCGGGAAATGCTCTCGGTTTCGCTGGAGGCGATCTTGTTGATGGCGCTGACCGACTCGGACAGGGCCGGAAAGTCGCCCTTATGCCGCAGGCGGCGCAGCAGGAAATCCACGGTGCTCTGGGGGCTGCCCCCCTGGGCAGCCGCATCCTCCGCCGGCGCCAGATAGGCCTCCAGGGCCTGGCGGAACTGCAAGGCGCTCTCGTAGCGCTGCTGGGGATCCCGGGCCGTGGCCTTGAGCAGGATGTTGCCGAGCCGGTCATCCAGACGCACATTGCCATCGTCCCCGGGCAGCTCCAGGCTCTCGTTGGCGATCCGGTGCATGATCTGATAGATGTTGTCGCCCTGGACGGCCCGCTGTCCGGTCAGCATCTCGAACAGGATCAGGCCGGCAGCAAAAACATCGGTACGCTCACTCACCAGCCGGCTGGAAATGTACTCGGGCGCCATGTAGGCTGGGGTTCCGGTGAACTCCTGCTGGCCGCCGCTGGCTTCGGCCACGTGGGTGGCGATGCCGAAGTCCATGACCCGGGGCACCCCGGTTTCGTCCATGAGGATGTTGCTGGGCTTCAGGTCCCGGTGGATGATGCCGTGGGCGTGGGCATGAGCCACCGCATCCAGCACATCGACGATCAGAGCCGCCGCCCTGGCCGGCGGCAGGGCCCCCTGGCGGCGCAGATACACCGCCAGGTTCTCGCCGGGCACGTACTCGAACACCAGGAACAGGTCGCCGCCTTCCTCGCCGGCCTCGAAGATGGGCACGATGCCCGGGTGGCGCAGCTTGCCCACCATGCGGGCCTCGGCCAGGAGCGTGGCATTCTGGGCCGGGTCGGGCCGCTCGAAGTGCAGGGTCTTGAGGGCCACCTCCCGCTCCAGCTGCGGATCGAAGGCCAGATACACCACGCTCTGGGCACCGCGCCCCAGCTCCCGGCGGATTTCGAAACGTCCTATTTTTCTTGTCATCTGAGCAGGTCCGGCAGCAGGGCAGCGAGTATTTCGTGAGTATTACAAACTTTTATCTAAATCCACAATAGTTGTGGAATTTTGGCAATTCCACCCCATAAGATGGCATTTTGTGCCCAGCCACCGGCCAGCTCAAGGGCTTTCTCCCTGGGTATGCCCAGCACGAAAAAGCTGGGCTCGGGCGGCCAGACACCGGAATCGGAACGATTCTCAGCGGGAAAGAAGCGATAACCCCAGTCCAGCAGCATTTGCCGCAGTTTTTCCTGCCTCCGGGAATTTTCCGTGAGTCCCAGGGGCCGGGATTCCGGGTTCCAGGCCGTGATAATCGCCCAGCACGCCCCGCCCTCTTGCCGCAGCCAGGCATCCAGGCGGGGCTCGGCCTGCCCCACCCGCAAGGCCAGGGTCTGGCCGGGTAGTTCCACCCGGTAGGTGGTGGCCCGGTACGCCGCCTCCAGTGCCGGGCTGTGGCTCACGGCCCCTCCCCGTCCAGCTCCCCCAGGCCGATCAGGCGTTCCGCCTCGCTGCCCGGCAGGGCCTCCACCGCCTTCAGCCGCCGGGACAGCACCCGGGTCCGGGTTTCCGCCTTGCCAATGCTGCTGCTCGCTTCATCCAGCTTGCGGCGGGTGTGGGCCAGGGCCTCGCCGAACTTGCCGAACTCGGTCTTGACGGCGCCCAGCAGGGCCCAGACCTCGGCTGAACGCTGCTCAATGGCCAGGGTGCGAAACCCCATCTGCAGACTGTTCAACAGGGCTGCCAGGGTGGTGGGCCCGGCCAGATTGATGCGCCACTCCCGCTGCAGGGTGTCCGCCAGGCCGGGACGGCGCAGGGCCTCGGCGTACAGGCCCTCGATGGGCAGGTAAAGGATGGCGAAATCGGTGGTGTGGGGCGGCGCCACATACTTTTCCCGAATGCTGCGGGCCTCGGCCTTGAGGCGGTTCTCCAGGGCCCGGGCGGCCTCCTCGGCTGGCAGGGGTTCGCCCCGCTCCTGGGCTTCCAGCAGCCGCTGGTAGTCCTCCAGGGGAAACTTGGCGTCGATGGGCAGCCAGACCGGCTGTTCGTCCAGCTTGCCCGGCAGGCGCAGGGCAAACTCCACCCGCTCGTTGCTGCCCGGCCGGGTCGCCACGTTGCAACCGTACTGCTCGGCGGTGAGCAACTGCTCCAGCAGGCTGGCCAGTTGCACCTCCCCCCAGGCTCCCCGGGTCTTGACGTTGGTGAGCACCCGTTTCAGGTCCCCCACCCCGGCGGCCAGATTCTGCATCTCCCCCAGGCCCCGGTGCACCTGCTCCAGGCGCTCGCTCACCTGCTTGAAGGATTCCCCCAGGCGCTGTTCCAGGGTGGCGTGCAGCTTTTCATCCACCGTGCGCCGCATTTCTTCAAGCTTGCCGGCGTTGTCCGCCTGCAAGGCCTGGAGCCGCTGCTCCACGGCGCCGCGCAATTGCACGAAGCGCTCGTCCAGCCCCTGAGAAGAACGTGTCAGTTCCCGGGCAAAACCTTCCAGCCGCTCGCCCTGCAGGGTGCCCAGCTGGCTCAGGTGCTGCCCCAGGCTCTGGGCCAGATGGGCCTGGCCCCGGAGCCGCTCCTCCCGCTCCCGGAAAGCCGCCTCGGCCGACTCCCGGCGGTTCTGGGCCAGCTCTTCACGCAAGGCGCGCTCCAGGCGCCCCAATCCCCCCAGCAGTTCCTGATGCTGGGCCGGAGCCGTCCCGTCCCGAGACGGGCGGGTACGCCAGAACAGGATGAGCAGCAGGAATTGCAAGGCGATCAGGGCCAGCAGCAGATAATCGGTCAAGAGAGCTCCTCACGAGTCAGGGGCGCCATTTTACGCCCCGGCCCCTGCTAGAATAGGCCCACCCGAGACAAGCCCCGTCCCTTATGAAAATCCTGGTGGTGGAAGACACCCAGAGCAGCCAGCTGGTACTGTGCGAGATCCTCGCCCAGCAGGGTCACACCCCGATTCCCTGCCACGATGGCGGCGAGGCGATGGCCGCTTTCGCGCGGGAAAAGCCGGACCTGGTGCTCCTCGATGTGGTGCTGCCCGACACCGACGGTTTCCAGGTAGCCAGTTACCTGCGCCAGCAGGAAGCCCAGGAGGACTGGACCCCGATCATCTTCCTGACCGTGCTCAACAACGATGAGGACATGGCCCGGGGCATCGCTGCCGGGGGGGACGACTACCTGTTCAAGCCCGTCAGCGAAGTGGTGCTGAATGCAAAGATCCGCGCCATGCAACGCATCATCCAGATGCGCACCTCCCTGGTGGTGCTGGCCAGGCGCCTGGACTCCGCCAACCGGGAACTGCGGCGCCTGTCCTCGGTGGACGGCCTCACGGGCATCGCCAACCGGCGCCACTTCGATGAAAGCCTGGAGCGGGAATGGCGCCGCACCAACCGTACGGGCAGCGATCTGGGCTTGCTGCTCTGCGACGTGGATCTCTTCAAGCGTTTCAATGACCGCTTCGGCCATCAGGCCGGGGACGACTGCCTGCGGCTGGTGGCCCGGGGGCTGGCCGACACCCTGGACCGGGGCGGCGATCTGGCGGCCCGCTACGGCGGCGAGGAATTCGCCGTGATCCTGCCCGACACCAGCCTGGGTGGCGCGATCTTCGTGGCCGAACGCCTGCGCCAAGCCGTGGCCGCCCTGCGCATCGCCCATCCGGATTCCCCCCACGGGGTGGTCACCCTGAGCATAGGTGCCGCCTCCATTCCCGCCAGCCGGAACACCCCCTGCCAGCACCTGCTCCGCCAGGCGGACGAGGCCCTGTACCGGGCCAAGCACGCCGGCCGCAACCGGGTCCAGCACCAGGCCCCCCTTACCCATCCTTCCTGAAAGCCATGCCCGAAAAACTCAAGCGCGTCCTGATCGTGGATGACAACGACGTCATGCGTACCCTGCTGCGGGCCATCCTGCGCAGCGAAAACCAGTTCGAAGTGGTAGGCGAGGCCAGAAACGGCCTGGCCGCCGTGGAGATGAACGAACGCATGAAACCGGACATCGTCTGCCTGGACGTGGTCATGCCGGAAATGGACGGCCTGGAGGCCCTCCGGGCCATCAAGCAGAAGCGCCCGGAAACCCAGGTGGTGATGATCACCGGCACCCCCAGCGCCGGCAATGTCCAGGAAGCCATGAGCCTGGGCGCCAACGGCTTCATCATCAAACCCTTCAACGCGGCGCGGATCATCGACACCCTCGCCGCCCTGCCCCCTCTCCCCGCGGGCTACTGAGCCCCTCTGCTGCGGCTTGCACTCAGAACTCGTCGCGCCAGGCCCGTAGCACGGCAAACACCGCTTCGGCCGTGCTCGCCTGGGGCTGCCGCTCCCGGACCCGGGCCTGCACGGCCGGCTCATGGCAGCGCAGGAAGGGATTGGTGGCCTTTTCCAGGGCCAGGCTGGAGGGCACCGTGGCCCGGCCGGCCAGCCTCAGGGCCTCGCTCTCCGCCACGCGCGCCCGGATGGCCGGATTTTCCGGCTCCACCAGGGCGGCAAAGGGCAGGTTCAGCAGGGTGTATTCGTGGGCGCAAAAAATGCGGGTCGAATCCGGCAGGGCGGCAATCCGCTCCATGGCCTGGAACATCTGCGCCGGCGTCCCCTCGAACAGGCGGCCGCAGCCCGCGCCAAACAGGGTATCGCCGCAGAACAGGGCATCCTCCGCCAGATAGGCCAGATGCCCGCAGGTATGGCCGGGAACGGACCAGACCGCCACGGGGGTATCCAGCACCTGGATCATCTCCCCGCCGGCCAGGGGATGGTTGAGGCCTGTGATAGACTCGGCCCCCGGCCCGAAAACCTGCAGGCCGGGGTGGCGCTCCAGCAGGCCGGGCACTCCGCCCTGATGGTCCTGGTGGTGATGGGTGATCAGGATGGCCTCCAGGGCCAGGGCGCCGGAGGCCAGCCAGTCCAGGACCGGGGCCGCGTCGCCCGGGTCCACCACGACTGCCCGGCCGTTACGGCAGAGCCCCCAGATGTAATTGTCCCGGAATGCGGGAATGGCAGTAATCTCGAACATTGCGAAACTATTGTTTGAAGCGCACACGATGTCAATTCCCGGCTTGGATGCTTGGCTGAACACCCCCCAGGGCCACTATGTCCTGGACTGGGAACAAGCCAAGCTGGACGAGGCCCTGGCCGACGTGTTCGGCTTCAACGCCCTGCAACTGGGCCTGCCGGAACGGGACTTCCTGCGCAGCAACCGCATCCCCCTGCGCCTGTGCATCGGCCCTTCCGGAAGCACCCAGCTGCGGTGCGAGTTCACCCAGCTGCCCATCGCCTCCCAGAGCGTGGACCTGGTGGTCCTGCCCCATGTGCTGGAGTTCTACCCGGACCCCCACCAGATCCTGCGCGAGGTGGAGCGCATCCTGATTCCCGAGGGCCGGCTGTTCATCCTCGGCTTCAACCCCTTCTCCCTCTGGGGGCTGCGCCGGCACCTGCCCGGCCGCCCCCAGGGTTTTCCCTGGAACGGCCAGTACCTCTCCATCCTGCGGCTCAAGGACTGGCTCAAACTCCTCAATTTCGAACTGGACCGGGGGGCCTTCGGCGCCTACGCGCCGCCCTGCAAGAGCGCCCAGTGGCTGCGCCGCTGGCGCTTCATGGAGCCGGCGGGCGACCGCTGGTGGGGCTTTGCCGGCAGCGTTTACATGATCCGCGCCATCAAGCGGGTGCATGGCATGCGCCTGATCCTGCCGGCCTGGAGCAACCGCAAGCTTGGCGCCAAGGCCCTCACCCCCATCGTGCGCAAGGAACACATGGATGGCTGACATCGACATTTATACCGACGGCGCCTGCAAGGGCAACCCGGGCCCCGGCGGCTGGGGCGCCCTGCTCCGCTCCGGCGCCCACGAGAAGGAACTCTGGGGCGGCGAGCCCGAGACCACCAACAACCGCATGGAGCTGACCGCCGTGATCCGGGCCCTGAAAGCCCTGAAACGGCCGGTCCAGGCGCGGGTCTATACGGACTCCAAGTACGTCCAGCAGGGCATCAGTGAATGGATCCACGGCTGGAAGCGGAACGGCTGGAAGACCGCCAGCAAGGCGCCGGTCAAGAATGCCGACCTGTGGCAGCAGCTGGACAAGCTGGTGGCCCAGCACCAGCTGCAGTGGATCTGGGTCAAGGGCCACGCCGGCCACCCGGAGAATGAACGGGCCGATGCCCTGGCCAATCGCGGCATCGAGGAGTTACGCCGATGAGACAGATTTTCCTGGATACGGAAACCACGGGCCTGGATCACCGCCAGGGCCACCGCATCATCGAAGTGGCCTGCGTCGAGCTGGAAAACCGCCGCCTCACGGGCCGCCACCTGCACCGTTACGTGAATCCGGAACGGGAAGTGGACGCGGGCGCCATGGCGGTGCACGGCATCAGTAACGAGTTTCTGGAAGACAAGCCCAAGTTCATCGATGTGGCCCAGGAGCTGCGGGACTTCATCAGCGGTGCGGAACTGGTGATCCACAATGCCACCTTCGACATCGGCTTCCTGGACATGGAGTTCGGCCGCATCAACTTCCCCCGCACCCTGGAAGTCTGCAGCGGCGTCCAGGACACCCTGAAGATGGCCCGGGAGCTCTACCCGGGCAAACGCAACAACCTGGATGCCCTGTGCGAGCGCTACCAGATCAACAACGCCCACCGGACCCTGCACGGGGCCTTGCTGGATGCGGAACTGCTGGCCGAGGTGTACCTGGCCATGACCCGCGGCCAGGAAAGCCTGATCATGGACCAGCCGACCAGCACCCAGGCCGCCCTCCAGGAGGACGTGGCCCAGCGCCCGCCCCGGGAGCGCCCGCCCCTGATCGTGCGCCGGGCGGAAGCTGCGGAACTGGAAGCCCACCTCCAGGTCCTGGAGGGCATCCAGAAAGAGAGCAAGGGCGCCTGTCTGTGGCTGCAGCCAGAAACGGAATCTGCCGGCAGTGCAAGCTGAAAAGCGCGGCTGGTACGCCAACCCCTATCTGCTGCTCACCCTCACCGCCCTGTTCTGGTCCGGCAACATGGTCCTGGGACGCGGCATCCGGGCAGACATCCCCCCCATCGCCCTGGCTTTCTGGCGCTGGAGCATCGCCCTGCTCCTGGTGCTGCCCCTGGCCTGGCCCCACTGGCGGCAGCAGCGCCACCTGCTCGCCGGCCACTGGCCGGCCCTGCTGATCCTGGCGGCCCTGGGCATTGCCGGCTACAACACCCTGGCCTATCTGGCCCTGCAGACCACCACGGCCACCAATGCGGTGCTGCTCAACTCCTTCATCCCCGTAGCCACCATCACCCTGGCCTGGCTGCTGTTCAAGAAGCACCTGGGCCGGCTGGAAGGCCTGGGCGTGCTGGTTTCCCTGCTCGGTGCCCTAACCATCGTCACCCGGGGCGATCCGGCCACCCTGGCCCAGCTCACCCTGAACGGCGGCGACCTGTGGATGCTGGGCGCCGTGCTGGTCTGGGCCTGCTACACCCTGGGGCTGCAGTTCCGCCCCCCCGGACTGGCGCCGATGCTGCTGCTGGCCCTGCTGATCGCCCTGGGACTGGCCATGCTGCTGCCCCTCTACCTCTGGGAACTGGCCCAAGGCCGCAGCATGCACGTGCATCCGGGCAGCCTCCTCAGCCTGGCCTACGTGGGCATTTTCCCCAGCTTCGTGGGCTACATCTTCTACAACCGGGGGGTCATGGAAGTGGGGGCCAGCCGCGCCAGCCTCTTCATCCATCTGATGCCCGTGTTCGGCACCCTGCTGGCCGCCCTGTTCCTGGACGAACGCCCCGCCACCTACCACCTGGCCGGGATCGCCCTGATCTTCCTGGGCATAGGCATGGCCACCCGCTCCCCGCTCCGGAAACCGGCCCCATGAGCAGCTGGCTGGCCCCCTTCAAGCGCTGGTTCCGCCGCCGCCCGGAGATTCCCCATGGCCTGTGGCAGCACACCCTGAACCAGCTGTCCATCTTCGATCACCTGGGGACGGAGGAGCGGGCCCGACTCAAGCAACTGAGCGAGGAGTTCCTGGCCAGCAAGGAGTTCACCGGGGCCCAGGGCCTGGAACTCCAGGATGCCATGCTGACCAACATCAGCGCCCAGGCCTGCCTGCCCATCCTGGAGCTGGGCCTGTCTGCCTACCGGGACTGGGTCGGCATCATCGTTTATCCCGGGGAATTCCTGGTGCCCCGCCAGGTGATGGATGAAGCCGGAGTCCTGCACGAGTACGAGGACACGGTGGCCGGCGAGGCCTGGGAGGGAGGGCCGGTGCTCATTTCCTGGCAGGATGCCCAGCTGGCCGACGGGGACTACAACGTGGTGATCCACGAATTCGCCCACAAGCTGGACATGCTCAACGGGGAGGTGGACGGCATTCCCGCCCTACACTCGGGCCTGCAGCGCAGCGAGTGGGAAAATGTGCTGTATCGGGCCTACGACGACTTCTGCCACCGGCTGGACAACGGCGAGGCCCTGATGCTGGACGCCTATGCGGCCGAGCATCCCTCGGAGTTCTTTGCAGTCACCAGCGAGAGTTTCTTCGCCAATCCCCACGGCCTGCAGGCCGCCTACCCGGAGCTGTACCAGCTGCTGCGCCGCTACTACCGCCAGGACCCGGCCCGGCGCCCTACTTGATCTGCACCGACTGGGGTGCCAGCAGGGCTTCCAGCAAGCCCTGGGAGGCGTCTTCCACCATGTCGATCACCACATCAAAGCCATAGCCCAGGCCGTAGTAGGGATCGGGGACCTCATCGTCGTCGTAATTCCGGGCGAACTCCATGAACAGGTGGAGCTTCTGGTGCTTTTCCGGATCGACCATGCGGCGCAGGTTGTCCAGATTGGTCTTGTCCATGGCCAGGATCAGGTCGAAATACTCCAAATCCTGGGGGGCCACCTTGCGGGCCCGCATCTGGGAGAGGTCGTAGCCCCGGGCAGCAGCAGCCCGCTGGGTACGGGGATCGGGAGGCTCGCCCACGTGGTAGCCGTGGGTGCCGGCCGAATCCACCTCGAACCGGGCATCGAGCTTGCGGGTCTGCAGCAATTTGCGGAACACCCCTTCCGCCGTGGGGGAGCGGCAGATGTTCCCCATGCACACGAACAACAACCTACTCATCGGGCCATCCTCCCGGACGGCATGGGGGAACAGGGTCCGGCGCGCCCATGCGGTATCCATGATGATTGTTCCTTTGTTGTGGGATTGGAGGGTTTCTTGTTGTTATGGTTTCATTCTGCGCCCATGTCATCCTGATGGCAATAACGCCCACCAAAATTGATGCCATTAGCATCAACCCTCATGGTCGTGGAGGGCGGCACCAAAGACCCTTTCCTTGAGCCGGAACAGTTCGTCCCGAGTCGCCGCCGCCTTCTCGAACTCCAGGTTCCTGGCGTATTCACCCATGAGTTTTTCCAGGCGCTTGATCTCCTTGGCCAGTGCTTTCTCGCTCATGGCCTCGTAACCGGCCTGTTGCTGGGCCGCCTTCAGTTCCTTCTGGGCCGACTCCGCATCGTAGATGCCATCGATGATGTCCTTGATGCGCTTGACGATGCCCTTGGGCTCGATGCCGTGTTCCTTGTTGAAGGCGATCTGCTTTTCCCGGCGCCGCTCGGTTTCAGCCATGGCCCGGCCCATGGAGTCGGTGATCTTGTCCGCATAGAGGATGGCCTTGCCATTCAGGTTACGGGCCGCCCGGCCGATGGTTTGTATGAGCGAACGTTCGGAGCGCAGGAAGCCTTCCTTGTCCGCATCCAGGATGGCCACCAGGGCCACTTCAGGAATGTCCAGCCCTTCCCGCAGCAGGTTGATGCCCACCAGCACGTCAAACTCCCCCAGGCGCAGGTCGCGGATGATTTCCACCCGCTCCACGGTGTCGATGTCCGAGTGCAGGTAACGCACCTTGATGCCGTTCTCACGCAGGAAATCGGTCAGGTCCTCGGCCATGCGCTTGGTGAGCGTCGTCACCAGCACCCGTTCATTGACTGCCACCCGGGCCTTGATCTCCGGCAGCAGATTATCCACCTGGGTGGTGGCGGGACGCACCTCCACCACCGGGTCCACCAGCCCCGTGGGCCGCACCACCTGCTCCACCACCTGGCCCGCATGCTCCCCTTCATAGGCGGAAGGCGTGGCCGAGACGAAGATGGTCTGGCGCAGCATGGCCTCGAATTCCTCAAACTTGAGGGGCCGGTTGTCCAGGGCCGAAGGCAGGCGAAAGCCGTAATTGACCAGGTTTTCCTTGCGCGACCGGTCCCCCTTGAACATGCCCCCCACCTGGCCGATGGTGACGTGGGATTCATCGATGAACATGATGGCATCCCGGGGCAGGTAGTCGATCAGGGTCGGCGGCGGCTCCCCGGGCTGGCGCCCGGACAGGTGCCGGGAGTAGTTTTCGATGCCCTTGCAAAAGCCGATTTCGTTGAGCATTTCCAGGTCGAACTTGGTGCGCTGGTCAATGCGCTGGGCTTCCACCAGCTTCTGTTCCCGCTGGAAGAAATCCACCCGCTGACGCAGTTCCTCCTTGATGGCCTCCACCGCCCGCAGCACCGTGTCCCGGGGCGTCACGTAATGGGAAGCAGGGAAGACCGTGAAACGCAGGGCCTTGTGCAGCAGTTCCCCGGTGAGGGGATCGAAGAAGCGCAGGGACTCCACCTCGTCGTCGAACAGCTCCACCCGCACCGCGTGCTCGGCGTGTTCGGCAGGAAAGATGTCGATCACGTCGCCGCGGACCCGGAAGGTGCCCCGATGGAAATCCAGGTCGTTGCGCTGGTACTGCATCTCCGTCAGCCGCTTGACGATGGCCCGCTGGTCCAGCTTGTCCCCCACCCGCATGGTGAGGATCATGTCGTGGTAGTCCTCCTTGTCGCCGATGCCGTAGATGCAGGAGACCGAGGCCACGATCACCACGTCCCGACGTTCCAGCAGGCTCTTGGTGGCCGACAGGCGCATCTGCTCGATGTGCTCGTTGATGGCCGAGTCCTTCTCGATGAACAGGTCCCGGGACGGCACATAGGCTTCCGGCTGGTAGTAGTCGTAATAGGAGACGAAATACTCCACCGCATTTTCCGGGAAGAACTCCTTCATTTCCGAATAGAGCTGGGCCGCCAGGGTCTTGTTATGGGCCAGGATCAGGGCCGGACGCCCGGTGCGGGCGATGACGTTGGCCATGGTGAAGGTCTTGCCGGAGCCGGTGACGCCCAGCAGGGTCTGGAACGAGAGCCCGTCGGCAAGCCCTTCCACCAACTGCCCGATGGCCTCGGGCTGGTCTCCGGCCGGGGGGAAAGGCTGGTGCAGGCGGAAGGGACTGCCCGGAAAGGAAATGACCTGGCTTTCCGGTGTATTGGAGGTGCTGTCGGGAGAAGCTGCCATGATAGAATTTCCGGCTGTTTTTGTTGGACCCCTTAACTGGAGCCGAGTCCGGATTATTGCCCAATTCACCGGCCCGCCCAAGCAAACCACCGAACACCTGGAGAGATCATGACCGCTTCGCTTTTTGCCGCCGTCGAAATGGCGCCCCGTGACCCGATTCTCGGCCTGACCGAGGCCTTCAACGCCGACAGCCGCGCCACCAAGGTCAATCTGGGCGTCGGCGTCTATTACGACGACAACGGCAAACTGCCGCTCCTGGCCGCCGTCAAGGCCGCCGAGGAAGCCCGCCTGAAGACCCAGCCCCCCCGGGGCTACCAGCCCATCGAAGGCAACGCCGCCTACAACCAGGCCGTGCAGAACCTGCTGTTCGGCACCGGCTCTGACCTGGCCAGCAACGGTTCCGTGGTCACCATCCAGGCCCTGGGCGGCACTGGCGCCCTGAAGGTGGGTGCCGACTACCTGAAGAAGCTGCTGCCCCAGACCACCATCTACATCAGCGATCCCTCCTGGGAAAACCACCGGGCCCTGTTCGAGGCTGCCGGCTTCCCCGTGGACACCTATCCCTACTACGATGCCGCCACCCGGGGCGTGAACTTCGACGGCATGAAGGCCAAGCTGGCCTCCCTGCCCGCCGGCTCCGTGATCCTGCTGCACGCCTGCTGCCATAACCCCACCGGCGCCGACCTGACCGACGCCCAGTGGCAGGAAGTGGTCGCCGTCTGCAAGGAAAAGGGCCTGGTTCCCTTCCTGGACATGGCCTACCAGGGCTTTGCCGACGGCATCGACCCGGACGCCGTGGCGATCCGCGCCTTCACCGCCTCCGGCATGCAGTTCTTCGTTTCCAGCTCCTTCTCCAAGAGCTTCTCCCTGTACGGCGAGCGGGTCGGCGCCCTGTCCATCATCACCGCCAGCAAGGAAGAGGCCGGCCGGGTCCTGTCCCAGGTGAAGCGCGTCATCCGTACCAACTACTCCAACCCCCCCACCCACGGCGGTGCCGTGGTGGCCGCCGTGCTGGGCAGCACCGAGCTGCGCCAGATGTGGGAAGACGAGCTGGCCGGCATGCGGGACCGCATCCGCGCCATGCGTAGCGGCCTGGTGGATGCCCTGAAGGCCCAGGGCGTGTCCCAGGACTTCTCCTTCGTGATCCAGCAGCGCGGCATGTTCTCCTACACCGGCCTCACCGCCGCCCAGGTGGAGCGCCTGAAGACCGAGTTCGGCATCTACGCCGTGTCCACCGGACGCATCTGCCTGGCCGCCCTGAACAGCAAGAACCTGTCCGCCGTGGCTCAAGCCATCGGCGCCGTGGTCAAGGGCTGAGGCCTTTTCTTGCAGCAACAAAAAGGCGGGGTTTCGACCCCGCCTTTTTGTTGCCTGCCGCCGGCCGGCTGTTACTGGATTGAGGCTTCCAGATTGGGGAAATTCCCCTCCAGCAGCACCACCCCGCCGGAACCCATGTTCCCCCGGGACAGGCTGACCTGCATGCGCCCCCGCAACTCGCTGGCCCGGCTCACATCGGCCCGCCCCTCTGCCCGCATCAGGCCGGCTTCCACCTGGACACCGGAAAGCTGCAGGCCGGAAGCCCCCAGGCGCGCCACGGTGCTGAGCCGTTCGAAGCGGGTGCTGCCCCCGCGCACCACCTGACCCTTGCCGCGTCGCACCGCATCCGCCAGATCCACGCCGCGCAGCTCGCCCCGCTCGATCCGCCACTCCCCATCCGCTTCCAGGCTGCCCAGCAGCGCCTCGGGGGTATTGCCCTGGGCCCGGAAACGCAAGGTTCCCGAAAGCTCGCCGGAGACTTTGGCCTGACTGCCCGTGGCAGCCACCAGATTGCCCAGATTGATGCGATGCAGGACACCGCTGCCGGCCAGCCCCTGGCCCTGCCCCCAGTCCACCAGCAACTCGCCTTCGTAGCGGCCGTCCAGCAGACGCACATCGGCACTGCTGAGGACCAGCTTGTCCTGGCGCAGCTGCCCCTTGCCGGAGAAGTAATCCACCACCACGGGGAACTCCGGTTGCGGCTTCCACGAAGCCGCATCCAGGGTCACCCCCAGATCCTGCCCCTGGGGCTCCATTTCCAGCTTGAAGCTACGATCCGCCGTGGCCAGGCTGGCCCGCTGCAGCTGCCCGCTGCCGGTTCGCAGCACCTCACCATTGACTTCCGCCACCACGCGGCTGCCCAGCATCAGCTGCATCTGCTGCCACTTCAGCTTCTGGGGTGCCCCCGGGGTGGGCTTGCCCAGCCAGCCGGCCAGCAGGGCCAGATCCACGTGCCCGCCCTTCAGGGTCACCGGCGCCAGGGGATCGATGCTGCCCCCGGTCAAATGGCTGAACAGGCCAGGCAATTGCAGGGTATCGATCTGCCCTTCTCCAGCCGGCCCCAGGCGCACCTGCTTCAGTTCCAGCACCGGCTCCGGGGCGAAGCCCGGACCCATGGCACCTATCCTGACCGGGGTTCCCAGCTGCTGACTCAGTTCGGCCTCCAGGGCCCCTTTCTGATTGTCGTAGGGATACAGGAACAGGCCTGCCACTCCGGCCAGCACCAGCCCCACCACACTGCCGGCAATCACCTTGCCCAGCGGCAGGGGACGCCGCGGCGGCCGGTACAGATCGGCAGGCGCCTCTTCCACCGGAGCCCGCATGGGGGCTGGCGTCTGGGGCTCTGCCTTGGGCTTTTGCCCCTTGGGCAGGGCCGGACGGCCAAAAGTGGAGAAATTGCTAGGCATCACCGTTTCGGCATTGGCAGTGGCCGCCGTCTGCCGCACCGGCTTGGGACCGAAGGTGGAAAACTGGGAAAGCTGGGAAGGAGTAGCCATGGGCAAGGCTGCCGGAGGCACCGACATGGAAGCCGCAGGGGTATCGGCCAGGGCGATGAAGCCCCCCGCCTCCAGCTCCTTGAGGGCGGTTTCCGCCAGACGGCTATCGCCGATCTTGGTCCCCAGTTCCCCAACCCGGGTCTTGCCGTCCACCAGCACCAGAATCATGCGCTGGCTGCGCTGGACCACCCGGGTCCGTTGGGTCATGGCCTCCTCGCCCAGAGGAGTTTTGACATAAATATCGTTGGAATTCATAAAAGCGCCGATTTCTCCCTTTTTATTGTTGACGTGGACGACCCGCCTCTATAGAATGCCGCCCATCGATTCCTCGATAGCTCAGTCGGTAGAGCGCCGGACTGTTAATCCGTAGGTCCCTGGTTCGAGCCCAGGTCGAGGAGCCAGATTTGCAAGGCCACACTCCGGTGTGGCCTTTTTCATTGCGTTTTGCACCGCATCCTGACCCGGCACCAGACCGGTCATCGCCAAGCTGCTTTTTGCCCGCATTTTTCCTGTATCTCCCCGTTTCCAGCAGGGCAGCACTATAGCACATGCGAACGGCATCCATGTGCAAAATCCCTGGACAAACAGGAGCATAAGCAGAAAAACACCGGTTTTCCTCCCGATTCCAGCCAAGCACTACGTCATGATCCTGAGCGCAGCCGGATTCATACATCAGACAGCCCTGAGCATCTCCAGGGGACGGACGCGTAATAGCCTGCTCAGACTAATTCGCCCCACGGCGACGGTCAACAACAGCCCGCCCAGGGCAGCCAGGGGAAGCACCCACCAGGCTGGCAGCAGGGACAGTTCGAACAGGCGCCAGGCCAGCACCTGCCCCGCCAGCAGCGCCCCCAGACCCGCCAGCACCCCGGCCAGCAGACCGACGGCCGCCAGCTCCGCCAGCAGGCTGACGCGCAGCTGGGCACTACTGGCTCCCAGGGCGCGCATGATGGCCAATCCCTGACGCCGCTCATCAAAGGCCGAGACCAGGGCCCCATGTAGAACCAGCAGCCCGGCCGCCAGGGTGAACAGGAAGACCAGCTGCACGACCCCGGAGACCTGGGCAATGACCTCCCGCAACTGAGCCAATAGGGCGCCGATGTCGATCACCGTCAGATTGGGGAAATCCTGGAGCAGGCGCCCCAGACGCTCCCCCTGCCCGTCCGGCAGGTGAAAATTGGCCAGGTAGCTGGCCGGCAGGGCGTCGATCACACCCGGGGACATGAGCACGAAGAAATTGATGCGCATGGAGTCCCAGCTGAGGCTGCGCAGGCTGCTGACCCGGGCCGTCACCGAGCGGCCGGAAATCTGGAACTCCAGGCTGTCCCCCAGCTTGATGCCCAGGGTACGCGCCAGTCCGGCCTCCACGGAAGCCTGGGCCTCGGTGCTGTCCGGCGGAAACCAGGCTCCCGCCTCGATACGGTTGCCCGGCGGCAGGTCTGCGCGCCAGGACAGGTTGAATTCCCGCTCCACCAGGCGCTGGGCCCGTTCGTCCTCGGGATAGTCGGTGGCCCGTACCGGGCGCCCGGCGATGCTGACCAGACGCCCCCGCACCATAGGAGCGAGCTCCGCCTGCCAGCCCGCCTCGGCCAGTTGCCGGGCCAGGGGCTGGCGCTGTTCCGGCTGGATGTTGATGATGAACCGGTTGGGGGCATCGGCCGGCACTGATTGCTGCCAGGCCGCCAGCAACTCGCTGCGGATCACCGTGAGCAGCAGCAGGGCCATGAAACCCAGGGCCAGGGCCAGGATCTGCAGGCTGGACGACCAGGCATGGCGATCCAGATTCGCCAGCCCGTAACGCCAGCCGAAGCTCCCTCCCCTGCCCCGCCAGCAGGCCAGCAGCCACACCAGTCCCCGGGCCAGCAGCAGGAACACCAGGAGGGCGATGCCGAAGGCAGCCAGGGTGGCCGCCCCCAGGGTGGGATCTTCAGCCATCCAGAAGATCAGCCCGGCCAGCACCCCCAGGCCCAGGCCATAGGCCAGCCCCAAAGACAGGGAGGGCAGCCCCAGATCCCGGCGCATCACCCGCAGGGGAGAAACCCGGTGCAGGCGCAACAGGGGCGGCAAGGCAAAACCCAGCAACAGGGCCAACCCCAGGGCTAAACCCTGAAAAACGGGCATGAACCCGGGCGGGGGCAGAACCGTCTTGAGCAGGCCGGAAATGATCTGGTGCAAGGCGAAATGCACCAGATACCCGGCCCCTATCCCTGCCAGGGTGGCCCCCAGCCCCAGGAGCAGGAACTGGGTCAGGTACAAGCCCAGGACCTCGCCCCGGCTGGCGCCCAGACAGCGCAGCAGGGCACAGGCATCCAGATGGCGCTGGATGTAGCGCCGCACCGCCATGGCCATGGCCACGGCGGCCAGGATCACGGTCAGCAGGCTGGCCAGGCCCAGGAAGCGCCGGGCCCGGTCCAGGGCCGAGCGGACCTCCTGACGGCTGCCCTCCTCCAGCTTTTCCCCCCGTCCCAGCCGGACTTGCAGCCAGGCCGAGAAATCCTTGACCCGGGCACGCTCCCCGGCCAGCAGCAGGCGGTAGGTCACCCGGGCTCCTTGCTGGATCAGGCCGGTGGACTCCAGATCATCCAGGTTGAGCATGACCCGGGGCGCCAGCCCCATGAAATTCACTCCCCGATCGGGTTCCAGGGTCAGATAGGCCGCCACGCTCAGGGTACGCTCGCCCAGCTGCAGACTGTCTCCAGGCTTCAACCCCAATTCGGCGCCCAGGCGCGGCTCTATCCACACCTGCCCCCGGGGCGGTGCGCCTCGCTGGGGCTCCCCCTCCGCCTCGGCCTCCTGGGCCAGACGCAGCTGGCCGCGCAAGGGGTAGCCGGCCTGCACCGCCTTCACGTCAGCCAGACGGAAGCCCCCGGACGTCATGACCATGCTCGGGAAACTGACCGTATCGGTCCGCTCCAGCCCCAGTCTGGCAGCCTCTTCCAGGAACTCGGCAGGCAGCGGATGGTCGGCCGCCAGCACCAGGTCAGCCCCCAGCAGCTGGTTGGCCTCCACCTCCAGGGCCTGACGCACCCGGTCGGTAAAGAAGCCCACGGCAGTGACCGCAGCCACCGCCAGCACCAGGGCCAGTACCAGGAGACGCAGCTCGCCGGAGCGGGCGTCCCGGTACAGCAATCGGAAAGCCAGTTTATTCACGCTCAATCCAGGGAACGCAGTTTTTCCACCGCCTCTTCGATCCGGGAAACCCCCAGGACCGTCATGCCCGGGATGGCCTGGCGGGGTCGGTTGGCTTCCGGCACCAGGGCGTGGGTGAAGCCCAGCTTGGCGGCTTCCTTGAGCCGCTCCTGGCCCCGGGGCGCCGGACGGATCTCCCCGGCCAGGCCCACTTCGCCAAAGACCACCAGCTTCTTCGGCAAGGGCCGGCTTTTCAGGGAGGAGACTATGGACAGAAGGACCGCCAGATCAGCGGCAGGTTCCCCGATCTTGACCCCGCCCACCGCATTGATGAACACATCCTGGTCGAAACAGACCACCCCCGCGTGCCGGTGCAGGACCGCCAGCAGCATCGCCAGACGCTGGGCATCCAGCCCCACGGTGAGGCGCCGGGGATTGCCATGGGACTGGTCCACCAGGGCCTGGATTTCCACCAGCAGGGGCCGGGTGCCCTCCTGGGTGACCAGGATGCAGGTTCCCGGCACCTCCTGGCCATGCTGGGAGAGGAACAGGGCGGAAGGATTGCTGACCCCCTTCAGGCCCTTCTCGGTCATGGCAAACACGCCCAATTCGTTGACCGCCCCGAAGCGATTCTTGAAAGCCCGGATCAGGCGGAAACTGGAGTGGGTATCCCCTTCGAAGTAGAGCACCGTATCGACGATGTGCTCCAGTACCCGGGGCCCCGCCAGGGCACCCTCCTTGGTCACGTGGCCCACCAGGATCACGGTGATGCCCAGCTGCTTCGCCAGCCGGGTCAGCTGGGCGGCGCATTCCCGCACCTGGGCCACGGACCCGGGGGCCGAGGTCAGCTGTTCCGACCACAGGGTCTGGATGGAATCCACCACGGCCACCTGGGGCCGCTCCCCCTGCAACACGGCGAGGATGCGCTCCAGGTTGATTTCCGCCAGCAGCTTCAGGCGGCTCGCCTCCAGCCCCAGGCGCCGGGCCCGCAAGGCCACCTGCTCACCGGATTCCTCGCCGCTCACGTAAAGGGCCGGCAGGTGCTCCGAGAGGCCGGCCAGGGCCTGGAGCAGCAAGGTGCTTTTACCTATGCCCGGATCGCCGCCGATGAGGACCACGCCGCCGGCCACCAGACCGCCTCCCAGGGCCCGGTCGAATTCGCTGATGCGGGTGGGAATCCGCTCCGCTTCCCTGGCCTCGATCTCCGCCAGGGCCTGCAGCCTGGAAGCAGGCGCCAGGGACTGGAAGCGGTGGCCGGCACCGCCCCCCGTCTCAGCCACCCCCTCCACCAAGGTGTTCCAGGCGCCGCAGCCCGGGCACTGGCCCTGCCACTTGGGAGAGGTGGCGCCGCATTCACTGCAGCAATAGACACTCCGGGGCTTGGCCATGGCTCAGCGCCACTCCATGGGCACCCGGGGAGCCAGGGCGCAGAAGAGCTCATAACTGATGGTGCCGGCGGCGGCGGCCACCGCGTCGGCATCCACCCGGCCGCCCTCCCCCACCCCCCAGAGGGTGACGGGCGCTCCCACGCGGACTTCCGGCATATCCTGGAGATCCACCACCAGCATGTCCATGGACACCCGGCCCAGGGTGCGGCTGGGATGCCCGGCCACGGCCACGGGCGTTCCCGTGGGAGCATGGCGGGGGTAGCCGTCCGCATAACCGCAGGCCACGATCCCGATGCGCATGGGCCCGGGGGCGGTGAAGGTGCCCCCGTAGCCCACCCGCTCACCGGCACGCAGCTCCTGGATGCCGATCAGGCGGCTCTCCAGGGTCATCACCGGCTCCAGCCCCAGGGCATCGGCCGGGGTTTCGGCAAAGGGGCTGCCACCGTAGAGCATGATCCCCGGCCGCACCCAGTCGCCCCGGGCTTCCGGGTAGCGGATCAGGGCGGCGGAATTGGCCAGGCACAGAGGCAAGCCCGTGCCTGCCGCGGCCTGCATGAAAACCTGCCGCTGGGTCTCGATGCCTTCCGGGGTGTCCGCCCCGGCAAAATGACTCATCAGGGTCAGATCGCGGATGCCCAGCCGCTCCAGTTGCTGGCGCACGGCACCCAGGTCGGCGGGCCGGAAGCCCAGCCGGTTCATGCCGGTGTTGAGCTTGATGTAGGCCCGGGCCGGCCGGGCTTCGGCGGCCGCCAGCATCTCCAGCTGTTCCCGGCAATGGATGGCGGCCGTCAGGTCGTGACGGGCCAGGACCGGCACATCTTCAGCCGCGAAGAATCCTTCCAGCAGCAGCATGGGCTGAGTCAGGCCCGCCGCCCGCAGGGCCAGGGCGTTCTCCACCTCCAGCAGGGCAAAACCGTCGCTCAGCCCCTGCAGGGCCCGGGCCACCTGGAACTGGCCATGACCATAGGCGTTGGCCTTGATCACGGCCCAGGTCCGGGCCTCCCCCGCCAGGCGCCTGGCCTGGGCAAAATTGTGCTGCAGGGCCTGGAGCCTGACGCTGGCCCGGATGGGGCGATGGGTGATGACACGGCTAACCGCTGACTGGGCCTGGGCAATCCCAGGCATGGATGAATTCACAGCACCAACTCCCTCATTTTCTGTTTGGCAAACTCGACGAATGTGGTGACCAGCCGGGTACGGAAACGATCCCGGGGATAGACCATGGACAGGGTCCGGGTCAGCCGGGGCGACAAGGGAATCTCCACCAGGCTCCCCAGCTGACATTCCTTGCCACACACCACCTTGGAGACGATGGCATAGCCCAGGCCCGTGGCCACCACGCCCTTCAGGGCTTCGGGACTCCCCAGCTCCATCAGGGTCTTCAGATCCTGGGGCGGGATACCCGCCGCCTTGAAATAATTGTCCGTCACCTCCCGGGTCCCCGAACCGGGCTCCCGGGAGATGAACTCATAGTCCCGCAACAGGGCGGGGGTGATTTCCGGCTCACCGGCCAGGGGATAGTCGGGGGCGCAGATCACCACCAGCTCATCCTCGCAGCAAGTCTCGGCCAGCAGCTCCGGCAGATGGGCCGGACCTTCGATGAGGCCGATGTCCAGGGTGTGCTCCCCGACCCGGTTCTCGATGATTTCCGAATTGGCCACGATCAGCCGGGCCCGCACCTGGGGATACAGGGCGTTGAACTCCCCCAGCACCCGGGGCAGGATGAACTCGGCAATGGTGGTGCTGGCGCCCACCAGCAGGGGGCCGCGCATCTCGCCGGTCATTTCTCCCAGCCGGGCTTCCAGTTCGTCGGACATGGACAGGATCCGTTCCGCGTACTGGAGCACCATCTCCCCAGCCGGGGTCAGGCCGATGCGGCCATGGCCCCGCTCAAAGAGGCGGGTGTTGTACTGGTCTTCCAGCTGCTTGATCTGGAACGTGACGGCAGGTTGGGTCATGAACAGGGCTTCGGCGGCCTTGGTGAAACTCAGATGCTTGGCAACCGCATGAAAAACTTGCAAACGGCGATCAGCCATGGGGGTCTCCTCCCACAAGTATTTTTTATCAGGGGATTATAGGAGGGAAATGCCCCGCCGCACTCCCGGGTCGGGAAAAAGCCCCCGGAACGCTCCAGGGCGTGTTCACGCCCGGTCGCCGCGAATACGCCCTAGCACAACAAAGCCGTACCCACAATCTGCCGCCTTGGGTGTAGCATGCCGGCCAAACAACATAAGAGACAGTTCTTCGTGCCCTTCGGCTTCTACATCATCATGGCGGCGCAGTTCTTTTCCGCGCTTGCCGACAACGCCCTGCTGATTGCCGCCATCGCCGCCCTGCGCGACATGCAGGCGCCCAGCGAATACGAGCCCCTGCTGAAGACCTTCTTCACCGTGTCCTACGTGGTGCTGGCGGCCTTCGTGGGGGCTTTTGCCGACTCCATGCCCAAATGGCGGGTGATGCTGATCAGCAACAGCATCAAGATCGTCGGCTGCGCCATGATGTTCTACGGAGTCCATCCTCTGGTGGCCTACGCCGTGGTGGGCCTGGGTGCCGCGGCTTACTCCCCGGCCAAGTACGGCATCCTCACCGAATACCTACCGCACCGGCTGCTGGTGGTGGCCAACGGCTGGATCGAAGGCCTGACCGTGGGCGCCATCATCCTCGGCGTGGTCCTGGGCGGCGCCCTGATCACCCCCAACGTCTCCCAGGCCCTGATGGCCCTGGAGCTGCCCTTCATGGAAAGCAGCGGCGAGATCGTCATCGCCATCATCGGCCTGCTCTACGTGGTGGCCGCCCTGTTCAACCTCTACGTGCCCGACACCGGGGTGGACCACAAGCCCCTGAAGAAGAACCCCATCTACCTGATCCACGAATTCCAGCACTGCCTCTCCCTGCTCTGGCGGGACAAGCTCGGGCAGATTTCCCTGGCGGTGACCACCCTGTTCTGGGGCGCCGGCGCCACCTTGCAGTTCATCGTGATCAAGTGGTCGGAAGTCGCCCTGCACCTGGATCTTTCCAAATCATCCATGCTCCAGGGGGTGGTGGCCGTGGGTGTGGCGGCAGGGGCCACCCTGGCGGCCCGCTTCGTCACCCTGCGCAAGTCGGTGCGGGTCATTCCCCTAGGCATCGCCATGGGCATCATCGTGCTGGTGATGAACTTCGTCACCAGCATGTGGGTTGCCGTCCCCCTGCTGGTGCTGATCGGCGGCCTGTCCGGCTTCTTCGTGGTCCCCATGAATGCCCTGCTGCAGCACCGGGGCCACATCCTCATGGGAGCCGGCCACTCCATCGCGGTGCAGAACTTCAACGAAAATCTCTCGGTGCTGGCCATGACCGGCCTTTATTACCTGATGATCAAGATGGACATGTCCATCTACTGGGTCCTGACCCTGTTCGGTCTGTTCGTCAGCACCATCATGTACCTGATCCGGGGGCGCCATCTGGACAACCAGAAAAAGCACGACGACGTGGCCCACCTGGACGACAGCCCCCACTGAGCCGCTCCCGGCCCGCCGTACCCCGCCGCGTCAGTTGCCCGGCCGGCCTTGCATCTGGCGCCGGGCCAGACACAGATCCTCCCAGGCTTTGGCCTTTTCCGGCAGATTGCGCAGCAGATAGGCCGGATGGTAGGTCACCAGCACCGGCACCTCGCCGGCGCGGAACAGCTTCTGCCGCATGGAAGCCAGGGACTTGTCCTCCCCCAGGACGCTATGGACGGCGGCCTTGCCCAGCAGCACCATGATCCGCGGTTGCAGCAGTTCCACCTGACGCATCAGGAAGGGCCGGCAAGCGGCCATTTCGTCCGCATGGGGCGTGCGATTGCCCTCCGGACGGCACTTCACCGCGTTGGCGATATAGACGTTTTCACCCCGCCGCAACCCGATGGCCGCCAGCATGGCATCCAGGAGCTTGCCCGCCTGGCCCACGAAAGGTTCGCCCCGGGCGTCCTCCTCGGCTCCCGGTCCCTCGCCCACGAACAGCCAGTCCGCCTGCCGGTCCCCGACACCCAGCACCGCCTGCTGGCGCTGTTTGCAGAGCTCGCAGGCCCGGCACTCCTGCACGGCCCGGGCGAGCTCATCCCAGTCCATACGGGCAATCCGGGCGGCCCGCGCATCAGTGCCCGGCGGCATGGCAGCCGGTTCTGCCGCCCCTGCCGGCACCACAGCCGGCGCCACCGGTGCAGGGACTTCAGGAACCGGCTGGGCCACTGCCACCGGCACAACCGGAGACTCCAGGACAACTGTTTCCCGGCACTCCTGCTCTGGCATATCCCCGGTGACCTGGGGCTGGCGCAGCTGCCAGAGGGTGTATCCCATTTCCTGCAGCAGGATCTGATGGGCTTCGTTCATGGCAGGACTCCTTCCAGGCTGCGGCGGAACACCAGGGCATCCTCGCGCCCTTCCAGGGCGGGATAGTAGGCTTTGCGCCGCCCGATCAGGCGGAAGCCGAAATGGCGGTACAGGGCTTCCGCCCGGGTGTTGGAAGGCCGGACTTCCAGATACATGTCGAGCATCCCGTTACGGGCCGACCAAGTCATGGCGTGACGCAGCAGGCGGGCGCCCAGGCCGCGCCCCTGGTGCATAGGCGCCACCGCCACGTTGAGCAGATGGGCTTCATCCACGGCCGTCATCACCACCAGGAAACCCAGCAGACTGCCCCCCTGGCGCAGCACCCAGGCCCCATATCCAGCCACCAGGGAATCGGCAAAATGACTGCGGCTCCAGGGAAAAGACTGGGCCACGGCCTCCAGGGCCGCCACACCGTCCAGGTCGACTTCCGCCATGGGTACGATCTCCAAGGGCAGCAGTGCGGCCATGTCAGTCAGGGCCGGCCTCCGTCCGCAAGGCGTTCCGCCGTGGTGCGCGCCACCTTGTTGCGCACATAGCGGGGTGCCGCCAGGGCTGGATCCAGGGCTTCGCCCCGGGCCAAGGCCAGAGCCCCCAGTTCCGCCACGCTGCGGGCCTGGGGCAGTATCTGGGGCTGGCAGTCCCAGGCAGCCAGACGGCTGCCGAGGGCCGGATAAGCCTGCAGGGCATTGCCCACGATCTGCCAATCCTCTCCAGAAGGCAGGGGCACCGCGTCAGGGAGCAGCAAGCCGGGTTCCTCCAGCAGAACGATGCCCTCATCCGCGTGACGCTCACAGAGACCCCAATAGACCTCACCCATGCGCGCATCGAGCAGGCTCACAACCCGCTGCCCGCCAGCCTCCCAGGCCATGGTTTCCAGGGAACCCACCGGCAGCAGGGGCCGATCCAGGGCAACGGCCATGCCCTGGGCAATGCCGCAGGCCACCCGCAATCCCGTGAAAGCCCCGGGCCCCATGCCGAAGGCAATGGCGTCCAGACAGGCAAAGCCGCTGCCTGCCTCGGCTAGCATCTGCTGCACCAGGGGAATCAGGGTTTCGGAATGGGGCCGGCCGGCAGGGCAGCTGGCTGAAAGGAGCTGACCATCCTGCCAGAGGGCGCAGGAGCCAGCATCGGTGGAAGTTTCCAGGGCCAGTATTTGCATGGCCCGGATTTTACCCTGTCCGGGCCTGTTTCAGTTCCAGGGCGCCCGCTCCCGGCCCTCGGCAGGGGGGGGCGGCTGATGATGGCGGCGCAAGGTTTCACGGAGATTCTCCCGCTCCTCGGGACTCATCTGCTGCAGCTGGCGCTGATGCTCCTGGAGGAAACGCTGGCGCTGCCGCTCCCGGGTTTCCGGATCGACGCTGTTCCAGTACTCCCGGTAAGCCCGCTTGCGGGATTCCCGCTCTTCGGGCCCCAGGCGCTGCCACTCCTCGCGCATCTGCTGACGCATCTGCTCCCGCTCGGTCCGGGACAGCTGCTGCCATTCATGCCCCTCCGGCGGTCTTGCCCAGACCGGCACGAGGCCCGAGAGGAGCACTCCGGAAAACAGGGCCAACAGGGCAAAAAACCTTTTCATGACAAGGAGTTCAGGGCAGCATGGATGGTGGAAATATTGTCCTTCAGGCCTGTAAGCGGGCCTGGTGCAGTTTGTAACAACATGTTGCCCCAATCCCGGCCCGGGCCAGACTTGTTACCAATTGACCATTGGAGCCCGACGCCCGATGCATTAGTTTACCTGCCATGAACGAACGCACCCAACGCCTGCTCATCGTGGACGACGACGTCCGCCTCCGGGACCTGCTCCAGCGTTATCTGGGCGAACAGGGCTACGAAGTACGGCCCGTGGCTGACGCCGCCCAGATGGACAAATACCTGCAGCGGGAACACTTCGACCTGATGGTCCTGGACCTGATGCTGCCAGGGGAAGACGGGCTGGCCATCTGCCGCCGCCTGCGTGGCCAGGGCAACAACCTCCCCATCGTGATGCTCACTGCCCGGGGCGACGAGATCGACCGCATCGTCGGCCTGGAAATGGGAGCCGATGATTACCTCCCCAAACCCTTCAATCCCCGGGAACTGCTGGCCCGCGTCCAGGCAGTCCTGCGCCGTCAGGGGCAACGCCCCGGCGGTGCGCCCCTGGAAACCCCGGGCAAGGTCGCCTTCGGCGGCCTGGAAGTGGATTTGAGCGCCCGCACCCTGACCCGATCCGGGGAAGTGCTCTCCCTCACCACCGGAGAGTTCGCCGTCCTCGCCGCCCTGCTCCAGCATCCCCGCCAGCCCCTGTCCCGGGACCGGCTGATGACCCTGGCCCGGGGCCGGGAGCAGGGCCCTTTCGACCGGGCCATCGATGTGCAGATTTCCCGCCTGCGCAAGCTGGTGGAGCCCGACCCGGGCAAGCCCCGCTACCTGCAGACGGTCTGGGGTTTCGGTTACGTATTCGTGCCTGACGACGACAGTCCTGCCAGCAAGGACTAAAAATGGGCATGCCCCGCTCCCTGCTGGCCCGGACCTTCCTCTGGGTTGCCCTGCTGGTGGTCGTGACCAATGCCGCCTGGGTGATGATTTTCCGGCTTGCCGATGCCGAACCCAGGGCACGGGCCCTGGCCCAGTTCTCCGCCAGCGCCGTTAATCTGGTGCGGGTTGCCCTCCTCACCGCAGCCCCCGAATTGCGTCCGGCCCTGCTGCAGGAACTCTCCGACCGGGAGGGCATACGCTTGCTGCCCCGGGATCACCACGATCAGATCACCCCCCTCCCCCACGACGGATTCATGGCCATGACCCAGGAACAGATCCGTCTGCTCCTGGGACAAGGCACCACCCTTTCCCTCAAGGTCAATGGTGAAGCCGGCCTGTGGATCAGTTTTGCCATGGCCCCCAGCGAACCCGATGAATTCTGGCTGATCCTGCCGGTAGACCGGGCCGAGCGGCGGATTCCCTGGCCCTGGCTGGGCTGGGGCGCCCTGGCCGCCATGCTCGCCCTGGTGGTGGCCTGGTTGCTGGCCTCACGTATCAGCCGCCCCCTGCGCCGCATGGCCCAGGCCGCCCGCCAGGTGGGGCTGGGGCGTACCCCCCAGCCCCTGCTGGAAGAAGGCCCGGAAGAGTTGCAGCGTCTGGCATCGGCTTTCAACCGCATGTCCCGGGACCTGGCCTACCACGAAAAAGAGAGGGCCGAGATCCTGGCCGGGATTTCCCATGATCTGCGCACCCCCCTGGCGCGGATGCGCCTGGAAGCAGAGCTGAGTCTGCCGGAAGGCCCTGCCCAGGCCGGCATGGCCGCCGACATCGCCCAGATGGATGCCATCATCGCCCAGTTCCTGGATTACGCCCGGGGCGAAGGAGAGGAACTGGTGGAACAATATGACCCGAGGGCCCTGCTGGAATCCCTGGCCCATCATGGCCAAGCCATCCAGCGCCCCGTGCACCTGGAAATCCACGGGAGTCTTCCCCCCACCCCGATGCGGCCCCGGGCCATCAGCCGGGCCCTGGGAAACCTGGTGGATAACGCCTGGAAATACGGCAGCCCCCCCGTCACCCTCTCTGGCCGGGTCCATAAAGGCTGGCTCGAACTTTCGGTTCAGGACAGCGGCGAAGGCATTCCGCCTGCCGAGGTGGAACGTCTGAAACAACCCTTCACCCGCCGGGAGAGCGCCCGCAGCGGCGCCAGCGGCACAGGACTGGGGCTGGCCATCGCAGAACGGGTGGCCCGCAACCATGGCGGCAGCCTGGAACTGGGTCCCGGTATCGACGGCAGGGGCCTGCTGGCCACCCTGAAATTTCCCCTGAGCCCGGCACCGGACTCGCCCCGCCCAGGATAACGTCGTACAATATCCCCGCGTCACACCCCCAGAGCATAGTCAACCAGGCGGAAACACCAACAGAAGCCGAATAACGGCCCCTCCGCCTCCACGTCCGGAAAGGTTTACCGTGGGCTTGTTCGATCAGTTCCGCTCCATTTTTGCCAAAGCATCCACTCCAGCGACACCAGCGCCGGCACCCGAAGTCAAGGTTGCCGCCCTGGAAGACCGTCGTACCCGCAGTCGCGTCAACCCCAGGGAAGGAACCCGCATCCTCCTGATTGACGATTCGCCCACCATCGTCACGGCCCTGAAACGCATCCTCCGCTCTGCCGGCTGCGTCACCCTGGAGGCTCTGGATGCCGAATCCGGCCTGGAACTGGCTCAGAACCAGCACCCGGAACTGATCTTCCTGGACATCGTCCTGCCCGGCATGAACGGTTTTGCCGCGCTGCGCGCCCTGCGCAAGGACCCCATGACCAAGGACATCCCGGTCATCATGATCAGCGGCAATGAACAGGCCACGGAACAGTTTTTCGGCACCCGCATCGGCGCCGATGATTTCATGAAGAAGCCCTTTTCCCGCTTCGAGGTGTTCGCCCGGATCGAGCGCCTGCTGGATGAAAACCAGATTCCCCGCCGGCCCAAGACTGCCTCCATCCCCCAGCCATCGCAACCCGCGGTGGCCATGCAGCAGGCCTGAGCACTCAGGCTGGTTTGCCCCAGGGGACTCTGGATCAGTCCCCGCCTTCCCCGGAAGCCACCAGCAGCACCACGGCCTGGGCCTCGATGGCTTCATTGCGCCCCAGATAGCCCAGCTTCTCGTTGGTCTTGCCCTTGATGTTCACGCAGCCCGCATCCAGGCCCAGATCGGCGGCCAGCACCTGGCACATGGCAGGAATATGGGGGGCCAGCCTCGGCTGCTGAGCGATCAGGGTGGCATCCACATTGACCGGCCGCCATCCCTGCTGAAGTACCAGAGCCAGGGCATCGCGCAGCAGCACTCGGCTGTCCGCCCCCTGGTAACGGGGATCGGTATCGGGAAAATGCCGCCCGATATCCCCCAGCCCCGCCGCCCCCAGCAGGGCATCGGTGACAGCGTGCAGCAGGGCGTCGGCATCGGAATGCCCCAGCAGCCCCCGCTCGAAGGGAATCTCTACCCCGCCCAGAATCAATTTCCGCCCCGGAACCAGGGCATGCACGTCATAGCCCTGGCCAATCCTGAATCCACTTGCCTTGTTCATCCCTGCCCTCCGGCATTGCGTCCACGCAAAATCCATTCGGCCAGCCCCAGGTCGGCCGGATAGGTCACCTTGAGATTGGTGGTCTCGCTCTTCACCAAGCGGGGGGCATGCCCCGCAGCCTCCATGGCCCCCGCCTCATCGGTCACCAGGGTACGCCCCGCCAGGGCCGCCTGCAGCAGGCCATAGCGGAACATCTGCGGGGTCTGGGCCTGCCACAGCCCATCCCTGTCCAGGGTCGCCGCCACCCGCTGTGCCTCATCGGCCCGCTTCAAAGTATCCGCCACCGGTACGGCCAGCAGCCCCCCCACGGGATCCCCTGCCAGTTCTTCCAGCAGCCGGTCCAGCATGACGGCGGACAGGCAGGGGCGCGCCGCGTCATGCACCAGCACCCAGTCGTCGGGCGCCACCGCCGTCGCTGCTGCCTGCAGGCCATTGCAGACGCTCTCGGCCCGGGTGGAACCACCGCAAGTCACCACCTCCAGCTTGGGCCCCAGCTCCAGCCACAACCCCTGCCATGCGGGAGTCTGCCACCAGGCATCCCCCGGAGACAGCACCACCCACACCCGGTCCAGGCCGGGGTGACGGCACAGGGCCGCCAGGGTATGCCAGATCAGGGGCTTGCCCAACAGGGGCAGATATTGCTTGGGAGTATCGGCGCCAAAGCGGGAACCGCTGCCAGCGGCGGGGACGATTGCGTAGTAACGAGCCATAGCGTAATTTTAATGCAGGAGACACTGCCAACCGAGGAAAACAATGAACGGCACCGTGGTAAACACCGTGAGCATGGATTTGGTCCTGGATTTTGCCGTCGCCGTGGGGTTGGGCCTGCTCATGGGCCTGGAACGGGAGCGCAATCCTTCCGCCCGCGCAGGGCTGCGCACCTTCGGACTGGTCGGCATGCTGGGAACGGTGACTGCCTTGCTGGCAGAAAAGACCGGTACCCCCTGGGTCCTGGCCGCAGGCCTGCTGATGGTGGGGGCCATGATGGTGGCCGCTTATCTCACCCATCCGGACGAAAAGGACCCGGGCACCACCTCCGTGGTGGCCCTGCTGCTGTGTTACTGCTATGGCGCCATGATCTGGTACGGCTACCAGACCCTGGCCGTGATGCTGGGCATTTCCACCACGGTCCTGCTCTATTTCAAGGCAGAACTGCGCAAGGTCTCGGAAAAACTGACCCGCAAGGACATCATTTCCATCCTGCAGTTTGCCGTGCTTTCCCTGGTGGTGCTGCCCATCCTGCCGGATACCACCATGGGGCCCTACGACGCCCTGTCTCCCCGGCAGGTCTGGTGGATGGTGGTGCTGATCTCGGGCTTCAGCCTGGCAGGTTATGCGGCCCTGCGACTGATGGGGCAGCAATTGGGGGCCCCACTGCTGGGGATATTCGGGGGCCTGGCTTCCAGCACCGCCACCACCCTGGTGTTCGCCCGCCATGCGGCCAGCAGTTCCAGCCTGGTGAAGCTGGCCCTGGTCGTGGTGCTGACCGCCAATCTCGTGGTGCTGTTCCGCCTGGGCGCTTACGCCGCGGTGCTGCAACCCGCCCTGCTGGCAGAGCTGCTGCCGGTGCTCCTGGGCGGTCTGGCATTCGGGACGGCTTATGTGCTGCTGGCCTGGAGAGGGCTTTCCAGTGCCGAAGAGGTGCCGGCCATGGAGTTTTCCAATCCGGCGGAAATCCGCACGGCCGTGACCTTCGGCTGCATCTATGCGGTGGTGCTGGTGGTGACGGCTGCCCTGTCCGACTATGCCGGCAGTTCCGGGCTTTACGTGGCTTCCCTGGTCTCCGGCCTGACGGACGTGGATGCCATCGCCCTCTCCTCCCTGCGTCTATACGGCCTGGAAAAGCTGAGCAGTGCGGAAACGGTCAACTCCATCACCATCGCCATGCTCGCCAATCTGAGTTTCAAGCTGGGCATCGTGGTGATGGTGGCGGGACGGCGCATGGCCTGCCCCATCGCCCTCGGGTTCTCCACCATCGCCGCCGGCAGCATCCTGGGCTGGCTGCTCTGATCAGAGTTCCTGGAATTCCTTGAACAGCTTGCGGGACTCCAGTTCCACCCCGTCCAAATAGTAGGCCAGCAAACGGCGCATCAACTGCTTGGCCTCGCTGCGGCTCACCGGGCGGCTGTAATCGTCCCTGGCCATGTCCAGCAGGGTCTGACCGGAAATGATCCAGCCCCCGGCCTCCCCGGCTTCAAGCCCCACAGGCCCTCGTTCCATTTCGTAGCGATAAGCTGCGCCAGGATCGATGGCCGCCCCCTGCCAGTCCCTGTCCAGCCGCAGGCCATAGCCCAAGTCTCCCAGCAGGGCCCGCTCGAAACAGCGCAGATCCGCCTCGGCCACCTGGTGGCGTGGAGACTGCCCCAGGTGCAGCAGAATCTGGGCATAGCGCTCGAACAGGAAGGGATGGGGGTCCTCCCGGGGCAGCAGCCGCAACAGCAGTTCGTTCAGGTAATAGCCGCAGAACAGGGGCAAGCCCATCAACAGCGGCTGCCCCCCCTGCCACTCGGCCTTGATCAGGTTCAGGACCTCACCCTTGCCGGACCAGGACAGTTCCAGGGGCTGAAAACCCATGAGCAGGCCCCGCAGGGCGGAACGGGGACGACGCGCCCCCCGGGCTAGCAGGGCTACCCGGCCGTAATCCCGGCTGAAGACTTCCACCAGCAGACTGGTTTCCCGGTAGGGACGGGTATGGAGGACATAGGCCCGCTGGCCATCCGCCTTGCCACGCGGCATCTTTTATTCGTAACCGAGGCTTTTCAGGAGCCGCTCGTCATCGGCCCAGCCGGACTTCACCTTGACCCAGACTTCCAGATACACCTTGCCGTCGAACAGGCGCTCCATGTCCTGGCGGGCTTCGGAGGCGATGCGCTTCAGGGATTCCCCGCCCTTGCCGATCACCATGGCCTTGTGGCTGTCCTTGTCCACCACGATGGCGGCGTAGATGCGGCGCAGCTGGCCTTCCACCTCGAACTTCTCGATTTCCACCGTCACCGCATAGGGCAGCTCATCCCCCAGGAGACGAAACAGCTTTTCCCGGATGTACTCGGAGGCCAGGAAACGCTCGCTCTTGTCGGTAAGCTCATCCTCCGGGAACAGCAGTTCCTCGTGGGGCAGATATTTGCGCGCAACCTTGAGCAGATCATCCGTCTGCTTGCCCTTGGCCGCGCTGACCGGCACTACGGCGGCAAACTCCCGCTTCTCGGCCACCTTGGCCAGGAAAGGCAGCAGGCTGGATTTGTCCTTCACCTGGTCAGTCTTGTTGACCACCAGGATGACCGGCACATCCTCGGGCAGGAGGCGCAGGACCGCCTCGTCCTTGGCATCGAAACGGCCGGACTCGACCACGAAGAACACCACGTCCACATCCGCCAGAGTCTGGGTGACGCCCCGGTTCATGGCCCGGTTCAGGGCATTGGAAAAACGGGTCTGAAAGCCAGGGGTATCCACGAATACGTACTGGGCATCCGGGTTGGTGAGGATGCCCATGATCCGGTGACGGGTGGTCTGGGCCTTGCGCGAGACAATGCTGATCTTCTCGCCCACCAACTGGTTCAGGAGGGTGGATTTGCCCACATTGGGACGCCCCACGATGGCGATGTAACCGGAGCGGATGACGCTCATGAATGTTGCTCCTCCAGGGCCGCGAGTGCTTGCTCGGCGGCCGCCTGTTCGGCCAGGCGCCGGCTGGCGCCCGTACCTTGTGTGATCAATCCCAGGCCTTCGATCTGGCAGGCCACATGAAAGCGCTGGTCATGGGCTGCGCCCGAGGTTTCCAGCAACTGGTACTTGGGCAGGGGCCGCCGCCGCCCCTGGAGCCACTCCTGCAAACGGGTCTTGGGGTCCTTCATGGCCTGACCGGGGACGATGGCCTCCAGGAGCGGGGCAAAGAGCCTGCGGATCACCAGGGCCGCCGCCTCGAAGCCGGCTTCCATGTAGATGGCCCCGAAAATGGCTTCCAGGGCATCCGCCAGGATGGAGGGACGCTGATGGCCGCCACTGCGCATCTCCCCATCCCCCAGTTGCAGGCACTCCCCCAGCCGCAGTTGCAAGGCCAAGCGGTGCAAGGTGTCCTGGCGCACCAGATTGGCCCGCAGACGGGACAGATCGCCTTCGGGCAAGGTTTCGAAACGGGAAAACAGGGCTGCCGCAATCACGCAGTTGAGCACCCCGTCCCCCAGGAACTCGAGCCGCTCATTGTGTTGGGCCGAGGAGCTCCTGTGGGTCAGGGCAAGGGCCAGGAGGCGCTTGTCCTGAAAAAGGTAACCCAGGGAACGTTCAAGTACCGCCAGTTCCATGGATATCAGTTTGAAGAACCGGCGTAGTCAATCACCAGGCTGACGTTGGCAAACAGGGGGATGCGCTTTTCGTAGGAGAAGGAAACAACGATCTGGCCCCCTTCCTTAGTGATTTCGATGTCCTGCGCAGAAACCGATTGGAAGTCGTTAACATTGTCATACTTGTCGAACGCCTTCCGGATGTCGGCGACAGTACTCTGCGCTCCCGCTTCATTGGCCACGGTTTTCACTGTATTCAATACCGTTTTGTATTCAATCACCGATGGCACCACCTTCATCCCAATCAGCGCCACCAGCGCGATACCGATACACCAGAAAATCAGAGAACTGAGCGCCAGGCCACGTTGTTTGTTCATACCCAACCCCTTATTTGAAAGATCCGACACGACTCCAGTCGGAAAAATTAAGCCAGATGAAGAATGCCTTGCCTACGATGTTCTCCTCGGGCACGAAGCCCCAGGCACGACTGTCGCGACTGTTGTCACGGTTATCCCCCATGACGAAGTAATGGCCTTCCGGCACCTGGCAGATCACACCGGCCGTATTGTATTTGCATTTATCGCGCCCGGGAAAGCGGCTGGCATCGGGGACATAGGCCGGCGCATCCCGGTCATTGAGCATCCGGTGGGTCACTCCACCGAGGTTTTCCTCGAACTGGGCCGAGTAATAAAGCCGCTCGGGATGCAGGTAATCATCCCGGGCTTCCACGGGGATTTCCTTGCCGTTGATGGTCAGGCGCTTGTCCTGATAGGCCACCGTATCTCCGGGCAAACCGATCACCCGTTTGATGTAGTCCTGGCTGGGATCTTCCGGAAAACGGAACACCATCACATCTCCCCGCTGGGGCTCATTGATGGCCAGAACCTTCTTGTTGATGATGGGTAAGCGGACCCCGTAGGTGTATTTGTTAACCAGGATGAAATCCCCGTTCAACAAGGTGGGCACCATGGAATCCGAGGGAATCCTGAAAGGCTCGACGATGAAGGAGCGCAGCACGAACACCACCAGGATCACCGGGAAGAAGCTGGCGCCATACTCCACCCACCAGGGGTCCTTGTCCGACTTGCCGCGCTGCTTCTTGAACCACAGCAGATCCACCAGCCAGACGATACCGGTCACCACCAGCAGGACAAACAGGATCAGGGGAAAATTCATGGACAAACCTCAGTTATCGACGCGTAGCACGGCCAGGAAAGCTTCCTGGGGAATTTCCACGCTACCCACCTGTTTCATGCGCTTCTTGCCGGCCTTCTGCTTTTCCAGCAGCTTCTTCTTGCGAGTGATGTCGCCGCCGTAGCACTTGGCCAGCACGTCCTTGCGCATGGCCTTGACGTTTTCCCGAGCCAGGATGTTGGAGCCGATGGCCGCCTGAATGGCCACGTCGTACATCTGGCGGGGAATCAGTTCGCGCATCTTGGCGGCCAGTTCCCGGCCCCGGTACTGGGAGTTGGAGCGGTGCACGATCAGGGACAGGGCATCCACCTTCTCCCCGTTGATGAGGATGTCCAGCTTCACCACATCGGCGGCCCGGTATTCCTTGAAGTCGTAGTCCAGGGAGGCATAACCCCGGGACACGGACTTGAGCTTGTCGAAGAAGTCCATCACCACTTCGGCCATGGGCATCTCGTACACCACCTTCACCTGGCGGCCGTGGTAGTGCATGTCCACCTGGTTGCCGCGCTTCTGGTTGCAGAGGGTGATGACGCTGCCCAGGTAGTCCTGGGGCACGAAAATGGTGGCGGTGATGATGGGCTCACGGATTTCCTCGATCTTGGAGAGATCGGGCAGGCGGGAGGGATTCTCCACCTGGATCACCGTGCCGTCCTTCATCACCACTTCGTAGACCACGGTGGGCGCAGTGGTGATCAGGTCCTGGTCGAATTCCCGCTCCAGGCGCTCCTGAATGATCTCCATGTGCAGGAGACCCAGGAAGCCGCAGCGGAAACCGAAGCCCAGGGCCTGGGAGACTTCCGGCTCGTACTGGAGGGAAGCGTCATTCAGTTTCAGCTTTTCCAGGGATTCGCGCAGCTGGTCGTACTGGTTGGCCTCCACTGGGTAAAGGCCGGCGAACACCTGGGGCTTGATTTCCTTGAAACCCGGCAGGGGCTCGCTGGCCGGACGGGTGGCCAGGGTGATGGTGTCGCCCACCTTGGCGGAATCCAGTTCCTTGATGTTGGAGATGATGAAGCCCACCTCCCCGGCCCGCAGGGCCTCCCGCTGCAGGGACTTGGGCGTGAACACCCCCACCTGCTCGCACAGGTACTGCTTGCCATTGGACATGAGCTGCAGCCTGTCCTTGGGCTTCAGCTCTCCATCCACGACCCGGACCAGCATCACCACGCCCACGTAGTTATCGAACCAGGAGTCGATGATCAGGGCCTTGAGGGGCGCTTCCGGGTCCCCTTCGGGAGCCGGAATGCGCGCCACCACGGCTTCCAGGATGTCCTCGACGCCAAGACCGGTCTTGGCGGAAGCCAGCACCGCATCGGTGGCGTCAATACCGATCACGTCCTCGATTTCCTGGCGGGCATTGTCCGGGTCGGCGGAGGGCAGGTCGATCTTGTTCAGGACCGGGAGCACCTCCACGTCCAGTTCGATGGCCGTATAGCAGTTGGCCACGGTCTGAGCCTCCACCCCCTGGGAAGCGTCCACCACCAGCAGGGCCCCTTCGCAGGCCGACAACGAGCGGGAGACTTCGTAGGAGAAGTCCACGTGGCCCGGGGTGTCGATCAGGTTCAGGTTGTACACCTGCCCGTCCCTGGCCTTGTAGCTCAGGGCCGCAGTCTGGGCCTTGATGGTGATGCCCCGCTCCCGCTCGATGTCCATGGAATCGAGCACCTGGGCTTCCATCTCCCGGTCGGAGAGGCCACCGCAGTAGTGGATGATGCGGTCAGCCAGGGTGGACTTGCCATGGTCGATGTGGGCGATGATGGAGAAATTTCTGATGTGCTTCATTGGTTCCCGTTCAGGAATTAAAAAGGGTGCGCCTGGCACCCTTCCTGGAATCTGAAAGACCGTGAATTCTAGCGAATTCGCGCCAAAACAGCACGGACTTTGGGCTCATCCAGAAAATAATGACAGAGCTCCACCCCATCCAGCAGCAGCACCGGAACCAGCTCGTCGTAGCGGGCTTCCAGCTCCGGGTCCGCATCCACATCGAGAACCTCCAAGCTGATGCCGAACTCCTCCAGCAGGGGTTGCAGGGCCACCTCCATGTCATGACAGAGATGGCAGTAGCCCCTGCTGATCAGGGTCAGCATGGGAGGCGCCTCAGTCACTGATGCCCTTGATCGTGATGAAGGTCTGCAGCTCCCCGCGGCGCACCAGCAGGGTAACGTTGGCCCCCCGCCCGAAGGAAGACAGCAGCTTGTTGAACTGCTCCACGCTGCGGACCTCGGTGGTCACCCCCCGGTTGATCAGCGCCAGGATCACATCTCCCGGACGCAGATCGGCCCGTGCCACATTGCCGCGCAGATCCTCCACCAGGAGACCGCCGGCAACCCCCAGCTGGCGCCGCTGCTCGGGCGTCAGCTCGCTCACCACCAGCCCCAGGCGGTTGGCCTGCTGCTCGGAACGCTGTCCCCTGCCCTGCCGCGGGGCCTGGACCTTCTCCTCCTGCACCTCACCCACGGTCAGATGCACCTCCCGGAGGCTGCTTTTGCGCCACAGCTGCACGCTCACCCGAGTCCCCGGGCGGGTCGCCGCCACAATGCGGGGCAGATCGGCAGAAGAGGAAATGACCTTGCCGTCGAAACGCAGGACCACGTCCCCCGCCTCTATCCCGGCCTGCTCGGCAGGCCCGCCCTTTTCCACGGAATTGACGATGGCACCATGGGGTTTGTCCAGCCCGAAGGACTCGGCCAGCTCCTTGGTCACCTCCTGGATCACCACCCCCATGCGGCCCCGGCTGACCTTGCCGGAAGCGCGCAGCTGGTTCTGGATATCCATGGCCACGTCAATGGGGATGGCAAAGGAAAGTCCCATGTAGCCACCACTGCGGCTGTAGATCTGGGAGTTGATACCCACCACCTCGCCGCTCATGTTGAACAGGGGGCCGCCGGAATTGCCCGGATTGATGGCCACGTCGGTCTGGATGAAAGGTACGTAGTTTTCCTGGGGCAGGGAACGCCCCTTGGCGGACACGATGCCGGCCGTCACCGAATTCTCGAACCCGAAGGGAGAACCGATGGCCGCCACCCACTCGCCCACCCGCAGCCTGTCGGGGCTGCCCAGACGCGCCACGGGCAGGCCGGAGGCCTCAATCTTGATCAGCGCCACATCGGTACGCTTGTCGGCCCCGATGATGCGGGCCCGGAACTCCCGCTTGTCGTTCAAGCGCACGGTCACCTCGTCGGCCCCATCCACCACATGGGCATTGGTGAGAATGTAACCGTCTGCGCTGATGATGAATCCCGACCCCAGGGAACGGCTCTCGGATTCCCGGGGAACGCCGGGCAGGCCCCGGGGCATGAAGCGGCGGAACAGCTCCGCCATGGGATCGTTCTCGTCGAAGGGAATAGCCTGAGCCTGCCGGTTGCGCTGGATCTGGGTAGTGCTGATATTCACCACCACCTGCCCCTGGCGCTCCGCCAGCTCGGCAAAATCGGGCAGACTGCGCCCGGCAGGAGCCTGGGCATGGACTTGGAAGGCCACCAGCAAGACTGCGGCGAAGGCAAGTAATTTCCTGATCACGAGCTTATCCTCCTAGGACTTGATTCGACCGATATAGGGTTCGTTACGGGAATTTCCAGTCAGCTGACGGCTGCGGTAACGCACCGCCCCCCAGGCCAGCAGCAGCCCCAGGCCGGCACCGCCCAGAGCCCCGCCATTGCCCGCCAGCAACTGCCCCAGCAAGGCCCCCAGGAGCAGCCCCAGGAGCGGCAGGCCATAACCGAGGGTGGCATGGCGGCTGAGCACCCCGGCGGGCAACACCACGGTCACCAGGTCACCAGGCCGGGCTCCCGGCAGATTGCGCACCCGGTACTGACGCGGCGTGCTGCAGAACATCTGGGTCAGCTGCTGCCCACCGCAGCCCCCCGGCTCATGGCAACGACCACAGCCGCCGCCCAGCACCTGGATCAGGGCATGCTCCCCCTCCAGGCTGACGACACGGCCGGTTTGTTCACTCTGACTGGAAATATCCATCAAAACAGGACCGGAAAGGAATTTACAAAGGGAACCGACTGCAGGGGCGGCTTACCAGCGCTTGTCCGGGGCCACGTCCAGCATGGGGCGCAACTTGTTGGCCACCGCCTCCCGGGCACGGAAGATGCGGGAACGCACGGTGCCGATGGGGCAATCCATGATGCGGGCAATTTCCTCGTAGGAAAGCCCCTCGATCTCGCGCAGGACGATGGCGTTGCGCAGCTCCTCGGGCAGGGTCTCCATGGCCTGGTTCACCGTCTGACCAATCTGCTTGGTCATCAACAGGCTCTCGGGCGTATCGATATCCCGCAGCAGGTCCCCCTCGGCAAAGCCCTCGGCTTCGTCGTTGTTGAATTCCGTGGAGGTGGGCGCCCGGCGCCCCTGGGAAACCAGATAATTCTTGGCCGTATTGACGCCGATCCGGTACAGCCAGGTATAGAAGGCGCTCTCGCCGCGGAAAGCCGGCAAGGCCCGGTAGGCCTTGATGAAAGCCTCCTGGACCACATCCTCCACCTCGGCGCTGTCCTTGACCAGGCGAGCCACCAGCCGTCCCAGCTTGCGCTGGTACTTGGCCACCAGCACGTCAAAGGCATGCCGGTCGCCCTGCTGGGCCTGCTCCACCAGTTGCTGGTCTATCTCACGCTCGCTCATGCGCCAGGAAATCCTGAGGGTTATGGGTGCGAAGGAGTATACCCCAGCCCTCCATCCCTTGGCTCTGCCCCACGCGAAAACCGTGTGACCAAATGTAATTGCAAAACAGGCCGAGAAGCCGCGCCCGTGCTATATTCCGGGCACTTTTCCGGGAAGGATTTTCAAGGTGATTCGATATGATGTCCTGATCATCGGCAGCGGCCTTGCCGGCCAGTCTGCCGCCCTGCGCCTGGCCGACCACTGCCGGGTCCTGCTGGTCAGCAAACGGGCCCTGGAAGACAGCGCCTCCAGCTGGGCCCAGGGCGGCATCGCCGCCGTGCTGGACAACCAGGATTCCATTGAAGCGCACATTCGTGACACCTTCATTGCCGGCGCTCACCTGAACGACGCCAGGGCCACCCGCTTCGTGGTGGAAAACGGGCGCCGGGCCATCGAATGGCTGATCGAACAGGGCGTTCCCTTCACCAAGGACGAATCCGGCTACCACCTGACCCGGGAAGGGGGCCACAGCGCCCGCCGGGTCATCCACGTGGCCGACGCCACCGGGTTGGCCGTGCAGGAAACTCTGACCGAGAAGGTCCGCCGGCACCCGAAGATCACCATCCTGGAAAACCACATCGCCATCGACCTGATCACCGGCAACAAGCTGGGTCTGGCCGAAAACCGCTGTTACGGAGCCTACGTCCTGAACAACGACAGCGGCGAGGTGGTAACCATAGGCGCGGAACACACCCTGATCGCCACTGGCGGCGCCGGCAAGGTCTATCTCTACACCACCAATCCAGACACCTCCACCGGCGACGGCATTGCCATGGCCTGGCGGGCGGGCTGCCGGGTGGCCAACATGGAGTTCATCCAGTTCCACCCCACCTGTCTCTACCATCCCCAGGCCAAATCCTTCCTGATTTCCGAGGCGGTGCGCGGCGAAGGCGGGCTGCTCAAGCTCCCGGACGGCACCCGCTTCATGCCCGAACATGACGACCGGGCCGAACTGGCGCCCCGGGACGTGGTGGCCCGGGCCATCGACTTCGAGATGAAGAAGCGCGGCCTGGACTGCGTGTTCCTGGACATCTCCCACAAGGGCGAAGCCTTCATCAAGGCCCACTTCCCCAACATTTATGCCCGCTGCCTGGAACTGGGCATCGACATCACCCGGGACCCGATCCCGGTGGTGCCGGCAGCCCACTACACCTGCGGCGGCATCGTCACCGACCTCAAGGCCCGCACCGGCATTCCCGGCCTCTACGCCGCCGGCGAAGCCTCCTGCTCCGGTCTGCACGGGGCCAACCGGCTGGCCTCCAACTCCCTGCTCGAATGCCTGGTGTTTTCCGAAGCCGCCGTGCAGGACATCCTCGCCCAACCCAGGCGCGCATTCCCTGAACTCCCCAGGTGGGACGAGAGCCGGGTCACCGATGCGGATGAAGAAGTGGTGATCGCCCACAACTGGGATGAGCTGCGCCGCTTCATGTGGGACTACGTGGGCATCGTGCGCACCACCAAGCGGCTGAAGCGGGCCCAGCACCGGATTCGCCTGCTGATGCGGGAAATCGAAGAGTTCTACGCCAACTTCCGGGTCAGCCACGACCTGATCGAACTGCGCAACCTGGTGGTCACCGCCGACCTGATCGTCCGTTGCGCCCTGAAGCGCAAGGAAAGCCGCGGCCTGCACTTCTCCCGCGACTATCCGGACCTACTCCCCATTGCACGCAACACCACCTTGCACCGCCGCCTAGGAACGCCGGGCCAGCAGTAGCCAGACGCGCAGACGACGCAGACTCTCCCTGTCGCTACTGTCAGGGAGCAACACCAGGGTCTGGCGCCGTCCCTCCCCTGCCTGCCAGAAAAACACGCACAACCAGGGCTGGATCAGCCCTCCCGGCAGCCGTGTGGCGGCAAGCCCATCCACGGTCAGCCCCCCATCAGCCTGCAGACACAGCCTGACGCCCCCCTGCCGCCAGCGGCGCAAGGCGAGCAGGAACAAACCCAGAACGGACAGGATCAGGAACAGGCGTGGCCCCGGGGGCCAGTCGCTCAGGAATATCCCCAGGGCAGCCAGGAAATGGCTGAGCGCCAGGGAGGACAGCAGCAGGCGGGAGCGGTGCAGTTCGACGAAAACCGGGAACTGCACCGCATCAGGGCGGGGTCAGACCCGCTTGAAGACCAGGGAACCGTTGGTGCCGCCGAACCCGAAGTTGTTGTTCAGGGCCACCTCGATCTTCATCTCCCGGGCCGTGTTGGCACAGTAGTCCAGGTCGCACTCGGGATCCTGGTTGAAGATGTTGATGGTCGGCGGGGAAACCTGGTGATGGAGGGCCAGCACGGTAAACAGGGACTCGATGCCGCCGGCGCCCCCCAGCAGGTGGCCGGTCATGGACTTGGTGGAATTGACCACCAGTTTGTGGGCCGCCTCGCCGAAAGCCAGCTTGATGGCGTCGGACTCGTTCTTGTCCCCCAGGGGGGTGGAAGTACCATGGGCATTCAGGTACTGCACCTGGTCCGGATTCACCCCGGCATTCTTCAGGGCAGCCTGGATGCAGCGCCGGGGGCCATCAGCATTGGGAGCCGTCATGTGGTAAGCGTCACCGCTCATGCCGTAGCCGGACAGTTCGGCGTAGATCTTCGCCCCCCGGGCCTTGGCATGCTCGTACTCTTCCAGCACCAGCACCCCGGCACCCTCGCCCAGCACGAAACCGTCCCGGTCCTTGTCCCAGGGGCGGCTGGCGGTAGCCGGATCGTCATTGCGGGTGGACAGGGCCCGGGCAGCACAGAAGCCCCCGACCCCCAGGGGCGATACCGTGGATTCGGCCCCGCCGGCAACCATCACGTCGGCATCGCCGTACTCGATGATGCGGGCCGCCTCGCCGATGGAATGGGTACCGGTGGTACAGGCCGTCACCAGGGCGATGTTGGGCCCCTTGAAGCCATACTGGATGGACAGGTTGCCGGAGATCATGTTGATGATGGAGCCCGGCACGAAGAAGGGGGAAACCTTGCGCACCCCGGCCCCGTTGAACTCATCCTTGGTGGCCTCGATCAAGGGCAGGCCGCCGATGCCGGAGCCGATGCAGACGCCGATGCGCTCCGCGTCAGCCTGTTCCTGATCCAGCCCCGCATCGCGCACGGCCTGGATGCCGGCGGCCATGCCGAAATGGATGAAGGTGTCCATGCGGCGCGCTTCCTTGGGAGAAAGGTAGGCGCCGATGTCAAAATTCTTGACCTCCCCGGCAATACGGGTGGGGAAGGTGGAAGCATCAAACTTGGTAATTGCGCCGATACCGGAACGGCCGGCCAGGATGTTCTGCCATGCTTCTTCGACAGTGTTACCGACGGGGCTGACGATGCCCAGGCCGGTGATGACGACTCTGCGACGTGCCAAGTTGCACTCCAATCACATACATAGACGGAGGCCGGCATTAAAGCCGGCCTCGCGAGAAAAACAAACCGAATGGATTACTTCTTGTTGGCGAGGATGTAATCAATCGCCTGCTGGACGCTGGTGATCTTCTCGGCCTCTTCGTCCGGGATCTCGCACTCGAATTCCTCTTCGAGGGCCATCACCAGTTCGACGGTATCCAGCGAATCGGCGCCCAGATCGTCCACGAAGGAGGACTCGTTCTTGATGTCCGCTTCGTTTACACCGAGTTGTTCGGCGACAATCTTCTTGACGCGCTCAACGATGTTATCCATTGAAAAAACTCCTTCCCTGTTCGGGGATATAAAAAAACCGCGCTAGTTTACCAAAACCCGGCCCCCGGGAGAATCTTCCCACCGGCCGGATCACTCTTAATCCATGTACATTCCGCCATTCACATGCACCGTGGTGCCCGTGACATAGGCAGCGCCGGGGGAAGCCAGGAAGGCCACTGCCGCCGCGATATCCTCGGGCAGGCCCAGGCGGCCCAGGGGGATATTACCCAAAAGCGAAGTTTTCTGTTCGTCCGAAAGGACCTTGGTCATATCGGTATCGATGAAGCCCGGGGCGACGCAGTTGACCGTCACGTTGCGGCTGCCCAGCTCCCGCGCCAGGGAGCGGGTCATGCCGGCAACGCCCGCCTTGGCGGCACAGTAGTTGGCCTGACCCGGATTGCCGGCATGCCCCACCACGGAGGTGATGTTGATGATGCGGCCGCTACGGGCCTTCATCATGCCACGCATGACCGCCTTGGACAGGCGGAACACGGCCTTGAGATTGGTGTCGATCACCGCATCCCATTCCTCGTCCTTCATGCGCATGGCCAGGTTGTCCCGGGTGATGCCGGCATTATTGACCAGGATGGAGACCGGCCCGATTTCCTTCTCGATGCCGCTGATCAGGGCATCCACCTGGGCCTGGTCACGCACTTCCAGCACCTCGCCCCGCCCCTGGGCACCGGCTTCAGCCAGGTAGGCGGAAATATTGCCGGCCCCTTCGGGGCTGGTGGCGGTGCCGATCACGGTGGCACCGAGACGGGCCAGTTCGAGGGCCACGGCCTTGCCGATACCCCGGGAAGCGCCGGTGACGAGGGCGATTTGTCCTTGCAGCATGGTCTTACTCCAGGTTGAGATTGGCTTCGATGGCAGCCAGGTCGGCCAGGGCCACCCCATTGACGCCATCGGCGCAACGTTTGGTCAGCCCCGCCAGAACCTTGCCGGGACCGCATTCGGCCACCAGGGTCACGCCCATGCCGGCCATCTTCTGGATGGTTTCGACCCAGCGCACGGGATTGTAGGCCTGCCGCACCAGGGCGTCTCGGATGCGAGCCGGATCGGACTCGACGGCCACATCCACGTTATTGACCACCGGGATGGCCGGAGCACGGAGCTCCAGTTCGGCAAGGCGGGCCGCCAGCTTGTCGGCGGCGGGCCGGATCAGGGAAGAATGGAAAGGCGCGGACACGGGCAGGGCCAGGGCGCGCTTGGCCCCCCGGGTCTTGCAGGCTTCCATGGCCCGCTCCACGGCGGCCTTGTGGCCGGCAATCACGGTCTGGCCGGCGGCATTGAAATTGACCGGCTCCACCACCTCGCCCCGGGCCGCTTCGGCACAGGCGGTACGGATGCCGTCATCGTCCAGGCCGAGAATGGCGGCCATGGCGCCGGTGCCCAGGGGCACGGCTTCCTGCATGGCAGCAGCGCGCAGGCGCACCAGGGGAACCGCATCGCTGAAGGCCAGCACCCCGGCAGCCACCAGGGCGGAATATTCGCCCAGGCTGTGGCCTGCGAGCACGGCAGGGAGCTTGCCCCCTTTTTCCTGCCACAAGCGCCAGGCGGCAATACCGGCAGTGAGCATCACCGGCTGGGTATTGACGGTCTGGGACAGCACCTCGGCCGGCCCCTCGGCCACCATCTGCCACAGATCCTGACCCAGGGCAGTGGAAGCCTCGTCAAAGGTGGCGCGGACCACGGCGGCATCGCCGTAAGCCCCCATCATGCCGACCGACTGGGAACCCTGACCGGGAAACACGAAAGCAAAGGCCATGAAATTTCTCCTCAGAATTGGAACAGGACGGCGCCCCAGGTGAAGCCGCCGCCCACCCCTTCGAGCAGCACCTTCTGGCCGCGCTGGATGCGTCCGTCGCGCACCGCCTCATCCAGAGCCAGGGGCACGGAAGCAGCCGAGGTATTGCCGTGACGATCCACGGTCACCACCACCTTGTCCCGGGACAGGCCCAGTTTCTTGCTGGTGGCATCGATGATGCGGATGTTGGCCTGATGGGGAATCAGCCAGTCCAGCTCGCCGCTGGCGATGCCAGCTGCCGTACAGCACTCCTCGGCCACATCGGCGAGAACCCGCACCGCAGTTTTGAAAACCGCCTGGCCTTCCATGCGCAGGAAGGGGTCGCCAGTCACCTGCCCGGCGGCAACCTGACCGGGCACCGACAGGATGCCCACCTGGCTGCCGTCCGCATGCAGGGCCGTGGCCAGGATGCCGGGCTGGGCAGAAGCTTCCAGCACCACAGCGCCAGCCCCATCGCCAAACAGGACACAGGTGCCCCGGTCCTTCCAGTCCAGGATGCGGGAGAAAGTCTCGGCCCCCACCACCAGCGCCTTCTTGTGGGTCCCGGAGCGGATGAACTTGTCCGCCACGCTCAGGGCGTAGACAAAGCCGCTGCATACGGCCTGCAGATCGAAAGCCGTGGCCCCCTTGTTGCCCAGAGCGCCCTGCAGCAGGCAGGCGGTGCTGGGAAAGATGTAATCAGGGGTGGACGTGGCAACGATGATCAGATCCAGCTCGGCCGCATCGATGCCGGCCATGGCCAGGGCCTTCTCCGCCGCCTCCCGGCCCATCTGGCTGGAAGTCTGCCCGGCCGCAGCCAGATGCCGGGCGCGGATGCCGGTGCGGGTCACGATCCATTCGTCACTGGTGTCGATACCCCGGGCCACCAGATCGTCGTTGCTGACGGGATTGCCGGGCAGATAACTGCCAACCCCGGCAATACGGGAATAAATACTCATCAGACAGCCTCCTCGGCAAGGGGCACCTGCAACTCAGCCAGCTTGCCGGCGATACGTTCGAGCACCCCGTTGCTGGCCGCCTCGTAGGCACGGCTAACGGCCTGCTCGAAAGCAAAGGCATCGGCAGAACCGTGGCTTTTCACCACCAGGCCCTTCAGGCCCAGCAGGCAGGCGCCGTTGTAGCGGCGGTGATCGAGATTGTGCTTGAAGCGCTTCAGCACCGGCATGGCCACCAGGGCAGCGAGCTTGGTGAAGACATTGCGGCTGAAAGCCTGCCGGAGCCCGGTGGCCATCATCTGGGCCACCCCTTCCGAGGCCTTGAGGGCCACGTTGCCGACAAACCCGTCGCACACCACCACGTCCGCATGGCCCTTGTAGATGCCGTCACCCTCGACGTTACCCACGAAATTCAGGCCGGATCCCTTGAGCAGCTCCGCCGCCCGCTTCACCACCTCGTTCCCCTTGATGTCCTCCTCCCCGATGTTGAGAAGGCCCACCCGGGGCTGTTCCTGGTGATCCACGGCGGCAGCCAGCATGGCGCCCATGATGCCGAACTGGAGCAGGTGCTCCGCTGCACAATCCACGTTGGCCCCCAGGTCCAGCATGTGCACATGGCCGGTCATGGTGGGCAGCACCGGGCAAAGCGCCGGCCGGTCTATGCCCGGCAGCATCTTCAGCACGAAACGGGAAATAGCCATCAGGGCCCCGGTATTACCGGCCGAGACACAGGCCTGGGCCTCCCCGGCCTTGACCAGGTTCACGGCCACCCGCATGGAAGAATCCTTCTTGTTGCGCATGGCCAGGGCCGGAGCCTCGTCCATGGTCACCACCTCGCTGGCATGCTGAATGCGGCAGCGGTCGGAAAGTGTCGTTGCAAGCAGGGGACGGATCAGGGCTTCCTGGCCCACGAGCACAACCCGGGCCTGGGGATGGGAGCGAAGAAAGGCGAGCGCCGCCGGCACGGTAACGGAGGGACCATGGTCCCCCCCCATGCAGTCGATAGCGATGGTATGGGGCATCAGGGGTGCACGAACCTAAATTGCGCGCAAAAGAAAAGGCAGGCAGTCCCAGTAGAACTGCCTGCCTGATGGTGTTTTATTATTCGCCCTTGGTCTTCAGGACTTTTTTGCCCCGGTAGAAGCCGGAGGGAGAAATGTGGTGACGCAGGTGAACTTCACCGGTGGTAGCTTCCACGGCCAGGGGGGGATTGGTCAGGAAGTCATGAGCGCGGTGCATGCCACGCTTGGAAGGGGATTTCTTGTTCTGTTGAACGGCCATTTGTAAAACTCCTCAAAAACAATCAGTTAAGCTTGCCCTTCAAGCCCGCCAGCGCAGCAAACGGATGAGGCCGTTCGCCCGCTTCGGTATCGGAAGGCAAGCCACATGCTTCGTGGCGCGGTGCCACTGGCAAAGCCAGCAGGATCTCGTCCTCGATCAGGGCCCTGACATCCAGGGCACCCGCCACGGGCAGAAAATCCAGACTGTCGTCCTCCAGCTCTTCCTGGGTGGGCTCACTGCCTTCCGGAACCAGTTCCAGCAGGCTGTCGATCTCCAGCTCCTCTTCCACCGTAGCAAGACAACGCTGGCAGATCAGGGGCAGGACACCGCTCACCTCAAGATGCAAACGGGGCTGACCCCGCTCACCCGAAACCCCCTTGAGCCGGTACTGCACTTTTCCAGCCACCTGGGTGACCAGATCATGCAGACGCGGCAACTCCAACAACTCCAGGGAACCTTCAAGATTCCTGGATTCGCGGACAAATCGGTGGGCGTCGATCACGAGCTGTTGCGACATAGGGGCGGGATGATATTATTTTTGGCTTTGTAAGTCAAAGCACTAAAGCACTCTAAATATCGAAGCTAAGGTGTTGTGACATTTTCGCTTTTGCCCCGACACCCAACGCCTCCCATGCCCACGCCCGCCACGCCCCCCCTGGTTCTAGCCTCCACCTCCCCGTTCCGCCGTGAGCTCCTGTCCCGGCTGATCGCGGATTTCCAGGTCGCCGACCCCAGGACCGACGAAACCCCCCTCCCCGACGAAACGCCCGAAGCCCTGGCGCTGCGCCTGTCCGAAGCCAAGGCCCGAGCCGTGGCCCCCGGCCACCCCGGCGCCCTGATCATCGGCAGCGACCAGGTGGCCGTCTGCGACGGAAGAATCTATGGCAAGCCCGGCAATCATGAGAGGGCCGTGGCGCAACTGCAGGAACTCCGGGGCCGGACCGTGAACTTCTTCACCGGTCTCTGCCTGCTGGACACTCGCAACAACCAGGCCCATGTACGCGGCATCCCCACCCTGGTGACCTTCCGGGACCTGACAGACCAGGAAATCGCAGCCTACCTGGAGCGGGAACCCGCCTACAACTGCGCCGGCTCGGCCAAGTCTGAAGGCCTGGGCATCGCCCTGATCGCACGCCTGGAAGGCAGCGACCCCAATGCCCTGGTGGGCCTGCCCCTGATCGCCCTGTGCGACCTGTTCCGGGAAACCGGCCTGCGGGTGCTCTGATGACCGGCACCCTGCACCTGATCCCCGTTCCCCTGGGCCCCGGCGACACCGGGCAGGTACTGCCCGCCCCCGTGCTGGAGCAAGTGCGGCAGTTGCGCCACTTCGTGGTGGAACACGCCAAGACCGCCCGGGCCTTCCTGAAAGGGGTGGACATGCCCGTCCCCCTGCAGGAGCTGCAACTGCAGGAGTTGAACGAACACACCCGCAAGGAGGCCCTGCCCACCCTGCTCCAGCCCCTGCTGGAGGGCCATGACCTGGGCCTGATCTCGGAAGCCGGCTGCCCCGCCGTGGCCGACCCGGGCGCCGATCTGGTGGCCCTGGCCCAGGCCCGGAACATCCGGGTCCGCCCCCTGGTGGGCCCCTCCTCCCTGCTCCTGGCCCTGATGGCCTCCGGCCTCAACGGCCAGCGCTTTGCCTTTCATGGCTACCTGCCCGCCAAGGAAGACGAGCGCCGCCAAGCCATCCTGCAGCTGGAAAAGGAATCCCGGCGCCTGCGCCAGACCCAGCTCTGCATCGAAACCCCCTACCGCAACCAGGCCCTGTTCCAGGCCCTGCTGCAGCACTGCAACCCGGCCACCCGCCTCTGCCTGGCCACCGACCTGACCCTGACCAGCGAATCCATCCGCACCCTGAGCCTGGGCGAATGGCGCCGCCAGCCGCCCCCCGACTTTGAACGACGGCCCACGGTATTCCTGCTCCTGGCCTGAGCCCAAAAAAAGGGGCCTTCGATGGGCCCCATTTTTTTCCTGAATACAAGCTGCAGAAGTCGTTACTGGGCCTTCATCCCCAGGCTCTCCACCAGCCCCCGCCCGAAACCGGAAGCCGCATCGGCCCCCAGCCGCTTGGCAAAGCGCTCCGCCAGATTTTCCTTGACCGAGTAATCCACCAGCTTTTCCGCCTTGATCACGTCCCGGGCCACGGAATCCACGGTTCCCAGCTCGTCGGCCAAGCCCAGCTTGATGCTCTGCTCACCGGTCCAGACCAGCCCGGAGAACATGTCCGGGGTCTCCTGGAGGCGCTTGCCCCGCCCCAGCTTCACCACGTCGATGAACTGCTGGTGGATGGCACCCAGCATGGCTTCCACATGGGCCTTCTGGGCCGGATTCACGGGTGAGAAGGGATCCAGGAAGCCCTTGTTCTCTCCCGCCGTGAGCAGACGGCGCTCCACCCCCAGCTTCTCCATGGCGCCCGTGAAGCCAAAACCGTTCATCAGCACGCCGATGGAGCCGACGATGCTGGCCTTGTTCACGTAAATCTTGTCCGCACCAGCAGCGATGTAATAGCCGCCGGAGGCACAGAGATCTTCCACCACCGCGTACAGGGGAATATCCGGATGTTTGGCCTTCAGACGGCGCATTTCATCAAAGATGATGCCGGACTGAACCGGGCTGCCCCCGGGGCTGTTGATGCGCAGCAGCACGCCAGCGGTGTTCTTGTCTTCAAAGGCGGACTGCAGCGCCGCGTTGATCTTGTCAGCACTCACCTCCCCCTTGGCCTCGATGGCGCCATAAACGTTGATCAGCGCCGTATGGCGCTCGCTGCTGGCCGGCTCGCTGCTGGGCGCCCAGTCCATCACCGCCACCAGCACGGCAGCCAGGTAGGCAAAACCCACCAGCTTGAAGAAGATGCCCCAGCGGCGCCGGGCCTTCTGCTCGCTCAAGGCGGCAAAAGCCAGCTTTTCCAGGGTCTTGCGCTCCCAGTCGGGAGCATTGCGGGGATCGTTGGGAGGGGTATCCATTTATCGGTCTTCTAGTTTTCCATGAGAAAAATGCCATCCGCCCGCTCTTCCACCTGCAGGGGCTCCAGCCCCCGCCCGGCGCAACGCCCCGAAAGACAATGCCCCGATTCCGGGGCAAACAGGGCGCCATGGACGGCGCAGATCAAGTATAACCCGCTGGAATCAAAAAACAGCCCCGGCTGCCAATCCAGCTCTACCGGCACATGGCTGCAGCGATTCAGGTAAGCCCGGGGCCGCCCCCGGTAGCGCACCACGAAAGCCGGCACCTGCTCACCGTAGCGCTCGACCTCGAAACGCACCCCGGCGCCCCCGTCCTCCAGGGCCGCCCCGGCACAGATCAGGCGTTCTCCTGCAGCCATTGCTGCAAGGCCTCCACGCTATGGACACAGGCCAAGGGATCCAGGGCCAGCAGGTCCTCCAGGGCATGGGCACCGTAGCTCACCCCCACGCCACCGGTCCCGGCATTGCGGGCCATCTGCAGGTCATGGGTGGTGTCGCCTATCATCAGGGTCCGACCCGGCTCGGCCCCCAGTTCATCCATGAGCTCCTCCAGCATCTGGGGATGGGGCTTGGAGTGGCACTGGTCGGCACAGCGCAGGGCATGGAAATAGGCGCGCAGGCCGGAATGATCCAGGGCCCGGTCCAGACCCAGGCGGCTCTTGCCGGTGGCCACGGCCAGCCGGTAGCCCCGGGCTGCCAGTTCCTGCAGCAGGGCCTCCACACCGGCAAACAGCACCAGCTCATGGTCCCGGGAGAGATAGTGGTGGCGGTAACGCTCCACCATCTCCGGATAAGCCGTCTCGGGCAGGTCCGGAACCGCCAGTTGCAGGGCGTCGGACAGGCCCAGGCCAATCACGTGCCGGGCCCGCTGCTCCGGGGGCTCGGGCAGGCCCAGGTCGCGGCTGGCTGCCTGGATGGCATGGACAATGGCAGCGGCGGAATCCATCAGGGTCCCGTCCCAGTCAAAAACAATGAGGTCGAAATTGGTCTGCATGGTGTCTCGGAGTCAGGCGGGCGGCTGGAGTTCCGGCCCCGCCAGCAGTTCAGCCAGGTTGTCGGCGCTGTAATCCCGGGGCTCCCGCGCATCCAGGTGGGTGATGAACTGGCGCAGCGCCTCGGGCAGCGGCGCCACCAGATGCAGGCGCCGCGCCTCCAGGGGATGGGGAAAATCCATGGAACGGGCATGCAGGGCCATGCGCTTCAGGCCCTCCTTCTGCAAACTCTTGTTGAGCGCAAAGTCCCCGTACTTCTCGTCCCCCAGGATGGGATAGCCCAGGTGTGCCAGATGCACGCGCAACTGGTGGGTACGACCGGTTTTCAGCTGCCCCTCCAGCAGGCTGAAGCGCTGCCAGCGGGCCACCAGGCGGAACACCGTGTGGGAAGCCTTGCCCTGGGGATCGACCCGCACCCGGCGTTCGCCGGATTCGAGCAGATACTTGAACAGGGGCAGCTTCACCTGCTGCAGGGGATTCATCCAGCGCCCCCGCACCAGCATCAGGTAGCGCTTGTCGGCCACCTGCCCCGCTTCCCGGAACATGTCATGCAGGGCATTCAGGGCCGAGCGCTTCTTGCCCACCAGCAGCAGGCCCGAGGTTTCCCGATCCAGGCGATGGGCCAGCTCCAGGAACTTGGCCTGGGGCCGTTGCCGGCGCAGGGACTCGATCACCCCGAAACTGACGCCGCTGCCGCCGTGCACGGCAATGCCCGCCGGCTTGTCTATGGCCAGCAGCGCATCATCCTCATACACCAGGGGCAACTGCACCCGGGCCTGGGCCGCCTCCTCCACTTCGGAGACCCGGCGTTCGGCCAGCCGCATGGGTGGCAGCCGGATGCTGTCACCCAGCTGGACCCGGTAGGTGGCGTCGCAGCGCTTCTTGTTGACCCGCACCTCGCCACTGCGCAAAACCCTGTAGACGTGGCTCTTGGGAACCCCCTTGCAATACCTGAGCAAATAGTTGTCCAGGCGTTGCCCCTGCTCCTCTTCACCGATCACCAGATAGGCAACGGAATTTGTTCCTGCGTCAGACATTTTGCAATATACTGCCCCTCGATTTTGCGTCATGGACTGCAAGACAAGCCGCACCGTCAGACCGACCAGCACCTGGTTCCCGGCAACCCGTCCGGGGCCTTCCAAGCTGCAGTTGTTACCACAACCTAAATGTCGGCAGGTCCGGCCCACCTGGCTGCTTCACATACAGGCAAAAGGCCAAACTTGCCCAGTCTCCCGCAGATCAAACCGGTTAAGTTCGCTCACCAAAAGTAGCGATACTACTTGATTCGCGCATCGCAAGCATCCTCGGATCGTCCTCGCAGAATTCATGGTCTGTAGCCCTCGTGCTCCAGACTGCTTAAAAGCAGACCCCTGATCTTGAACCTTCAAACAACGGCATCCATGGAATCAACCGTTATCTGACCGGTCGCTGCTGCGTGGGCGCGCCGCCTGTCTTGGCGTGCGCAGGAGCCCCATAACAACATGAAACGCATGTTATTCAATGCGACACAGGCCGAAGAACTCCGTGTCGCCATTGTCGATGGTCAGAAACTGATCGATCTCGACATTGAATCGGCCGCCAAGGAGCAACGGAAGAGCAACATCTACAAGGGCGTGATCACCCGCATCGAGCCCTCTCTGGAAGCTGCTTTCGTTGATTACGGCGCAGACCGCCACGGTTTCCTGCCGTTCAAGGAAATCTCCCGCAGCTACTTCCAGCCCGGTGCCGACAGCCGCTCCTCCATCAAGGAAGCGCTCAAGGAAGGTCAGGAGCTGATCGTCCAGGTGGACAAGGACGAGCGTGGCAACAAGGGCGCTGCCCTGACCACCTACGTTTCCCTGGCGGGTCGCTATCTGGTGCTGATGCCCAACAACCCCCGGGGTGGCGGCGTTTCCCGCCGTGTAGACGGTGACGAGCGCGCCGAACTGCGGGAAACCATGGATCAGCTGGAAGTGCCCAACGGCATGAGCCTGATCGCCCGCACCGCCGCCATCGGCCGCCAGGCCGAGGAACTGCAGTGGGACTTGAACTACCTGCTGCAGCTGTGGCGCGCCATCGACAGCGTCGCCACCGAGCAGAAGGCTCCCCTGCTGATCTTCCAGGAAGGCAGCCTGGTGATTCGCGCCATCCGCGACTATTTCCAGCCCGAGATCGGTGAAATCCTCATCGACACGGACGAAATCTTCGAGCAGGCCCAGGCCTTCATGGCCCAGGTCATGCCCAACAACGTGAACCGGGTGAAGCGTTACCGGGACGACGTGCCCCTGTTCTCCCGCTTCCAGATCGAACACCAGATCGAGACCGCCTTCGGGCGGCAGGTGAACCTGCCCTCCGGCGGCGCCATCGTGATCGACCACACGGAAGCCCTGGTGGCCGTGGACGTGAACTCCGGCCGTGCCACCAAGGGTGCGGACATCGAGGAAACCGCCCTGAAGACCAACCTGGAAGCCGCCGATGAACTGGCCCGCCAGCTGCGTCTCAGGGACCTGGGTGGCCTGATCGTGATCGACTTCATCGACATGGAATCCCAGCGCAACCAGCGCGAGGTGGAAAACCGCCTCAAGGACGCCCTGAAGTTCGACCGGGCCCGGGTGCAGATGGGCAAGATCAGCCGCTTCGGCCTGATGGAACTGTCCCGCCAGCGCCTGCGTCCGGCCCTGGCCGAGACCAGCTACATCCCCTGCCCCCGCTGTACCGGCACCGGCCACATCCGCTCCACGGAATCCGCCGCCCTGCACATCCTGCGCATCCTCGAAGAGGAAGCCATGAAGGACAACACGGCCGCCGTGCATGTCCAGGTTCCCGTGGACGTGGCCACCTTCCTGCTCAACGAAAAGCGTGCCGACATCCAGGCCATCGAGCTGCGCCACAGGGTGTCCATCCTGCTGATTCCCAACATCCATCTGGAAACCCCGGCCCACGACATCCAGCGTCTGCGTCACGACGACCTGAATGCCGAGGATCTGCGCGAACCTTCCTACAAGATGGTGGAAGCCCCCAGCGAGGAAGCCCAGAAGCCGGCCAACGGCAAGCCCGAGGCCGTCAAGCCGCGCCAGGAAGCCGCCATCAAGAACATCACCCCGGAACAGCCGGCCCCGGTGGTGCAGGAAAAACCGGCGGCTGCGCCCCAGCCCGCCGAAGCCTACCCGGGCATCATTTCCCGCATCTTCTCCTGGTTCCGCAGCACCCCGGCCGCGCCGGCCCCCGCCGCAGCCCCCGAGCGCAAGCCCCGGGAAAGCCGGGAAGGCCGCCGGGACCGTAACGACAGCCGTCGCAACGGCCGCAGCAATGGTCGCAGCGACAGCCGCCGGGGTGAAGAACGGGAAGGCGACAAGCCGGCCCGGGAGAACCGTCCGGAACGGGGTGAAAACCGGGAAAACGCCCGCAGCGAATCCCGCAGCCGCAACCAGCGTGAGCCGCGCGAATCCCGGGAACCCCGGGAAGAGAAGGCCCCCCCCCAGGAAGCCCAGGCTCCCCGTGAGCGCAGGCCCCGGGGCGAACGTCGGGAACGCCCCCAGGCAGCGCCCCAGGTGGACCAGGAAAATCTGGACGTGAATGCAGCCGCTGCCGCCGCTGGCGTGGCCGCCACGGTCAATGCCGCGCTGGAAAACACCCAAGGCAGTACGGATGCGGAAGCCGGCGAGGAGCAAAACAGCCGCCGCCGCAACCGCCGCAGCCGTGGCCGTAACCGCAACAATGCCGAAGCCGGCAGCGAAATCCAGGAAAGCAGCGAAGCGCCCGTGCAGGAAAGCGCCGCCGCTCCGGAAATCCCGCTCACGGCGACGGTGGAAGCGGTCGCCGCCCAACCCGCCCCGGTGGTGGAAGCCCCTGAACCGGTGGAGGCCAAGCCCCAGCCCGCCATGGCAGCTGAAACTGTAGTAGCCGAAACTGCCGCAGCTGAAACCGTGGCAACGGCCGAGGCAGCAGCAGCCGCACTGAGCCCCGCCCCGGAAAGCATCCCGGCTCCGGTGGAAAACAGCGCGCCGGCGGTAGAAGAGGCGGTGGTGGCCAAGACTGCTCCGGCTGAAACGGCCAGCCCGGTATCCACCGAGGTCGCCGCAACGCCGGCCCCTGAGGCAGAGCTGACGGCGGCCCCGATTCAGGTGCCCGTGGCAGCCGCTGCCCCGGCAGAGCCAGCCGCTCCCCTGGTGGTTGCCGACCTGGAAAAGGAGCTGGAAGCCAGCGGCCTGGTTCTGGTGCAGACCAGCAGCGCCCCTGCGGCTCCCGCCGTCCAGGAAGCGCCGGTGCAACTGGGCCGGCCCCGGCGTAACCGCCAGGCCGCTGCCGCCCCGGCAGACGAGCCCCTGGTGATGGTGGAAACCCGGCAGTAAGACGGGAATTCCCAACCTACTCAAAAAGGAGCCCCCGGGGCTCCTTTTTCATTGCGGCCGCCCGGACTCGCCGGCACGGCCCGGCTGAAACGACGGCGCGCTGCCCTGTCGGGCGCATCAGCCTTGCCCCACTCCGGTAACCCGAGCCTGGAAGCTAAGCCAGCAACCAGTCCCGTAGCGGTTGAATCTGGCTGTCGTCCATCAGCATGGGGGCGTGGCCCACCTGGGGCACTTCCAGCAGGCTGGCCCGGGGGCCCCGGGCCCCCATGGCCTGCCAGGCTTCCCGGGTGAGCAGGTCCGAATCGGCGCCGCGCAGGGCCAGCACCGGGCAGGAAATGGCCTCGTAAAGGGGCCAGAGCTCCACTTCACTGGCCAGGTAATTGCCCCGGAACGGCTCGCCTATGGCCGGGTCGTGATGCAGCCGCCAGCCGCCCGCTTCCTGGACCAGGCTGTGCCGTTCCAGGTGCTGCCACTGGGCCTCGCTCAAGGCGCCGAACGGAGCACAGATGCGGCGGAAATAGCGACTGGCCTCCTCCCGGCTGTCCCAGCGCCGGTCCTCCCCCACGTAGCTGGCGATCCGCTCCAGGGCCGCCCGGGTGATCACCGGCCCCACGTCGTTGAGGATCAGGCGCCGCACCGGCGTATCCGCCAGGGCAGCCAGGCCCATGCCGATCAAGCCGCCCATGGAGGTGCCCAGCCAATCCACCTGCTCCACATTCAGGCGGGCCAGCAGCACCAGCATGTCCGCCAGGTACTGGGGCATGCCGTAGGCAGCCGGGTCCGCCAGCCGCTCGCTGCGGCCCCGCCCCGCCACATCGGGACAGACCACTCGGTAATCGGCCGCCAGGGCCCGGGCCAGATCGTCGAAATCCCGGCCGTTGCGGGTCAGGCCATGGACGCACACCAGCACCCGGGGATGATCCCGGGGACCCCATTCCGAATAAACCATGCGATGGCTGCCCCGCCCATCCGGGCAACGCACCCATTCCTCCCGTCGTTCCAGCTCCTGGCCCATGGCCTCTCCTCCCTGTTGATGACCGGCATCTTACCGCCCCCACCAGTAGCGCTGCCCGGCCTGACGCCAGGCGGTCAACTGGGGGGCGCTCCCGGAGAATTCCAGGATCAGGGCCCCGTCCCGGTCCGTACGCCAGACCTGGGCCCCCAGACCTGAGTAACGCTCCAGCACTTCCGGACGGGGATGCTGGAAACGGTTGCGGTAACCGGCGGAGGCCAGGGCCAGTTGCGGCCCCACGGCGGCCACGAAAGCCAGGGAAGAGGAGGTCGTGCTGCCATGGTGAGGCATCAGCAGGACCTCGGCCGACAGGGCGCCCCGGTCCAGAGCCAGCAGCTCCGCCTCCTCCCGGACCCCCAGGTCCCCGGGCAGCAGCAGACGCCCCGCCGCCGTGACGACCCGCAGCACGCAGCTGTCACCGTTGTCCCCCGCCAGAGTGCGGCCGGCCGGTGGGTGCAGGAACTCGAACTGCACCTGGTCCCACTGCCAGGCCTGCCCCCGCCGGCAAGGCTCCCCGCCCGGCAGCTCGGGAATGGAGGACAGCAGGCGCCGCACCGGCAGGGCCGCCCGGATGGAATCCAGGCCCCCCGCGTGATCCTGATCCCGGTGCGAAAGCACCAGCATGTCCAGCGCCCCTATGCCCCGCTGCCCCAGGTAGGGCAGCACCACCCGCCGCCCCGCGTCATCGCTGCCGTAGGCGGGGCCGGCGTCATAAAGCAGGCTATGGCCCGCCGTCTCCAGGAGCACCGCCTGCCCCTGCCCCACATCGAGCACCGTGACCCGCAGCTGCCCCGGCTCCAGCCGGGGGGCGGGCCAGAACAGCAGGGGCAGGAGCAGGACCAGCCCGGCTCCCCGGCCCAGCACGCCCCGGGGCAGGAGCAGCAAAGGCACCCCCAGGACCGCCAGCAGCACCGCCCAGAGGGCCGCAGCCGGCGGCCGCCAGGAAGGCCAGACCGCCAGCTGCTCCAAGCCCCCCATCAGGCCGGACATCAGCAGATGAGCCAGTTCCAGGAGGGGCAGGAAAGGCAGCCAGGCCAACAGGGCCGCCAGCAGCACCAGGGGCGTGACGATGAAACTCACTAGGGGAATGGCCACCAGGTTGGCCAGAGGCGACACCAGGGGAAACTGCTGGAACACCCAGAGCAGGACCGGCAGGGTCGCCAGGGTGGCAGCCCCCTGGGCCCGGCCGAACTGCAGCAACCAGCGGCGCCAGCGGCCGCCCGCCCCATCCGGAGGCTGCTCCTGCAGTCCGGCCCAGAGCAGGGCCGCCACGGCCCCGAAAGAGAGCCAGAACCCCGGGGCCAGCACGGCCCAGGGATCGAACAGCAGCACCCCGGCCAGGGCCAGCAGCAGGATGCGTCCGACCCCGACCCGACGCCCGGAAAGCAGGGCCAGGGCAGCGATGCCCAGCATTAGGCAGGTGCGCTGGGCGGGGATGCCGAAACCGGACAGGAGCCCGTAGCCCAGAGCCCCCAGGGCGCCCCCCAGCAGGGCGGCCTGCTGGGCCGGCAGGCGCAGACAGAGCCGGGGGTGGCGGCGCCACAGGCGGTTGATCAGGAAGGCCAGGAGACTGGCGATCAGGGTCACGTGCAGCCCGGAAATACTCATCAGGTGGGTGGTCCCGGTGCGGTTGAAGACGTTCCACTGCGCTCCGGGAATGGCGCGCTGGTCACCGATGGCCAGGGCCACCAGGATGCCCCCATAGGGCGCCTCCCCCAGGCGGGCGAGGAAAATCTCCCTCAGGGACTGGCGCAGCCGGTGCACCAGGGCCATCCCGGCCCCCAAACCCGGGGGGGCCAGCCGCCGGGCCCCGGGCTCGGCCCGCACATAACCGGTGGCGCGCAAGTTGCGCTCCAGCAACCAGGCCTCGTAATCGAAACCGCCCGGGTTGGCCTGCCCATGGGGCCGCTTCAGGCGCACGGTGAGGGCCCAGTGCTCCCCGGCACCCAGACGCTGCCCGCCTGCCCCCTCCTCGTCCTCGGCGCCACGGCGATAGCGGCTCAGCCACAGGTACTCCGGCACCCGGGCCCCGGGGGTCAGGACCGCCTCGACCCGGAACTCGAAGCGCTGACCCCGCTCGAAGTCCATGGGCAGTGACACCACCTGCCCCTGCAGCTGGATGTCCCGCCCTTCCCAGGCCGGGTCCAGGGCATCCCCGAGCCGCAGTTCCGCCCGCCAGGCGGCCCAGCCGAAGCCAGCGGCCAGCCCCGCCAGCAGGGCCAGGCCGCTTAGCCCCAGGGCCAGGCCCCGGCCCCGGGAAACCCGGGCCTGGATGGCAAGGACGACGAAATGAAGGAAAATGCCCGGAACCAGGCCGAGGGCAGCCCAGGCCGGCAGTGCCGCCTGCTGCTGCAGGAGAAGGACCCCCAGGGCCCCCGCCAGGAGAAAGATGCCCGTTAACTGCCCCATCGGGCCATTAAAGCAAAGGGCAGCACAAAACCCAAATGCATACCCCCCAATCCCGCCCGACGCAACCCCGCCCAGCCCATAAACCCAGGCCAGGACCCGCATGCGCAAACACCTGAGACGCTATCTGCCCGATCCCCAGAGCCTCCAGCAACACCGCTGGCTGGGCCTGCTCGGCCCCACCCTGAGCCATCCCCGGCTGTGGCATCTGAACCGCCACTCGGCCGCCGGCGGCATCGCCACCGGCCTGTTCTGCGGCCTGATTCCCGGCCCGTTCCAGATGCCGGGCGCCGCCCTCTGCGCCATCCTGTTCCGGGTCAACCTGCCCCTGGCCGTGGTCACCACCCTGTACACCAATCCCTTCACCCTGGTGCCCCTGTACCTGCTGGCCTACGAGATCGGCAGCCTGTTCCTGCCCCAGGAGGGGAATTTCGTCGAACCGCCCCAGTTCGCCCTGGCCACCCTGCCCCAATGGACCCGGGCCATGGGGGAATGGATGCTGGGCCTGGGCAAGCCCCTGGGGCTGGGCCTCCTGATCCTGGCGGTGGTGCTGGCCCTGGCCGGCTATTTCCTGGTGCGCCTAGCCTGGCGCATCTACCTGATCCGCGCCTGGGGCCGGCGCCGCCGGGTCAGATCAGCTGCCCGTCCTCAAGACTGAGGGTACGGCCGGTGCGGGCGGCCAGAGCCTGATCGTGGGTGACGATGATCAGGCTGGTGCGCCCCGAGCGGGCCCGCTCCAGGAGCAGTTCGAACACCCCTTCTGCCGTATGCCGGTCCAGGTTGCCGGTGGGCTCGTCGGCCAGGATGCAGGCCGGCTCGGTCACCAGGGCCCGGGCAATGGCGGCCCGCTGGCGTTCGCCGCCGGAAAGCTCCCCCGGCCGGTGTTCGACCCGGTGCCCCAGCCCCACCGCCGTCAGCATGGCCCGAGCCTGCTCCAGGGCTGCGGCCCGGGGCTGACGCCGGATCAACAGCGGCATGGCCACGTTTTCCAGGGCGGAAAACTCCGGCAGCAGATGATGGAACTGGTACACGAAGCCCAGGTGTCGGTTGCGCCAGTCGCCCCGGGCCGCCTCCCTGAGGCCGGAGAAATCCTGCCCCATCAGCTCGACACTGCCGCTGCTGGGCGCATCCAGCCCCCCCAGCAGGTGCAGCAGGGTGCTCTTGCCGGACCCGGAGGCGCCAACGATGGCGACGCTCTCCCCGGCCTCCACGCACAGGTTCACTTCCCGGAGCACGCTCACTTCTTCCTGCCCCAGGGCGAAGCGCTTGCCCAGGGCACGGCATTCCAGCACCGTCTGCATGCTTGTCTCACTCATAGCGCAGGGCCTCCGCCGGATTCACCCGGGCGGCGCGCCAGCTCGGGTAGAGGGTGGCCACCAGGGCCAGGACGAAGGCAATCAGGGTGACCCCCCAGACATCGCCCCACTGCAGTTCGGACGGCAGCTCGGAGATGTAATAGACCTCCTTGGCCAGGAACTGGGTACCGAGCAGGCGCTCGATGAAGGGCACCACCACATCGATGTTGAGGGCCAGGCTGACGCCACCGACCACTCCTAGCCCCAGGCCGATGCAGCCGATCAGGGCACCCTGGATGATGAACACGGTCATGATGCTACCGGGCCGGGCTCCCAGGGTGCGCAGGATGGCGATGTCCGCCTGCTTGTCGGTCACCGCCATCACCAGGGTGGAAACGATGTTGAAGGCGGCCACGGCCACGATCAGGGAGAGGATGATGAACATCATGTTCTTCTCGATCTGCACGGCCCGGAAGAAATTGGCATGGCTGCGGGTCCAGTCGGCCACATAGGCGTCGGCGTTGATCATGCCCGCCACCTCCCGGGCCACCCGGGGCGCATCGAAGAGGTCGTTCAACTTGAGGCGCACGCCGCTGACCCGGTCCCCGAGCCGGTACAGCTTCTGGGCATCCCCCAGATCCACCAGGGCCAGGCCGGAGTCGTATTCGAACATGCCCACCTCGAAGATGCCCACCACCGTAAACGCCCGCAGCCGGGGCACCACGCCAGCCGGGGTGACGGAGCCCTGGGGCGCGATCACCGTGACCTTGTCCCCCAGATGCACCCGCAGGGCCCGGGCCAGTTCGCTGCCCAGGATGATGCCGAACTCCCCGGGTTTCAGGTCATCGAGCTTGCCGCTCTGCATGTAGCGGGCAAAATCCGCCACCCGCTCTTCCAGCATGGGCTCTATCCCCCGCACCAGCACCCCGCGCACCTCCTGATCCACGGACAGCATGGACTGGGCCTGGACGAAAGGCGCCGCCGCCTGGACCTCCGGATGGGCGCCAGCCTCCATGGCCACCCGGGACCAGTTGGGCAGGTCCCCGTCCATGCCGTTGATCTGGACGTGGGAAGCCACCCCCAGGATGCGGGTGCGCAATTCCGTCTGGAAACCGTTCATCACCGACAGCACCACGATCAGGGCTGCCACCCCCAGGGCTACGCCCAGCATGGAAATCAGGGAAATGAAGGAAATGAAATGGTTGCGGCGCTTGGCGCGGGTATAGCGCAGGCCGATGAATATCTCGTAGGGCAGAGCCACCGGGAGGGACCGAAAGAATCAAAAGGGGGCCTATGGTACACTCGCCCGCGCTTTCTGGGCACCCAGCCCGGGAGCATGGGCTCCCCGCCAGACCGCCTCCCCTCGCCTTTTCCCCGCCCCCATGCACCTGACCCTGCTCATACCCGAACTGCTCTGGCCCGAACCCGCCGACCAGGCCGCCCTGGACCAGCTGGCATGCCCCACCCTGGAAAAACTCCTGGGGCGGGCCCGCTTCCAGCGCCAGCCCCGCCAGGCCCTGGAAACCTGTCTGGCCGGACTCCTGGGCACCGGCCCGCGCAGCCTGGCGGCCTGCCGCCTGGCCGGAGAGTCCCGGGACCCCGGCGACTCCAGCTGGTACTGCGCCGACCCGGTGCATCTGCAGTTCCACCACGAGCGCGTCATCCTGGGCAATGCGGAACTGCTGGCGCTGGAGGCAGAGGAGGTGGAGCAGCTGCTGGTCAGCCTCAACCGGGACTTCCCGGACCTGGGCCGGTTTCACGCCCCCCACCCGCAACGCTGGTACCTGGAAGCCGTCCCGGGCCTGAACCTGCCGCCCCTGCCCCCGCCTTCCGCCGCCACCGGGCGCCAGCTTGGCACCCTGCTCCCGGAAGCGCCGGACCTGGCCCGGCTTCTGAACGAACTGCAGATGCTGCTGCACACCCACCCGGTCAACCGGGCCCGGGAAGCCAGCCGCCGCCCCCTGGTGAACGGCCTCTGGCTCTGGGGCGGCACCGGGCAGGCGGCAACCGCCCCGGGGCCAGAGCGGGTCTGGGGCGATGAGCCCCTGCTCCAGGGTCTGGCCCGGAGCAGCGCCCGGGATGCCCGGCCCCGGCCGCCCCATGCCCAGGCCTGGCTCGCAGCCAGCAAGGCCGGCGGCAACCCCCGGGAACTGATCCTGCTGGAGCAACTGCTGGCCCCCGCCCTGGTGGAGGACGGCGACAGCTGGAAAGCCCAGGTGGCCGACCTGGAACGGCACTGGATCGCCCCCCTGGCCCAGGCCCTGGGCCGGGAGCTGAGCCGCCTCACCCTGCTCAGCCCCACGGCCTACGGCCTGCTCCAGTGGGAGCTGGGTGCCGCCAGCCGCTGGCAGTTCTGGAAAAGCGCCCGCCCCCTGGCGACCCTGGCCCGGCAACTGGCGGACAGCCCGCCCTGAGCTCCCGGAGCCGCTCCCCAATGTTTTACTCCTGCCCCGGCAACGGGGAAAATTTCCCTTTCATTTCCCGCCCGCATCCATGACCCGACTCGTCCGCCGCCCCGTCCCCAGCAAACTCCAGTGGCAACTGGAACAGCAGGGCCTGCATCCCCTTCTGGCCCGGCTCTACGCCGCCCGGGGGGTGAGCGATGCGGCGGAACTGGACTATGAACTCAAGTCCCTGCTGCCGCCCCAGGCCCTGAAGGGCGCCGGCGCCGCAGCCGAGCTCCTGGCCGATGCCCTGGAGGCGGATGCGCGTCTGCTGATCGTGGCCGATTACGACTGCGACGGCGCCACCGCCTGCGCCCTGGGCATCCGCGCCCTGCGCCAGCTGGCGGCGGGCAGCGGCGCCACGGTGGAATACCTGGTGCCGGACCGCTTCACCCTGGGTTACGGCCTCTCCCCCGCCATCGTGGACCTGGCCGCAGAGCGCCAGCCGGATCTGATCATCACCGTGGATAACGGCATCGCCAGCCTCGAAGGGGTGGCCCGGGCCCGGGAACTGGGCATCGCCACCCTGATCACCGACCACCACCTGCCCGGCGACACCCTGCCCGAAGCCGAATGCATCGTGAACCCCAACCAGCCGGGCTGCGAATTTCCCTCCAAGCACCTGGCCGGGGTCGGCGTCATGTTCTACGTGATGCTGGCCCTGCGCGCCGAACTCAGGGAGCGGGGCTGGTTCGCCGAACGGCCCGAACCCAATCTGGCCAACCTCCTGGACCTGGTGGCCCTGGGCACCGTGGCCGACGTGGTGAAACTGGACCGCAACAACCGCATCCTGGTCAGCCAGGGCCTGCAGCGCATGCGCGCCGGACGGCTGTGCGCCGGGCTCCAGGCCCTGCTCCGGGCGGGCGGCCGGGAACCCCGGCGCCTGACGGCCTTCGACCTGGGCTTCGTGCTCGGCCCCCGCCTCAACGCCGCCGGACGCCTCTCGGACATGGGCATCGGCATTGAAAGCCTGCTCACCGACGATCCGGGCATGGCCCTGGCCTACGCCCAGAAGCTGGACGGCCTGAACCGGGAACGGCGGGAAATCGAAGCGGAAATGCAGGACCAGGCCCTGGCCCTGCTGGAACGGGTGGAAATGGACAATGCCCCCCCGGGCATGGCCCTGTTCGAGCCCGACTGGCACCAGGGGGTGGTGGGCATCCTCGCCTCCCGCATCAAGGACCGGCTGCACCGGCCCGTATTCGCCTTCGCCCGGGGCGAAAACGGCGAACTCAAGGGTTCCGGCCGCTCCATTCCCGGCCTGCACCTGCGCGACGCCCTGGACCTCATCTCGAAACGGGCCCCGGGCCTGCTGCTACGCTTCGGTGGCCACGCGGCGGCAGCGGGCGTCACCCTGCTGGAACAGGACTTCAATCGTTTCCGTGACCTGTTCGCCGAGATCGCCGGGGAGCTCCTCAGCCCCGGAGACCTGAGCCGCAGCCTGGAAACCGACGGCGCCCTGGAAACCGCCCACTACAACCTGGAAACCGCCCAACTGCTGGAAGCCCAGATCTGGGGCCAGGGCTTCCCCCCGCCCCTGTTCGAAGACGAATTCACCGTGGAGCAGCAACGCATCCTCAAGGAAAAACACCTGAAGCTACGTCTCAACAAGAACGGGCAAGTCATTGACGGGATTCAATTCAACTACACCAACCAGCCCGGCAACCGCAGCCGCATCGTGTATAGACTGGGGATCAACGAATACAAAGGGGTGCAATCCACCCAGCTCATGATCGAGCACCTGGAAGCCCTGTAAGGGTGGGGATCAGCTTGTTCCAGCAGATCCGGCATGGGAAGTGGCATATTCGCGGATCGTTGGCAAAAAAACGGGCACGCGTGAAGGATGACCAGTTCGTGCTCATCGGCCTTCGCTGACTTTCTTGAGCCATGGCCACTTTGCACGATATTCCGGATACCCTCGTCTACGACGCCTGAATTCGTAAGCCATGGCCGTGCTTCCGAATTTGTAGTACACATTCCTGCGTATACTACAAATGCCCATGGGTTCTGTAGTACGCTGTTTATCGTGTACTACAAATTTCGGGATTGCCATGGAATTGCAAACGGCCCTGACCCACACGCTTTACGCGCAACTCCTGGAAGAAGCCCTGAGTTACGAGGTCTTGATATTCGAGGATGGCGTTGTCGGCAGCCCTTATGTGAACATTTCCAACGAAAAGCGCTACCTCTACTGGCAGGTGAAGCTGCCGGATGGCACGTTCCGGCGCAAGTCGCTTGGGCTGGAAACCGAGGAAACCAAAGCGCTGGTCGAACGCTTGATCGAGCGCAAGAGCGACATTCAAAGCGCCATTGAATCCCTGAAAACAACGACGCGCTCCTTTGTCTCCAGCGGTGGCATGTCAGTAGAGCTGGCGCACTTCCGGGTGATGGAGTGGCTGGCCCGGGCCGGGTTGTTTTCCAAAGCCATCGTGGTCGTTGGCTCCCATGCGTTCGCTGCCTTGGGCAATGCGCTGGGCGTGCGCTGGGGTAACTCCCTCAAGACGACGGACATGGACTTTGCCAGGCCCCATGGAATCGCGCTGGCTACCCCGGTCAGCGACGCCACGCTGAATGTCGAGCATGTTGTCAAAGCCGGTGATGACTCCTTCTTCGCCGTGCCATCGCTCAACATCAAGTTCCCAGCGACTTCGCTCATGAGTCGCAAATCGAAGGTCAAGATCGATTTCTTGACGACGATCCGGCACAAGGGCGACACATCGCCCATCATGTTCCCTGATCTTGGGTTTGCAGCCGAACCCTTGCGTTACATGGACTACCTGCTGGGAGGCCCGATTGTGCGCGGCCTGCTGGTGGGTCAGTACGCAATCCCGGCAAACTTCCCTGACCCAGCCCGCTTTGCGATCCATAAGCTGATCGTTGCACAGGAACGGGCGGCGGGTTTTCAGACCAAGGTACAGAAAGACGTAACTCAGGCGATGGCGCTTGTCGAAGCGCTGATCGAGATTGGGCGGGATTACGAGTTGCAGGAAGCGCTCGCCGCCCTGCCTGAATACGGCTACGGCAAGGTGGCCGAGAAAATCCGGAAGTCCCTCACCCTTACCGATAGCCCGGCGCAGGATGCCGTTGAGGGGTATCTGGCCAAGCTGACCGACTGACCTGAAACGAAAGGTGCTGCACCCGACTGAGCGCCCTGCTACCTCTGCAGCTGACTCACAAGGCCAGCCCGCTTTCCTCGTAAATCGCCGGAAAACTGGTCGTCAGTTCGACGCTGCTCAGTTCCACCGGGTCTCCCGGTGTCAGGGTGATGATCTGCCAGCCGATGTCACCGCTGCGCCGGTGGATTTCGATCAGAGCTTCATCCTGGCTGACGAGCACGTACTCCAGCAGCGAGGGCAGGCTCTTGTAGGCCAGCAGTTTTTCCCGCCGGTCGGTGCCTGCCATACTCTCCGAAAGCACCTCAACGACCAGACGCGGTGTGTCGACCACATGATCGGCAACGCCAACGCGCTGATGCTTCGGGTCACAGGTCACCAGCACGTCGGGATAATAGATGCTCTGCATTTTGGCGATGCGCAGCTTGGCGTCGGCCATGAAGGTACGGCAGGGCGAACCGCGCAAGTGCTGGCGTAACGCACTGTAAATATTGCCCGCAATGATGTTATGGCGCAGTGAGGCGCCGGTCATGGCATAGACTTGCCCGGCCACGTATTCATTGCGCCCGGGGCTTTGCAATTCCCGGGCGAAGTATTCAGCTTCACTGAGATAGGTCTCGTCTGCGAGCTTCATGGTAGGAACTTCCAGTTCATCAAAGGGTTGGCCTACTATACGCGATCGGGCACCGGGGCAAAAAGCCCGGCTCAGCCGCGCCGCTCGGGCAGCACCACCGTGGCCACGGCGCCCAGGATGAAGGCAGTCCCCAGGAACTCGCCCCAGCCGGGGCTTTCCCCCAGCAGCAGCATGCCCCCCAGCACCCCCACCAGGGGCGTGAGCAGGGAGGATAGGGAGGACACCGCCACCGGCACCGTGAGCACGATGCGGTTCCAGGCCCAGTAGCAGAACATGAAGGCCACGAAGACGTTGTAGACCAGGCCCAGGGCCGGCCCCAGGTCGGGCATCTGCCAGCGGTGCGCTTCCAGGACCAGGGCGGCCAGGGCCGCCGGCAGGCCGCCCAGCAGCATCAGCCAGCCGGTCAGGGCCATGGGCGGCATCGCCACGGGGAAACGCTTGAGGGAAACCACCCCCACCGCCCAGCTGAGGGCTGCCCCCAGCATCAGCAGGGCCCCCAGGGGGGCTCCGGCCAGACCCAGAAGCTCCATGCCCATCATGGTCAGCACCCCCAGCCCTCCCAAGGCCAGACCCAGGAGCCGCCGGGGAGTGAGGTGGTTGCCCAGCCACAGGGCCGAGAGCAGCATGCTCCAGACCGGCATGGTGTAGCCCAGCAGGGCCGCCCGCCCGGAGGGCAGGAAGGACACTCCGTAAATGGCGAGCACGTTCCAGCCCAGGATGTTGGTCAGGGCCAGCCAGATCAGCACCGGCCACTGCCCCGCAGGAGGCCGCAGCCGCTGGCCGCCGGCCCGGGCCAGGAACAAGAGGCCGAGGCCCCCGAACAGGAGGCAGAAGCCCCGGAAAGTCAGGGGCGGCACCTGGCTGATCACCATTTTCATGATCGGCCAGTTGAGCCCCCAACCCAGGGCTAGGGCCAGCAACAGTCCGCCCTGCCGGAGGGTGAATCCCGTCGTCCCATTCGTCACCACATCGCCTCGCAGCCAGGAAAAAGGCTGCCATGCTGGCGCCTGGTGGCGCCCCCGTCAATGACGGAAAACCCCTGTGCGCCCCCCACTCCCTCTTCCCCCGCCCATCCCCCTGCCACGGAAGTAGCTTTGGATGCTATCTTGCGCACCGGGAGACTCATATAACAAAGACATGCAGCCTCGTTTCCGTATATCCGGCAAGGGCTTCAAGCGTTCCTCCTGGGGTCTGCTGGCTCTGGGAGCGGGCCTCATCGCCATGCTCTGGATCAATCTGCTGGGCACCTACCGGGACATCGAGGCCAAGACGGTCCGCGACCTGGAAACCCATCTGGCCAACCTGAGCGAGGCCCTGCAACTGCAAACCGACAGCGTGCTGCGCGGGGTCGATAGCGTCGCCATCCGCCTGCGCCGGGAATTCCAGACCCGGGAACGGCAACAGTTCGAAAGCGACAGCCAGGGCTTCATCAACAACGCCATGGCCGGATTCGCCATCCAGGCCGTGATCGTGGACCGCCAGGGCATGCTGGCCTGGTCTTCGGAAGCCGCCAACTTCCCCATGGACCTGAACGACCGGGACTACTTCAAGGCCCACGCCAGCACGCCCGAAACCGACACCCTGTTCATCGGCAAACCCATCCTGAACCGCATCAACCAGCGCTGGATCATCCCCCTGAGCCGCCCCCTGCCCGACTTCCGCTCCGGCAGCCCCCACCCGGGCTTTGACGGGGTGGTGATGATTTCCCTGGACCCCCGCCACTTCGCCCACCTGCTGGAGCGGGTGGACCTGGGTCCCCGGGGCGTGATCGCCATCGTCAGTGCCGATGACGGCAGCTACCTGGTCCGCAGCAGCCAGGAACAACAATGGCTGGGACAACGGGTCCAGGCCGACAGCCCCTTCCTGGCCCCCGGCGCGGCGGACCGGGGCCTGTTCCGCCAGCGGGACGCCAGGGAGGGCGTGGAGCGGCTGTACGCCTACCAGCGTCTGCCCGGATACGGCATCACCCTGCTGGCGGGCCTGGACATCGGGGCCGCCCTGGCCCCCATCCACCATCGGGCCCGGACCAGCTATGCCCTGGCCCTGGTGGTGAGCATGACCATTGCCCTGCTGATCCTCTACCTGTCCCAACTCCTGCGCCGGCACGGGGAGACCGAAGCGGAGCTGGAAGCCGAACACCGCATCCTGCGGGACGCGGAACGCATCGGCCAGGTGGGGAGCTGGCACTGGGACCTGGACCGGAACCGGCTGACCGGCTCGGAACAGCTGCACCGGCTGTTCTGTTTCGAGGAAAGCTGGGGCCTCATCCCGGCCGAAAGCTTCCAGGAGCGCATCCACCCGGAGGACCGGGAACGGGTCAGGGACACCCTGAAAGAGGCCCGTCAGCACGGCACCCCGCTACGCAACCTGGAATACCGGATCGTCTGTCCGGACGGCAGCACCCGCACCGTGCTGGCCTGCGGCGAGCCCCTGGAGACGGCCCAGGGCCGGCAGATGATCGGCACCCTGCTGGACATCACCGCCCTGCGGGCCTCCCAGAAACAGCTGCTGCAGGCTCAGATCGTGTTCGACAATGCCCAGGAGGCGGTGCTGGTTTCCGACCCCGAGGGCACCATCCTGGCAGTCAATCCAGCCTTCGAGCGCATCACCGGCTACACCAGCCAGGAGGCCGTGGGGCAAGCGACCAAGCTGCTGGCCTCGGGCCGGCACGGACCGGCCTTCTACCAAGAAATGTGGGAGCGGCTACTCCAGGACGACCACTGGGAAGGGGAAATCTGGAACCGCCGCAAGGACGGCGGGCTGTACGTGGAATGGCTGGCCATCCGGGCAGTGCGGGACCCCTCCGGGAAAATCCAGCAGTACGTGGCGGTATTTTCCGACATCACCGACCGGAAGCGCCGGGAAGAGGCAGTCTGGCACCAGGCCTACCACGACGCCCTCACCGGCCTACCCAACCGCAGCCTGTTCCAGGACCGCCTCGAACACGCCATCAGCACCGCTCAGCGGGACAACAGCCGGCTGGGCCTGCTGTTCATCGACCTGGACCGCTTCAAGGAAATCAACGACAGCCTGGGCCACGCCGCTGGCGACGAGCTTCTGAAGCAGGTGGGGGAACGTCTGCGGGCCTGCGTGCGGGCCTCGGACACGGTGGCCCGCCTGGCTGGCGACGAGTTCATGGTGCTGGTGGAAGGCATTGCCGACCCGGCCCCCCTGGCCCGGCTGGCCGAAAAGATCCTGGAACAGCTGGCCCAGCCCTTCCAGCTCGATGGCCGGCTGGAATCCATTTCCGCCAGCATCGGCGTGGCCTGCTACCCGGACGACGGCCAGGATGCCCGGCAGCTGAGCGCGGCGGCAGACCAGGCCATGTATGCCGCCAAGCACCGGGGCCGCAACACCTATCTACTGTCCCGGGACTGCCATCCGGGGGAAGCCGCCGCCAGCGGGGTATAATTCCGCTTTTTTCGGCACGGATTCCGCACCATGGAAGCAGAACAGCTCAACAGTATCAGCAACCACCTCGATGACCTGGCGGCCCGCTCCGCCGAACTCCGGAGGTATCTTTGACTACGATCAGAAGCATGAACGCCTGATCGTCGTCAATCTGGAACTGGAAGACCCCCGGGTCTGGGACGACCCCAAGCGGGCCCAGGACCTGGGCCGGGAAAAACGCAGCCTGGAGGACATCGTCCTGGTGCTGCAGAGCGTGGACCAGGGCCTGAAGGATGCCCGGGAACTGTACGACATGGCCCGGGAAGAAGCTGACTTCGACACCATCCAGGGGATCGAGGCGGATGCCCAGGCCATGGAAGAAAAGGTGGGCAAGCTCGAATTCCGCCGCATGTTCAACAATCCCCAGGACCCCAACCCCTGCTTCCTGGAAATCCAGGCCGGGGCCGGCGGCACCGAAGCCCAGGACTGGGCCTCCATGTTGCTGCGCATGTACCTGAAGTACGGGGAGAAAAAAGGCTTCAACGTGGAGCTGATGGAAGAATCCGAAGGCGACGTGGCCGGCATCAAGAGCGCCACGGTCAAGTTCAGCGGCGACTACGCCTATGGCACCCTGCGCACGGAAACCGGCATCCACCGGCTGGTGCGCAAGTCCCCCTTCGACTCCAACGCCCGCCGCCACACCAGCTTCACCTCGGTGTTCGTGTACCCGGAAGTGGATGACTCCATCGAAATCGAGATCAACCCGGCCGACGTGCGCACCGATACCTACCGGGCCTCCGGCGCTGGCGGTCAGCACATCAACAAGACCGACTCCGCCGTGCGTCTGACCCACGTGCCCACCGGCATCGTCGTGCAGTGCCAGAACGACCGTTCCCAGCACCGCAACCGCGACGAAGCCTGGCAGATGCTGCGCGCCCGCCTCTACGAGTTCGAACTCAGGAAGCAGCGGGCCGAACAGCAGAAGCTGGAAGACGCCAAGTCCGACATCGGCTGGGGCCACCAGATCCGCTCCTACGTGCTCGACCAGAGCCGGGTCAAGGACCTGCGCACCAACTACGAGACCGGCAACACCCAGGCCGTGCTGGACGGGGATCTGGATCCCTTCATCGAAGCCAGCCTGAAGCAGGGCGTCTGACCCGGACCTCCCTTGCCCGAGCTGCACAACCTGTTCGCCGACCTGCCCTCTTCCCCCCGGGAAGAGGAAGGGTTTCAGGAACTCCTGGCCCGTCCCGGCCTGCGCATCGAGCGCATCGTCTCCACCGGCCAGGCCAGTCCGCCGGATTTCTGGTACGACCAGCCCGGGGGCGAATGGGTGCTGTTGCTCCAGGGGGAGGCAGGTCTGGCGCTTGAAGGAGAAGCCGGGATCCGTCACCTCGTCCCCGGGGATTTCCTCCATCTGCCGCCCCATCTCCGGCACCGGGTGGCCTGGACCGCAGCCGGGCAGGTCACGGTCTGGCTCGCCATCCATTACGATGAAACTTGTCCCCCACCCTGAAAATCGGGGACAATTCACAGTTTTATTGCACAGCACCATAGGCGCTCCGGCGCCCCACCCGAAGGATTGAGCATGTCCAACACCGAACAGCAGGCCGCGCCGCAGCAGGACGAGAACCACATCATCGCCGAGCGTCGCCAGAAGCTGGCCGAATGGCGCCAGACCGGCAAGGCTTACCCCAACGACTTCCAGCGCCAGAACACCGCTGGCAAACTGCACGAAGTCTATGGCGACAAGGCCACCGAAGACCTGGAAGCCCTGCCGGTACAGGTCAGCGTCGCTGGCCGCGTCATGCTGAAACGGGTGATGGGCAAGGCTTCCTTCGTCACCATCCAGGACCTCTCCGGCCGCATCCAGCTCTACGTGAGCAAGGACGGGGTGGGCGAAGACACCTACACCGCCTTCAAGCACTGGGACATGGGCGACATCGTCGGCGCCGTGGGCACCCTGATGAAGACCAAGACCGGCGAACTATCCGTCAAGGTGAGCGAATTCCGCCTGCTGACCAAGTCCCTGCGGCCCCTGCCGGACAAGTTCCACGGCCTCACCGACGTGGAGCAGAAGTACCGCCAGCGCTACGTGGACCTCATCATGAATGAGGAGACCCGCTTCACCTTCGCTGCCCGCAGCCGCATCGTCCAGAGCATCCGCAACTACATGTGCGGGCACGGCTTCATGGAAGTGGAAACCCCGATGCTGCACCCGATCCCGGGGGGCGCCTCCGCCAAGCCCTTCGTCACCCACCACAACGCCCTGGACATGGAAATGTTCATGCGCATCGCCCCCGAGCTGTACCTGAAGCGCCTGGTGGTGGGCGGTTTCGAGAAGGTGTTCGAGGTGAACCGCAATTTCCGTAACGAGGGTCTCTCCCCCCGTCACAACCCCGAATTCACCATGATGGAGTTCTACGAGGCCTACGCCGACTACAAGAGCCTCATGGACTTCACCGAAGGCCTGCTGCGCCACGCCGCCCGGGAGGCCCTGAACGCGGAAACCTTCGTGTATCAGGGCAAGGAACTGGACCTGTCCAAGCCCTTCCACCGCCTCACCATCTGCCAGGCGATCCAGAAGTACAACCCGGACATCAGCGACGCCCAGCTGGCCGACGCCGAATGGATCAAGGCCAAGATCAAGGCCTGTGGCGAGCCGGTCAAGCCCGGCGCCCTGGGCGCCCTGCAGCTGCAGCTCTTCGAAGCCTGCGCCGAAGCCCAGCTCTGGGAACCCACCTTCATCATCGACTACCCGGTGGAAGTCTCCCCCCTGGCCCGGGCCTCGGACAGCAACCCGGAGATCACCGAGCGCTTCGAGCTGTTCATCGTCGGCCGGGAAATCGCCAACGGCTTCTCCGAGTTGAATGACCCGGAAGACCAGGCCGAACGCTTCATGGCCCAGGTCAAGGCCAAGGATGCGGGCGACGAGGAAGCCATGTACTACGACGCCGACTACATCCGCGCCCTGGAATTCGGCCTGCCCCCCACGGGCGGCTGCGGCATCGGCATCGACCGGCTGGTGATGCTGCTCACCGACAGCCCCGCCATCCGGGACGTGATCCTGTTCCCCCAGATGCGCCCCGAGCAGGCCTGACCCCTCCGGCACCCCATGGCCGGAGGAGATCCCGCATTGCTCGCCGCTGCCCACCAGGCCCTCCAGGGCACGGTGGGCAGTTTCGTTTGGCAGGAACAGCGCTACGTGGCCAAACGCCTGCAGGCCAAGCCCCCGCTGTTCCTGGAAGCCCCCCTGCTCGCCTGGTGCGCCCGGCGGCTGGCCGGCCAGCCGCTGCGCCCCCCGGCCCTGGCGGCTGACGCGACCTACGAACGGCGCCGCCTGCAGGCCCTGGCGGCCGCCGGCCAGCCGGTGCCCCCGGTGCTGGCCTGGGACGAAACCCTGATGGTGCTGCCCCACTGGGGCCGGGACGGCTTTGCCGTGCTCAAGGGTCTGGAGCAGCAACAGCGCCAGCCCTTCCTGCGCCAGCGGGTGGAGGAGCTGGCCCGCTTCCACGCCGCCGGCCACTGGCACGGGGGCGCCCAGATCAAGAACCTGCTGCTCCGGGAAGACGGCAGCTGCTGGCGCATCGACTTCGAGGAAGCCGCCCTGGAGCGCCTGCCCCTGGCCCTGGCCCAGGCCTATGACCTGGTGCTGTTCCTCAACGTGCTGCCCCTGGCCGGCCCCATCGACGAAACCGAATCCCGGGCCCTGCTACCCGCCCTGCTGGCCGCCTACTTCGCCAGCCACCCGGCGGCACCGGTACGCCAGTGCCTGACCCGCATGCTGCCCTGGGCCCGGCGCCTGCGTGCCCTGGCCCGCCCCTTCCGGCGCCTGAGCCGCAAGAGCGTGCGCCGGGCAGAAATCCTCATCGACTGCCTGGAAGCCTTCCTGGTCCCGCCCCATGCTTGAACCCGCCCGCCTTGCCTTTGCCGACGACGGCACCCCCTGGTCCGAGAGCTTCGGGGACGTGTACCACTCCAGCCACGGCGGGCCGGAACAGGCCCGCCACGTGTTCCTGGGCGGCAACGATCTGCCGGAACGCTGGCGCGGCCGGGACAGCTTCGTGATCCTGGAAACCGGCTTCGGCCTGGGGCTCAACTTCCTCGCCACCTGGCAGGCCTGGCGGACCGATCCGAAAGCCTGCCTGCAGCTGCATTTCGTCTCCCTGGAAAAACACCCCTTCAGCCGGGCGGACCTGGCCCAGGCCCAGGCCCGCTGGCCCGAGTTCGCGCCCCTGGCCGCCCAGCTCCAGGCCCACTGGCCCCTGCTGGTGCCCGGCATGCACCGGCTGGCCCTGGAAGGGGGGCGGCTGATCCTCACCCTGGTGTTCGGCGATGCCACCACCGAGCTGCGCCGCCTGATGCTGGCCGCCGATGCCTTCTACCTGGACGGCTTCTCCCCGGCCAGGAACCCGGAACTGTGGTCCCCGGACATCTGCCGGGCCGTCGCCCGCCTGGCCGCCCCGGGCGCCACCCTGGCCACCTGGTCGGTGGCCGGCCAGCTGCGCCAGGCCCTGGCCGCCAATGAATTCGACCTGGAAAAACGCCCCGGCTTTGCCGGCAAGCGGCAGATGCTCGCCGGCCGTTACCGCTCCCGCAAACCCCACCCCAGCCCCGCCCCCGCCGAGCGGCGGGCCCTGGTGATCGGCGCCGGCGCCGCCGGCACCTCGGCCGCGGCCCTGCTGGCGTCCCGGGGCTGGCAGGTGGACGTGCTGGAGCGGGAAGACGGGCCGGCCCGGGGCGCCTCGGGCAACCGGGCCGGGGTGCTGCGTCCCCTGCCCTCGGTGGACGACAACCGGCTGGCCCGCCTCACCCGGGCCGGCTTCCTCGCCACCCGGGCCCACCTGCAGCATCTGGAAGCGGCGGGCCTGCCCCTGCGCTGGGGCCAGAGCGGCGCCCTGCACCTGGCCCGGGATGCGGCCCACGAGGCGACCCAGGCCCGGGCCGTGGCAACCCTGGGCCTACCGCCGGAATTCCTGCAATACCTGGACCGGGAGGCGGCCTCCGCCCTGCTGGAATGGCCCGTGGACCGGGGCGGCTGGTATTTTCCCCTGGGGGGCTGGGTGCAGCCCCCGACCCTGTGCCAGGCCAACCTGGACAGCCAGCCTGAGCGCATCCGCCTGCACACCTCTTGCCCGGTGACGGCCATCCGCTACCAGGGAGAACAATGGCAGGCCCTGGACGAACAGGGCCAGATCCTGGGTACGGCACCCCACCTGGTGATGGCCAGCGGGGTGGATGCGCCCCGCTTTCCCCTCTTCGCCTGGCTGCCCCAGAAGGGCGCCCGGGGCCAGGTGACCCTGCTGCCGGCCACCGACACCCCACCCCTGAAGCTCCTGGTCTGCGGCCAGGGCTATGCCACCCCGGAGGTGGACGGGCTGCGGGTCTGCGGCGCCAGCTTTCAGGTGGGGGATACGGAAACCGGGCTCCGTCTGGAAGAACACCAGGACAACCTGCACAAGCTGAACCGCCTGCTGCCCGGCTTTGCCGACCGGGTGGAAGCCGCCGGGCTCCAGGGCCGGGTCGGCTTTCGCCCGGTCACCCCGGACCGTCTGCCCGTGGTGGGCCCGGTCCCCGACCTGTCCCGCCCCATCCGCGGCCGGCACGTGCCCACCCTGCCCGGCCTCTGGTGCATCCAGGGCTTCGGGGCCAGGGGCATCGTCTGGTCCGCCCTGATGGCCGACCTGCTGGCCAGCCGCATGGGCGGCGAACCCCTGCCCCTGGAAAACGATCTGGTAGCCGCCCTGGCCCCGGAGCGCTTCCTGCTCAAGGCCAGGGACCAGGAAGAAGCCCTGCCCGATTTCGCTTCGGAAGAATGAGCCCCAACCCCCGCTGCGGGTGACGAAAGCCAGCGCCACCCCTCGAACCCGGCCGCAAACGCCGAAGCCTGCCGCCCGTCGGCGCCAGGGTTTCCCCCGCCGATCAGCGGCCGCGCCGGGCACGGCCGGCGCCCCACGCTGTCAGACCCGGTACTGGCTCACCACCCGCTGCATGGATTCGGACAGGCGCGCCAGCTCCCCGGCGGTATCCGAAGTGGCCTGGGCGGCAGCGCTGTTCTCCTCGGACATCTGGGCAATGCGCTCCACCTGCTGGGCGATGCTGGTACTGGCGCTGCTCTGCTCCCGGATGGCCTCGGTGATGTCGCCCACCATGTCCACGGTCTGCGCGGAACTGCTGCCGATTTCCAGAATGGCCTCGTTGGCCTTTTCCGCCTGACTCACCCCGGTCTGCACCCGCTCCACCACCGCCTGGATACTGTGCACCGCCACCTGGGCGCCACTCCGCATCTCGGCAATGGTCCGGCCGATTTCCTGGGTGGATTGGGTGGTGCGCTCGGCCAGCTTGCGGACCTCGTCGGCCACCACGGCAAAACCGCGGCCCTGCTCCCCGGCCCGGGCCGCCTCGATGGCGGCATTCAGGGCCAGGAGGTTGGTCTGGTCGGCCACTTCCTTGATCACCGCCACCACCGAATTGACCCGTTCGCTGTTCTCTTCCAGGCGGGTGATCTGTTCGGACGCCTCGCGCACGGTGGCGGCGATGCTGTTGATGCCCTCCACGGTGCTGCCGATGATGCGGGTGCCGTCCTTGGCCAGCCGTCCCGAGGCCGAGGAAAGCTGATCCGCCTCGGTGGCCCGGTCGGCCACATGGTTGATGCTCACGGTCATCTCTTCCATGGTGGCCGCCATGCTGGAGGCGGATTCGCTCTGCTGGGCCGAGGCCACGGACATCTGCTGAGAGGCAGTGGACACCCGGCTGGCGGCCTCCGATACAGCCGACGCCTGCCGGTTGATTTCCTGCAGGCTGTCCTGGAGGCGGGCCAGCAGCTGGTTGAAGGCTTCGCCGGTGCGGGCCACTTCGTCGCTGCCCTTGACCGGCATGCGCCCGGTGAAATCCAGCTCCCGGGCAATGCGGGTGAACATCCCCGCCATGCTGTTCAGGGAACCGCTCACGTGGCGGTAGGTGAAGAAGCCCAGAGTGATGGCGCAGGCCGCCACGACAAGGATGGAAAGAAGGGCCAGGGTCCGGCCGCTGCTGTAGGCCGCCTCAGCCTTGGCTACCTCTGCTTCAGCCAGGGTTTCGTTGTAGTGGGCATGCTCTTCCAGATTTTTCGCCAGGGTCTGGGCCGTCTTGTAGGCCGTGCCCAGCAGGTAGTCCCGGGCCTCCGTGTTCCGGTTCGCCCGGGAAAGCTCCAGGGCGTGATCCACGGTCTTGAAATAGTCGGCCAGCAGGGTCTTGGTGCTCTCCAGGTACTGCCGGTCCTTGTCGTCGCTGATCAGGGCCTCGTAGTCCTTGATGTGCTGATACATCATCACCTTGTACTCGCCAAGCACCTTTTCATGCTCGGCCATGGCGCTCGCCTCGGTAGCCAGCAGGTGGTACATGACCCGGGTACGGTAACGCAGGAAGACCGTCTCGAGTTCCCCCACCTTGAGGATGCTGGGTATGGAGTTGTCGTGCACCTGATTCAGGCCATCATTGATCCGCCCCATCTGCAGCAAACCGATGGCGCCCACCGCCACCAGGCCCAGAACGGACAGCAGGATCAGCACCAGCAGTCGTTTGGCAATTGTCATTTTTGTCTCCTCTTGGATGTATGGAATGGCGCCGCCGTGCGCTATTACTTTTTGCATAATATACCTAGCCAATCAGCAAACAACTAGGTGATTCCCTAGCACCTTAGTCTGAATAGGCTGCCCCTCAGGCCTATGGGATACTGGAAGCACCTGATGCCGCCCCGGTGCTTCCATGCGCAAGCTCCCCCTGATCCTCGCCCTATGCCTGCTGCTGGCCGGCCTGGCCTTTGCCGCGCGGCTGTTCCTGGACAGCGCGGACAGCAGCGCCACACGGGTACAGCAGGGACGCAGCATCCGTATCGCTTACGCCTGGGAACCCCCGTTTGCCCTGCGGGACGAGCAGGGCCGGGTCAGCGGCGAAGCCCCGGAAGTGGCCCGGGCGGTCCTGGCGCGGATGGGCATCACCGATATCCGCTGGATCCAGCGGGATTTTGCCGACCTGATCCCGGAACTCCGGGCCGGCCGCTTCGACATGATCGCCAGCGGCCAGTTCGTGACCCCGGAAAGGGAAGCCCTGGTGGCCTTCAGCCAGCCCAGCGCCTGTGTCGAGCCGGCCCTGCTGGTGCGCCGCGGCAATCCCCTGGGCCTGTACAGCCTGCAGGACCTGGCGGCCCGCAACCAGGCCCGGCTGGCCCTCCTGAGCGGTGCCGTGGAAGCGGACGAGGCGCGCCAGGCCGGGGTTCCCCCGGAACGGCTGTTCTTTTTCGCCACCGTGGACCTGGCCCTGCGGGCCATGGATCAGCACCTGGTGGATGCCCTGGCCCTGTCCGGCCCCAGCATCAGCTACCTGGCCGGGCAGCGGCCAGCCCTGGAGCGGGCCACGCCATTCCGGGGGGCGCGCCCCATTTCCGGCTGCGCCGCCTTCGCCTTCCGCCCCGGGGACCAGGAGCTGCGGGAGCGTTTCGACCGGGAGCTGGCCGCCTACATCGGCAGCCCCGAGCACCTGGAGCGGATCGCCCCCTTCGGATTCGGCCGCAACAACCTGCCTTCGTTTCACCGGGAGTAAGTCATGTCCCCGCCCCGCCTGTCCTGGCTCTCGCGCCCCGAACTCAACCTGATCCTGCTGGGCCTGGTGGCTCTGGTGTCCTGTGGCCTGCTGTGGTGGGGCAACCAGCTCTGGTGGCAGTCCTACGCCACCTACGTGCCGGCCACCGACAACCTGCGCCAGGCCCGCCACGACGCCAGCCTGGCCTTCCTGCTCCAGGGCAAGCGGGAGGCCGGCGAAGCCGTGCAGCGCCAGGAGATCATGGCCCTGCTGGAAAGCGCCGACCAGCGCATCGCAGACATGCTGAGCGGCGAAAGCTCCCTGCAAGGCCTGGTAGCCACCCCCCCCACCGACGCCCTGCGCCAGCAGGTCCGCGAATACCAGAAAGCCCTGGCGGAATTTGCCCTGATCAGCCAGCGTCTGCTGGAAGGCATAGGCCAGAAGGAAATCCTCATCCTGCACCAGCACAACGCCTTCCACTCGGCCGAACAGCTGGCCAACCGCCTGGAAACGGAACTGGTGCTGCAACTGGGAGAGAAGATTCGCCGGCAGCAGCAGGACCAGCGCCTGGGGTTGGCCCTGTGGCTGGCCTTCCTCACCCTGCTGTTCCTGCTCATGGTGCGCAACGCCCGGGCGGAAGCCAGCCTCAATCGCCAGAAGAAGCTGATGGAGGCGGTGGTGCACGGTTCCGACGACGCCATCTTCGTGAAGGACCTGGAGGGCCGTTACGAACTCTTCAACGAGGGGGCTGCCCGCATCATCGGCAAGCCCGCCGAGGAAGTCCTGGGCCGTACCGACGCCCACATCTTCAATCCCGAGACGGCCACCATGCTGGCCGAGATCGACCGGAACGTGCTGGCCGGCGGCAAGCCCCACTCCCTGGAGGAGCGGCTGGTCACGAGCCAGGGGGAGGAAAAGGTGTTCTGGGTGGTCAAGGGCCCCCTGATTGAAATTGACGGCCGGATCAGCGGCCTGTTCGGCATCTCCCGGGACATCACCGAACAGAAACGGGCCGAGGCCGCCTTGAGCGCCAGCGAGGCCCGGCTGCGGGCCTATATCGAGAATGCCCCCCTGGCGGTCTGGGTGCTGGATGAACAGGGGCACTTCCACGACTGCAATCCGGAAAGCGAACGGCTCCTGGGCTTCCCCCGGGAAGCCCTGCTGCAGCTCACCCTGCTGGAGCTGGCCGCCCCCGCCGCCCGGGAACATCTGCAGCAGCAGTTCCGGCAACTGCTCTGGAAGGGGCGCCTGACCGGGGAATTCCTGCTGCAACCCCGGGAGGGCAAGGAATGCTGGCTGCAACTGCACGCCGCCCGCCTGGCGGACAACCTGTTCATCGTCTACGGCTGGGACATCAGCGAACGACTGGAAAAGGACCGGGAGCTGGAAACCTACCGGCAGAACCTGGAGGAGCGGGTGGCCGCCCGCACCGCCCAGCTCACGGCTGCCGAAGCCCAGGCCCGGCTGCTGCTGGAATCCACGGCAGACGGCCTGTACGGCATCGACCTGGAAGGCTGCCTCACCTTCATCAACCCGGCCGCCTGCAGCATGCTCGGTTACCCCCCCGAACGGCTGCTGGGCCGCCCCATCCACTACATCATCCACGGCCGCCACGCGGATGGCCGCAACTACCCGGGCCATGACTGCCCGATCGTGGGCACCCTCCAGGACGGTCATGGCGTGACGGTGGACAACGAGGTGTACTGGCACGCGGACGGGCACCCCATCCCGGTGCTCTACTCCACCCACCCCATGGTGCGGGATGGGCGCATCGTCGGTGCCGTGGTCAGCTTCATGGACATCACCGAGCGGCGGGCCCTGGAAGAAGCCCGGGAAAGCGCCCGCCGGGAAGCGGAACGGCTGGCCCGGATCAAGAGCGATTTCCTCGCCAACATGAGCCACGAGATCCGCACCCCCTTGAACGGCATCCTGGGCCTGGCCCAGATCGGCTTCCGGGATGCCCCCCGGGATACCCCCCTGCACCGGCATTTCAGCCGCATTCTCGACTCGGGACGGCTGCTGCTGGGCATCGTCAATGACATCCTCGACTTCTCCAAGATTGAGGCCGGCAAGCTGCAGGTGGAATCCACGCCCCTGGCCCTGCGCCCCCTCCTGGAAAATGCCCTGGCCCTGGTGAGCGACAGGGCCACGGAAAAGGGCTTGCAGCTGGAATTGCGCCTGGCCCCCGACCTGCCCGCCGCCTGCCAGGGGGACCCCCTGCGCCTGGGGCAGATTCTCGCCAACCTGCTGTCCAACGCCATCAAATTCACCGAACAGGGCAGCATCGCCCTGGAAGCCGAGTGCCGCGACGGCCTGCTGGAGCTGACAGTGCGAGATACCGGCATCGGCATGACCGTGGAACAGCAATCCCGCCTGTTCCAGGCTTTTGAACAGGCGGACAGCTCCATCACCCGCAAGTACGGCGGCACTGGCCTGGGGCTGGCCATCACCCGCAGCCTAGTGGAACTTCTGGGCGGCGCCATCCGGGTGGACAGCGCCCCCGGCCAGGGCAGCAGCTTCCGGGTCAGCCTGCCCTGCCAACCCGCCGCCCTGCCCTGCCCCAGGGAGGACAGGGGAGCCCGGGAAATGCGGCTGGAAGGCATGAGCATCCTGGTGGCCGAGGACAACGAGATCAACCGCCTGGTGCTGGAGGACATCCTGACCCGGGAAGGTGCCCGCCTCAGCCTGGCCGGCAACGGCCTGGAGGTGCTGGAACGCCTGGCCGAAGCCGGCCCGAAAGCCTTCCAGGTGGTCCTGATGGATGTCCAGATGCCGGAAATGGACGGCTTCGAGGCCACCCGCCAGCTCCTGCAGCAGGACCCGGAGCTGCCCGTGATCGGCCAGACCGCCCATGCCCTGGAAGAGGACCGGGAGCGCTGCCGCGCCGCCGGCATGGTAGCCCACATCGCCAAGCCCCTGGACCCTGAAACCCTGGTCCAACTGCTGCTACAGCACGCCCGCCCCGCCGGCTGAGGCCGCTGGCGGCCGGCTTCAGTCGCTGCCGCGCAGCCCCTGGCGCATGGCTTCCTTGACCACGGCCTCGGAAAGCTCCGGCGACACCTTCTCGATGAAGGCATGGGCATAGCTCCTCAGCCAGGCCCCCTTACGCACCGCCAGCCGGGTGGTGTTGAGGGGGAAGATGTCCTCCGCCTGAAGCAGGGCCAGCCCCCGGTCCTGCTCGGGATCGAAGGCCATGGAAGCAATCAGCCCCACCCCCAGGCCCAGGCCCACGTAAGTCTTGATCACGTCCGCATCGATGGCGGAGAGCACCACGTCGGGCACGATACCGGCCCGGGCAAAGGCCTGGTCGATGTGGGAACGGCCGGTGAAGCCGGCGTGGTAGGTGATGATCGGGTAGTCGCCGATGGCTTCCAGGGTCAGCTTCTCTACCCCCTGCAGGGGGTGGCCCTGGGGCACGATCACCCCATGGCGCCAGCTGTAGCAGGGGAAGGCCGCCAGATCGTCGTTGCCATCCAGGCCCTCGGTGGCGATGCCCACGTCGGCCTCGCCGGCCGCCAGCATTTCGGCGATTTCCCGGGGACTGCCCTGGTGCAGGGTCAGGTGCACCTTGGGGTAATCCTCCTTGAACCACTTGATCACCCGTGGCAGGGCGTAGCGGGCCTGGGTGTGGGTGGTGGCCACCACGAAGTGGCCGGTTTCCCGGCTGGCGAACTGGTCGGCAATGCGGCGCAGGTTCTGGGTGTCGAGCAGGATGCGCTCCACCACCCCGGCCAGCTCCTGGCCCGGGCCGGTGAGCCCCAGCAGGCGCTTGCCCCGGCGCTCGAAGATTTCCACCCCCAGCTCGTCCTCCAGGTCCTTGATGTGCTTGGAGACCCCGGGTTGGGAGGTGTACAGGGCGTTGGCCACCTCTGTCAGATTGAAGTCCTGGCGGATGGTCTCGCGCACGATGCGCAGTTGTTGCAGGTTCATCTCATGCCCCCTTCTGTTCGAATACCTTGAGGCGGGAGGGCACCAGGCGTACCGGCTGGCCCTCGGCCAGGCCCTGGCGCTCCACCTGCTCCCGGGTCAGCTCCACCTCGAAGTGCTGACCGCTGGAACCGTTCACCCCGTCCAGCTCGATCCTGGCCGTGACGCCGAAAGCCAGAATCCGCGAGATCTTCGCCGCCACCCCCAGGTTGCCGGCCTCCCCCGGCAGGATATCCAGTTCATGGGGCCGGGCAAAGGCCACCACCGGCGCCCCCTGATCCAGCGTCAGGGCCAGCGCGTCCTGCCCCCGGTGCAGCAGATCCTCGCCCACCCGCACCTGGCCGTCCTCGGCCCGGCCGTGGAAGTGGTTCACCGCTCCCAGGAAACCATAGACAAAGGGGGTGGCCGGATGACGATAGACCTCCTCGGGAGTGCCGATCTGCTCCACGTGGCCGTGGTCCATCAAGACCACCCGGTCCGCCACCTCCAGGGCCTCTTCCTGGTCGTGGGTGACGAAGATGGAGGTGATGTGCAGCTCGTCGTGGAGCCGCCGCAGCCAGCGGCGCAGCTCCTTCCTGACCTTGGCATCCAGGGCACCGAAGGGTTCGTCCAGCAGCAGCACCCGGGGCTCCACCGCCAGGGCCCGGGCCAGGGCGATGCGCTGGCGCTGGCCCCCCGAGAGCTGGGCCGGAAAGCGGTCGGCGAGCCAGTCCAGCTGCACCAGTTCCAGGAGCTCATGAACCTTCTTCCGGATCACCGCCTCGCTGGGGCGCTCCTTCCGGGGCTTGACCCGCAGACCGAAGGCCACGTTGTCGAACACGCTCATGTGCCGGAACAGGGCGTAATGCTGGAACACGAAGCCCACTTGGCGCTCCCGCACGTGGGTGTGGGAGGCGTCCTCCCCTTCCAGCAGCACGCTGCCGCTGTCGGCGCTCTCCAGACCGGCGATGATGCGCAGCAGGGTGGTCTTGCCGCAGCCCGAGGGCCCCAGCAGGGCCACCAGCTCCCCGGTGGGGAAATCCAGGCTCACGTCGTCCAGGGCGGTGAAGCTGCCGAACTGCTTCCTGATGTTGCGTACTTCGATGCTCATCTTGTTTTCCTCATTTCTCAATGGCGGCCTGAGCCTGAGCGGCCTTCCACTCCACCCAGGTCTTGATCACCAGGGTGACCAGGGCCAGGAGCGCCAGAACCGATGCCACGGCAAAGGCAGCGGCAAAGTTGTATTCGTTGTAGAGAATTTCCACGTGCAGGGGCATGGTGTTGGTCTGGCCCCGGATGTGGCCGGAAACCACCGACACGGCGCCAAATTCGCCCATGGCCCGGGCATTGCAGAGGATCACCCCGTACAGGAGCCCCCACTTGATGTTGGGCAGGGTCACATGCCAGAAGGTCTGCCAGCCGTTGGCGCCCAGCACCACGGCCGCCTCTTCCTCCTCCTTGCCCTGGGCCTGCATCAGGGGAATCAGCTCCCGGGCCACGAAGGGAAAGGTGACGAACACGGTGGCCAGCACGATGCCGGGCACGGCGAAGACGATGCGGATGTCGTGCTCCGCCAGCCAGGGGCCGAACCAGCCCTGGGCCCCGAAGATGAGCACGTAGATCAGGCCGGCGACCACCGGGGAGACGGAGAACGGCAGATCGATCAGGGTGGTGAGCAGCTGCTTGCCCCGGAACTCGAACTTGGCGATGGCCCAGGCCGCAGCCACGCCGAACACCAGGTTCACCGGCAGGGCAATGGCCGCCGTGATCAGGGTGAGCTTGATGGCTGACAGGGCATCGGGTTCCACCAGGGCCAGCCAGTAGGTTTCCAGCCCCTTCCTCAGGGCTTCCACGAACACGGCCACCAGGGGCAGGAGCAGGAATACCGCGAAGAAGGTCAGGGACAGGCCCAGGATCAGCCCTTTCACCCAGGGGGCTTCCCGGGTGGCCGAGCGGCTCTCGTACTTGCTGGCATGGTCCCCGTGCCAGTGCAGGGTTGTGGCGGCGCCGGCCATTAGCGGTTCCTCCCGGTTCTTTTAGCAGTCCAGGCCTGCAGCAGGTTGATCAGCAGCAACAGGGCGAAGGAGATCAGCAGCATCACCACGGCAATGGCGGTAGCTCCTACGTAGTCATACTGCTCCAGCTTGGTGATGATCATCAGCGGCGTGATTTCCGAGACAAAGGGCAGGTTCCCGGCAATGAAGATCACCGAGCCGTACTCCCCCACCGCCCGGGCAAAGGCCAGGGCAAAACCAGTCAGCAGCGCCGGCAGCAGGATGGGCAGGATCACCAGGCGGAAGGTCTGCCAGCGCTGCGCCCCCAGGCTGGCGGCAGCCTCTTCCAGCTCCGTATCCAGATCCTCCAGGATGGGCTGCACGGTACGCACCACGAAGGGCAGACCGATGAACACCAGGGCCACCAGGATGCCCAGGGGGCCGAAAGCCACCTTGATGCCCAGGGGCTCCAGGTACTGGCCCAGCCAGCCGTTGCCCGCATACAGGGCCGTCAGGGCGATGCCGGCCACGGCCGTGGGCAGGGCAAAAGGCAGATCCACCAGGGCATCGACCAGCTTCTTGCCGGGAAAGCGGTAGCGCACCAGGGCCCAGGCCAGCATCAGGCCGAACACCGCATTGATGGCCGCAGCCAGGAGCGAGAGGCCGAAGCTCACCTGATAGGTGGCCACCACCCGGGGGGCGCTGACCACCGCCCAGAACTCCTCGAGACTCAGAGCCGAGGACTTGATGAACACGGCTGCCAGGGGAATCAGCACCACCAGGGAGAGGTACACCAGGGTGTACCCCAGGGCCAGGTGAAAGCCGGGCAGGACCTTATGTTGCTGGGCCGCCATTTAGCGCCTCGCCGCGATCTGGTCGTAGAGGCCGCCGTCGGCGAAGTGGGCCTTCTGCACCTTGGCCCAGCCGCCCAGGGCGCTGTCTACGGTAAAGGTCTGCACGGCGGGGAAACGGGCGGCGTACTTCTTCAGCAGCGCCGGGTCCCGGGGACGGAAATGGTGCCGGGCAATGATGTCCTGGCCCTCGGGGGAAAACAGGAAGTTCAGGTAGGCCGTGGCCGCATCCCGGGTTCCCTTCTTGTCCACCACCTTGTCCACCACCGCCACGGGGGCGGGCGCTTCGATGGTGACGGAGGGATAGACCAGGTCGAACTGACCGCCGCCCACTTCCTTGTCGATCAGCACCGCCTCGTTTTCGAAGGTCACCAGCACATCGCCGACGCCCCGCTGGGTGAAGGTGGTGGTGGCTCCCCGGCCGCCGCCGTCGAGCACCGGCACGTTGCCGAACAGCTTGCCCACGAATTCCCGCGCCCGGACCTCATCGCCCTTGTACTGTTGCAGGGCATAGCCCCAGGCGGCCAGCCAGGTGTAGCGGCCATTGCCGGAAGTCTTGGGGTTGGGCACGATCACGGCAACCCCGGGACGGGCCAAGTCAGACCAGTCCTTGATGCCCTTGGGGTTACCCTTCCTGACCAGGAACACGGAAATGCTGCTGTAGGGGGTCGCCTCGTGGGGGAAGCGCTTTTTCCAGTCTGCCGCCACCAGCCCGCCCCGCTCCACCAGGATGTCGATGTCGGGGGCCTGGTTCATGGTGATCACGTCCGCCTCCAGCCCGCCGATCACGGCACCGGCCTGCTTGCTGGAACCCCCATGGGACTGGCTGATGTTGATTTTTTCCCGGTGCTTCCCCTGCCACTGGGCGGCAAAGGCCGGGTTGATCTCCTTGTATAGCTCCCGGGAAACGTCGTAAGACACATTGAGGAGGGTGGTATCCGCAAAAGCGGGGGCGAGGCTGGCGGCCAGGAGGCCGACGCCGCCGATCAGGCGGGCCAGGAAACGATTTTGCGACATGCTGAACTTCCCGTGAAAGATTTGACCGGGCCAGTTTATTTGCAGCGCAGCAAGCCAAAAAATAATAAAAACTTCATTGCTTATGTTCGAATCCGTATAAACAAAAACGGGGCCGCAGCCCCGTTTTGTCCCCATGGCGTCCGGATCACTTCGAGACGATCTGGTCGAACACGCCGCCATCAGCAAAGTGGGTGGCCTTGGCCTTGCTCCAGCCGCCGAAGGCCTCGTCGATGGTGAACAGCTTCACCTTGGGGAACTGGCTGGCGTACTTCTTACCCACCTTTTCCAGGGTCGGGCGGTAGTAGTTCCGGGCGGCAATTTCCTGGCCCTCCTCGCTGTAGAGATACTCCAGGTAGGCCTGGGCCACCTTGCGGGTGCCCTTCTTGTCCACCACCTTGTCCACCACGGCCACGGGAGGCTCGGCGAGGATGGAGAGGGAGGGCACGACGATGTCGAACTTGTCGGGCCCCAGCTCCTTGATGGCCAGGAAGGCCTCGTTTTCCCAGGACAGGAAGACATCGCCTATGCCCCGCTCCACGAAGGTGATGGTGGAACCCCGGGCCCCGGAATCCAGCACCGGCACATTCTTGTAGAGCCGCTTCACGAACTCCCGGGCCTTGTCATCACCGCCGTACTTGCGCTTGGCGAATTCCCAGGCGGCCAGGTAATTCCACTGGGCGCCGCCGGAGGTCTTGGGATTGGGGGTGATCACCTGCACCCCGGGCTTGACCAGATCGTCCCAGTCCTTGATCCCCTTGGGATTGCCCTTCCTGACCAGGAACACGATGGTGGAGGTATAGGGCGTGCTGTTGAGGGGCAGGCGCTTCTGCCAGTCGGGGGGCAGCACCTTGGCCTTGTCGGCAATGGCGTCTATGTCCCCGGCCAGGGCCAGGGTCACCACGTCGGCCTCCACCCCGTCGATCACGGCCCGGGCCTGCTTGCCGGAGCCCCCGTGGGACTGTTTGACGCTGAGCTTTTCACCGGTCTTGGCGGCCCAGTATTTGGCAAAGGCCGGGTTGAATTCCTGGTACAGCTCCCGGGTCGGGTCGTAGGAGACATTGAGGAGGGTGGTCTGGGCCTGGGCCAGGGGAGAAATCAGGAGGGTGGCGGCGAACAAGCCGGCGATAAGGGATGGGCGCTGCATGATGGGCTCCGTTGCGTTGATGTGGAGCCAGTCTAGAAACCCGCGCCACCCCGGGGAACGATTCATTTCTGATTTGCTTATGCCATTTTCCCGCCCCCGCCAGCCCATAAGCTCATGCTTTTTTCTTCGTTGTCCGCTCCGGGCCCCGGGACAGAAACTGAGCCCCTTTCAGCGCACCAGGAAAAGAACATGCCGCTCACCGAACTCGTCCGCCACCTGAACCACCAGGCCCGCCACCAACCGGGTTCCCTGCGTGTTCCCCAACCCTTTGCCAGCGGCGAACGCCAGGTCTGGGCCCGCTTTGCCGGGCTGCAACTGGGCTCCCGCTTCCTGCCCATTCTCGAACGCCGCAGCGGGCGGCTGCACGGGCACCGGGCCAGCCTGGAAATCCTGCACCTGGAGCGGGGCACCCGGCTGGAGCCGGAAGCCCTGTTCGTGCTCCCCAGCGACGATGAGGAGTTCATCTATCTGGACCGGCTGGTGCGCACCCTGCATGCCCTCAACTATCTCAGCCAGGGCCTGCAGGGCAATCTGCTGCTCCAGGTACATCCCCGCCACGTCCAGAGCGTCCCCGACAGCCACGGGCTGGCCTTCGAGGAAATCCTGCGTCCCTGCGGCCTGCTCCCCACCCGGATCACCCTGGAGCTGGACCTGGACGGGGTCGAAGCCGTGCCTCACCTGCTCAGGGCCGCGCGCAACTACCACCGCCGGGGCTACCGGATCGCCGTACACCGCTTCGGCCGGGTTGCCCCCGATTACCCCCTCCTGGCCCAGCTGCAACCCTGGATCGTGGGTCTGGACAGCCGGCTCGCGGGAGCGCATCTGGCCGAGGCCCAGGCGCGGATCCAGGCCCAGGGGGCCCTCAGTCTCGCCTACCGGGAAACAGCTGCAGCAAGCAGCGACCTGCTCCTGGGAACGCCGCGCCCAGCCGAAGGAACTCCATGACTGCCCGTCACCCGGTGTAAAGAATTGTGTCCCCTGTCCCCCGGGGAAAGGGCCGGACCCGTTTTTGCGGTATCTGGTCCGGAACCAGTTTCACCTCAGGAGACACCCTCATGGAAAACACCGCCCAACCCCTGATCAGGAAAACCCACCCCCTGATCCTGGTGGCCGCCACCTCGGTCACCGTGCTCAGCCTGGCAGGCACCGCCCACCTGCTGGGCTGGCTGCCCCGCCCCGCGGCTCCCGCGCCCCAGGAGGCCCAGGAGGTGGTGGCCGCAGCGCCCGTCACCCCCGCTCCAGCCAGGCAGGACAGTCCCCATGCCACCTTGCAGATTCCTGCCGGCAGCACCGTCACCGTGCACCCGGCCACCCAGGAAAAACCCCGGAACGTCGCCAGTGCCCGCCCGGCCCCCCGGGAAACCCCGGTCCGGACCCGGGAAGAAGAACCCCGCCAGGACTCCCCCCTGCGCCGGGTCGCCTCGGACAACGGCATTGACGTGACGCCGGCCCCCGTCCAGCCGACCTGCCGTGACTGCGGAGTGGTGCAGCAGGTGCGGGAAATCAAGGCCCCGGGCGAAGGCAGCGGCCTGGGCGCCATTGCCGGCGGCCTGCTGGGCGGGGTGCTGGGCAACCAGGTGGGCGGCGGCAATGGCCGCAAGCTGGCCACCGTGGCCGGAGCCGTGGGCGGGGCCTACGCCGGCCACCAGATCGAGAAATCGACCCGCTCCAGCACCCGCTACGAAGTTACCGTGCGCCTGGAAGACGGCAGCCGTCAGGTGCTCACCCTGGATGAAGCGCCCAGCTGGCGTGCCGGAGACCCGGTCAGGGTGGAAAACGGGCAGCTCTACGGCCGCTAGAACACCAATAAAAGCTGTCTTACCCCTCCCAAGCGCCCTTGATGGGCGCTTTTTGCATTTTGGCGCGGTCGTCCCCTGGGTCGGGGCTATAATCCTCCGACCATCGGTGCGGTCGTGGCCCAGGAGCGGCGACTGTCAGGGAAAGGTGGATACACAACGGCCACTACATAAGCGCCTCCGTCATGAAACTAAAAACCTTCATCCTCTCTGCCTCCTGTGGCGTGGCCATCCTGTTTTTCGCCCTCAGCTACCTTTTCATGCGCGGGGAATTCGAGCAGTCCGCCAAGGCCCAGGCCTCCCAGAGTTCTGCAGCCCTGGCCGGCGTCACCTTCGCAGCCATGTACGAACTCATGAGCCAGGGCTGGACCCGGCACCAGGTGGAGTCCTTCATCCAGTCCACCCGGGATGCAGCCAAGGGGGTTGCAGGGGTGCAGATTTACCGCTCCCCCATCGTCGAAGCCCGCTACGGGGAAATCCAGCAACCGGTCATGGACCAGGTGCTCCAGGAAGCCATTGCCTCCGGCCTGCCCATCCATGTGGAAGAAGGCAAGGTACAGCGCCATGTGTATCCCCTGCGGGCCGAAGCCAAGTGCCTGAGCTGCCACAACAACGCCCAGCTGGGGGACAGCCTGGGCGCCATCGAGGTCACCCACGACCTGGCTCCTCTTCTGACCGAGAGCCACCGCAAGCTGCTCACGGGCCTCACCCTGCTCTCCCTGGTGGCCATGCTGGGCGCCCTGCTGGTGGTGTTCTGGGTCAATCGCCGCATCGAACGGGCCATCCACACGGTGGAAGAAGGCATCGCCAGCATCAATCAGGTGGATGACCTGAAGCACCTGCACTTCCAGCAGGGCAAGGCTGGTTTCGAGGAGCTGGATCACATTCTCGCCAGCATCAACCAGTTTGGCGCCCGGGTCCGGGAAATCGCCGTGGACAAGGACATCCTCAAGTTCGAGATCAGCCTGCTGGAGAAATTCGTCATCACCTCAGAGGTGGTGAAGGACTGGCGCCAGTATCTGTCCCAGCTCCTGGACGAGATCAACAAGATCCTGGTGGCCCACATGCTGTTCTCGGTCTTCAAGATCGACGAGGAGCTGTTCGACCTGGAAATCTTCTGGCATCACCCCCCCACCCAGGAAACCCGGGACATGATGGAGCGCCACGTGCGCCAGGCCCTGGCCGACCACAGCCGCTTCGGCGACATTGCCACGGTGAACATCCATCACCACATCTGCAAGCCCAGCCATCCGGTCAGCCATCTGACCGAGCGGGACGTGGCAGTACGGGTCAAGTCCTTCTTCGTGGAAACCCCCAAGATCGGCGGCATCGTCGGCATCGGGGTGCACGCCCAGGACGTGGACGACACCCGCTACCTGGTGATGGACAGCGTCCTCTCCACCCTGCTCAACGTGATCGGTTCGGTGAAGGCCATCTACAAATACACCCGGGACCTGGAGTATTACGCCACCCGCGACCCCCTCACCGACCTCTTCAATCAGCGGGTGTTCTGGGAAATGCTGGGCTACGAGGTGGGCCGCTCCCAGCGCCACGACTACAAGTTCGGCCTGCTGCTCATCGACCTGGATAATTTCAAGACCATCAACGACAACTATGGTCACCGGGTCGGGGACCGCTTCCTCCAGTCCATGGCCATCAACATCCGTCAGGCCCTCAGGAACGAGGACATCCTGGCCCGCTACGGCGGCGACGAGTTCGTCATCATCCTGCCGGAAACGGACCTGGAAAGCGCCGCCCAGATCGCCAACCGGATGCTGGCCACCGTCACCGGCATGGCCCTGCCCCACGAGGACGGGGCCCCCATCAAGGCCACGGTGTCCATCGGCCTGGCCATCTACCCCGACCATGCCCAGGACAGCAAGGATCTGTTCCTGTTCGCCGATACCCTGATGTACAAGGCCAAGGGGGAAGGCAAGAACCGGGTGGCCATTCCCACCGACGAGGATGCAGCCCAGACCTTCCGGGACATCAGCCAGCGCAGCATGCTGGTCCTGAACGCCATCGAGAACAAGGAAATCCTGCCTTTCTACCAGCCCATCCTGGACATCAAGGCCGGCAAGATCATCGCCTACGAATGCCTGTCCCGCCTGCCCTTCGAGCAGGATGTGCTGCGCGCCGACCAGTTCGTGGAGCTGGCCGAGAAGATGGGTGTCATCCACCGCATGGACCTGATCGTCATCGAAAAAGCCCTGCTGGCCATGAAGCAGCATGCCTTCGACGGCCTGATCTTCTTCAACCTTTCGCCCCGGGCCCTGGTGCTGAAGGAATTCGCCCAGACCCTGCAGCGGGTGGTCCAGGAAAGCGGCATCGCCCCGGAACGCATCGTTTTCGAAATCACCGAGCGGGACACGGTGCGCAACCTCAGCCTGCTGGATGCCTTCCTGGCCGACCTCAAATCCGGCGGCTTCAAGCTGGCCCTGGACGACTTCGGCTCCGGCTTTTCCTCCTTCCATTACCTGCGGCGCTTCCCCATCGATTACCTGAAGCTGGAAGGCGATTTCATCGCCAACATCCTCAACGACGAACGGGACAAGGCCTTCGTGCAGAGCATGCGCGATCTGGCCGGACAACTGGGCCTCAAGGTGATCGCCGAGTTCGTGGAATCCCAGGACGTGCTGGATGCCCTGGACGAAATGCACATCCACTACGCCCAGGGCTACCATGTGGGCCGCCCGGCCCCCAGCCCCCTGACGGAAACCGGGTGGCAGCGGCGCTGAGCGCCCCCCCACCCTTATTAGCTTATAGGCAGGCCGTCTAAGCGGCCTGCCACTCCCTTGCTAGACTCCAGACTTTCGTTCAAACCAAGATCCAGAGGAGAGACATGAAGATCGAAACCCTCGCCGTGCATGGCGGCTACAGCCCGGACCCCACCACCAAGGCGGTGGCCGTACCCATTTACCAGACCACGTCCTACGCCTTTGACAGCACCCAGCACGGGGCCGACCTGTTCGATCTGAAGGTGCCCGGCAACATCTACACCCGCATCATGAACCCCACCCAGGATGTCCTGGAAAAGCGGGTCGCTGCCATGGAAGGCGGCGTCGCCGCTCTGGCCATGGCCTCCGGCATGGCCGCCATCACGGCCGCCATCATGACCATCGCCGAGGCCGGCGACAACATCGTCACCTCCAGCACCCTTTACGGCGGCACCTACAACCTGTTCGCCCACACCCTGCCCCAGTACGGCATCGAAGTGCGCTTCGCCGACTACCGGGACCCGGACGCCTTCGAGAAGCTGATCGACGCCAGGACCAAGGCCGTCTTCTGCGAATCCGTCGGCAACCCGCTGGGCAATGTCACCGATTTCGAAAAACTGGCCGCCGTGGCCCACAAGCATGGCGTGCCGGTCATCGTGGACAACACAGTGCCTTCCCCCTACCTGTGCCGCCCCTTCGAGCACGGCGCCGACATCGTGGTCCATGCCCTGACCAAGTACCTGGGCGGCCACGGCAACTCTATCGGCGGCATCATCGTCGATAGCGGCAAGTTCCCCTGGGCCGAGCACAAGCAGAAATTCAAGCGCTTGAACGAACCCGACGTGTCCTACCACGGCGTGGTCTATACCGAAGCCCTGGGTGCCGCCGCCTACATCGGCCGGGCCCGGGTCGTGCCCCTGCGCAACATGGGCGCCGCCATCAGCCCCTTCAACGCCTTCCTCATCCTGCAAGGCATCGAGACCCTGGCGCTGCGCATGGACCGTACCTGCGACAACGCCCTGGCCATCGCCAAGTTCCTGCAGAACCACCCCAAGGTGAGCTGGGTCAATTACGCCGGCCTGCCCGACCACAAGGACTTCCCCCTGGTGCAGAAGTACATGGGCGGCCGCGCCTCCGGCATCCTCAACTTCGGCGTCAAGGGCACCAACTGCGGTGGCCGTGAAGCCGGCGGCAAGTTCCAGGATGCCCTGAAGCTGGTCACCCGTCTGGTGAACATCGGCGACTGCAAGACCCTGGCCTGCCACTCCGCTTCCACCACCCACCGCCAACTGTCCCCCGAGGAACTGGCCAAGGCCGGTGTCTCCGAAGATATGATCCGCCTGTCCGTGGGCATCGAGCACATCGACGACATCCTGGCCGACCTGGACCAGGCCCTGAACGCCGCCTGAGCTCCACGCCCCGGGGCCCTCTGCTCCCGGGAGCAATAGCAGAAAAGCCAGCTCCTGCTGGCTTTTCTGCATTTTCCGGAAAGCGCAGCTCCAGGAACCTGGCTCAGGGGTTCTTGAAGTTACCCAGCACCAGCATGTCTCCCGGCACGGCGGCCTGAGAGAAAGTGATGAAGTCGTCGGCTGGAAAGAGCAGGTTCTTGATGGCAAACAGGGAAACCGCCGTGAAGCTGACGTTCATCTGTGTCACGATCTGCTGCGGAACCTGGGCCTTGACCTGTTGATTGACCTTGGCCTCCAGGTCATCGGAACCCGAGGGACCGCCCCCCGCCACATGCCCGGTCACCGTTACCGCCTGACTCTGCATGGAGATGTTGATCTGCTGCTCCCGCCCACTGCCGCCAATACTGACAGGTGCGAAAGCCTGGACATTGGAGGTAGCGTCGTTCCTGAAGGAGCCATACCAGGACCGCGAACAATCACCAAAGATGCAGGGCCAGTAGGAGTAGGTGCTGTAGGTATCCACCTCCATGGACTGGGTCTTGGAACCAGAGAGCAGCATCTGCCCATCGGCCTGGGGTTTCAGGGTCATGCCCGACAGATCCCAGGTCACCTTGTTGTCGGGAAAATAGTATTTCGTGATCGTGCACGAGCCGGAATACTCCGTGCTGGTGGTCGTGGTCTGGGTCAGGCTGCTGAGATCCACATTGGAGGCCGATACGGGGGCGCGGGTGAATTCCCCCCAGGCCGCCTTCCCTGGCTCGCTGGATTTGCGCCCCACGAGGCTCCAGCCGGACTTGTTCATGGCACTGGAGAGCACGTCGGAGAAAAACAGTTCGCTACGGATCAGCAGGGACACCTGATTGTCCAGGGGTAGCGGTTCGGGCACGTTGTTGAGGAAGGTCAGGGTGGGATTGAGCAGTGCCCGGGTACCGGTCTGGATGAAGAGCTGCAGGATGTCCACATTCGCTTCGGTGCGCAGGACCTTGAACAGAAAGCCATTCGGCTTCATGGCATCGATCACCGGCACATTGCTCAGGTCCAGGGCATTGACCAGGTACACCACGGGATTTTCGGCAAAATAGGCCTTTATGGCCGCGTTCAGCGCCACCTTTTCCTCGTCACTGATTTCCATGTTGTCCACGGTGAAAGCCCCCTGAGCCATATCCAGCTCCACCTTCAGGAGATTGTGCTCTTTGCCATCAATGGTGGCGACCCCCATGACCTTCGAGAGATTGACGACTGCCGTCAGGGTCTTGCCAGCCATGCTACTCGGGGGATCACATTTTTCCGGTTCGCTGCCGACCTGGATGCAATTGGTCTGGCTGCCTTTTTCTATGGGCATCTGCAACTGGACCGTGCTGTTGTTGTTGGCCTGGAAGTTGAGCAGAGGGTAGCCATACTCCAGATAGAACTTCTTGATCGACCATACCCCTTCCACCACCTTGGTCCGGGTCTGAGCGGAAATCGTGTTCTTGTAACGGGTGTCATGCTTGAGGGCCTCGTACTGCTTGCGCAAGGCACTATTGATCTGGGTCAGCCCCATGTTGAAGACCACATCCCAGCCATTGGTCACCGTTCCCGCCCCATTCAGATAGGAAATCAGCCCTGAAGCAGATGGCTGCTGGGAGCCGTTGGCGGCCATGGCCATCAGGCTGCTGCGTACGACTTCGATACCCGGCCCTCGGGCACGAGCCCTCCTGTTGCCGGCAAGCTGCAGGGGCACATCGACAATCCGGGCCTCCAGGATGAAGGTCAGCCGGATGTCCACCGTCATGCCGGCACAGGCCAGGCCTTCATTGATCCGGGTCTTGGGCAAGGAAACCAGCCAGGAACCGAATGGCGTGACAGGGCTTACCCCTGCGGACCAGGAATAGCCCTGATCAGTAAAATCAGGCTGCCCCGTTGCCAGGTCGAACTGATAGACCCGCTCCCGCCAGGGGGTATGGAAGCGCAGACTAGCGCGCTCCACGTTACGATCAGTGAAGGGCTTGTCTTCAAAGGTGAGTTTGACGAGCAACTTGCCACTTGCAGTGGAGTTCACCCCGCGCACCTCCGCCACCACCGCCAGAGCCCGCAGATTCACATACTGGCGAAAAGCCGGCGTGTTGGGATCGATGACGATCTCGAAGGCATGGCCGTTACTGATGTTTTCGACCAGGACCCCTTCGATGTCGATGGAGATGGGCTTGGTGGTTGAAGCCTGATACTGCAGCAGCTGGGACTTGGCTTCCAGGGTTGCCTCCCCCTGTTTGATACGGGACTGCATGAAGGTCAGAAGACTGTAGCTGGCAATGGGCGTGGGAGCCTGCAGCCAGGCATATTGCAGGGCCTGGTCCTGCAGCAGGAAAGCCTTGGCAAAGGTGGTGAGCATCTGGCGACGCAAATAATCGAGGCTGCCGGTCAGGCCCACCAGATCGATTTCTTCCTTGTCCAGATCCTTGACCTGGGCGGGATGCAGGGTATCCACCAGGCGCTCGAGACGCCCGGCCTGACGTTCATTCAGGATTTTCTGCTGCTGGTTCGTGTAGATGTCACGCTGGATCTGGTGCAGGCCGGACTGGGCACTGGTCAGGGCCTTGCCCCGGGCCGCCAGGATCTTGAAGGCGGCAACCATTTTTGCCTTGGCCTCGTTCACACCGCTGCCGCTCGGCCCGGTGGACATGACCACATCCAGCTGAATGGACATTTCATCCCAGTTCAAGCCGGCAGTATTGCCGTAGCCCATGTCATCAAGGCCATCCAGGGTTTTCTGGGCGTCCTGCAGGTTCTTCACGGTACCGGAAACCGTGTTGTATACCTTCATGGTGGCATTCAGGACGTTCAGGGTCTTCTGAATGAGCTGGGCCGTCTGCCCCAGCTCCTTGACGGCCGAGATCGCACTCGAAGGGATCAGGACGGATGTGGCCAGGCTGAAGGTATTGGTCGCCACATCGAGGCCGAACTTGATGAGTTCCATGGTTTCCCATTGGGTAACCGCCGCCTTGTATTCCTGAACCGCCTGATCAACCTCGGCCTGCTGCTCGAACAAGGCCTTGGAAAGCGCGTTGATCTTGTCCTGCTGAGCCTTGGCCTCGGCCTGGCTGGCCGTGATCACCCTATCGTACTGACTCGACATGTCCTTGACGGACTGGGCATTGGCTTCGACCAGGCCGGCGAGCAACGCGCCCGACTCGATAATGTTCTCATTGAGGGTCTTGGCGACCTCAATGGTCAGCTCTGCCTGCTTGCGCTGATTGATCTGGATGGTGTTCTCGCTGACCTGGCGCTGGATCTCCTGTAGGTAATCAAGGATTTTCCTTACAGCCCCCTCATAATCGCCGGCAGGAAGAATCGGAACGAACGCGCCGTAACCGGCATTGGGGGCATAACGGGCCAGATCCAAGGCACGAAAACGCATGGCTAGAAAATCCTCATCCTCCAACCCGGCTGGGATCACCACGCCAACCCAGTTCAGGTAAGCACGGGCCAGACGCTGGACCTGCCCTGCCCCCGCCTCCCCCGTCTGCATGCCCAGCACGGCCTCACCGAAAGCCAGGGAGAACTCCAGGCTGTCCTTCAGCAAGGGTAAAAGGGACTGGGAGGGTGGTCGCCGCACATCATCACTGACCGAAGGCCAACCGCTGGCATCCAAGTCATAGCGCAAACCATCGACGACCAGAAAACTCCGGCTGTCGTCCCGGCACTCGAAACGGGCGGCCCCCAGGAAACGGTCGCAGCCGATTTGCAAGTTATCGAAACCAGCAGCCTCCAGGCAAAGCACATTGGGCCTGCCCTGGGCCCGGAGATCGAGAATGTACCCGAACAGCCGGACCTCACTCCCCGGTAAATCAAGGGGGTTTTTCCCTGCTGCTGCAACCACATAACCATAGGTAATAAAACTCCGGACTTCCGAACGAGCCACCAGCTGCATCCCGGCCAGATCCAGTCGCGCCTTGTAAACATTGATGTTGGGCGTGGCAATGGTGGACACGACGCCCGGCTGGTCATCAGGAATCAGGGCAGAGAAATCTGTGTTGTCCAGGGAGGCGAAATTGGGATTGATCGAATCACCGAAAACCGTGCTCATGGCCGCCTTGAAAACACGCCCCCAGACCGCTGTACGTTTGTATTCCGTAAAAGTAGTCAGGGGCGCCAGGGTGACCTGGATGGGAGCCTGCTCAATGAAACACTCGTTCAACACCGGCAGAGACACGGCCGTGTCGTCGGCAAAAGCTTGAAACACGCTGTTCTGCCGGGCCCAGGTCTTCTCGTGCCACTGACCTGCCGCCAGACTTTTCAGAAAAGCCTGAGCATTGCTGAAACAGAGGAGCTTTCCATACTGCCGGACAAACCCGAAGGCTCCCGTATTGGCATCGGTAGTGAAGTAGCGGAAATTGACCGCGCCAGGCCCGGTGAAATCCCCCTCCTGCTCCTCCAGAGCTTGCCGGACCCGTTCGAACCGAGCCGCATCGTAGGCAAACACCTGCACGATCTGGTCACCAATCGAGAGGGAGGAGACGAAATGGGTCCCCCACTGGGCAAACAAATCCAGATATTCATTGGCATCCTCCTGGCTCAGCTCGGCAGCGACATCATTGAGTCCATGAGCCCGGAAATGGCGCATGCGGGCCATAGTACGCATGAAGGAGCCGTGCACTCCTATTCTGGGATCAGGCCGCAAGGCATGAACCGTGGTCAGAACCCGGTTTTCCTTGGTGGTATGGTGGAGAGTCTGGTCAGAACGAACCAGCTTGACGAGAGCGTAACGAAGCTTGGGGTCGTCCAGGGCCACCCCCAGCACGGTAGCCAGTTCCTGGCGCGCCGTCTCCCCTTGTGGGGCAGACAGGAGCAGAGCGCCGGCAGGCAGGCAGGGCGGCGCCTGATCCATGCCGGGAGCCTCCACTTCGTACCCGAGCAGTGCCGTAACCAAACTATCCGGCGTTTCGTGCAAACTGATCACCGGATACCCCCAGTCACCCCGTGCCTCCGACGCTTCCACTGCTTGAAGCGCCATCGGTTGAGCTTCCGGTTTACACAGGATGTCGAGGTTCCCAGCCCCGGGATTCCAGCCGGGCCCATAGCCTCTCACCAGGTTTGCAGCAGCTCCAAGATACAGACCACTTAATCCAGCCATGACGACGCTCCTTGTGTCAGATAGCAGACTCGCCCCCGACAACGCCGGGCGCACAAAATACTTATGTCATGCTATCGGATCAACAGAGAGGCAGGCATCAGTTATTTATCTGGAATCATCACTGCACTTGCTGTTAAGCGTAGCGACCTGGCATGGGGAATGGATTCCGCTGCTACCAGCTGTATGCCATAGAGGAATCGGCTGCATGTCCTGCCATGGAGCAAACCCATAGCCGCTCCTGCAGCAGCGCTGCCAGGTGTTTTCTGCAAGGGGGTCGGAAAATTTGAATGCCAGAAAAGCAAAACGCCCCAAAAAGGGGCGTTTTGCTTTGTACTGGCGGAGACGGAGGGATTCGAACCCTCGATACGAGTTTTAGCCCGTATGCTCCCTTAGCAGGGGAGTGCCTTCGACCTCTCGGCCACGTCTCCACGGGAGGCGCGAATCATATAGGTTTCGCGCTTTCCGGTCAAACCCTAACTGACAAATTACTTGTCCAGGCCAAAGGACCGGTGCAGGACGCGCACGGCCAGTTCCAGGTACTTTTCGTCCAGTACCACGGAAATCTTGATTTCGGACGTGGAAATCATCTGGATGTTGATGCCTTCCTCAGCCAGGGCACGGAACATCTGGCTGGCAACACCGGGGTGGGAGCGCATGCCCACGCCCACGGCGGAAACCTTGCAGATCTTGTTGTCGCCGACGATTTCCCGGGCGCCGATGTGCTGCCGCACGCTTTCCAGCACAGCCTTGGCCTTCTCGAACTCCGGACGGTTCACGGTGAAGGAGAAGTCGGTCGTACCATCACGACCCACGTTCTGGATGATCATGTCCACATCGATGTTGGCATCGGCAATGGGACCCAGCAGCTGGTAGGCAATGCCCGGGCGGTCAGGGACACCCAGCACGGTCAGTTTGGCCTCGTCCCGGTTGAACGCGATGCCGGAGATGATCGGTTGTTCCATGTTCTTGCCTTCCTCAACAGTGATCAGAGTGCCCTCGCCTTCATCCTGGAAGCTGGAGAGCACGCGCAGTTTGACTTTGTACTTGCCGGCAAACTCGACGGAACGAATCTGCAGCACTTTGGAACCCAGGCTGGCCATTTCGAGCATTTCCTCGAAAGTGACCGTATCCAGCTTGCGGGCTTCCGGCACGATGCGGGGATCAGTGGTGTAGACACCATCCACATCGGTGTAAATCTGGCACTCGTCGGCCTTCAGGGCAGCAGCCAGGGCGACACCCGTGGTGTCAGAGCCGCCACGCCCCAGGGTGGTGATGTTGCCGGCCTCGTCTACCCCCTGGAAGCCTGCGACCACGACCACCTGCCCCGCATCCAGATCGGCGCGGATGTTGGCTTCATCAATGGAAAGAATGCGCGCCTTGTTGAAGGCGTCATCGGTCAGGATGCGCACCTGAGGCCCTGTATAGCTCTTGGCCTGGAGCCCGGCATCCTTCAGGGCCATGCACAACAGGCCAATGGTGACCTGCTCGCCGGTGGAGATCACCACATCCAGCTCCCGGGGATCCGGAGTTGCCTGGATTTCCTTGGCCAGAGCAATGAGGCGGTTGGTTTCGCCACTCATGGCGGAAACCACCACCACCACCTGATGCCCCTCGGCCCGGAAGCGAGCCACACGACGCGCCACATTCTTGATGCGCTCGGGGCTCCCCATGGAAGTGCCACCATACTTTTGAACTATCAAAGCCATTCCGCTATCCAATCATGAGGTATGTGCAGGAAAACCTTGGGATTCTAGCGCAGGGAAAAAAACAAGGAAATGCCCCTGCTCTGCAAAAAAAATTGAACATGCCACTTGCAATTATGTCCAAAGGATGTATATACTTAAGTCGTATATGACTTTGGTTGTATATAAACCCCTAAGAGCAGTCACCTGACAATCTGACCCACGAGAGGCTAAACATGAGCAATATCAAGACCCTGGAAAAAATCGACCCCCGCGAAATCCGGCGCAAGCTGGGCCTGAACCAGCAGCAATTCTGGTCCAAGATCGGCGTTACCCAGAGCGGCGGCTCCCGTTATGAGAGCGGTCGCAACATGCCCAAGCCCGTGCGCGAACTGCTGCGCCTGGTGCATGTGGAGCAAATCGACATCCAGCGTATCAAGCGCGAGGACTTCGAAGTGGTGGAATACATGAAGGAACATGAAGCTGATCTCTTCAAGTCCCTGAAGAAGTCCGCCCGCAGCAAGATGAAGAACGCTGCTTAATGCCGTCTCTAAACGGAGTCAGGGCGACACGCTCACCCTGACTCCCGTTTCCCGCTCTATCCGCTCCCCCCAGGCCCGCATCGCCTCCTCCGGAATTCGCGCCAGTTCTCCCGCTTCCGGCTGTTGGGAAGGCCGCGCCAGGCCATAGAGATGTATCCCCCTGAGCAGGTCTCCGGCCCTGCCGATCAGATCGAGATAAGCACACCTGGCCGCTTCATCAGGCTCCAGCCCATTTCTGGCAAACCAGCAGGTTTGCACCCAGGTAGGCGCCAGGGCAGCGCAGCCACGTAAATGCTCCAGCACCCGCCCGGACGTCTGCCGGCTCTTGTTGACCTCCAACATCCCCTCGGGATCGGCCCGGTCCACCTTGAACCAGACTTCTCCCCCCAAGGCCGCCAGCGCCGCCAAGCCCTCCCGGACTTCGGGCCTGTGCACGAAACTGCCATTAGTGATCAGACGCACGGGCAGATTACCCCTCAGACCCAGGCGCTCCAGCACGGCAGCCACCCGGGCCACCGCCTGGGAAAACTCCGGCGCACTGGTAGGTTCCCCGTCCCCCGAAAATGCTATATCTGCCAGACGGCGGCAATCTTCAGCCACGTGCTGCTGCATATAGTCCCCTCGGAGCAGCTGTTGCAAAAACCCCTGCAGCTCCTGTTCGAGCCGGTCCAGATCCACCGGCGGCGGTCCGCCCCGACTCAAGCCTTCCACCTGGCAATAAACACAAGCCCAGTTGCAGGCCTTGTTCACATTCAGATTGATCCCGACGGACACCCCTCCTGCCCTGCGGGAAACCACCGGGTAGACGTAGACCAGCCCCGCCCGGTCACGTCGATGATCAGTCACGCTCAAGACTTGATTGCTCATGCAATCCCCTGAATTTGAAGGAGGAATGGAGTGCTATAATCCGACGCCTTTCGAGCCGCCCCTAGCCATCATGCAGATCACCCGCCGCCTGGAATTCGATGCTGGACATCGCATTCCGGACCACAAGAGCCAATGCCGCAACCTTCATGGGCATCGCTACGTTATCGAAATCACGCTCGAAGGTGAAGTTTTAGAGGCTGCCGGCAAATCCGAAAACGGCATGGTGATGGACTTTTCCGACATCAAGGCCATCGCCAAGAATCTGGTGGTGGACGCCTGGGACCATGCCTTCCTGGCCTACAAGGGCGATACGGCCGTACTTGATTTCCTGTCCACCCTGCCCGGCCATAAGACCGTCGTCGTGGAACATATTCCCACGGCCGAAAATCTGGCCCGCATCGCCTTCGACATCCTGGCTCCTGCCTACCAGGCCAGCTATGGCCAGCATCTGCAGCTGAAAAAGATTCGCCTCTACGAAACCCCCAACTGCTGGGCCGATGTAGAGGCGTGAGTAGCGGATGCTGGCGGAGGCTGTGAGATTCGAACTCACGGACGGTTGCCCGTCGGCAGTTTTCAAGACTGCTGGTTTAAACCACTCACCCAAGCCTCCGGAGGCGCGGATTCTAACACAAGCGTCAGAAACGCTCGAATACGGCAATGGATTCCACGTGGGCCGTATGGGGAAACATGTTGACCGCCCCCGCTGACTGGAACCGGTAGCCCTTCTGGCTAACCAGGATGGCCGCATCCCGGGCCAGGGTGGCGGGATTGCAGGAAACATAGACGATGCGACGGGGCCCACCCGCATCGGGCAGGGACTTCACCACCTCCAGGGCGCCTTCCCGGGGAGGATCGATCAGCAGCTTTTCCATGGGGCCCAGGGCCGCCAGGGATGCCGGGGTGCACTCGAACAGGTTGGCCACGGCAAAACGTACCCGGTCCGCCAGACCATTCAATCTAGCACTCTCCTCCCCGCGCCGCACCAGTGCGGCGCTGCCCTCCACTCCCAGCACCCGGGCGCCGCGACGCGCCATGGGCAGGGTGAAGTTGCCCAGGCCACAGAACAGATCCACCACGAACTCGTCCGGCTGCGGCTCCAGCAACTCCATGGCCCGCCGGATCAGGACCCGATTGATCCCATGATTCACCTGGGTGAAATCCACCGGGCGGAACACCATCTGCAGATCGAACTCCGGCAACCGGTAATCCAGTTCCGGTCCGGGCAGGGGATGGAAACGAAAAGCCGTGTCCGGCCCCCTGGGCTGCAGATAGAGCACCACCTGCCGGGCATCGGCAAACTGGCGCAGCCGCGCCTCATCGGCCGGGCTCGGTGGTTCGAGCACACGTAACACCAGGGCCACGCACTGCTCCCCGACCGCCACTTCCACCTGGGGCAGGCGTTCGCTGATGGAGAGCCCGGCAATCAGTTCCCGCAGCGGAAGCAGCAGGGCAGATACCGCAGGGTGCAGGATGGGACAGGTCCGGATGTCCGCAATGTAGCTGCTCTTGCGCTCGTGAAATCCCACCAGCACGCCCCCCTTCTGCGGCAGGTGACGCACCCCAAGTCTGGCCTTGTGGCGATAACCCCAGGCCGGCCCCTGGATGGGCGGCATGATCTGCTCAGGCCGTACCCGACCGATATGCCAGAGACTGTCTTCCAGCACCCGCTGCTTGGCCGCCACCTGGGCACCAAACTCCAGATGCTGCATGGAGCAGCCGCCACAAACCCCGAAATGGGGACAGGGCGGCTCCACCCGGCTCGCCACCTTGCGGATGACACGGACCAGATGGGCCTGCTCATACCTGGGCTTGCAACGGTAACTGGCGTACTCCACCAACTCGCCGGGCAAAGCCCCCTCCACGAAGATCGCCTTGCCTTCCTGGCGGGCAATCCCGCGCGCCTCATGATCCAGCGCCTCAATCACACCGACAGGCATGGGCAGCCCCTTCCAAAAAGCTTGTGATTTTACCAATGGGTTAAACTCCCAGCCATGCCAACCCAAATTCATTCCACCTGGGGCGAGTTGCGCACCTCCTTCGAACAGGTTCTGGCCCATACCCGGCACAGCCTCTGCATCTTCGATGCCGATCTGGAACAACTGGGACTTGAGCAGGCGGCCCGTTTCGAACAACTGCGCCAATTGCTGGCCAGCGATCCCGCCGCGACCCTACGCATTGCCCTTAAGACCACCGAGCATCTGCACCGCCAGCACCCGCGCCTGATCCAGTTGCTGCAAACCCACGGGCACGCTGTGCACGTGCAACAAATCCCCGACTCCCTGCAGCATCTGCGCGACACCCTGGTCATCGGCGATGAGGAGCACACTCTGGTCCGCTTCGATCAGGATCACCCCCGCGCCAAGTTGGTCATCGCCGACAAGAAGGAATCTTCCCCCTATCTGCAGCGTTTTGAAGACATCTGGCAGGAAGGAGGCACTCCCTTCACGCCAACCCCCCTGGGGCTATGAATTTCCGGTGTTACAAAAAGAACACATGCGATAACAATATCGCAGCGCACAACAGACTTATGGTTCCACGAATAAGTTGATATAATTTTGGCCTGATCAACTTAGTTGATCTTGGGGTTTTTCGTTAAAGTCATCATCAAAAGGATCTAACAATGAAACAGTCTCTCCTCATCGCCGCTCTGGTTGCCATCGCCGTTTCCGCTTGTGGCCAGAAGGAAGAGCCCGCTGCTGCTGCTCCCGCTGCTCCGGTTGCTGCTCCTGCCGCTCCCGCTGCTCCCGCTGCTGATCAGGCCGCCGCTCCTGCCGCCGCCCCCGCTGCTGACCAAGCTGCCGCTCCTGCCGCCGCTCCCGCTGCTGATCAGGCCGCCGCTCCCGCCGCTGCTCCCGCTGAAGAAAAGAAGTAATCCTTCTTTCCTGGCAGAGAGAAAAAGCAGGGTTATCCCTGCTTTTTTTTTCGCCCTTGCCTGCTACGCCATCACGCCCAGGCTGATGGCAAGCACAGCAAAGCAAAAGGCCCGGAACCCCGGGCCTTTTGCTTTATTTAGAACAGGACTGTTACTTGAGCTGCTCGAACAGCAGGTTGAGAATCTTCCTGGAAGTTTCAGAACGATCCACCCCGCCTTCCGGAGAAAGCACCTGGACCCGGGTATCCCCGGCGACTTCCTGGACGTAAATCCGGTACTGGACCTGGGGCGCAGTCTTGGCATCACTCTTCCAGACCGCCAATTTCGAGAACCACCCTTCATCCTTCTTCTTGGTATCGGCATCCGGATCCACGTAACGGACAAAGTAAAGCCCACGGCTGCGATCCCGGTCTTCAACGGTAAACCCGACCCGATCCAGGGCCAGGCCCACCCGCCGCCAAGCCCGGTCAAAGCGCTCCTGAACTTCCAGCACCCCGGAACCGTCATCGGATTTGACCAGCTTGGCCCGCTCTTCCACTCGCGCAGAAGCCACGGCAGCTTCAGCACGGCGTTCGTCGGTCCCCAAGCGCACCATCAGGCGACGCAGCATCTCGGCTTCCAGTTCGGAATCCGGAGCCGCCGGTTGCCAGCGGGTATCGTCCTGGGCGGAAGAGGTATACACCTCTTCCATGCGCCGGTTGCTGATGAAGATATCGGTGGTCCCCGGCTTGGCGCCCTGTTCGAAACGGGTACGGAACTTGTCCCGCTCGCCGGTGGAGTAGAGGGAATCCAGAAGCTTACCCAGGGTATTGCGGATGATGTCCCCGGGAATCTTGGCCCGGTTCTCGGCCCAATCGGTTTCCATGATCCCGGCTTCGGGAGATTCGGTGACGATGATGAAGCCCAGCTCCTGCCAGAAATCCTTGACGGAATCCCAGAGCCGGTCAGCGGGCACGTTCACCACCAGCCAGCGCTGATTGCCGGAACGCTCGATGCGAATGTTCTCGATTTCAGGCAGCACCACCGAGTTCTGGGCCATGGCGGCAGGTGTCCGCTCGGCGCTGTATTCGGAGAAGGTTGCGCTGCCCCGGCCGGAAAAATCCGGTACGGCAAAACGATCGTCCCGGGACAACTGGGTCAGATCCGGCGGCACTTCCAGGGTCGGGGTCCGGGCACTGGAAGCCGACTTGTAATCAATCTTCTTGGTTTCCGGAATCAGGCTGGTACACCCGCCCAGGGAGAGGGCCAGCAGCCCCAGCAGCAGAGGAGAACAGCGGCGCATGTTCATCGCTCCTTAAGCCTTGATACCGGCAAGACGCATGGCAGCAGCCACCTTTTCCTGGCCTGCTGCGCCCAGGGACGTCAGGGGCAGGCGGATGCCGCCGGGCATCAGCCCCATCTGCTGCACGGCCCACTTGACGGGAATCGGGTTGGCCTCGCAGAACAGGTCCCGGTGCAGTCCCAACAGCTGGAAATGAATGTCCCGGGCCTTCCGGCCGTCTCCGGCAGCAGCAGCCACACACATGTCGTGCATCAGGCGCGGCGCCACATTGGCGGTCACGGAAATGGTGCCGTGGAAACCCAGCAGGATGGCCGCCATGCAGGTCATGTCATCACCGCTGTAGAGGGCAAAGTCCTTGGGCGCCCGGGCGATCAGGTCACAGGCCCGGTCAATGTTGCCGGTAGCATCCTTGATCCCGATGATGTTGGGAATCTGGGCCAGACGCAGGGCTGTGTCATTGCTCATGTCAGCCACGGTGCGGCCGGGCACATTGTAGAGAATGACCGGAATATCCACCGCCTCGGCGATACTGCGGAAATGCTGGTACAGGCCCTCCTGGGTGGGCTTGTTGTAATAGGGCACCACGGACAGGACCGCATCGGCCCCGGCTTCCTTGGCAAAGCGATTCAGCTCGATGGCTTCGGCCGTGGAGTTGGCGCCGGTCCCGGCGATCACGGGAATGCGTCCGGCGGCATGCTGCACCGTGGCCCGGATCAGTTCGCAGTGTTCTTCCACGTTGACCGTGGGCGACTCCCCGGTGGTGCCGACGATGACGATGCCGTCAGTCTTTTCCGCCACATGAAAATCCACCAGTTTCTTCAGGGAAGCAAAATCAAGACTGCCATCCTCGAACATGGGGGTCACTACGGCTACGATGGATCCGGTAATCATGTGTATGCAGGGTAGAAAAGGAAGTGGAGGATTGTACCCGAAGGCCCCGGACGGCGGAACGCGATCCGGGGCGCTGCGGATGTCAGGAGATGTAAATCAGAGATCAGCCAGCTCACGCAGGTGGGCACCCACACTGCGGGCCAGGGAAGAGAGGACGTAACCGCCCTCCAGCATGGAAACGATGCGCTTGCCGGCGGTCTCGGCCGCCAGCTTCTTGAGCTGGGCGGTAACCCAGGCGTAGTCGCGTTCCAGCAACTTCAAACCGCCCATGTCGTCCTCGTAATGAGCATCGAAACCGGCGGAGATGAGGATCAGCTGGGGCTTGAACTCGCGCAGGCGCGGCAGCCATACATCCTGGACCGCCCCCATGAACTCCTCCCCGCCCGAGTAGGCCGGCAGGGGCACATTGCACATGTTGGGCGCCGGATTATCCGTCCCGCTGTAGGGGAAGAAGGGGTGCTGGAAAATGCTGCACATGAGCACCCGCTCGTCCCCCTTGAAAACATCCTCGGTGCCGTTGCCGTGGTGTACATCGAAATCGATGATGGCCACCCGCTCCAGCCCGTGAACCTCCAGAGCGTGCTTGGCGGCAACGCCGATGTTGTTGAAGAAGCAGAAGCCCATGGGATTCTCCCGCTCCGCGTGATGCCCCGGGGGCCGGATGGCGCAGAAGGCGTTCTCCACCTCGCCGGACATGACCAAATCCACGGCCATGACCCCGGCCCCGGCGGAGCGCAGGGCCGCCTTCCAGGTATGGGGATTCATGGCGGTATCCGGGTCCAGGTGCACCACCCCGTGCTCCGGCGAAGCCCGCTTCAGGCGCTCCAGATGCGAGGCCGGATGCACCCGGTGCAGCTGTTCTATGGTCGCCAGGGGGGCATCGTAATAAACGAAGTAGGCATCAATGCCCTGGGCGATCAGGTAATCATTGATGGCGGTAAGGCGGCTGGGAGATTCCGGATGGTGGGCCCCCATGTCGTGCAACTGGCAATCCCTGTGGGTAATGAAAGCAGTAGTCACTGGATATCTCTCTTCTCTCTTTTTTGTGGAGCAGGCTCCCCGCCTCGCCCCTGGCTTGTATCTGTGTCATTATCGGCCCAAGCTCGCTTGCAGGACAAGGCCATTTGCCCCCCTGTCAGCCGGCTCCGGCAAACCTTTTCTGTCGGGCCGGATCCACGCCAACCCGCACCCCGAACCCGGAAAATGACAAGTAACTCACCCCCTTCTGCCCAAGCCCTGCAGCAAGTGCTGCAGCAGGCCGAACAGATCATTCTCGGCAAGCGCCGGGAACTGCGCCTGGCCCTGGCCTGCCTGCTGGCCCGGGGCCACCTGCTGATCGAGGATCTGCCCGGCCTGGGCAAGACCACCCTCGCCCACACCCTGGCCCGGCTCCTGGGCCTGCAGTTTTCCCGCATCCAGTTCACCAGCGACCTGCTGCCGGCGGACATCCTCGGCCTGTCCATCTATGAACGCGACAGCGGCCGCTTCCGCTTCATGCCCGGCCCGGTGTTCGCCCAGGTGCTGCTGGCCGACGAAATCAACCGCGCCACCCCCAAGACCCAGAGCGCCCTGCTCGAAGCCATGGAGGAGAAGCAGGTCACCACCGAGGGGGAGACCCGCCCCCTGCCGGAGCCCTTCTTCGTCATCGCCACCCAGAATCCTTCCCACCAGATCGGCACCTTCCCCCTGCCGGAATCGCAACTGGACCGCTTCCTCCTGCGCATCCAGCTGGGCTATCCGGACCGGGCCTCGGAACGGGCCCTGCTGGCCGCCGGCGACCAGCGTCGACAGCTCGACGCGCTGCAGCCCTGCCTGGCCCCGGAGGCGCTTCCCCTGCACCAGCGGGCGGCCGAACAGGTGTTCGTGGCCCCGGCCCTGCTCGACTACGTCCAGTCCCTGCTCGAAGCCACCCGCGCCAGTCCCCAGTTCTACCACGGCCTCTCGCCCCGGGCCGGACTGGGGCTGCTGGCGGTAGCCCGGGCCTGGGCCTATCTGGAAGGACGGGCCGCCGTCCTGCCTGACGATATCCAGACGGTATTGCCGGGTGTGGCCTGCCACCGCCTGCACTCCCGGGAAGGGGAAGCCCACGCCCGCCCCGAAGACGTGCACGCCCTGATCCGTACCGTCCCCATCCCCTAATGCAGCCCCTGGCAAGTCTGCGGCAAGGGCTGGCCCGCCTGATCCGGCCGCGCCGCCCGGAAACCGGCCCCATCCGCCTGGGCCGCCGCCGCATCTACATCCTGCCCACCTGGGCCGGACTGCTCTATGCCCTGACCCTGGTGGCCATGCTCCTGGGCGCCATCAATTACGACCTGGCCCTGGGCCACGCCCTGGTATTCCTGCTGGTCAGCCTGGGGCTGGTGGGCATGCTGCATGCCCACAAGAACCTGCTCGGCCTGGAAATCAGCGCCCAGGGCCGGGAAGCGGTGCACGCCGGAGAACTGGCCCACTTCCGCCTGCAGGTCCAGAACCCGGGCCCCTCGCCCCGGCCAGGACTGGAATGGAGCGCCAGCCCCCGCCAACCCATGCAGCTGCAGCATCTCCCGGGAAATGACACGGGCCACCTGGATCTGGCCCTCGAAGCTCCCCGCCGGGGCTGGCTGGAGCTCCCGCCCCTGAAGCTGGCGAGCCGCTACCCCCTGGGCCTGTTCCTGGCCTGGGCCCATCCCTGGCCCGCAGCCCGGTGCCTGGTTTATCCCAAACCCCGTTTCACCCCCCTGCCCCCAGGGCGGCAATCCGGCCACTCCGGCGCCTACCCGGGACGGGAAGGCCAGGAGGACTTTGCCGGATTTCGGGAACGGCAGCCGGCCGACTCCCCCCGCCATGTGGCCTGGAAGGCCGCCGCCCGGGACGCGGGCGACAAGCCCCTGCTGGTCAAGACCTTCAGTGGCGGTGCCCGGGAGGAACTCTGGCTGGAGTGGGAAGACACCAGTGGAGATACGGAGGAGCGGCTCTCCATCCTGGCCGGCTGGGTCATGGATGCCGAAGGTGCCGGCCTGGATTACGGCCTCCGCCTGCCCCGCCAGGCGCTCGCTCCGGACCATGGGACCGCCCACCGGCAACGCTGCCTGCAGGCCCTGGCCCTCTATCCCGGGGCCACCCCATGAAGCTGCCCGCCGTGCCCCTGCCCCATGCCAGCCTGCCCTGGCTGCTGGCCGTTGCCCTGGTGACCACCCTGCCCCACGGCCTGTACCAGCCCGCCTGGCTGAGCGGGGTGGCCGGGCTGGTGCTGCTGGGCGTCACCTGGCGCTGGTGGCGGGGCTACCAGGTGAGCAGCGCCTGGCTCAAGGTGCTGCTGGTATTCGCCGGCTGCGCCGGCATCCTGGTGCAGTACCGCACCCTGCTGGGCCGGGATGCCGGTATCGCCATGCTGGTGCTGTTCATGGCCATGAAGCTGCTGGAACTGAAAAGCCGCCGGGATGCCATCGTGGTGGTCATCCTCGGCTACTTCCTGCTCCTGACCCATTACTTCCATTCCCAGGACATTCCCACCGGGCTCTGGCTGCTGGCCAGCACCCTGGTGGTCACCGGCGCCCTGCTCCAGCTGCATGGCGACCCCCAGGAGGGCCCCCGGACCATCCTGCTCCAGGCCGGCCGCCTGCTGCTCCAGGCCCTGCCCCTGATGCTGCTCCTGTACCTGCTCTTTCCCCGGGTCAGCGGTCCCCTGTGGGGCCTGCCTGCCGACGCCCATGCCGGACGCACGGGGCTTTCCAACAGCATGAGCCCGGGCAGCATCAGCGAACTGGCCCTGAGCGACGAGATCGCCTTCCGGGCCCGCTTCGACGGCCCTCCACCGCCCCGGGCTGCCCGCTACTGGCGCGGCCCGGTGCTCAACCACTACGACGGCAGGGAATGGAAGGTCGAGGATTTCCGCTCCACCCCGCCCAGCCTTGAAGCCCTGGGCGCCCCTTACACCTACACGCTGACCCTGGAAGCCCACAAGCAGCACTGGCTCCTGCCCCTGGACATGCCCAGCCGCCTGCCCGAGAGCGCCGAGCTGAAAGCGGAGATGACCAGCAACGGCCTGGTGCGCAGCAAGGAGCCCGTGACCAGCCGCAAGAACGTGGCATTCACCTCCCACACCCGCTACCGCCTGGGGCTGGACGATCCCCCCGGCCTGTTACAGGCCAACCTGCAGCTGCCCCCGGGCCGCAATCCCCGCACCCTGGCCCTGGCCCGTTCCTGGCAACGGGAAAACCCGGACCCAGCCTGGCTGGTGCAACGGGCCCTGCAGCATTTCCGCCAGGAGGCCTTCAGCTACACCCTGTCCCCGCCCCTGCTGGGCCAGGAGGCCATGGACGATTTCCTGTTCAGGACCCGCCAGGGCTTCTGCGAACACTATGCCTCGGCCTTCGTCATCCTGATGCGGGCGGCCCAGGTCCCGGCCCGGGTCGTCACCGGCTACATGGGCGGGGAACTGAACCCGGTGGACAACTTCCTGGTGGTGCGCCAGCTCGATGCCCATGCCTGGGCCGAGGTCTGGCTGGACGGACAGGGCTGGGTGCGGGTGGACCCCACGGCCGCCATTTCCCCCGGACGGGTGGAATCCGGGCTGGAATCGGCCCTCCCGGGGCGTGAGCCCCTGGGCGGGATGGTGCCGGTGTCGATGGAATGGCTCAAGGCCATGCGCCATCGCTGGGATGCCCTGAACAACAGCTGGAACCAGTGGGTGCTGGGCTATACCCCGGAACGGCAGCGGGAAGTGCTGTCCCGCCTGGGGCTGGACAATCCCGACTGGCGCACCCTGATCATGGCCCTCAGCACTTCCGTGGGCCTGGCCCTGCTGGCCCTGGCCGCCTGGATCTTCCGCCCCCGGCGGGAAACGGACCCGGCCCGGGCCATCTGGAAACAGGCCCTGGTCCGGCTGGAAAAACAGGGGCTGCACTGCCCCCCCTGGGAATCCCCCCTGGCCCTGGCCCGCCGCCTGGAAACGGAGGCCCCGGAGCTGGCCGGGCCGGTGCAGCGCCTCGCCCGTCTGGTCTGCGCCGCCCGCTACGAAGCCAAACCCCCTAAAATGGAGGCCCTGCGCCTCGCCCTCAGGCAGTTGCCCTGATCAACCCCATTTCATCATGACCCAGCGCCATACCAGACTCACCGCCATTCCCCCGCTCCTGAAAACCTCCCTGTGCGCCCTGCTCCTCGCCCTCAGTCCTGCCAGCCAGGCGGCCGGAATGGCCGACAATCCCGAGGTGCAGCAATTCATCGGCGCCATGCAGGCCCTGCACGGCCTGGATGCCGAGGCCCTGAACCTCCGCTTTGCCCGCATCGCCCCCAATGAGCGGGTGCTGAAGCTGATGGAGCCTCCCGCAAAGCCGGGGCAACGCTCCTGGCAGCGCTACCGCAGCCGCTTCCTGGATGGAACCCGGATCACCCGGGGCGTGAGCTTCTGGCAGGAACATGCCGCCACCCTGGCCAAGGCCCGGGTCCTGTATGGCGTCCCGGAGGAAATCATCGTCGCCATCATCGGCGTGGAAACCATCTACGGCCGCAACACCGGCAGCTTCAACACCCTGGAAGCCCTGGCCACCCTGGCCTTCCATTACCCGCGCCGGGCCGAGTACTTCCGGGAGGAGCTGGAGCAGCTGCTGCTCCTGGCCCGGGAGAACAGCGCCGACCCGGCCGACTACAGCGGCTCTTTCGCCGGCGCCCTGGGTATCCCCCAGTTCATGCCCGGCAGTCAGCGGCGCTATGCGGTGGATTTCGACGGGGATGGCCGGGTGGACCTGGAAAACAGCGCCACGGATGCCATCGGCAGCGTCGCCCGCTTCCTGGAACAGCATGGCTGGGAAAAGGATGGGCCGGTGGCCGTGCCCGCCCGCCTTGCCGGCGACCCGGACGAGCGCTGGCTGGAGGCCGGGATCCGCCCCACCCTGGTAGCAGGCGAACTGCTGCAGCAGGGGGTCCGGGCGGAAGCAGACCCGGCCCGCAAGGTCACCTTCGTGGATCTGGCAACGCCGAATCAAGCCACCGAATACTGGCTGGGGTACGAAAACTTCTACGTGATCACCCGCTACAACCGCTCCAGCTTCTACGCCATGTCGGTCTACCAGCTGGCCCAGGCCCTGCGTCAGCGCTACCAGGCCAGCCAGGAAGTGGTGGCCCGTCAGGATTGAGGCCCCTGACCCCGGGACCGCTTACAACAGGCTGTCCCGGGTGATGCCGCCCCGCTTGAGGATGCGGCGCAGGCGGTCCAGCCCCTCCATCTGGATCTGCCGCACCCGCTCCCGGGTCAGCCCCAGGTCATTGGCGATGGCATCCAGGGTGGCGATCTCGTGGCCGTTGAGGCCATAGCGCCGCTCCACCACCTGGCACTGACGCTCGGTCAGCTGTCCCAGCCAGGCCTGCACCAACTGGTTGAGCTCGCTGCTCTGGAGCATGGACTCGGGATCGGTGCCGTTCTCATCGACGATGAAATCCACCACCGAATGGCTGGGATCGATTTCCAGGGGCGTATCCAGGGAAGCGATGTGTTCATTCAGATGCAGGATGCGCCGGATTTCGTCCACCGGCTTGTCCAGCAGCAGGGCCACCTGTTCCAGGGTACGGTCCCGGGAGGCTTCGGACTCGAGGTGACGCATGGCCCGCAGCACCACGTTGATTTCCTTGACCACATGCACCGGCAGGCGGATGGTGCGGGACTGATTCATGATGCCCCGCTCGATGGACTGGCGTATCCACCAGGTGGCGTAGGTGGAAAAACGGAAACCCCGCTCCGGATCGAATTTCTCCAGGGCATGGATCAACCCCAGATTACCTTCCTCCACCAGGTCCAGGAGCGGAATGCCCCGGTTCAGGTAGTGCTTGGCAATATTCACCACTAGGCGCAGGTTGTGCTCGATCATCTTTTGCCGGGCGGCAAAGTCGCCCTGGCGCACCTTGCGGGTGGTTTCCAGCTCCTGCTCCGGGGTCAGCAGGGGCTTGGCGCCGATCTGGTTCAGGTACAGCTGGGTGACGTCCTCGAGAAAATCCGCCTCCGGCACCGGAACATCCGTCTCGGGCTCCAGATCCTCCAGGGGCTCCCCCGGCTCCTCCCCCTCGAAAGGCTGCTCCTGATCGCTCATCGCTTGGGCAGGAATTCCAGAGGTTCAACCGGCTTGCCCTGGCGCCGCACCTCGAAATGGAGCTTCACCGAATCGCTGTCGGTATTGCCCATCTCGGCGATCTTCTGCCCCCGCTTCACACTCTGACCTTCCTTCACCAGGATTTTCTGGTTATGGGCGTAGGCAGACAGGAAGGTGCCATTGTGTTTGATGATCACCAGCTGGCCATAACCCCTAAGGCCGCTCCCGGAATACACCACCTTGCCGTCGGCCGCAGCCTGGACCGGATCACCGGCCTTGCCGGCGATATCCACCCCCTTGGTCTGGGAGAAGTTGCCCACCACCTTGCCCGCCGCCGGCCAGGACCAGGTAACCCCCTCCACCGCCGCCTCGGTACTGGAAGCTGCCTTGTTATCCGCTTCGGGCTTGGCATCGGCTGGCTTGGCCGGGACGGCAGGAAGCACGGCCGCTGCCGCGCCGGGATTCTGCAGGCGGGCATAGGCGGCATCGGAATAGGGTTCCTTGTTGCCCCGGGGCTCCCGTTTCACGCCGGAGCTGCCGGCGGCGGCGGCCGCTGCCCCGGGAACCTCCCCGTCCAGGGAGCGCTGCTCGACGCCCGTCCCCGTCTGCACCGGGGCGGCGGTCACCGCCGTGTCCTGGGCAGCGCCAGGAGGCAGCACCCTGAGGGATTGGCCAATCATGATCCGGTTGGGGTCGGTGATGTTGTTCCAACCTGCCACCTCCCGGTAGTCCTGACCATACTCGAGGGCGATGCTGTAGAGGGTATCGCCTTTCTTGACCGTGTGATAACCGGGGCCGCTGGGCGCGCTCTTGGTCTGCAGGGCCTGGGAACGATCCTCCACCGGGGCGGGGGATTTGCTGGCACAGCCACCCAGCAGGGCAAGGGCCAGGAGTGCGGGGAACAACGAGGAAGAAAATCTATTGATCATTCGACACCAGATAACAGGGGAACAAAGCGGACCGTCTCCAGACGCGCTTCGGTGTACCCCTGGGGGGTACGTTCGATGAGGCTAAGATACTGTTCATTCCCCCCCACTGGCAAGACCAGACGCCCGCCCGGAGCCAGTTGCTGCAGCAGTTCCGGCGGCACGCGGCCTGCCGCGGCGGCGACGATGATGCTGTCAAAAGGGGCGACTTCGGGCAGGCCCATGCTGCCGTCGGAATGTTTCAAACGTACCTGGATGCCGGGAATCTGCGACAGATGCTGCCTGGCTTTGGCCAGCAGGGGTTCGATGCGTTCCACCGAATACACGTCCCGGGTCAGGTGCCCGAGCACCGCCGCCTGATAGCCGCAGCCAGTGCCCACCTCCAGGGTGCGTCCCAGGCCGGCACGGCCGCTCAGCAGGACTTCGATCATGCGGGCCACGATGTAGGGCTGGGAAATGGTCTGGGAAAACCCCAGGGGCAAGGCCGTGTCCTCGTAGGCCCGGGAAGCCAGGGCCTCCTCCACGAAGATGTGCCGGGGAACAGCGGCCATGGCCGCCAGGACAGTTTCATTGGCAATGCCCTTGGCCCGCAGGCGATCTATCATGCGCGCCCGGGTCCGCTGGGAGGTCATGCCGATGCCTGCAAGTGCTGGGTTCATGAAGCCAACCAGGATCGGATACGAGGTAATTGCTGCTGGTGGGTCAGATCCACCTGCAGGGGAGTGATGGAAGCGAAACCCGCTGCCACCGCATGGAAATCCGTGCCTTCCCCGGCGTCCTGGGCCGCACCGGCAGCACCGACCCAATACATGGTCTCGTTGCGGGGGCTGGTGATGGGGACCACGGGCTCCGCCTTGTGCCGCTTGCCCAGGCGGGTGACCTGCAGCCCGGCGAGCTCGGCGTGGGGCAGATCGGGAACATTGACGTTCAGGAGCACCGGCTCCCGCACAGGATTGTTGATGAAACGTTCGGCCAGCTGACGCACCACCTGGCCCGCAGTGGCGAAATGGGAGGCTTCCTTGCCGACCAGGGAAACCGCAATGGCGGGAATGCCCAGCAGATAACCTTCGGTGGCGGCGGCCACGGTGCCGGAATAAACCGTGTCATCCCCCATATTGGCGCCATGGTTAATTCCCGAAATCACCATATCGGGCAATTTATCCAGCATACCGGTGACCGCCAGATGCACGCAGTCGGTGGGGGTACCATTTACAAAATAAAACCCGTTGGGGGCCTGACGCAGGGAAAGGGGCCGGTCCAGGGTCAGGGAATTGCTGGCACCGGAACGATCCCGCTCCGGCGCCACCACGATGATTTCTCCCAGTCCCTGCAGGGCATCCGCCAGACAGGCAATACCTGGAGCGAAATACCCATCGTCATTACTGAGGAGAATCCGCATGAATCAATATCTTCAAATAGCCAGTTGATCCAGATTGCCGCCGTTGGCCAGCCAGGCTTCCACCCACTTCGGCTTGCGGCCGCGGCCAGTCCATTCCAGGTCGGCCTGCTGGGGATGACGGTACTTGGCGGCCACCTTGCTGCCGGCACGGGCAGACTTGACCTTTTCGCCGGCTTCGCCGCCCATCAGGTCATTGAGGGAAAAGCCGCGGGCCTGCACGAAGGCTTCCAGCTCCTTGCGCACCTTGACTTTTTCTTCCGCTTCGCGGCGCTTGATTTCCCGGGGAATAAGGCGCTCAAGTTCCTTCAATTCGGGCAGGGAAAGATTGGAAATATCCATGAAAAACTCCTTTATTTAAATAAGCCCGGCTATTCTAAGAAACCCGCAGCTTATGGGCAAGCCAAAAGAAAATAAAAGCTAAAGCACCAGGTGGGGCATGGCCAGATATTCCTTGGAATGCATTTCCGTCAAACGGCTCACGGTCCGGAAAAATTCACTGGACTGGGTTCCCTGGGTATATAGCTTTTCCGCTTCGCAGTCAGCGGTGACAATCAGCTTCACCTTATGGTCGTAAAAAACGTCCACCAGCCAGGTGAATCGACGGGCCTCCGAGGCCTGGTGCTGAGTCATGCAGGGAATATGGGAAAGCAGGACCGTATGGTAGGACTGGGCGATTTCCAGGTAATCATTCTGGGACCGGGGACCGCCGCAAAGGCTGGCAAAATCGAACCAGATCACCCCGTTGCCACGCCGCAGGGTGGGAATCTCCCGCCCCAGCACGTCGATGTGACCACCTTTCCTGCCCTCCTCGCCCGCCACCATGCGGAAATAGTCGAGCATCTTGGCCTCGGCCGCCTGGTCCGCCGGGTAATGGTAGATTTCCACCTGCTCCAGGGCCCGCAGGCGGTAATCGATGCCGGCCTCCACCTCGATCACGTCCATCTGCCGCTTCAGCAGGGCAATGGCCGGCAGGAAGCTTTCCCGGTGCAGACCGTTGGGATAGAGGTTGTCAGGGGGGTAGTTGGAAGTCATCACCAGCACCACCCCCTGGGCCTCCAGCCCGGTGAGCAGGCGCCCGAGGATCATGGCATCGGCGATGTCGGAAACGTGGAATTCGTCGAAGCAGAGCAGCCGGGTTTCCCGGGCGATCTTCTCTGCCACCTTGAGCATGGGGTCCGCCTCTCCCTTGAAGGCATCCAGCTCCCGGTGGATGCGCTGCATGAAGGCATGGAAATGGATGCGCTTCTTGCGCCGGTAAGGCACAGCATCGAAGAAGCAGTCCATCAGGAAGCTCTTGCCGCGCCCTACCCCGCCCCAGAAATAAACCCCCTTGGGCGGGGCTGGCCGGGTCAGCAGCCGGGTCAGGGTACTGCCCCGCTTCACCTTGAAGCCCAGGAGCTCCGTGTATAACTGCTGCAGGCGGGAGGCCGCGGCCATCTGGGCGGCATCAGCGGTATAGCCCCGGTCGGCCAGGGTCTTCTCATAAGCATCCAGCATGCCCCGTTCCGGGACATTCAACTTGCGGTGCGGCATGATCGTTCGCGTGGGGAAAAGCGGGATTTTAAGCCATCCCCAGCCTCGCCGGGCCGAAAGACTTCAATAAAGATCGCGGCCCACGGCGGTCCGGCGCAATTGCCGGGCGTGCAGGTGCCGGGCCATCAGGCGGGGATCGGTCACCACCTGGCCCACGGTCTCCCCCAGCACCATCACCACCCCCAGCACCGGCAGGACCAGCATCAGGCCGGGCACCCCGGCCACCGCTCCACCCACGAAAATCATCAACACCGTGAGCAGGGGATGCAGCTTCAGGCTGCGGCCTATGGTCATGGGCATGAACAGGAAGTCATCCAGGAGGCGCACCACCAGGAACAGGGCAATGGCACCGTAGGCCACCTGGGGCGCCTCGGGGAAGTCGGTGGCCGCCACCAGCACCACCAGCAGGCAGCCCAGCACCGAGCCCACGTAGGGAATCCAGGCCAGCACCGCAGTCACCCCGCCCAGCAGCAGGGGCGCGGAAACCCCCAGCCACCACAGGCCGGCGGCCAGGCACAGGGCATCGAGCACGGTCAGGGCCAGCAGCCCCTGGAAATACAGCCGGGCCGTGCGATCCACCTGGTCGAACAGGTACAGGGTGCGCTCGAAGAAGGCATTGGGCACGGCGCGGATCAGGAAATGCCGGAACAGGGCCCCGTCCCGCAACATGAAATAGGCGATGAAAGGGGCCAGGAGCAGGAGCGGCGTCCAGGCCGCCACTCCCATGGCCAGTGATCCCAGATATTTGGCGGCAAAGGTGTCGATCAACTCGGCCACCTGGCGCACGAACTCCGTGCTCACATGGGCATCGGCCAGGACCTCGAAGCGCTCCTCCAACTGGTACAGGGCCTGGGCCGCGAAGAACAGCCCGCCCTGCAGGTAACGCAGGGCGCTCTCCTGCCAGCCCACGGCCTGGGTGGCCAGCCAGGGAAAAGCCAGGGCCAGGCCGCCGCCGAGCACGGCGAACGCCCCCAGGCTGACCAGATTGGCCGCCCCGGCCCGGGATAGGCCCGCCAGGATCAGCCGCTCCCGCAGGGGCAACAACAGGTAATAGATGACCAGGGCGAGGAGGAAGGGCACCACCAGCCAGAGCATCTTCTGGAACAGGAACAGCAACAGGCAGGTGCTGCCGAGCACGGCCGCCCACACCAGGGGACCGGAGCGGTAGCGGTACTCGGGCCGGTTCATCGGGGTCCCTGGGCGAGGATCATGCGGCGCAGCCGGTCCCCCAGCTGACGGGCCAGATCCAGGGAAATCCGGGAGGCGATGCGGGCATGGTCATCCATGAGATGCAGGAAGTCACCCCGGAACAGCACCGCCACTTCCACCGGCCCCAGGGCCCGGGCCTGAGCTGCCCGGGGCGCATCGTCGAGCAGGGCCATCTCGCCAAAGAAGGAACCCGGCTCCAGCTGGGCGATGGGGGCTTCGGTCTCCCCCTGCCGGCAGATCAGCACCTGGCCGGACAGCAGGATGTAAAGGGCCTGGCCCTCTTCCCCTTCATCGAAGATCACTTCCCCCGCCTGATAACGGCGTTGATGCAGGAAGCCCTGGACCACCTGCACATCCCGGCCGGAGAGGCCGGAGAACAGGCGGCAGGTCGCCAGGGGCGTATCCCCGCCCCGCTCCCGGAAAAATCTGAGCATGCCCACTCCCTACACAAGATGCCGGGATTCTAGCCCCAGCCGGGGAGCCGGCACCACGGGATCAGCCGCCCGCCACGAGAAAATCGGAAAAATAGACCCGTTCCACCAGGGGTGCTTCGAAATAGTGGTTGAGGTGGGCGATGATGGCCTCCTGGGCGGCCTTCTTGCCTTCCAGGGAATAGATGTCATCCCCGGGCACCTGGCTGAATCCCCGGCGCACACCTTCCAGCACCTGCACGTGGTGCTGCTGGAACAGGCCCGTGTACTCCGGCCCCGAGATTTCCAGCTGGATGTCCGTGCGCACGAACCGCCCCCCGCCCACCTGGGCCACCACCCGCCCCAGGCTCACATAGGCAGGCTGTTCCACTTGCTGGTCCGGCTGGGTTTGCTTCCAGATGAAGAAGCCGGCAATGCTGCCGGCGATGAAAATCAGCACCGCCAGGGAGCCTATCAGCACCGTATTGGCGCCATTACGGGTATCACGTCGCTGGGTCGTCATGGGAATGTCCCCCGAAAGCCGGAAAACCAAGGGGAAACCGGAAATCTGGTCCGGAGAAGGCGGTGCGAACGGCACACCAGCCGCGTTGCGCAACCCGGCCATCCTTCCCGCGCGGGGAGTGGGACCCGTAGGCTTTGCGTCCCGGGATTACCCCCGGTTTGCCCTTGAACTCGTGCCGTGATCATAACACGGCAGCCCCCCGGCCCTGTCACCAAAACGACCCCAATCCGGGGGAGAATGGCGCACCCCATTTGCCCCCATCCATTCCGGCATCGACCATGATTCCCGAACACCCCAGCTTTCTCAGCGCCATGGCCTACTGGTTCAAACTGGGCTGCATCAGCTTCGGCGGCCCCGCCGGGCAAATCTCCCTGATGCACGCGGAACTGGTGGAACGACGGCGCTGGATTTCCGAGCAGCGCTTCCTGCACGCCCTCAACTACTGCATGGCCCTGCCCGGCCCGGAAGCCCAGCAGCTGGCCACCTACCTGGGCTGGCTGCTGCACGGGGTGAAGGGCGGGCTGACAGCGGGCATCCTGTTCGTGCTGCCGGCCTTCCTGCTGCTCACGGGATTGAGCTGGGCCTACGCCCTCCATGCCGACCAGCCCCTGACCATGGCAGCCCTGTACGGCATCAAACCGGTGGTCACCGCCATCGTCATCCTGGCCGCCTGGCGCCTGGGCCAGCGCACCCTGAAGACCCCGGCCCTGGGCCTGGTGGCCGCCCTGGCTTTCCTGGCCATGGAATTCCTGGGCGCCCCCTTTCCCCTGGTGATCGCCGGGGCGGCCCTGGCCGGCATCCTCCTGGAACGGCTGCGCCCCGGCTTTGCCCAGCCCGCCTCGTCCAGCCAGACATCCCAGCCGCCAGCCCTGATCGATGACCAGAACCCGCCCCCGGTGCAGGCCAGCCTGCTGGCAAGCCTCAAACCCCTGATCCTGACCCTGGGAGTGGGAGCCCTGCTGTTGATGCTGACCAACAGCTACTTCAGCACCATGGCCCTGTTCTTCACCCAGACCGCCCTGGTCACCTTCGGCGGCGCCTACGCGGTACTGCCCTACGTGCAGCAGGCTGCCGTCAGCACCCACGGCTGGCTCAGCGCGCCCCAGATGATCGATGGTCTGGCCCTGGGTGAAACCACCCCGGGGCCCCTGATCATCATCGTCGCCTTCGTGGGCTTCATGGGCGGCTGGAACGGGGCCGCCCACCTGGGGCTGGAGCCGGCCCTGGCCGGCTGCATCGGCGCCGGGGTCGCCACCCTGTTCACCTTCCTGCCTTCCTTCGCCTTCATTTTTGCCGGCGCCCCCTGGATCGAGGCCAGCCGCGACAACCTGCGCCTGCAGGCCCCTCTCACCGCCATCAGTGCCGCCGTGGTGGGGGTGATCCTCACCCTGGCCCTGCTGCTGGCCCGCCATGTGTTCATCGGGGCAGGCGCCCCCGATCTCCCCGCCCTGGGACTGTGCCTGGGAGCACTACTGGCCATGGGCCGCTGGAACCTGGGGGTGATTAGCACCATAGGCATAGGCGCCGCCCTGGGAATATTCTGGAAATTTTTGATTTAGGTCGCTTGCGGCCCCTGTGCCAAGGGAACAATAATCCGGCCCACGGATCAGGATTCCCATGCACAACGACACCATGAACCCCGGCCTGGAGTACCAGGCCGGCACCCCGCCCCAGCTCGACTCCCTGCACCGGGAACTGCCCGCCGGCACCCTGGTGGACAAGTACGGCCGGCAGATCAGCTATGTCCGGCTGTCCATCACCGACCGCTGCGACTTCCGCTGCACCTATTGCATGAGCGAGAACATGACCTTCCTGCCCCGGGACCAGGTCATGAGCCTGGAAGAATGCCTGCGGGTGGCGCGGATTTTCGTGCAGCTGGGGGTCAGCAAGCTGCGCATGACGGGGGGGGAGCCCCTGGTGCGCCCCAACGCCCTGTGGCTGTTCGAGCAGCTCGGCCAACTGGAGGGGCTGCGGGAGCTGGTGCTGACCACCAACGGTTCCCAGCTGGAACGCCATGCCCCGGCCCTGAAGGCGGCCGGCGTCAGGCGCCTCAACGTCAGCCTGGACACCCTGCGCCCGGAGCGCTTTCGCACCATCACCCGCATCGGCTCCCTGGACAAGGTGCTCACCGGGCTGGAGGCAGCACGGCAGGCCGGCTTCGTGCACACCAAGTTGAACACGGTGATGATGCGCGGCTTCAACGACGACGAGTTCCCGGACCTGGTGCGCTACGCCCTGGCAAACGGGCTGGACATTTCCTTCATCGAGGAAATGCCCCTGGGCGACATCGCCGGCCGCTGCCGCACCTACATCTCCAGCCAGGAGGCCCTGGCAGGACTGCAGCAGCATTTCGACCTGATCCCCTCGGCGGAAAGCTCCGGCGGCCCGGCCCGCTACTGGCGCATCCCCGGCAGCCAGACCCGGGTGGGCTTCATCTCGCCCCACAGCCACAACTTCTGCGACAGCTGCAACCGGGTGCGCATCACCGCTCAGGGGGAGCTCTATCCCTGCCTGGGCCACAATGACGCCACGGCCCTGCTGCCCCTGCTGCGCCGGCATCCGGACGACGATGGCGCCGTGCGCCAGGCGATCATGGACAGCATGGGCCTCAAACCCAAGGCCCACGACTTCACCCAGCAGATGGACGCCCCCCAGGTGGTGCGCTTCATGTCCATGACCGGGGGCTGAACGCCCCCCGGGGTTTCGGGCACCTCCCCCCGAGCCGGTATAATGCCGGCCTTTGCCGAACCCCGTCCCACCGTGACCTCAAGCCCCAGCCTTCCTGCTCTTCCCCTCCCGTCCCTGCCCGCCCCCGGCCACAAGCTGGACTGGAACAGCGGCCCCGGCAGCCAGGACGCCCTGCTGCTGGCCACCCTGGCCGCTGGGTCCCGGGACCGGCTGCTCACCGTGATCACCGCCAACGCCCTGGACGCCCAGCGCCTGCTGGAGGAAATCCCCTGGTTTGCCCCGGACCTGAAGGTGCGGCTGCTGCCGGACTGGGAAACCCTGCCCTATGACAGCTTCTCGCCCCACCAGGACCTGGTCTCCGAGCGCTTGGCCACCCTCTGGAGCGTGCGCCAGGGCGAATGCCAGGTGCTGCTGGTGCCCGCTTCCACCGCCGTCTACCGGCTGGCGCCGCCAGCCTTCCTGGCCGCCTACACCTTCTCCTTCAAGAAGGGCGAGCGGCTGGATGCGGAACAGTTCCGGGCCCAGGTGACCCTGGCCGGCTACCACCACGTGACCCAGGTGGTGTCTCCGGGGGAATACTCGATCCGGGGCGGGCTGATCGACCTGTTCCCCATGGGCTCGCCCCTGCCCTACCGGCTCGACCTGTTCGACGACGAGATCGAATCCATCCGCACCTTCGACGTGGATACCCAGCGCACCCTCTACCCGGTGCCCGAAATCCGCCTGCTGCCAGCCCGGGAATTCCCCATGGACGACAAGGGCCGCACCCGCTTCCGGCAGAAGTTCCGCGAAGTGTTCGAGGGGGACCCGGCCAAGGTGCAGGTGTACAAGGACATTTCCGCCGGCATCGCCACCGCCGGCATCGAGTATTACCTGCCCCTCTTCTTCGAGGAAACCGCCAGCCTGTTCGACTACCTGCCCTCGGACGCCCTGCTGATCACCCACGGGGACGTGCCCAAGGCCCTGGGGGATTTCTGGAAGGACACCCGCTCCCGCCACGACATGCTCCAGGGGGACAAGGCCCGGCCCCTGCTGCCGCCCGGCGAGCTGTTCGTGCCCGAGGAAGATTTCTTCATCGCCGCGAAGCGGCACGGCCGCATCCAGCTCCAGCCCCAGGCCGGTAGCCCGGTAGGCAGCGTCGCCGTGGACCGCCGCGCCGAAGACCCCCTGGCCCGCCTGAAGGATTTCCTCGCCGGCTTTCCGGGCCGGGTGCTGATCCTGGCCGAATCCGCCGGGCGCCGGGAAACCCTGGCCCAGATGCTGGCCGAACACGGGGTCCGCCCCGAGGCCAGTGCCGACCTGGCCGCCTTCCTGGCCGGCGACAGCCGCCTGGCCCTGGGCGCCGCCCCTCTCCAGGCGGGCCTCTTGATCGACGCACAGCTGGCCCTGATCACCGAGAGCGAGCTCTACGCCGGCAGCCCCAGGAAGACCCGCAAGGAACAAAAGCGCAAGGCCAGCCTGGACAACTGGCTGAAGGACCTGACCGAGCTCAAGGTGGGCGACCCGGTGGTGCACGAATCCCACGGCATCGGCCGCTACATGGGCCTGGTGCACATGGACCTGGGGGAAGGTCCCCTGGAGTTCCTGGAGCTGCATTACGCCAATGAGGCCAAGCTGTTCGTGCCCGTGTCGCAACTGCACGTGATCTCCCGTTACTCGGGGGCCGACCCGGAAGCCGCGCCCCTGCACACCCTGGGCTCGGGCCAGTGGGAAAAGGCCAAGAGGAAGGCCGCCCTCCAGGCCCGGGACACGGCCGCCGAGCTGCTGGCCCTGTACGCCCGCCGGGCCGCCCGCCAGGGGCACGCCTTCGAATTCACCGAACAGGACTACGAGGCCTTCGCCGACGGCTTCGGCTTCGAGGAAACCGCCGACCAGGCCGCCGCCATCGCCGCCGTGATCGAGGACATGAAGTCCGGCAAGCCCATGGACCGGCTGGTGTGCGGCGACGTGGGCTTCGGCAAGACCGAGGTGGCCCTGCGCGCCGCCTTCTGCGCCGTGGCCGGCGGCAAGCAGGTGGCGGTGCTCTGCCCCACCACCCTGCTCTGCGAACAGCACTACCAGACCTTCGCCGACCGCTTCGCCGACTGGCCGGTCAAGGTCGCCGAAATCTCCCGCTTCAAGACCGCCAAGGAAACCGCACTGGCCCTGAAGGAGCTGGAAGAAGGCAAGATCGACATCATCATCGGCACCCACAAGCTGATCGCCAAGGACGTGAAATTCGCCCGCCTGGGCCTGGTGATGATCGACGAGGAACACCGTTTCGGGGTGCGCCAGAAGGAAGCCCTGAAGGCCCTGCGCGCCGAGGTGGACGTGCTGACGCTTACCGCCACCCCGATTCCCCGGACGCTCGCCATGAGCCTGGAAGGCCTGCGGGACTTTTCGGTGATCGCCACGGCACCGCAAAAGCGGCTGGCCATCAAGACCTTCGTCTCCCGCTTCTCGGACGGCATCATCCGCGAAGCCGTGCTGCGGGAACTGAAGCGGGGCGGCCAGGTGTACTTCCTGCACAACGAGGTGGACACCATCGAGAACATGCGGGAGAAGCTGGAAAAGCTGGTGCCCGAAGCCCGGGTCGTCGTCGGTCACGGCCAGATGGGGGAACGGGACCTGGAGCGGGTGATGCGCGACTTCACCAGCCAGCGGGCCAACCTGCTCCTGTGCACCACCATCATCGAGACCGGCATCGACAACCCCCACGCCAACACCATCCTGATCAACCGTTCGGAAAAGTTCGGTCTCGCCCAGCTGCACCAGTTGCGCGGCCGGGTCGGCCGCTCCCACCACCAGGCCTACGCCTACCTGCTGGTGCAGGATGAAAAGGCCATGACCAAGCAGGCCAGGCAGCGCCTGGAGGCCATCCAGATGATGGAGGACCTGGGTTCCGGCTTCTACCTGGCCATGCACGACCTGGAAATCCGCGGCGCCGGCGAGGTGCTGGGAGACAACCAGTCTGGGGAAATGCAGGAGGTGGGCTTCAATGTGTTCACCGACATGCTCAACCGGGCCGTCTCGGCCCTGCGCCAGGGCAAGCACCTGAGCGAAGAGGACCTGACCCAGCCCATCGGCATCAGCACCGACATCAACCTGCACGTGCCCGCCCTGCTCCCCAACGCCTACTGTCCGGACGTGCACGAGCGCCTGTCCCTCTACAAACGCCTGGCCAACTGCGAGCAGCAGGAGGAGGTGGACGCCCTGCAGGAAGAGCTGATCGACCGCTTCGGGGAACTGCCGCCCCAGGGGGAATCCCTGATCGCCACCCACCGGCTGCGCATCCTGGTGAAGCCTTACTGCGTGCAGAAGCTGGATGCCACCGCCGACCAGATCCTGGTCACCTTCGGCCCGGAATTTGCGAAGCTGGCGCCTATCGAACCGATCAAGATAATCAACTTGATCCAGAAGAACCGGAACTACAAACTGGCCGGACAGGATAAACTCGCATTGGTGCGCCACTGCCCCACCCTGAAGGACAAGGTGGCCGCCGTCAAAGACATGATAAGGACCCTGACCCAATGACCGACGACGACAAGATCGACACTCTCGAAGACATCAATGTCGCGGCTTTCGACCCCATGCCCAGCCCGGCCGAACTCCACGCCCGTCTGCCCATGAGCAAGGCTGCCGCCCGCACCGTCTCCAACGGCCGCAAGGCCCTGAACGCCATCCTGGACCGCAAGGATCCCCGCCTGTTCGTGGTGGTGGGCCCCTGCTCCATCCACGACCCGGTGGCCGGCCTGGATTACGCCCGCCGCCTGAAGGCTCTGGCCGACGAGATCTCCGACGTGCTCTTGATCGTGATGCGGGTCTATTTCGAAAAGCCCCGCACCACCGTGGGCTGGAAGGGTTACATCAACGATCCCTTCATGGACGACTCCTTCCAGGTGGACAAGGGCATGGAGAAGGCCCGCGACTTCCTGCTCCAGGTCAATGAAATCGGCCTGCCCACCGGCACCGAGGCCCTGGACCCCAATTCGCCCCAGTACTACGGGGACCTGATCGCCTGGACCGCCATCGGCGCCCGCACCACGGAATCCCAGACCCACCGGGAAATGTCCTCGGGCCTGTCCACCCCCGTGGGCTTCAAGAACGGCACCAGCGGCGACCTGACCGTGGCCATCAACGCCATTCTCTCCGCCTCCCGGCCCCACTCCTTCCTGGGCCTGGACATGGACGGCCGGGTCACCATCGTGCGCACCACCGGCAACCCCTACGGCCACGTGGTGCTGCGCGGCGGCGACGGCAAGCCCAACTACGACACGGTTTCCATCGCCATGGCCGAGGAAGCCCTGAAGAAGGCCAAGCTGCCCGCCAACCTGGTGGTGGACTGCTCCCACGCCAACAGCTACAAGAAGCCGGAAATGCAGCCCCTGGTGATGGCCGACGTAGTCAGCCAGGTCCGCGCCGGCAATCAGTCCATCGTCGGGGTGATGATCGAATCCAATATCGAGGCTGGCAACCAGCCCATCCCCGCCGACCTGTCCCAGCTCAAGTACGGCTGCTCGGTCACCGACGGCTGCGTGGACTGGGATACCACCGAGAAGATGCTGCGCGACGCCGCCGTGCTGCTGCGCGACGTACTGCCCGAACGCCTGGGCAGCTGACCCCATCAGTGCCCAGGAAAACCCCGGTCCGCCGGGGTTTTTTCACGTGGGCCGGAGAACACCACATCCCATGGAAGCTTCCATCAAACTGCATCAGGAGGGCGGCCTGGCCACCCTCACCCTGGACAATCCGGGCAAGCTGAACGCCATCAACCTGTCCATGTGGCGGGAACTGCACCGGGTCATGGACCAGGTCTCCCGGGACGAAAGCGTGCGCTGCGTGATCCTGCGCGGGGCCGGCGATCATTTCGCCGCCGGCGGGGACCTGGAGGAATTCCAGACCCTGCGCACCACCCTGGACCAGGCCCTGGTCTACCACGAGGAAGTAGCCAACGCCCTGGAGGCCATCCACCACTGCGACCACCCGACGGTGGCCATGATCCGCGGTGCCTGCATCGGCGGCGGCCTGGAAATCGCGGCCCAATGCGACATCCGCATCTGCGACAGCACGGCCCGCTTCGGTGCCCCCATCAACAAGCTGGGCTTTTCCATGTATCCCGGCGAGATGGCGGGGCTGCTGAAGCTGGCCGGTCCCGCCCTGGTGGCGGAAATCCTGCTGGAAGCGCGGATCCTGGACGCGGAAGACGCGGCCCGCAAGAACCTGGTGAGCCGGGTGGTGGCCCCGGAGAAGCTGGAAGAGGAAATCGCCGCCTGCGTCCGGCGCATCATGGGCGGCGCCCCCCGGGTGGCCACCTGGCACAAGCAGTGGATGCGCCGCCTGTCCCACGACCTGCCCCTCACCGACGCGGAAAAAGCCGCCTCCTTCGCCTTCCTGGAAACGGAGGATTACCGGGAGGGCCTGGCCGCCTTCTTGGAAAAACGCCCACCCCGCTTCACCGGCAAGTAGGAAACAGCCGGCGGCTCAGGCCGCCGGCCTGAAGCGAAGGGGGACATAACGCCCCCTGCTCATGAGTGGAACCAGGGCAGCCCCCGGGCCTTCCAGCCGCCCTGCTGGCGCTGGCCGCTGGCGTCCTTCTCCCCCTCGAACCCCTCGAGGACGTTGAACACCCGCTTGAAGCCGCTCCCCGCCAGGATTTCCGCCGCCTCCCGGGAGCGCACGCCGGAACGGCAGAGCAGCAGCAGGGCTTCGGCCCCCCGGGTTTTCTGCCGCGCCAGAGCAATGAAATCCCGGTTCAGTTGCCAGCCCGGATACGTCCGGTACTCGATCTCGATGGCGCCGGGAATGCGCCCCACCAGCTCCCACTCGGCCTGGGAACGGATGTCCAGCAAACGGACCCCGGGATTTTCCCGGACCAGGGCCCAGGCTTCTTCCGGCGCTAGGTCACCGCTATAGGCAGGCTGCTCCGCCAGTTTCGACAATACTTCGCTCATGGGCACCTCCTGCCTCAATCGGATTTCAACACGGGAACGCAGGGGCCCGGGCTCATGGAACACTCCCGGCCGGAGCCGCCTTCTTCTTCACCTCGTAACCATGACGTTCGAGCAGGCGGATGGCCCGCTCCACCCGCTGGACCTGCCGCATGGCCCGGGCACCGTCAGCCACATCCAGGCACAGGCCATGGTGGCGCAGCCAGAGGACGATGACCTGGATGCCCTTGGGGCCGATGCCGTTGATCTTCAACAACCGGCCATGGCCCAGGGCCACCACATCGGCGGGCGTGAAGTCCGGGCGTTCGAAGAACTTGCACAGGGCGTTGCGCTGCAGGGAGGGCAGACGCTCCGGAGCCGGGGCGGCGCCCCTCCGCTCGGGTAGGCCGGAGGGCCCCGGCGGACACTCCCGCTGAGGCCGTGCACCGGGCTTGCCCCCCCGCCCAGGGCGGGCCGGCATGACACAGGCTTCACCCATGCTTCAAGGCCTGGCTCGCAACTGCAGCAGGACGCCAGGAAACTGACAGCCCATGAATCACTCCCGGAAACGGATCGGATGCCCCAACGATAGCGGCTCGCCCCTGGCCATCCAACGACGAAATCCTGATATGAATATATGCATTCCGGGACCACTCCTGCCCCGGGCCGGCGGTTCATTCCGCCATTAGCTTATGCAAATTTATTCCTTCCCCCGAGGCGGCCGCGCATCGATCATGGACGTAGCATCGGCACGGCAAAGGAGGCCATGATGAAGCCGCAGAATGATCCCATCCTGGTTGATCCCATCCTGATAGTACCGGGGCTGCGCAACAGCGGCCCCGGCCACTGGCAGACCTGGTTTGAACACACCCAGCCCCGCACCCGGCGGGTGCAGCAGCAGGATTGGGAACATCCCCACCTGCCCGACTGGGCCGGCCGGGTCCGGGATGCCCTGGAGGCGGAACCGGCCCCGGTCTGGGTCGTGGCCCACAGTTTCGGCTGCCTGGCCTCGGTGGCTGCAGCCTGCCAGGCCCCGGGGAAGATCCTGGGAGCCCTGCTGGTGGCACCAGCCGACCCGGACCGGTTCCAGATCCCCGCCGTGGTGCTGGAAGAGCAGCTGCCTTTTCCGTCCCTGGTGGTGGCCAGCAGCAACGACCCCTGGGTGTCCCTCGACTCGGCCCGGCGCTGGGCCCGCACCTGGGGCAGCGACTTCATCAACGTGGGTCCCCTGGGGCACATCAACGTGGATTCCGGCCATGGCCCCTGGCCGGAGGTATTGCAGCACTTTTCCCGATTGCAACAGTCACTTGAACTGGCCTGAACGGTTGGCTGATGAACAAAGCCAGCCTCCCGGACGGAAGGCTGGCCCCACCAGGCAGCAGGATCAAGCCGCCTTACCCTTGGCCGCAACAGCTGGCACCGCCTTGGCCGTGGCCCCCGAAACCGCTGCCACCTGGGCCTCGGTGAAAGCCGCTGCCCGCTGCCCCGCCTGATTCCAGGTATCAAAGGCCGAGTTGGCCGCGGAAAGGGCGGAGCGGACGGCGACGATACCCAGTTCCGCACCGGCAGGGGCGCTTTTCTCCGCCTTCTCCAGGAGATGGCCCACCGACTTGCTGAGGCCGGCCCGGTGGTTTTCCCCCAGATGCCCCAGGGCTTCCCTGGTCTTTGCGGCAATGCCGTACAGGCTGCTGGCGTACTGGCTGCCGCTCGTCAGCCAGGACTCCGTCAGGGAAGACCGGAAACTGCCCCAATCCTGGAAGCCGTCGAGGTCCTGCCCCTGGCTGGCCTCCAGATAGCTGCGCGCCGCCTTGAGGTTGAGCTGCAGGGTCTGTTCGGTGCTGTCCAGGGCAATCTGCGCCAGTTCATGGAGACTGGAATAGGCGCTGAGGATGGAAGAAGCAAGGAATTCCTTTTGGATGGTCATGGCAAAAACTCCTGGTTGTCATTGAAAGATGCGCGCTCCGCCAGCCGGAATGCTGCGGAGCAACATGCCAGGCCATTGTGCGCCCCGCCGCCCCCGCCAGAAACGACTTTATCCTTATAAGCTTCTGAATCAGAACAAAAAAAGACCCCCGCAGGGGCCTGAAGGGGAAGCCGGCAAGCCGCCTAGAAGCGGGTGCCCCTGGCCCGGTGCAACTTCCGGAGCACGGCTGCCAGGGCATCCAGATCCTCATGGCTGTTGTAGAGCGCCAGGGAGGGCCGCACCGTGGCTTCCAGGCCGAAACGGCGCAGGATGGGCTGGGCACAGTGGTGGCCGGAACGCACCGCGATGCCTTCCTTGTTGAGCGCAGCCCCCACTTCCTCGGTCTTGTAACCTTCGAGCACGAAAGACAGAACCCCGGCCTTCTCGGCCGCCCGGCCCACCAGCCGCAGCCCGGGAATCTCCTCCAGGAGCCGGGTGCCATGGAGCAGCAGCTCATGCTCATGGCGGGCGATGTTCTCGATGCCGATCCGCTCCACGTATTCCAGGGCCGCCCCCAGGCCCACGGCATCGGCGATGTTGCCGGTGCCCGCCTCGAAGCGTCCCGGAGCGTCGTGGTACAGGGTCTGCTCGAAGGTCACGTCCTTGATCATGTTGCCGCCCCCCTGCCAGGGGTCGGTTGCATTGAGCAGGGCTTCCTTGCCATAGACCACGCCGATGCCGGTGGGACCGAACACCTTGTGGCCGGAAAAGACGAACCAGTCGCAATCCAGGACCTGCACATCGGCCCGCAGGTGGGATACGGACTGGGCCCCGTCCACCAGCACCTTGGCCCCCTGGGCATGAGCCAGCCGCACCATCTCCCGGGCCGGGGTGATGGTGCCCAGGGCGTTGGACACCTGGGTGAAGGACACCAGCCGGGTCCGGGGCCCCAGCAGCTTTTCGTATTCATCCAGGCGCACCTGCCCCAGCTCATCCACCGGCGCCACCTTGAGCACGGCCCCGGTCCGGGCGGCCAGCTGCTGCCAGGGCACGATGTTGGCGTGGTGCTCCAGCCAGGTGATGAGGATTTCATCTCCCGGCTTCAGGTGCTGCCGACCCCAGCTCTGGGCGATCAGGTTGATGCCCTCGGTGGTGCCACGCACGAACACCACTTCATGGACCGAACGGGCGTTGATGAACCGCCTGACGGTTTCCCGCGCCGCCTCGTAGGCATCCGTGGCCCGGGCCGCCAGTTCGTGAGCGGCCCGGTGGATGTTGGAGTTCTCGTGGGCATAGAAGTGGGCGATCCGGTCGATCACCGCCTGGGGCTTCTGGGTGGTGGCGGCGTTGTCGAGCCAGATCAGCGGACGCCCCTGGACGGTTTCCCTGAGGATGGGGAAATCCCGCCGCACGGCTTGCACGTCAAAAGCCTGGCCCGGCAGGGCCTGGGGGGCCAGGAAGGATTCGTGCCCATAGCTGCCGGGCACCCGGATGCCCGACCGGAAGGGCCCTTCCCCCTCCAGGAAATAGTAGGGCTGACCCGCCACCCGGCCGGAACCTGCCGCTCCCGCCAGGGCCTCCAGCTCGCGCACCCCGGGCAGGGGCACGTCGAAACGGGGGAATGGCCCCGCCGGAGCGCTGCCGGCAGAGATTGCTGGGGGCGCCGGCTCCGGGAGTACCGTAACAGCAGCGGCCGGGGCCTGATTCGGCGGAATCAGCCCCGTAAGTCCATGGCCCCCGGCGGCAACGCCGGGCAGGCCCGGCCCCGGGCGCCTGCCAGAGGCCAGGGCGGCACCGGCCAGCTGGGGGCAGGTTTCCCCGGGCACCCAGGTCTGCGGCAGGGCATTGAACAGCTCGCTGGCCAGCCGGGAGAGCTCGGCCTCGCCGGGAAAGTCTCCCGGCAGCGCCGCTACCGGCCCGGCCCCCAAACCGGCCAGGACAGCCTGATCAGCCAGGGCTGCGAAGCTGGAATCGATAGGGATGGAATCACTGGTACTCATGGTACTTGCCCACTTCCACGTTCTCCAGGACGGCGATGGCGTCTTCGGTCAACACCGCCAGGGAGCAGTAGAGGGAAACCAGGTAGGAGGCAATGGCCTTGTGGTTGATGCCCATGAAGCGCACCGACAGGCCCTTGGTCTGTTCCCCCGGCAGGTTGGGCTGGTACAGGCCCACCACCCCCTGGCGGCTCTCGCCGGTACGCAGCAGGATGATGTTGGTCCTGCCGTTCTCGATCTTCAGCTTGTCGCAGGGAATCAGGGGAATGCCGCGCCAGGTGAGGAACTGGGAGCCGAACAGGGAAACCGTGGGAGGCGGCACCCCGCGGCGGGTGCACTCGCGGCCGAAGGCGGCGATGGCCTTGGGGTGGGCCAGGAAGAAGCCGGGCTCCTTCCATACCCTGGCGATCAGCTCATCCAGATCATCGGGCGTCGGTGCGCCGGTACGGGGCTGCACCCGCTGGCTGGCGGCGATGTTGTTGAGCAGGCCGTATTCCTTATGGTTGATCAGTTCGCTTTCCTGACGCTCCTTGATGATCTCGATGGTGAGGCGCAGCTGTTCCTGGATCTGGTTGTGGGGGCTGCTGTACAGGTCGGAGACCCGGGTGTGCACGTCCAGCACCGTATTCACGGCGGAGAGCATGTATTCCCGGCCCCACTCCTCGTAGTCCACGAAGGTCTGGGGCAGCTCCCGCTCGTCCCGGCTGGAACAGTCCACGGTCACCCGGGAGTCGTCCTTGACCCGGTTTACCCGGTAGATACCCGCCTCCACCGGCACCCACTGCAGCAAGTGGGTGAGCCAGCGGGGGCTGATGCTGGGCAGCATCGGCACGGTCTTGGTGGCATTGGCCAGGGTGCGTGCGGCGACGTCGCCCAGGGCGGTTTGTGCTTCATGAATGTCGGACATGTGGTTTTCCTTTAGGGTGATGAAAGAAATCAGATGCCCCCGCCCGCATCGAAGGCATCGCTACGGGCCTGGGCCTGGGTGATGTGGCTATGGGGAGGGACGCTGCGGGTGAGCCAGACGCTGCCGCCGATGGAGGAGCCCTGGCCGATGCTGACCCGGCCCAGGATGGTGGCGCCGGCATAAATCACCACGTCGTCTTCGACGATGGGGTGACGGGCGCCCCCCTTGATCAGCTCGCCTTTTTCATCCACCGGGAAGCGCTTGGCGCCCAGGGTGACCGCCTGGTAGATGCGCACCCGTTCGCCGATGACGCAGGTTTCGCCGATCACCACCCCGGTACCGTGGTCGATGAAGAAACTCCCGCCGATGCGGGCCCCCGGGTGGATGTCTATGCCCGTGGCGGAGTGGGCGATCTCGGCGATGATGCGCGCCAAGAGCGGCACCCCCAGCCGGTACAGCTCATGGGCCAGGCGGTGGTGGGTGATGGCGGTGATGCCTGGGTAGCAGACCAGCACCTCATCGACGCTCCGGGCCGCCGGGTCCCCCTGGTAGGCGGCCCGGATGTCGCTTTCGAGCAGGCTGCGCACCACCGGCAGGCGGGCGGCAAAATCATGGACGATGGCGGCGGCCTGGGCGCTTTCCTCCCCGGCCTCCGGATCCAGGTTGGCCACGAAGCGCAGCTCCCGGCGTATCTCCTCGTACAGGGCCCGCAGGGTATGGTCCAGGGTGTGGCCGACGTAGTAATCCACCCCCTCGTCGGTGAGCTCCGGCGCCCCCAGCCGGTTCGGGAACAGGGCCGCCGCCAGGCCGTCGAGAATGCCCACCAGGGCCTTGCGCGAGGGCAGCTTGGGGGGCCGGCCGATACGCTGCCGGGTCTGCAGGGATTTCACCCGCAGGCCGCGCAGTTCCGCCACGATCCCGTCGATGTCCAGATGCAGACCGCCCTGGAGGGGCGCTTCCTGACCGGCGGCAAAGGCGGTCACAGGGCCACCCCGGAGGCGTCGAACAGCCCTTCGAAGAGCACCGAACTCAGGTAGCGCTCGCCGGAATCCGGCAGCACCACCACGATGGTCCTACCCGCGTGCTCGGGCTGCTGCGCCAGCCGCACCGCAGCCGCCACAGCGGCCCCGGAAGAAATGCCGGACAGGATGCCCTCCTCCCGGGCCAGGCGGCGGGCGTACAGGATGGCCTCCTCGTTGCTCACCTGCTCGATCTGGTCCACCAGGGCAAGATCCAGCACATCGGGGACAAAGCCGGCGCCTATGCCCTGGATCTTGTGCGGCCCGGGCTGCAGGGGCTGGCCGTTGCGTTTCTGGGTCAGCACCGGGCTGGCTTCGGGCTCCACGGCCACGGACAGGATGGGCTTGCCCTTGCCCTGCTTGATGTAGCGGGATACGCCGGTAATGGTGCCGCCCGTCCCCACCCCGGAGACGAAGATATCCACCCTGCCCTGGGTGTCTTCCCAGATTTCCGGTCCGGTGGTGGCTTCGTGAATGGCCGGGTTGGCCGGATTCTTGAACTGCTGCAGCAACACATATTTGTCCGGCTCGGACTCGGCGATTTCGGTGGCCTTGGCAATGGCACCGGCCATGCCCTTGGCCCCTTCCGTGAGCACCAGCCGGGCACCAAAGGCGATCAACAGCTTGCGCCGCTCCAGGCTCATGGTTTCCGGCATGGTCAGGGTCAGGGGAATCCCCTTGGCGGCCGCCACGAAAGCCAGGGCGATGCCGGTGTTGCCGCTGGTGGGTTCCACCAGTTCCTTGCCCGGCCCCAGCAGGCCGCGCCGTTCGGCGTCTTCCACCAGGGCGGCGCCGATCCGGCACTTGACCGAGTAGGCCGGATTGCGGCCTTCGATCTTGGCCAGCACCGTGGCACCCGCGCCGTCGGTAATGCGGTGGAGACGGATCAGGGGGGTATGCCCGATGGACAGGGCGTTGTTCTCGTACAGGCTCATAGAAACCTCCAGTGAAATTAGGCTGTGTCCCGCCGGGATACCGCCTGGGTGGTGATGACACTGGAGTCAATGTAGCGAGCTGAATCGCCAAAACTAACGACGAAATCCTTCTAAGCTTTTTAATCCGGATTGAATAAGCCGACTGGGGAAAGCCCCTGCAGGCGGCCTCCCCGGCCTCTGATCACGATCTGCCTTCCACGCCCGGGCAGGCCCCCAAGCCGTGGATAGCCAGCGCATCGTCCAGCTGCCCCCGGCTGCGCCGGCTGAACAACACCGGCACCCCCATCTCGCCCGCCAGACGGCGGACCTTGCGGGCCAGGCCGTGATTGACCTGGTCCACCAGCACCAGAATCAGCTCCGTATCACCGGGAATGCGGCGGTGACACTCACTATGCCGGCGCCCGTTCCAGTGCCGTACCGCAGCAAACCCGCGCTGCTCCAGGAAGCTGCGATAGGGGGCCACATGGTCGCCCCCCACGATCAGGGCTCCCATCATGCCTCCCGGGGCAACTGCAGCCGCAAGCGCAGCTGGCGGCTGTACTGCTGCAGACGCTGCAACTCATCCAGACTTTGCTGCTGCTGACGCTGCAGATGCAGCAGCCGTTCCGCCAACGGAGGCCCGGCATCGCCAGGCTCACCGGAGCCACTACTGTTGTTCAGGGCCAGTTCCTTACTCATGGGAGACTCCCGCAAGAATTCGACCGCCCCATTAAAACCAGCCCGCCCCTGGCGCCCAAGGATTTTTAAACCATAAGGAAATAGAGGCGGGAGCCATATGCATCTGCCGGAGCGGCCTATCCCGGCGTCGGCAAACCCCTGCCGCCAATCCTGAGCGCAAGACAAGGGGCAAGGCCAAGGAACTCACCTGGCCAGGGGTATCCCGATCGGCCTCCGGATAGATCGCCCGGGTTTCCCTGACATCAAGCGGGGCACAAGACGACTCGCCACCATCTCAGGAACAAAAAGCCATAGACGTATTGCTGCGATCCTTATCCAGGCGGCGGCCAATTGTTTATGCGCTTAATTTCGTTCGTTGGGGGAAATGCCGGTTTTAAGGTGAATGCCTTTCTAAACCGACCGAGCAGGAATTCCCATGGACACGCTCCCGCCACAAACGCTTAAACGCTGGCTAATTCACCTGCTGGCCTGGATTGCCGGCATCACACTGCTGCTGTCACCCCTCGCCCCCCAGGCCGGGGAAAAATGGCCGGCAAAGGAAATTCACCTCGTCGTTCCCTGGCCGGCAGGCGGACCATCGGACGTCATGGCCCGGATCCTGGCGAAGGAGTTGTCGGCCGGTCTGGGGCAGCCGGTGGTCGTCGAGAACCGCGCCGGCGCCACCGGGACCATTGGCGCCCGTCACGTTGCCCGCAGCAAGGCGGACGGTTACACGCTGCTGTTCGGGAATACCGTCGCCCTGGTCGGCGCCGTCGTCTCCTCACCGGAGCCTGTGCAGTTCGACCCGGTCAAGGATTTTGTCCCGGTCGCCCTGGTCGCTGAGACCGCCTACATCCTGACCGCGCATCCCAGCGCCGGCGTCCGCAACTACGCCGAATTCATCGCCCGCGCCCGGGACCCGGCGAAACCTCCGGTCGCCGTTGGCTCTACCGGCAACGGCGCCACCAGCGACATTCTCTACGACTGGTTGAGCCACCATCAGCAAGCGAACCTGACCAAGATTGCCTTCAAAGGTACTGCACCCCTCGTCGCCGACCTGATCGCCGGCCACCTGCCGGTCGGTTCGGCCGGCCTGTCGCTGGCCCAACCCTATTACAAGGAAGGCAAGCTGCATCCGCTGGTCATCGGCGAAGCCCAGGCCGTCGCCCTGGCCAACGGTCTGCCGCCCGGCCCCACGCCGGAAGAGCGGCTGGCCCGTACCGCCCAGGTTGCCGCCTCCGGCCATTTCCGCACCTCCATGTTGCAGGACCGGGCCGCCGGCAAATCCCTCGAACTCGAACCCATCGTCGGCGCCGTGCTGGAACTGGCCCGCCGCCGGGCGCTATCCACCCCCACCCTGGAACGGCTGTACGCCGAAGCCCGCCAACTCACCACCTGACTTATGGAGAATCCCCATGAGCACCGAAAAACTCCTCAACTTCGTGCAAGGCATCACCCGACTGCTCGACACGAATCCCGACGAAAGCACCATCCTGAGCCAGGGCCAGGCCCTGCTCGCCGAACTGGTGGCCAGCGACGACTGGCTGCCCGACGCTTTCGCCCAGCCCCATCCCCAGCACTACCAGCAATACCTGCTCTACGCCGATCCCCTCGACCGGCTTTCGATCGTCAGCTTCGTCTGGGGTCCGGGCCAGAAGACGCCGGTGCACGACCACCTGACCTGGGGCCTGGTCGGCGGCCTGCGCGGCCGCGAGCGCGAAACGACTTACGAAAAACAGGCCGACGGCAGCTACAAGGCCACCGGCAGTGCGCTGCTGCTGCCCGGCCAGACCACCGCCGTGTCGCCCGCCATCGGCGACGTCCATGAGGTCGCCAACGACCTGCCCGACCAGCCGTCCATCAGCATCCACGTCTATGGCCGCAACATCGGCCGCGTCCATCGCCACGTCTTCGACGCGGTGAGCGGCGCGGAAAAATCCTTCGTTTCCGGCTATGCCAGCGACGTCGTCCCCAACCTGTGGAGCTGAACGATGACTGCTGAAATCCGCCGGGCCGACTACGCCGAGGTCCGCGCCGCCCTGCTCGACAGGCGCGAGATCGCTCTCCTGGACGTGCGCGAGGAAGATCCCCATGCCCAGTCGCACCCGCTCTTTGCCGCCAACTTTCCCCTCGGACGCCTCGAACTCAACGCCTGGGCGACGCTGCCCCGCCGCGACGTGCCCATCGTCACCCTGGACGAGGGCGACGAGCGTGCTGCCGAAGCCGCCGCCCGCAAGCTGCGCGAACTCGGCTACAGGGATGTCGCCGTCTTCCGGGGCGGTGTCGCCGGCTGGGCGGCAGCCGGCGGCGAGTTGTTCCGGGACGTGAATGTGCCGAGCAAGGCCTTCGGCGAACTGGTGGAGGCACGGCGGCACACCCCCTCGTTCTCCGCCGAGGAAGTGCAGGCCCTGCTCGCCGCCAACGCCGACGTGGTAGTGGTGGATGTGCGCCGTTTCGACGAGTACCAGACCATGAACATCCCCGGCTCCACCAGCGTGCCCGGCGCTGAACTGGTGCTGCGGGTACCGGCCCTGGCGCCCGATCCGAACACCCAGGTGATCGTCAATTGCGCCGGCCGCACGCGCAGCATCATCGGCACCCAGTCGCTCATCAACGCCGGCCTGCCCAACCCGGTCGCGGCGCTGAGAAACGGCACCATCGGCTGGACCCTGGCCGGGCAGACGCTGCAGCACGGGCAGAACCGCCGCTTTCCTGCGGTCGACCGCGAGCAGGCGCAAAAAGCCGCAGCCGCCGCCCGCCGGGTCGCCGACCTGGCCGGCGTCAAGCGTGCCGCCTGGACCGACGTGCTCGCCTGGCAAGAACAGCAGGGGCGTACCACCTATTTCTTCGACGTCCGTGACCCGGCCGAATACGAAGCCGGCCATCTGCCCGATTTCCGCTCGGTGGCCGGCGGCCAGCTGGTCCAGGAAACCGAGATGGTCGCCCCGGTGCGCGGCGCCCGCATCGTGCTCGCCGACGACCTAGGCGCCCGGGCCGACATGACCGCCTCCTGGCTGGCGCAGATGAACTGGGAGGTTTTCGTCCTCGACGATGCCGCCAACACCCCGGCCTTCGCGGAAACCGGCCCGTGGCAGCCCCTCTTGCCGCCAACGCCGACCGCGCCGCTGATCGCACCGGCCGAACTGGCGGCCTTGCTCGAGCGGCCCGGCGCAGTCGCCGTGCTCGACCTGACGCTGCATGCCCACTACCTGCGCGGCCACATCCCCGGCGCCTGGTACGCGCTGCGCTCGCGCATCGGCGAGGCCCTGGCGCAGATTCCGCGAGCCCGGCGCTACGTGCTGACCTGCGCCAGCAGCCGGCTGGCGCTGCACGCTCACGCCGAAATCCAGGCCCAGGTGGACACACCGGTGGTCGTCCTGGATGGCGGCAACGCCGCCTGGCAGGCCGCCGGTCTGGCGCTCGAAGGCGGCCCGGGCCGCCTCGCCTCGCCGCCCATCGACCGCTACCGCCGCCCCTACGAGGGCACCGACAACGCCAGGGAGGCAATGCAGGCCTACCTGGACTGGGAATTCGGCCTGGTCGAACAGCTGGGACGGGACGGAACCCACGGCTTCCGGGTGCTCTGAAGCGCGGCTTCCGAGGGGCCGCGGCCGAGCGCCCCCTCTCCTGGGACCTGCATATGCTTAGCCGATCCAGGGGCATAAGCAATGCAGGTTTTCTTCGTTCGCTGCCTGCGCCGACGCCGCTAAATTGCTCCCACATTCCCTGTTATCCGGAGCACAGCATGAACCTCTCCCGTTCCCTCCTCAGCCTCTCCCTGGCTGGACTCACCCTGCTGGGCGCCCAGCAGCTGGCCCATGCCGAATCCCTGAAGGTCGGCTACCTTCCCATCACCGGCCACGGCAAGTTCTTCGTCGCCAAGGACCGGGGTTTCTTCGATCAGGAAGGGCTGGAGGTGGAGCTGGTGGAGTTCCAGAACTCCGCCGACGGCCTCAACGCCATCATCGCCGGCAAGCTCGATACGGGTTCCTTCGGCACCACGGCTCCCGTGGCCCATGCCGCCAAGGGCACCCGGATCAAGATCATCGGCGGCATCATGGGGGAGGACGCCTCCATCATCGCCAGGCCGGAGCAGGCAGCCGGTCTGTCCGAGCTGAAGAATCTGCGCGGCAAGAAGATCGCCACGGTGCGCATGGCCTCCGGTGATGCCGTCCTGCGCGGCGCCCTCAAGGACGCCGGCCTGAACTGGAAAACCGACGTGCAGATCTTCGAGCTGAAGAATCCGCCAGCAGTGCTGGAATCCGTCAAGTCCGGCCAGGTGGATGCGGGCGTGGTGTGGGGGCCCTTCGACCTGCGCGCCGAGGAACAGGGGCTGAAGGTGGTGGCCCGCTCCAAGACCCTGCAGCCCGGCCACCCCTGCTGCCGCCTGGTGGTCACCGAGGCCCGGATCAAGGACACCGTCACCTGGCAGAAATTCCTGCGGGCCATCCTGAAGGCCGAGAAGTACGCGGCTGAAAACAGGAAGGAAACCATAGATTCCATCGCCAAGTACGTGAAGCTGGACCGGAAGCTGCTCTGGGACGGCTACTACACCCCCTACCTGGATCAGAGCACCGATCCCAACAAGAACGGGGTGAACCATTTCGCCGACGTGATGCTCAACAGCGAGTTCATCAACAACAAGCCGGACATCAGCACCCTGGTGGAGCCCCGGCTCTACGAACAGGCCCTGAACCAGCTGGCCCAGGAACACCCCCGGGACCCCTACTGGAAGAAACTCCAGCAGGAATTCAAGCGGAAGAACAGCTGATGAGCACCGGACTGATACTGGAAGGCGTGGACTTCGCCTATGAAGACACGCCGATCCTGGAGCGGATCAGCCTGCAGATTCCGGCGGGTCAGTTCGTGACCCTGCTGGGCTCCAGCGGCTGCGGCAAATCCACCCTCCTGCGCCTGCTTGCCGGGCTCCAGGCCCCCGACCGGGGCAGCCTGGGCTGGAACGGGCAGCCCATCCGGGGCACCAGCCTGGAGCGGGGCATCGTGTTCCAGGACTACGCCCTGTTCCCCTGGATGTCGGTGGTGGACAACATCGCCGTCGCCATCGGCAAGGCCAGGCCGGAAACCGGCAAGGCCGCCCGACGTGAGGAAGCCGCCGAGTACCTGCGCAAGGTGGGGCTGGAGTCGGCCATCGGCAAATATCCCTTCGAGCTTTCCGGCGGCATGCGCCAGCGGGGCGCCATTGCCCGGGCCCTGGCCCTGGGGTCGCCCCTGCTGCTGATGGACGAGCCCTTCGGCGCCCTGGACCCGGTGAACCGGGCCCGGCTCCAGGATCTGCTGCTGGAAATCTGGGAGGCTGCCAGCCCCAGGAAGACCATCGTCTTCGTCACCCACGACATCGACGAGGCCCTCTATCTGAGCGACCGGGTGGTGATCCTGGGCGCCGCCCCGGGCCGGGTGATTGCCGATCTGAGCGTGGATTTCCCGCGCCACCGGGACCGCCGCACCCTGTTCGACGGGGAGGATTTCCGCACCCAGCGGGAAGCCATCGCCGAAACCCTGGCGGCCGACACCCTGCGCCGGCTGATCGCCGCCTGAGGCGTCACCCCAGGCCCTCGCCCCAGACCTTTGCCCCAGACCTTTGCCCTCTTGACTGCAAAAGGAAGCTCCATGTCCGATACCGTCACCCTGGATGGCCGGGAACTCCCGGCCACCGATGCCCTCCTTGCCGCCCCGGCCCGCCGGGCCCGGCTGCTGCGCCTGCTGGAAGCCTCCAGCATCTGGATCGTGCTGCTGGCTGCCTGGCAGCTGGCCGCCATCTACCTGCCCCTGGGGGACAATCCCCTGATTCCGGCCCCCCTGCTGGTGTTCAGCACCCTGCGGGAATCCCTGCCGGAACTCTGGGCCGGCACCCTGTCCTCCTTTGCCATCCTGATCCCCGGCTTTCTGCTCGCCACCCTGCTGGGCGTGGCCAGCGGCCTGGCGGTCGGCACCGTGCCCCGCCTGCAGCGGATCTTCTTCCCCTTCGCCCGGGTGGCGGCGCCGGTACCGCCGACGGTGTACATCCCCTACGCCATCGCCATCCTGCCCACCTTCCAGCTCTCCGCCATCTTCGTGGTCTTCATCGGCGCCTTCTGGCCCGTGTTCCACAACACGGCAGCCGGGGCCCTGGCCCTGGAACAACGTTACCGGGATAACGCCGGCATCCTCGGCCTCAGCGGTATCGAATACCGCTGGCGGGTGGTACTGCCGGCCTCCCTGCCCCACATCTTCTCCGGCATGGGGGTAGGCCTGGCTTTTTCCTTCGTGCTCCTGACCGTGGCCGAGCTGTTCGGCGCCAACGCCGGACTGGGACGCTTCGTCCAGTTCTACGCGGATTACGCCGACTATCCCAAGATGGTGGCGGGCATTCTCTACACCGGCCTGGTCACCTACCTGTCCATGACCCTGCTGGAACTGGCCCGGCGGCGGGCCCTGTTCTGGCTGCGCTGAGGGGGAAAGCGCCATGTCTCTGCCCCGTGGTCTGACCCTGGGCCTGCTGCTCCTCTGCCTGACTCTGCCGGTCCGGGCCGCCCTGTTTGAAAACCAGGGGACCGCCCTGGAGCAGGAGCTGGCCCAGGCCCGGCAATCCGGCCGGCTCCTGGTCGTCCTGTTCGAACTGGAAAACTGCCCCACCTGCCTGCAGCTGAAGCGAGAGGTGCTGTCCAAGCCAGATGCCCAGCGCCTGTTCGGCCGGCGCTTTCGCACCGTGACGGTGAACCTGGACACCCAGGCGGAAGTCACCACCCCGGCCGGCGAGCACCTGCCCACCCGGGCCTGGGCCCAGCAGATCGGTGTCCTCGGCACCCCGGCCCTGGTGTTCTTCGATGCCAGGGGCCAGATCCTCTATCGCCACCTGGGTCCCGTGGCCGACTGTCCGGAACTGGTGCTGCTGGGCCGTTTCGTGGCCGACCGGGAATTCGAGAACCAGCCCTACCTGGCCTATCTGCAAGGCCAGTTCACCCAATTGCGCGCCAAAGGCCGCTCGAGAAACGAAATATGTCACAGCAAAAACTGATCACCCTGGCCGAGGCGGTGCGCCGCTACACCCATGACGGCATCCAGTACGCCAGCGGCGCCGCCCTGCCGGTGGGCTCCGATGCCGTGGTCTTCGGCCGCGAGTTGCTGCGCCAGGGCCGCAAGAACCTGCACGCCATCTTTCACTGCAACACCCAGCAACTGAACCTGCTGGCCGGCGCCGGGGCGGTCACGAAAGCCGAATGCGGCTTCTCCGGGCTGGAGGTGTTCGGTTTCGCCAACGGCCTGCGCCGGGCCGTCGAGTCGGGCCAGACGGCCCTGGAGGATTACTCCAACCTGGCCATGGCCCTGCGCCTCCTGGGCGGCGCGCTGAACTGGCCCTTCGTACCGGCCACCGTCAACATCGGCTCGGACATCCAGCACCGCTCGGCCTTCGCCCCCGACGACTACCCGGCGAAATCGAAGATTCCGACCGTCACCGATCCGTTTTCCGGCCGGGAAATCGGCGCCTTCAGCCCCCTCAGGCCGGAAGTGGCCGCCATCCACGTGTCCCTGGCCGACCCGCTGGGTAACGCCATCCTGCTCGGCACCGAGTGGAGCCGCTTCGAACTGGCCCGGGCGGCGCAGAAGGTCGTGCTGATCGCCGACGCCATCGTAGACACCGACTGCATGCGCCAGTACCCCAATCTCGTGCGCATTCCCGACGTGATCGTGGATGCCGTGGTGTACCACCCCTTCGCCGCCTGGCCCCAGAGCTCGCCGGGGTTCTACGACGCCGACGAAGCGCACATGAAATCCATGAACAAATCCCTGTCGAGCGTCGAAGGCACGGCCGACTACCTGCGCGAGCACGTGACCGGCATCGACGACATCGACGCCTATCTCGACAACATCGGCCGGGACAAGGTCGCCGAATTGAGCGACACCGCCACGGCCTTTCTGCTTGCCCCCTTCCGCCAGTGGATCAAGACGCCGGCTGAAGTTGCCGCCCTGCTCGCTGAAACCACGGAGGAGACCGCCGCATGAACGCCCCGCAAACCTCGACCCAGCTCGAACAGCAGCCCTATACCCGCCAGGAGATGATGGCCATCGCCACCGGCCGCGAACTGCACGACGGCGAACTGGCCATCTTCGGCGTCGGCCTTTCCATGCTCGCCGGCTACTTCGCCCAGGCCCACCACGCCCCCAGGCTGCGCTCAATGACCGAAGGCGGGGTCTATGGCGCCACGCCGGTCGGCGGCCTGCCCTGGGGTATCGAATGCAACCGCATCTCGGCCAACGCCACGAGCTTCACCAACGCCATCGACGCGCTCGGTTTCCTCGTCGCCTCCGGGCGCTGCGACGTGGGCATCATCGGCGCTGCGCAGGTGGACAAGTTCGGCAACGTGAACACCACCGGCATCTGGGACGGTGACATCGGCGACAGCTACCGCCTGCCGAAAACCCGCCTGACCGGCGCCGGCGGCGCCAACGACATCGCCTGCGGCGCCGGCCGCGTGGTCATCATGGTCACGCACGAGCCGAAGCGCTTCGCCGACAAGGTCAGCTACATCAGCTCCCCCGGTTATCTGGACGGCGGCGCGGCCCGGGAACGATACGGCTTCGTCGGCGGCGGGCCGTCCGCCATCGTCACGACGCTGGGCATCCTGCGGCCCGATCCGGTGACGAAGGAATTCTTCCTCGATGCCTACTACGCCTTCTCCAGTGTCGAGGAAATCCGCGCCGCCACGGGCTGGGATCTGAAGGTGTCACCAAACGTGCGCGTCGTTCCCGAACCGACACAGGAGGAACTGGCCGCCCTGCGCCAGGTGGATGCCACCGGCGCCCTGAGAAAGCGCTGAATCCGGGCCGGCCAGCCCTTCCCCAAGGCCCATGCCGGGCCGGCTTTACCCCATCGACAATGAAGCTGTTTTTTTGCAAGGAAACCCCCATGACGGATACCGCCCTCCTCCTGCGTCACGATGACGCCGGCGTCACCACCCTGACCCTGAACCGCCCGCAAGCCCGCAATGCCCTGTCGCAAGCCATGCTGCGCGCCCTGCTCGATGCCTTTTCAGCCATCGCCGCCGACGCCTCGGTGCGCGTCGTCATCCTCGCCGGCGCCGGCCCGGCCTTCTGCGCCGGCCACGACCTGAAGGAAATCCGCGCCGCCGGCTATGCCCGGGACTACACCGAAAAACTGTTCGCCGACTGCGCCGAGCTGATGCAGGCCATCGTCAGGCTGCCCCAGCCGGTGATTGCCCGGGTGCATGGCATCGCCACCGCCGCCGGGGCGCAACTGGTGGCCAGCGCCGATCTCGCCGTGGCCGCCGAGGACAGCCGCTTCGCCACCCCCGGGGTGCATATCGGCCTGTTCTGCTCGACCCCCATGGTGGCCCTGTCGCGCAACATCTCCCACAAGCATGCCCTGCAGATGCTCCTCAGCGGCGACCTGATCGATGCGCCCACCGCCCTGCGCTTCGGCCTGGTCAATGAGCTGGTACCTGCCGGAGAGCTGGAAGCAAAGACCCTGGAGCTGGCGCGCAAGATCGCCTCGAAGTCAGCCCTGACCGTGAGGACAGGCAAGGCCGCCTATTACCGCCAGGCCGAGCTGCCCCTGGCCGAAGCCTATGCCTACGCCCGGGAAGTGATGGTCACCAACCTGGAAGCCCACGACGCCCAGGAAGGCATCAACGCCTTCATCGACAAGCGCGAGCCCGTGTGGTGCGGACGCTGACAACCGGACAGGGCCTGGGCGATTCGCCCATATGGATATAGTTTTTTCATCGTTGGTGGCAGACGGCCGGCTTTCTACCATGGCGCTCATGGCATACCCCAGGAGAACCCACCATGGCCCCATCCCCGGACCGTCTGATCCACTGGCTGCTGGACAGCCTGGAGCTGCGCACGACGCTGTTCCACCTGGGCCGCTACTGCGGCTCCTGGAAGGCCTCCACCAAGGGGCTGGCCGATGCGGGGTTTCATGTGGTCCTGGCTGGCGACTGCTGGCTGCACCTGCCGGAAGCGGGCACCTCGCTGCCGCTGCATGCCGGTGACGCCGTCTTCTTCCTGCGCGACATCCCCCACCTGCTCAGCCCCCACGCCGACCCGGAGCTGGCGGCTCAAGCGCCGCGCTGCCCCATGCAGCCCTTCAGCGAGGATGCCGGCGGCACCGCCCTGGCCTGCGGCTTCTTTGCTTTCCAGACCCCCCTGCACGAACGCTTTCTCGGCCCCTTTCCGGATTACGTGCTGATTCCCCGGGACGACGACGGCCTCCGGGAAAGCCGGCCCATTTTCCAGCTGATCCTGGCCGAAGCCCGCCAGGGCGGCAGCGAACCCTCGCCCCTGATCGCCCGGCTGGTGGATCTGCTGTTCTTCTATGTCATCCGCCACCTGTGCCGGCGCCAGGAGATTGCCTCCGGCCTGTGGGCGGTGCTGGCCCGCCCCGAGTTCGCCCCCCTCCTCGACGCCCTGCTCGAGGACCCGGCCCGGGACTGGACCATAGACCGCATGGCCGATCTGAGCCACATGTCGCGGGCCAGTTTCCACAAGCACTTCACCCGGGTGGCCGGCACCTCTCCCGGCCAGTTCCTGACCAGCCTGCGCATGACCCTGGCCGGCCGGTTGCTGGGGCGCGGCATGTCCCTGTCCCGGGCCGCCGAGCAGGTGGGCTACCAGTCCGATGCGGCCTTTTCCCGGGCTTTCAAGAAGAGCACCGGCCGGCTGCCGGGCAGTGTTCGCCGCGCCAGCCTGAATTGAAGATTTTCGAGCAAGAAACGGGGAGCTTCGCGCATTGAGGGCAGACCGCCCGGCACCGACAATTTCCCTGTCTTCAAGAGGAGTCTCCCATGTCCCGCATCAGCATCCACAGCATCGAATCCGCACCGGAAGCCAGCCGCCCCTATCTGGAAAAAGCCAAGGCCAAGAACGGCTTTGTCCCCAACCTGCTCGGCGTGCTGGCCCATGCCCCCAGCGCCATCGAAACCTACCTGAGCGTTACCGAGATCAACAGCCGCAGCAGCTTTTCCCTGACCGAGCGGGAAGTGGTGCAGCTCACCGCCGCCACCAACCACGGCTGCAGCTTTTGCGTCGCCGGCCATACCGCCGTGGCCTACAAGCAGGGCAAGCTGCCCGAGGAGCTGGTCGAAGCCCTGCGCCACCAGACCCCCCTGCCCGATGCCCGGCTGGAAGCCCTGGCCGCCTTCACCCGCGCCATCATCCGCAGCAAGGGTGCCGTCAGCAGCGCCGAGCTGGATGCCTTCAAGGCGGCCGGCTACGGGGAGCAGCAGGTGCTCGAGGTGATCCTCGGGGTGGCCCTGGCGACCCTGTGCAACTTCAGCAACGTGCTCGCCGATACCGAACTCAATCCGGAACTGGCGGCCTACCGCTGGCAACCCCGGGCCTGAACCGCGTGAGCGACGCCAACCTCCTGTTGTCGGCCCGCCAGCTGGCGTTTTCCTACGGGGGAGCGCCGGTGTTCGCCGGTGTGGACCTGCACATCGCCCGGCGCGAGATCGTCTGCCTGATCGGCGCCTCCGGTTGCGGCAAATCCACCCTGCTGCGCCTGCTCGCCGGTCTGGCCGAACCGGGCAGCGGCAGCGTCACGGTGGACGGGGAATCCGGTGCCTGGCGCGCCGCCAAGGCCAGCGTCGTGTTCCAGTCCCCGGCCCTGCTGCCCTGGCTGAGCGTGGCCGACAACGTGGGCTTTGGCCTCGACTTCGCCTGCCGCCCTGCCGAGGGCAAGGCCGCCCGCCACGAGCGCATCGCCCGAGTGCTGGACTTGGTGGGTCTGACCGGACAGGGTGAAAAGAAGCCCCAGGCCCTGTCCGGCGGCATGGCCCAGCGCGTCGCCCTGGCCCGGGCGCTGGCCCGGGACCCGGAAATCATCTATCTGGACGAACCGTTTTCCGCCCTCGATGCCATCACCCGGGAGTCCATGCAGGACCTGCTGGTGGCGCTGGCCCACCAGCAGCAGAGCGCGGCCCTGCTGGTCACCCACGACATCGACGAGGCCCTGCGCATCGGCGACCGGGTGCTGCTGCTGGCCGGTTGTGCCGACGGGGGGCCGGCCCGCATCGTCGGCCAATGGCAGCCCGATGGCCGGGTGCCGCGTCAGCACCGCTCGCCCGCCCTGAACCACATGCGCGAAGAAATCCTCTACGCCCTTTCCAACCCGGGCCCTGCCTGGTTTCCCGATCTCTAGGAGCTGCCATGAACGATGATCCGCTTACCCATCCCGGCGCCACCCTGCCGGACGACCTGCCGGTGTCCCGCCGGGACTTCCTGCGCCTTGCGGCGCTCTTGACCGGCAGCCTGGCCCTGCCGCCCCTGGCCCGCGCCGCCAATCCCAACGACCCGGTGCGCATCGGCTACCTGCCGATCACTGACGCCTCGCCCCTGCTCGTCGCGCACAGCAGGAAGCTGTTCGAGGCGCAGGGCCTGGAAGTGGAGGCGCCCAGGCTGTTCCGTTCCTGGGCCCAGATCGTCGAGGCCTTCATGGCCGGCCAGGTGAACGTGGTGCATCTGCTCTCCCCCATGACCGTGTGGGCCCGCTACGGCAGCCGCTTCCCGGCCAAGGTGGTGGCCTGGAACCACATGTCCGGCTCGGCGCTGACGGTCGCCCCCGGCATCCGGAACATCAAGGATCTGGGCGGCAAGAAGGTGGCCGTGCCCTTCTGGTACTCGATCCACAACGTGGTGCTGCAGCACCTGCTGCGGGAGAACGGCCTGACCGTCGTCACCAAGCCGGCCGAGAGCCTGAAAGCCAACGAGGTGGCCCTGTCCATCATGGCTCCGGCCGACATGGGCCCGGCACTCGCCAACGGCGCCATCGCCGGCTTCATCGTCGCCGAACCCTTCAACGCTGCCGCCGAAACCAATGGCATCGGCCGCATCCTGCGCTTCACCGGCGATGTCTGGCGCGAGCATGCCTGCTGCGTCGTGAGCATGCACGAACGGGACCTGAAGGACCGCCCGGAATGGTCCCAGAAGGTGGTCAACGCCATCGTGAATGCCCAGCACTGGCTCAGGGAGAACCGCCAGGAAGGGGCCCAGCTGCTTTCCCGGGACGGGCCGGGAAAATACACCCCGTTCCCCTCCGCCGTGCTGGAACGGGTGCTGGTGCCCAACGCCGAACGCCAGCAGCAGTACGTCCGGGAAGGCGCGATCCGCCACCCGGAATGGAAGGACGAGCGCATCGAGTACCAGCCTTATCCCTTCCCCTCCTACACGGAGCAGCTGGTGCAGCTGCTCAAGACGACGCAGGTGGAAGGCAACAACAGCTTCCTGGCCAGCCTGGACCCGGCCTTCGTGGCCCGGGATCTGGTGGATGAGCGCTACGTGAAGAAATCCATCGCCGCCCTGGGGGGACTGAAAGCCTTCGGCCTGCCGGAAAAATACACCCGCTCGGAAACCCTGGCCGCCTGAGATGAACGCCCCGCAAACCCCGCCCCCCTGCCGGCTCTGCAACGGCTTCCTCTGGCCCTTGGCCGGTCTGGCGCTGCTGCTCGCCCTGTGGTGGCTGGCCGTGCATGGTCTCGGACGCGATTCGCTGATGGCCGCCCGCTTTGCACCGGAAACCACAGCGCAGGCGGCACTTGCTCTCGCCGCCGGTGGCGAGATCTGGCAACACGCATTCGCCAGCCTGCGGCGGGTCGCCTACGGTCTGGCCATCGCGCTGGCTGCCGGCATCCCGCTCGGCCTGCTGCTGGGCAGCTGGGCCGCCTTTGAGCGGGCCAGTTCCACCGCCTTCCAGTTCCTGCGCATGATCTCGCCCCTGTCCTGGATGCCCATCGCCGTCATGGCCCTGGGAGTCGGCGAGGCGCCGGTGGTGTTCCTGCTCGCTTTCGCCGCCGTCTGGCCCATCGTCCTCAACGTGGCGGCCGGCATCCGCGCCATCGATCCGCTCTGGCTGACCCTGGCCGACAGCCTCGGGGCCAGTCGCCGCGAGCAGCTCTGGCACATCACCGTGCCGGCCATTGCCAGCCACCTGCTCACCGGCGTGCGTCTGGCCATCGGCCTGATCTGGGTGGTGCTGGTGCCGGCCGAAATGCTCGGCGTCAATGCCGGCCTCGGCTATTTCATCCTCGACACCCGCGACCGCATGGCCTACGGGGAGCTGATGGCCGGCGTGCTGTTCATCGGCCTGCTCGGTTTCCTGCTCGACTGGCTGGCCCGCCTCGCCCACCGCCGCTGGAGCGGCGACTGATTTCCTTTCTGGAGAAAACCCATGACCACCGTCACTTCCCCGCCCTCCGATCTGGGCAGCCTGATCGCCCAGACCCTGGCGCCCCGGGTCCATGCCATAGACCTGGAGGGTGAATACCCGGAATCCTTCCTGCGCGCCGTAGGCCAGCTCGGAGGCTTTGCCGGCGTCGTGGCCCCGGCCTTCGGCGGTAGCGGCAAGGGCCTCGCGGACACCATCGCCACCATGGCCCAGATCGGGGAAACCTGTCTGTCTACGGCCTTCACCCACTGGTGCCAGACCGCCTGCGCCCGCTACATCCAGCTTTCCGACAACGCCAGCGCCAAGTCCCGCTGGCTGCCGCGCCTGGCCAAGGGCACCCAGCTGGGAGGCACCGGCCTGTCCAACACCTGCAAGTCCAATTGCGAGATCGAGCGCTTCCTGCTCACCGCCCGGCGGGTCCAGGGCGGTTACGAAATCAATGGCACCCTGCCCTGGGTTTCCAACCTGGGAGAGGCGCACATCTTCGTCACCGGCTGCCCGGTGGATGGGGACGGCCGCCTGGTGTTCTTCGTCACCCGCTGCAACCAGGACGGCTTCCGGCTGGTGGAATCGGCCCACTTCACCGCCCTGGAGGGCACCCGCACCCTGGCTTGCCAGTTCCGCCAGGTGTTCATTCCCGATGGCGAGGTGCTGGCACACCCGGATGCCGCGGCCGCCTACCTGGCCCGTATCCAGCCCGGCATGTTCCTCTCCCAGCTGGGCATGGGCATAGGCCTGATCCGCGATTGCGTGCGCCTGGTGGAGCGGGCTGGCCGGACCCACGCCCACGTCAATGCCTTCGAGCGGGACCAGGCCGACGAGCTGGCTGCCGCCCTGGCCGCTGCCGAACAGGAAGTCTTCCGCCTCGCGGCCCGGCTCGATGGGGACCCCTCGCCCGAAGAACTGCCGGAGCTGCTCACCGAGGTACTGCGCATCCGTCTGGCGGGCGGCGAATTGGCCCTGCGGGCCGCCAACGCCGCCATGCTGCACCAGGGGGCCCGTGGCTACCTGCGTACCGCCACGGCCCAGCGCCGGCTGCGGGAAGCCTATTTCATCGCCATCGTGACCCCCTCCCTGAAGCATTTGCGCCGGGAAATCGCCCGACGGGAAGGCCCGGCCTGATTCCTGGATAAGCAAAGAGGAAATCCGTATTTCAGTCGCCCGCCCGGATTCAGGAGAATCCGGGTTTTCCCTGTTCCGGCCCTTTTCCATGAGTGACATTCAGACCCTGCGGCACATCCTCGGCGAAACCCGCAGCCTGGCCATGGTCGGCCTGTCCGCCGACTGGTTCCGCCCCTCCAATTTCGCCGCCAAGTACATGCAGGCCCACGGCTACCGGGTGATTCCCGTCAATCCCCGCTACGAGGAAATCCTCGGCGAAAAGTGCTACCCGGATCTGGCCTCGATCCCGGAAAAGGTCGATATGGTGGATGTGTTCCGCCGTCCGGAACAGTGCCCGGACATTGCCCGGCAGGCCGTGGCCATCGGCGCCCGCTTCCTCTGGCTGCAGATCGGGGTGGTCAGCGAGGCGGCCCGGCAGATCGCCGCCGACGCCGGGCTGGAGGTGGTCATGGACCGCTGCGTCAAGATCGAGTACGCCCGCCTGTTCGGCGGCCTGCACTGGTTCGGCGTCAATACCCGCCTGATTTCCGCCCGCCGGCCCCTGTCAGCCATCCACTAGAGGCTTTCCCATGAGCGACCGTCAATTCGGCTTCGATACCCTTTGCCTGCATGCGGGCCAGATTCCCGACACGGATACCGGCAGCCGGGCCGTGCCCATCCATCAGACCAGTTCCTATGTCTTCGACAGCCCGGAGCACGCCGCCAGCCTGTTCAACTTGCAGACCTTCGGCAATGTCTATTCCCGGCTTTCCAACCCCACGGTGGCGGTTCTGGAGGAACGGGTGGCCGCCCTGGAAGGTGGTCGGGCCGCCGTGGCCACGGCTTCCGGCATGGCCGCCCAGATGATCGCCCTGCTCAATATCTGCGAGGCGGGAGACGAGATCGTCGCCTCCCGGGCCCTGTACGGCGGCACCTACACCCAACTGGACGTGAATTTCCGCAAGCTGGGCATCAAGACCCGCTTTGTCGATCCCCGGGACCCGGAAAACTTCGCCTGCGCCATCACCCCCAGGACCAAGGCCGTGTTCGCCGAAGTCCAGGGCAATCCCAGCCTGGATATCCTGGATATCGAAGCCGTGGCCAGGATCGCCAACGGCGCCGGGGTTCCCCTGTTCATCGACAACACCTTTGCCAGCCCCTGGCTCTGCCGCCCCCTGGAATGGGGCGCTGCCGTAGTCGTGCACTCGGCCACCAAGTTCCTGGGAGGCCACGGCACCACCCTGGGCGGCATCATCGTCGAGTCGGGCAATTTCCCCTGGGACAACGGCCGCTTCCCCACCATGACCGAGCCCAGCCAGGGTTACCATGGGGTACGTTTCTACGAAACTTTCGGGGATTTCGGCTTCACCATGAAATGCCGCATGGAAGGCATGCGCACCTTCGGCCCGGCCCTCGCCCCTTTCAGTGCCTTCCTGCTGCTCCAGGGGGTGGAGACCCTGCCCCTGCGCATGGAGCGCCATTGCAGCAATGCCCTGGCCGTGGCGCGCTTCCTGAAGGATCACCCTCGGGTTTCCTGGGTCAATTACCCAGGTCTGGAGGATCATCCCCAACATCACCTGGCCAGGAAATATCTGCCCAAGGGAGCCGGGGCCGTGCTCACCTTCGGCGTCAAGGGCGGAGCCGAGGCCGGCCAACGTTTCATTGAACAGGTCCAGTTCCTCTCCCACCTCGCCAACATCGGCGACGCCAAGACCCTGGTGATCCACCCGGCATCCACCACCCATCGCCAGCTGAGCGAGGCAGAACAGATTGCCGCCGGGGTTCCCCCCGACCTGATCCGGCTGTCCGTGGGCCTGGAAAGCCTGGAAGACATCCTCTGGGATATCGGGCAGGCTCTGGGCTGAAACTGCCGGCCCCTCCGACTTGATATTCCGGAGGAATCAACGCAGGATGCCGTTTTCCCCACGGCGCCAGAGAGTAAGCCCATGGACAATCCGCGCTCCACCCTGCTGGGCTGGACCGAGCAAGGCCACCTGGCGCCAGAGGCCCTGTACCCGGCCATGGTCGCCAGCGGCGCCCTGCCCTCCCGTCCCGCCTGGCAACGCAGCATCGACCGGCTGCTGCTCTGGGCCGGAACCCTGTTCCTGGCGGCCAGCCTGGTGTTCTTCCTGGCCTACAACTGGCAGGACCTGGGGCACTACGCCAAGTTTGCCCTGGCCGAAGGCGCCGTGTTGCTGGCCCTGGCCGGCGTCTGGCACCAGGGCCTGGAACGCCCGGGCGGCAAGGCGGCCCTGCTGGGCGCCAGCCTGGCCCTGGGTGCCCTCCTGGCCCTGGTGGGACAGACCTACCAGACCGGGGCCGATACCTACGAACTGTTCGCCAGCTGGGCCCTGATGCTGCTGCCCTGGGTGCTGCTGGGCCGCTGTGCCCCCCTGTGGCTGCTCTGGCTGCTGCTGGTCAACCTGGCCATCGTCCTGTATTTCCAGCTGTTTCCCGGCCGTTTCCTGGGCCGTCTGCTGGGCGCCGAGCAACAGCTCTGGCTGCTCTTTGCCTGGAACACCCTGGCCCAACTCCTCTGGGAGCTGGCCGCCCGGCATGGCATTACCTGGCTGCAGCCCCGCTGGGGAGCCCGCCTGCTGGCCTGTGCCGGCGGCGCCATGATCACGGCCCTGGCCGTGCTGCAAGTGACCGACTGGCATGGGAGCAGTGTCCTGGCCCTGCCCGTCTGGCTGCTCTGGCTGGCCGCCTGCGGCTGGATCTACCGGCGCAGGCAGAAGGACCTGTTCATGCTGGCCGGAGGCGCCCTGTCCCTGATCCTGGTAGTCAGCAGCTTCTTTGTCGACTGGCTCTCCTTCCGCCACGGGAGCGGCTTCCTGCTGGTGGGCCTGCTGGTGATCGGCCTCTCCGCCGCCGCCGGCTGGTGGTTGAAACGGGTGGCGGCGGAGGAAGCTCCATGAGCACCACTGACACCCAGCTCTGGCAGCAACTCCAGGAAGCCGGCCTGGTCCAGGGAGCGGAACCCCCGGCCCGGGAAGACCGGGGCTACTGGTACATCCGCCTGATGCAGGGGGTGGGCGGCTGGATCGGCGCCCTGTTCCTGCTGGGTTTTGTCGGCATCACCCTGACTTTCGTCATCCGCTCAGCGCTCTTGTCCGGCCTGGGTGGCCTGGCCGCCTGCACGGTGGCGGCCCTGCTGTACCGGCACCAGGGCCGGAGCGATTTCTTCTGCCAGTTTGCCCTGGCCCTCAGCCTGGCCGGCCAGGGCCTGGTCCTGGTGGCCCTCTTCGAACAGCTGGATCATCAGGTGGCCGCCATTGCCCTGAGCATGGCCCTGCTCCAGCTCCTGCTCTTTGCCGGCCTCGACAATTTCACCCACCGGGTCTGGTCTGCCGGTGCCGGCAGCATCGCCCTGATAGAGGCATTTCTGGAATGGCGCTGGCAGGCCTACGTACCGGGCCTCCTGGCCCTGGCCTGCGCCTGGATCTGGCAGCAGGAATTCCGTCTGACCCACCGGGGTGCCCTGCTGCGCGCCGGGGGCTACGGCCTGAGCCTGGTCCTGCTGCCCAGCGCCCCCCTGCTCTCCTGGCTTACCCATGCCTGGTACTGGCACGGCGCCGAAGCCGCAGGCCCCTGGCCTGGTCACGCCTGGCTCGGCGCCGCCCTGAGCGGCGCAGCCCTGCTCTGGACGAGCCACTACTTCCTCCAGCGGGAAGGCATTCCCGGCCGTTCCCCTGCCGCGCTGGCCCTGCTCGCCCTGGCTGCGCTGCTGGCTGGCGCCAATCTGAAAATACCCGGCCTGGCCCTGGCCCTGATGATCCTGCTGCTGGGCTTTGGCCAGGGCAATCGCCTCCTGGCCGGCCTGGGCGTGGCGGCCCTGCTGGGGGGACTGGCTTTTTATTACTACACCCTGGAAGCCAGCCTGCTGGAAAAATCCGCCTACATGGCGGCTACCGGCCTGGCATTGCTGCTCGGGCGCCTGGCCGCCCGGCGGCTGGCCGGGCTGGCGGCAACGGACGAGGAGCCTGGACATGGGTAAATGGCTGGTGCTGGCCGTGGGGATTGCCCTGCTGGGCCTGATCAACTACACGATCCACAGCCGGGAAACCCTGCGCCAGGAAGGACGTATCGTGCTCCTGGAACTGGCGCCGGTGGACCCGCGCTCCCTGATGCAGGGAGATTACGTGGCCCTGCGTTTCCAGGTGGCCGAGGCCCTGGGGCGGGATGCCGATGATACCGAGCAGCCTGACGGCCTGCTGGTGCTGCAGCTGGACGAACAGCAGCTGGGGCGTTTCCTGCGCCTGGACGACGGCCGCCCCCTGGCCCGGGATGAAGTGCGTCTGCGCTATCGGGTCCGGGCGGGTCAGGTCAAACTGGCCACCAACGCCTTCTTCTTTCAGGAAGGCCAGGGCCGGCACTACGAACAGGCCCGCTATGGGGAATTCCGCGTGGCCGGCGATGGGGATGCGCTGCTCACCGGCCTCAGGGGCGCCGATTTCAGCCCTCTGGGTGCCCCGAGTCAGTAACTGCGGGTCAGTAATAGACCTTGCAGAAGCCGGCCCCATACATGGGTTCGGCCACGCTGCCCAGCCAGGTGAAGAAAGCGCTGAGCAATAGCAAAAAAAAGGCCCAACGGACCGTTTTTCTATTTTCCTTCACCCAGGCACAGAGCCGCTCGCACAGGGGCGAGCGGCAATCCCGGCAAGGGTTGGCGAGCATCAGTTGCCTTCGCGCAGGGCCCGCTTGCGGTCGTTTTCCGACAGGTGGCGCTTGCGGATGCGGATGCTCTTGGGGGTGATTTCCACCAGTTCGTCATCGGCGATGAATTCAATGGCGGATTCCAGGGTCAGCTGGACGGGCGGTACCAGGCGCACGGCTTCGTCGGTGCCGGAGGCGCGCACGTTGGTGAGCTGCTTGCCCTTGACCGGGTTCACCACCAGGTCGTTTTCCCGGCTGTGGATGCCGATGATCATGCCTTCGTACAGCTTCTCGCCGGGGTTCACGAACATGCGGCCCCGATCCTGGAGCTTCCACAGGGCGTAGGCCACGGCGTCACCATTTTCCTGGGACACCAGCACCCCGTTGCGACGCTCGGCGACATTGCCATCCTTGACGGGGGCGTATTCGTCGAAGACGTGGCTCATCAGGCCGGTACCCCGTGTCAGGTTCATGAATTCACCCTGGAAGCCGATCAGGCCCCGGGCGGGAATGCGGTATTCGATACGCACCCGGCCACGGCCGTCCGGCACCATGTCCAGCATTTCGCCCTTGCGCAGCCCCAGGGATTCCATGACGCCCCCCTGGCTGTCCTCTTCCACGTCCACGGTCAGGAATTCGTAGGGTTCGCATTCCACGCCGTCGACAACCTTCTTCACCACGCGGGGACGGCCCACGGCCAGTTCGTAACCTTCCCGGCGCATGTTTTCCAGCAGGATGGACAGGTGCAGTTCGCCCCGGCCGCAGACGTCGAAGATGTCGCCGTTGGGGGTGTCATCCACGCGCAGGGCCATGTCAGTCAGCAGTTCCTTGTGCAGGCGGTCGCGGATCTGGCGGCTGGTGACGAACTTGCCTTCAGTGCCGGCCAGGGGGCTGGAGTTCACCATGAACTGCATGGACAGGGTGGGTTCGTCGATCTTCAGGAGCGGCAGGGTCTGGGGATTGTCGGGATCGGTCAGGGTGCAACCCAGCACCAGGTCTTCAACACCGGTGATCTGCACGATGTCGCCGGCGGTGCCTTCTTCCAGCTCCACCTTGTTCAGACCCTTGTAGCCGAACACCTGGCCGATCTTGGCCTTGAAGGGAGTGCGCTCGTGGGCGGCCGCCTCTTCGTCGGTGCCGAACATGACCATCACCTGCTGACCGGTCTTGACCTTGCCCTGCTTGATGCGGCCGATGCCGATCCGGCCCACGTAGGAGGAATAGTCCAGAGCGGAAATCTGGAACTGCAGGGGCGCATTCACATCGGCGTCGGGGGCCGGCACATGCTTCAGGATCATGTCGAACAGGGGACGCATGTCCTCGCGGGGAGCATCCAGCTCCAGAGCGGCCCAGCCGTTCAGGCCGGAGGCGTAGACGATGGGGAAATCCATCTGCTCGTCGGTGGCGCCCAGCTTGTCGAACAGGTCGAAAGTCAGGTTCACGGCGTTGTCAGGATCGGCGCCGTCCCGGTCCACCTTGTTCACCAGCACGATGGGACGCAGACCCAGGCCCAGGGCCTTCTTGGTCACGAAACGGGTCTGGGGCATGGGGCCTTCGACCGCATCCACCAGCAGCACCACGCCGTCCACCATGCCCAGCACCCGTTCCACTTCGCCGCCGAAGTCCGCGTGTCCCGGGGTATCCACGATGTTGATGTGGATGCCTTCGTAGTCCACGGAGGTGTTCTTGGCGAGAATGGTGATGCCCCGCTCCTTTTCCAGGTCGTTGGAGTCCATCACCCGCTCGGCCACCTGCTGGTGGGCTGCAAAGGTGCCGGACTGGCGCAGGAGCTGGTCAACCAGGGTGGTCTTGCCGTGGTCAACGTGGGCGATGATGGCGATGTTGCGAATGGGGCGGGTGGACATGGATAAGGAAGCCGAAAATTCAAGAGCCAGGATTCTAACAAAATCCGGGCCTTATCTGCTGCGTTGCAGCAACTAATTGTTGCGGATTCAGTCCGCTTTGTTGCGCATGAAGTCGGCAGTATTGAAAAAGTTCTCCAGCAATTTCTTGCGCAGCCCTTCTTCTATGCCCACATCCTCCATGGCCAGAACCATGCAGGCCACCCACTGGTCCCGCTCCGAAGTGCCGATGGCAAAGGACATGTGCCGGGCCCGCAGGCGGGGATGACCGTACTGCTCCACGAACAGGTCGGGGCCACCAAACCAGCCGGAAAGGAACATGAACAGCTTGTCCCGGGAGCCCTGCAAGCTCTCGGGATGCATGGCGCGAATTCCCGCAAACTGGGGCACCGTATCCATCAGTTCATAAAACCGGTCGGCCAGCCGTCCCAGGACCACTTCCCCACCAACGGCCTCATAGGGTGTCAGTTCTTTCTTCATATACAATCCCCAGTCTTGGAAACGCCCGGAATCATACGCTTTTGTCCGCCCCCCACCACCCATCCTGCAGTTTTGACGAGATCGGCGCCTGCCTCCAAGCGGTACCCGGCGGTTGGCAGGCCCGGAATCCCCAACTGGGCCAGATCACCCTGAGCTCCCATTTCCAGCCCATCTTCAGCCTTTCCCACCGGCGCCCCATCGGCCACGAAGCCCTGATGCGGGCCCACAATCCCGAAGGCTGGAACATCTCCCCCCTGGAAGTGCTCGACAGCGTCAGCCACAACTTCGAGCAGCTGCTGGGACTGGACCGCCTCTGCCGCGCCCTGCATCTGGCCAATTTTGCCAGCATGAGCACGGACCAGGCGCCCGGCTGGCTGTTCCTGAACATGAATGCGGAGGTTTTCCTGCGCAGCCAGTCCCGGGGCGGGCGTGATTTCCTGCTGCAAGCCTGCAAGCAAGCCCATGTGGCGCCCCAGCGGCTGGTCATCGAAGTGCTGGAGAATGCGGTCCAGGACATCACCCGCCTGCAGGAGGCCGTGGCCTACTTCCGCGACATGGGCTGCCTGATCGCCCTGGATGATTTCGGAGCCGGCCACTCCAATTTCGACCGGGTCTGGCGCCTCAAGCCCGAGATCGTCAAGCTGGACCGCTCCCTGATCGTCTCGGCGGCGGCGGACAGCAAGCTGCGCCGCTTCATGGCCCAGATGGTGCAACTGCTGCATGAGGCAGGAGCCATGGTGCTGGTGGAAGGCATAGAAACCTCCCTGGAGGCTTATATCGCTCTGGAAGGGGATGTGGATTTCGTGCAGGGCTACTACTTTGGCCGCCCTGCCCCGCAACTGGTCACCCTGGGTGCCGGCGAAGCCACCATCGACGGGCTGTGGAAAGACTTCGACCACATGTGGCGGGACGAGAAGAACAGCTATCAGGAAGCTGTGGCCCCCTACATCAACGCCATTGGCTATGCATCAGTGCTGCTGTCCGCCGGACGCTGCCTGGAGGAAGCCTGCGCCTCTTTCCTGGATCTACCCCAGGCCGATTTCTGCTATGTGCTGGATGCCAGCGGCCAGCAGATCGGCACCAACCTCTACGCCCAGGTGCATCCGGCCTGCGACATCCGTTTTGCGCCCCTGGCGGACGCCCGCAGCGCCCGCTGGGCCCGGCGCCCCTATTTCCGGCGCGCCTTGGAAAACTTCGGCAAGGTCCAGGTTACCCGGCCCTACCTTTCCGTCTCCAGTGCCCAGCTTTGCGTCACCCTGTCGGCCAGTTTCAAGGTCAACGGGGAAACCCGGGTCATCTGCGGCGACATCATCTGGAACCGGTAACCCGGTTCCAGGGCCTGGAAATCAGTGGGTCTGGATGCTGGCGGTGAACACCTGCTGGGAACTTTCGGGGAACTGGAACGCTGCCAGGGTACGACGGATCTGCTCTTCATCCACGCTTTCGTCTTCACCCTGGAAACGGATACCGATGGAGCGGCCATTGGCGGCCAGGGTCATGAAGGCATAGCGCCAGACCTGGGCTTCTGCCAGGCGCTCGCGCAATTCGTTTTCACGGGTGATGCTGATACCGGCGGCTTTAAGCAAGTCCAGGAACTCTTCAAAGGACTCGTGACTGAGACTGCCCATTTTGTTCTATCTCCTGTTGGTATGGGTGGAAGGCCCACCTGGAAGACAAAAACGCGGCTCCCCCCGGACTGGTTGACAGCTAACCTTCCCACACGCTGACCTGCTATCCCCACGCCAAAAATGGTTATGATGCTGCTTCCCGAGAATGCGCCGCAGAGCGCGTTGCAGACCTGAAGTGGAGGAGTGGAAATGGAAGCCTTGCCCGACTGGTTTCGGCATGCGGACAGGTTGGCGGCCCTGGGAGAAGATGCCCCCTTCTCGAACAAGCTGGAATTCCTGCATGACTACCTGCACCAGGACTTTCCCTGGATAGACCGGATCGCCGTTGCCCTGTACGACCCCCAGACGGACCTGCTCAAGACCTACGCCCACTCCAGCAAGGGCGACGACCCCCTGTCCCTCTACGATGCCCGCCTGAGCGACAGCACCACCCTGCAGGAAATCGTCCGCCTGCACCGCCCCCGGGTCATCGACGATCTGGCCCTGCTGCCCGCCAGCCGCCCCCACAGCGAACGCATCCGGGGCCAGGGCTATGGCTCCAGCTATACCCTGCCCATCTTCCGCAACGGCGACTTTCTCGGCCTGCTGTTCTTCAATTCCTATCACAAGCACGTACTCGATGAGCGCGCCCTGCACCACCTGGATCTGGTGGGGCATCTGGTGGGCTATTCCCTGATCGACCAGCTGACCACCGCCCGCACCCTGGTGGCGAGTGTGCGCAGCACCTCCACCCTGGCCCAGCACCGGGATTTCGAGACCGGTGCCCACCTGGACCGCATGGCCCACTACGCCCGCCTGATTGCCCGGGCCATCGCCCCCAGGTACGGCCTGGACGATCACACGGTGGAGCACATCTTCCTGTTCGCCCCCCTGCACGACATCGGCAAGATCGGCATCTCGGACAGCATCCTGCTGAAACCCGGCAAGCTCGATGCCGAGGAGTTCGAGACCATGAAGACCCATCCGGCACGAGGGGTGGAGATCATCGATGCCCTGCTGGAGCATTTCGGCCTCTCCGGCCTGCCCCACTCCCAGCTGCTGCGCAACATCGCCCTCTACCACCATGAGGCCATGAACGGCCAGGGCTACCCCCTGGGACTCAAGGGCGAGGCCATCCCCATCGAAGCCCGCATCGCCGCCGTGGCGGACGTGTTCGACGCCCTCACCAGCAAACGCCCCTACAAGGACGCCTGGAGCAACGAGGACACCTTTACCCTGCTGCAGGAGCTGGCCGGGGATGTGCTCGATCGGGACTGCGTCCAGGCCCTGATCAGCCAGGCCGATGCGATACGCAGCATCCAGGAACGCTTCCGGGAAGATCCTCTGGGCTGAGCCCGGCCCTCCTCCCGCCTGTCTATTCCTCGAACATCTTCACCTGGGCCTGCTGCACCCGGTAGCCGGCCTTGCCCATTTCCGTTTCCGAACGCATCACCTCCAGGGTACCGCTGACCCAGACCGTGCTCATGGTCTGCAGCGGAATGGTCTCGCTGGCCAGCACATGGATGATCTGGTTGGCCGGGGGCGGCGGCACATGGACGCAGGCGCCGAAGTATGGCACCAAGAGGAACTCGCGGATGCCGTCGGCCTGCTGGTCCAGGGGCACCACGTAACCGGGAATCCGCACCGGCTTGCCGTTCAGGGCCATGTTGACCGGCGCATTGTCCCAGGCCTGGCGCAGCTTCAGCATCAGGTCCAGGGCCCGGGGATCGTTGTCGTCGAAACTGTCGATATCCACGCCCTTGAACATGGCCTGGGGATCCCAGTCCGCCGGGATAAGGGCTTCCCAGCGGGTTTCCGGAACCTGGGCCGGGGACTGGCTCTGAATCTCGGCGGCCTTGGTCGGCGCCGCTCCGGCATCACCCCCCGGCGCCGGTTCGCCGCAACCCTGCAGCAGCAACAGGCCGATCCCGGCCAGGGCAAGGATTTTCTCGTACTTCATCAGTGTCATTCTCCGGGCAGGTCGATGCCCTTCAGCTTGCGGTACAGATCCACCGCATAGGAGTCGGTCATGCCGGTCACGAAATCTGCGACCCGCAACAGGCGCAGGTAGGGGTCCGGATCCGGCTGCCGCCCGGGACCCAGGAACTGGGTCGGCAGGAGTTGCAGCAGCATGCGCTCCCGGGTGGTCTTGGGACGCATCCCGGCCCCGGCTTCCACCGCCGCCACGAACAGGGACAGGAGCCCCCCCAGGACCTCGAAACCGGCGGTCTCGATCTCCAGGGCCGGCCGGGCCACATAGATGTGCTCCTGGGCCACCTTCTTCACCGCCTGCAGCGGAGTTCCCACGGGGGAGGCTTCGAGCAGGTCCGTATCGAAGTCCCCGGCCAGGATCGCTGCCTCATGCTCCAGAAATACTGCGGCCGCCCCCTCCAGCAGGCGCCCGATGGCCTTGGCGCGCAGATATTCGATGCGCTCCTTGGGTTCGGACATGCGCGCCAGCTTGCCCTCATTGACGCTGCTGCCAGCCAGGTCCGCCAGCAGCAGTTCCGCGTCCTCGTGGCGCACGAAGCCCAGGCGGGAGGCATCCTCCAGGTCCACGATCAGGTAGCAGGTGTCATCGGCCACCTCCACCAGGAAGGCCAGGGGATGGCGGTGCCAGGCCTGGCCCGGCACCCGCTCCAGCAGCCCGGTAGCCCGGGCCACCCGCTGGAAGGCACCGGCGTCCTCCTGGAAATAGCCGAACTTCTTGCCACTGTTACCGGACAAGGGGGATTCCAGCCAGGAACTCCGGGGGTATTTGGTAAAAGTGGCCAGCACCGCGCTGGTCAGCTGCAGGCCCGGATTGGCCGGGCTTTGCAGCCTGGTCAGGACGCGAAAGCCCTGGGCATTACCCTCATAGCACTGGAAATCAGCTCGCTGAGCCGGGGTAAAGGCATAGGTATCGAGGAGGCCGGAGGCCTTGAACCATTCCCGGATGGCGTCCTCGCCAGCATGGCCGAAGGGGGGATTGCCAATGTCGTGGGCCAGGCAGGCGGCCGCCACGATGGCGCCGAAATCTCCCGCCTCCACCCCCTGGAGTCCATGCCGGTCGATGATCTCCCGGCCCACCACGGCCCCCAGGGAGCGCCCCACGCAGCTGGCCTCCAGACTGTGGGTCAGGCGGGTGCGCACATAGTCGCTCTTGGAAAGGGGAAAAACCTGGGTCTTGTCCTTCAACCGCCGGAAGGCGGAAGTGAACACGATGCGGTCATAGTCCTGCTGAAAGGCGGTACGCTCGGGGGCGCTGGGGCCGGAACCGGCGCCCAGGCGTTCGGCGGAGAGCAGGTTTTCCCAACGCTGGCGCAGACTGCTGTTCATGAATGGAGGATCCGCCCGGAAAGGCCGTGAACGACGAAGGCGTCACTTTACGCATTCAGCGGGCAAAAGCCCAGCCCGCCCCGGGCTTCAAAGATCAGGGGCGGCCAGGTCGATGTCGGGCGTCATGGACACCCGATACACGTCATCCTTCAGGATTTCCGAGAGGAACAGCAGTTCATCGGCCACGGCCAGGGGGAAGCCCTGACGGGCACCACCCCGGTTATCCCGCAGCAGCCCCTGGATGTAGTCCAGACACTGGGGCGTACCCCAGCTTTCCAGGATGCGGTCGCGGATGTGGGCCATGTCCTCCACGGAGCGGGGCTTGACCACCGCCGGGCGGCTGTCGTGCTCCTCGATGGGCGTCAGCTCGAGAACGAAATCCACGGAACCCGGGTCCCCGGATTTGGGCACATCGGCCCAGCGGATCAGCTCCACGTTGAAGTGTTCGTTGAGGTTCTTGGCGAGCCGTTCGAACTCTTCCTTCATGTCCGCCTGGCGATACACCTCCAGGAGCTTGACCCAGGGCTGCAGGGCCTCCTTGGGATTCTGGTCCACGAATTCCTGCAGGGCCTGGGCCGCCCCCTTCACCCGGCCGAAGGACAGCATGATGTCCGCCAGTTCCATGACCGGGTTATGGGAGAAGGACTCATCCACCGAAGCGTCGAGGATGGACTCGGGCCCGGTCTGCCGGGAGGGGGACTGGGAATCGGCCTGAACCGCGGCTCCGGGGGCCTGGGAATGGGGCAGGTCCAGATCATCCAGGACATTGGGCTGCAGACCATAATCGTCGCTGGCGGGACTGGGGGCCCGGCTTGCAGCCACCCTGGCGGGGGCCGGTTCATCAAAATCGTCGAAGGGATCCCGCTTGCTGGAAGCATCCAGGGAGGGGGCCAGGTAACTGCCCTGATCCCCGTCGGCCACCAGGCGGCGGCGCTGCCACTGGTACCAGCCCAGACCGCCCAGGCCCGCCAAGGCCAGACCGCCCAGCAGCCAGTACCACCAGCCGCCGCCCTCTTCTTCCGGCGCCGGCGCTGCAGGCTTGGCAGCTGCGGGTTTGGCCGCTTCCGGCACAGCCCCCTGGGCACCTGCCGGTGCGGCTTCGCCGAGCACGGTCTCCAGGGCCTTCAGGCGCTCCTGGGGCGGCAGGTGGGCGGTTTCCGCCTGGTTTTCCAGGAAGGCCAGCATCCGGTATTCGAGCCGGAACAGCTTGCGCCGCAGGGCCAGGTCCTCGCTCACCTCCTCGCCAGGCACCACGCCCAGCTCCTGGGAGAGGCGCAGGGGCGCATCCTCGCCACCTTCGGTACCGGCGCTCAACACCAGCCGGTCCCCCGCGCCATCCTTGAGGGCTGGCAGGGGCGGAGGTTCGGGCAAGGGGGGACGCGGGGTCAGGCGCTCTTCCTGACGCATGGCCGGGGGCGGTGCTTCGACGCGGGGACGGGGGGCGGGGGCCTCGACGACCGGGGGCAGTTCGGGGATGGTCAGCTCCTCGCCTTCCGGCAGGGACTGACGGCCACCCCGGGATGCGCTCAGCCCCAGATGCCGGTTGCTGCGGATCAGGGCCTGGACGAAACGGCGCTGGTCGGCACGGCTGTCAGGATAGAGTTCGGCGGCAATGCTGGCAGGGGTTTCCCCCGCACGCACGCGACGGCCGCCCTCCGATCCCTGCCGGGAGTCGGAGCGCCCGGCGGACGTCACTACCGGCCCCTGAACGGGGGGCGACAGCATCAGCGTGTATTCGCGGCGCAGGTCGTGACCACAGTTCACCTGGATCGCCACCTGGTAGATAGGCTCGGCAACCGGGCGCAAACTGCGCACCACCAGGGTATGCCCCTTGAGCTCGAAACGCCCCTGCTTCAACCAGGGGAAATCCCCCGCCGGCTTGACCAGGCGGAAGCAACTGGACTCCAGCCGCTCCCCGGCCCCCAGCACCACGGGGATTTCCAGCTTCAAGGATTCGCCCAGGCGCGAGTCGCCACGAATCTCGCCCAGGCCCAATGCCATGGCATTTCCCGAGCAAGCCAGCAAAACGGCCAGGGAAATGGAGGAAACTCTGATGTTCAACCCCATAAAAACCCAATCAACCTCAAGAAGCCGGGGATTCTACCACTTACTTGCCAATTGAATAAATAGATTGATCAAAGGTGGCGACCCAGCCCGGACGATAAACCAGCATCAAGGTCAGCACCATACCCGAAATCCAGGCCTCGGAGAAACCCAGGAGCAGGTAATAGGGCAGATATTCCTCCAGCAGGTAATTCCAGGCATAGATGCCATCCAGACCATAGAGACAGGTGAAACCGAGCCCCACCCCCATGACCACCAGGGCGGCGCCGAAAAATCCCTTGAGGAAGACAAAGACAAAGAAATGCCGGGGAAACAGCCGGTCCACTCCCAGTTGCAGCAGTCTGGCCAGAAGCAGACCGGTACCGGCGGTCAGGAGGGCGTTCAGGGCCAGGCTTTCCCAGGCCAGGGCCCCATTCAGCACCAGCCCCAGGAGCACCAGGTTGAAGCCCACGAAAGCCAGGGGCAGCTCGAACACCAGGGAAAACAGCATGATGCCGGTCAGGTGCAGGTCCAGCCCCGGCTTGACCCCGGCCTTCATGCTCCAGAGCAGCACCAGCACCACCACCATGCCCAACCAGAGATGCAGACGCTCCCCCTCCCGGAAGACGGACCAGGGCGCCCGGCGCAGGGCCAGGAGCATCAGGGGCAACCAGAGCCCCCAGGCCAGCCAGTACCAGGCCTCACTCAGCAGGGGATAGGGCAGATTCATGATGACTCACTCCCGGCAGCCCTGGCGCCCTCCTCCGGTCGCCCCGGCCTTGCGCCAGTTCTGGAGCATCCCGGCCAGGCGGTCGGCAGCGCTGGCCAGGGCCTGGACCCCGCCCGCCGCATCAGGGGTCGGCGCCGCCTCTTCCAGGGTCCACAAGACCTCATCCACCACGGCCCCGGTCTTGCGCCGCAATTGGGCCCTGACCCCCAGGACCCCGGTACTGGCACCAGGATTGCCGAACACCTGCTCGAAACGGCGCAATTCCAGATACAGCTCACAGGCATCGGCGGCTTCTGCCCCAGTCCAGTGGAGCCGGGATTCCAGGCGGCGCTGCAGCAGTTCCGCCGGCCCGCCCACCCAGCGGGACTGGGCGTATTCCATGACCCGGGCAGGATCAGCGTAGGCCAGACGGTAACGCATGGCCACCTCCTCCAGCCCGCCTCCGGCACTGACCGAGAAACGCCAGGGACGGACAGCCTGGCCTTCAGGTGCTGCCACCGGCCCCAGGTCGAACAGGGCCACCGGCTGGCTGCCGTTACGGTAGGCGGGGGAAGCGCAGGCAGCCAGCAGCAGGCTCCCCAGCAACAGGATCAGGATACGCATGACTATTCCTCAAGGACGGGCAGCGGGCGGGGCCGAGAAGCCGGGCTCACCAGGCCCCGGGGCGGCCGGGGGAGTACCGAATACCAGGCTCTGGGGGGCATCCTCCAGCATGTGCAGCACCCGGTTCAACTGACGGGAGGTGGCGGTGAGTTCGACGGTCATGTCGCTGATCCGGGGCACCAGACTGCTGACGTTCCCCTGGCTGGGTTCCCCCAGCATGCCGTCGATGCGGGTGGATACGCCCTGCAACTGCTGCACCAGCTTACGGGTCTCCCCCATCAGGGGACCGGACTGCTGCATGGCCGCCGCGATGCCCGCCACATTGTCTTCGGCCAGCAGCTTCTGCAACTGGGCCATGGAAGTGTTCATGCGCCCGGTGGCAGCCTCCAGATTGGCCAGGGTCTTGCCCAGGTTCTGCCGGTTGTCCTGACCCAGCACCGCATTGGCATTGACCAGGAACAGCTGGGCCTGGGCCAGCACCCCCGGCAGGGCGTCTTCCAGATGGTCGAGCATGGAAGGCTGCATGGCGACACGGGGCAGGCTGCCCTCCAGGGCCCCGGGATCCCGCCCATCGTCCTCCAGCAGCACATGGGCAATGCCCGTCACCCCCTGGTAGGAAAGCTTGGCCGTGGTTCCCCGGCTCAGGGGCACCAGCCTGTCCACTTCCACCAGAATCAGGATGTTGCTCACATCCTCCGGGTCCAGGCGGATGTCCAGCACCTTCCCCACCCGGATGCCCCGATAGCGGACCTGGGCCTGGGGATTGAGGCCGGTGACGTTCTGCTTGGTGACCACCAGCAGCTCCCGGGTGTCCTCCCGGCGCTCGCCGAACATGTACAGGGCCAGCACGGTGGCCGCCCCGAGCAGCAGGGTGAAGAATCCGGCAATCAGGGCGTGGGAGCGGTTTTCCATGAAGTGAATCCTGAAGGGCTAGGCGGCGCTGCGGTTGCGATGGTTTTCGAAAAACTGGTGGATCACCGGGTGATCCAGGGCGACGACCTGGTCCAGGCTGCCCTGGATCAGGATGCGTTGTTCCGCCAATACGGCCACGTCGCTGCCCAAGCCATAGATGGTATCAATGTCATGGGTCACCAGCACCACGGTGAAGCCGATGGCGCGCTGCAACTCCTTGATCAGCTGCACGAAGTTCTGGCTCCGGACCGGGTCCAGGCCCGCCGTGGGCTCATCCAGCAGCAGCAGCTCCGGCTCCAGGGCCAGGGCCCGGGCCAGGGCCACCCGCTTGATCATGCCGCCGGACAACTCGGCCGGCATCAGGGCCGCATGCTTGGGCTCCAGCTCCACCATGGCCAGCTTCAGGAGCACCAGCTCCCGGATCCAGTCTTCGTCGAGGAAACGCAGCTCCCGCAAGGGAAAGGCAATGTTGTCATAAACGGACAGGGCCGAAAACAGGGCCCCCTGCTGGAACAGCATGCCCAGGCGGCGGCGGATGTCCCGCTGGCGGATGGGATCCGGGTCATGAAGGTCGGTGCCGAACAGGCGCACGGAGCCCCGGGTGGGACGCAACAGGCCGAGAATCTCCCGCAACAGGGTGGTCTTGCCGCTCCCCGAGCCCCCCACCAGGGAAACCACTTCCCCGGGCTGGACCTGGAAAGACAGATCCTTGTGGATCACCACCTCCCGGTACTGGCTCCAGATGCCCTGCATGTCGATCACCGGCATCTGCATGACTAGCTTGGCATCCCCAGGTTGCGGGTGAAGATCGCGAAGACGGCATCCACGATGATCACCAGGGTGATGGCCGTCACCACGGACGCCGTGGTGCGCATGGACAGACTCTCGGTGTTGGGCCGCACGTGCAGACCGAACTGGCAGGCCAGCAGTGCGATCAGGAAACCGAACACGGCCCCCTTGGCCAGACCGATCCAGAGATTGGCGATGGGCACCGCCTTGGGCAGCATGGAGAAAAAATAGTTGAAGGAAAAATCCAGCTGCCAGAAAGCCGCCAGGGCACCCCCCAGCAGGGCGGAGGCCGAGGACCAGACCACCAGCAGGGGCATGGCCACGGTCAGGGCCGCCACCTTGGGCAGCACCACCCGGATGGTGCGCGACACGCCCAGGGTGGACAGGGCGTCGATTTCCTCGGTCACCCGCATCACCCCGATCTGGGCCGTCATGGCCGAGCCGGAACGGCCGGCCACCAGCACTGCCACCAGCACCGGCCCCAACTCCCGGATGATGCTGATGCCCAGGATGTTCACGATGAACAGGTCGGCCCCGTAGGTCTTCAACTGCAGGGCCGAGAGATAACTGATGGTGATGCCGATCAGGAAGCCCACCAGGGCCGAGACCGGCAGGGCCTGGGCCCCGGCCTTGTAGAGGTTGGCGGAGAACTCCTTCCAGGGGATGTCCCGGGGATGGCGGCAGAGAAAGAACAGATCCAGCACCAGCCGGCCATACAGCTCCACCAGTCCGAGCATGTTACGCAGGATGGAGAGGGTCAGGCGCCCTACCCGCCCCACCAGGGAATCCCGATAATCCCGCACGGCCGGCGGCTCCGGAGGCAAGTCGGCCACCCGCTCCAGGGTGGCGCGTAGCGTGGGGGAAATTTCCAGGCGCTCCGGCCAGCGCCGCCCCCAGGTACGCCAGAGCAGCACGGCCGCAGCACTGTCCAGCCGCTCCACCCCCAGGAGGTTCCAGCCCTGGACCTGCCCCAGGGCCGCCAGGGCCCGGCGCGGGTCCTGGTCGGAAGCCATCAGGGACACCAGGGTCCAGGTGCCGGAGAGGCTGACCTCGCCGGCATTCTGGACCAGGAGCGGTGTCCCCATGACCCTCAACGCCCCTTGGCCTGGGCGCCGGAGCGCACCCGGAACAGCAGTCCGACCCGGCGCCAGACCAGGGTCTCCTCGCTCAGGGCCGCCGCCGTCCAGGGGTTGGATTCCAGCCAGCGCCCTGGCAGATCCAGCTGGAACCCGTCGGGCGTCGCCTTGACGCTGTAGGCCGGCAGATCCCGGTCATCCCGGGTCCGGTGCAGCAGCACCGCCAGGCGCAGGCTGAACACCAGGCGCCAGCTGGAGTCTTCCGGGGGCAGGGCCGCCAGTTTTTCCAGCTTACCCCGGTGGCCGAGCACCAGGGTGGCCAGCCGCGCCTGATCCTTGTTGGAAAAGCCCGGCATGTCGGCAAAGGTGAGGATGTAGGCCCCATGCTTGTGGTAGCCGTTGTGGGCCACGGAAATCCCGATTTCATGGAGCGCCGCCGCCCAGCCCAAGAACTGCTGCTCCTGCTCTTCCCCCGGCCGCTCCCCCAGCTGGGCGAGGATGTCCAGGGCCGTCTTGCGCACCCGGGCCGCCTGGCCCCGCTCCACCTGATAACGGCGCATGAACTGCTTGACCGTGGCGTCGCGCATGTCCTGCTGCTGGAAACGTCCGAGCAGATCGTAGAGCACCCCCAGCCGCAGGGCGCCGTCGGCGTAGTTCATGCGCTCTATCCCCAGCTCTTCGAACACGGCGGAGAGGATGGCCAGCCCCCCGGGCAGCACCGGCAGCCGGTCCGGGCGCACCCCCGGGGCGTTGAAGGCATGGATGGAGCCGGCCTTGACGAGCATGGCGGCGAGTTTCTCCAGCCCCTCCCGGGTGATGCCGGTGACCGCGCCGGGATTGAGGTTGTTCAGTTCCAGCAGATCGGCGATGGCCCGGGCCGTGCCGGAGGAGCCCACGGCCTCCTTCCAGCCCAGTTGCAGGTAATCGTGGGCAATCAGCTCGATTTCCTTGGCCGCCGCTACCTGGGCTTCACGCAGGCGCTTCTTGTCCACCCGGCCATCGGGGAAATAGCGCAGGGTATAGCTGACGCAGCCCATGTAGAGGGACTCGGTCAGGAAGGGCTCGGATTTCTTGCCGATGATGAATTCGGTGGAGCCGCCGCCGATATCCACCACCAGCCGCTTGTGGGGCACCAGGGGCAGGGAGTGGATGGCGCCGATGTAGATCAGGCGCGCTTCTTCCCGACCGGCAATGATTTCGATGGGGAAACCCAGGGCCGCCTCCCCCTGGGCCAGGAACTCCCGGGCATTCTTCGCCACCCGCAGGGTGTTGGTGGCCACGGCCCGCACCGCCCCTTCATCCAGCCCCCGCAACCGTTCGCCAAAGCGTCGCAGGGCTTCCAGCCCCCTCACCTGGGAGGCCTCGTCCAGCATTTTCTCCGGGGTCAGGCCACTGGCCAGACGCACGGTTTCCTTGAGGGAATCCAGGGGATAAATCTGGTCCTCCACCACCCGCCCGACCTGGAGTCGGAAGCTGTTGGACCCCAGGTCCACGGCGGCGATCGTTTCGTATTCCATCAAAAATCAGGCTCGGATTGGGACGGGCAATTCTACCATCGGCCCCCTCCCCGCTTTCCTTATCTTCGCCGTTAATATTCCTTTAATATAACTGTAAAAAAATGACTGACTTAGCAGCAAGTCATCACCTAAAGTCTCCAGAGGACCCAGATCATGAACCGCCTCCCCCACCATCGCCAGTTCCCCTCCGACCATTACCTGAACCGTGAGCTGGGCCTACTGGCCTTCAATCGCCGGGTCATGGCCCAGGCCCGGGATGAACGCACCCCCCTGCTGGAGCGGCTGCGTTTCCTCTGCATCGTCTCCAGCAACATGGATGAACTGTTCGAGATCCGGGTCGGGGGCCTCAAGGAGCAGATCCGCGCCAATGCCTCCACCCTGACCACCGACGGCAAGACCGCCCACGAGGTGTTCCGCATGGTCAGCAGCGCCGCCCATGCCCTGGTGGAGGAGCAGTACCAGACCTTCAACCAGGAGATCACCCCCCAACTGGCCGCCGAGGGCATCCACTTCATCCGCCGCTCCGCCTGGACCGAGGCCCAGCGCACCTGGATCCGGGACTACTTCATCCGCGAGATGATCCCGGTGCTGACCCCCATCGGGCTGGACCCTTCCCACCCCTTCCCCCGGGTGCTCAACAAGAGCCTCAACTTTGCTGTGGAACTGCAGGGCAAGGACGCCTTCGGCCGCAGTTCCGGCGCCGCCATCGTCCAGGCGCCACGCATGCTGCCCCGGGTGGTACAGCTGCCCCCCGAGCTGGCCGACTGCCCCTACGGCTTCGTGTTCCTCTCCTCGATCCTGCACGAGTTCGTCGGCGAACTGTTCTCCGGCATGACGGTACTGGGCTGCTATCAGTTCCGGGTCACCCGCAACTCCGACCTGTTCGTGGATGAGGAGGAAATCACCAACCTGCGCACCAAGCTCCAGGGGGAACTGCCCCACCGCCACTTCGGCGACGCGGTGCGCCTGGAAGTGGCGGACAACTGCTCGCCGGCCATGACCTCCTTCCTGCTCTCCCAGTTCGGCCTCACGGAAGCCGACCTGTACCGGGTCCAGGGGCCGGTGAACCTGGTGCGCCTGATGCAGGTGCCGGACTGGGTGGACCGCCCCGACCTGAAGTTCTCCCCCTACGCCCCGGGCCTGCCCAAGGGGTTGGACAAGAATCCCAACATCTTCGCCACCATCCGCCAGGGGGACATCCTGCTGCACCACCCCTACCAGTCCTTCGCCCCGGTCATCGACCTGCTGCAGCAGGCCGCCACCGATCCCCAGGTGGCCGCCATCAAGATGACCGTGTACCGCACCGGCACCGACTCGGTGCTGATGCAGTCCCTGATCCGCGCCGCCCAGAACGGCAAGGAAGTGACCGTGGTGGTGGAACTGATGGCCCGCTTCGACGAGGAGGCCAACATCGGCTGGGCCACCAAGCTCGAAGAAGTCGGCGCCCACGTGGTGTACGGGGTGGTGGGCTACAAGGTGCATGCCAAGGCCCTCCTGATCGTGCGCCGGGAAGAAGGCCAGTTGCGCCGCTACGTGCATCTGGGCACCGGCAACTACCACCCGCGCACCGCCCGCCTGTACTCGGACTTCGGCCTCCTGACCGCCAACGAGGAAATCGGCCAGGACGTCTCCGAGGTGTTCAAGCAGCTCACCGGCCTGGGCAAGGCCCGTACCCTGAAGCACCTGTGGCAGGCCCCCTTCACCTTGCAACCCAATATCGTTGCCTGCATCCAGGCCGAGGCGGAACACGCCCGGGCCGGCAAGAAGGCCATGATCGTGGCCAAGATGAACGCCCTGCTGGAGCCGGAAACCATCAACGCGCTGTACGAGGCCTCCCAGGCCGGGGTACAGATCGATCTGATCGTGCGCGGCGTCTGCGCCCTGCGCCCGGGCGTGCCCGGCCTGTCGGACAACATCCGGGTGCGCTCCATCATCGGCCGCTTCCTGGAACACCACCGGGTCTTCTTCTTCCACGCCGACGGGGAAGAAAAGCTCTACCTCTCCAGCGCCGACTGGATGGAGCGCAATTTCTTCCGCCGCATCGAGCTGGCCTTCCCCATCCTCGACCACCGGCTGAAAAAGCGGGTCATGCTCGAAGGCCTGCGCCATTACCTGGCCGACAACCAGCTGGCCTGGGAGATGTCCAGCGACGGCCATTACAGCCGCAAACGTTCGCCCCGGGCCAAGCCCAGAAACGTGCAGGCGGAGCTGATGGCCTCCCTGGGACACTGAGGCGCCCAAACAAAAGCCCCGGCTGCTGGCCGGGGCTTTTGCTTTTTCGGGAGGCCGGATCAACCGCGCCGGGCGGCCACCACCCCTTCCACCTCGTGGATCAGGCCCAGGGTGCGCTTCAACTGCTGCAGGTTGTGCACCTCCACCGTGAACCCCATGCGCGCCTTGCCCTGCTTGGACTGGGTATTGACGCCGATGACGTTGATCTTCTCCTTGGCGAAAATCTCGGAAATGTCGCGCAGCAGCCCCTGGCGATCATGGGCATCCACCACGATGTCGGTGGCAAAGATGCCGTCGGCCTCGGCCCCGCCCCAGTCGGTTTCGATGACCCGTTCCGGATGCAGGGCGGCCAGATGCTGGAAGTTGGGACAATCCACCCGGTGGATGGAAACCCCCTTGCCCCGGGTGACGAAACCCTCGATGGGATCCGGGGGCGCCGGCTTGCAGCAGCGGGCCAGCTGGGTCAGCAGCTTGTCCACGCCAACGATGAGGATGCCCTTGGGTTCCTCGGCCGGACGTCGCAGGGCGATGGCCGGTTTTTCCAGGGCATCGGCATCCACCAGGGTCTGGGGATCGCCCCGTACCACGGCCTGGAACTGGCGCAGGTTGAGCTCGTTGCGGGCGGCGGCCACGAACAGGTCGTCGCTCCTGGCAAAGCCCAGCTTGCGCGACAGCTCCTCGATATTGACGCCCCCCTGCCCCAGGCGCTGCAGTTCCTTGGCGATCACCGAACGGCCATCAGCCAGGGTTTCCTCCAGGGCCAGACTGGCAAACCACTGGCGCACCTTGGTCCGGGCCCCCTTGGTCTGGATGTAGCCCTGGGCGGTGTTGAGCCAGTCCCGCGAAGGGCCGCCCTGCTTGGCGGTGATGATTTCCACCCGCTGGCCGGTTTTCAAGGTGGTGTTCAGGGGCGCCAGCAGACCATCGATCTTGGCCCCCCGGCAGCGATGCCCCAGATCCGTATGCACCCGGTAGGCAAAGTCCAGGGGCGTGGCGCCCCGGGGCAGGTCCACCACCTTGCCGTGCGGCGTCAGGATGTAGATGGTCTCGTCCAGGGCTGCCTGCTTGTAGTGGCGCACCCAGTCGGAACTGTCGGCCACCTCGTCCTTCCAGGTCAGGAGCTGGCGCAACCAGGCGATCTTCTCGTCGTAGCTGTCCTCGCCGCCGCTCTTGCTGCCTTCCTTGTAGCGCCAGTGGGCCGCAACCCCCAGCTCCGCATGCCGGTGCATGTCCCAGGTACGGATCTGCACTTCCAGGGAACGGCCGTCGGGACAGCGCACCGCCGTGTGCAGGGAGCGGTAGTAATTGCCTTTGGGATTGGAGATGTAGTCGTCGAATTCCTTGGGAATCGGCGTCCAGATGTTGTGCACGATGCCCAGGGCCGTGTAGCAGTCCTTCACCCCTTCGACAATGACCCGCAGGGCGCGGATGTCATAGACCTCGGAGAACTCCACCCCCTTCTTGCGCATCTTGTTCCAGATGCTGTAGATGTGCTTGGGGCGGCCATAGACCTCCGCATCGATGCCCAGGGTGGACAGCTCCCCCTTCAGCCGCTCGATGGCGTCGGCGATGAACTGCTCCCGCTCGATGCGCTTCTCATCGAGCATCTTGGCGATTTTCTTGTAGGTCTCCGGATGCAGGAAGCGGAAGGACAGGTCCTCCAGCTCCCACTTCAGTTCCCACACCCCGAGCCGGTTGGCCAGGGGAGAGTAGAGCTCCAGGGTCTCCCGGGCCACCTGGACCCGCAGTTCGTCGGCATTGGCGGCGTAGTAGCGCAGGGTCTGGGTGCGGGAAGCCAGGCGCAGGAGCACCACGCGGATGTCCTCCACCATGGCCAGCAGCATCTTGCGCAGCACCTCCACCTGGGCCCGGGTTTCCTGGGGATTGCTGTTGCCCACCTCGCTGCTGCCGGCCATGAAGCCCCGGGCAATGGGACGCAGACGGTTGAGGCGGGAGATCCCCTGCACCAGCTGCGCCACATCGGGGCCGAAACGGCTACTGATCTGGGCCGCACTGGGCTCGTCATAGGCAGGGACGGCAAACAGCAGGGCCGCCAGGCGGGAGTCGGTATCGAGCTTCAGGCCGGCCACGATCAGGGCCATGCCCAGCGCATGGGACCAGATGCCTTCGCCGCTGCCCAGGACAGCGTCGCCATAGACCTCCCGGACAAAGGTCAGGGCAGCGCCCAGACGTTCGACGTCCTCGACGCTCAGACCTTCCGAGAGGGTTTGCAGGGAGTGTTGGTCGTCGCCCTGGGTGGCGACGGAATGAACGACGGAAACCATGGCGGCATTATACGGGCTGGAGCTTGCTCCAGGCTGACAAGCCCCCTGCTCAGAGCGCCCGGAACGCTATTTTTCCGCCACCCCGGCTTATGGACATGACATAAGTCAGATACGAGCCTGGTCTCCGGCCCAGAAACGGTCCACATCCTTGATGCCCCATTTGGCCGGGTCTTCCCGACCGGAAATCTTCTCGGGGCAGCCAGGCCGGGAAAGGTCGATGATTTCCGGCTTGATGTAGGCCTGGGAACGGGTGGAAAAGAACACCTTGATCACCGGCTTCAGCAGGGATTTTTCGCTCTGCTCCAGGACCACGCCCAGGCGCCCGGAGCTCAGGGCCACGAAAGAGCCCACCGGGTAGATGCCCAGACTCTTGACGAAGGCCTGGAACACGGCCTCGTCGAAATGCCCCTTGGCCCATTCGGCCATGCGTTTCAGGGACTCGGCCGGGTCCCAGCCGTTCTTGTAAGGCCGATTGGAGGTGATCGCATCATAGACATCGCAGACCGCCCCCATCTTGGCGAACAGGCTGATCTGCTCCGCTTTCAAGCCTTCGGGATAACCGCTGCCATCCACCTTCTCGTGGTGGTGCAGACAGACATCCAGGGTCACCGGACCGACGCCGCTCCCCTCCAGCAAGAGACGATGCCCCTCGGCCGGATGGGTCTTGACGACTTCGAACTCCGCATCCGTGAGCTTGCCGGGCTTGTTGAGGATTTCGTAAGGAATCAGGGCCTTGCCCAGGTCGTGCAGCAGACCGGCCAGGCCAGCCTCCCGGGTCTGCTGTTCGTCCAGCCCCAGCTGCCGGGCCAAAGCGATCATCAGAGCGCAGACGGCCACCGAGTGCATGTAGGTGTAATCGTCGGCCGTCTTCAGCCTGGCTAGGCTGATCAAGGCGCCGGGATTACGGGAAACCGAAGAGGAAATCTCCTCCACCAGGGGCAGGGCCTGCTCCGCATCGATGGCCTTGCCCATGCGCGCTTCCTGGAACATGGAAACCACGGCTTCCTTGGCCTTGGCGCAGATCCGGGCCGCCCGCTTGGCCTCCTCGGCCATGCTGGTCTTTTCCTGTAGGGCCGGCTGGCGGGAGGCGGCACGCAACTCCTCATGCACCACGTCCGCCTCGGCCTCGGCCACCACCTGGGCCGTTTCCACATCCAGCCCCTTGGCCGCATCGATCCAGACCTCGCGGATGGAGCTCTCGCGGATGCGCACTAAGTCCTCGGGATCAGTGATGACGAAGCAGTTGCGCCAGAAGGGGTGATCCATCCAGGAACCGCAGAATTGCTCCAGGTGCATGCCGACCCGGAGATGCTCCACATTGATCTTCTTCAGCACAGAAAAAAAGGGGCTGTTGATCCAGCCCCCAATATAACAGAGCCCAAGAAAAAACGGCCCCGCTCGGGGGCCGTTTCCAGAGGCTGGGCTGACAGGAATCAGCCGGCCAGCAGAGCCTTGATCTGCTCCAGGGTGGAGGGATCGTCGATGGTGGTCAGGTCGCCGGGATCGCGCCCTTCGGCCAGGGCCTGCAGGGAACGGCGCAGCATCTTGCCGGAACGGGTCTTGGGCAGACCGGTGACGAAGTGCACCCGGCCCGGACGGGCGATGGCCCCCAGGGAGTCATCCACCACCTTGAACACTTCCTTCTCCAGGGCAGCACGCTGTTCGGTCGTGGCGATCCGGGAGGCATCCTTGACCACGGCGAAGGCGATGGGCACCTGGCCCTTGAGCTTGTCCTCGACGCCCACCACGGCCACTTCGGCAATGGCGTTGTGACCCTGGACGGCTTCCTCGATTTCGCGGGTGCCCAGGCGGTGGCCGGCCACGTTGATCACGTCGTCGGTACGGCCCAGGATGAAGAAGTAACCGTCTTCATCCTTGATGGCCCAGTCATAGGAGGAATAGACCAGCGGGTCCTTGAACAGGGAGAAGTAGGTGCTGACGAAGCGCTCGTCCTGCCCCCAGACGGTGGACAGGCAACCGGGCGGCAGGGGCGGCACCACGGCGGCGATGCCCTTCTCGTTGGCCTCGCACTCGGAACCATCTTCCCGGTAGATCTTCAGGTTGTAGCCATAGACCGGGAAGCTGGGGGAGCCAAACTTCAGCGGGGTCTGCTCCACACCGTGCATGGCGGAGAGCATGGGCCAGCCGGTCTCGGTCTGCCAGTAGTTGTCGATCACGGGCTTGCCCAGCTCGCCCATGATCCATTCATGGGTGGGCTGGTCCAGGGGTTCGCCCGCCATGAAGACGTGCTTCAGGCTGGAGATGTCGTAGGTGTGCAGGTACTTGGGATCCTGCTTCTTCAGCACCCGGGCGGCGGTGGGGGCGGAGAACATGACGGAGACCTTGTAGTCTTCGACGATCTTCCACCAGATACCGGGGTCGGGACGCAGGGGGGTGCCTTCGTACATGATCGTGGCCATGCCGGCGATCAGGGGGGCGTAGATGATGTAGGAGTGCCCCACCACCCAGCCGATGTCGGAGGTGGAGAAGAAAGTCTCGCCAGCTTCGCCGCAGTAGATGTGCTTCATGGTGGAAGCCAGGGCGACGCAGTAGCCGCCGGTGTCACGCTGCACGCCCTTGGGCTTGCCGGTGGTGCCGGAGGTGTACAGGATGTAGGAAGGATCGGAGGATTCCATCCACTCACAGGGGACCTGGGCGTCCAGCACGGTTTCCCGCAGGCTGGCGTAATCCACGTCACGGCCTTCGACCTTGTTGAACTCGGGATCCAGGCCCCGATTGACCATCAGCACCTTGGCGGGCTTGTGCTCGGCAATGTCGATGGCGTCGTCGAGCAGGTGCTTGTAGGGCACGGCCTTGCCGCCGCGCATGCCGGCATCGGCGGACACGATCAGGGCCGGCTTGGCATCGTCGATGCGGGTGGCCAGGGAACCGGAAGCGAAGCCACCAAACACCACGGAATGGATGGCACCGATGCGTACGCAGGCCAGCATGGCGAAGCAGGCCTGGGGAATCATGGGCATGTAGATCAGGACCCGGTCACCCTTGTTGACGCCCAGGCTCTTGTAGATGGCGGCCATGCGCTCCACTTCGCGCTGCAGCTCGGCGTAGGAGTAGACCTTTTCTTCGTTGGTCTCGGTGGACACATAGATCAGGGCCCGGTCATCGGGACGCTTGGCAGCGTGGCGATCCACGGCGTTGTGGCAGAGATTGATCTTGCCACCCACGAACCACTTGGCAAACGGAGGGCGCGAATAGTCGCACACCTGGGTGAACGGTTCCTTCCAATCCACCAGCTGAGCCTGCTCACTCCAGAAGGCATCCGGATTCTCGATGGAATACTTGTGAAACTCTTTGTAACTGGTCATAAGACTCCCTCTTCCTTGGTGTTTTCCTGCAAAAAATAAACAACGGCCTAGTCAGGTTTGTGTTGCTGCTCCCGATCTGCCAATCTCTTCTCCAACTCATCCAGGGGCAGCTCCACCCCCAATTCCTGCTGCAGCAAACGCAGCATGGGCAGCAACTGCTGCCCCAGGCGCCCCAATTGCCGGGTCACCGCCTCGGGACGATTGTCCCGCAGCAGCTCCAGGGCCTGGTTCAGGCTCAGGGGCAGCACCGGCGCATTGAGGGCCAGATCCCCCGAATCCGTACGATTGCCCCCCGCCGCCATGGCCGCTTCCATGCGGTTGCAGGCCAGGTCCATGAGGCTGCCGGCCGAGATCACCCGGTCCGCCGGCACACTCGCCACCCCGACACTCATGGTCAGGGAAAGACGCTTGCCCCCGGCAGTGATCACCGCATCGGCCACGGCCCGCCGCACCCGGTCCGCAAAGGAAATGCAGGACCCGGGCGCCGTACCCGGCGACACGATGGCAAAACGCCCCGGGGCAAAGTGCCCCAGGCAATCCTCCCGGCGGATCTTGCCCGCCACCAGCCGGGCGAACTTGACCCCCATCTCCGCCGCCTTGGCCTCCCCCACCTGGTCGATCAGGGCGGGATAGTCATCGAAACCGATGACCATGACGCTGGCCTCACCATGGTGACGGAAGGCATGGGACAGGGCCTGAGCCGCCTGCAACTCGATGTACTTGCGGGTAAACAGCCCCGTATCCGGGTCCTGCACCTGCTGGGCCTTGGCCTCCTCCAGGCTCTGCCGGGTGGAAGCGAACTGCAGCAGATGGGCCAGCCGGGTCTTCAACTCCACGGCATTGATGCCCTTGTTGATGAAGTCCGACACCCCCAGCTTCTCGGCCTTGTCCAGGAACTCCTGGTCGTCCTCCCCGGAAATCAGCACGAAGGGGATTTCCCGCAGACGCGCCAGCTTGCAGGCCCGCACCCGTTCCAGGAGGCCGAAACCATCCAGCACCGGCATCTGCAGATCGGAAATCACCGCCGAGATGGTGTGATCCAGCACCAAGGTCTGCCAGGCCGCCTCGCCATCGCCCTCCTCCCGCACCTCGTAGATGCCCTTCAGATGCCGGCTCAAGGAAGCCCGCACCATGCGGGAATCGTCAACAATCAGGATGCGAGGCAGTTCAGACACGGCTCAGTACTCCTTTTTCAACCGCAAAAACGGCTGCACCGGGCCGGGAAACGGGGTCGCAGAATTCATAATTACGAATTATAAACATCAATTACGCTCAAGGTGCTATGCCGCTGAATAGTTTACAAAACATGAGTAATCGCCTAAATTGTGCGCCCATGTTGAAGCCTTTCAAAGCCCTCGCTCTGGTTCTGTGTGCCGCTGCTGCGGCATCCTTCAGTACCGCTGGTCTCGCCGATCCGGCCCGCCAGCACGAGGAAAAATCGTTTTTCGCACGTTACTCCAATGCGGCCCAGGATGTCATCCTGAAAGGCCTGGAGCTGGTGGGCATCAACTACCGCATGGGGGGCAATGACCCCAACAGCGGTCTGGACTGCAGCAGTTACGTCCAGGTGGTGTACCGGGAAGCCGCAGGCCTGGTCCTGCCCCGTACCGCCCGGGAACAATCCCAGCTCGGCGAGGAAGTAAGCGACAAGTCCGAACTCAAGCCTGGTGATCTGGTGTTCTTCAACACCATGCGCCGGGCTTTTTCCCATGTGGGCATCTACATGGGCGACAACTATTTCCTGCACGCCCCCCGGGCCGGCAGCGCCGTGCGGGTGGAAAACATGCAGAACAGTTACTGGGTGCAACGCTACAACGGCGCCCGCCGGGTCATCAGCAACCCCTGAACTCCCTGAGGCCCCCAGACCATCCCGAACGCCGCCTTGCGCGGCGTTTTCGTTGGCGGGCGCGACCGGCCCGGCAAAGCCCCCTGGGCGGCCGCGGGCCTGTGGGGGACAATGACAGTTCGCCATTCCTCCGTCCCTCCGTGTTCTCCAGATGCCTGCCCCTGCTGACCGGACTGGTCGCCCTCCTCCTGTTCCTGCCGGCCGGGACAGGGGCGACCGCCGCCCCTCCCCTGCGCATCGGCGTACTCGCGGTGCTGGGCGCCGAGGCGACGATCCAGGAATGGTCCCCGGTGCTGCGCCAGCTGCAAACCTCCCTGCCCGGATACCAGGTCAGCCTCACCCATTTCGACCATGAGGGCCTGCGTGCTGCAGCCCGCCGGGGGGAGCTGGATTTCGTCATCACCAACCCCGGGCATTACATCGAACTGGAGGCGGAGCTGGGCGCAAGCCGCATCCTCTCCCTGGATGCGGGCAGCGGGCGCTCGCCCCAGTCCGCCCTGGGTTCCACCGTGATCGTTCGCCGGGACTCCAGCCCCCTGCGCCGCCTGGAGGACCTGCGCGGCCGGCGTCTGGCCGTCGTCAGTCACGAAGCCTTCGGGGGCTACCAGATGCTCTGGGGCGAACTCCTGGGGCTGGGTATCGATCCGGAGCAGGAGCTGGCCGGGCTCCATGAAGTGGGCCTGCCCATGAATCGGGTCATCGAAGCCCTGGAACAGGGCCAGGCGGATGCGGGGGTGCTGCGCAGCTGCATGCTGGAAAGCCGGCCGGACTGGATGGCGCGCTACCGGGTACTCTCCCCCCGGGAGATTCCCGGCTTTCCCTGCGCCAGCTCCACCCGCCTCTACCCGGACTGGCCCCTGGCGGCCCTGCGCCATACGCCCCCGGAACACTCCCGGGCAGTGGCCATTGCCCTGCTGGGCATGACGCAGGAAAAACACGGCATGGCCTGGTCCATGCCGGCCGACTACCAGTCCGTGCATGAGCTGTTCCGCAAGCTGGAAATCGGCCCCTATGCCTATCTGCGCAGCCCCGGCCTGAGGCACCTGGCCGAACGCTACTGGCCCTGGATGGCCGGCATGGCCCTGCTGATCCTGGCCTGGGTGCTGTACACCCTGCGGGTCGAACATCTGGTGCATGTCCGCACCCGCGCCCTGCGGGAGGCCCTGGCCGCCCGGGACGCCAGCGAACAGCGGATGCGGGCCGCCCAGGAGCAGGCCGAACACCTGTCCCGCCTGTCGGTGCTTGGAGAACTCTCGGGCACCCTGGCCCACGAGCTCAACCAGCCCCTGGCCACCATCACCAATTACGCCGGCAGCCTCAGGCGCCGGGCCGACAACCAGCGCCTGACCGAGGCGGCCGTACGCGAGGCCGCCGGCGAGATCGCCGACCAAGCCGAACGGGCCGCCGGAATCATGGCGCGGATCCGCGGCTTTTCCCGCAAGCGGGTCGGCAGCTGTGCGCCTGTCGCCCCGGGGGAAGTGGTGCAGGAGGCGATCACCCTGTTCCAGGGCATGCTGGCCCGGGCGCCCCGGGTGGAGGTGGATGACCGCCTGCCTGCCGGCACCCGGATCGGGGCCGACCGGCTGCAGCTCCAGCAGGTGCTCTTGAACCTGCTCAAGAATGCCTGGGACGCCAGCCAGGAACTACCGCCCGAACGCCAGCAGATCCTGGTCAGTCTGGAAGACGCCGGCGACTACATCCGCCTGGGCGTCCGGGACCTGGGCTGCGGCCTGGATGCGACCACCTGCGCCCAGCTCTTCCAGCCTTTCTTCACCACCAAGCCGGACGGCCTGGGCCTGGGGCTCTCCATCTGCCGCAGCATCGCCGAGGCCCACGGGGGGCGCCTGACCGCGGAAATCCCCGCCTCCGGCCCGGGCGCCCGCTTCGTGCTGACGCTGCCGAAAAGCGACGCCGCCCCGGGGCCAGTCCCGGACATCACTGCCCTCACCAGCGATAGGTGACGGTGAGATTGGCCCAACCGCAGCTGGATTTCCCGCCCCCCTCCGCCCCGGGCCGCTTGCTGAGCGCACCACCGTCCCGCCGGGAATGTTCCAACCTGTACACACCAGAGAAAAAGGACCGCGCAGGATTCCTATCCGTTCCAGGGTCAGGTTCTCCGTGTGCCACATCCCCCTGATGCCTTAGAAAGCGGCATCCTGTCTTGGGTCATCGGGCTATTCCTCATGGTTCGGTTGAAGTCCAGCAATGCCTACTACCAAAGATGTCCGATGACCCGTCGGCTTTGCGTTCGCCTCATTCCCTCACGCTGTTCACCACTTCCCGGGGCACCATCCAATCATCTCCCAGAATTTGATTGACGAAAGGTCTCGGCCTCCCTTCAACCCCGGTGCTAGCCTTACCCGGGTCAAGAGAAAGGAGCTGTCCATGGATCATCCCGATCCCGAAGAACCCGTTCGGGCCCGCCTGTTGCGGGCCGCCCTGGAGTGCTTCCTGGCCGACGACTACCACCGGGTGAGTACGCGCCGGATCGCCGAACGGGCCAGGGCCAACGTTTCCATGATCCGCTACTACTTCGGCCACAAGGAGGGGCTGTATGAGGAAATGATCCGAGAGACCCTGGCCCCCCTGCTAGCAGTACTGGATGGCCCCATGCTGACTTCGGTCCATGGCTTTGCCGACTTCCTCCAGCTTTACTACGACACCATGAGCAAGCATCCCGAATTTCCCAGGCTGATCCTGAAGGTCCTGGCCCTGAACCAGGGACCGGGCCGGCGTTTCATCCAGCAGTTGCTGGAGCGGGGCCGGACCCGGGGTGCCCGCCGGGTTGGAGAACTGCAAGCCAGCGGCCAGCTCGGTCTTCGGGTGGATGCGGACATCCTGCGCCTGGCCTTCGTCAGCCTGGCCATGACCCCGATGCTGCTCAAGGACATCTTTGAAACTCAGATGGAACGCCCCATGGATGCCGCCTTCCTGCAGGAGCTGGCCGCCTTCAATGGCCATCTCTTCGCCGCCGGCCTGCAAGCGCCAAGTACCAAGGAAAACTGACCATGACACTGCAACGCAACGCCGGGGCCGTACGCCGCTTCGGAAAGATGATGAAATTCGGCGCCTGGCTGCAAACCCTGCCCGGCAAGCTGACCCCTCCCCCTTTCCGCCTGATGCAGATCGGCTCGGCCTTCTGGCAGTCCCGGGCCCTGTACGTAACCACCCGGCTCGATGTGGCCACCGTACTGGGAGATGCCCGGCTGGACTGCGACAGCATCGCTACCCGGGTCGGCGCCGATGCCGACGCCCTCGCCCGGCTCCTGCGCCTGCTGTCCGCCCTGGGGGTATTTGCCGAAGCAGGACCGGGCATCTATCGCAACAATCAGGTTTCCGCCTTCCTGCGGCAGGATCACCCAGGCAACGTCCGGGCCATGATCCTGATGCACAACTCGGACACCATGAGCCGCCCCTGGTACGAACAGCTGGAACAGGGAATACGCAGCGGCACCCCGCCATTCGAGCTGACCCACGGGGAGGAGCTGTTTGCCCACCTGGACAGGGCACCGGATTTCGCCCGCCTGTTCTCCGAGGCCATGGACAGCGTCGAAGCGCTCAGCGGCGACAGCTTCGCCACGGACTTCGACTGGAGCCGCTTCCGGCGCATCATCGATGTGGGAGGCGCCCGGGGCAGCAAGTCCCTGGCCATCCTCCGGCGCCATCCCGGGTTGCAGGCCCTGGTCCTGGATTGCCCTCAGGTGATCGCCGAAGCCCGGACCCATTGGGCCGCCCACCCCGACCCGGACGCCCTGCGCCTGGAGTTTCAGGCCGGCGACCTGCTGCAGGCGCTTCCCCCGGCCCGGGACGAGCGGGACATCTACCTGGTCTCCGCCGTACTCCACGGGATGGGCCAGGCCGATTGCCTGCGGGCCCTGCGCAATCTGGCCCGGGCCAGCGGCGGCCGGGGCGCTCCTATCGTGCTGCTGGAACAGGTCATGCCCGAAACAGGAGCTGACCTGAGCAGCGCCAGCTTCGACATGCAGATGTTCATGGGCACCCGGGGCCGGGAGCGCACCCTGCAGGAATGGCAGCGCATGTTTGGGGACAGCGGCCTGAAGCTGGAAGAAATCGTCGCCCTGCGCTCCTTCGGCAAGCTCCTCGTGCTGCGCCCCCAGGCCACAAGCTCCGGGAACTGAGCAGGCGCAACCAGCCGAGCTCCGCTGCCCTGCTCCGGGAACTGCTGGATTACCTGGGTGCCCCGCGGCTTGGCAGGCCGATGCCGTCCCCCAAAAACAAAAGCCCCGGGATGCGACTCCCGGGGCCGTTTACGGCAGCGTCGTGAGAGACCGGGTCAGACGGCGGCTTCTCCGGTTTCGCCGGTACGGATGCGCACCACCTGTTCCACGGGCATGACGAAGATCTTGCCGTCGCCGATCTTGCCGGTGCCCGCCGCCTTGATGATGGCGTCGATGGCCGGCTCAACGATATGCTCGGCCACCACGATCTCCAGCTTGATCTTGGGCAGGAAATCCACCACGTACTCGGCGCCCCGGTACAGCTCCGTGTGCCCCTTCTGGCGGCCGAAACCCTTGACCTCGGTGACGGTCAGGCCGGTGACGCCGATTTCGGACAGGGCTTCCCGCACTTCGTCCAGCTTGAAGGGTTTGATGATGGCTTCGATCTTTTTCATGCTTGTCTCTCCTAGGAATCAATATTCGTCCGCATAGCGGTTGGTAATAGGATACCGCCAATCCTTGCCGAAGCCACGGGGCGTGATGCGGATGCCCACCGGGGCCTGGCGGCGCTTGTACTCGGCGATGCGCAGTAGGCGCACCACCTTTCTCACCGCCGCTTCGGGCAGGCCGCTGGCGATCAGTTCCCGGGGGCTGCGATCCTCTTCCATGTAGCCCTGGACGATGGTATCGAGAATCTCGTACTCGGGCAGGGAATCCTGGTCCTTCTGGTCGGGCCGCAGCTCGGCGGAGGGGGGACGGACGATGATGTTCTCGGGAATCGGCGGCCGGTCCGGGCTCTGCCGGTTGCGGAAGCGGGACAGGCGATACACGAGGGTCTTGTACACATCCTTGATGACGGCGAAACCGCCGGCCATGTCCCCGTACAGGGTGCAGTAGCCCACGGCCATTTCCGACTTGTTGCCGGTGGTGAGCACCAGGGCCCCGGTCTTGTTGGAAAGGGCCATCAGGATCATGCCCCGGGCCCGGGCCTGGATGTTCTCCTCGGTGGTATCCGCCTGGGTCCCGGCGAACTGGGAGGCCAGCATGGTCTCGAAGGCCTGCATCGCCGGCTGGATGGGAATCTCGTCATAGTGGATGCCCAGGGCCTCGACCATGGCCCGGGAATCGTCCAGGCTCATCTGGGCCGTGTAGGGTGAAGGCATCATCACCGCCCGCACCTTGTCGGCCCCCAGGGCATCCACGGCGACGCAGACGGTCAGGGCCGAATCGATGCCGCCGGAGAGGCCGATCAGCACACTGGGGAAACGGTTCTTGCCCACATAGTCGCGCACCCCCAGCACCAGGGCCTGATAGGCCTCGGCTTCCTCGGGCAGGATGGGCGCCACCAGGCCGGGCTGGATGTCCCCATCCAGGTAATCCACCAGCATCACCCCGGTTTCGAACTGGGGCAGCCGGGCCATGATCCGAGCTTCCCGGTTGAGGGCGAAGGAACCCCCGTCGAACACCAGTTCATCCTGTCCGCCCACCAGGTTGGTGTAGACGGCAGGCAGCCCCGTCTCCAGCACCCGGCGGCCCAGGGTGTCGGCCCGCTCCGGCTGCTTGCCCAGGTGGCAGGGGGAGGCATTCAGGACCAGAAGCAGTTCGGCCCCGGCTTCCCGGGCCAGACGCGCCGGTTCCGGATGCCAGACATCCTCGCAGATGGCCAGGCCGCAGCGGACCCCCTGCAGCTCTACCACCAGGGGCGCCGTGCCCGGGCTGAAATAGCGCACCTCGTCGAAGACCTGGGCATTGGGCAGGCGCTGCTTGTGATAGGACAGGGCAGGCCGCCCCGGCTGCAGCACCGTGGCGGCGTTGTAGCAGCGGCCATCGCGGAACACCGGATGGCCCACCACCAGGGTGATGCCTTCCACCCGGGCGGCCAGGCGCTCCAGGGCCTGGTCACAGGCCCGCAGGAAGTCCGGGCGCAGCAGCAGATCTTCGGGCGGATAGCCGCACAGGGCCAGTTCCGGGGTCAGGAGCAGGTCGGCGCCGGCCAGCCAGGCTTCCCGGGCGGCGGCAGCGATCAGTTCCACATTGGCGTCGAGGTCGCCCAGGACGGGATTGACCTGGGCCATGGCGATTTTGAGTGAGGACATGGGGCGCCACTATACAAAAAAACAACGCCCGCCGGAGGGCGGGCATTGGCATCAGGAAAACCCGGGAGAACCGGGATCAGAAATGGGGCTTTTCCTTGCTGGCTTCGAAACGCTGCACGGAATCCAGGATTTCCTGCTTGGCGGCATCGATGCCCTTCCAGCCCTTGACCTTGACCCACTTGCCCTTTTCCAGGTCCTTGTAGTGCTCGAAGAAGTGGGCGATCTGTTGCAGCAACAGGGGCTGCAGGTCATCCACGCTCTTCACGTCATCATAGATGGTGGTCAGCTTGGAGACGGGCACGGCCACCAGCTTGGCATCCATGCCGGCTTCGTCTTCCATTTCCAGCATGCCCAGGGGACGGCAGCGGACCACGACGCTGGGACGCAGGGGGAACGGGGCCACCACCAGCACATCCACCGGATCGCCGTCATCGGACAGGGTATGGGGGATGAAGCCGTAGTCACAGGGGTAGTGCATGGGGGTGGACATGAAGCGGTCCACCAGCACGCAACCGGAATCCTTGTCCAGTTCGAACTTGATACCCGGGGTGTTGGCGGGAATTTCGATGACCACGTTGAAATCGTTGGGAATGTCCTTGCCGATGGAAAGGGCGTCGAGGTTCATTGTTATCTGTCTCCGGAGCTATGGATGGGTGAAAGCCGCGATTATAACTGCCCGCCCGGCCGGCAAAAATGCCGGCCGTGAGAATTTCTTCAGTTCCCCGAAACGGCCCTGGCCGACTCCGCCGCCGGCAGTTTCAGGCCCAGGCAGGGGTCATCCCGGCTCATGGCCGGCGTCACCCAGACATAGTCGTAGATGAGGGCCAGGGCGGCCCCCTCGCTTTCCACCCGGCCCTGCTCCAGAAAACCCACGCTCAGGCTGCGGCCCCCGGGCAGGAAGCGCGGCACCCCGTAGTCCCGGCGCACATGGCCATTGCCGGCCACCAGCACGGCCGGCGCCCCGGCATCCAGGAGCCCCCGGGCCATGGCCGCGTCCTTGGCCTCCTGGGCCAGCACCATGGGAGCCTTGAGGCGCTCCGGCATCTGGCCGCAATGGCCCTGGAGCAGGCTCGCTTCCAGCTGGGCCCGGGCCTCAGGCCCCAGGGGCGTGGCCTGCATGGCGGCCGCCAGGGCAGGCCGCAGGGCTCTCTGGCCCTCCCGCACGATGCGGCGGGCCTCGTCCCGGGGAATATTGCCCCCCAAGAGCGGCAGAGGCTCCTCCAGAAGGGGGGCGAACAGGGGCTCGTGGGCCGGCCAGCGCCAGCCCTTGGGATCAAAGCCGGCGCGGCTCAGGCGCTCCAGCGGCGCCCCGCCCTCCTCCACCTGCCGCCCCAGTTCCAGGTGCTCGGCCAGCACTTTCAGGCCGGGCCGCTGCCGGGCCAGATCCCGGATCAACAGACCCCGTTCCCGGTGCTGCTCGGCATTGTCGTGCAGCTCCCCGAGCAGCAGGTAATCGGCCCCGGCCAGGCGCTGCAACAGTTCGGCCCGGCTCAGGCTGCGGCCGCTGGCGGTTTCGAAAATACCGGTTTCGGCCCCCGGGGAGGCGGCCTGGGCGCCGCCGGCCAGGAGCGCCACGCAGAGGCCGAAGCCCAGGGAAAAACGCAAGAAGGACATGGTGCAGGACTCCGCCAAAGGTTCAGGGCTGCCCGGTCCGGGCGGGGGTAGCGGCACCGGATGCGGGGGCAGTTTCGGGAACATACACGATGGAGCCGTCCTTCATGCGATAGGCGACGCCGGCCTTTTCCCCGTCGCCGCTGCCGATCTGGCCGCTGGCCTTGTATTTCTCGATCTTCTCGCCCTTTTTCACCACCATCTCCATGGTCGGCTTGCCCGGGTCGGTAATCACCGTCACGTCCTGCTTGCTGAAGGGATTGATCAGGGGATTCTGGGCCACGGTGATGAGGAGGGCCGCGATGATCACCAGGAAGATGTCGATGAGGTTCACCACCGACAGGATGGGGTCCTCGGTCTCGGGCTCGTGCAGCAGCTTCAGACTCATGCCCGCGCTCCGCGCAGGGCCTGGATTTCCAGGATTTCCTCGGCGAGCCAGCGGCGCCGCACGTTGACCACCCAGTAGGTGATGGAGGCGGCGATCAGGGCCAGGATCACCGCCGAGAAGGCGATGGTGAGATTGTTGGAAACATCGGCCAGATTGCCGTCGGAGAGGGATTTCAAGGCCGGCCCCATGGGGATCATGGTGGCCACCAGGCCCAGCATGGGGGTCACCCGGCTGGCGATGCGGGGGTTTTCCAGGACTTTGTGGGCCAGCACGTCCAGCTCGTCATCGCTCATGGTGGGCTGGGCCAGGAAGCGGTGCATCAGGCTGCGCCCCCGGCCGGCCCGGCGGGCATAGGCCAGGACCAGGAACTCTCCCAGCACCCAGAAGGCGTAGAGGAACAGGGCCGAGATCAGGGCCAGGGTGGGCAGCAGGAACAGCTGCGAAATCTGGTACATGGACAGTTCGACGAGATGGGACATGGGTTCTCCAGTAAACGAGGGGAAATTCAACAGGATGGACTGCGGCGCTGGCGCAGCAGGGCAGCGCCGCCGCCGCCCAGGGTGCTCAGGACCAGGAGCAGCAGCCCCGCCAGGGTGTAGGGCAGCATCGGATCGGCCCGGGGCGGCGCCACCTTCTCCAGCAGCATGCCCTGGATGGGGGGCGGCGCCGGGGCCGGCTCGGGTTCCGGGGCGGCCAGGTCATCGGCCTTCTGGGGCCGGGTCGGGGCCTGGAGCGCCGGCCGGGCTGCCGCCGTGCCGAAGCCGGCCGCCACGAACTGCTCGAACACCGGGTTGTCGCTCTTCACATCGTGGCGCCGGGCCAGTTCCCGGTAGCGCTGCTTCAACTCGGCCAGCGTGGCCGCGTCGGCCTGCCAGTAGCCCTGGCGGGCCGCTTCCAGCATGCGCTCGATGGACTGGGCCAGGGCGTGGGGATTTTCCTTTTCGAACCAGTCCTTCAGCCCCAGCCGGTGCTTGTCGCGCACATAGACATCCACGAACTCCTGCCACTGGTCATCGCGCACCACTTCACGGGCCGTGGCCTGCCAGCCCCAGAAATTGTTGATGCCGTCCAGCACCTGCAGGGTGCCGGAGTAGCCTTCCTGCATCAGCCCCTGGATGTAGCCCGGGTGGAAGTTGCGGGTTGCCAGCTCCTTGGCCATGAACTGGGCCACCCCCTCCACCTTGCCGGAACCGCTGCCGCGCAGGTTGGAGATGTACAGTTCCGGCGCCTGGCCATCCAGGTGGCGCACCGCCAGGGCAATGCCGCCCAGGTACTGGAAGGGATCATCGGTGGTCAGCATCCCGTACAGGTTGGAGCTGCGGGACAGGACCGCCCCCTCGGTGCCCTTCAGGTGAGCGGCGTAGAGATTGACGCCCCGGGGCCCGGCCTGCCCCCACTCGGCCTCGTCCGGACCATAGGCGAACTGCATCCGGGACAGGTAGAGCTGGGCCAGCTTGCGGTCCCCCTCCGCCTTGCCCTTCCAGGTATCGGTGGCCAGGGCCGCGTCATCCAGGCCGGTGCCGTAGCGGCCCGATTCGGAGGAGAAGATGCGGGTCTGGGCCGCCCGGGTGGCGGCGGCTTCATCCAGCCCCTGGCGCAGCAGCTGGGCGCGGATGTCCCGGGCGTTGGCCCAGACCGGGTTGTCTGCCTCCTGGGCCTGGGCCGCCAGCTGCACCGCCTTGGCCAGATGCTTCATGGTGTTGGGGAACTGGTCCCGGTACAGGCCCGTGGCCGAGAGCACCACGTCCACCCGGGGCCGTTTCAGTTCCTGCCGGGGGATCAGTTTCACGTCGCTGACCCGGCCGCCCCCATCCCACACGGGCTCCACCCCCAGGGCCCAGAGGGCCTGGGCTTCGAGCATGCCCTGGTGGCGCATGGTTTCCACGGACCAGAGGGAGAAGGTCAGCTTCTTCGGTGTCTGCCCCTTGAGTTTGCGGTGTTCGGCGAGCAGGTTTTCCATGGCTTCCTTGCCCGCCTCCCAGGCCGCCCGGGTGGGAATCCGGGAGGGATCGAAGCCGTACAGGTTGCGTCCCGTGGGCAGGGTGTCCGGGTTCTTGACCGGATCGCCGCCGTAAGAGGTGGGCAGGTAGCGGCCCGCCAGCCCCGCCAGCAGGGCATCCGCCTCCTGGGCCGCCCCCAGGGCCTGGTAGTGGCGCCGGGCCTGGGCCAGGTAGCCCTGCAGGGCCGGGGGAAGCCCCGCAGCGGACTCGCCCTGCACCACGTGCCGCTGGATCAGCTGGTAGGGGCGGCTTTCCGCCAGGCGGCTGTAGTCCCCCACGAAGCTTTCATCCGCCGCCTCGCCGGGCGCGGCAGCGGCGGCCCAGTAGTCCTTGCCCAGTATCAGCAGCACGGTGCCGATCCGGTGCCGCTCCTCCGGGGCCTGGCCCAGGGTGTGCAGGCCCAGGGGCTGGGCAGTCTGGGCCAGCTCGTGCAGGTGGTCGTGGAGCCGCCGGATGAAGGCGGGAAAGTCCTGTTCGATCCGGGCCCGGGACAGGCCCAGGTCCTGGTCAATGCGCTGCCGCCGCACCCGCTCCAGTATCCCCTCGCGCAGCTTGTCCCGCACCAGGCCCTGGTCCTGATTGAGCCAGTCGTGCAGCAGGTCGTGGATTTCCACCAGGGCCTGGTGCAGGCCGGCCGGGGTGAAAGGCGGGGTCTGGTGGGTGATGGTGATGGCCCGGCCCCGGCGCTTGGCCTGCAGGGCTTCACCGATGTTGTCCACGATGTAGGGGTAGAGCACCGGCAGGTCTCCCACGGCCAGCATCGGGTAGTCATGCACCGACAGGCCCCGTTCCTTGCCCGGCAGCCATTCGTAGCTGCCGTGGGTGCCGTAGTGGATCAGGGCGTCGGCGCCCAGGGCCTCCCGGGCCCAGAGGTAGGTGGCCAGATAGTAGTGGGATGGCGGCGCCTTGCTGCTGTGGTACAGGGCCTTTTCCCGCATGGCGGCGCTCTGGCCGTAGGTCTCGGCCCGGGACGGCTGGGGCAGGATCGTCACCTGGCCCAGTTGCAGGCGGGGAATGACGAAATGGGGCGCCCCGTCCCGCTCCACGATCATGGGCCCCTGGCGGGGCGAGCCCTGGGCTTCCAGCTCCCGGCGCACGGCGGGCGGCAGGGTCTGCAGCCAGGCTTCGTAGCGGGCCACGGGGAAAGTGGCGGCCAGGCCGTCGGCCAGCAGCCCGGGCAGTTCCCCGGCCCGGTAATAGGGCCGCAGCAGCCGTTGCAACAGGGGCACCAGGGTGGACTCGGGCTCCACCTGGGTGGCGTAACCGGCGCGTTGCAGGCTGTCCAGGGTGGAGCCCAGGCTACGGGGCACGTTCAGGAAGGATGCGGAGAGGTTCTTTTCCCCCGGGGGATAGTTGTAGAAGAAGATCGCCAGGCGCTTGTCCCGGTTGGCCTTGCGCTGCAGGGCCACCTGGCGCAGGGCCTTGTGCACCGCGGCGGCGGCCTGGGCCTCGATGGCCACCACCTGGTCGTCAACGCGGCTGGCGGCGGCGATCAGGATGTCGGTGATGCCGGCGTACTCGGCCTGAGCCAGGTAGAAAGGCACATCCATCAGGGAGACTCCCTGGCTGTCGGCCAGCCAGTCGGCCTCATCTCCCTTGCGGTAGGGCATGGCCTGGATCACCGGGATGCCCATGGCCTCGAATTCCTTCCGGCGCCCATCCGGGTTGAGCATGATCTGGGTGTTGATCAGCACGTCGGCCAGGGGCTTGCCCTGGCGCACCAGGAGCTGGCGCACGGATTCCTCCCCCAGGATCGGGGTGTAGAACGGCAGGGGCACGGCGCCGGCGGCTTCGATGCGGGCGATCAGGTCGTCGATGAAGGCGGTCTGCTCGGCGGCGATGTACTGCTGGTGCAGGGCGATGGCCACCACTGGACGGCGCTCGTCATGCCCTTTCCAGGCCAGGTAGGCGGGGGCATCGGCAAACACCAGGCTGGGGGCGCGGGGATGGTAGATGGCCGAGGTGGGAAAGCGGATGGGTGGCGGCACCCGGGCCAGGGCCGCCGGATCATCCCGGGCAGCGATGGCCTGGAAGAAATGTTCGAAATTGCTGCGTGCCCCGTTCACGTAATAGCCATGCAGGCGCCCGGCCAGTTCCGGGGCCAGCCCGGCAAAGCGGGGCTGCTGGGTGTTCATCCAGATGTGGGGCTTGTGCTCCAGGGCTTCCAGGGCCTGGCCCAGGCGGCCCCGCACATAGGCCTCGATGTGGTCCCGGGGCGCATCCAGGATCACCAGGTCCGCCTCCTGGAACAGGCTGCCGTCCACTTCGGCGGGCAGCTTTTCCGCAAAGCGGGCCTGGAGCCTGACCCCCTGGGCCCGGGCCAGCCGCTCCAGGTTCACGAACTTGCCCGGCTGCACGGGGCTGGCGGCGAGGAACAGGACCTGGGTGTCCCGGGCCTGGACGGCCGACGCCGCCAGCCCCAGCAGCAGGGACGAGAAAAGAAGCAGAAAGCGGAACAGGGGCATGGACGGAACCTTGGCACTGGGGGCGGGAAACCCGGGGGCTTCCCGCCGGCTGGATCAGAACTGGTACTTGAAGCTGGCGCTGAAATTGCGGCCCGGCTGACCGTAGGCATCCAGGACCGAACTGCTGGCGGCGATGTCCCGCACGTCGGCCCATTCGTAGTACTTCCGGTCGAACAGGTTGAAGATGCCCAGGTTCACGCTGGCGTTGCGGCTGAAGTGGTACCAGGCCGTCAGGTCGAAGGTCTGGTAGCCGTCGGGGCTGTAGCGGCTGGGATCGGGACGGCGCTGCTTGCGCTCCACGAAGGTCCCGGTGAGCTGGGCCCCGTAGCGGTTCGCCAGGTCATAGCGCAGGGCCAGCACCAGCTTGGCGGGGTCGATGGTGTCCAGGGGCGTCTTCTCCCCCTCCGCTTCCTGATCCCCCTTGGCCAGGGCGAAGCTGCCCATGACGCTCCAGTGGGGCGCGAAGGCCCATTCGCCACTCAGCTCCAGGCCGCTGATATCGACGCTGCCCAGGTTCACCGACTGGTACACCACCGGGTCGGCCACGGTGCCGCTGCCGCCCACCCGCACGTTGCTGGCGATGAAGTCCTTGTACTTGCTGTAGAACACACTGGCGCTGTAGCGCAGGGTCTGGCTGCGGCCCCGGACCCCCAGCTCCAGGGATTTGCTGGTCTCGGATTTGAGGTTGGGATTGCCGACCGAGGTGTAGGGGGTGGAGGCGGTCAGGTTGGTGACTCCGCCATTGACCTGGGACGGGGTGGGCGCCCGGAAGCCGTGGGAGTACTGGCCGAACAGGTTCCACATGGGGTCCTGCTTCCACACCACGCCCAGCTTGGGCGACAGGGCCTGGTCCTCCAGGGAGGCGGGGGCCACGGCATTGTTGAGGCTGTAGAGCCGGTCCGCCTTGGGCTTCAGCTCGAAACTGTCGTAGCGCAGCCCGGGAATCAGGCTCAGGCGGCCGATGCCGATCTCGTCCTGGATGAAGGCGCCGAACAGGTTGTAGTCGGTATTGGGAAAGCTGCGGTTGGTGACGAAGGCCGAGCTCCCCGTGGTCACCAGACTGCCATTCAGGTAGTTGGCCCCCTCCTTCAGGGAACTGACCTCGGAACGGGAGAAATCCACCCCATACACCAGCCGGTGGGTCACGTCCTGGCCCAGGTGGCTCTCGAACTGCACATTGCCGCCCAGCATCTCCTCCTGGTACCAGGTGGTGCGCTCCCGGGAATTCCAGGCGCTGGAGTTGCTGCGCGCCTCGTAACCCCATTGGGAGTTCTTCGACTCCTGGCGATAGAGACTGGCCTGGGCCCGCTGGAACCAGGGATTGTCCCCGTCGGTGTACTCGTAATCCACCTTGGCCAGTTCCCGGGTGATGTCATCCCTGGCCTTGACGTCAGTGGTGGTCGGATACATGGGGTCCTTGAACAGGGTGTAGATGGTGGTGTCGTTTTCCCGGTCCAGGTCTTCCAGGGTCAGCTTGAAGCGGTGCCGGGGACTGGCCTTCAACACCACCTTGGCGAGCATGTAGTCGGACTTGGTGTCCTGGGGATTGGCTTCGGTGCGGGTATTGTCATGGGCGGCGTTGTCGCCGGCGGTCTGGGCGGCATGGCCGCGCCGCAGGCTGGCCAGGAACATGCCCTCGAACATCTCCCCCCGGGCCGCAAAGGACGGCACCAGGGACCAGCTCTCATCCACCGAGTGGTAGCCCAGCTTGATGGCGGCCTGGGTGGACTTGCCCAGGGTGAGCAGGTCGGCGGGATCCTTGGTCATGAAGCTCACCGCCCCGGCCAGGCCGTCGCTGCCGAACTGGGTGGAGGCGGGACCGCGCAGGATCTCGGCCCGTTTGAAGGCTTCCACATCAATGTAATCGCCCCGCCCGGCGGCGTAGGGACCGCTGCTGTAGCCCAGGGGCAGGCGCACCCCGTCGCTCTGCAGCAGCACCTGGTTGCCTTCCAGACCGCGCACGTTGATCCCCTCGTTGCCCCCCCGGCCGGTGCTGTAGAAGGCCGCCGAAGCACGGTTGGTCTGGGAGCGCACCGAAATGCCGGTCTCGTGGCGCAGCAGGTCCTTGATGTCCGTGGGCATCTCCTCCTCCACCTGGCTGGCCGGGATCACGGTCACGGTATTGGCCACGTCGTGGACGTCCTGCTCGGTGCGGGTGGCGGTGATGGTCACCTCCTTCATCAGCCCAGCCCCCTGGGCGTGGGCATCCTGGTCCGGCACCAGGGCCAGACTGCTGCCCAGGGTCAGGCCCAGCAGGGCCCGGGCCACGGACAGGGAGATCAGACGACGGGAATGATGAAAGGGAGGGCAGTAGCCGCCAGAGGGGCGGCCGCTCCCGGCACGGGGAATGGCTAGCATCGAGTTTCTCCAGATGAACAAAGACAAAGCTCGCTGCCTGCCGGACATGCCGGTGGGTGGCTGGCAAATTTTCAGATTCCGGGCGCCGGGGCCCGGAACGGGGACTTACAGGGAACTCACCTCCAGGGTGAGGGATGGGGAAGGCAGGGGAAGCTCCCGTGCCTTGAGCTCGAAGGGCAGGCACAGGACCCCGGCAGCCAGGGCAGCAAGCGCGATGGAACGGATCATGGTCATCTCCTGGGTCAGGTGGCGCGGAGCCAAAGGCTGGCCAGGCGGCGCTGCAGGCCCGCCAGCCAGACCGAACAAACTGGCTGGCTGGACCGGAGAGGGCAGAGTTCCCCGGTGTGGCTGGCTACAAAGCAGGCTGACTTTCCCGGCCCGGAGCCGGATTCCGGGAAAGCCCTGCCTGGTGCTACGGGTTGACTACCGGGCCTCCCCGGGCTGGGTCACGAAACCCAGCTTGGTGACCCCCGCCCGCTTGGCGGCCGCCATGATCTCGGCGACCCGCTGGTAGCGGGTGTCCCGGTCGGCGGAAAGCTGCACTTCCAGCTGGGCATCGGCACTGACCGCCGCCTGCAGGCGGCTTTCCAGCCCCTGGATGGAAGTGTCCGTGAAGGGGGTTTCGTTCCAGTACAGAACCCCCTGGGCATCGATGGCCAGCCGGATGGTCTCGGGCTTGGTATCCGCCGCCTGGGCCGAGGCCTGGGGCAGATCCACCTTGACCGCCTGGGTCATCAGGGGCGCCGTCACCAGGAAGATGATCAGGAGTACCAGCATCACGTCCACCAGGGGCGTGGTGTTGATTTCCACCATGGGGCTGGAAGAGCCCGAATCAAAGCTGCCGAACGCCATCTCAGGCGGCTCCGCCGGCGGCCACGGCCACATTCACCGGACGCAGCTTGCTGCTGCCCTGGGGAGTCGGCAAGGGATGGCCGGTGGTGAAGTAGGCGTGCAGGTCATGGGCGAAAGCTTCCATGTCCCCGGTGATCAGGCGCAGGTTGCGCACGAAGGTGTTGTAGGCAAGCACCGCGGGGATGGCCACGAACAGGCCGGCGGCGGTCATCACCAGGGCCTCCCCCACGGGGCCGGCCACCTTGTCCAGGCTGGCCTGGCCGGTGGCGCCGATACGGGCCAGAGCGTGGTAGATGCCCCAGACGGTACCGAACAGCCCCACGAAGGGCGCCGTGGAGCCCACGGAAGCCAGCAGGGTGAGCCCCCCTTCGAGCCGGGCGGTGGTCCGGGAGATGCTGTTGCGCAGAGCCCGGGTCACCAGCTCGCTGGCCGGCAGATGGGCATCCAGGTGGCCGCCCTGGCGCTGGTGGGATTCCAGGTGGCGGACAGCCCCCTGGCCCTGGGCCGCCATGTCACGGAAAGGCTTCACGGCTTCCAGCCGCTCCAGGCCGGCGCTGACGCTGCTGGAATCCCAGAAGGCCTCGAGCGCCTTGGGCGTCTTCTGACGCAGGGTCCAGACGGACCAGGCCTTGCCCAGGATGATGGCCCAGCTGGCCACGGACATGATCAGCAGCACGATGGCCACCGTATGGGAAACCGCGTCCCCTTGGGCCCAGACGGAAGCGATGTCCAGACCACTGGTGGCGGGAGTTTGGGTGGAAGGATTCATGAATCAGGACTCCAGACGGAAGGAAATAGGGATCAGGACCCAGGCGGCCACGGCTTCACTGCCGCGGCGGGCCGGCACGAAACGCCATTTGCGCACGGCGGCCAAAGCCGCCTCGTCCAGGCGGTTGCTACCGGAGCTGTGTTTCAGCTCCACGGTTTCCGGGCGGCCGGTGGGCAGCACGTAGGCGCGCAGCATGACCTTGCCCTCCTCGCCCATGCGGCGGGACAAGGGGGGATAGACGGGGGCCGGATTCTGCAGGTAATCCGCATCGAAACGGGCTTCCACCAGAGCCCCGCCACTGGCAGGAGGCGCCGCCACCGGGGCAGGCGCCGGAGCCGGGGCCGCGGCCACAGGCTCGGCCTGGACCGGGGCCGGCTCCACCGGATTGGGCACCGGCACGGTGGACAGCGGCACCGGCCGAGCCACGGGTTTGGGCTTGGGCACCGGCTTGGGCGGCGTCGGCACGGGTTTCGGAGGCTCCGGAGGCGCCGGCTTGGGGGGCGCCTGGACCGGCGGCGCCGGGTCCAGCAGGCTGACCTGGATGGGCATGGGCGGCTGAATGTGCTCCACCTCCCCCCAGGGCATCACGGCGGCGATCAGGACCCCGTGCAGAAGCACCGCCGAACCCACCCACCCCAGACGCATTCCCAGGGAAGCCCGGTTGGCGTCGGAAGCATCGGCAACGGAGGAAAGACAGATGGACGGAGCTAGCATGGATTTCTCGAAACTGGGTTGCCCTGGCGGCTAACACGAATTATTCTCATTATTCGCAATCAGCAACATTTCGTCAACGTTTTTGTGCGGTCGCAGCAATCTCAACGCAGGGGAATGGCGCAATCGCAGCGGTTGACCTCCACCGTCACGTGCCCCATGCCCGGCAAGGCTTCCAGCTGCTGCTTGTAGACTTCCGTGCCTTCCGGATGGTGGCTGAGGATGGAGACGATGCAGCCCCGGGAATCCGGGCCCAGGCGCCAGATGTGCAGGTCCACCACCCGGTGGTCGGGACGGGCCTCGATGGCCGCGACAATGGCCCGCCGGGCTTCCTCGTGATCCTCCGCATCCAGCAGGGTGCGCCCCGAGGCCTGCAGCAGCCCCCGGGCCCAGAACAGGATCACCCCCGCCCCCACCAGCCCCATCAGGGGGTCCAGGGCAAACCAGCCCAGGTGACGCCCCCCCACCAGGGCAACAATGGCGAGCAGGGAGGTGACCAGGTCGGCCATCACATGCATGAAAGCCCCCTGGAGGTTGTGATCCTGATGGCCCCCGGCGTGCCCGTGATCATGGTGATGCCCATGATCGTGGTGTTGGTGATGGTGATGGTGATGATGGTGCCCATCATGGTCGTCCCGCAGCAGCCAGGCCGAAGCCATGTTCACCAGCAGGCCCACAATGGCCACCAGCAGGGCTTCATCGTAGGCCACGGGGAGCGGCTGCCAGAGGCGCAGCACCGACTCCCAGGCCATCAGCACCGCCACCAGGGCCAGGAACACGGCGCTGGTATAGCCCCCCAGGGCGCCCACCTTGCCGGTGCCGAAGGTGAAGCGGGCATTGCCGGACTGGCGCCGGGCGTAGCGGTAGGCAAACACCGCAATGCCCAGGGCCGCCACGTGGGACCCCATGTGCCAGCCATCGGCCAGCAGGGCCATGGAACCTGTCCAGTAGCCGAACAGTAGCTCCAGGACCATGGTCACCAGGGTCAGGCCCACCACCCATTCGGTACGCCTTTGCCGCCGCACATCCCGGTCATCGAGAAAGTGGTGAGAATGCTGCCAGGGTGTCAGATCATGGGTTTGCATGCTCATTCCTGCCATTGATAGAAAACTACCGGGCCATTGTTGCAATTGCCACAGGTCTTGCCGCAGCCGGCCGCCGTTTCCTGGATGCGGCCCTTGCGCTGCCAGTAGCCCAGCACATCCCGTACCACCTCCGGGTCCGTGTCGAAGCGGGCCACCAGGTCCACCAGGCTGGCCTGGCCCCGCTGACGCAGGTAGGTGCGCAGCTCGCTGGGGGTCACAGGGCCTCCTGGGCCAGGGCCATGGAAGCCTGGCGCTGGCGGCCGTGACGTCCCATGAAGCCCAGGGCCAGCCAGGCCAGCACCGCCACCCCGACGATCCACAGGGAGGAACTGAGCGGGTGTTCGGCAAAGGTCAGCAACTGGTAGCAGAGCACCGAGGTGCTGTAGCCAATACCCGTACTCCAGGCCGCCACGAACATGGCCCAGCGCAGGCCGGCCTCCCGGTTCACCGCCCCCAGGACCGCCACGCAGGGGAAGTACAGGAGGATCAGCACCTGGTAGGCAAAGGCGGAAGCGCCGCTGCCAAACAGGCGAGCCATGGCGCCAAAGGTATCCACGGAAACCTCCTGGGCCTCCGCCGCCGCTTCCACTTCCTTGACCTCGCCGATGTCGATGCCCAGGGGGTCCAGCACCTTGCCGGACAGCTCCCCGAATTTCTCGGGAATGGTATCCACCGCCTTGCCCAGCCCGGCCCACAGGTCAAACACCCCGGTCTTGGTGTCGACGCCGGCCTCTTCCGCCGCCACCTGGGAATACAGGGCGTTCAGGGTACCCACCACGGCTTCCTTGGCCAGCACCCCGGTGAAGATGCCCACGGCGGCCGGCCAGTTGTTCTCATGCAGGCCCATGGGAGCGAACACCGGCGTGATGCCCTTGCCAATGGCGGAGAGCACGGAAGCCTCGCTGTCCTCGTGGCCGAAGCTGCCATCGGTGCCGGCCGCATTGAGGATGTTGAGCACCAGCACCATGGGCACGATCACCTTGCCGGCCTTGAGCACGAAACCCTGCAGCCGGCTCCAGGTGTGGATCAGCACCCCCTTGGCGGTGGGCAGGTGGTAGGGCGGCAGCTCCATGACGAAGGGCGTGCTCTGCCCGGGCAGCAGGGTGCGCTTCAGGGCCAGCCCGGTGAGCACTGCCGCAGCGATACCGATCAGGTACAGAAGGAACACCAGGTTCTGCCCGCCCTCAGGGAAGAAGGCCACGGCAAACAAGGCATATACGGGCAGGCGGGCGCCGCAGGACATGAAGGGGGTCATGGCCATGGTCATGAGCCGGTCCCGCTCCCCTTCCAGGGTGCGGCTGGCCATCACCGCCGGCACATTGCAGCCGAAACCGACGATCAGGGGGACGAAGGATTTGCCCGGCAGGCCGATGAAGCGCATGAAACGGTCCATGACGAAGGCCGCCCGGGCCATGTAGCCGGAATCCTCGAGGAGGGAGAGGAAGATGAACAGGAAGCCGATCACCGGAATGAAGGTGGCCACGGTCTGGATGCCGCCGCCGATGCCCTTGGCCAGCAGCACTTCCAGCCAGAGCGGCGCCCCCAGAAGCTGGAGCAGATGCCCGACCCCGTCCACGAAGATCGTCCCGGCCACCCCATCGAAGAAGTCGATGAAGGCGCCCCCCAGGTTGATGGTGAACATGAACATCAGGTACATCATGAACAGGAAGATGGGGATGCCCAGCACCCGGTTGAGCACCACCTGGTCGATCCGGTCCGAGCCGGTGCGGGTCAGCCGGTCCCGGCGCTTGACCGAAGCCTGGGCCACCCGGCCGATGAAGCCGTAGCGGGCATCGGCCGCAATGATGTCGAGCTCGTCATCCAGTGCCTCTTCCACCCGGGCTCGCAGGCCTTCCAGGAATTCGGCATCTGCCGCTCCCACCAGCTTCTGGGCCAGCTCGTCCCCTTCCAGGGCCTTGAGGGCCACCCACTGGGGATCGGCCTTGGCCCCCAGACGGGGGGCAAGGCGGGATTGCAGCTCATCCATGGCCGCCTGCAGGGGCGCCGGGTAAGCGGGGCGCGCCGCCGGCAGGGCAAAGGAAACCTGGGTCACCAGGAAATCCTTCAACCCCTGGACGCCCTGATTCCTGGCCGCCACCAGGGTCAGCACCGGACATCCCAGTTCCCGGGCCAGGGCGGCCACATCCACGCTCACCCCCTTGGCCTCGGCCACATCAGTCATGTTCAGGGCCAGGATCAGGGGCACCCGCATTTCCAGCAGCTGGGTGGTCAGGTACAGATTGCGCTCCAGATTGGAGGCATCGACGATATTGACGATCAGGTCCGCCTCGTGGGCGAGCACATAGTTGCGGGCCACCTGCTCATCCAGGGAGGTGCCGCCTATCACGTCCAGGGAGTAGGTGCCGGGCAGATCCACCACCTCCACCTCCCGGCCCTGGTGGGTGAACGCACCGCTCTTCCTTTCCACGGTCACCCCGGGCCAGTTGCCCACCCGCTGGCGGGAACCGGTCAGCGCATTGAACAAAGTGGTCTTGCCACAGTTGGGGTTACCGACCAGACCTATGGTCAGACGTTTATCCTGGCTCATCACTGACGCTCTCCACAAACTTCCACCAACAGGCTGGCTGCCTCATCCTTGCGCAGGCTGAGGGAAAAACCCCGCACACTGATCTCCACCGGATCCCCCATGGGGGCCACCCGGGTCACCAGGAATTCCGTTCCCGGGGTCAGCCCCATGGACAGGAGCTTCTGCCGGTAAGCCCGGCCACCTCCGCCCTCCCCCTTCACAAATCCCGCCACCCGGGCCGTCTGGCCGACTTTCAGATCCTGCAAACTGCTTGTCATCATCATCCTTTCAGGTTCAGGCGGGGACCACCAGAATTTTCTGGGCCAGGCCATGACCCAGGGCCAGACGGGTATTGCCCACGGCCACCACGAGATTTCCTCCTTCGTGCTGCAGCAGGTGCACTTCGCAACCGAGGGTCAAGCCCATGCCGGCCAGCCGCTTCTCCACCTCCCGCCCTTGGGCAAAGGCAGTGATGCGCATGGGCTCGCCGGGATTGGCCAGGGGCAGGGGCATGGACACAACAGCAGGATGAACGGCACTCATGGGCGCGCCTCCCGGCAGAAAGACCTGGCGGGAACGGACATCAACACCGGGGGGAATGGGAACAGCACGGAGAGCGGTTGCGGCATGGTCCGGGGACCTCCTCTGAAATCGGAAGGAACAGCCGGCCACGGGAACCCATTCGGACGCTTGCTACAAGGATTCACTGGCTGGCCGAATTCACATAAATGATAACAACTATTATTGAAGATGACAAAGCCAGTTGCATACCAGCTGCTGCGACAGTCCGATGCAAGAAATCTGCCACCCACTCGAACAGCGGAACAGACAAGCTTCCCATGCATGGCCACAGCACACCCAAAGAAGGAAATTATCCACACCACCCATGCCCTTTGTCCTATTGACAGACCGAACAACACTAACGAGAATGATTCGCAATCATTAACCGAATGGAGCGAACCATGAGCCCCCTCACCCCCGTCAGCTCCTCCTTGAGCACACCACCGGACGCGGCCCTGGCTACCGTGCTGACCCTGCTGCACTGCTACGCCCTGCGGGACAATCCGGACAGTCAGAATCCCCGCCTGGCCCAGGCCATCCTCTGCCAGCTGGAACACCTGTCGGAACACCCGGCCGTGGCCGCCCCCCTGCGCCGCACCTGTGAGCAGCTCTACGATGCCTGGCTGCCCCTGAGCCGCAAGAGCTGCCGCTCCAGGGAGATCTGAGCATGGACAAGCCCCTCCATCCAGGTGGCGGCTCCCGGCGCCTGAAGCTCTGGGAGCTGGAGCACAAATGCCACTGCCCGGTGGTCGGCGTGTGTTTTGATTTGAAACGGATTCGCCAGCTGGTCGGCAAGGTGATGGTGACCACGCCCCAGACCACGGATTTCGAGATTCACGTCACCGCCGTACGGGAAAGCGGCAGCCGCAGCGCCCTGGCCGAACTGCTGCAAAAAGAACTGGAGCGCCAGTACGCTCTGGCGGTCCAGCGCTTCAAGCGCGCCCGCAGCACCGATGAACTGACAGCACTCTGGCGTGATGCCCTGGCCATCACCGATATCGCCGGCCCCCTCTGGGCCACCCTGACCCATCCCCGCTGCACCCCGGATCTGGTCCAGACCGTTTATGGGGATATCCACATGCTGCAGCACCAGGTTGGTGCGGGGGAACGGGCCGATCTGGCGGTATTGCGCCGCCTGCAGCAGGAAAAGACCGAACTGCTCGGGGCCCGGAACCAGTTGCAGGACAAGCTCACCGCCCTGCGCCAGCAGCATGCCCGGGAAATGGACGAACTCCGGCAGCAACTGGCAGCCAGCCGCGAAGAGGCCCTGCGCCAGGAACAGGCCAGCGCCCGCTACCAGGGGGAACTTGCCACCCTGCGCGAACACTTGCGGGAAAAGGAAACCCCGGTCGCCCTCGCGCGCCGGGCCCAGCAAGCCGAATCCCGTTACACGGCCCTGCGCGCCAGAACGTCCGAACTGGAGCATCAGGTCGATCGCCTGCAGAAGGAAAACGTCCAGCTGGCAGAAGCCCTGACCCGCCAGCCGCCATCCCCGACCATGCCAGATGCACCAGCTCCCGCCGCCGATGACGCGCTGGTCGGACGCTGCGTCCTCTGCGTCGGCGGCCGCACCGGAGCCGCCCATCATTACCGGGCCCTGGTGGAACGCCTGGGAGGGCGCTTCATCCACCACGACGGCGGCATGGAAGAAAACCTGGGCCGCCTGGAAGGCTCCATCGCCGCTGCCGACGCAGTGATCTGCCAGGCCGGCTGCATCAGTCACAACGCCTACTGGCGCGTCAAGGAACAATGCAAGCGCACCGGCAAGCCCTGCCTGTACCTGAAAACCCCCAGTCTCAGCACCTTCGTGCGCAGCCTGGAACAGCTGGCCCAGCCGGTTGCTGCCGCTCCCATCCCCTGCCCCTCCGAAAAGGCTGCCCCATGAATGCCCGACTTCCCCTCGCCCCCAGCAGCATCAATGCCTACCAGCTGCACCCCCACGAGATCCTGGAAATTGCCGTCCAGGGCCGCTGCGGCGTGGAGTACCAACCCCTGGTCTCGGCCAGCACCGAACGCATCATCGGCTACGAGGCCCTGGCCCGCTTCTACCGATACGAAGGCTCCCCCATCGCCCCGGACACCCTGTTCGAGCGCCTGCATGTGGAACCCCTGCTGCTCTACCACCTGGAACTCTCCGCCAAACGGATACAGCTGCAACACGCGCCGGAAGAGGGACTGCTGTTTCTCAACCTGGATCCGGACAGCTACGACCAGGGAGAAAAAGATCACCCCGGGGGCAACACCTTCCTGGACCTGTTCGAAGATTGCGGCATCAAGGAACGTCTGGTGATCGAGATCATCGAGAACCTGGCCGTACGCGACGTAGTGCTTTCCCGGCGCATGATCGACACCCTCTCCGGACACGAGCTCAAGGTGGCCATGGACGATCTGGCCGTTTCCAAGGGCCTGATTTCCTTCGGCTCCCTGGCTGACGCCACCTACCTCAAATTCGACCTCTCCTGGCTGGCGGAGCAGGGACAGCCGCGCCGGGAGGAAATCCTGCGCTGGTCCCTGTCAGCCGCCCACGCCATGTCGGTGATGACCGTGCTGGAAGGCGTGGAAACCGAGGCTGACCTGGAGTTCGCCCGCAAACACGGCTTCGATCTGGTCCAGGGCTTCCGCTATCGGGAACACTTCAGGCACTGGCACCCGGAGCAATTATGACCCCGTCTTCGCGAAACCAGCCCATGGGCCAAGAAACCCCCTCCGCCGAAGAATGCGTGCACCTCATCTCCGAGGCCATGTACTGGATGACCGAACACGCCTGCACCGGCGAACCAGCCATGTGCTGGCTGGTGGTGCGCAAGCTCTCGGAAATCCAGCGCCTGCCCCGGGAACGCATTCCCCTGCCCCTGCGCCAGTGCCAGGAACAGCTGCTCGCCCGCTGGGCCGACCTGGCCCATGCCTATGCGGAACTGGAACGCGACGACGACGGCGCACCCACCACCCATTAACCCACCCATCAGAAAGGAAAAACATGTCCCGTTACACCGGTCCCCGCCTCAAAGTCCTGCGCGCCCTGGGCGTGGACCTCCCCGGCCTGTCCCGCAAGAGCATGCAGGACCGCCCCAACCCGCCGGGCCAGCATGGCTCGAAACAAAAGCGCAAGTCCGACTTCGGCCTGAAGCTCATGGAAAAGCAGAAACTGCGCTACAACTATGGCATCACCGAAACCCAGTTGCGCCGTATCGTCCTCAAGTCCAAGACCATGAAGGGCTCCACCGGGGAAAATATCCTCAGCCTGCTGGAACGGCGCCTGGACAACGTGGTGTTCCGGGCCGGTTACGCCCCCACCATTCCCGCCGCCCGGCAGCTGGTGCGCCACGGCCACATCCGGCTCAACAACCGGCGCAGCACCATCCCCAGCCAGCAGGTCAGAATCGGTGACCAGATCACCCTGCACAAACCCGAATCCATGCTGCAGGTAGTCAAGGAAAGCTTGGCCGAGCCCGCCCTGATCCGCCCCGAATGGCTCTCCTGGGACGATGGCGCCCGCACGGTCCGGGTGGCCCATCTGCCCGGCTCCAGCGATGTGCCCTTTCCCATCGACATGCAGCAGGTGGTCGAATACTACGCCCTGCGCACCTGATGCAAATATTCAAGGAAGGTGTTGACGGCAGGCCTTGAGTGAACAACAATAGCAACAGTTCTCATTTAAACATCAATAAGAGTGACTAGCCATGCTGAGCCCTTATCGCATCAGGACCACCGCCATGAATACGCCGCCCAATCCCGTGCCTCCCTGTGCCGATCAGACCAGCCCGGCCCTACCCACCCTGGATACCCGGCAACTGTTTCAGAATGGCCAGCGCCAGGTGGAAATCATTCATGGTGATGTGCGTTATTCCCTGCGCCTGACCCGGGAAAACAAGCTGATCCTGACCAAGTAAGCGCCGTACCGATTCATCGTTCTCCGTTGTTGCACTCTCGTTGGTTCAGCCAGCCATCGCCAGCCAAACCTTTTTTGAACAAACCGCTTTGACCTCACTCAAAGCAGCGACTGCAATACGAATTCGAACAAGAATTCCTAGCAACTACGAGGCTGGCACAATAATTTCATGGGCTGGCCACCACCCCACAGGAGTCTGATTCATGTACGTCTGTGTCTGCCAAGGTGTCACTGAACGCCAGATTCACGAAGCGGCACGCAATGGCGCCAGCCGCCTCAAGGATTTGCGCCAGCAACTGGGCGTCACCCAGGATTGCGGCCGTTGCGCCACCTGTGCCCACGAGTGCCTGAAAGATGCCCGCAAGGCCCAGCAGCAGTCGGCCGCGCCCTTCATACCGGTACACCTGGCCCCCACACCGGAGCTGATGCCCGCCTGATTGTCGTTTTTCCTACATAAATTCAGCTTCTAAGCTCGCTGTCCCGGCTCGCCCCAGAGGCTTCTTGACGGCAACTTTTCGTAGTACCCTGCGCATGGTCAGCACCCCCAATAAAGGAGCCCTCCATGCAAGGCGACAAGCAAGTCCTCAAATTCCTCAACAAGCAGCTCACCCATGAGCTGACGGCCATCAACCAGTATTTCCTCCACGCCCGCATGTACGGCAACTGGGGCTTCGAACGCCTCGGCAAGCACGAGTACAAGGAATCCATCGAGGAAATGAAGCATGCGGACAAGCTCATCGAGCGCATCCTGCTGCTGGAAGGCCTGCCCAATCTGCAGAACCTGGACAAACTCCTGATCGGTGAAAACGTGCCCGAGTGCATCCAGGGCGACCTGAAACTGGAGAAGGTTTCCCACGCTACCCTGAAGGAAGCCATCGCCTACTGCGAGTCAGCCAAGGATTATGTTTCCCGGGAACTGCTGGACGACATCCTCGAAGACACCGAGGAACATATCGACTACCTGGAAACCCAGCTGGAGCTGATCGAGAAGGTCGGGCTGCAGAATTACCTCCAGTCCCAGATCCACGAAGAAGACTGATCCCCCTCCCCAGCCAGCCAGTCCCCCAGACCAGCCAGCCACCCACAATCCATCAGAATCAAGGAGTGCAGCCATGAAAGGCGACAAGAAGATTATTCAGCGGCTCAACCAGTTGCTGGCCGGAGAGCTGACCGCCATCGACCAGTACTTCATCCACGCGGAGATGTACAAGAACTTCGGTCTGAACCGCCTGTTCGAACGGGTCAACCACGAGATGGAAGACGAACGGGAACACGCCCGGGCCCTGATCGCCCGCATCCTGTTTCTGGAAGGCACCCCCGACCTGGCCACCCGTGAAGCCCTGAAGGTGGGCAAGGATGTCCCCGCCATGCTGGAAAACGATCTTGCAGTGGAGTACTCGGTGGTCAAGGCCCTGAAGGACGTGATCGCCGAATGCGAAGCCGCCAAAGATTACGTGACCCGGGAAATCCTCGAACAGATGCTGGACGATACCGAACAGGACCACGCCCACTGGCTGGAACAGCAGCTGGGCCTGATCAAGCTCACCGGCCTGCAGAACTACCTGCAGTCCCAGATGGGCAGCGGCAGCCCCACCTGAGTCCGACCCCGCACCAGAGCAAGGCAGGCTGCGGCCTGCCTTTTTTCCGGGCGCCAGTCTGGCCCGGCAGCCCTCAGGCCAGGCGCCACACTTCTTCTTGGCCGGCCACCACCTCCCCCACCACGGCCGCGTGGCCAAACCCCTGTTGCAGGAAAATCGCCAGGGCCTCGGTCACCGTATCCGGGTGGCAGACCACTACCAGGGGGCCGTTGAGGGGACTGTCCGCCAGCAAGGCCGGGTAAGGGTCTCCCCCGGCAGCTTCCCCGGCCAGGGCCGCCGCCCGGTGCAAGAGGGGCAGAGCCCCCCGTTCCAGACGGACGCCCATCCCTGGCCGGCCCACTTGATCGAGAACCGCAGCGAGTCCGCCCTCCTCCACGGCCAGCACCTGATGCACGCCATCCAGGCAGTCCAGGGCCGGGCCGGAGCAGTTGGGCTGCAGCAGGGCGCTATCCAGCCACTCCCGGACATCATGGGCATGCAGCAGCCCCCTGGCCAGGGCGGCCCGATAGCAGGCGTCGCCCAGGGGTTTGCCGAGAATCACCCGATCTCCGGCCGAGGGAGGGGAACCATGCTCCATGTTGCGCGGATTGAGCTGCCCCAGGGCCAGGAGGCCGCAGGACAGGGTCGGCCCGGGCATCACGTGGATACCCCCGAGCTCCACTTCCGCCAGCTGACAGCAGGCCGACAGGCCCGCCTCCATCCCCACCAGCATGCGGCTGGGAATATCGGGTTCGGGCAGGGTCAGCAGGGCCAGGGCCGCCACCGGCCTGGCCCCACGGGCATAGAGGCCGTTCAGGGCATGGGCGGCAGCGACCTGGCCGAACAGGAAGGGTTCTTCGAAGGGAGGCTGGCAGCAGCGCTGGACCACCTTGAAGGCCAGCTGCTCACTCACGGGATGAACCCTGGCCTCCGGATTGCGGGCCAGGGACTGCAGCAACTCTGGCCCCACCCAGCGGCTCCCCAGGCGGGGCAGCAGCGCCTGGAGCTCCGCTGCCGCCAGGGGGAAAATGGTGCTACTCGGCGTCAAACCCGGCATCTTCGATGGCCGCGCAGAGGGCCGGGCGGTCCACCTTGCCGGCATCGAAACTCACCCGGGCCCGGGCGGCTTCCAGGGAAACCTCCACTTCAGCCACTCCATCCAGGGCCTGCAGCACCCCGGTGACATTCTTGACGCAGCCCTGGCAGCTCATGCCGCCCACCTTGATGGTCGTGTTGTCCACGCGTAGCTCCTATTTGAGAAAGACCTGTTGCCACACCAGGGAAGCGAAGGTTTCCGCCTCCACCGGGCGGGAGAAATGATACCCCTGAACCAGATCGCAACCCTTGCCTGAAAGGAGATCCAGCTGGTCTGGTTTTTCCACCCCCTCAGCCACCACCGGCAGGCGCAGCACGTGGGCCAGACTGATGATGGCCTCGGCTATGGCCCGGTCGTTGGCATCTTCCACGATATCGCGGATCAGGGACTGGTCAATCTTCAGCTTGTCGATGGGAAAACGCTTGAGATAGGAGAGACTGGAATAGCCAGTACCAAAATCATCGATGGCCAGCCCCACGCCCAGGTCCTGGAGGCGGCGCAGCATGGCGGAGCCGGCCTCCACGTCGGCCATGGCGGCGCTCTCGGTGAGCTCCAGCTCCAGGCAGGCCGGATTGACACCGGTTTCCGCCAGAATCCGGGCCACCCGCTGGTCAAAGTCGGACACGGCCAGCTGGATGGCGGAGATGTTCACCGCCAGGCGAAACTCGCTGGACAGCCCCAGGGCCTGCCAGGAGCACAGCTGCCGGCAGGCCTCCGCCAGCACCCAGTCGCCCAGGCTCAGGATCAGCCCGGAATCCTCGGCCACGGGGATGAAGCGCCCAGGCATGATCACCCCGGCCTGGGGATGATTCCAGCGCAGCAGGGCCTCCGCCGCGACAATGCGGCCGGTGCCGGCATCCACCTGGGGCTGATACACCAGTTCGAACTCCTGCCGCTCCAGGGCCTGGCGCAGGCTGTTTTCCAGCACCAGCCGCTCCAGGGCCGCCACGTTCATCTCCCGGGAGAAGAACTGCAGCTGGTTGCGCCCCGAGGCCTTGGCCCGATACATGGCCGTATCCGCATGCTTGAGCAGGGTCTCGAAATCGCCGCCATCCTGGGGAAACAGGCTGATGCCGATGGAGGCGGTGATGGTCAGCTCCGTCTGCCCCAGGGGATAGGGACGCGCCAGGGCATCGATCAGGCGCTGCGCCACCTCCCGAGCTCCATCCACATCCTGCTCGGGACAGAGCACCACGAACTCGTCGCCCCCCAGGCGGGCCACCGTATCGGCCCAGCGCAGGCAGGACTCCAGCCGCTCGGCCACGGATTGCAGCACCCGATCACCGGAGAAATGCCCGAGGGAATCGTTGATGTTCTTGAACCGGTCCAGGTCCACGAACAGCAGGGCCACCTGGTACTTGTCCCGTTCCGCCTGGGCCAGGGCCTGGCAGACCCGGTCCTGGAGCAGGGAACGGTTGGCCAGCCGGGTGAGGGGATCGAAGTAGGCCAGCTGCCGGATGCGCTCCTCCGCCTCGTGGCGTTCCGTCACATCGGCCACGATGCCGATGTAGTTGTGGATGTTCCCCTGGGCGTCCCGCACGGCGGACACCCGCAGCCAGGCCGGGTAGGCGGCCCCGTCCTTGCGCCGGTTCCACACCTCACCCTCCCAGTAACCGTTCTGGAACAGGGCCTGCCACATGGCGGCATAGAAAGCCTGGTCCTGGCGCCCCGAAGACAGCAGATGCGGGTTCTTGCCCAGCACCTCCTCGGCCCGGTAGCCGTTGATGCGCTCGAAGGCCGCGTTGACCGACACGATCCTGGCTTCGGCATCAGTGATGATGATGGCCTCCTGGCTGTGGCGGAACACCAGGGCCATCATCTCCAGCTGCGCATTGGCCGCCTGCAGGGCCTCCTCCGCCGCCTTGCGCTCGCTGATGTCCACCACGGTGCCGGCCGAGGCGGGGCGCCCTTCATACATCAGCCGCTTGGCCCAGATGATCACCGGGAAAGTGGAACCATCCTTGCGCCGTCCCAGGGTTTCGTAGGAACAACTTTCCTCGCCGGCCTCGCGCCGGGCGATGTGCTCCCGCAACTGAACATGGCGTTCCGGAGCGATCAGATCCACCGGCCCCAGCTTTCCCACCAGCTCCTCGGCCTGGTAGCCGAACATCCGCGCCAGAGCCGGATTCACATAGCGGAAGGCCAGCTCCTGGTGTACGAAGAAGCCGGCAAACGAAGCATCCAGGGTGGTATGGAACTTGGCCTCGCTCTCCTGCAGGGACAGTTCCGCCCGTTTCAGGCGGGTCACGTCGATGGCCACCCCGACCGCGTAGGCGGCCCGGCCCTGGGCATCCGTGTGCACGGCCATGGAATCATCGAACCACAACCACTGGCCCGCCTGGTTGCGCACCCGGTATTCCAGCCGCAACCGGGCCACCCCGTCCGGCATCTGGCTCGCAGCCGCTCCCATGGCATCCAGGACCCGCTGGTAATCAGCAGGGTGCACATGTTCAGCCAGACGCACCAGGGCACCATCCTGGCGCAGCTCGGCAGCACTCAGGCCGGTGATCTGCTCGGCGGCACTGCTGATGTAGTCATAACAGCCGCGTACCAGATCGAGCCGGTAAATCACATGCCCCTCACCGTCCCCCACCGCCTCGGCAAAGCGTCGCACCAGCTGTTCGCTGGTTTCCATCTGCAGCAGGTCGGCAGGCAGGCTCATGGGCGATGCTTCCAGGATTTGAGACGCAGGGAGTTACTGACCACCGAGACCGAGGACATGGCCATGGCCGCCCCTGCCACCACCGGGTTCAGGAAACCCAGGGCCGCCAGGGGAATGCCCAGCACGTTGTAGATGAAGGCGAAGAACAGGTTCTGGCGGATCTTCGCCAGGGTGGCCCGGGACAGCTCCAGGGCATCGGCCAGGGCGTTCAGGTCATTACGCATCAGGGTTACATCCGCCGCCTTGATGGCCGCATCGGAACCGGCCCCCATGGCAAAGCTCACATCCGCTGCCGCCAGGGCCGGCGCATCGTTGATGCCATCCCCCACCATGCCCACCAGCAGGCCCTCGGCCTTCAGGTCGGTCACGGCCCGGGCCTTGCCCTCGGGCAGGATGCCGGCGCGGAAATCGCTGATCCCGGCCTCGGCGGCCACGGCCCGGGCGGTACGGGGATTGTCGCCGGTGAGCATCACCGGGCGCACCCCGGCGGCGCTCAGACGGGCCAGGGCCGCGGCAGAGGTAGGCCGCAGGGGATCGGCAATGGCGATCAGGCCCAGCAGGCTGCCGGCCTCCGCATCCGCCAGGGCCACCACGGTCTTGCCCTGCTCCTGCAAACCCGCCACGGCCTCCAGCAGCGCCGGGTCAGGCGCGGTGATGCACGAGAGGACCCAGTCGGGGGACCCCAGGCGCAGGCGCTGGGCGCCGACCCGGCCTTCGACCCCGTGCCCGGGAACATTCAGGAAATCTTCCGCCGCAGCGGCGCCGGCGGCCTCGGGCTCCGCCAGGATGGCGCGCCCCAGGGGGTGCTCGGAGCCCTGCTCCAGGCTCGCCGCCAGCGTCAGCAGCCGGGCCCGCCCGACGCCCAGGTCCTGCACATCGGTCACCCGGGGTTGCCCCAGGGTCAGGGTGCCGGTCTTGTCCAGGGCCAGGACCCGGAGCTGTTCAGCCCGCTCCAGGGCTTCCGCATTGCGGATCAGGATGCCGGCCTTGGCGCCCTGCCCGGTTCCCACCATGATGGCCGTGGGCGTGGCCAGCCCCAGGGCGCAGGGACAGGCAATCACCAGCACCGCCACCGCATTCACCAGGGCCGTGGCCAGATCGCCGCCCACCAGCCACCAGCCCAGGAAGGTCGCCAGGGCAATGGCGCAGACCACGGGCACGAACACGGCAGCGATCCGGTCCGCCAGACGCTGCACCGGAGCCTTGGAACCCTGGGCCTCGGCCACCAGGCGGATGATGCCAGCCAGCAGGGTCTGTTCCCCCACCCCCGTGGCGCGACAACGCAGCAGACCACCCCCGTTATGGGTGGCGGCATAGACCGCATCCCCGGCCCCCTTGCTCACCGGCATGCTCTCGCCGGTCAGCATGGCCTCATCCACCGCCGAGCTGCCTTCCAGCACCTGACCATCCACCGGCACCGCCTCCCCGGCCCGCACCAGAAACACGTCTCCAGGCATTAGGCTGTCCACCGGCACTTCCAGTAGTTGCCCATCCTTCTCCAGGCGGGCCGTCCGGGGCTGCAGGCGCACCAGGGATTCGATGGCCTCGGAGGTGCGCGCCTTGGCCCTGGCTTCCAGCAGCTTGCCCAGCAGCACCAGGGTGATCACCGCCGCCGCCCCCTCGAAATAGACATGCTGATGCACCAGCCCCAGCAGGGTCACCAGGGCGGAATAGCCCCAGGCCATGGTGGTTCCCAGAGCCACCAGCACATCCATGTTGGCCCCGCCGCCGCGCAGGGCCTTCCAGGCGCCGCTGTAGAAGCGCCAGCCGATCCAGAACTGCACCGGGGTGGCGAGCAGGAACTGCAGCCAGCGGGGCAGCTCCGGATGGCCATGCTCCGTGGGGGGACCGAACATGAACAGCATCTGCCCCAGGAGCGGCAAGGTCAGGGCGGCGCTAATCCAGAAGCGCCGCAACTCGGCCTGGTAGGCGGCCTCCTTCCGGGCCCGCTCTTCCTCCCGGGACTGACCTTCCACCCGGGCAGCCTTGAAGCCGGCCTTCTCGATGGCCGCGATGATCCGGGCCGCATCCGCCAGCCCGGGCTGCCAACGCACCTTGGCCCGTTCGCTGGCCAGATTGACGCTCGCCTCCACCCCGGCCAGCCGGTTCAGGACCTTCTCGATCCGCGCCGCACAAGCCGCGCAGGTCATGCCGCCAATAGCCAGCTCCAGGGTCTGGGCCTGGACCTGGAATCCTGCCTTCTCGATGGCCGCCAGCACCTGCTCGGGAGTGGCCGACTCCGGCATCAGGCCGACGCTGGCTTTTTCACTGGCGAAATTGACGCTGGCCTGGACGCCGGGCAGCTTGTTCAGGACCTTTTCGATGCGGGCGGCGCAGGCCGCACAGCTCATGCCGGTGATGGGTAATTCCAGCTGTCGTTCTGTCATGGCTGTTTCCGGGGGCGGTAAGTTATGTTTTTCTCCGTTATATCAGTTTGTCCGGGCCAGGCCCAGAGCCCCGTAGAGTCCATACAGGCCATAGGCAAGAATCAGGAAGCCTGCCAGCGCCCGGACCAGGGGCTTCTGCACCAGAGTACGGAAACGGGCCAGCAGCAGCCCGGCCAGGAGCAGATTGGGCAGGGTTCCCAACCCGAAGGCCAGCATCAGCAGGCCGCCCTCCAGGGCTGAACCGGCCCCCAGAGCCGTGGCCAGGGCGCTGTAGACCAGGCCGCAGGGCAACCAGCCCCAGAGCAGCCCCAGGGGAAAAGCCTGCCCCACCGTCCGGGCCGGCAGGAAGCGCTTTCCCAGGGGCTGGATGCGGCGCCACAGCCGCTGCCCCCACTGCTCGGTCAGGGCCAGGACCCGGGTGGCCCCGAGCATGTAGAACCCCAGGGCCACCAGCATCAGGTTGGCGAATATCAACAAGACCAGCCGCAGGGGCAATTGTTCCGACAGGGCCAGGCTGCCAGCCCCCAGAGCCCCCACCAGGAGGCCGGCCAGGCCGTAGGACAGGATGCGCCCCAGGTTGTAGGCCAGGTGCAGGCTCCAGCGCGGGGGACCGCCCATGGACAGGGCCCCGACAATGCCGCCACACATGCCGACGCAGTGGGTGCCTCCGAGCAGCCCTACTAGGAACAAGGCGAGAAAAGCCGAATCGGGCATGAAAACCTCATCAAATCGCACACGTAAAAAGGGCCGGAACGGGCCGGCCCTTTGGCAAACACGGAAGTGCTGCTCAGATCACCTTGGAATAGCGGGTACGCTGCCGGTCGGCACGCAGGTAACGGTCGAAAGCCATGGAGATGGCCCGCACCAGCATGCGCCCGGGGGGCAGGACGGTGATCCATTCATCGTCCACCTTCACCAGGCCGGCGGCCTGCATCTCCCGCAGGTCCTCCAGCTCGGCGGCAAAGTAGCGCTTGAAATCGATCAGGTGGGCGCTTTCGATGGATTCGATGGACAGCTCGAAATGACACATCAGGGCCTGGATGATGGCACGCCGCAGGATATCGTCGGCATTCAGTTCTATGCCCCGGAACACCGGCAGAATCTGGGCGTCAAGACGGTCGTAGTATTCATCCAGGGTCTTCACGTTCTGGGAATAGGTGGGACCGACCTTGCTGATGGAGGAAATGCCGAAGGAAAGCATGTCGCAGTCGGCATAGGTCGAGTAGCCCTGGAAATTCCGGTGCAGGCGGCCCTGGCGCTGGGCCACGGCCAGCTCGTCGTCGGGCTTGGCGAAATGGTCCATGCCGATGTAGACATAGCCGGCATCGGTGAGCTTCTTGATGGCCAGGGCGAGAATCTGCAGCCGGGTATCGGCGCTGGGCATGTCCGCCTCGGCAATACGGCGCTGGGGCTTGAACAGGCTGGGCAGATGGGCGTAGTTGTAGATCGACAGCCGGTCCGGGTCCATGGCGATGACCCGCTCCAGGGTACGGTTGAAGCCCATCACCGTCTGCTTGGGCAGGCCATAGATCAGGTCCACGGAAATGGACTTGAAACCACTGGCCCGCGCTGCCCGGATGACGCTGCTGGTTTCCGCCTCGCTCTGGATGCGGTTGATGGCCCGCTGCACGTTCTCGTCGAAATCCTGGACCCCGACACTCATGCGGTTGAAGCCCAGCTCCCCGAGCAGGGACACCGTGGCATCGTCCACCTTGCGGGGGTCCACCTCGATGGAAAACTCCCCTCCTTCCACCAGCCGGAAATGCCGCCGGGTGACTTCCATCAGCTGGCGCATCTCGTCGTGGGACAGGAAAGTGGGCGTGCCGCCGCCCCAGTGCAGCTGGATCACCTCATGCTCACCATCCAGGTATTCGCTCTGCAGGGCCACTTCCCTGGCGATGTACTTCAGGTACTTGGCGCTGCGCCCGTGATCCTTGGTGATGATCTTGTTGCAGGCGCAGTAATAGCAGATGGTGTTGCAGAAGGGGATGTGGAAGTATAATGACAGGGGCCGGCTGATGCCGCCGATGTTGCGCTTGCCCAGCCACAGCTTGGCAGCCTCGGCATCAAAAGCCTCGACGAAACGGTCTGCGGTAGGATAGGACGTGTAGCGAGGGCCATTCACGTCAAAACGGCGGATGATCTGCGGATCGAAAACCAGATTGGCGGTAGAGAAATTCATTGAAACATAGGGCCTTAAGGTGAGCGGATTATGTTTGCAAGCCGCCCGGACACGGTTGACATGGATCAACCCCCAAACAGAACGGCGTGACGAGGAAAATCAATGCCCCTGAGCCCGGTATACAAGGAAATTTCCATCGCGGTCATCAAGACCGCCTGCTCCAACTGCAACCTGCGGGAACTCTGCCTGCCCTTTGGCCTTTCCGAAGAGGAAATGGCCCGCCTCGACGAACTGATCAACGTCAGGAAACGCATCAAGCGGGGCGAGCATCTGTACCGGGCAGGACAATCCTTCGAATCCATCTACGCCATCCGTTCCGGCTTCTTCAAGACCGACGTGCTCCTCGAAGATGGCCGCGACCAGGTCACCGGTTTCCAGATGGCCGGAGAGTTGCTGGGCCTGGACGGCATCAGCACCGAACACCATTCCTGCAACGCCGTAGCCCTGGAAGACAGCGAGGTCTGTCACATTCCCTTCTCCCGGCTGGAAAACCTGTCCCGGGAAATCCAGGCCCTGCAGCACCACTTCCACAAGGTCATGAGCCGGGAGATCGTGCGCGACCACGGGGTAATGATGCTGCTCGGCACCATGCGCGCCGAGGAGCGCCTGGCCGCCTTCCTGCTCAACCTGTCCCAGCGCTTCACCGCCCGGGGCTTCTCCCACGCGGAATTCAACCTGCGCATGACCCGGGAGGAAATCGGCAGTTACCTGGGGCTGAAACTGGAAACCGTATCCCGGGCTTTCTCACGCTTCCAGGAAGAAGGCCTGATCGCCGTGCAGCAAAAGCACATCCGCATCCTCGACATCCCCGGGCTGAAGCAGATCATGAGCCATCACAATCATTGATCCCCTGAGCCCTGGCCGGATTCCGGCCGGCAGATGAATGACCGGCCCCTTGCGGGCCGGTTCTGCTTTCATCGGGGCAGATTCAGTCCGTAGCACCCCAGGCGGCCAGGTACTCGTGCCAGTGGGGCAGATTCAGGCGCTCCAGTTCGGCCCGCACGAAGGCCTCTTCCGCCGTACAGGAGGCCTTGTCCTGCTCGCCGCGCAGCAGGCGGAAACGATTGAACACCAGGTAGGTGTTGACCACGTCCGTCTCGCAGTAATCGCGGATCTCATCCCCCTGCCCCGCCTGCCAGGCCTCCCAGACCTTGCTGCCGTCCATGCCCAGCTTGCCCGGAAAGCCCATCAGCTTGGCCAGATCGTCCAGGGGCGCATTGGCCCGGGGCTGGTACAGGGCCAGCAGGTCCATCAGGTCCAGGTGCCGGGTGTGGTAGCGGCTGATGTAGTTGTTCCACTTGAAATCCCGGGAATCGGCGTAATCCCCGTCCCCCAGGTCCCAGTAGCGGGGTGCCGTGACCCCGTGGATCAGGCCCCGGTAGTGCAGCACCGGCAGGTCGAAGCCGCCGCCGTTCCAGGAAACGATCTGGGGCGTGAACTTTTCGATGCCATCGAAGAAGCGCTGGATGATCTCCGCTTCCGAGAGGGCGGGCGCCGCCAGAGACCAGACCTTGAAGCTGTCGCCGGCCCGCAGGACGCAGGAGATGGCCACCACCCGCTGCAGGTGCAGGGGCAGGAAGTCATGGCCGGACTGGGCCCGGCGCTGCTGGAAGGCCAGCTCCGCCACTTCCGCGTCGGAGAGGACCGGGTCCAGCCCATGCAGGCGCCGCAAACCGGGGACATCGGGAATGGTCTCGATATCGAAGACCAGGACAGGACGATGAAAATTCACTTCTGCTTCCACCGGCCCCCGGCCTCCTGCACCCACCAGCCGGCCCTGGCCTTGTCGATCCAGCGGCCGCCGAAGGTGTTGGCAATGTCGGCCTCCCATTCGGGATGACCATTGGCCCGGGCGATCTCCCGGTACAGGGCGGTCCGGTCCCGGTTTTCCGCTCCTACCAGGCTGGTGGCGGACTGGCGCTGGGCCAGGGGAATGGCAGCGGGGTCCCGTACCTCGACCCGGCCATCCCGGGTCAGCCCCAGGGCGCCAGCGGCAAACAGGGGTTCCAGCTGGGCAAAACGTCCCTGCATGGAGGCTTTGAGACTGCTCACGGCCGGGGTATTCACTTCCAGATTGCCCTGGGCCTGGACCACGCAGCTCAGGGCCAGCAGCCCCAGCATCAGCCATTTCTTCATGGAGTCACCTTCTTGTCCGGATTAGGGTTCGGCTGCGGCTGGGCTGCGGGGGGCTGCAGCTGCCAGACCTCGTCGATGATGCGGTCCGCCGCCATCTCGGCAGCGGCAGCGGGAAAATAGATGTTGATGGTGACGCAGGCCGAAAGCAGGCTGACGGCCATCAGGACCACGCACGTTCGGGAAAGTATCTTCTGCATCGGGGGACCTCAGTCGATGACGGGACGGGAAGAATTGCTGATGGCCGCCTTCAGGCGGGCGACCAGCTCGTCCCAATGGACCTCCCGATTGTACCCGATGACCGTCAGGGCCGGGATGCCGCCCCCCTCGACGATGGCATAGGCCCCCTGCCGGTCCAGCCCCTCGATGCCGCCCATGCGGCAGACGCCGTTCTCCAGCTGGCACGAGAGGCCGATACGGCGATAGCCGAAATCCTGGAAGAAGCGCAGGAAACTGGACTGGATGGCCGCCATGGCGCCGCCGCCCCCCAGGGCCGTGATGTCGGCCACCGCCTTCTGGCTGATGCGGCGTGGATAACTTCCGGGACTACTGACAATCCGGGCCTTGAACGCCTGAGGGCGCCAGGCGGATATTTCCAGAGCCTTCAGCTCGGCATCCACGAACCCGGTCATCTGGCCGAAGGAGAAAGTCTGGGTCAGCTGCCCCAGGTCGATATGCCTGGCCTCCACGTCCGCCAGGAGGCGCGGCACGGTGCCGAAAGGATCGATCAGACGCAGGTCGGTGCAGTTGAGGTAGCCATCGAAAACCTGGATCACCAGGGCCCCCTCCAGGCTGGCCTCGCCCCGGGCATAGCGGATCGCCGGCAGGTTGGCCGACAGGAGCCCCCCCATGGGCGGCAAGTCCAGGGCCCGGGTCAAAGCCTCCAGGGAAACGGGATAGATGGAAAGCCCCAGGGCCCCTTCCCAATCCTGGCCGTCAGCCCCCAGGCTGGCCTGCAGGTGATCCAGGACCAACTCGCTATCCAGAAAGGGAATGGAAACCCCCTGGCTCAAGGCGACGCGGCGGGGACTCAGCTGCAAAGGCAGCAGGAAGCTGCCGCTCTCCAGGCGCCCCAGGGCCAGCCGGCCCACCCGGAGCGCACCCAAGCGAGTCTGCTGCCTGTCCCACTGGAGGCGCCCCTCCAGCCCCGTCAGGCTCAGGCGCCCGCCCTCCAGCTCCAGCCCCGCCCCCCGGGGCTCCAGCTCCAGGGCAGCAAGGCCATCCTGCTGCCAGCGGGCCAGCACCCGGGCCTCTCCCGAGAGGGTGGTCCGGGGCAGGCCCCGGGCTTCCAGGAGCGGCTGCAACAGGGCCTGCCCCAGGGGCTCCAGGGCCAGGCCTGAAGCTTCCAGCTCCGCTTCCTGAAGTCCGTTCCGGCCCCCCGTTGCCTGGCCCCGCAGCACGCCGACCCGGGGCCAGTTCAGGACGGCCTGATCCAGACGCCAGGCCCCGGCGGCAAAACTGCCGGAAAAATCCAGGGACTGGGCCGCGCCCTGGAGCAGCACCGGTTCCCGGTAAAGGGCCCCGCCATGCCATTCCAGGCGGCCCTGGAGCTGCCAGCTGCCCTTGGCCTGCCGTCCCGAGACGGACAGGGAGAGGCCCAGGCCCTCCGCCGCCAGGCGCCCATCGACGCTGGAAAAACCGCCGTCCTTGAGCTCCAGCTGCCCCTGCAGCCCTTCGGGTCCGTAATCCAGCTGCCCCTCCAGGCGGCCCAGCAGGCCCAGGGTAGCCAGCGGATGCTCCCGGGGCAGGAAGAGGCGCAGCAGCCGGGGACGGCCCTGGCGCACCTGCAGCCGCAGCCGGCCGCCCTCCTGCTGGCGGATGTCCCATTGCTCTCCGGGGCCGGGCCGCAGTTGCAGCCGCCATTCCCCCGCCTCCTGGCGCAGGCTGAGGGCCACGGGCGCCTGCCCGGGCAGGTGCAGTTGCCCCTGCTCGCAACGGAAGGCGCCGCCAGTCAGCGCCAGCCGGCCGCAGGAAATCCTGGCTTTATGCCATTGCTGGCCGAATAGCTCCAGGCGCCCCAGGGAAAGCTCGCCCCCCTGGCCTTCCAGGCGCAGCTCCAGGGCTTCCAGCTTGAACAGGGGATGGGAAATCCGCCCGGCCCTGAGGTTCAGGGCCAGGCTTTCGAGGGACAGGCCATGGGCCGCCCCGGCCAGCAGACCGCATCCCAGCAGCATCAGCAGGAGGCGGAGGGGCTGGCGGATCAGGCGGGGAAGACTCCGGTGGAGAGGTAGCGATCACCCCGGTCGCAGACGATGGAAACGATCACCGCGTTGTCCACCTGGGCCGCCAGGCGCAGGGCCACGGCCAGGGCGCCACCGGAGGAGATGCCGGCGAAGATGCCCTCTTCCCGGGCCAGGCGCCGGGTCATGTCCTCAGCGTCGGCCTGGGAGACATATTCGAGCCGGTCCACCCACTGGCGCTCGTAAATCTTCGGCAGGTAGGCTTCGGGCCATTTGCGGATGCCGGGAATCTGGCTGCCTTCCTCGGGCTGGCAGCCGATCACCTGGATCGCCGGATTGACCGACTTGAGGTAGCGGGAAGTCCCCATGATGGTGCCCGTGGTGCCCATGGAAGACACGAAGTGGGTGATGCTGCCCTCCGTGTCGCGCCAGATTTCGGGACCGGTGCCCTGGGTGTGGGCCAGGGGATTATCGGGGTTGGCGAACTGGTCGAGGATGATGCCCTTGCCTTCATCGCGCATCTTCTCGGCCACGTCCCGGGCCAGCTCCATGCCGCCCTCCCGGGGGGTGAGCACCAGCTCGGCCCCGTAGGCGCGCATGGTCTGGCGCCGTTCGATGCTCTGGTTTTCGGGCATCACCAGGATCATCCGGTAGCCGCGCATGGCGGCCGCCATGGCCAGGGCGATGCCGGTGTTGCCGGAGGTGGCCTCGATCAGGGTGTCGCCGGGCTTGATGTCGCTCCGGGCTTCCGCGTGGGTGATCATGGACAGGGCGGGCCGATCCTTGACCGAACCGGCCGGATTATTGCCCTCCAGCTTCACCAGGATGGCGTTGTTGCGGCGGAAACTGTCTTCCCCCGGCAGGCGCTTCAACTGCACCAGGGGGGTGTTGCCGACGAAATCCTCCAGGGTGCGAAAACGGGTCGGCGTGCTCATGGCTGGCCCAGCCACTGAACGTATTGGGAAACCCCCTCTTCCACGGAAGCGAAGGGCGCCTCGTAGCCGGCGGCCCGCAGGCGGGTCAGGTCGGCCTGGGTGAAGGCCTGGTACTTGCCCTTCAGGGCGTCGGGGAAGGGCACGTATTCCAGCAGGCCGCGCCCGAGGATTTCCTCCAGGCTCAGGGGCGCCTCCCCCTCCAGGGCCCGGCAGCCGTTGACCGTCGCCACGGCCACGTCGTTGAAGCTCTGGGCCCGGCCGGTACCCAGGTTGAAGATGCCCGACTGGTCCGGATGATCAAGGAAGTGCAGATTGACCTTGGCCACGTCGCCCACATAAACGAAGTCCCGTTGCTGCCCCCCGTTCGGGTAGCCGTGGGAGCTTTCAAAGAGCTTCACCCGCCCCTCGTTCCTGAACTGGTGGAAGTGGTGCCAGGCCACCGAGGCCATGCGGCCCTTGTGGTTTTCCCGGGGGCCGTAGACGTTGAAGTAGCGGAACCCCACCACCTGGGAGGATGCATCCGGCAGGCGCTGGCGCACGATCTGGTCGAACAGGAACTTGGAGTAGCCATACACGTTCAGGGGCGCCTCGTACTGGCGCTCTTCCTTGAACACGCTGCTGCCCCCGTAGGTGGCGGCGGAGGAGGCGTAGAGGAACTGCACCTCCTGCTCCAGGCACCAGTCCAGCAGGATGGTGGAGTAGCGGTAGTTGTTCTCCATCATGTAGCGGCCATCGGTCTCCATGGTGTCGGAGCAGGCGCCTTCATGGAAGATGGCCTCGATGTCTCCGTCGAAGTGGCCGTGCTGGAGCCGCTGGATGAAGTCCTCCTTGTCCAGGTAGTCGGCGATCTCGCAGTCCACCAGATTCCTGAACTTGTCGGCCTTGGAGAGGTTATCCACGGCGATGATCCGGGTCACGCCCCGTTCATTCAGAGCCTTGACGATGTTGGCGCCAATGAAGCCGGCAGCGCCGGTGACGATGGTATACATTCAGTTCCTTCCTTGTTTCAGGGCCGCTTCCAGTTCGGCACGGGTCACCACGGCAGTCCCCAGCTTGCCCACCACGATGCCGGCTGCCACGTTGGCCACGTGGATGGCGTCGGCCCAGGGGGCTCCCGCCGCCAGCATCACCGCCAGGGTGGCGATCACCGTGTCGCCGGCGCCGGAAACATCAAAGACTTCCCGGGCCTGGGCCGATTCGTGCAGGGACTCCCCGTCGGCGAACAGGCTCATGCCCTCCTCGCTGCGGGTCACCAGCAGGGCCTCCAGGCCCAGCTCCCCCTTGAGACGGCGGGCCTTGTCCTCCAGTTCCGCCTCGGAGCGCCAGCGCCCCACCACGGCCTGCAGTTCACCCCGATTGGGGGTGATCAGCGTGGCGCCAGCGTACTTGGAGAAGTCATCCCCCTTGGGGTCCACCAGCACCGGCTTGTCGGCAGCCCGGGCCAGGCGGATCATTTCCTCGATGTGGGTGAGACCGCCCTTGCCATAGTCGGAGAGCACCACCACGTCACAGTCGGCCAGACGGCGCTGGAAGTCCTCCAGCTTGGCGCGCAGCACCTCGTGGGAGGGCGCCGTCTCGAAGTCGATGCGCAGCAACTGCTGCTGGCGACCGATGACCCGCAGCTTGACCGTGGTGGCAATGCCTTCATCCACCTGCAGGCCGGCGGCTATGGCGCCCTCGTCCAGCAGACGCTGCAGGCTCCGGCCCGCCTCGTCGGGCCCCACCACCGAGAGCAGGCAGCAGGTGGCCCCCAGGGAGACGATGTTGCGAGCCACGTTGGCCGCTCCGCCCAGGCGCTCTTCCAGACGCTCCACCTTGACCACCGGCACCGGGGCCTCCGGGGAGATGCGATTCACCTCGCCGAACCAGTAGCGGTCCAGCATCACATCCCCCACCACCAGCAGGCGGACCTGCCGCAGCCTTTCCAGGGCGATCATGGACGGCCGATGGGGTTATATTCCAGGCCGCTATCCCGCACCAGTTTGGGATCGTAGAGGTTGCGGCCATCGAAGATCACCGGGGTCTTGAGCCTGGCCTTGATGGCCTCGAAGTCGGGGCTGCGGAATTCCTTCCACTCGGTGACGATCACCAGGGCATCCACATCCTGGAGGGCATCCATGGGGTTTTCCGCGTAGGCCAGCCGGGGCTCGTCGCCGAAGATGCGCTGGGTTTCGTGCATGGCCACCGGATCGTAGGCCCGTACACTGGCACCTGCGGCAAACAGGTCGGCGATCAGCTCCCGGCTCGGGGCCTCGCGCATGTCGTCGGTGTTGGGCTTGAAGGCCAGGCCCCAGACGGCAAAACGGCGCCCCTTCAGGTCGCCGCCGAAGCGGGCCTTGATCTTGGCGGTGAGGACATGCTTCTGGTGATCGTTGGCGGCTTCCACGGCGGTCAGCACCTGCAGGGTCATGCCGGCGTCGTCCTTGGCGGTCTGGATCAAGGCCTTGACGTCCTTGGGGAAGCAGGAGCCGCCGTAGCCGCAGCCGGGATAGAGGAAGTGGTAGCCGATGCGGGGATCGGAACCGATGCCCTGGCGTACCGCCTCGATGTCAGCCCCCAGCTTCTCGGCCAGGTTGGCCAGTTCATTCATGAAGCTGATGCGGGTGGCCAGCATGGCGTTGGCGGCATACTTGGTCAGCTCGGCGCTCTTCACGTCCATGACGATCAGGCGCTCGTGGTTGCGCTGGAAGGGCGCGTAGAGGGCGCGCATCAGATGGATGGCCCGGTCATCCTCGGCCCCCACGACGATGCGGTCAGGGCGCATGAAGTCCTCGACCGCAGCCCCTTCCTTGAGGAATTCCGGGTTGGACACCACGGAATAGGGAATCTCCACCCCCCGCTTTTTGAGTTCGTCAGCCACGGCGGCATTCACCTTGTCGGCGGTGCCCACGGGCACGGTGGACTTGTCTACGATCACCTTGTAATCGGTCATGCGCTTGCCGATGTTGCGGGCCGCAGCCAACACATATTGCAGGTCGGCAGAGCCGTCCTCGTCCGGAGGGGTGCCCACGGCGATGAACTGGATGGTGCCGAAGTCCACGGCCTTGTCCACGTCGGTGGTGAAATGCAGGCGGCCGGCCGCCACGTTGCGGCGCACCATTTCCTGCAGACCCGGTTCGAAAATGGGGATGCCGCCCTCTTCGAGGATGCGGATCTTCTCGGGATCCACATCGAGACACAACACATCGTTACCCACCTCGGCCAGGCAGGTGCCGCTGACCAGGCCCACATAGCCGGTCCCAACCACGGTAATCTTCATTGAACGTCCTAAAGTGATGAATCGAATTCTTCGGCCCGGCGCGGCGGATAGGTTTCCCAGCCGCCGCAGGCGGGGCAGCGCCAGTAAAACTGGCGGGCCCGGAAGCCGCAATTATCGCACCGATAGCGGGCCAGACGGCGGGTGTAACCCTGCACGATGGTTCTGGCCAGCTCCAGGTCCCCCCGGGTTTCCGGCGCCACCAGGGGCAGGCGGGCCCCCATCAGTTTTTCCAGCCCGAGCAGGGAAGGATTGCGCTGCAACTCGGCCCGCACCAGTTTGTAGGCGGCCTCGCTGCCCTCCCCTTCCAGCTCCAGTTGATAGACGCTTTCGAGCAGATCCAGGGACGGATAGCGCTCCAGATAGGCCCGCAGCAGGGCCAGCCCCGCCTCGGCGCGATCCAGGCGCCGGTAGGCTTCCAGCAGCCGCTGGGCCACCAGGGAAAGATAGGCCGGGTCCTGCTGCTCGATGCGCTGCCAGGCGGCAATGGCCTGCTCCGGGAGATTCTGCTGCATGGCCATGTCCCCCTGCAGCAGGCTGGCGCGCACGCACTTGCGGTGCACCTTCAGGGCCTCGGCCAGATGCTGCTCCACCGCCTCGAAGTTGGAGCGCATCAGTTCGTTGGCCGCCAGCTCGCAGTAAAAATGGGCGATCTCCTTGCCCGAATAGAGATCGGGCAGCTCCCCGGCTACGCTGATGGCCTTGCCCCAGTCCTTCTCCAGCTGATAGATCTCCAGCAGCTGGCGCTGGGCCTCGTCCTTCAGGGAAGAGTCCTGGAGCTTGATGAAAACCTCTTCGGCCCGGTCCAGGAGACCGGCCTTCAGGTAATCCTGGCCCAGTTCGGAGAGGGCCTGCAGCCGCACCTCCTCGCCCAGATCGTCCCGGTCGATCAGGCTCTGGTGCATGCGGATCGCCCTTTCGGTTTCACCCCGGCGGCGGAACAGCCCCCCCAGGGCAAAGTGCAGCTCCACGGTCTGGGAATCCCCCCGGGCCACTTCCAGGAAGGCATCGATGGCCTTGTCCGGCTGCTCGTTGAGAAGGAAATTGAGGCCCTGGAAATAGGAACGGGGCAAAACCCGGGATTCCTGCACCACGTGCCGGATATCCACCCGGGCTGCAATCCAGCCCAGGCCAAAGAAAAGCGGCAGCAACAGAAGCTGCCAGTACTCCATTTCCATCAGGACTCCGAAGCGGGGGAAACCGTAGAGGGGGACGGACTCAACCTGGCCAGGTCCCGGCGCAGGGCGGCAGACACCCGCCGTTCCCGGAACAGGGCGCCGGCCACGGCCAGCACCCCGAGCAGGATCCCCACGGCAAAGAAGCCGAGCAGCAGCAGCACCAGGGGCAGTTGCCAAACCTGGCCAAAGAAGAACTGCAGATTGACGGGCCCCGTGTTTTTCAGGGCGAAGACAAACATGAACAGGAACAGCAGCAGGCGGAGCACCCAGGTCAGGACGCGCATGGTGGAATTATCTGCAAGGCCCAAAATAAAAAAGGCGGCAACTTGCGTTGCCGCCTTGGAATCTACCACAGCTCGCGGGTTTAGCGTGGCTGGTTGTCCACCCGCTCCCGCAATTCCTTACCCGCCTTGAAGTGAGGCACCCATTTTTCCGGGACCTGCACCTTCTCGCCCGACTTGGGATTGCGCCCCGTCCGCGGCGGACGGTAGTTGAGGGCAAAGCTGCCGAATCCGCGGATCTCGATACGATCCCCGGCAGCCAGGGCGCCGGACATCGCATCGAGAATCATCTTGACCGCAAAATCCGCATCCTTCGCCACCAACTGGGGGAAGCGAGCCGCCAGTCGGTCGATCAGTTCGGATTTGGTCATGCTGAACAAATCAACCCTGCTGGTTCAGCTTGGCCTTCAGCAAGGCGCCCAGGTTGGTGGTACCAGCGGAAGCGGCGGAGTCAGCGCTGAACTTCTGCATGACTTCAGCCTGCTCGGCCTGATCCTTGGCCTTGATGGACAGGTTGATGGAACGGGTCTTGCGGTCCACGTTGGTGATCATGGCTTCCACCTCGTCACCCACCTTCAGCACCTGGGACAGGTCATCGATGCGGTCACGGGAGAAGTCGGAAGCACGCAGATAGCCTTCCACTTCACCGTCCAGGGAGATCACGGCACCCTTGGCATCCACGGTCTTGACGGTACCGCGGGTGATGGTGTTCTTCTCGTGGGTGGCGATGTAGTTGGTGTAGGGATCGCCTTCCATCTGCTTGATGCCCAGGGAAATGCGTTCCTTCTCCACGTCGATGGCCAGGACCACGGCTTCCACTTCGTCGCCCTTCTTGAAATTGCGGATGGCTTCTTCGCCAGCCACGTTCCAGGACAGGTCGGACAGGTGCACCAGGCCGTCGATGCCGCCGGGCAGACCGATGAAGATACCGAAGTCGGTGATGGACTTGATGCCGCCGGAAACCTTGTCGCCCTTCTTGTAGTTCTGGCAGAACTCTTCCCAGGGGTTGGCTTGGCACTGCTTCATACCCAGGGAGATACGACGACGATCTTCGTCGATTTCCAGGATCATGACTTCCACTTCGTCGCCCAGCTGGACCACCTTGGAAGGATGGACGTTCTTGTTGGTCCAGTCCATTTCGGAGACGTGCACCAGACCTTCGATACCCTGTTCGATTTCCACGAAGGCGCCGTAGTCGGTCAGGTTGGTGACCTTGCCGAACAGACGGGTGCCGGCGGGGTAACGGCGGGCGATGCCCACCCAGGGATCTTCGCCCAGCTGCTTCAGGCCCAGGGAGACGCGGTTCTTCTCGGCGTCAAACTTGAGCACCTTGGCTTCGAGCTCGTCGCCCACGGCCAGCACTTCGCTGGGGTGACGCACACGGCGCCAGGCCAGGTCGGTGATGTGCAGCAGGCCGTCGATGCCGCCCAGGTCCACAAAGGCGCCGTAGTCGGTGATGTTCTTGACGATACCCTTGACGATGGTGCCTTCCTTCAGGTTTTCCAGCAGCTTTTCGCGCTCTTCACCAGCGGAAGCTTCCAGCACGGCGCGGCGGGACACCACCACGTTGTTGCGCTTGCGATCCAGCTTGATGACCTTGAATTCCAGGGTCTTGCCTTCGTAGGGGGTGGTGTCCTTGATGGGACGCATGTCCACCAGGGAACCGGGCAGGAAGGCGCGCACGCCGTTGGTCATGACGGTCAGACCGCCCTTGACCTTGCCGGTGATGGTGCCGTTCACCAGGGAGCCGTCGTTCAGGGCCTGCTCCAGGAAGTTCCAGGAAGCGATGCGCTTGGCGCGGTCGCGGGACAGACGGGTCTCGCCGTAGCCGTCTTCCAGCATTTCGATGGCGACCTGCACGAAGTCGCCGGGAGCGGCTTCCACTTCGCCCTGGTCGCTGAGGAATTCTTCAACGGGGATGTAGGATTCGGATTTCAGGCCGGCGTTGACCACGACAAAGTTCTGGTCCACGCGCACCACCTCGGCGGTGATGACTTCGCCTTGACGCATTTCCTGGCGAGCCAGGCTTTCTTCGAAAAGTTGAGCAAAAGATTCCATGAGGGATAAAGCCATTCTTGCTGCAAAGCAGCGGTTGGTTGATGAACGCTGAAGGAAAAGACGGCACCGCCAGCACCCCGTTTTTCCCGGACAACCCGGGAAGCTTGGGATGATAGCAGAGAAAAAGTTTATCGATCAAACGGTTATTGCAATTTTTTTGCGGCGTCCCGGTACCAGTCGAGCACCTGCCCCACGGCAGCCTCGATATCCAGATGGTCCGTATCCAGCAGCAGGGCATCGGCCTCCTGGCGCAGGGGCGCCACGGGCCGCTGGCTGTCCCGGGCGTCCCGGGCTTGCAGGTCGGCCAGGATGGCGGCCAGATCGGCCTGTTGGCCTGCCACCTGGAGCTGCTTGTAACGCCGTTCGGCCCGCACCTGGGCGCTGGCGGTCAGGAATATCTTGAGGGTCGCGCCGGGGAAGATCACCGATCCCATGTCGCGGCCGTCACCCACCAGCCCCGGCCCCCGGTGGAAGGCCCGCTGCCGGAATACCAGGGCAGCCCGCACCGCGGGCAGGGCCGCCACCCGGGAGGCCCCGGCCGAAATGGCCTCGGTACGGATGGCCTCGCTCACCTCCTGGCCGTGCAGCAGGACGCTGCCTTCCCGGAAAACCACATCCAGGCCTGCGGCCACCCGGGCCACGCCGGCCTCATCCTCCCAAGCCACCCCGGCTTCCCGGGCCGCCAGGGCGGTGAGCCGGTACAGGGCGCCGGAATCCAGGTAATGGAACCCCAGGGCCGCCGCCACCCGGGCCGACACCGTGCCCTTGCCCGAGGCGGTGGGACCGTCGATGGTGATCACCGGCACCGGCCGGGTCACTTGCGCAAAACGCTCGAAGTAATCAGGAAAGGTCTTGGCGGTACAGCCCGGGTCGTTGATGCGCACCGGCGTACCGAAGGCCACCAGGGAAAAGCACATGGCCATGCGGTGATCGTCGTAGGTGTCGATGGCCGCAGGCGTCAGGGGGCGCTCGGCGCTGGGGGGCACCACCCGCAGGTAGTCCGGCCCCTCTTCCACCAGCACCCCCAGCTTACCCAACTCCTTGGCCATGGCGGCAATCCGGTCGGTTTCCTTGACCCGCCAGCTGGCAATGTTGTCGAGCCGGGTCTCGCCCCGGGCGAACAGGGCGGCAGTGGCCAGGGTCATGGCCGCGTCGGGGATGTGGTTGCAATCCAGGGTGAGGCCCTTGAGGCCTTCGGCCGGGGCGCTGGCCTCGATCCAGTTGGGGCCCATGGCGATCACGGCGCCCATCTGCTCCAGGGCCTCGGCAAAGCGCACGTCCCCCTGGATGGAATCCTGCCCCACCCCTTCCACCCGCACCGGGCCGCCACCGATGGCACCCAGGGCAAGGAAGTAGGAGGCCGAGGAAGCGTCGCCCTCCACGTAGATGGTGCCCGGCGAGACATACCTGGCCCCGGCCGGCACGGTGAAGGACTGCCAGCCCTGGCGCAGGACCCGGACACCAAAGCGGGCCATGGTGGCCAGGGTGATTTCGATATAGGGCTTGGAAATCAGCTCCCCCACCACTTCCACGGTGGTTTCCACCCCGGTCAGGGGCAGAGCCATCAGGAGGCCGGTGAGGAACTGGCTGGAGACATCGCCCCGCACCCGCACAACACCGCCGGAACGAATGGCCGCCGGCTTCAGCTGCAGGGGGGGATAGCCTTCATTACCCAGGTAGGTGATGTCGGCCCCCAGCTGGCGCAGGCCGTCCACCAGGTCGCCGATGGGCCGCTCGTGCATGCGGGCCACGCCCTTCAGCAGGTAATCGCCGCCGGCCAGGGCCAGGGCGGCGGTCAGGGGCCGGAAAGCGGTGCCGGCGTTGCCCAGGAACAGCTCAGCCTGCCGCACGGGAATGCTGCCGCCGCAACCGCCGATACGCCAGGCGCCGTCGCCCAGGTCAGTGGCGGAGAGGCCCAGGGTCTGCAGGGCCTCCAGCATCCGGGCTGTGTCGTCGGAGGCGAGCAGATCGCGCACCTCGGTCACCCCTTCGGCCAGGGCGGCAAGCAGCAGCACCCGGTTGGAAATGCTCTTGGAACCCGGCAGGCGGACCGTCCCGCTGGCCGAAGTCATCTGGGGCAGGTCAATGAATTCCATGCCGTGTATTCCTAAATCGAGTCGTGAAAGATCAGCGGATTTGCTTGTCGCCCCAGGCCCGGCGGGCCTCCCGGGCTACAGAAAAGCTCTGCTGCAGATAGTCGCCGTTGTTGCGGGCCAGGGCGGCCTTGAGGTCGTTCAACTGGGCCTGATAAGCCTCGATCTCCCCCAGCAGGGCTTCCCGGTTGGCAAGGCAGATGTCCCGCCACATTTCCGGGTGGCTGGCGGCGATGCGGGTGAAATCCCGGAATCCAGAGGCGGCAAAGTCGAAAAACAGCTGAGCATCGGGCCGCTCGGCCAGGTCCCGCACCAGGGCAAAGGCCAGCAGGTGGGGCAGATGGCTGACGGCGGCAAACACCCGGTCGTGCTGCTCAGGGGTCAGTTCATGGATGTCGGCGCCGCACAGGGACCAGGCCCGCTTGACCCGGTCCAGCTGTTCGTCACCATTCTCTGGCAAGGGCGTCACCACCACCTTGCGGCCCTGGTACAGGTCGCTACGGGAGGCGGCGGCACCGCTGTTCTCGGCGCCGGCAATGGGATGGGCCGGCACGAACTGGCAGAGCCTGTCGCCAAAGGCGGCCCGGGCGGCGGCAGCCACGTCAGTCTTGGTACTGCCTCCGTCGGTCACCACGGTCTGGGGGCCGATGTAGGGCGCGATCTGGGCAAAGATGTCCGGCATCTGCCCCACGGGAGTGGCCACCAGCACCAGGTCCGCGTCCTCCAGCTCGTGGGCCGGATTGATGCCGGCCCGGTCGATGATGCCCAGGTCCTGGGCTTCGCGCAGGCTGGCGGGGCGGCGGCCGAAACCCACCACCTCGCCCACGGCCCGGGCCGACTTCAGGGCCAGGGCAAAGGAACCGCCGATCAGGCCGACACCGAAAATGACCACCTTGCCGAATTCGACAGGATCATCACCGGCAGGAAGGGCAGCAAAGTCGCTCATGTCAGTACCCGGCATTCGTCTTGAAGATGCCGCCCGGCGGGGCGGCAAACAGGGGTTGGTTCAGAGGGCCTGTTCCAGGGCTTCCAGGAAGCGGCTGTTCTCGGGGGCCGTGCCTATGGTCACGCGCAGCCACTCGGGCATGCCATAGCCGGCGATGGGACGCACGATTACTCCCTGCTGCAGCAATTTCTGGTTCACCGCCGCCCCGTCGCCCACCTTGAAGGTGAGGAAGTTGCCGTGGGAGGGAATGTGCTCCAGCCCCAGACGCTTCAGCCCGGCGACGATCTGCTCCATGCCCTGGCGGTTGAGCTCGTAGCTCTCGGCCACGAACAGGTGATCGTCCAGGGCGGCCAAGGCGGCAGCCAGGGCCAGGTTGTTGCAGTTGAAGGGCTGGCGCACCCGGTTCATCAGGTCCGCCACGGGGGCCGAGGCAATGCCGTAACCGATGCGCAGACCGGCCAGGCCGTAAATCTTGGAGAAGGTGCGACTGACGATCAGGTTGGGGAATTCCTTGACCCAGGCCACGGTGTCATGACGGTCCGCCGGCGCCAGGTATTCGTTGTAGGCCTCGTCCAGCACCACGATCACCTGGGCCGGCACCTTTTCCATGAAGGCCCGCAGGGCCTGGTGGGGCAGGAAGGTGCCGGTGGGATTGTTGGGGTTGGCGATCCACACCACCCGGGTATCGGGACGGATGGCGGCGGCCATGGTTTCCAGATCGTGACCGAAATGCTTGGCCGGGACGCAGATGTTCTCGGCCCCCACCGACAGGGTGGCGATGGGATAAACGGCAAACGCATGCTGGGAATAGACGGCGGAACGGCCGCTGTCCAGGAATACCCGGGCGGCCAGGTCCAGAACGTCGTTGGAACCGTTACCCAGCACCACCTGCCCGGCTTCCACCCCGTTACGCTCGGCCAGGCTACGGATCAGCTCGAACTGGTCGGGATAGCGCTCGATGCCGTCGATGGCCGCCTGGACAGCCGCCTTGGCCCGGGGGCTCATGCCCAGGGGATTCTCGTTGGAAGCCAGTTTGACGATGCGCTCCACGGGCAGGCCCATTTCCCGGGCCAGCTGGGTGATGGGCTTGCCGGGCTGATAGGGAGAAATGGCGCGCACATAAGGCAGGGCCTGATCGACTTGGGACATGGAAACCTCGGGATGGTGATCAGTAAACAGCGACGGGATAGGAACCCAGCACCTTCAGGTAAGCCGCCCGGCCGGCCAGCTCCTGCAAGGCAGCGGCGACGGCGGGGGACTGACGATGGCCCTCCACGTCCACGTAGTAGACGTACTCCCACAGGCCCTGGCGGGCCGGCCGGGATTCGAGCCGGTTCATGGACACCCCGGCCTCGGCCAGGGGTTTGAGCAGATCGTGCAGGGCGCCGGAACGGTTGGGCGCCGACATGATCAGGGAAGTCTTGTCCCGCCCGGAAGGGCCGGCGTCGTGGCGGCCCAGGACCACGAAACGGGTGGTGTTGTTGGGCTCGTCCTCGATGCAGGCGGCCAGCACCTGGAGCTGGTAGCGCTCCCCGGCGGCCTCCCCGGCGATGGCGGCAGCGCCCTCCTCCTCGGCGGCCATCTGGGCCGCCAGGGCGTTGCTGGCCACGGCGATGCGCTCCACCCCGGGCAGCATGCGGTTCAGCCACTCGTGGCACTGGGCCAGGGACTGGGCATGGGAATAGACCTTGGTCACCGACTTCAGATCAGGGGCCTTGGAAAGGAGGTTCTGGTGGATGCGCACCACCACCTCGCCGCAGATCTGCAAGGGGGTCTGCAGGAGCAGGTCCATGGTGCGGCCCACGGCTCCTTCGGTGGAGTTTTCCACCGGCGCCACGGCGTACTCCGCATGCCCGGCTTCCACCTCCCGGAACACCTCGTCGATGGAAGCGCAAGGCAGAAGCTTGGCCGCGTGGCCGAACTGCTTCACGGCGGCGGATTCGGAGAAGGTGCCCAAGGGGCCCAGGAAAGCCACGCCCAGGGGTTCCTCCAGGGACAGGCAGGCGGACATCACTTCCCGGAAGAAGAAGGTGATGCTCTCGTCCGGCAAGGGCCCCTGGTTCAGGTCCTGCAGGCGGCGCAGCACCTGGGCCTCCCGTTCGGGCCGGTAGATGTGCCCGGCTGCCCCGTAACGGGCCTTGATTTCCCCCACCTGCTGGGCGCAGCGGGCCCGACGGTTGAGGAGCTCCAGCAATTGGGCATCAATGCTGTCGATTTCCTGGCGGACGCCCGCCAGTTCCTGTTGCAGGGAATCGCTCATGGGAACTCAGGCGTTTTTGGCGGCGAAATCGTTCATGAAATGGACCAGGGCCCGGACACCGTCCAGGGGCATGGCGTTGTAGATGGAGGCACGCATGCCGCCCACGGACTTGTGCCCCTTCAACCCCAGGAGACCGGCCGCCTGGGCTTCGGCCAGGAAGGGCTTGTCCAGTTCAGGCTTGGCCAGGGTGAAGGGAATGTTCATGCAGGAACGGCAATCGGCGGCCACCGGATTCTTGTAGAAGCCCTGGCTGGCGTCGATGGCGGCATAGACCAACTCGGCCTTTTCCCGGTTGATGGCCTGCATGCCGGCCAGGCCGCCCTGGCGCTTCAGCCACTGGAACACCAGCCCGGCCACGTAGATGGCAAAGGTGGGCGGGGTGTTGAGCATGGAGCCGTTGTCTGCCATGACCTGGTAGTCCATGACCGTGGGGATACCGGCCGGCGCCCGCCCCAGCAGGTCCTCGCGCACGATCACCAGGGTCACGCCGGAGGGGCCGATGTTCTTCTGGGCCCCGGCGTAGATGAGGCCGTAGCGGCTCACGTCCACGGGACGGGAGAGGATGTGGGAGCTCATGTCCGCCACCAGGGGCACACCGGCTGGCAGCAGCGCAGCCAGGGCCGCGTCGTCGTGGACCTCCACCCCGTGGATGGTTTCGTTGGTGCAGAGGTGCAGGTAGGCGGCTTGCGGGTCCAGATCCAGTTCGTCGGCCCGGGGCAGGCGGGTGAAGCCGTCCGCCACCTGGCCCTTGGCTTCCACGGAAGCCGCCTGGCGCACCTGGCCGATGCGCTGTGCCTCCTTGAAGGCCTTCTTGGACCAGGAGCCGGTGACGATGTAATCGGCCGATCTCCTGTCCTGGTCCCCGGCCAGCAGGTTCATGGGCACCTGGGCAAACTGCTGGGTGGCGCCGCCCTGGAGGAACAGCACCTTGTACTGGGCGGGAATGCCCAGCAGCTCGCGCAGGTCCGCCTCGGCGGCCTCCAGGATGCCGGTGAACTCCTTGCCCCGGTGACTCATTTCCATGACACCGCAACCGGCACCGTGCCAGTCCAGCAGCTCCTCCTGGACCTGCAGCAGGACCTCGGTGGGCAGGGTGGCCGGACCGGCGCTGAAATTCCAGACTCTATGCATCAGGCTTCTCCTTGCTCACCGGCGCTTTCGCCGCCATCCACATCTTCACCTTCGACGCCACCTTCAACCTCGGCCTCGGCGCCCTCTTCATCCTCACCGGTTTCCGCCACCTTTTCCAGGCCGGTGAGTTTCTCGCCGGCATCCAGGGAAATCAGGGTGACCCCCTGCGTGGCCCGGCCCAGTTCGCGGATTTCAGAGACCCGGGTGCGGATCAGCACGCCGCCGGTGGTGATCAGCATCACCTCGTCCTCGTCGGTCACCAGCTTGGCGGCCACGATCTTGCCGTTGCGCTCGCTGGAGGCGATGGCCATGACGCCCTGGGTGCCACGGCTGGAACGGCGGAAGTCCCCCAGGCGGGTGCGCTTGCCGTAGCCGTTCTCGGTGGCCACGAGCACGGTCTGGTCCTCGCTTTCGGCCACCAGCAGGGAAATCACGCTCTGACCTTCCTGCAGCATCATGCCGCGTACACCGCGGGACTGACGACCCATGGGGCGCACCTGGTCCTCGCCGAACCACACCGCCTTGCCGCCGTCGGAGACCAGCACGATATCGCTCTGGCCGGTGGTCAGGTCGGCACCGATCAGGTAATCCCCCTCATCCAGATCCACGGCGATGATGCCGGCCTTGCGGGGATTGGAGAAGTTGGCCAGGGAAGTCTTCTTCACGGTGCCCTGGATGGTGCACATGAAGACGTACTTGTCGTCGGAGAATTCCTTGACCGGCAGGATGGCGTTGATCTTTTCGCCTTCCTCCAGGGGGAACATGTTGATGATGGGCTTGCCCCGGCTGTTGCGACTGCCTTGCGGCACTTCATAGACCTTGAGCCAGTAGCAGCGGCCCCGGTTGGAGAAGCAGAGGATGTAGTCGTGGGTGTTGGCGACGAAGAGGTGATCGATGAAATCGTCGTCCTTCATGGCCGTGGCCTGCTTGCCGCGACCGCCCCGGCGCTGGGCCCGGTAGTCGGCCAGGGGCTGGGACTTGATGTAGCCGGTGTGGGACAGGGTCACCACCAGATCCTGGGGCGTGATCAGGTCTTCGATGCCCAGGTCCTGGGCATAGGTGACGATCTCGGAACGGCGCTCGTCGCCGAACTGGTCGCGGATGGCCACCAGCTCGCCAGAGATGATCTCGGTGATGCGCTCGGGACGGGCCAGGATGTCCAGCAGGTCGGCGATCTTGTCCATCACCTCCTTGTACTCGGCCACGATCTTGTCCTGCTCCAGGCCGGTCAGGCGCTGCAGGCGCAGTTCCAGGATGGCCTGGGCCTGGGCATCCGAGAGCCGGTAACCCTGGGCGGAAAGCCCGTATTCGGGGGCCAGTCCGTCCGGACGGGAAGCATCGGCCGCGGCACGCAGCAGCATTTCTTCCACCACCGGACTCTTCCACAGGCGCGCCATCAGCTCCCGCTTGGCGTCGGCCGGGGTCGGCGCCGCCTTGATCAGGGCGATGATCTCGTCCACGTTGGACAGGGCCACGGCCAGACCTTCCAGGATGTGGCCCCGTTCCCTGGCCTTCCTGAGTTCAAAGACGGTACGGCGGGTCACCACTTCCCGGCGGTGGGCCAGGAAGCATTCCAGCATCTGCTTCAAATTCAGGAGGCGGGGCTGGCCGTCTACCAGGGCCACCATGTTCATGCCGAAGGTGTCCTGCAGCTGGGTCATCTTGAACAGATTGTTCAGCACCACCTCGGGCACTTCACCCCGCTTCAGTTCGATCACCACCCGCATGCCGGACTTGTCGGACTCGTCGCGCAGGTCGGAGATGCCCTCGATGCGCTTCTCGTTGACCAGCTCGCCGATCTTTTCCAGCAGGGAACGCTTGTTCACCTGGTAGGGCAGCTCGTCCACGATGATGGCCTGGCGGTTGCCCCGGTCGATATCTTCGAAATGGGTCTTGGCCCGCATCACCACCCGGCCACGGCCGGTGAGATAACCCTCGCGCACCCCATTCACCCCGTAGATGATGCCGGCCGTGGGGAAATCGGGAGCGGGGATGTAGTCGATCAGTTCCTCGATGGAGGTTTCCGGGTTCTGCAGCAGGGCCAGACAGCCGGCCACCACCTCGTTCAGGTTGTGGGGAGGGATGTTGGTGGCCATGCCCACGGCAATACCGGAGGAGCCGTTGATCAGCAGATTGGGAATGCGGGCCGGCAGGATCAGGGGTTCCTGCTCGGAGCCGTCGTAGTTGGGGCCGAAGTCGACGGTTTCCTTGTCGATGTCTTCCAGCAACTGATGGCCGATGCGGGCCATGCGCACTTCCGTGTACCGCATGGCGGCGGCGTTGTCGCCGTCCACCGAACCGAAGTTGCCCTGACCATCCACCAGCATGTAGCGCAGGGAAAAGTCCTGGGCCATGCGCACGATGGTGTCGTACACCGCCGTATCGCCGTGGGGGTGGTACTTACCGATCACGTCGCCGACGATACGGGCCGACTTCTTGTAAGCCTTGTTCCAGTCGTTGCCCAGCTCATGCATGGCAAACAGCACGCGCCGATGCACCGGCTTCAGACCATCCCGCACGTCCGGCAGGGCCCGCCCCACGATCACGCTCATGGCGTAATCCAGGTAGGAACGGCGCATTTCATCTTCCAGGCTGACAGGAAGGGTTTCCTTGGCGAATTGTTCCATGGTCTCTCTACCGCCCTGGCCGGCACGGCCGACGGTTCTTTATTGGTTGATGTGGACGTAATTTGCTATTTTAGCACGCTCGACAACGCTATCGCCGCCCATGCCGGACGCAAGAACTCCCCTCCCCGACTCTCCCGACCTGCTGATCCACGCCCGCTGGATCGCCCGGATCGAGAGTGAAACCCTCCTGGAAAACCATGCCCTCGCCATCAGTGCCGGGCGCATCGCCGACATCCTCCCCTCCTCCCTGGCCCGGGAACGCTACACCCCCCGGGAAACGCAGGAACTGGGAAACCACCTGCTCATTCCCGGCCTGATCAACCTGCATACCCATGCGGCCATGAGCCTGATGCGCGGCATCGCCGACGACCTGCCGCTCATGACCTGGCTGGAGCAGCACATCTGGCCCGCCGAACGGACCCACGTCTCCCCCCAGTTCGTGCGCGACGGCACCCGCCTCGCCTGCGCCGAGATGCTCAAGGGCGGCATCACCTGCTTCAACGACATGTACTTCTTCCCGGAGGCTGCTGCCGAAGCCGCTGCAGAGATGGGAATGCGCGCCATGATCGGTGTCCTGGCCCTGGACTTTCCCTCCGCCTACGCCAGCGACGCCAGCGATTACCTGCACAAGGGACTGGCCGCCCGGGACGTCTGGCGCGACCACCCCCTGCTCCACTTCAGCCTGGCCCCCCACGCCCCCTACACGGTAAGCGACGCCAGTTTCGAAAAGATCCAGACCCTGGCGGCCCAGCTGGAGATCCCCATCCACCTGCACATCCATGAAACCCTGGATGAAATCGCCGGACACCTGCAGCAGCACGGCTGCCGCCCCCTGGCCCGCCTGGAACGGCTAGGACTGCTCGGCCCCCAGCTGATCGGAGTGCACGCGGTGCATCTGGACCGGAGCGACCTGGACACCCTGGCCCGCCACAACTGCAATATCGCCCACTGCCCCACCTCGAACCTGAAACTGGGCAGCGGCCTCGCCCCCCTGGCCGGGATGCTGGCCCAGGGCATCAACGTCGGGCTGGGCACCGACGGCGCCGCCAGCAACAACCGTCTGGACATGTTCCAGGAAATGCGCCTCGCCAGCCTCCTGGCCAAGGGCAGTTCCGGCGACGCCAGCTGCGTGCCGGCCTGGCAGGCCCTGCGCCTGGCCACCCTCAATGGCGCCCAGGCCCTGGGCCTGGAGGACCGGATCGGCTCCCTGGAACCGGGCAAGCAGGCGGATGTGGTCGCCATCGAGCTGAATGAACTGGAATTGAGCCCCTGTTTCGATCCGGTGTCACATCTCGTCAACTGCGCCGGACGTGAGCACGTTAGTCATGTGTGGATTCAGGGGAAGTGTTGCGTTTTCGACAAAGCCCTTGTGCACTGCGACACCGTCAGTTTGAAAAACTCCGTGGGCCTATGGCAGAATAGGCTAGGGTCTAGCCTCAAGTCGGGTCGTGATTGAAATCAAGTCAGTCCCCCATGACCAAGGCCTGATTTAGGTGTTTTGTCTTTAATAAATCTGCGAGGAAACGAGATGATCAATAAATTCGCCAAGAACTCTATCGCCATCGCCCTGCTGGCCAGCATCGGTATGGCTGCTGGTGTTGCCCAGGCTCAGGAACGTGTGTACGTGATCGACCAGCGTGACGCCGTCGCCACCAGCGGTACCGGCCTGTGCTGGCGCACCGGCTACTGGACCCCTGCCGCCGCCGCCAACGATCCCGCTGGCTGCCAGTGCGACAAGGACCTGCTGCCCGCCGACAAGTGCTCCGGTGGTTCCACCGGCAAGACTGGCTCCACCGTCGGCGTGAAGCCCTCCGGCGACAAGATCACCCTGGCTGCTGACGCCCTGTTCGACTTCGACAAGGCCGTGCTGCGCCCCGAAGGCAAGGCCAAGCTGGACGAAGTGGCTGCCAAGGCTGCCCAGCTGAAGCTGGAAGTCATCCTGGCCGTGGGCCACACCGACCGCATCGGTAAGGATGCCTACAACCAGAAGCTGTCCGAGAAGCGTGCCGCTTCCGTGAAGGAATACCTGGTTTCCAAGGGCATCGAAGCCAACCGCGTCTACACCGAAGGCAAGGGTGAAACCCAGCCCGTGACCGGCGACAAGTGCAAGAAGATGGGCGCTGAAAACGGCCGCAACAAGAAGCTGGTCGAGTGCCTGCAAGCTGACCGTCGCGTTGACATCGAAGTGATCGGCACCAAGTAATCGTTGCCGCTTCATCAAAAGCCCTGCGTGAGCAGGGCTTTTTTATTTGAACTGATCTGTAGCCTGCCGTGAGTCCTTCCATGACCAATGCCGACCCCAAGGAACTGAACAAGTTTGGTGAACTGGCCCACCGCTGGTGGGACCCCAAGAGCGAATTTCGCCCCCTGCACGAAATCAATCCCCTGCGCCTGGACTGGATCGAATCCCAGGTTCCCCTGGCCGGCAAGACGGTCATCGACGTGGGTTGCGGCGGCGGACTCCTGTCCGAAGGCATGGCCGCCCGGGGCGCTAAAGTCACCGGCATCGACCTCTCGGAAAAGCCCCTGGGCGTGGCCCGGCTGCATCTCCTGGAAAGCGGCCTGGAAGTGGATTACCGGCAGATTTCGGCCGAAGCCATGGCGGCGGAACATCCGGGCCGCTTCGATCTGGTCACCTGCCTGGAGATGCTCGAACACGTTCCCGACCCCATCAGCACCATCCGGGCCTGCTGCCAGCTGGTGAAACCCGGCGGCAAGGTGTTCTTCTCCACCATCAACCGCAATCCCAAGGCCTACCTGTTCGCCGTGATCGGCGCCGAATACCTGCTGCAACTGCTGCCCAAGGGCACCCACGACTACGCCCGCTTCATCAAGCCCTCGGAACTGTGCCGCTGGAGCCGCTCGGTGGGGCTGGCGCCGGAAGCCCCGACCGGGCTCAGCTACAACCCCTTCACCCAGGTCTACAGCCTGGGGCGGGACACCAGCGTCAACTACCTGCTGGCCGCCACCCGGGAAGCCTGATCAGGAGCTGCAGGACAGCATGGAACAACCGGCCCGGTGCCGGGCCCAGTCCGGGCGCAGGGCCGCAAGTTCGGCCCGCTCCGCTTGCTCCGCATAGGGGTGACGCAGCACTTCCAGCAGGGTTTCCAGCAGCCCCATATTCCCCTCCTCGGCCTCGTCTATGGCCTGCTGGGCCAGGTAGTTGCGCAGCACGTAACGGGGATTGAAGCCTTCCATGCGCGCCCGACGGGCTGCGTCCGCCTCCCCCTCCTGGCCCAGCCGCTGCCCGTAACGCTGCAGCCAGGCCGCCAGGGCCGGCTGACAGGCGGCCCAGCGCCGCTCGTCATAGGCAGCTGGCTGCAGCAGCTCGACCCGGGGAGCGGCACGCTCCACCTGCCCCAGGCAGCGGAAGAACAGGGTCATGTCCAGCTCCCCTTGGTGCAGCAGCTCCAGGGCTGCGCTGATCAGTTCCCCATCTCCTTCCTGCCAGGTGGAAAACCCGAATTTCCCGGCGAAGCACTGCGCCATCCTGTCGTTGTATGCCTGCTCGAAAACGTCTATCCCCGCCGCCAGGCTGGCCTCATCCGGGTGAATCAGGGCCAGGGCCTGGGCCAGACGCTCCAGATTCCAGCGGGCGATCTCCGGCTGCCGACCGAAGCAGTAACGCCGCCCGGCGGCATCGGTGGTATTGGGGGTCCAGCCAGGATCGAAATCGTCTATCCAGCCGTAGGGTCCGTAATCCATGGTCAGCCCCAGGATGGACATGTTGTCCGTGTTCATCACCCCATGGACGAAGCCCACCTGCATCCAGCCGGCCACCATCCAGGCCGTGCGTCGGCAGACCTCGGCGAACCAGAGGGGCAGACGTTCTCCAGGAGGCCCCTGAAGCTCGGGGAAATCCCGGGCCAGGGTGAAGTCCACCAGGCGCTGCAGCAAGATCCGATCCCCCCGGGCGGCCGGCAGTTCGAAGTGGCCGAAGCGGATGAAGGAAGGAGCCACCCGGCAGACGATGGCCCCGGGTTCCAGTTGGGGATGGCCGTCGTAGAACATGTCCCGCAGCACCCCGTCCCCCGTCGCCACCAGGCTCAGGGCCCGGGTGCTGGGCACGCCCAGGTGGTGCATGGCTTCGCTGCAGAGGAACTCCCGCAGGGAGGAACGGAGCACGGCGCGACCATCGGCGCGGCGGGAATAAGGGGTGGGACCGGCCCCTTTGAGCTGCAGTTCCCAGCGCTGCCCCTGGGCATCCAGCACCTCCCCCAGGAAGATCACCCGTCCGTCCCCCAGTTGCCCGGCCCACTGGCCGAACTGGTGTCCGCCGTAGCAGGTGGCATAGGAAGTCATGCCGGGTAGCAGGCGGTTGCCCGACAGGGCCTGCAACCAATCCATGCCCTGCAGGGCCGCCCCGGTCAGCCCCAGTCGGGCGGCCATGTCCGGGGAAAAGGCAAGCAGGCGGGGGGCAGGTACCGGCGTGGGCTGCACCTGGGACCAGCAGGCGCCCGTGACCTGGCGCACGAAGTTGCCGGACTCAGGATCCCCCGGCAGTTCCCGGCAGAAGCGGTTGTCGAATTTGAGCATGTTGCGGTTCTGGATGATCTCTCATGGCAGACCGCATCCCGGCTCCGGGGTTCCTTCTGCTCAGGGCAACTCTTCCACCATCAGCCAGATGCCGCGGCTTTCCCGGACCTCGCTGGTGGACAGGGACAGGGTGCCCTGCCGCCGGGAACTGGCGTCCTGACCCGTGCCGCCCAACTGCAGCCATTCCCCCAGGCGCCCGGATACCGTGGTGCTCAGGCGCTGCACCTGGATGCTGGCATCCCCGCGGCGGCCAGGTGCGTCGGACTGCTGGCTGATGTCCACGCTGACCCGGTCGCCCCTGACCCGGGGTTCCGCATAGAAGCCCCGGCCCACATCCCGGTATTCCACGATCTCGCTCACCACCGCGCCACCGGGCCCCAGCACCACCTGGCGCATGGGCACGGCCAGGGAGGTGCCGACCTGGATATAGGCCCGCCCTCCATCCACGGTCTGGACCATCTGGGTCCCGCCCCCCGCCGTGGCGCTGCGGCTGTCGTACACCTGGGCCCGGACCTGGTTGCTGCCCCCCGTATCGGCATTGCCAATGCGCACCCGGTCATTGCCCAGGCTGCCCTGGACCCGGCCGCCCCGGTACTGCTCGGTCTGGCTCAGGTCGGTGGCAACCCGGATCACCAGGCGCCGGGCCGGTACATCCATGGCTGCCAGGGCCTTCCTGATCTCGGCCCGGTTGCGCTCCGAAGCCCGCAGGAAGAGCTGGTTGTTCATGCCGCTCAGGCTGCCCCCGGGCTCCACCAGGGGGCGCAGCACCGGCAGCACTTCCTCAACGGAACGATGCTGCAGGGACAGCACCTCCAGCCCCTGCTGGGCCAGCAGGGGCCCCGCTCCCAGGAGCAGAAGCAGCAGTCCCCACAGGCGCAGCATCCGACTCAGAGGCAATGCCATGGACCCACTCCTAGTTCTTGGCGGCAGCAGCCGGAGCGGCCGGCTTCTGCCCGGCGGGCGGCTTGGCGGTGATTTCCAGGCCGTCCTTGCCGTCCGTGTTCAGGATCAGCGGCAGGCCGTTCTTGGCATTGCCGATCACCACCACCTTGGCGTTGGGGGACTTGGCCAGCTCCAGGGTCGCCTCAATACCGCGCCAGCGCAGGTAGGATTCGCTCATGCCGCTGCTGACGATCTCCTGGAAGTGGCGGATCCCCGCCGCCTCGGCCCGCTTGCGGTCGGCCTCCTTGTTCTCCCGCTGGACCCGGAAGGTGTACTCCTCCATCTCGTGGAACATGGCGTTCTTGCGCACGATGGCCTCCTGGACCCCCGGCGGCAATTCCATGCCCTTGATCAGGATGTCCTCGAACTCCAGCAGCCTCCGCTCGGGATTCCCTCCCGGATTGAACTGCTCCCGGAGCACGTACTTGACCGAATCGAGGATCTTGTTCTGGATGTTCAGGCGCCGCTCCGTGTAGATCTCCTCCGGCTGGTACATGGAGATGATGTCCCGGGCCCGGGCCCCCACGGTGGGCGTGATCAGGGTTTCCGAATAATTGGGCCCCACGTATTTGTGCAGCTGGGCCGCCATGGGCGCGTTGAGGCGGTAGCGCCACACCAGTTGCAGGGTGATCTTGAGGCCGTCGGAGGAGAGGACCTCCACCTCCCGCTCTATCATCTGCAGGCGGGCGTCATAGACCTGGAACACATCCCAGGGCCAGGTCAGGCGGAAACCTTCCGGATAGACCTCATCCACCACGGTACCGCCCCCGAAGCGCTTCCACAGCACCCCCACGTGGCCGGCCGGCACCGTGTGGTAGATGAAGGGCCAGAGAAAGATCACCAGGACCAGCAGGAACAGGGCCGAGACGCTCAGCTCGAAGCGGAAGGCCCGCAGGCGCACCCGCATCCGGCGCCAGATGCGGCGGCAGGAGGCGCCGACTCGGCGCTTCCGGCTCGCCGGGGCAAGGCTGGTTTCATCCATGGACTGTAGTCTCCTTCAGCTCGCGCAATTGCCCCTCCTCCATGTGCAGGCGGCGGTCCGCCAGGTGGAAGTAGCGATCATCGTGGGTTACCGCGATCACGGTCTTGCCTGCCGCCTTCATGCGCGGCAGCAGCTCTTCGTAAAATTTGCGCCGGAAATGGGGATCCTGGTCGGCAGCCCATTCATCCAGGACCACCACCGGCTTGTCCTCCAGCATGGCGCTGATCAGGGCCAGGCGCTTGCGCTGCCCGGAAGACAGGTCGGTGGTGGAAAAAGCCCCATCCACCACTTCCGTCTTGTCCCCGATCTCCATTTCCTCCAGCCACTGCCGCACCACTTCCGGATCGGGCCGGCCGATGCCATAAAGCTTGCTGAACAGGTGGAAATCGGAAAAGACGGCGCAGAAATGGTCCCGGAAAGCCTGGGCGTCCGCATGATCCAGGGCCACGTCATTGACCAGCAGCTCCCCCGAGAGGGGCGGATAAAGGCCGGTCATCAGCTTGATCAGGGTGGATTTGCCGGAACCGTTGCCACCGGTGATGAACAGGGTTTCCCCGCCCCGGATGGTGAGATCCACGGGCCCGACGCTGAAACTGCCGTCCTCGCCCAGATGGGTGAAACAGACCCGGCGCAGCTCCAGTTTTTCCAGGGTTTCCAGGGGCTGCCCCGGCACCACCCGCTCCCTGGAGCCCGGCTTGGCAGCAGTCTGCTGCAACAGCTCCAGCTGCAGCAGGTTTACGGCCGCCCCCTCGGCGGCCGCCCAGGCCGGCAGGGTGGCCAGCAGGACCGCCAGGGGCGCCAGCAGCAGGAACAACATCAGGGTAGCCGGCAAGGCCGTCGCCGCCGCCACCCCCAGGAGGGGCAGGAGCAGGACCAGCCCGCCCAAAAAGAGCAGGAAGGCGCCCAGCACCCCCAGGGCGCCCAGGGCCAGGGTCTGCCCGGCCCGGCGGCGAGCCTCGCCGGCACGCCCGGAAAGCTCGGTCATCCGGGCCTCCAGGGCAGCCGCGCGGACACTGGAGAGGCGCAGTTCCGCCCCTCCGGCGAGCATCTGGTCCAGGAGCCCATCCGCCTCCCGGGCCGCCTCGCCGGCTTCCTGCAGCTCCCTGAGCGCAGCAGCCAGGCGGGCCAGGAGAAAACGCCCGGCCAGGAGCAGGAATCCCAGCAGCGCCGCCGCGTGCAGCCAGGACTGGAAAGCCAGGTAAAGGAGTCCGCAGGCCATCAGGATGACTGCCTGGAGGGCTGCCAGCAGACCACCCGTCTCCCGGGAAAGGGTTTCCAGATCCGCCGTCAGGGCGGTCCGGATACGGCCGTGGCCGAACTGTTCCAGCGCCTCCAGGCCTGGCCCCTTGAGACCGGCCACCAGGCGTTCCCGGTAGCGCTGCAGGGCCGCCTGGATGGCGCTGGCGGCGCTCAGCAGCAACTGGCGCTGGGCATAGAGGAAGATGCCGGCCGCGATGAGGAACAGCAGCACCGGCTGCAGCTGGGGCGAGCCCTCCCCGAGCCGGGCCCCGGCGCCGCTGATGCTCGCCAGCAGGGCGGCGTTGCCGGCCCCCGCCAGCAGCGCCATCGTACCCAGCCGGCCGGAAGACCGGAGTTCGCCGAGAAGCAGTCGGGCCAGCTGCATCGAGACTCAGGAATCGTTCAAGGAAGGCTGGTTCCGGCTGCGGCGCAGGGCATGGTTCTCCCGCTCGGTATCCAGGGTGGCGAAGATCAGCAGGTAGAGCATGGTCAGCAGGGGCGTCAGCAGGACGCTGAACAGGAAGCTGCGGAAGAACCCCAGCCGGGTGCGCCGGCCGAGAAAGGCGACCATGAAACAGAGACTCAGGTAGAAGAGCGTGGGCAACATGGAAGTTCTCCGATTTAGCGCGGCTTGAGCCGCAGGGGAATTGCACCGAAACCGACCGCCTCCACATCACCGGAACAATCCTCGCCGGTGGAATAGACGCAGCGCACCACGGTCAGCTCGCCGCTCAGGCCGGTACAGTTGCTGGCCTCAAGCTGATTGAAAAAATGGGATTCGATGCGCTTGACCTTGATGTTGGTGAAGCGGGAGGTGCTGGAACCGGCGGAATGGCCGGCAGCCGTCCTGTAGGTCAGCCCCAGCACCAGCTCCTCGATCACCGCGTTGGAGGCATTCGCCGCGCGTACGGAGGGGGAACAGTAGAGGGGGCTGCGCTCGCTGCCCAGACCGAACACATAAGCCACGGGGATGGACACCAGCACTGGTCCCCGGGCCCTGGGCTTGGTCACTTCACGGCCGTACTTGTCTATGGTCGGTTCCCCGTCCGCCGCCGCGTCAGCCGCGCTGCCCACGCCTGGCAGCAAAGCCAGCATCAACGCCAACAAGGGCGCCAGGGCGCCGCAAAAACCAGAAAACCGCCGGAAATCAGTTTGCATGGGTGATCGTGACTGTAGGGTCGAAGAACCTGGGTTGCCGCACAGGCCGGCCCCCAGGAAGGTGAGTGATTATACGCGCAGGAATGTGATCGGAATGTGCTCGCCTGCGCGGCAATCCCCCAAGAGCACCCGGCACGGCCCATGCCATGGGAATTACCGGTGCCAGCCGGCTTGCGACCCCCAGCCTATTTCACTACATTGACCGGCCGGGAGAAGGGGAAACCATGGATCAGAGCGTCATCGGAAAAGACCACAGGCAGGCTAAAGGGCCAGAAAATCAGGACAAAGACAACTGGCAGGACAACTGGAGCGCCTACGAGGCCCACGCGGCCCAGCTGGAACTTCCCTTTGCCGGCCGCTACCGGAGCTGCCGCTTCGATTACCAGCATCCCCTGCGCCTGCAGCGCCGGGTTCCCAGCCGCCTGCGCCGGGTCTACCCGGTCAGCGTCGCCTACACCCACTGGGGCCAGGCAGGACAGCCCCTGATCCTCTGCGTCGGCGGAGTCGCCAACTGCGCCCACCGCTTCCACTTCCTCGCCGCCGGCCTGGCCGCCAGCCACCAGGTGGTCTGCATGGACTGGGTCGGACGCGGCTACTCGGGCTGGCTGGCCGATGTGAGCGAGTACCAGCTGGAAACCTATGTGGAACAGCTGCGGCAATGCCTACTGCACCTGGGCGCCCGGCGAGCGATCCTGGTGGGCTCCTCCCTGGGCGGCACGGCGGCCATCGTGCTGGCGGCCCGCCACCCGGAACTGGTTTCCCGCCTGATCCTCAACGACACCGGCCCCTTCATCCCTGCCGGACGGCGGCGGCGGCGGGCCGAGACCCTGGCCCGGCATTACGTGTTCCGCAACCCCGCCGACCTGCTGCGCAAGGTGGGCGTTTCCCAGCGCAACGACGGGCCAGTGCAGGAAACCGTCCGCCTCTACACCACCCACCACCAGACCCGCTGGTCCGAGGACGAGGATGGGCGCATCTACCGCTACGACCCCCGGGCCATGCTGGCCTACCGGGAAGATGCCCGCCACAACGTCAATGTCTGGCCCGAATGGTGGCGCCTCAGGCAGCCCATCCTGGCTACCCACGGGCTGGAATCCGATGCCCTGCTGGCCCCCACCCTGCGCCGCATGGGGCAGAACCCGGCGCTGACCCTGATGCACGTACCCCACACGGGCCACACCCCGGTCCTGGACGATCCCAACCACATCGCCTTCATCCGCGACTGGCTGGCGGGCGGCCAGGGCCTGGGCCGGGAATTCACCGCCCTCCCCGCCCCCCGGCAAGCCTGACCGGGCTCAGGCGGGGAACAGGGGCCGCTCCAGCACGGCCGGGGTACAGCCCCAGGGCGTAGTGATCGAGCAGCTACCGTCGGCCCCGGCCTCGAACAGCATCAGCTCGCAGTTCTGCACCGGCACATGCTGCCCTCCCAGGGTTTCGCCCAGCACCCGCCCCACCCCTTTGCTGGCGACGATCAGGCCCGGCTCCCGGAAGCGGGGCTGCCACAGCGCCAGCCAGGCCAGGATGCGCTCCCGGAAAGCTGCCGCCGACTCGCCTCCAGGCGGCGTCTCCCCGGCCCGCAGGGCGGCCTCGGTGTCGGCCACCGGCTGTCCGTTCCAGGCCCCCAGCCGCCGTTCCCCCAGCCCGGGGCAGGTCTCCACCGGCAAGCCCCAGAGGGCTGCCACGATCCGGGCCGTCTGTTGCACCCGCTGCAGGGGACTGGCCGCCACCCAGGCCAGGGGGAAGCCCGACTGGCGCAGCAGCACCGCCGCCTCCCCGGCTTGGGCCAGGCCCCGCTCGGTGAGGGGAATATCCACCTCCCCGCCGCAGCGGATACCACGCCGGTTGTAATCGGTTTCCCCGTGCCGGAGAAAGAAGAAACGGCTGGCGGCGGGCAGGAGCATGGGGTCATCCCTCATTCGATGAATTCGGCGCTGTCGAACATGGCCAGAGGCGGAACCAGGTGCAGCGACCGGGCCACCGCCATGCGGATCAGGAAGGAATAGCGGCTCAGGGTCTCGATGGGCATCCGGCTCGGAGCCTGCCCGGCAAAGAGGATCTGGGCCGCCTTGTAACCGGTAAACTGGCCGATGCTGTGGTAGCGGCTGATCAGGCCGGCCAGGGCCCCCGCTTCCATGATCTGCTCGGTGGAAGCGAAGGTGGGCAGCCCCAGGCCATGGGCCAGGGGAATCACAACCTCCTTGCAGTGGGCCCCCAGGAAGGAATCCGGCGACAGGTACAGCCACTCGGCCCCGGCCGCCTTCATCTCCCCGAGCAGTCGGGCCACCCCGTCGATCACCGGCCGCCCCGCCCCATCCAGCCGGAAGGGCCGGGCCTCCACCTGAAAGCCCTGGCTGGCGCCGATCTGCTGCAGCTCCCGGAGAATGGCCAGGGAATTGTTCTCGGTCGGGGTGTAGAGCACCCCGACCCGGCGAAAGCGCCGGTAGGCCCCCATGGCCCGGACCTGGGATTCGGTGCTGGCCACGTGATAGACCCCGGTCAGATTGCGTCCCGAGGCGCTCAGGCTGGGCACCAGCCCGGCACTGACCGGCGCCGCCACCAGGGTGAACAGCACCGGGATGTCGGTGATGTGTACCCGGGGATCCACCGCGTCGTAACGGCCGACGATGCCCTCGGTGACCGTGGTGCCCCAGGTCAGCACCAGATCCGGCCGCAGCCGGCGGATTTCCTCCAGCAGGGCGGGAAAGCGGGAGCTGTCCCGGTTCAGGTCCCGCTCGATGTATTCCAGGGGCCGGCCCTGGCTGGCCAGATAGGCCCGGAAGCCCTGCTCCACCTGGGTCCGGCCCCGGAAGGTGATGATGTAGATGCGCTTCGCCCGTTCCCCCGCGGCCAGGACCGGGGCACACCAGGGCAGGGCCGCTCCGGCCAGGCCCAGACAGAGCTTGCGGCGCAGGCGGTTCATGGCGCCACCTCCGCCGCCCCGCCGGCCCCGGGACGGACGATGACCCAGTAGAACACCGCCCCCGCCAGCAGGGCCAGCAGCCCCATGCAGACGAAGGTGACCCGAAAGCCGAACAGGGTCAGCAGCACCCCGGCCAGCAGCGGGCCGCTGGCATTGCCCAGGCGCTCCAGCAGGCGGTACACCCCATACACGTAACCATCCCCCAGAACCTGGATTTCCCGGGCGGCCACCCGGGAAACCAGGGTGCTCTGGGCGGTGATGCTCAAGGACTGGCCCAGTCCCAGGGCCACCACCATGCCCGCCCCGAGCCAGAAGCCATCCACTCCCAGGGCCAGCAGCCCCCCCAGGGCGGAGATCAGCAGACCGGCGAGGATGAAGCCGGAACGGGCATTGAGGCGATCCGCATAGCGTGCAGCGAGCGGCATCATCAGCACCATGAACACCGCGTACACCATCAGCATCCGCCCCGCCATGGTCTGGGTGCTGCCGATGGAAATCACATACAGGGGCAGCAGGAAGAAACAACAGCCGGTGAGCAGGATCTTGGCGGGAATGGCGGCGCTGACGCAGAGGGCCAGGAAGCGGCGGTTGCGGAACAGGTGGAAGGCGTCGGCCAGGCGCACCCGGCGCCCGCCTTCCTGCTGCGCCCGGCCCCGGCCGCCAGGCAGGCGCAGCATCAGGGGCACGGCCAGGGCCGCGACACCGGCCGCCACCATGAAGGTGGCCCGGGCGCCGATGTTGTCGGCCAGGATGCCGCCTATGGAAGGCCCGCAGATGGTCGCCACCATGATCGCCCCGACAAACAGGGCAAACCCCGCCGAACGGCTGGATTCCTCCGTGTTTTCCAGGATGTGCCCCTGGGCCGCCACGAAGATGGCCGCATACCCCAGGGCGCAGACCATCCGGGCCAGGATGAACAGGTAGATGCTGGTGGCCATGGCGCACAGCAGGAAGCCGGCGATGGCCGCCAGGGCGCCGCCCAGCAGCAGGCGGCGGTTGCCGAAGCGCTGGCTGAGGGCGCCCAGCCAGGGCTGGGACACCGCCACCACCAGCATGAACACCATGATGGGCAGGCCGATCACGATGTTCTGCAGCCCCGCATCCACCTGACCGGAAAGGCTGCTGACGAAACCGGGCAGGAAGGGACGGCTGAGCTCCTCGCTCAAAAAGAACAGGAAGGCCGGCGCCCGGACATCCCGGCTGCGGGCCAGGGGATCGTCGCTGCGGCCGGCCGCCACGGGCAGGAAGGCCAGCACCTCCAGGGTGAAGCACAGGGCCACCACCAGCACCACCAGAATGTCCAGGCTCATCTCCTTAACCAGCCCGGCGGCGAACGCCCCATCCAGCCCGACCCGGACGCTGCCCCCGGCGGCGATGGGCACCAGGATGCTGTGCTCGTCCTCGGCCCCTTCCCGGGCCTCGTGGAACAGGGTCCGTCCCCCGGCATCCAGCACCGCGAACGAAGCCAGGCCCCGGTTCCCTGCCAGGTCCCGGCGCAGCACCTCGTCCACCCCGTACAGCTCCTCCAGGGCCAGCCCGTGGGCCATGGCCCGCTGGATCAGCTCCGCCTCGATCTGGCCGCTCTGGCGAGCGTTCTGCTCCAGCTTGGGCAGCAGATGCCGCTCGAACAACGGAATGGCCAGCCAGGAAACCGTGAGCAGCCCCGCCAGGGTGACCAGGGAAATCAGCACACTGGCCCGGAAGGCCAGCTTCTCCTGGCGCCGGGTCAGGCGCCGCAGCAGGAACAGCAGCGGCGCCCCCAGGGCCAGAGCGGCGGCCAGGGTCCCCAGGGTGACCCGGAGCAGCACCGGGAACAGGGCCTCCTTGCCGGCCGCCACCTGCCGGGTGGAATAATCAATGCCCAGCAGGGCCACGGGCAGATCGAAATTGTTGCGCAGCACCCAACCCACGGTCTCCATCTCCCCCTCGCCGCCCAGGTGCCAGCCTTCCCCCTTGGCCGCCCTGGCCGCCTGCAGCCACGCCCCGGGCAGGGGCTGACGGGCGGCTTCCGGGTCGGAAGCGTACAGCCCCCGTCCCTGCATGTCGCCCATGCGGATGGCGACGATGGAAGGATCCACATGGGTCTGGCGCGCCAGCAGGGCCGGCATGCCCTCCAGGGCACTCAGGTCCATGCCCACCGACAGGGAAAGGGCCAGGCTTTCGCGCACGTCCTGAGCCGCTACCGCCACATTGGCCCGGGCAAGGCCGGCCAGGGTATTGCCGAACTTGTAGTAGTTGAGCAGGGAAGCCATCCCCAGGGCGAACAACAGGGACAGGGCAAGGGCGATCAGCAGCGGGGCAAGAGGTGTCTTCTGGGAGGTCATGAAACGCCCTGGGGCGTGGGACGAACGCCGTCATCCCTGCAAGGATTGAAAACCGGGAATTCCCGCCGGACAGCAAAAAAAACAGCGCGGGAAAAACCTGTGAGCAAGCGGGCCCGATGATAACCCGGCGGCAGCTCCCGGAGAACCTCCGCGCCAGGCCTCGCATACGCGGGAATGTCCATGATTTTTCAAAGCTTTGATTGCAGCACGCCGCTGATTCGTCTAGCATGCGCCGTATTGTCCGGGAAACGCCCAACCCTTGATGGAGGAAACAGTGATGAGCGAACAAGATACTTCCGAAGCAATCGAACAGGAGTTCCTCCGCCAGGATGAGCTCTCCCGCCAGTCCAACGAATGCATCAAAAAGCACAGCATCTACGCCGCCGTCGGCGGCCTGGTGCCGGTACCCTTCCTGGAGATGGCCACCAGCAGCACCATCCAGCTGCGCATGATCGCCCAGCTGAGCGACATCTACGAGGTGCGCTTCTCCGAAAATGCCGTCAAGAACGCCGTCGGCACCCTGATCGCCACCGTGGTGCCCGTCACCAGCGTCGGCCACGTGACCTACTCCCTGTTCCGCAGTGTGCCGGTGGTGGGCTCCGTGTTCGGCATGGTCGCCATCCCCGCCCTGGCCGCCGCCTGCACCTACGCCCTGGGCAAGGTATTCGCCGCCCACTTCGCCTCCGGCGGCACCACCCTCAACTTCAACGCCGAAGCCATGAAAGCCAGCTTCAAGGAGAAGTTCGAGGAAGGCAAGCGCAAGGCTTCCGAATTCGTCGGCAAGAAGGGCGCCAAGGCCCCCGCAGCCGAGACCGGCGCCGCTGCCGCCTGAGCCCCACCCGCAGCAGGAATACCAAGGCCGGACCCCGTTGGGGCCCGGCTTTTTTACGCCCCCAGCACGGAGGCTGGCGTCCAGGCTGACACCGGGCATGCTCATGCAACCAGCACGATGCCGTGCAGTACCCTGTAAGTAGGAAATCCAAAAACCATAGTTTTCTGCAGCGTAATCAGATCGACACCAACACATGCAACTCATCCGACCACCGACCCCACTGCCGCAACCGCTGACGGGACCGTCTGTTTTCATGGCCGGCTCCATCGACCTTGGCAAGAGCATAGACTGGCAAAGCGAACTGTCCGAGTCCCTGGCAGACTGTCCGGGCACGCTGTTGAACCCTCGTCGGACAGAGTGGGACTCAAGCTGGAGGGGGGAGGCAGACTTTCTGCCGTTTCGGGAGCAGGTCGAGTGGGAACTCGCTGCCATGGAAACAGCTGATCGCATTGCCTTCTACTTTGCGCCTGACTCACAGGCGCCGGTAACCCTCATGGAACTAGGGCTCGCGGCACGGACGGGGAAGGCGCTTGTCTGCTGTCCCGCAGGATACTGGCGCAAAGGTAATGTGGACGTCGTGTGCGCGAGATATGGCGTTGCGACAGTCGGGTCGCTTCCGGAGCTTGGCGAGGCCATCCGTGCTTACATCAATGGGGTAAAAGTGTGAGGGCAGGCCGCCGAACCTGTCCGAAAAGTGTTTCGCGGCAAGTTCGTGGCGGCGCTGGCGGCGAGATGCTTGCCGGACGTGGCAACCAAACACTTGGGGCGCTACACGCGGGTCGGACAGGCAGTGGCTCGCCAAGTGCCGCCCAGGCAAGATGAACGTGCCATGCCGGGGGCGCAACATCAAAAGTCGGCGCTAGCGAAACGGCGGCTTCTTGCCTCGCAAGCCGATTCTGAATGCCGGCGAGTTATGTCATGTGTGTGATTTGCGAGCCGCCCGGCTTACAATCCCCATAGCCGCCGCCTTCCCGCCAGTTCAGTCCAACGAGGTTTATCCACCGCTATGCCCCCTCGTTCGCTTTCAGCGGCGGATAAACGCTATTCGTTAGGCCACCATGCGATACACACCTCGTCTGATAGATGAATCAGGGCAACGTCCATTACTCGCGGTCGGGCACATCATCAGGTGTCCCGAGTTCGCTACGGGACTCAAATGGAGGGCTACGCCGGACGATCTTGTAATGGTTGCGTGGAGTAACGAAAGCTATGTCGACTATCACACCAATAGTGGAAAAGCAGACCCGGCCAACGATCCAACTAGGGCTCAAGCCAAGTTCCTTGTCTTTGCAGTTTCACTGATTGAGGCAGAGGGTGCCGATGATGTCTTCCCTGACAGTTACCGGTACTCGCGCAGAGTAAC
>NZ_AUCH01000002.1 GCF_000429665.1 Azovibrio restrictus DSM 23866
CGCTTCACATACGCTCGGATGTAGGCCGCCGGCAGCAACTTCACCGGGATGCCCAGTCGATTGAGCCAGCGCCCCCAGTGGTGGGCGGAGCCGCAGGCTTCCATCACCACCAGCCCAATGCTCCGGTTCTGGAACCAGCGCTCGAACTGGTGTCGGGTCAGCCGCTGCTGCTCGACAAGCTTCCAATTGCCATCTGCAATAGCGATTTGGAATACACTCTTGGCCAGATCCACTGCAACGGTAGTAGCATGCATTTCGGACTCCTTTCGTCGAAACCCGATCCCCATCCCCATGAGCACCGGAGGCGCTTATTCCGCGCCAAAAAGACGGGGGAGTCCATCCCATCAATCGATGGTTCGAAATCTACGACTCTATTGCTATGCCAAGCCAGTTAGCTCTCAGTGTCTTGTCATCTGAAAAGCTTTGGCTACATGTTGAATTTTTGTCCCTCATGCAAGCTTTGGAAGGTTTTCATCGGGCGACAACTCCCGGATTATATGTATCAGAAGAACAGTACGTGCCTATCCACCAAGCACTGAGTAATGCCATTCCAAAATATGTAGCACCAGACCACCGAGACGCACTGAAAGCACGTATTAAGTACGGCAACGAAATTTCACTGAGAAAACGACTCCATGCATTGGTAAGTCGCCTTGAGATTTCGCTACGTAGTCGCATTCTTGGAGGAAACGGCAGCATGCCTAGTAGTTGGGTGACAACTCGTAACTATTACACGCACTGGGACGACGCTTCACGTGCATCTATACTGGACGGGCCCGGCATGCATCGCGCCTCCACACGAATGAAAACGCTGCTGAGAGCACTCTATCTCGATCTGGCCGGAGTACCTCAATCAGCAATCGAGAAATCATTGGGAAATACCTGCAAAGAAAGCCAGTACCTAATTCAGCTAAATAGTGCAGAAATGCGAGAGAAGAATCCAAATTCTGAGTACGGTTTAATGATGCATGTGGGTGTTAAGAATACTGAGCCTCCTGGTTAGCGGCTGATAGGAGATATACATCAGACCTAAAACTAGCGTGTGCGAGAAGTTGAACTGCTATTTGCGGCACGGCCGCTTGGCGCTCAGCGCTGTTATATACCCCAGATGGGAACGATCATTGGCTGCCATCAATGAATTAGCGGGCGGTTATTGCACCGTAGCAGTCCGGTCCATGGAGTGTCAGAAGGTCGGCTTCGCCGACCTGCAGCCCCAGAAAACCACCCGGCGCCCGGGGCTAGTCAATCCTCAAGAGAATCGCCACGGCAACCCCCCAAAACGCCACTTCACAGCGGCGTTTTTTTACCCTGCCGCCGGGTGTGGCTTCCCCATGCTTCTCGGGTATGCTGCGTTTTTTCATGAAACGGGGGTAGCACCATGGCCATGGATGAAATCGACTTTTTCCTGCACGGCGACGACATGCAGTTCGTCGAGATCGAGCTGGATCCCGGCGAAGCCGCCATCGGCGAGGCGGGCAGCATGATGTACATGGAAGACGGGATCACGATGGATACCGTGTTCGGTGACGGTTCGGCCCAGCAGGGCGGGATCTTCGGCAAGCTGATGGGGGCCGGCAAGCGGCTCATCACCGGCGAGTCCCTGTTCACCACCGTCTACAGCAACGCTGGTCAGGGCAAGCGCAAGGTGGCTTTTGCCGCGCCCTACACCGGCAAGATCATTCCCTTCGACCTGCGCCAGCACGGGGGCACCATGATCTGCCAGAAGGATGCCTTCCTCTGCGCCGCCAAGGGGGTGTCCCTGGGGATTGCCTTCCAGAAGAAGCTGGGCACCGGCTTTTTCGGCGGCGAGGGCTTCATCATGCAGAAGCTGGATGGGGATGGCATGGCCTTCTGCCACTGCGGCGGCGCGGTGCTGGAACGCAAGCTCGCCCCGGGGGAGGTGCTGCGGGTCGATACCGGCTGCGTGGTGGCTTACACCACCGACGTGGATTTCGACATCCAGTTCGTCGGCGGCATCAAGACGGCCCTGTTCGGCGGCGAGGGGCTGTTCTTCGCGGTGCTGCGGGGGCCGGGTACGGTGTGGCTGCAGTCCCTGCCTTTCGCACGGCTTGCTTCGCGCATCTTCGCCGCGGCGCCGGTGAGCAAGGGCGGCGGCGGTTCGGGGGGCGAGCAGGGCGGGGTGTTCGGTTCGCTCTTCAACGGCAAGGACTGAAAGCCGGGGGCGATACCGCCGGCCCGGGGCTAAAGCGCTGATTCGAGTTGGTTTCCGCTTTCGGGTAGAATCGCGCCTTTACCCGGGCCGCCGCCCCTTCGCACTGTTTCGAGAGATCTATGACTCAGAATACCTCCCTTTCCTATCGTGACGCTGGCGTGGATATCGACGCGGGCGATGCCCTGGTCGATCGCATCAAGCCCCTGGCCAAGAAGACCCTGCGCGATGGCGTGCTGGGCGGCATTGGCGGCTTCGGCGCCCTGTTCGAGGTACCCAAGCGTTACCAGGAGCCGGTGCTGGTGTCCGGCACCGACGGGGTGGGCACCAAGCTCAAGCTGGCCTTTCAGCTCAATCGCCACGACACCGTGGGCCAGGATCTGGTGGCCATGAGCGTCAATGACATCCTGGTTCAGGGGGCTGAATCCCTGTTCTTCCTGGATTACTTCGCCTGCGGCAAGCTGGACGTGGACACCGCCGCCAGCGTCGTGGGCGGCATCGCCCGGGGTTGCGAGCTGGCCGGCTGCGCCCTGATCGGCGGCGAAACCGCCGAAATGCCCGGCATGTATCCCGATGGCGAATACGACCTGGCCGGTTTTGCCGTGGGTGTGGTGGAAAAGTCGAAGATCATCGACGGCTCCAGCATCCGTCCCGGCGACGTGGTCCTGGGGCTGGCTTCCTCCGGCGCCCATTCCAACGGCTACTCCCTGCTGCGCAAGATCATCGACCGCTCCCAGCCTGACCTGAAGGCTCCCTTCGACGGGGAGCGCAGCCTGGAAGACGTGGTGATGGCGCCCACCCGCATCTACGTGAAATCCGCCCTGGCCCTGATGGAAAAGGTGACGGTCAAGGGCATGGCCCACATCACCGGCGGCGGTCTGCTGGAAAACGTGCCCCGCGTGCTGCCCGACAACACCGTGGCCGTGCTGCAGAAATCCGCCTGGCCTCGCCCCAAGCTGTTCGACTGGATGCAGGCCGAAGGCCAGGTGGCTGAAGATGAAATGCACCGGGTCTTCAACTGCGGCATCGGCATGGTGATCGTGGTGGCGGCCGACCAGGCCGAGACCGCCCTGGCCCAGCTCCAGAGCACCGGCGAACAGGCCTGGCTGATCGGCCGGATCGAAGCCCGTCAGGGCGACGAAGCCCAGACCCGCGTGGTGTGAGATTTTGGGGCAACAGGCTCGACTGGTTGCAGTAGGGCTGTTGCTGTTGGCCCTGGGGGTGCCCCCCCTGGCGGCCGAAGAGGGTTTGCATGGCCCGGGTACGGGCCTGCGGCTGGACCCGGGGCTGGAATGGCTGCCGGTGGAGCGGGACCCGGAGCTGAAGGTGGAGCCGGAAACCCAGGGCCCCATTCTGCGGGGCTCGGCCAGCTATTACGGCAAGACCAAGAAATTCCAGGGGCGCCGCACGGCCAGCGGCGAGCGTTTCGATGCCAAGGTGTTCACTGCCGCCAGCAACCGTTTCCCCCTGGGGAGCTGGGTGGCGGTGCGGCGTCCGGGGACCGATCATTGCGTGGTGGTGTGGGTCAATGACCGCATGCACAGCCGCCACCAGGTGCGCATCCTGGACCTTTCCCTGGCGGCCGCCCAGGCCATCAAGATGGTGAGCGCCGGGGTGGTGCCGGTGCAGGCCCGGCAGCTGCGCGGCGCCCCCGGGGTGGAGCCGGCCATCTGCCTGCAGGCCTTCGATCCCCTGATCCAGGACGACCTGGATCTGCCTGCAACGGAATGAGCCTGGTAAGGCCAGGCTGAAAGAGGATATGGCGACAAGCAGCAAAGGTGTCTGGATCAGTGCCCTGGCAGTGGCCGGGCTGGTGGGGCTGGGTTTTGTGGCCTACTCCCTGCAGCGGGCGCCGGCCGGTCCCCAGGCCATCACGGCCGGGAACGGTGCGCCGGCCAGTCCGGCAGCTCCGGCAGGCTCAGCCGCCGGGGCGGTGGCGGTGGAGGTGACCCGGGTCAGCGCCGCCAGCTTCGCGGACGAGACCACGGCGGTGGGTACCCTGAAATCCAACGAATCCGTGGTGCTGCGTCCGGAGACTTCAGGGCGCATCGCCGCCATTCATTTCAAGGACGGCCAGGTGGTCCGGCGCGGCGCTCTGCTGCTCAGCCTGGATGCGGGCATCCAGGAAGCGGAGCTGCAGCAGGCCAGGGCCAACCTGGCCCTGGCCCAGGCCAACCAGCAGCGCAACGAAGATCTGTTCCAGAAGAAGTTCATCAGCCAGCAATCCCTGGACAACACCAAGGCGGCCCTCAAGGTCCAGGAGGCCAGCGTCGCCCTGGCCGAGGCGCGCCTGGCCAAGACCCGCATCCGCGCCCCCTTCGACGGGGTGGTGGGGATACGCAACGTGAGCGTCGGGGATTACGTCAAGGAAGGGGAGGAGCTGGTGAATGTGGAGGACATCGCCACCCTGAAGGTGGATTTCCGCCTGCCCGAAGCCTACCTGGGCCGCCTGGAGCGGGGTCAGACCCTGGAAGTCAGCTCCGACGCCCTGCCCGGGGTGCCTTTCCAGGCCACCCTGGAAGCCGTGGATCCCCTGGTGGATGTGAATGGCCGTTCCATTTCCTGCCGGGCCCTGCTGCCGAACCGGGAAGGGCGGCTGCGTCCGGGCATGTTCGTCCGTTCCCGCCTGGTGTTCGGGGAACGTAAGGACGCCCTGATGCTGCCCGAGCAGGCGGTGGTGACCGGCGCCCGGCCCCGGGTGTTCCGGGTGGAGGAGGGCAAGGCCCGGGCGGTGACCGTGCAGCTGGGGGCGCGCCGGGACGGCCGGGTGGAAATCCTGGAAGGCCTGGCCCTGGGGGATACCGTCATCACCGCCGGCCAGATGAAGGTCCGGGACGGCATGCCGGTGCGGCCGGTGGGCGATACCCAGGAAGGCATGTCCGGCATGCAGGCCGTCAGCCAGCAGTAGCCCGGAGCCCCGGCCATGCGTATTTCCGAGATCTGCATCCAGCGGCCGGTGTTTGCCACGGTCCTGTCCCTGGTGGTGATGCTCCTGGGACTGGTGTCCTACGAGCGCCTGTCGGTGCGCGAATATCCCAAGATCGACGAGCCGGTGGTGACCGTGGATACCACCTACCGGGGGGCTTCGGCGGAAATCATCGAGTCCCAGGTGACCAAGCCCCTGGAAGATTCCCTGGCCGGGATCGAAGGGGTGGAGGTGCTGTCCTCCATTTCCCGGGCTGAACGCAGCCAGATTTCCGTGCGCTTCAAGGTGGAGCGCAACCCGGATTCCGCCGCGTCCGACGTGCGTGACCGGGTCTCCCGGGCCCGGGCCAAGCTGCCCGACGACGTGGATGAGCCGGTGATCGCCAAGGTGGAGGCCGATGCTAGCCCGGTGATCTGGCTGGCCTTTTCCTCGGACCGGCATTCGCCCCTGGAGGTGAGCGACGTGGCCAGCCGGGTGGTCAAGCCCAAGCTCCAGACCCTGCCGGGCATGGCCGACGTGCGGGTGTTCGGGGAGCGCAAGTTCGCCATGCGCATCTGGCTGGACCGGACCCGCCTGGCGGCCTACCAGGTGACCCCCCAGGAGGTGGAGGACGCCCTCCGGCGCCAGAACGTGGAAGTGCCGGCCGGCCGCATTGAGAGCATGAAGCAGGAGTTCTCCGTGGTGGCCCAGACCGACCTGCAGCAGCCCGAGGAATTCGAGCGGGTGGTGATCAAGAGCGTCAATGGCTACCCGGTGCGCATCCGCGACCTGGGGCGGGTGGAAATCGGGGCCGAGTCGGAGCGCACCACGGTGCGCTTCAACGGCAAGAGCGCCGTGTCCCTGGGGCTGATCAAGCAATCCACCGCCAATCCCCTGGAACTGGCCCACGCCCTGTGGCAGGAGCTGCCGCGCATCGAGGCCGAGCTGCCCGAAGGCATGACCGTGCATGTGGCCAACGACACCACAGTGTTCATCGACCACTCCATCCAGTCGGTGTTCTCCACCATCCTGGAGGCCATCGTGCTGGTGGTGGCGATCATCTTCTTCTTCCTCCGCAACCTGCGCGCCACCCTGGTGCCCCTGGTGACCATTCCCGTCTCCCTGGTGGGGGTGTTCACCCTGATGCTGATCTTGGGGTTTTCCATCAACACCCTGACCCTGCTGGCCCTGGTGCTGGCCATCGGCCTGGTGGTGGACGACGCCATCGTGGTGCTGGAGAACATCTACCGGCACATGGAAAACGGCATGTCCCGGCTCCAGGCGGCCATGCTCGGCGCCAAGGAAATCGGGTTCGCGGTGGTGGCCATGACCATCACCCTGGCCGCCGTGTATGCCCCGGTGGCCTTCATGACCGGGCGCACCGGCAAGCTCTTCATCGAGTTCGCCCTGACCCTGGCCGGGGCAGTGCTGGTATCGGGCTTCGTGGCCCTGACCCTGTCGCCGATGATGTGCTCCATCCTGCTCAAGCACGAGGAAAAGCACGGCCGGGCCTTCGTCGCCATCGAGACTTTTCTCGAGGCCCTGACCGCCGCCTACAAGCGGCTGCTGAGCGCCTCCCTGGCGCGGCGCTGGCTGGTCATGGTGCTGTTCGCGCTGGTGGCCGCCACCAGCGGCCTGCTGTTCAAGACCCTGAAATCGGAACTGGCGCCCCTGGAGGACCGCAGCCGGGTGGTGGGCACCCTCACCGGCCCCGAGGGGGCGACCCTGGATTACATGGACACCTACGCCCGGCAGCTGGAGGCCATCTACGCCGCCACCCCGGAGGTGGAGCGCTATTTCATGGTGGTCGGCAATCCCATGGTGAACCAGGGCATTTCTTTCGTGGGCCTCCTTGACTGGAAGGAGCGGGAGCGTTCCGCCGCCGCCATCGCCAAGGAATACTTTCCCAAATTCGCGGCCGTGCCCGGGGTCCAGGCCTTTCCCATCCTGCCGCCTTCCCTGGGCCAGAGCCCCCGGGAGCGGCCCATCAATTTCGTCATCGTCAGCAGCGCCTCCTACGCCGAACTGCAGCAGGTGACCAGCCAGTTCCTGGAGGAAATCCGCAAGAACCCGGGGCTCACCAATGTGGATACGGACCTGAAGCTCAACAAGCCCGAGCTGTCGGTGCTGGTGGACCGGGAGCGGGCCGCCGATCTGGGGGTGCAGGTGGATACCGTGGGCCGCACGCTGGAAACCATGCTGGGGGGGCGCCAGGTGACCCGCTTCAAGCGGGACGGGGAGCAGTACGAGGTGATCGTCCAGGTGGCCGACGTGGACCGCAGCAACCCGGAAGACATCCGCGACATCTACGTGCGCGGCAAGAGCGGCGAGATGATTCCCCTGGCCAACCTGCTCTCGGTGCGGGAAACCGTCAGCCCCCGGGAGCTCAACCACTTTGCCCAGCGCCGGGCCGTGACCATCACCGCCAACCTGACCAACGGCTACACCCTGGGCGAGGCCCTGGAGTACATGGAGCGCACCGCCCAGGGCATGCTCAAACCCGGCTACGCCGTGGATTACAACGGCCAGTCGCGGGAATTCAAGCAGTCCTCCGCCTCCCTCGCGGTGACCTTCCTGCTCGCCCTGGCCTTCATCTACCTGGTGCTGGCGGCCCAGTTCGAGAGCTTCCGGGACCCCTTCATCATCATGCTCACGGTGCCCCTGTCCATGACCGGGGCCCTGGCGGCCCTGTATTTCACCGGCGGCACTTTGAACGTGTACAGCCAGATCGGCCTGGTCACCCTGGTGGGCTTGATCACCAAGCACGGCATCCTGATCGTGGAATTCGCCAACCAGCTCCAGGAGCAGGGCCGGGACCTGAAGCAGGCGGTGATCGAGGCGGCGGAACTGCGTCTGCGGCCGATTCTGATGACCACCGGCGCCATGGTGCTGGGGGCCATCCCCCTGGCCCTGGCCACGGGGGCCGGGGCCGAATCCCGGCAGCAGATCGGCTGGGTCATCGTCGGCGGCCTGCTGCTGGGCACCTTGTTCACACTGTTCGTGGTGCCCACCGTCTATACCCTGCTGGCGGCCCGGAAAAGCGCCCCTGGGTCAGCCCCGGGCGAAGCCGGGGCCTGAGGCGCGCGGAAGGCGGCTACTTGCGCGCCAGCTCCCGGGCGGCCTGGATCACCTCGGCTTCCAGCACCTGGGTATCCACGCCGCTGAAACCCTGCACCAGGATTTCCTCGAAGTTTTCCGCCTGGCTGGCTTCCTCGCTATCTTTGGGGCGGCTGTAGCCGTTCCGGATGGCCTTCAGCTGGGCCATCATCACCTCCGGCTCGCTCAGGCCGGTGTCCACGCCCTCGGGCAGCTCGGCCCCCAGTTCCAGCAGCAGCTGCACCACCTGGGGTTTCCGGGCCCGGATGGCCATGCTCAGGGGGGAGGTGGGGGCCAGGTTGTCGGGGCGATTCACCTTTGCCCCATGGGCGATCAGCTCCCGGGCGATGTCCCCGTGGCCGAGAAAGCAGGCCATGCCCAGGGGCAGGCCCGGGTCCCCCTGGCCATCGTCGAACTCCGCCGGAACGCCCGCCTCCAGCAGGGTGCGCACCTGTTCCAGGTTGCCGGCGCGGATGGCCTTGATGAGGGAAATGGAGTCGGGCATGGCGATGTTCGGGGAAAGGGCGGGCAGGCCTTAGTATAAGGTGCACACCGGGTTTGCTGGCGCACGGATGTTCCCAGTCGGCCAGGCCGATTCCCGGGGCCGCAAGGAGATGATGATGCTGCGCTGGCTGTGTTTCCTCTTGATCAGCTTGCCCATGGAGCTGCTGGCGATCCTGCTGGCGCCCGTCCTGCCCCTGTTCGCCCGGCCCCGTTACGGGCCCATCGACAATGGCAACGCCTACGGGGTGGAACCCCGCCTGCCCCGCTGGCTGGACTGGTTTGCCACGCCGGACAACTCCCTGCTCGGGGATGAAGGCCACAAGGCCCGCTGGCGGGGGCGCAGCCAGTACCTGCAGATGGTGGCCTGGCTGCTGCGCAACCGGCTCTATGGTTTTCGCTGGTCGGTGCTGGCCGCGCCCCTGGAGCGCTCCGCCATCCACTGGAGCGGCAACCTGAACATCCGCAACCGCCAGCACGGGGTGGCCGGCCTGCTGCGGGTGCGCATGGGGGGCTACTGGCAATACAAGCGGATCACCCCCCTCTGGCCGGGCCGCTGTCTGCAGCTCAACCTGGGCTGGATCATCGATCCCTTCATCAAGGACCCCGGCAAGACCGGCAAGGCCATCTACAGCACCTCGGTCCGGCTCACGGCCTTTTTTCCTGATCCCTCCTGAAGGGCTTCAGGGTCGGGCCAGCGGCGGCGTATGCCTGTCACCCTCTTTGAACCTAAAAACCTCACCACAGAGACACAAAGACACAGAGAAGTTCAAAAAAACAATGGCTTGCATTATCTTCTGCGCTCACCTAGAAAGTGACCTGGCCTTCCAGGACAAGTCTTTGTTTTTCCTCGGCGTCTCTGTGCCTCTGTGGTTTAACTGAGGTTTTAAGGTTGAACCAGGAGCAACCATGCAGGCTTATCTGGCCTCCAGCCGGGTGGTCGATTTCACCCATCCCGCCGTGGCGGCCCTGGCCCGGGAGCTGGGGCAGGGGGCGGCAGATCAGGAAGAGCGGGTGCGCCGCTGCTTCGAGTTCGTCCGGGATCAGGTGCTGCATAGCGTCGATGGCGGCATCCGCAGCCCGGTTACCTGTCTCGCTTCCGAGGTTCTGGCCCAGCGCACCGGGCTCTGCTACGCCAAGAGCCATCTCCTGGCGGCCCTGCTGCGGGCCCTGGGGGTGCCCACGGGCTTCTGCTATCAGCGCTTGCGGCTGGATGGGCCGGACAGCCCCGGTTGCCTGCACGGCCTTAATGCCGTGTGGCTGGAAGCCCATGGCTGGTACCGGATCGACGCCCGGGGCAACAAGCCCGGGGTGGCGGCCCGGTTCTGCCCGCCCCGGGAGCAGCTGGCCTTCCTGCCCAGCCTGCCCGGGGAGCAGGATCTGCCCGGCATCCTGGCCGAGCCCCTGCCCCAGGTGGTGGCTGCCCTGGAAGGGGCCAGCGATCTCCCCAGCCTCCTGCTGCAACTGCCGGACTGGGATGGGCGCGCGGCGGCGGGGGACCCGGCGTGCATCGCCTGAGCACTTACGTGGGGGCCATCCTTGGCCAGGCCGGGGCGGTGCGGATCGTCAGCCGGGAGCAGGGGGAGGAGTGCTGGCAGGACCAGGGCTTCAGCGTCAGCAAGCAAACCTGGCTCTATGGCTTTGATAACGGCGTGCTCATCCGCCGCACTGTGGAGCAGGATGATTTTCCCTGCGGGCAGGCCTGCGCCGAGTGCTGGATCTGCTATGAAGTCCTGTCTCCCGGCAGTCTGGAAAGCCCGCCCCGGCCGGCCCGGCAAACCTTCAGCAATGCTTGCCGGGAAGCTTTCTGGCTGAAATATCACCAGGATTGACGGCTTTCCGGGCCGGGGTCAGCCCAGCTCGCCCAGCACCCGGGGCGCCTGTTCCCGGACGATTTCCACGAAGCGGCGCAGCCGGGCCGGGTAGAAGCGGGCATGGGGATAGACCAGGTACACCGGCAGGGGCGCGGCCTGCCAGTGGGGCAGCAGCTGCACCAGGCGGCCGGCGGCCAGGTCTTCGGCCAGGATCCAGGCCGAGGCGATGGCCAGGCCCAGGCCCTGGAGGGCGGCGCTGCGCAGGGCGTAAAGGCTGTCGGTGCTGAGCCGGGGGGTGATGGGAAAGCGGCAGATGGCTGCCGTGTCCCGGTGCCGCAGTTCCACTTCGCGCCGGTAGTAGGTGCGCAGCGCCAGCCAGGGCAGGGCGGCCAGGTCGGAGGCCTCGCCCGGGGGGCCGCTCTGTTCCAGCAGGGCCGGGGCGGCAACGACGATGCGCGGCACCTGGGCCAGGCGGATGGCCACCAGGTCCGAGTTCTGCACTTCCCCCACCTGGATGGCGCAATCGACCCCGGCGGCGATGAAGTCCTGGATGGCGCTGTCGTCGTGCAGCAGCCACTCCACCTGGGTATGGGGGTAGCGGCGCAGGTATTCCGCCAGGGGCTGCACCAACCGGTCCTGGCCGAAGGCGTGGGGCGCCACGATGCGCAGGGCGCCGGTCGGCTCCTCGTGGGCGCCGCGCATGTCGGCGGTGAAACTCTGCCAGTCCGCCAGCAGCTCCCGGGCCCGGGCATAGCAGCGCTCCCCGTCTTCCGTGAGGCGCATGCGCTGGGTGGAGCGTTGCACCAGACGCAGGCCCAGGTGCCGTTCCAGGGCCTGGAGGCGGCGGCTGATGGTGGGCTGGGTGCTGTGCAGCTGCTGGGCTGCGGCGGAGAGACTGCCGGCCTCGACGATGCGGACGAAGGTCTGGAGCAGATCGATGCGGTCCACGCCAGCGCCCGGCACCCCGTCGGTCTGGGCGGAGGGGGGAAGGATCAGGGGTTTCTTCATGCGTGATACGTATAACCTATTTGCGGGCTGAGCCGCTAGTCCCTGGGCTTCTGGCAGTTCACAATCCGGGCTCCTGCTGAATGAACCGAGGTCTTTCCATGTCTTCCATGTGTGATACGTATGAAAAAGGCCGGCCGACTGACCCGGGGCGGCAGGTGGCTGAAGACGGGGGAATGACTTTGTCCCTGGTGCTGCTGCTGGCCACGGGAGCCGGCCTGGCCGTGGCCTCCATCTACTACAGCCAGCCCATGCTCGGGCTGCTCGCCACGGCCATGGGCAGCCAGGCCCAGGGCATAGGCCTGGTGCCCACCCTGACCCAGCTCGGTTACGCCGCCGGAATCCTGCTCCTGGCGCCCCTGGGGGACCGCCACGACCGGCGCTGCATCATCCTGACCAAGTCCGGGCTGCTCGCCGTGGCCCTGCTGGCCTGCGGCCTGGCCCCTTCCCTGAATCTGCTTCTGGCGGCCAGCCTGGCCATCGGGCTGCTCGCCACCCTGGCCCAGGACCTGGTGCCGGCGGCGGCGGTCCTGGCCCCGGCTAGCCGGCGCGGCCGGATCGTGGGGATGGTGATGACCGGCCTGCTGCTGGGCATCCTGCTCTCCCGGGTGGTGAGCGGCCTGCTGGCGGAGTACCTGGGCTGGCGCAGCGTGTTCCTGCTCGCGGCAGGGGCGGTGCTGCTGTTCGGCGCCGCCGCCTGGCGCTGGCTGCCGGCCTTTCCGGTCAGCAGTTCCTTGTCTTACCGGGCCCTGCTTGCCTCCCTCCTGGCCCTGTTCCGGCAGCACGGAGCCCTGCGCCGGGCGGTGCTGGCCCAGGGGCTGCTCTCGGTGGCGTTCAGCGCCTTCTGGGCCACCCTGGCCCTGATGCTGGAAGGAGCGCCTTTCCACCTGGGCAGCAGCGTCGCCGGTGCCTTCGGCCTGGCCGGGGCTGCCGGTGCCCTGGCCGCGCCCCTGGCGGGGCAATGGGCCGACCGGCGCGGCCCGGCCCGGGTCACCCAGGCCGGCACCCTGGTCTGTGCCCTGTCCTTCGCCCTGCTCGGCCTGCAGCCCTGGCTCACGCCCCAGCAACAGCTCTGGCTCCTGGGGCTGGCCATCGTCGGCTTCGACCTGGGCATACAGGCCACCCTGATTGCCCATCAGAGCATCGTCTATGGCATAGATCCCGAGGCCCGCAGCCGCCTCAACGCCGTGCTGGTCGTGGGCATGTTCGTCGGCATGGCGGCGGGCTCCGCCCTGGGGTCGGTGCTGCAGGCCCACTGGGGCTGGCAGGCGGTGGTGCTGCTCGCCGTCCTGAGCAGCCTCCTGGCTTTCGCGGTGCGCCTGGCGGGCTCAGGCGGACGCCGGGCCTGAGCCTTCCGGGGCGGCTTTGCTGTCGGGCAGTGGATAGTTGTAGGCCAGGAAGATTTCATCCCGGACCCAGCCCGAGGCTTCGTAGAGGGCTTGGGCCGTCAGGTTGGTCCTGGCCGTGGTCAGGTCCAGGCGCGCCTTGCCTTCCGCCGCCGCCCGGGCTACCGCAGCCTGGAGCAGGCCTCGCCCCGCGCCCGTCTGGCGGGCCGACGGCAGGACGAATAGATCGTAAAGGGCGTAGATGGGCCTGGCCTCGACGGAGCAGAAGGTGGGGTAGAGCTGGCAGAAGCCCACTAGTTCCTGCTCGGGGTTTGCGGCGACGAGGAGGGTCGATTCCTTGTTGCGGAAGCGTTCGTTGATGAATTCCTCGGCCAGCCGCAGGTCCGGGGCCTGGTCATAAAACTGTCGATACAGGTCGAACAGCATGGCGATGGCCGGCAGGTCTCCGGCGTGGGCTTCTCTGATGAGGTGCATGGGCGGGTATTCTCGGTAAGGTTGTCGTTCAGCTTGCGGCGGCCAGTTGCCGGCGGGTTTCCATCAAGGCGAAGCCGAGCAGGTTGAGGCCGGGCCAGCGGCTGGGGTTGCCGGCGTCCCGGTGGGTGGCGGCCAGGCCCATGCCCCAGATGGCGTCCAGGGGGCTGGCCTGGACCAGGATGCGCGTGCCGGTGCCGAGCAGGTAGGCCTTCAGGTCCGGATGCTGGCCGAAGCGAGCCAGGGTGGCGGTCAGGACCACCCCATAGCGCACCGACTGCCAGCGGGCTTCGCTGAAGTGCCGCACCTGACGGCCCAGGGCTTTGGCAAAGCCCGGGTCCGGGGCGGCCAGGATGCATTCCAGGAGGGCCCGGTCGCCGAACAGGCGGGCTTTTTCCGCCATCATGTAGTGCTCGGCCGTAGGGTAGGTAATGCCGGCCAGCTGGAACTCCCTGGCATGCCACTGGCTCAGGCATTCCCGCCCCGGCATCGGTCCGGCCGGAGGATCGTCCCAGAAATACAGGTATTCCAGCGCTGCTCCGGCCGCCTGGCGGTGCTGCAGATCGCTCAGCAGGGCCAGTTCGGCAGGGGTTCCCGAGGTTTCCATGGCAGGGTTCCGGATGGCATGGGCTGCATTGTAGCCCGGCCATCCGTTTCCCCCTTTCTTTCCACCAGCTTGTATTTCCTTGGCATTTTTCCTGGGGCTGCGACAACTTGTCGCATACCGCCCGGGGCGCGCAGCCGGGAAAATCCAGGCCGTTCAGACGGCGGCTTGGGAGAGCTCCCCTGGACCCTGAAAGCCCCGGCCGGGGGGCCGGCTTTCTCGTTCAAACCATCAAAGGGGGAATTCCATGTTGCAACGCAAACCCATGGCGGCGCTGCTCGCGCTCGCCTTTTCCGGCCTGGCCCAGGCCCAGCAGGCCGGCAGCACCACCCTGGACGAAGTGCTGGTTCAGGAACGTCCACTTTCCAGCCTGCCCAGGGGCGGCGTGGTGGACCAGAACCAGCTGGCCGGCATGCGCGCGGCCACCAGCGACACCGCCAGCCTGCTGCGGGATGTGCCCGGGGTCAGCCTCTATGGCGCCGGGGCGGTTTCCAGCCTGCCGGTGCTGCGCGGCCTGGCCGATGACCGCCTGCGCATCAAGGTGGATGGCATGGATCTGGTGGCCTCCTGTCCCAACCACATGAACCCGCCCCTGTCCTACGTGGACCCCAGCGAGGTGGAGCGCATCCAGGTCTATGCGGGCATCGCCCCGGTCAGCGTCGGGGGCGACAGCATAGGCGGCGCCATCGTCGTGGAAACCGCCAAGCCGGAATTCGCCCAGCCCGGGGCTGGTCTCCTCACCAAGGGGGAAGTCGGCGCCTTCTACCGCAGCAACGGGGACGGCTACGGGGGCCATGTGTCCGCCACCGTGGCCAGCGAGAATTTCAGCCTCAGCTACACGGGCAGCACGGCCCAGGCCGACAACTACAAGGCCGGCGGCAAGTTCAAGGAGTTCACCGCCACCGGCCGGCCCGGTCATGAGCTGGCCCGGGACGAGGTGGGCTCCACTGCCTACGAAACCCGCAACCACACCCTGGGGTTGGCCATGCGCGGCGGCAACCACCTGTTCGAGGTGAAGCTGGGCTATCAGGATCTGCCTTACCAGCTCTACCCCAACCAGCGCATGGACATGCTGGACAACCAGGAAAAACGCCTCAGCCTGCGCTATGAAGGCAAGTTCGACGGCTGGCGCCTGGAAGCCCGGGCCTTCCACGAGAAGGTGGATCACTTCATGGATTTCGGCGCCGACAAGCAGTACTACTACGGCTCCACCGCCACCATCCTGGCCCCGGGCATGCCCATGTACACCAAGAGCAAGACCAGCGGCCTCTCCCTGCTGGCGGAAGTGGACCTGAACAGCGCCCACACCCTGCGCCTGGGCGGGGACTACCTGCGCTACCGGCTCGACGACTGGTGGCCCGCCTCGCCCTCGGAACTGCCGCCCGGCTACACCTCCGGCGGCATGGCCCCCTGGACCTTCGAGAACATCAAGGACGGCCAGCGGGACCGGCTGGGCCTGTTCGGTGAACTGGAAAGCCGCTGGAACCCCGCCTGGACCACCCTGGCCGGGCTGCGGCTGGAGCGGGTCCATACGGATGCGGGCAAGGTGCACGGCTATAACGACGTGATGGCCGGCTATGCGGTTTCCGCTGCCGCCTTCAATGCCAGCGACCGGGACCAGACCGACCACAACCTGGATCTCACCGCCCTGGCCCGCTACACCCCGGATGCGGGCTCCAGCATCGAGTTCGGCTACGCCATGAAGACCCGCTCCCCCAATCTCTACGAGCGCTATTCCTGGTCCCGGAACAGCATGGCCCTGATCATGAACAATTTCGTGGGGGACGGGAACGGTTACCTGGGTGACCCGGACCTGAAGCCGGAGAAGGCCCACACCCTGTCCGCCGCCTTCGACTGGCACGGCCCCGAACGCCAGTGGGAATTCCGGCTCAGCCCCCACTACACCTACGTGCAGGACTACATCGACGCGGTCCGCTGCCAGGGTAGCGGCACGATGATGAATGCCCTCTGTAGCGGTGCCGCCAACAACACCGCCACGGAGAAGTTCGTGCAGCTCCAGTACGCCAACCAGGACGCCCGCCTGTACGGGGTGGATATCTCCGGTTCCCTGAGCCTGGCCCGCAACGACTGGGGCAGCTGGGGTTTGAAGGGCATGGTGAACTACCTGCGCGGCAAGAACCGGGAAACCGGGGATGACCTGTACAACATCATGCCTCTCAACGCCCGGGTCAGCCTCACCCATCAACTGGGGGGCTGGAACAATGCCCTGGAAGTGGTGGGGGTGAAGGGCAAGGAGCGGGTCTCCGACGTGCGCCAGGAAATCCGCACCCCCGGCTACGGCCTGGTGAACCTGCGCGCCAGCCATGCCTGGAAACAGGTGCGCCTGGACCTGGGGGTGGAAAACCTGTTCGACAAGCTCTACTACCTGCCCACCGGCGGCGCCTACGCGGGTCAGGGCATGACCATGAGCACCAACGGCATTCCCTGGGGCATCGTGGTGCCGGGGGCCGGGCGTTCCCTCTATGCCGGTCTGACCATCAAGTTCTGAAGCAGGATCGCGCGGTGATCCCCCGGGCCGTTGCGGTTGCGCCGGCCCGGGGCGCTGATGCAGTAATGACCCTGTCTTTCCCGGTGACAGCCCCTGGGCGGACAAGCCGGCGCCCCGTTCCGCTCCTCCCGATAGGAAGCGGCGAAACCGCCTGGCCCGCTGGCCTGCCCGAAACGGCCCGCGCCTGTCGGGAAGCCTTGATATTCCATCGGGTTCCCGGCACGATCCGGGCATGATGAGACTTTATCTACGGCGGCGGTAGGCGATCAAATGTACGTGCACCGTATCGAATTTCGCTGTTCAGCCGAGCAACTGCTGGGGAGGACTGCCGAGTTTGCTGATGAGCTTCTTGGTGCATTGCAGCAGAACGGGCTGGTGTGCGAGGCCGAGTGTTCGCCCGTCTACCTCGAGGGGGGCAGCTATGTTGCAATCGTTCTTGCCCCCGAACAAATGTCTTTTGCCCCCGAGCTCCATAGCGAATGTGTAACGAAGATACTTGGCGAGGGAGCTGCGCTAGGAATCACGGTTACTTTTACTGCTGTGGCAGAGGACAGCAGTGGTGAGCAAACCTGTGCTTGTCACAGCCCGAGCGGATACGTTCTTTTCACTAATTTCTTGTCGGTTGCGCCGCCTGTTCGCTGCCTTGACTGTTTCTTGCCTGTGCCGCTCTACAGGTTTCCTGTAAGGCCAGCTGGGGATTTTCACGACGTTATTTGCTGGCAGTCCGACTATCGATCATGTGACCGGCTGCAAATGAATTGCACCGTGCTCGAAAAAGCAACGACACGACAGATGTCTGATGTGGGGAGCACCCTTTCCAAGGTGGGGCGGGAAAATTGCAGCGTCCTCGAAAGCTTGTCGGGCAAGCCTTTCTACTATTACCTCTATCGTGCCAACGGACGGAGCGCCAAGTCCGAAATGGCGAGATGCTGTCCATCGTGCGGGCAGCCCTGGTATCTGGAAACAGCGCTTCATTCCCTGTTCCATTACAAGTGCGACCAATGCCGGCTTTTATCGAACTTTGCATGGAATCTTTCGCCTTGACCATCGCGTGACGGCGTCAATCCGTGAGGCGATCCGGTAATCCCCCCGTAAGATGGCGCTTCCTTGAATAACGAAAAGAAGCCGATGGACGTGATCGCCACCACCGGGCGCCTGCTGATTCGCCCCCTTTCTCCTGCTGACCTGCCGGCCCTGGCCGGAATCCTTGGTGATCCGGAGGTGATGCGTTATTCGGTCCGGGGCGTTTGCGACGCAGCAGCTACCGGGCGCTTCCTGGACTGGTGCCTGGCTTCCTATGCCAGGGACGGCATCGGCCCCTGGGCCCTGGTGGAAAAGGGCGGTACCGACCTGATCGGCTTTTGCGGCATAGGTCGGGAACGGGTCGGGGAGGTGGAGGAAATCAACCTGGGCTACCGGCTGGCGCGTTCCTGCTGGGGCCGGGGCCTGGCCACCGAGGCGGTGCAGGCGGTGCTTTCCTTCGCCCTGGACAAGCAGGCCCGGGAGTCGGTGGTGGTGATCGTGGAACCGGAGCACATGGCCTCCCTCCGGGTTGCCGAAAAAGCCGGCTTTCGCCGCTATCAGGAAACCCGCTTTCATGGGAAGTCGGTGCGCCTCTACCGGCTGACCCGGGCGGAATGGCTCGCGGCCGGGAGCTCTGCTCCAGGCATCTAGCCGGCCCGGCCTCAATGTCCGGGGCCTGGCGGGCACTATGCCGTGCTCAGCGCAGGCGGCTGGCGATGGCGGCGTCCAGGTTGGCGAGAAAGCGTTCCACGGCTTCGGTGTAGCCGCCGGGCTGGCCGAGCTGGGCGTTGATCTCGCCGTGGGAGAGGTCCTGGCGCAGCACTTCGGCGCGGATGTCCAGCTGGCGGGCCCGGGCGGCGAAGCCGTCAGCCTGGCGGCAGGAGTCGTCCCGGCGGGACGAGCAGATCGACAGCAGTGGCGCAGCGCCGGTCGCCAGGGCGTTGATTGGCGACATGGCCCGCCAGTAGGCGGGGTCGGTGCCGAAGGGTTGATCATAGAGGGGCAGGTGGCGCTGGCTCATGATGGCGCTCACGTCCATGGCGGCGCTGTCCAGGGCCACGGTGCCGAGCACTGGCTGCAACAGGGGTTCCCCCGGGTAGCGCGGTGCGGCGCCGAGCAGGGCCACCAGGTGGGCCCCTGCCGAATGGCCCATCAGCACGAATCGGCGTGGGTCGCCGCCCCAGCCGGGGGCTTGCTGCTGGGCCGTCGCCAGGGCCCGGGCCACGTCCTGGAGCTGCACATCCACCGGGGCGCCGGGCAGCATCCGGTAGTTGGTGGAAACGAAGATGAAGCCCCGGCTCACCCAGCGGGCCACCTTGGCATCGACCACCCGGCTCATCTCCTTGTCACCGATCTTCCAGGCGCCCCCGTGCACCATGAAGATGACCGGGGCGTCCTGGGCGTCGGCGGGCAGGTATACGTCGAAACGCTGGGCCGGATCGCTGCCGTAGGCGATGTCGGCCAGGCGCCGGGCGCCGGCGGGCAGGGCGGCCGGGCCCTGTTCCCGGCCACCCTGGCGCTCGGCGCGCATTTCGCGCAGGCGTTCCCGGAGGGGGCCGGCCTGGGCCTCGGGGGGCGCGGCGAGCGGCAGCAGTGCTGCCGCCAGGAGCAGGGCAAGGACGGGCGTGCGCATGGCCGGCTCCCGGTTCAGCGGCAGGGAATGCTGTTGCCGGCCGCGTCGCTGCAACTGCCGGTGTGGCTGACCCCTTCGCCCTTGGTGTAGGTGGTGCTGCCGTTGTAGCTGTTGCCGTTGGCGCCGGTGGCCGTGCTGGTGTGTTCGGCGCTGCCGTTGCCGTAGCTGGTGTTGCCCGTGTAGCTGCCGCCGTTACTGCCGCTGGCGCTGGTGCTGCGGTTGCCGCTGACGCTGCCGTCGGCGCTACGGGTACTGCTGCCCTGGCTCTGGATGTCGCCCCGGGCGCCCTGGGCGGTGAAGCCCCCCTGGCGTTCGGCGGAGCCGTCGGCATTGCGGCTGAGGCGGCTGGCCCGGGCCCCTTCGGCGCCGTTGGGACCCCGGAAGGCGCCGCCGCTGGTGGAGGTGAGGTTGCCCTCCCCATCGCTGACGGTGCGGCGCCCCCGGGCCTGGGTAGCGCCAGCGGGGCCCTGGCGGACATGGCCGTGGCTGGCGGTGACGCCGCCGGCGGCATTGTCGCGGACCACGCGTTCCCTGGCCTGGGCCTGATCGGGGAGGCCCAGGGCGGTGGCGCTGGCGGCGAGGAAGAGGGTGAGGGCAAGCAGGGGGCGGGTGTTCATGGCAGGCTCCAGGAAAGTGTCGGGAAGCGATGGGCAGGCATCCTGCGCCATCGATGCCTGCCAGTCTAGGCAAGGCGGGCCGGGAAGAGGAGGGGGGAGGGCCCGGCAATGGTTAAAGGCTGTTAGGAATCCGGGCGTTTGTCATCGTTTGTAATGGATTTGCCCGCGCCCCGCCGGGCCGGGGCTGCCCAGGGGGAGGCCGGCGGGGCACAATGGCGGCCATCCCTTCCCTCTGCACTATCCATGACCCCAGCCCGTATCCTGATCCTCGATGACGAGCCCGAACTGCGCGCCCTGCTGCAGCGCTACCTGGGCAGCCAGGGTTTTGCCGTGCGGCCGGTGGAGGATGTCGCCCAGCTCGACCGGCTGCTGGCCCGGGAGCCCTTCGACGCCCTGGTCCTGGACCTGATGATGCCGGGGGAGGATGGACTTTCCATCTGCCAGCGCCTGCGTGCGGAGGGAGAAACCCTGCCGATCCTGATGCTGACTGCCAGGGGGGAGGCCATAGACCGCATCATAGGCCTGGAGATGGGGGCCGACGACTACCTGCCCAAACCCTTCGAGCCCCGGGAGCTGGCGGCCCGCCTGAATGCCCTGCTGCGCCGCCAGGAGCTGGCCCGCCGGGGAGTTGCCCATGCCGGCAGCGGCCTGGTGCGCTTCGGGCCCTGGCTGCTGGACCTGGAGCGTTGCCGCCTGCTGCGGGATGGCGCCCAGGTGGAGCTGACGTCCGGCGAGTTCGCCCTGCTGCGCACCCTGGCCGCCAACCCCGGTCGTACCCTGGGCCGCGCCCGCCTGCTGGAGCTGGCCTACGGCCCCGGGCACGGTAACAGCGAGCGCAGCGTGGACGTGCAGATGCTGCGCCTGCGCCGCCTGATCGAGGCGGACCCGGCGGCGCCCCGCTACCTGCGCACCGTGTGGGGCGCCGGTTACGTCTTCGTCGGCGATACCGATCCCGGCGAACTCCCCGGGGCGGTCGGCGCGGGGAACCCGGTCGGAGATCAGTCATGAAACGCTGGCTGCCGCACAGTCTGTTCGGTCGCAATCTGCTGCTGATCGTGGGCCTGATTCTCGGCGCCGGAGTGGTGATGGCCCTGGCCTACCACCTGCTGGTACAGATGCCCCGCATCGAGCGCATGACGGAGACCAGTCGCCGTTACCTGGGCACCCTGTCGGTGGCCATGGCGCACATGGACGAAGCCCGGCGGCAGGATTTCATCGCCAGCCTGGAGCATGCCCGGGAGCCGGTGCTGCTGGTGCGGGCGCAGCCGGAAAACCTGGCCCGGCCCGCTTCGCCCCTGGTGCGGCTGGCCCTGGCCCGGCTGCAGCAGCGTCTGGGCGAAGCCACTCAGGTGGCCTGGTCGGAACAGCCCCAGCCCCGTTTCTGGCTGCGCCAGCAGGTGGCCGGTGAAACCTGGTGGCTGGGCCTGGATGCCGGCGGCCTCGCGGGCGGGCGGGTGCTGTTTGCCCTGGGGGTGATGCTCGCCGCCGCCCTGCTGGCCGTACTGGGCGCCGCCCTGATCCAGCGCAGCATCCACCGGCCCCTGCTGCAACTAGCCCAGGCCGCCGACCGGCTGGCTGCGGGCGAATACCCGGTCATCGCCAGTGCCGGGGCGCCCCGGGAAATCGCCCGCCTGGCCGCTCATTTCGAGCGCATGGCGCGCCAGCTGGAGGCTGGCGAGCGGGAGCGGGCCCTGATGCTGGCCGGCATTTCCCACGATCTGCGCACTCCCCTCGCCAAGCTGCGGCTGGCGGTGGAGATACTGGATGTGGCCGGCGAGGAGGCGCTGCTGCAGGGCATGGTGCGCAACATCGCCGCCGCCGACCAGGTGATCGACCAGTTCATCGACTTCGCCCGGCTGGGCGAGGCGGAAGCCCCGGTGCTCTGCGACATGGAGGAACTGGTGCGCGACCTGCTGGCCCGCTACGAGGGTGGGCGCCTGCAGCTGGCGCCGCCGCCGGTGGATCTCGCGCCCTGCTGCTGCCGGCCGGTGGCCCTGCGGCGAGCTCTGAGTAACCTGGTGGACAACGCCCTCAAGTACAGTGCTGGCCCGGTGCAGGTGAGCATCGCCCAGGACGAGGGGGCGCTGACGCTGACGGTAGCTGACCAGGGCCCCGGCATTCCCCCGGGGGAACTGGCCCGCCTGCGGCAACCCTTTGCCCGGCTCGAAGCCGCCCGCAGCGGCCCTCCCGGTGCTGGACTGGGGCTCGCCATCGTGGAGCGCATCGCCCGCCTGGAAGGTGGCCGCCTGGAACTCGCCAATGCCGCCGGCCTGGTGGCCCGCCTGGTGCTGCCCCGGCGGGCGTGAGGCGGCAGTTATCCCCCCGCGGTAGAATCGACCGGAGTCCGGGCGGTTCCGGGAGGATGGAGAAAAAATGCAGGCGCTTGCCGAACAACCGGTGATTCATGTGGTGGACGACGAGGCTCCCCTGCGCCGTTCCCTGCTGTTCCTGCTGGAATCCATGGGCTGGCAGGCCGTCGGCCATGAATCGGCCGAGGCTTTCCTGGCCGGAGTGCCGGATTTTCCTGCCGGGGGTGGCTGCCTGGTGCTCGACATCCGCATGCCCCGGGTCAGCGGGCTGGAACTGCAGCGGCGGCTCCAGGCCCTGGAGCTGGCTTTTCCCATCATCTTCATGACCGGCCACGGGGACGTGGAGCTGGCGGTGCAGGCCATGAAGGCCGGGGCCGTGGATTTTCTGCAGAAGCCCTTCAAGGACCAGGTTTTTCTGGATACGGTGGAGCGCGCCGTGCAGCTGAGCCGCGAGCGTTACGCCGCCAGCTGCCGGCATCAGGAGGCCCGGGCCGCCCTGGCCCGTCTCTCGGCCCGGGAGTGGGAGGTGGCCCGGCTGCTGGCCCTGGGGCTGGCCAACAAGGAAGTGGGGCGCCAGCTCCACATCAGCGATAACACCGTGCATGTGCATCGCCAGCATGTGATGGAAAAGACTGGCACCGGCAGCGCCGCCGAACTGGCCCGCCTGATCCTGCGGGCCGATCCCCACGGGCTGGACTGAGGTCCGTTAACCGGTTTCGGCTATGGGCCTAGCCAGATGTCCGGATGGCCCGCCCGGGCGACTCTCTCTAGACTCGGAAGCAAACAAGTCCAAAGGGAGCGCAACATGAAAAACGGGATCTTTCGCAGCATTCTTGCCTCGCTGGCTTTCCTCGCCAGCGGCTTGGCCCTGGCGGCGGCGGACGCCTCCCTGGTGGAGCGGGGCCGCTACCTGGCCCAGCTGGGCGATTGTGTCGCCTGCCACACCAGCGGGAACGAGGCGCCCATGGCGGGCGGCCGGGCCTTGGAGACGCCTTTCGGCAAGCTCTATTCCACCAATATCACGCCGGACAAGGAAACCGGCATCGGCAACTACAGTTTTGCCCAGTTCGACCGGGCCATGCGCCAGGGGGTGGCCGCCGATGGCCACAACCTCTACCCGGCCATGCCCTATCCCTCTTACGCCAAGATGACCCGGGAGGACATGCAGGCCCTCTATGCCTACCTGATGGAAGGGCTGGCGCCGGTCCGGATGCAGAACAAGCCCGACGAGATGAGCTGGCCTTTCAGCATGCGCTGGGGGCTGGCGATCTGGAACTGGCTGTTCCTGGATGACACCCCCTTCCAGCCCGACGGCAGCAAGGACGAGACCTGGAACCGGGGCGCCTACCTGGTCCAGGGCCTGGGCCATTGCGGTGCCTGCCACACCCCCAGGGGCATCGCCTTCCAGGAAAAGGCCATGAGCGAGGCCGGCGGCAGCGGCGACTACTTCCTGGCCGGCGAAACCGTGGAGCACTGGCGCGCCCTCAGTCTGCGCAACCTGTGGACGGTGGAGGACACGGCCCTGTTCCTGAAGACCGGGCAGAACCGGTTTGCGGCAGCCTCGGGCAACATGACCGAGGTGATCATGCACAGCACCCAGCACTTCAAGGATGCGGACTTGCTGGCGGTGGCCACCTATCTGAAATCCCTCCCGCCCGGCCCCCACGACAAGCCCATGCCGGCCGGAGTGCCGCAGCCGGTGCAGCAGGCCCGGGTGCCCGACAACTTGTTCAACAGCCGTGGCGGGCTGGGCTACATCCAGTTCTGCGGCGACTGCCACCGGGCTGACGGGGGCGGGGTGGACAAGGTATTCCCGACCCTGGCGGGCAACCCCACCGTGCGCTCCCAGGACCCCGCTACCCTGGTGCACATCCTCCTGACCGGCGGCGAGACGGCCGCCACGGCCGCCCATCCCCGGGTCTTCGTGATGCCTGCCTTTGCCCGCCTGGGGGATCAGGAACTGGCGGAAATCCTCAGCTTCGTCCGGGCCAGCTGGGGCGACGGGGCTCCCCCGGTGGATGCGGCCACGGTAGCCCGGATGCGTGCCGCCCTGGACCCGAAGAGCACCGATTCGAGCAAGTTCGAGACGCCCCGTCTGGCTGACATGCTCAAGGAAGCCCATGCGGAGCAGCTGGTGCGGGGCATGCGCCTCAACCTGGAAACCAAGGACCTGCTGCCCGGACATGTGGGCGACCAGCTCAACTGCAGCAGCTGCCACCTGAATGCCGGGACGGTGGCCGACGGTTCGCCCTATGTGGGGGTTTCCGCCTTTTTCCCCAGTTATGGGGCCCGGGCCGGCAAGGTGATCACCCTGGAAGACCGGATCAACGGCTGCTTCCGCCGCTCCATGAACGGTAAGCCCCTGCCCAAGGATTCGCCCGACATGCAGGCCATGGTGGCCTACTTCGACTGGATGAAGCGGGAGACCAAGCCGGAGGACAAGGTGGCCGGGCGCGGTATCGGCAAGATCGACCGCTCCATCAAGCCGGACCCGGAGAACGGCAAGCGCATCTACGCCGAGCAATGCGCGGTCTGCCATGGAGAGAACGGCGAAGGTCTGCGTAATGCGGCCGGGAAGATGGTCTATCCGCCGCTCTGGGGCGACGAGTCCTTCAACATCGGCGCCGGCATGGCCCGCACCTACACCGCCGCCGCCTTCGTGAAGCGCAACATGCCCATCGGTTTCCACGGCAAGTTCCCCCTCGGCCAGGGCGGCCTCTCCGACCAGGAGGCGGTGGACGTGGCTGAATACTTCAGCCACCAGCCCCGTCCGGACTTCCCGGACAAGGTGAAGGACTGGCCCAAGGACCCCAAGCCTGCCGACGCCCGTTACTGAAGCGGACCTTCAGGCAGAACAACGCCCCGGAAACGGGGCGTTTTCAGTGCACTGCGATCAACTCCCCCGGGCCGCGTTCCTCGCGGAGAGGAGGCTCAGGGCGCGGCACATCGGGCCACGGCAGCGTTGCTTTGCAGTTTCAGGCAATGGCGCAGGTCGCGCTCCTTGGGCGGCGCCGCTACAGGCTTGGCCGGTGCCTGGGCGGGCGTTTGCTTGGGTTGCGCTGCGGGCTCGGGAGGCGCCACCGCCACGGGGACTGCGGGGGGAAGTGCCCGGGGCGTGCTCCGGTGGGTCAGCTCGATCACTTCCTGCAGCACCTGCACGGTCCGCTCCGGCGGCAGCCCCTTGATCAGGTAGCGGCCGTCCACCACCAGCGTGGGGGTGTCGCGTATCTGGTAGTGCTGCTGCAACTTGCGGGCTTCCGCCAGCCTGCGCTCCACCTCGGGTGAGTGGTAGGCAGCGGTGAATGGGGCGGGGGAAACGCCCAACTGCTGGATGAAATCCAGCCGGGCCGGCTTGGAAGACAGCTGGTTGTTCAGGTCCAGGTGATGGACATGCACTTCCTTGTATATCTCGTCATGCAGTAGGTCCGGCTGTTCCAGGAACTGCAGCGTGTGATGTAGCCGTGCCATGGATTCGTCCCGGGACGGGTCAAGGATGACGGGCACGTGGACCAGCCGGACATTGCCGGGCATGGCGGCGGACCACTGGGCCAGGCTTTGCTGCTGGCGGTAGCACTGGGCGCTGGGGTAGGAAAAGAAATCCAGCACTTCCACCGGGCCGCCGCTGACCGGACGGAGAGGCTCCACCAGGGTGTAGTCCCTGCCCGGCTGGGCCGCGGCGGCTGCCTCAGGACTGAACAGCGGGTTGCAGAACAGGCCGACAAATAGCGCAGAGAGCGCCATCATGGTTTTCATGTATCACCTTCAGTGTTTATCCCCGCAGCCCGCTTGCGGGTGCCTGAGGGATTGGCAAGGGGTGGCCGGGGAAGCTCCCCGTGGAGCGATGGGCCTGCCTCCGGCCCGCGCCTCATTTTTCCAGCCGGTAGTTCAGATCCAGGCGCGGCCCTTCCTGGCGGGCAAACAGGTCGCCGGTCTTCTGGCCCTGCCGTTCGCAGATGATGTGGGTGTAGCCGGATTCAAGGCCAGGCTGGTACTGGGGTTGGGAATCGGCCCTGGCGCAAAGCTGCCGGGCGTAGGCGTCGATCTGGGAGCCCGGGTTGCGGGCCGCTTCCAGACTGGTGGATCCATACTCGAGGGCCTGGGCAGCGAGCACCCAGCTCCCCATGATGAGCAAACCGAGATAGCGGTACATGGTGACTCCTCCTGGACAGATTCGCCGGTCATTTTATGGATAAAGCATGCGGCGGGAAACCCGGATTTCATGGAGAAGGCTTGTAAAAATCCCGTCATAATCCAGGTTCCTCTGGAAAAACAGCCGCTTGGCTGTGAATTCCCGGGGCTGCCGCAAGGGATCGGTACGGGCGGATAGCGTCTTCCCGGCGCCAGTCGCCGGGGGCGGCCGGGCTCATGGGGCCGGCAGCGCCGGTTCCTGCCTTGTAGAAAGCCGCTTCGGGTGTGACGTGGATCACCGACAGGCAGGGCCGGCCGCGGCACAATGCCTCCCATGCTGACACTCCGTAACATCTCCTTCTGGATTGCCGCCCTGGTCTTGCCGGGCGGCTTTCTGCTGCTCGTGCCCAAGGCCATCCAGGCCGTGCAGCGGCTCAGGGGGAAGGGTGTGTGGTTCGCCCGCTAGGATGCGGGGCCCCCGGGTCCGGCGTTTCAGTCGGATGACATGAATTTTCCTGCGGCCCGGGTCCCGGGCCGGCTTCCAGGTCAGCCCTGGAATTCTCCGTATTTTCCTCTCTCCAGTACCGCCGTGCCTTGTCACGCTGCCTTGCTCCGCTGGGTTGGCACGGCGCCTTGCCAGCCCCCGGAGCGCCGCCTGGAGTTTGCTTCATTCGTTTGATGTCAATATCATGGGTTCCGTCCGGCCAGCCTGGCCGGTTTTTCTTCTGCTCGCCCATGTTGAAGCAACTTCTGGATCGTCTTTCCTTTGCCCTGCTCGGGTTCATCTTCGGCAGCCTGCTTGCCGTGCTGCTCTGGGTGCTCTACGGCCATGGCTTTTCCCTGCGCCATGCAGCGCGGCGGGAATGGGGCGAGTTGTCCCTGTGGATTCGTTATGTGGGCGGCGGTTTTGCGCTGCTGGGATTCCTGCTCACGGACCGGGTGGGGGATGTCGTTGGCAGCACGACCCGGGAGGTCTATGAATACGAGTCCCGCTACTTCGTGCCCACCGAAATCCCCACATGGTTGGCGATTCCAGTGCTCGTGGGGGTGGGCCTGGGGGTGTGGCATTTCCTGGGGTGAGGCAGGCTTCCGGGATAGTCCCGAAGAAAGTGCGGGAGGGGGCTGGATGGTCTTGCTTTCAGCAACGGACAAAACCCTTCGGGATGCATGGACAGCCCCGGTTCCCCATCTTATGATGCCCGCCTGAACGCCCCGGTCGGGGCAGGGTCATTCATGAGGAGAGCCCCATGGCGCTGATGGATTTCATCAAGAAGCAGTTCATCGACATCATTCACTGGACCGAGGAGGACGGGGAAACCGTCGCCTGGCGCTTTCCCATGGCCGACTTCGAAATCCAGTACGGGGCCAGCCTGACGGTGCGGGAGTCCCAGATGGCGGTGTTCGTGAACGAAGGCCAGGTGGCCGACGTGTTCGGGCCCGGCATGTACAAGCTCAGCACCCAGACCCTGCCGGTGCTCACCTACCTGAAGAACTGGGACAAGCTGTTCGAATCCCCCTTCAAGTCCGACGTTTATTTCTTCAGCACCCGCCAGCGCCTGGACCGCAAGTGGGGCACCCCCAACCCCATCACCATCCGGGACAAGGAATTCGGCGCCGTGCGCCTCAGGGCCTTCGGCATCTATTCCTATCACCTGGTGGACCCCAAGCTGTTCCACAGCACCATTTCCGGCACCGTGGAGCGCTACACCACCGAGCAGCTGGAAAGCCAGCTCAGAAACACCGTGGTGGGCCACATCGCCGACCTGTTCGGGGAATCGGGCATCTCCTTCCTGGACATGGCCGCCAACCAGGAGGAATTCGGCAAGGCACTGCGGGAGAAGATCACCCCCCTGTTCCAGGGCTATGGCCTGGCCCTGGACAGCCTGGTGGTGCAGAACATCTCCCTGCCGGAGGAGCTGGAAAAGGTCCTGGACACCCGTATCGGCATGAACGTGATCGGCGATATGGGGCGTTACACCCAGTACCAGGTGGCCAACAGCATTCCCCTGGCGGCCCAGAACGAGGGCGGCATGGCCGGCATCGGCGCGGGGCTGGGGGCGGGCATGACCATGGGGCAGGCCATGGGCCAGGCGATGATGAATGCCATGCAGCCCGGCGCCGCGCCTGCTGCGGCCCCCGCTGCCGCTACGCCGGCCCAGCCGGTCCCGGCAGCCGCGGCCCCGGTGTCCGCCGACGAGGTGGTGGCCACCCTGGAAAAGCTGCACGCCCTGGTGGGCAAGGGCATCCTGAGCCAGGCGGAGTTCGATGCCAAGAAGGCCGAGCTGCTGCAGAAGCTGAGCTGAGTTTTTCCGGACAGTTCCATGGCCCGAACCGCCCAGTGCCCCTCTTGCGGGGCACCCGTCACCTTCCGCTCTTCCGCCTCCATCCTGGCGGTCTGCGAGTATTGCCAGACCACCTTGCTGAACCTCCAGGGCAATATCGAGGACCTGGGCAAGATGGCCGCCCTGGTGGAGGACCGTTCGCCCCTGCAACTGGGGGCCGAAGGGCGCTACCAGGGCGTGCATTTCGCCCTGGTGGGGCGCATCCAGCTCCGCTACGGGGAAGGGCTGTGGAACGAGTGGCACCTGCTTTTCGACGACCAGCGTACCGGCTGGCTGTCCGAGGCCGGGGGCGAGTACGTGCTCTCCTTCCTGGAGTGGGTGCCGGAAGCCATTCCCCCCTTTGCCAGCCTGAAACCCGGCGAGGGGCTGGTGCTGGGCCAGCGGACCTGGACGGTGACCAATCTGGAAAACGCCGAGTGCGTGGCCGGGGAAGGGGAACTGCCCTTCAAGGTGGGGGGCGGCTACCCGGCGCCAGTGGCAGACCTGCGCGCCGGGGAGCGGCTGGCCACCATTGACTACAGCGACGGGGAGAGCGGGCCGCCCCTGGTGTTCTTCGGCCAGGTGGTGGATTTTTCCAGCCTGGGATGGAACAACCTGCGCCCGGGCATGCCCTTGCCCGGGGCGCCCACCCTGAAGGCCAGGGCCCTGCGCTGCGCCAGTTGCGGTGCTCCCCTGGAGGTGAGGCACGAGGGCATCCTGGCCGTGGGCTGCCGTCAGTGCGGCGCGGTCACCGACCCGGACACCGAAAAACTCATTTCCGGCCTCAAGGGCAAGGATGCCCCGGTCCAGCCACGCATTCCCCTGGGTAAGGTGGGCAGCTTTCGGGGCGAGAAGCTGGAAGTCATAGGTTTCATGCAGCGCTTCATGAAGGTGGAGGGCCAGCGCTACGACTGGCGCGAATACCTGCTGGCCCGGGTGGACAAACCGGGTTACCGCTGGCTCACCGAGTATGACGGCCACTGGAATGTGGCCGACGTGCTCAGCGATGTGCCCAGCGCCATGAACACCCGCTACCGGACTTCTCCCCGGGGCGCCCTGGCGTACCGGGAGCATCGCTTCGACCACTTCCAGTCCTACGGGGCCGAGGTGGAATACGTGATCGGGGAGTTCACCTGGCGGGTGCAGGTGGGGGAGAAGGCCAAGCTTGATGACTATGTGGTGCCGCCTCTGCTGCTGACCCGGGAGGCCACGGGCAAGGAGGTGAGCTGGAGCCTGGCCGAATACGTGCCCCACGAGGAGATCAGCCAGGCCTTCGGCCTGGGGACCCTGCCCGAGCCCCGGGGCGTCTATGCCAACCAGCCCTCGCCGGTGGCGGACCGGCATCGCCGGGTGTGCCGCAATTTCTGGATTTTCTTCATCATCGGGGTGCTCCTGCAACTGGGGCTCTGGGCCCTGGAGCAGGAGCAGGTCCTGGTGCGCGAGAGCCTGGCCCTGCAGCCCGGCGTCGAACAGCCGGTGCTGAGCAAGCCCTTCGTGGTGGAATCCCACCTGCCCACCCTGGTGGTGCAGAACCAGGCCGGCATTTCCAACGACTGGGTGGCCCTGGACCTGGTGCTGGTCAATGAGCAGACCGGGGAAGCCCGGCACGCCAGCCAGGAACTCAGCTACTACTGGGGCACTGATGGCGGGGAAAGCTGGAGCGAGGGTTCCCAGGAGGGGGACGTGTCCTTCCGGGACGTGCCCCCCGGCACCTGGCGCCTGATGCTGGAGCCGGAGATGGACCCGGGCCGCTACCAGCCCATTTCCGATACCCTGGTGGTGCGGAAAGGAGGCTCCAGCTGGAGCAACATCATCCTGCTGTTCCTGTTCCTGGCGGCCTTCCCCATCTATACCCGCTGGCGCATGTACGCCTTCGAGGTGGCCCGCTGGGCCGAGAGCGATCACCCCAAGGTAAGCGAGAGCGACGATGACGATGATTGACCGGTTGCGGCGGGGTGGCCCATGAGCCGCATTTACGCCTTGCTCGCCGCCATGGCCCTGGCCGGCTTCGCCTGGGCCCAGCACAACGGCTACAGCCTGTTCGACAACGTGGCTTCGGGCCGCAGTGGCGGCGGTTCCGGGGCCCGCAGCATCTATCACAAATAAGGAGGCGCCATGCCTGAACTCATCAACGCCAAACTGCTCTTCAACTCCCTCCTGTACTCCATTCTCGGGGTGGTGGTGTTCTGGGTGTCCTTCATCATCGTAGACAAGCTCACCCCCTACGAGCTGTGGCGGGAGATCGTCGAGCGCAAGAACCAGCCCCTGGCCATCGTCATCGCCGCCATGTGCCTGGGCATCGCCATCATCGTTGCTGCTGCCATCCATGGCTGAGTGCGTGGATAAATCTTGACGGACGAGGTTGTCATGCCGGCGGCGGAGGGCGTCCGCCCGCCAGCCCGGTTGCAGCACGCCCTGCTGGCCTCGGTCTTCGTCATCGCCTCCTGCGGCCTGGCCTACGAGCTGGTGGCGGCGGCCCTGGCCAGCTATCTGCTCGGGGATTCGATCACCCAGTTTTCCACCATCATCGGCGCCTACCTGTTCGCCATGGGGCTGGGTTCCTGGCTGTCCCGCTACGTGGGCGGCAACCTGGTGCGCCGCTTCATCCAGATCGAGCTGGCCGTGGGGGTGCTGGGCGGCTTCGCCGCGGTGGGCCTGTTCCTGGCCTTCGCTGCCCAGACGGGGCCTTTCCGGGTGTTGCTCTACCTGGCCGTGCTGGCCGTGGGTACCCTGGTGGGGCTGGAAATTCCCCTGGTGATGCGCATCCTGAAGCGGGAGGTGGCTTTCAAGGAGCTGGTGTCCCGGGTCCTGGCCGTGGACTACCTGGGGGCCCTGGCCGTGTCCCTGCTGTTTCCCCTGATCCTGGCTCCCTACCTGGGCCTGATGCGTACCGGGCTGCTGTTCGGTCTCCTCAACGTGGGAGTGGCGGTCTGGGCCCTGCTGCTGTTCCGGGACCAGCTGCCCCGGTCCGGGGGGCTGCGTCTGGCGGCGGGGGCCAGCGTGCTGCTGCTCCTGGGGGGGCTGGGGGTGGCGGGCAAGGTGTCGGACATGGCCGAGAGCTGGCTGTACACCGACGAGGTGATCCACATGGAGAGCTCCCCCTACCAGCGCATCGTGGTGACCCGCTGGCGGGACGACATCCGCCTGTTCTTGAACCAGAATCTGCAGTTTTCCTCCCGGGATGAGTACCGCTACCACGAGGCCCTGGTGCATCCGGGTCTGGGAGCCCTGCCCGGGGCCCGGCGCATCCTGGTGCTGGGGGGCGGCGACGGTTTCGCGGTTCGGGAGATCCTGCGCTATCCCCAGATCCAGTCCGTGACCCTGGTGGATCTGGACCCGGCCATGACCCGGCTGTTTTCCACTGCGCCCCTGCTGACCCAGTTGAACGGCAACGCCTTGAAGGACCCCCGGGTCAGCGTGATCAATGCCGATGCGGCCATCTGGCTGGAGGAGAACGGCGAGGTCTTCGACTTCGTGGTGGTGGATTTCCCCGATCCCTCCAATTTCGCCCTGGGCAAGCTCTACTCCACCGGCTTCTACCGCCTGCTGGAGCGGCATCTGGCGCCGGGCGGGCGGGTGGTGATCCAGTCCACCTCCCCCTATTACGCCCGCCGCTCCTTCTGGACCATCGTCGCCACCCTGGAAGCCGCCGGCTTCCAGACCGCTCCTTACCACGCTCTGGTGCCCAGCTTCGGCGAATGGGGCTATGTCCTTGCGGGCCGGGAGCCCCCGGGGCTGCCCAGCGCTTACCCGGAAGGCTTGCGCTTTCTCACCGTGGCGGGCACGGGGGACCTGTTCCATTTCCCCGCCGACATGGCGTGCCTGCCCATGGCGCCGAACCGTCTCAACGAACAGAGCTTGGTGCGTCTGTTCGAGCAGGAATGGCACGGGGCGGCCCGGTGAGGCGGGGCTGATGCGGCGCCGGGACTTTCTCGCCGCCTGGGGGGCGGCAGCCCTGGCCGGTTGCGCGCCCGGGGCAGCGCCGCCCCTGCCGCCCGGCGAGCTGGCCGGAGGGGACTTCGAACTGGGGCATCGCCTGGCCGGGGGGGATTTTCCGGCCCCGGCGGAAACGCGGCGCACTGGTGTGCTGATCATCGGTGCCGGGGTGGCGGGGCTTTCTGCCGCCTGGCGCCTGCAGCGGGCCGGCTTCCAGGATTTCGCGGTGCTGGAACTGGAGGCCCAGGCGGGCGGGAATTCCCGCTCCGGCCGGAACGGGATTTCCGCCTATCCCCTGGGGGCCCATTACCTGCCCCTGCCCAACCCCGAGGCCCGGGCCGTACGCGCCCTGCTGGCGGATCTGGGGGTGCTGCGCGGCGATCCCGCCGCCGAGGCGCCCGTGTATGACGAAGCCTACCTCTGCCACGCCCCCCAGGAGCGCCTGTATCGCCAGGGCCTCTGGCAGGAGGGGCTGGTGCCCCATCTGCACCTGGCGGCCGGGGAGCAGGCACAGCAGGCCCGTTTCTTCGCCCGCATGGGGGAATTCAAGGCCGCCCGGGACGACCGGGGCCGGCGCCTGTTTGCCCTGCCCACGGCCTACGCCGGGGAGACCCCGGCCAGTCGGGCCCTGGAGCAGCTCACCATGCACGACTGGATGCGGGCCGAAGGTTTTGACGCCCCCTCCCTGCACTGGTACGTGAATTACGCCTGCCGGGACGACTACGGCACCGATTACCGCCAGGTGTCGGCCTGGGCCGGCATCCACTACTTCGCCTGCCGTACCGGGCGGGGCGGGGAGGGGGCCGGGGAGACCGTGCTCACGGCGCCCGAGGGCAACGGTTGGATCGTGAACCGCCTGGCCGGGCGCCTGGGGCCGGCCCTGCACACGGGCTGCGCTGTCCATGCCCTGCGCCAGGGGCCGACGGAGATCAGCGTCCAGGTCTGGGACCGGAAGCAGGAGCGCAGCCTCGAGTACCAGGCCGGGCAGCTCATCTGGGCGGCCCCCCTCTATCTGCTGCCCCGTCTGGCCAGGGAGCTGCCGGCGGAGCTGGCGGCAGCCATCGCCCCCCTGGGCTATGCCCCCTGGCTGGTGGCCACCCTGAGCCTGACGGCGCCCCCGGAGCCGGGGGCGGGCATGCCCCTGGCCTGGGACAACGTCCTCTACGACAGTCCCGGCCTGGGCTATGTGGTGGCCACCCACCAGCAGCTCCGCCGGGACAGCCGGGGCCCCACGGTGCTCAGCTACTACCGGCCCCTCTCCGACGCCGACCCCAGAGCTGCCCGGGCCCGGCTGCTGTCCACCTCCCGGGAGACCTGGGCCGAGGAAATCCTGGCGGACCTGTCCCGGGCCCATAGGGACATCCGCCGGCTCACCACCCGCCTGGACCTGTTCCGCCACGGACACGCCATGGTCAGGCCCCTGCCGGGGCTACGCCGCAGGGCGCGGCTGGAACGGCTGGCGGCGGGCTGGGGCAGGGTGCAGCTGGCCCATGGGGACATGGGCTGCCTGTCCCTGTTCGAGGAGGCCAATTACTGGGGCGTGCGCGCCGCCGAACACATCCTGGCGGGCGCAGGCGGCCGGCTGCGGGAAAGGCTGGTGTAGAGGTGGAGGGCTTGCACATCCTGGCCGAGTGGCGGGGCTGCAGCGCCAACCCGGGGCTGCTGCGCCATGCCGGGCTCCTGGAACAGCTGTGTCTGGAAGCCTGCCGGGGAGCCGGCCTGACGGTGGTGGGCTGGCTGTTTCACCCCTTCGGCACCCCGGAGCAGCCCGCCGGGGCCACCGGGGCCGTGGTGCTGGCGGAATCCCACCTAGCCATCCATACCTGGCCGGAACTGGAGGCCGTGACCCTGGATCTCTATGTCTGCAATTTCAGCCGCGACAACCGGGCCGCGGCTGAAGCGGCCTACGCCGCCCTGCTGCAGGCCTTCGGCCCGGCCCGGGTGAGCCGCCGGGACGTGCAGCGGGGCAGCCTGGCGCCCTGATCAGGCGTTCTGCTGCGCCCCCAGGCGCTGGGAAAGGTCTTCCCCGGCCGCCTTCACGGCGACGGCGATGGGGCTTTCCCAGTCGTTGTCGAAGTTACCCACGGAGCCCAGGGCGGTGATGGCCGCCACCATGCTGCCGTTGTGATCGTAGACCGGGGCGCTGAAACCATTGATGCCCGGGGTCATGCTGCCGCTGGCCCGGGCCAGGCCCCGCTTGCGGATCTCGGCGAGGGACTTTTCCAGGCTGGCCCGCTGGCTGCCCACGGCCACCCCGGTGCTCCGGGCCGTGGCCACCAGTTCTTCGTGCAGGATGGTTTTCAGGGCCGGGCCTTTGTAGAAGGCGGCGAAGGCCCGACCCGTGGCCGAATTGGCCAGGGGCAGCACGGCTCCGGGACGCAGGTTCACGGTGATGGCCCCGCCCGCATCGGCCCAGCGCACGATGGTGGCGCCCCGATTGCCCCAGACCGCCAGGGCCACGGTTTCGTGAATCCTTTCACACAGGTCTTCCAGGATGGGTTCCGCCAGCCGCACCGGGTCCAGGCGGGCCAGGCCGGCCAGACCCAGTTCCAGGCACCAGCCCCCCAGGTCGTAACGGCCGGAGCGCCGGTCCTGTTCCACCAGACCGATGCGCAGGAAGCTCACCAGGTAGCGGTGCGCCTTGGCCGGCGCCATGCCGGCCTGGGCGGCCAGATCCTTGAGCATCATGGGGCGGCCGTGCTGGGCCAGGACCTTGAGGATCTGAAATCCCAGTTCTATGGACTGGATGCCCAGGCGCTCATCGGTGCTATTACGTTCCATCTTCAAACTCCTCGCTGCGGCCCGATGCCGTCAGCCTATAATCGACAGGTTCGCAGTTTACTGATTATTGAAGGGAGATAGGTCAATGCGTGCGGTAATGGTGGCAAATCCCAAGGGCGGGGCTGGCAAGACGACCCTGGCAACCAATCTGGCCGGCTATTTTGCCAACCAGGAACTGAGTGTCAGCCTCTGCGATCTGGATCGCCAGCAATCCTCCCTGCGCTGGATGGCGTTCCGGGACCCGGGCCTGCCCTCGGTGACCGGCTATTTCGGCGGCAACCAGATGCTCATCAACCTGCCTCAGGAGCCCGACTGGGTGGTCCTGGACGCCCCGGCCGGTTTCCAGGGCTACAAGCTCAATGACTATCTGCGCGCCGTGGATCGGGTGATCATCCCCGTGGTGCCGTCCATCTTCGACATGGCCGCCACCGAGGACTTCCTGAATGCGGTGCGCCAGGACCTGCGCGGCCGGGCCGCCAAGATCGGCATCGTCGCCATGCGCGTCGATCCCCGCACCCGGGCGGCAGCCATGCTGGAAGAGTTCCTGCGCCACTTCGACATCCCCATCCTGGCTTACCTGCGCAACACCCAGAACTACGTGAACGTGGCGGCTGCCGGCCAGACCATCTTCGATCCCCCCCGCTCCAAGTTCAAGCGGGACGCGGAGCAATGGGCCAGCCTGCTGGAGTGGCTGAAAGATTAAATCCTGAAAAGTGTTGACAGGCCTTTGCCTGCTCCCTATAATCTCATCTCTCTGACGGACGCGGGGTGGAGCAGTCTGGCAGCTCGTCGGGCTCATAACCCGAAGGTCGCAGGTTCAAATCCTGCCCCCGCAACCAAGCCTTCATAGGCTGGAGTCAGAGATACAATCAGCCCGGTTGAACTCGCCGGGCTTTTTGTTGATTCAATACCGATTCCTCGATAGCTCAGTCGGTAGAGCGCCGGACTGTTAATCCGTAGGTCCCTGGTTCGAGCCCAGGTCGAGGAGCCAGCTTTCCGCTTTCCATCGCTCGATGGGAAGCACAAGGGAAGCCCATGTGGCTCAGTGGTAGAGCACTCCCTTGGTAAGGGAGAGGTCGGCAGTTCGATCCTGCCCATGGGCACCATTCCCTGTTCCCTGTTTTTCCCCATCTTTCAGTTTTTCCCCGTCTGCATGCCTGTTCCTGCAGGGCTTTGCCGCGTTCAGCCCAGGCTGGTGTCGAGCACCATCATCAGGGCGAATCCTGCCATCAGGCCCAGGGTGGCTGGTGTCTGGTGGCCGTTCCGGTGGGTTTCCGGGATCACTTCGTGGGAGACTACGAAGATCATGGCGCCGGCAGCCAGCCCCAGTCCCAGGGGGTAGGCCAGGGCCATGCCGCTGGAGAGTCCGACCCCCAGCAGGGCGCCGATGGGTTCCAGCAGGCCGCTCAGACCCGCCACAGCCACCGCCTTCAGGGCCGGGAACCCGGCGCCCCGTAGGGCCAGGGCCACGGCCAGCCCCTCGGGAATGTCCTGCAGGGCGATGGCAGTGGTGAGGGGAATGCCCACTCCCAGGTCGCCCCCGGCAAAACTGACGCCGATGGCCATGCCCTCGGGCAGGTTGTGCAGGGCGATGGCGAACACGAACAGCCAGACCCGGCCGCAGCGTTCATGGCCGGGGCCGCAGGGACCTGTCTTGTCGTGCTCGTGGGGCGTGAATTCATCCAGACCCAGCATCAGCAGCACCCCCAGTCCCATGCCCAGCACCACCACGGCGGCGCCCAGCGGCTTGCTGCCGAGAATTTCCCCGCCGGCTTCGAGCCCGGGGAGGAGCAGGGAGAAGGCGCTGGCCGCCAGCATCATGCCGGCGGCCAGGCCCAGCAGGCTGTCTTCCAGCTTTTGCGGGATGCCGCGCAGGAACAGGGCGGGCAGGGCGCCCAGGGTGGTGGTGGCGAAACCGGCCAGGCCTCCCAGCAGGGCCTGACGCAGCATGGGGCTGGCTTCGCCCCTGGCGACCTGGAACAGGCTCTGGGCCAGGAGCAGGAGCACGGCCAGCAGGGACAGCCCCAGGCCCAGGGCCGCGAGGGGATGCTGGCGGGCGTGTCCGGCGAGGGTGCTGATCCAGTCGGGGACCAGGCTGGCGGGGCGGGTGGCTTCCATGGGGACTCCTGGGGGATCAGGGACTGGACTTATTTTCCACGCAAAACGGGGTGACGGGCCAGACAGCCGGTCACCCCGTTTTGCTGCCGGGCCGGCCTCAAGCCGGGGCGGAGCTGCGGATCAGGTGGTCAAAGGCCGAGAGGCTGGCCTTGGCCCCTTCGCCCATGGCGATGATGATCTGCTTGTAGGGCACGGTGGTGCAATCCCCGGCGGCGAACACCCCGGGCACCGAGGTCTGGCCCTTGGCATCCACCACGATCTCGCCGAACCTGGAGAGCTCGACGCTGCCCTTGAGGAAGTCCGTGTTGGGCAGCAGGCCGATCTGCACGAAGATGCCTTCCAGCTCGATCTGGTGTACCGCGCCGCTGGCCCGGTCCTTGTAGGTGAGGCCGGTGACCTTCTGGCCGTCGCCATTCACCTCGGTGGTCTGGGCTTCCTTGATCACCGTGACATTGGGCAGGCTGTAGAGCTTTTTCTGCAGCACGGCGTCGGCCCGGAGTTCGCTGCCGAATTCCAGCAGGGTCACCTGGGCGACGATGCCGGCCAGGTCGATGGCGGCTTCCACCCCGGAGTTGCCGCCGCCGATCACGGCGACCCGCTTGCCCTTGAACAGGGGGCCGTCGCAATGGGGGCAGTAGGCCACGCCCTTGGCCCGGTATTCGGCTTCACCGGGCACGTTCATCTCGCGCCAGCGGGCGCCGGTGGCGAGGATCACGGTCTTGCTCCTGAGCACCGCGCCGGAGGCCAGCTGCACCTGGATGGGGCCGCCGTTTTCACCGGGTACCAGGGCCTCGGCCTTCTGCAGGTTCATGATGTCCACATCGTATTCCCGCACATGCTGCTCCAGGGCCATGGCCAGCTTGGGTCCTTCGGTTTCCTTGACGGAAATGAAGTTCTCGATGGCCAGGGTGTCCAGCACCTGACCGCCGAAACGCTCGGCCACCACCCCGGTGCGGATGCCCTTGCGGGCCGCGTAGATGGCGGCGGCGGAGCCGGCCGGGCCGCCCCCGACCACCAGCACGTCGAAGGCTTCCTTCTGGCTGATCTTCTCGGCTTCCCGGGCGATGGCGCCGGTGTCCAGCTTGGCGAGGATTTCCTCGGCGCTCATGCGGCCCTGGCCGAACAGTTCGCCGTTCAGGTAAATGGCGGGCACCCCCATGATCTGGCGTTCCTCCACCTCCTGCTGGAACATGCCCCCGTCGATCATCACCGCCTCGAAGCCGGGGTTGAGCACGGCCATGGTGTTCAGGGCCTGCACCACGTCCGGGCAGTTGTGGCAGGTGAGGGAAATGAAGGTCTCGAAGCTGTACTTGCCGTCCAGGGCCTTGATCTGCTCGATCACGTCCGCCTCCAGCTTGGGCGGATGACCGCCGCTCTGGAGCAGGGCCAGGATCAGGGAGGTGAATTCGTGGCCCATGGGAATGCCGGCGAAGTGGATGCGCGGCGCCTGGCCCTGGCGGGCGATGCCGAAGGAGGGGCGGCGCTTGTAATTGCCATCCAGGCGCAGGCTCACCTGTTCGGAAAGGCCGGCGATGTCTTCGAGCAGGGCGCGCATTTCGGCGGCCTTGGGGCTCTCGTCCAGGGAGGCCACCAGTTCGATGGGCTGGACGAGCTTGGTCAGGTAGGCCTGCAACTGGGTCTTGATGTTGGCGTCGAGCATGGTGTTCTCCCTTTGTTGGAATTGATGCCGATGGAATGGCTTGCGAATCGCAATGAAAAGGCGCCAGGACAGGGTTGCGCTGGCGCCTTTGCGCTGCGATCCGGGCCGTCCCGGAGGACGGCCGGATGGTCGGGGCCCGAAAGCCTTAGATCTTGCCGACCAGGTCGATGGAGGGAGCCAGGGTGGCGGCGCCTTCCTTCCACTTGGCGGGGCAGACCTGACCCGGGTGGGCGGCGGTGTATTGGGCGGCCTTCAGCTTGCGCAGGGTTTCGGACACGTCCCGGGCGATCTCGTTGGAGTGGATTTCCAGGGTCTTGATGACGCCGTCCGGGTTGATGATGAAGGTACCGCGCAGGGCCAGGCCTTCTTCGGGGATATGCACGCCGAAGGCGTTGGTCAGCTGGTGGGTGGGGTCACCGATCAGGGGGAACTTGGCCTTGCCCACGGCGGGGGAGGTTTCGTGCCACACCTTGTGGGAGAAGTGGGTGTCGGTGGTGACGATGTATACCTCGGCACCGGCTTTCTGGAATTCGGCGTAGTTGTCGGCGGCGTCTTCGATTTCGGTGGGGCAGTTGAAGGTGAAGGCGGCCGGCATGAAGATCAGCACGGACCACTTGCCCTTCAGATCGGCGTCGGAAACCTCGATGAACTTGCCGTTGTGGAACGCATTGACCTTGAAGGGTTGAACCTGGGTGTTGATCAGAGACATCGTTTTTCTCCTTGGGTTGTGTTGAATCGACAGAACGGATATTAGGGAGGCGGCAGGTATTGTTCCAATTGTTTGTACGCATATGGGAAATAGCTTTCGCCTATCGGCTTGAGTTTGGGTATTTGCAAAATCTCTGCCCCTCTGCCATCAACGGGGTTGGGGCGGCTACAATCCCGGGGTTTTCTGCCCCTCTTTGACGCCATGTCTGTTCTGGAATCCCGTAGCGAATACCTGGAGGTGCGCGGCCTGCGCTATCACCTGCGGCACTGGGGCCAGGACCCGGCGCCCCGGGTGCTGTTCCTGCATGGCTGGATGGATTCTTCCCCCACCTTCCAGTTCGTGGTGGAGGCCCTGGCCCGGGACTGGCACGTGATCGCTCCCGACTGGCGGGGCTATGGTGCTTCCGAATGGCTGGGGCGGCCTTACTGGTTCCCTGATTACTACGCCGATCTGGACCAGCTGCTGGCCCACACCTTTCCCGGAAGGCCGGCCCGGGTGGTGGGGCACAGCATGGGGGGCAGCGTGGCGGCTGCCTATGCCGGCCTGCGTCCCGGCCGGGTGCAGGAGCTGGCGGTGCTGGATTTCCTCGGACTCAAGCCGCCGCCGGCGGAGCAGGGCGCTGCCGACACCTTGCTCACCTGGCTGGAGGGCATCGCCAGCCCGCCGCGGCTGCGGGCTTACAAGGACAGGGAACAGCTGGCCCGCTGGCTGATGGCGGTCAATCCCCGCCTGCTGCCGGAACGGGCCGCCTTCCTGGCGGAACGGGTGAGCCGGGAGCGCCCCGATGGGCAGGTGGAGATGGCCTGCGATCCCTGGCACAAGGTGCCGGCGCCCCATCCCTACCGGATCGAGGATGCCATGGACTGCTGGCGCCGGGTGGAGGCCCGGGTGCTGCAGCTGGTGGCCGACCAGGGCTACGTGCAGCAGCGTTTCGGCGCTCGCCCCGAGGAGTTCCGGCGGCGTCTGGATTGCTTCCGGCAGCTGCGTCTGGAGACCGTCGTCGATGCCGGGCACAACCTGCAGCACGACCAGCCGGAACAGGTGGCCCGGGTGCTGGAGGATTTCCTGAGCCGGGATTGAATCTGGCCTCAGTGCGCTTTCAGGTGGGCAGGATGGGTGGGTAGTCCCCGTAGCCCTCGGGCCAGGGGGTGAGGATCTCGCAGCCGCTTTCCGTGACGGCCACCATGTGTTCCCACTGGGCCGACAGGGAGTGGTCCCGGGTTACCACCGTCCAGCCGTCCGGCAGGTGCTTGGTGGCGGCCTTGCCCGCATTGAGCATGGGCTCGATAGTGAAGATCATGCCTGGCTCCAGGCGCAGCCCGGTGTTCGGGCGGCCGTAATGGAGCACCTGGGGTTCGTCGTGGTAGATCCGGCCGATGCCGTGGCCGCAGTATTCGCGCACCACGCTGAAGCCTTCCCGGTGGGCCACCTGCTGGATGGCGTGGCCCACGTCACCCAGGGTTGCCCCGGGCCGGACCTGGCGGATGCCGGCGCCCATGGCTTCGTAGGTGGTGCGGACCAGGCGTCTGGCCAGGGTGCCAGGCTCGCCGACGCAGTACATGCGGCTGGTGTCTCCGAACCAGCCGTCCTTGATCAGGGCCACGTCGATGTTCACGATGTCGCCCTGCTTCAGTTTCCGCTCGGAGGGGATGCCGTGGCAGATGACGTGGTTCACCGAGGCGCAGATGGTCTTGGGATAGCCGTGGTAGCCGATGTTGGCGGGAATGGCCTGGAGCTCGTGGACGATGTAGTCATGGCAGCGCTGGTCCAGCTCATCGGTGCTGACGCCGGGGCGTACGTGCTCGCCTATCATCTGCAGCACCCGGGCGGCCAGCTGGCCGGCGCGCCGGGCCAGGGCGATTTCTTCGGCCGTATGCAGGGGAACAACGGGGAGGGAAGGCTTGTTCATGCGGCCCGGGCCCCCGTGTTCACGGTTTCCAGGTGCTGCTGTTCCGCCTGCAGCAGGAGCTGGCAGATATCACCATAGCTGAGCCCGGGCTGCAGCTCGGCCAGCATGCCCACCCGCAGCCAGTGTTCCGCCTGGGCGTTGATGGAGCGGCCCAGGGCGCCGCTGGCCAGGCGCAGGTTTTCATGCATCTGCTCGGAAATCTTGACGATACCCATGGTTCATGGTCTTTATATGATCTATATATGTTGCGTATATTAACAGCCGAAACGGCGCCCGCCCAGGGGGGCTACTATGCCCTTGAGCTGAATAGACTATCGGTCTAGTATCCCCGGCCATGAACCCGTCCATCTCTCCCTCCCCCTTGCCCCGCCGTCGCGGCCGTCCGCCGCGGCAGGGGAGCGGCCAAAGTGAAACCCGGGAAATCCTGCTCCAGGCGGGGGTGGAAATCCTGGCCGAGAAGGGTTTTTCCGCCACCGGCATCGACGAAATCCTGCGTCGGGTGGGGGTGCCCAAGGGCTCCTTCTATCATTTCTTTGCCAGCAAGGAGGCCTTCGGCGTTGCCCTGGTGCGCCGCTACGGGGAGCTCCTTTCCCATAAGCTGGAGCGCAACCTGGGCAACGAGGCCCTGCCGCCCCTGGAGCGCCTGCGGGGGTTCGTGGCCGAGTCCCGGGCCCGAATGGCCCTGCACGGATTCCGGCGCGGCTGCCTGGTGGGCAACCTGGGGCAGGAGACGGGTTGCCTGCCCGGCAGTTTCCGCCAGCTGCTGGCCCAGGTATTCGCTGACTGGCAGGGACAGGTGGCCGCCTGTCTCGAAGCGGCCCGGGAACGGGGGGAACTGGCCGCCGGGGCCGACTGCCAGCGGCTGGCCGCCTGTTTCTGGATAGGCTGGGAGGGGGCGGTGCTGCGGGCCAAGCTGGAGGCTTCCCCGGAACCCCTGGACATCTTTGCCGAGTTCTTCTTTGCCGGGCTGCCCCGCTAATTTTTTTGCAATTTTCTAGACAAGTGGTCTAATTACATCCGCCCCGGACGGTCACTTTGTCAGTGCTCCGCCCCTCCTTCCATATCACCAGGAGTTTTCCATGGATATCGCCCAGATCGCCCAGCGCCGCTACACCACCAAGGCTTTCACCCCCGGCCGGCCCCTTTCCGCCGAGCAGCTGGCCCAGCTGCGCGCCCTGCTGCGTCATGCCCCGTCCTCGGTCAATTCCCAGCCCTGGCATTTTGTCCTGGCGGCTTCCGAGCAGGGGCGGCAGCAGGTGCTGCAGGCCATGCAGGGAGATTTCTCCTATAACGCCGGCAAGGTCCGGGATGCCTCCCTGGTGGTGGTGCTCTGCGCCAGGCGCAGTCTCGATGATGCCCATCTGCAGGCGCTGCTGGAGCAGGAACAGCGGGATGGCCGCTATGCCACGCCCGAAGCCATGGCGACCCAGGACAAGACCCGGCGCTTCTACGTGGAACTGCACCAGAAGACGCTCCAGGATGAGGCCGTCTGGATCAGCCGCCAGGTCTACCTGGCCCTGGGCACTCTGCTCTTGGGTGCTGCCGCCATGGAGCTGGATGCCTGCCCCATGGAAGGTTTTGATGCCGCAGCCCTGGATCGGGAGCTGGGGCTGGAGCAGCAAGGCCTGACCAGCATGGTGGTGGTGGCCCTGGGCTACCACTCCGAGGCGGATTTCAATGCCAGCCTGCCCAAGTCGCGCCTGGAGGAAGGCCGGGTGATCAGCGAAATCTGAACTCCCGGCCGGGGACGCGGACAGGGCTGTTCATCCAGTAAAAATACTGTATATTTGCACTGTAAATTTAAACAGTGTTCGCGTACTCGGAGGTGAGATCATGATGCAGCAACTGCAGAACTGGTTCGATCGCATGGTGGGGGTGGCCAGCCTGGAACGGGAGATGCACCGGCAGGCCAGGGAAATCTACCGGGCCCGGGAATTACCGGCGGAAATCCACCTGCCCGCTTGCTGGCGCCGCCTGCCCCGGGTGGGCCAGCGGATCCAGGCCGGATGAGCAGGGGCAAGCACCCATGACCGGGCCGGAGCCGGCCGCTGCTGCCAGGGGCAAGGGCCGCTGGCGGCGCTGGCTGCTGGAACTGGGGCTGGTGCTGGCGGTGTTCCTCGCCGTGCAGCTCTGGCAGACCCGGGATGTGCCCCGGGGCGCAGCCCCGGATTTCAGCCGGGTCACGGTCCAGGGCCAGCCCCTGAACCTGGGCCAGTGGCGGGCGGCCCAGGGCGGCGGTCCGGTGGTGCTTTATTTCTGGGCCGAGTGGTGCCCGATCTGCAAGACCCTGGAAGGCATGGTGGATGCCCTGGGGCTGGAATGGCCGGTGCTCAGCATCGCCATGCAATCCGGTGACGCAGCCCAGGTGGCTCGCAGCCTGGCGGCCAGGGGGCTGGCCTGGACCACGGTGGCCGATGCCGATGGGGCGCTGGCCGGGGCCTACGGCCTCAAGGGCGTGCCGGCCCTGGTGGTGATCGATGCTCGGGGACAGATCCGTTTCGTGAGTGTGGGGCTGACCAGCGGCTGGGGCATGGCCCTGCGCCTGTGGTGGGCCAGCCATTTCCATGGCCCGGAAGTGCCCGGGCCAGCTCCTTCGAAGTAAACCTTAAAACCTCAGTTAAACCACAGAGGCACAGAGATGCCGAGGAAAAACAAAGACTTGTCCTAGAAGGCCAGGTCACTTTCTAGGTGAGCGCAGAAGATAATGCAAGCCTGTGTTTTTTTGAACTTCTCTGTGTCTTTGTGTCTCTGTGGTGAGGTTTTTAGGGTAAAACTGGCCCTTGGCCGGGGCGCCGTCCTGCGGCTCCCGGCGGTGCCGGAATCAGCGCTGCTCAGGCTCCAGGACCTGGCTTGCGAAGCGGGCCAGGTCCATGCGGAAGGCGGCCGCGTTGGGGTGGCCGCCGCCGCCCTGGCATTCGGCCAGCAGGGCCACATTGACCCGGTCTTCCGCGCGTAGGGAAGCTTTCACCCGGCCGTCGCCGCCCAGTTGCCAGATCAACCCGAAGCTGCCGCTGCGGCGGGCCAGGGCCTGGCCCAGCTCCGAGGTGAACAGGCTGCTGGCGTTGATGGACAGGCCCCGGACCAGGCGCCGGTGGCCGGTTTCGGTCTCCAGCACCGGCAGGCCGTGGCGGCGGGCCTGGAGGGGATCCACGAGTTCGCCGGGCAGGACCGCGGGCATGACCAGGGGACTGTCGGCCAGGCGCGCCACTTCCGTGGCCAGGAAGCTGTCGATGGCCGCTCCGGTATGGCACAGGGTCTGGTAGGCCGGGGCGTCGGGCTGCCCGGCGCTGCGGATGATCCGGTCCCAGGACTGAAAATCGAAGGGCTGCAGCCGCAGGGCGCGGCAGAAAGCCCGGCTCTGGGGCAGGGCGAAGCGCCACAGGTCCTGGTCCTCCACATGCTGCAGGGCCAGGGGCAGGGGCGTATCCGGATGAAAATATTCCCAGGCCAGGCGGGCCCCGGATTTGTCCAGGTCGAAGGCTACTTCCAGGGGCAGCTGTGTCGCCCGGTAGCGCGCCAGACCCCCGGGCCCGGGGCCCAGGAGCTCACCCCACATGTCCCGGGCGGTACCGTGGTGATCCAGTTGCAGCACCGACTCCGCCTGGGCCGCCAGGCTTTCCAGGGCGGGGCGGGCAAAGGAGAAGTCGAGGATGAACACCTGGCGGCCGGCCACGTCTTCGGGCCGCCAGCTTTCCCCGTGGTGCATGGGCAGGTAGCGGGCCCCATCGCCGAACCGGCGCCAGGCGGCGTAGGCGGCGCCGAAGCCGTCCAGGCAGTCGGCGTGGTAGATGACGCTGACGGGACTCATGCAGCTTCTTCCAGGAAGCGCTCCAGCCGCTCCCGGACCCGGACTTCCAGGTCCGGCGCCAGGCAGTCGTGCACCTCTCCGGGCAGGCTGTTGCTGAGCCAGGTGATCTGGCGCTTGGCCAGCTGACGGGTGGCGAAGATGCCCCGGTCGGTGAGTTCGGCGCGGCTGAAGCTGCCGTCCATCCATTCCCACACCTGGCGGTAGCCGACGCAGCGCATGGAGGGCAGCTCCAGGCTCAGTGCGTAGCGGCGGCGCAGCAGCTCCACCTCCTCGATCAGACCCTGGTCCAGCATTTCCTTGAAGCGCCGGGCGATCCGTTCGTGCAGCACGCCCCGTTCCGATGGCAGCAGAGAGAGGCGCAGGAAGCGGTAGGGGGGCGCTCCGTCCTTGCCCCGGGCCAGCAGCTCGGACATGGTGCCGCCCGTGCTCCGGCAGATTTCCAGGGCCCGCTGGATGCGCTGGGCGTCCGTGGGGTGGAGCCGGGCGGCGGTGATCGGGTCCCGCTCGGCCAGCTCCTGGTGCAGGGCAGGCCAGCCCTTTTCCAGGGCTTCCGCGTCCAGAGCGGCGCGCAGGGCCGGATCAGCCTGGGGCAGGTCGGCCAGCCCTTCGAGCAGGGCCTTGTAGTACAGCATGGTGCCGCCCACCAGCAGGGGAATGCGGCCGGCGGCGCTGATCTCGCCCATGGCGGCCAGGGCCTCTTCCCGGAAGCGGGCCGCCGAGTAGGCGGTCTCGGGGCTGATCACATCCACCAGCCGGTGCGGGAATTCCGCCAGGGTGGCCCGGTCGGGTTTGGCCGTGCCGATGTCCATGTCCTTGAACACCAGGGCGGAATCGACGCTGATCAGCTCCACCGGGAAGCGTCGCGCCAGTTCCAGGGCCAGGGCGGTCTTGCCGCTGGCGGTGGGGCCCATGAGCAGGATGGCGGGGGGCAGGGCCGCCCCCCCGGGTGTTGCCGGATGCATCACAGGATGGCGGTCCCTTCATGCTCGCCCCGTTCGTAGACCACGTTGGCGCGGCCCACCAGCAGGGGGTCCAGGGGGCCGATGCGGTCCAGGTCCTTGTTGGTGTAAGGGAGCTTGTGCAGCACGTAGCGCATGGCGTTCAGGCGCGCCCGCTTCTTGCAGTCGGACTTGACCACGGTCCAGGGGGAGTCGGCGGTGTCCGTGTAGAAGAACATGGCCTCCTTGGCCTTGGTGTAGTCGTCCCATTTGTCCAGGGAGGCCAGGTCGATGGGCGAGAGCTTCCACTGCTTCAGGGGATGGTTTTCCCGCTCCTTGAAGCGCCGGCGCTGCTCGCCCCGGCTCACGGAGAACCAGAACTTGATCACGTGGATGCCGCTCCTCACCAGGTTGCGCTCGAACTCGGGGCACTGGCGCATGAACTCGGCGTACTCATCCGGGTTGCAAAAGCCCATGACCCGTTCCACTCCGGCCCGGTTGTACCAGGAGCGGTCGAACAGCACGATCTCGCCGGCCGAGGGCAGGTGCTGGATGTAGCGCTGGAAATACCACTGGCCCCGTTCCACTTCCGAGGGCTTTTCCAGGGCCACCACGGTGGCGCCCCGGGGGTTCAGGTGTTCCATGAAGCGCTTGATGGTGCCCCCCTTGCCGGCTGCGTCCCGGCCTTCGAAGACGATCACCACCCGCTGGCCGGTTTCCTTGACCCAGGCCTGCAGCTTCAGGAGCTCCACCTGTAGCTGGTATTTCTGTTTCTCGTAATTCCGGCGCGACATGAGGTTCTTGTAGGGGTAGCCGCCCGTGCGCCAGTCGTCGGAGAGCTCGTCGTCGGGGCGTACCGGCAGCTTGGTGGCCACCTCTTCCCCCTTCATCAGGGTTTCGCGCAGCACCGCCACGTCATCGGGGGAGGCCCCGGCCAGGATGGTTTCCAGGGTGCTGGCCACGGATTTGATGTCCCCCTTGGCGGCGGACTGGAGGATGTCGGTGACCGCCACGGCCTTGGAGGTCCGGGCTGCGGCGATGGCCTGTTCCACCTCGAAGGCGGCAATGCCCGCCGGGGTGCTGGAGGTGGCGATGTCGCCAGCGCTGGCCCGGCGCGGCCGGGCGGTGCCGGGCTTGGCCGTAGCGGACTTGGCGGAGGCGCTGGCCGGGCGGGCCGCGCTGCGGGGGGCCGGCTTGGGGGCTGCGGCGCTGGAACGGGGGGCGGGAGTGGTGTTTTTCTTGGGGGTGGCCATGGACATTCCTGTCTTGAGAGCATGCAAGCCTCAACTATACTGCGCTCCCCCCGGGGGCCGCATGTTGCACTGCGGTGCCGGCCCTTGCCTTGGGGGCGCTTATTGGGGAAGATGCGCGGCGTTTTTCCCTCCCTCCTTGCCGATGTCTGCTCCCGCGCCCGCCAGTCCCGAAGTCATGTCCAGCCCTGCCGATCTGGCCCGGCGCGAACATCGCCTGTGGCTGAAGCTGATGATCTACCGGGGCGTGGTCCTCAGTGTGGCCCTGCTGTTTGCCTGGGAGGCCAGTCTCGGCCAGGTGCTGCTCACCCTGCTGGCCCTGGCGGTGGCGCTGGGGGTGGGGCAGTTGATGCACCGTTCCCAGCTGGCCTGGCTGCGGCGGCGTTGGCGCCAGGAGGAGCTGCGTCGCCAGAAGGCCGAGCAGCTGGCCCGGGAAGCCGCCGCCCGGGAGGCGGAGCAGGCCCGCCAGGCCAGCTATTTCGACTGGGATGAGGGGGGGCAGGACGGGGCCGGTCAGGACGCAAGCGGACGAGCCGGCCCGACAGCGCCGGCCGGTCGGGCCGGCCCCTGAGCCGCCATATAAACCTAAAAATCTCACCACAGAGACACAAAGACACAAAGACACAGAGAAGTTCAAAAAAACAATGGCTTGCATTATCTTCCACGCTCACCTAGAAAGTGACCTAGCCTTCCAGGACAAGTCTTTGTTTTTCCTCGGCGTCTCTGTGCCTCTGTGGTTTAACTGAGGTTTTAAGGATAAATCCCGGGTACTGCAGCGCCGGGGCGTAAGATGGGGCGGGGCCCGGGTTTCGCCGTCCTCCAGCCGCGGCCTTCGGGCCGGCTGCCTGCCCTCTTGCTGCGGAGACCGATGCCATGGTCCGTATCGAACTGAGCATCGACCTTCACTACGACGTGGATGGTTACGGTGCCGATTTCATCTTCAATTTCCAGGCGGCCCGCACGGCCAGCCAGCACCTGCTCCAGGAGCGCCTGGAAATTTCCCCTTCACTTCCCAGCCGCAGCCACACGGATGCCCTGACCCAGGCCCGTTTCCTGCGCCTGACGGCACCCCCGGGGCATCTGCATCTGGGCTACCGGGCCAGTCTGGAGGTGACACACCATCTGGCCGAGCCGGGACAGCTGGCGGAAGTGCCGGTGGCCCGCCTGCCGCCCGAGGTGCTGCCCTATCTCTATCCCAGCCGCTACTGCCCTTCGGACCGGCTGGGGGTGCTCGCCATGGGCGAGTTCGGCAGCCTGCCCCGGGGCTACGGGCGGGTCATGGCGATCCAGGAATGGGTGCAGCGCCAGGTGCGCTTCCAGTCCAACAGCAGCAATTCCAACACCTGGGCCCTGGATACCCTGACCGACCGGGTCGGGGTGTGCCGGGATTTCGCCCATCTGATGATTGCCCTGTGCCGGGCCCTGAGCATTCCCGCCCGCTTTGCCACGGGCATAGACTACGGCGCCGATCCGGCCCTGGGGCCTACGGATTTTCATGCCTACGTGGAGGTCTTCCTGGACCAGCGCTGGTATCTCTTCGATCCCTCGGGCACCGCCATTCCCATGGGCTTCATCCGCATCGGCACGGGCCGGGACGCGGCGGACGTGTCCTTCGCCACCATCTTCGGGGGCGTCACCTCCCAGGCGCCGATCATCAGCATCCGCGCCCTGGAAGACCCGGCCGCCGGCTGGCAGCTGCCTTACCGGCGCCGGGAAGCCCTGTCCACCGATGCCGGCTCCGGCCTTAGCGGGGGCTGAGGTGATAGACCTTGTGGGCCACCGGAATGGGGGCGGCGTTCGGGTCCAAGGGGTCGGTTTCCAGGGCGTTTTCCACGTGGCTCAGCTCGATGTGGAAGACCGTGGCATACAAGCTGGTGATTTCCTCGGCGGTCTCCTGGTGCGCCGCGTGGCTTTCCCCGCTTTCCAGGTCTTCCGTGGTGAGCAGGAAGATGTCGCAGCTGGGGGGCACGATGCGCCCCAGGTGGGCCAGGTAGGCCGGCCGTACCGCTTCGGGCAGGGCCGTCAGGGCGGCCCGGTCATAGACCGCATCCACGGGGCCCAGCTCGGCCTGGGTCAGGGCGAAGAAATCCCCGCAGAACAGGCTCAGGTCGCCGCTTTCCCAACAGCTCAGGGACCCCAGTTCCCGGCGCCGGGCCGGGAGCCGGTTTTCCCGGAAGAAGGCTTCCACCGCCAGGGGGCTCAGCTCCACGCCCACCACCTGGTAGCCCTGCTGGCGCAACCACAACATGTCCAGGCTCTTGCCGCACAGGGGAACGAAGACCCGGCTGCCCGGGGGCAGGCCCAGACGGGGCCAGAAACGCACCAGCAGTTCATTGACGCGCAGTTGGTGAAAATCGATCTGCTGGTCTTTCCAGCATTGCTGCCACAGGTCGTTGTCGGGGCTGGTCATGGGCATGGCTTTCCGCAGAGGGGGGCAGTGTTCTCGTCGAACAGGCACAACGCTTCGGGGAAGGGCATGCAGGCCGAAAAGGCGGGGTATCCGGGAGGGGACGGCGCCAGGGTAACATCTGCGCCCCGGCCGGTGTGATCCGCGCTCCGGGCGTTGCGGCGCCCGGCGGCTGTCGCTATCATCCGCACGCCTTCTTTGCCCTGCCTTTTCCCCATGAACCACTGCCTGGATTGTGGTGCCTGCTGCGCTTCCTTTCGCGTCTCCTTCTACTGGGCCGAAACCGACGCCCATCCGGGCGGCTGCGTGCCGGCTGCCCTGACCCTGCCCATCAGCCCCTACCGGGTGGCCATGCGCGGCACCGAGTCGGCGCCGGTCCATTGCATCGCCCTCCAGGGCCAGGTGGGCCAGGGCGTCAGCTGCAGCATCTATGCCCAGCGCCCGAGCACCTGCCGGGAGTTCGATGTGGATGATCCGCGTTGCAACGAAATACGCGGCAGGTTCGGCCTGCCGCCCCTGCCCGAAGTGCCCCTGGCCGCCTGAACCGGCCTTTTTCCGCTAAGCTGCCACCCCCCGGCCCCGCGCCGCATTACCGGAGTCTGTCATGGCCAAGGCCGGCAAAGTCCCGCACCTGAGTTACGAGCAGTATCTGGACGAAATCGCCACCCTGCTCACCGAGATCTACACCATGGAGGACGAGGCCGCCATCCAGATGGTGATGCGCGCCCAGGCCGACGATTTCTTCACCCTGCACGACGACGATCCCACCCTGTGCACCCTGGAGCGGGCCGAGCAGGATGTGCGCCAGGTGTTCAAACTGTACAAGCTGAAAAAGCGCTAGGCCATGGTCCCGGAGAAGTTCCTGCCTCCCGCTGCCGACAGCCGGGGAGTGCGCATCGCCCTGATCTTCGCCCTGGTGGCCGAGCGATTGGGCGGTCATTACGAACACGGCATCTGGCTCACCGAAGCCCAGGGCGCCAGCCTGATCGCCCAGTGGCTGGAGCGCACCCGGCGCAACCTGCCCCTGGCGGAACGGCGCCAGCTCTCGGACCTGAGCGACCAGCTGGCGCGCCGGATCGCCGCCTCCGTATCCCGGGAGGCCGGGCTCTACATCAGCCACGAACTGGGCGAGGCCCTGGACCCGGCCTACCAGTCGGACATCGCCCTGTCGGTGATGGCCGAGTGCGAACAGCTCCTGGACGGGGCCCTGGCCGCCTGAGCCCGCCGGCAGGCAATCGGCAACCCCCTGGGCGCCCTTTGGCCTTACACTGCCGACCTTTTCCCCGCCGTGCGCCGGATCAGGTGCGCGGCCCACCAAGGTTCAGCCCATGTCCACTCCCCACGATGTCGAAGCCCTGCTGCTCCTCTCCACCCTGATGGCAGCCAAGCGCCGTCCGGCGGAACTGGTCGAAATCCTGGCCGCCGCCGACCTGCTGCACGGGGCCATCCCCGCCGTCGGCAAGCTGGGCGAGGCCTTTGCCCGCCTGGGCCGCAGCGGCCTGCTTCTGGAACAGGATGGCTGCTACCACCTCAGTCCGGCGGCCCTGGCCCTGGAGGCCGAGCTGCCGCGCAAGGCCGATGCCCCAGCCCGCCTGCTGGCTCTGGCCACCCGGCTGCAGCAGTATCGTCCCCAGGCGGAAGGCGCGCCCATCCTCCTGGCGGCAGAACAGTTCAGCAGCGCCATCAATGCCCACCGGGCCGCGGCCCAGGGCAGCGGCAAGAACCTGCTGATGCCCAAACCCCAGCCCGCCGATCCCCGCAAAAAACGCCCGGGCCAGCGCCAGCGCCGGCCCCTGCCGGGCCAGCGGCCCCGCCGCTCCTGATGTCTCAGCTGTCGTTGCCGGGGGCGCCCCAGAGCACGGCGCCGCCCGCCTCCAGCAGGCTCAGGTAGGCGCGCAGATCGAATTCCAGCTGGTGGTAGTCGGGTTCCATGTGCTGGCACAGCTGGTAGAAGGCCCGGTCGTGGCCGCTTTCCTTCAGGTGGGCCAGCTCATGGACCACGATCATGCGCAGGAAGGCTTCGGGCATGTCCCGGAACACGGCGGCGATGTGGATTTCCCGTTTGGCCTTGAGCTTGCCGCCCTGGACCCGGGCAATCCGGGTATGGGTGCCCAGGGCCTGGCGCAGCTCCTGCAGCTTGCCATCGAAGGCCACCTTGCTCAGGGGCGCGCCGTTGCGCAGATAGCGGCTCTTCAGGGACTGCACGTAGTCATAGAGGGCCCGGTCCGTGCGCACCCCGTGGGCCTGGGGATACTTCTTCAGCAGCAGGGGCCCCAGGCGATCCGCGTCGATGAGGGCCTGCACCTGGGCCGCCAGGTCGGGAGGATAGCCGGCGAGATAGGGGGAAGGCGTGGCCATGGGGGAGGGGAAAAGGGAGCCATTGTACGGGCTCCGATGCTCCGGCTGGAGGTTCAGCCCAGCTCGAACGTGGTGATGCCGAACTGTTTTTCCACGGCCAGGGGCGGGACGGGGCCGGTGTACATGCGGGCGGTTTCGAAGCAGGGGGTCATGGCCCGGGAGCGGGCCAGGGCCAGGGCGGCCGGGTTGTTTTCGGGAACGTCCAGGAACACCGGGCTGCCGGCCGGCAGGGGGGCGACCAGGGCGGTATGGAGCTGTTCCGCCAGCTCCCGGGTGTCGGCGAACAGGGGACCGATCTTCCAGCCTTCCCGGCAGGGGCGGATCAGGCCGTAGGCCTGGAGGCGGCCCTGTGCCTGCCGGGCCAGGCCCCGGTGCCCGGAGCAGCGGCTCCAGGCGTTCAGGAAGCCGGGACGGGGGGCCGGGAAGACCTGGCGGTCGTAGGCGGCCAGGGTGGCGGCCTCCACTTCCTCCAGGGGGATGAATCCCGGCGGTGGCGGCTGTTCGCCCGGGCTCAGGTAGCGGTAGCGGATGTTGCGGGTGGCGGGGCGAAAGCCGGATTTCCGGTAGTTGTCCTGCTGGGCCGGAACCCCGTCCAGGCCCACGTTCCGGCCTTGCAGGCGGGCCATGGCGGCCTGCCAGAGGGCCAGGCCGTGGCCCTGGCCCCGGTATTCAGGGGCCACGATGTAAAGGCCGATGAAACCGAAATCTTCCGGGTAAGCCACGGCCGAGATGCAGCCCACGGGCCGGCCGTTCAGGAGCCCCAGCAGGAAGCCCTCGGGATCGGCCTGGTAGAAGCAGCGGGCATCTCCCAGGCCCGGGTTCCAGCCTTCCCGGGCGGCCTGTTCGATGGCCCATTCCACCTGGGCCGGGGTCATGGTCTGGATCTGCAGGGCGGACATGGAAGGCTCCCGGAGCATGGGGGCCCCATGAGAGCAGAGAAACTACCGGGGAGCAAGGGCGGCTGCCCCGGTCCGGGAGCCGCCGCCCTGGCCGTCAGGGTTTGGCGGCGGGGGGATGGAAGGTTTCCGGCGTGGTGCCGTCCTGATTCACGTAGCCGATGTGCTGATCCACCCGGGGCAGGTTGTGGGCGATGCCCTTGTGGCAGTCGATGCAGGTCTTGCCCTCGTTCAGGCCGGTCTGGTGCATGTGGCTGGAGCGGCGGCCCTGGACGGCGTAGTCGAAATACTCGAAGTTGTGGCAGTTGCGGCACTCCTGGGAGTTGTTGGCCTTCATCCGCCGCCACTCGTTCTCGGCCAGTTTCTGGCGCTTGGCGTTGAACTTTTCCGGGGTGTCGATGGAGCCCAGGATCTTGTGCCAGACCTCGTTGGAAGCCTGGATCTTGCGGATCATCTTGGGGCCCCACTCCTTGGGCACGTGGCAGTCGGGGCAGGTGGCCCGGACGCCGGAACGGTTCGAGTAGTGGATGGTGTTCTGGTATTCCCGGTACACGTTGTCCTTCATCTCGTGGCAGGAGATGCAGAAGTCTTCCCGGTTGGTCCACTCCATGACCGTGTTGAAGCTGCCCCAGAACAGGATGCCGGCGGCGAACAGGCCGACCAGAAGCAGGGGCCCGGCCAGTTTCAGGCGGTCCATGAAGTTGGCGGGCTTTCTTGTCTTTTCCATGATGGCTCTCCCCGTTTCGGCTTACTGCAGGCCCTGGGCGCGCTGGAAGGTGTTACCCACCAGGGGCTTGGCGTCGGCCTGGGGCACGTGGCACTGGAGGCAGAAGTAGCGGCGCGGCGAGATGTTGGAGAGTTCCTGGCCGTCCCGGGTCTTGAAGTGGGTCAGGGAAACCTTGGTGGCGCCGCTCTCCTTGTAACGGGTCCAGGAGTGGCAATCCATGCACTTGTTGAAGTTCTTGGTGATGGCGTAGCCCTCCACCTTGTGGGGTACCAGGGGCGGCTGCTGCACGTAATCCCTGGGGATAGGGGCGCTCTCCTTGCTCATCTTGAAGGCGTCGTTGGACTCGGTCTCGCTCCCCTGGATGGGGGCGCCGCGCAGGGTGTTGAGGCCGTCGCCGCTGGCGAAGCCGGGCAGGGAAACCAGCATCAGGCTGGCCAACAGGGCGGCCGGGAGGAAGCGGCTTTTCATGATGTACTCCTTTGATCAAACCGGTGGGTCAACTTGAAGACCTGCTTGCCGCAGACATCGATGCAGCGGCCGCAGGTGGTGCAATCGGGGCTGTAGATCACCGGGCTTTCCTGACCCACGCCCTTGAGGGCGGGGCGGATCACCTGGGGTTCGGGACAGACGTTGAAACAGTCCATGCAATCGTCGCAGGCCGCTCGGCGGGGTGCGGCGACACGCAGCAGGGCGGTGCGGCCGAGCAGGCCGTAGAAGGCGCCCATGGGGCAGAGATGGCCGCACCAGCCCCGGCTCACCAGCAGCAGGTCGTAGAGGAAGATGCCGAGCAGCAGCCAGATTCCGGCGCCCATGCCGAAGATCAGACCCCGGTGGGCCAGGGAGACGGGGTTCACCCATTCCCAGGCCAGGGTGCCCGTGGCAGCGGCGGCCACCAGGGTGCCGGCCAGGAACCCGTAGCGGCTGCGGGAATCCGGACTGCGGCCGGACTTGAGGCCCAGCCGGCGGCGGCCCCAGGCGGCCAGGTCGGTGATGAGGTTCACCGGGCAGACCCAGGCGCAGAACACCCGGCCGCCCACCAGCAGGTAGAAGCCCAGGACGATGGCGGCGCCCAGCAGGGCGGTGCCGGCCGGAAGGATGCCGGCGGCCAGGGACTGGAGCAGCAGGTAGGGATCGGTGAGGGGCAGCACCCCCAGGGTCAGGCTGGAGGACAGGTTGCCCTTGACGAGCCACAGGCCGAACCAGGGGCCGGCCAGGAACAGGGCCAGGATGCCGCTCTGGCAGAGGCGGCGCAGCAGCAGCCATTGGTGGGCGCGCAGCCAGCCCTTGACGGCGATGGCATCCTGGCCGGGACGGGTAGGCTGGCTCATGGCTTCCACCTCGAGTTGAGGCCGCCGGGAGCGTTGTCCGGGGCGGGGGCGGTTTCCGCCGGGGGCGGCGGCGTGCTGACCCGGGAATCCCCGTAGGCCTTGCCTTCCAGACCGCGCACGGGCATTTCCACCTGTTCCCCGATCAGGGAGCCCCCGTGTTTTTCCTTTTCTTCCCAGCCCTTGCGGTAGTGTTCCGGCAGCCGGCCCTGGGCCAGCCCCTGGGGCAGCACCTTGATGGCCGCTTCGGGCAGGACGCAGGCGGCCTCGCATTTGCCGCAGCCGGTACAGTGCTCCGAATGCACCGTGGGCAGCAGCATGGCGTGCCGGTCGGAGCGGGGGTTGTGCAGCTTTTCCAGGGTGATGGCCTGGTCGATCACCGGGCAGACCCGGTAGCAGACGTCGCAGCGCAGACCCAGGAAATTGAGGCAGGTTTCGTGGTCGATGAGCACCGCCAGGCCCATGCGCGCCTGGTGGATGTCGGTGAGTTTCGGGTCCAGGGCCCCCGTGGGGCAGGCCTTGAGGCAGGGAATGTCCTCGCACATTTCGCAGGGAATGGCGCGGGCGTTGAAATAGGGGGTGCCCGTGGGCACCGGGTCCCCGAGGGGGGCAAGCTTCAGGGTGTCGTAGGGGCAGTCCCGCACGCACAGGCCGCAACGGATGCAGGCCGCCAGAAAATCCGCCTCGGCCAGGGCGCCGGGCGGGCGCAGGGCCTGACCGGGCAGGGCCCGGGCCTGGCCGGCGTAGAGGCCCATCCCCAGGGCCAGCAGACAGCCGCTGCCGGCGGCGCCGGCCATCCCGGCGAGGAACTTCCGGCGCGCCTGGGAGGTTTTATCTCCCGAGGGCGCACCGGGGTTCCCGGGGGGCTGCTTGGCGGTGGGGTGGCGGACCATGGCGGTGTTCCCTCAGGCTCAGGCCCTGACGATCTTGACGGCGCACTTCTTGTAGTCCGTCTCCTTGGAGATCGGACAGGTGGCGTCCAGGGTCAGCTTGTTGACCAGCTTGCCTTCATCGAAGAAGGGGATGAACACCAGACCCACCGGCGGCTTGTTGCGGCCCTTGGTTTCCACCCGCAGCTGGATTTCGCCCCGGCGGGACGCCACCTTGACCTTCATGCCCCGCTGGATGCCGCGTTTTTTGGCATCGTCGGGGTGCATGAACACCACGGCTTCCGGCACGGCCCGGTGCAGTTCCGGCACCCGGCGGGTCATGGAGCCCGTGTGCCAGTGTTCCAGCACCCGGCCGGTGCACAGCCACAGGTCGAACTCCTTGTCCGGCATTTCCGGGGGATCCTGGTAGGGCAGGGCGAAGATCACCGCCTTGCCATCCTTGTGGCCGTAGAACCGGAAGTCCTCGCCCTTCTTCACATAGGGGTCGTAACCTTCCCGGAAGCGCCACAGGGTTTCCTTGCCATCCACCACCGGCCAGCGCAGGCCCCGGGCCTTGTGATAGGTCTCGAAGGGGGCCAGGTCATGGCCGTGGCCGCGGCCGAACAGGGCGTATTCCTCGAACAGGCCCTTCTGCACGTAGAAGCCGAAATACTCCGACTCGTCGTTGCTGTAGCCCTTGATGGCGTGTTCGTTGGCCTTGGCCAGATCAGCCTTGGAGAACTTGTTCACCACCTTGTTGGCGTAGAGCACGTCGTAGAGGGTCTTGCCCTTGTACTCGGGCTTCCTGGCGATCAGCTCGGCGGGCCAGACCTCCTCCACCTTGAAGCGCTTGGAGAATTCCAGGTATTGCCACAGGTCGGACCTGGCCTCGCCGGGGGCCTTGACCTGCTGGCGCCAGAACTGGGTGCGGCGCTCGGCGTTGCCGTAGGCCCCTTCCTTTTCCGTCCACATGGCGGAGGGCAGGATCAGGTCGGCGGCCAGGGCGGAGACCGTCGGGTAGGCGTCGGAAACCACCACGAAGGCGGCGGGATTGCGCCAGCCCGGGTAGATTTCCTCGTTCACGTTCGGGCCCGCCTGCATGTTGTTGGTGGTGCTGGTCCAGTAGCACTTCAGCTTGCCGTCCTTCAGGGCGCGGCTCTGGGCCACCGCATGCAGGCCGATCTTGTCGGGAATGGTGCCTTCCGGCAGCTGCCAGAGTTCTTCCGTGTGCTTCCGGTGTTCCGGGTTGGTGACCACCATGTCGGCGGGCAGCCGGTGGGAGAAGGTGCCCACTTCCCGGGCGGTGCCGCAGGCGGAGGGTTGGCCGGTGAGGGAGAAGGGGCCGGTGCCGGGGGTGGAGATCTTGCCCGTGAGCAGATGCACGTTGTAGATCATGTTGTTCACCCAGGTGCCCCGGGTGTGCTGGTTGAAGCCCATGGTCCAGAAACTGACCACCTTCTTCTTCGGGTCGGCGTACAGCTCGGCCATGCGCTTCAGCCGTTCGGCGGGCACGCCGGAGAGCTTGGCAGTCTTCTCCAGGGTGTATTCGGAGACGAACCTGGCGAACTCCTCGAAGCTGATCACCTCGGCCTTGCCCGTGTCGCCCTTGGGCTTGCCGTCGGCCCCCGGGTAGCCGTTGCTGGCAGCCTTGGCTTCCAGGGGGTTGTTGGGCCGCAGGCCGAAGCCGATGTCGGTTTCACCCTTCTTGAAGTTCACGTGCTTCTTGACGAAGTCCGTGTTCACCTTCTTGTTCTGGATGATGTAGTTGCAGATGTAGTTGAGGATGGCCAGGTCGGTCTGGGGCACGAACACCATGGGGTTGTCGGCCAGCTCGTAGGAGCGGTGCTCGAAGGTGGACAGCACATGCACCTCGCAGCCCTCGTGGGTCAGGCGCCGGTCGGTGATGCGCGACCACAGGATCGGGTGCATCTCGGCCATGTTGGAGCCCCAGAGCACGAAGGCATCGGCGTTCTCGATGTCGTCATAGCAGCCCATGGGCTCGTCGATACCGAAGGTGCGCATGAAGCCGGCCACGGCGGAAGCCATGCAGTGGCGGGCATTGGGGTCCAGGTTGTTGGAGCGGAAGCCGGCCTTCCACAGCTTGGAAGCTGCGTAGCCCTCCCAGATCGTCCACTGGCCCGAGCCGAACATGGCGATGGAAGCGGGCCCGGTGGTCTTCAGGGCCTCCTTCCACTTCTGTTCCATGATGTCGAAGGCCTGGGTCCAGCTGATCGGGGTGAACTCCCCGTTCTTGTCGTACTTGCCGCCCTTCATGCGCAGCAGGGGCTGGGTGAGCCGGTCTTCCCCGTACATGATCTTGGAGAGGAAGTAGCCCTTGATGCAGTTCAGGCCCCGGTTCACCGGCGCATCCGGGTCCCCCTGGGTGGCCACCACCTTGCCGTTCTGCACCCCCACCAGCACCGAGCAGCCGGTGCCGCAGAAACGGCAGGCCGCCTTGTCCCAGCGGATGTCGGTGCCGCCGCCCTTGGCCGGGGCCGCCACCACGGGTATGGAAATCCCGGCGGTGGCAGCGGCGGCCGCCACGGCCTGGGTCTTCAGGAAATCACGTCGATTCATGGTCATGCTGATGCCTCCTCAAGCGCGTGCGCTTCATCCGAGTATTCGTAGGAAAGGGTGACGGACATCACGTGGGCCACCCGGTGGACTTGCAGAATGGCGTCGGAAACGGCGTAACCGGGGCCGTCCTCCAGGAGGACGATCATGCGTCCGTCGCCGGTGTCCAGGGCGACGCTGGCGCCCGGCACCGCCTCCACGCCGGCCCGGACGGCGGCGGCATGGAGGGGCAGGAATTTGAGGACGAGGCTGACGATCTTCATGGTCAGTTTCCTTGCAGGGGGGAAGAAGAAGGAGGGGCCAGGCGGATGGCCCGGGTCGGGCAGTCGGCGACACAGGCGCCGCAGCCGTTGCATTGCAGGCTGTCCACCCAGGGCAGGGCGGGGCCGCCCAGGCGGGGAGAGAAACGGATGGCCCCGACCTCGCAGCGTTCCTCGCAGCTGCGGCAGAGCACGCCCTGGCGGGGTAGGCAGTCCTCGCCCATGTGGGCCAGCAGCTGCCAGGGGCGTTCCTGGCGTCGTGGGTTCAGGGCCAGGGGCTTGCAGGCCCTGGCGCAGTCAGCGCAGAAGTTGCAGTAGCCGGCCAGGAAGTCGGCTTCGGGATAGTTGCCGGAACCCGGGCTCAGGAGGCCGGTGGGACAGGCGGCGACGCAATCGCCGCAGCGGCTGCAGAGATCCAGGAACTCAGCCTCCGCCACGGCCCAGGGCGGCCGGAAGGGCTGGGGCAGGGTACGGGCCCGGGATGGGCTTTGCCCCAGCAGAAAGGCTCTGCGACCTGTCTCCACGATCTCTCCCCATGTCCATTGCTGTTGTGGGGGATTCTAGGAATTGCCCCGGGCCGGGGATTTGATGTGTGCAAAAAAATGAAAATATGACCAAAGGCGGGGAGGCGGCATGGCCTCCAGGGGGGATGTTTGCCTGTGATCATCCCGGGTGGCCGGTCGGAACCGGGCCCGCCGGGCCCTCAGTCGAAGCGCAGCAGCCGTTCCAGGTCGGGGATGTGGATCTGGCGGCCGTCCACCCGGATCAGGCCGGCGTCGGAGAGCTCGTGCAGGATGCGGGAGAAGTGTTCCTGGGTCAGGTTGAGGCGGGAGGCGATGGTGCCCTTGCTGGTGGGCAGGCTGACCACGACGCTGTTGCAGCCTTCCTGGGGTTCCGGCGCCTCGCGCAGCAGGTAGCCGATGATGCGCTGCTTGCCCGAGTGCAGGGAATAGGATTCCACGTCGGCAATCAGGTGGTGCAGGCGGCTGGAGAGGCTGGCAATCATCTTGCGGCACAGGCCCTGGTCCCGCTCCAGTTCGGAGAAGATCACGGTTTTGGAGATCAGCAGCAGCTGGCTGTCGGCCAGGGTTTGGGCGAACACCGGGTAGGGGCGCTCCATGAACATCACCGCTTCGCCAAAACTCTGGCCGGGGCGGATGATCTCCACCACCTTCTCGTTGCCCTGGGGGGAGGTGAAGGCCAGCTTGACCTGGCCGTAGAGCACCAGATGCATGCCCGGGCAGGGGTCCCCCTTGTTGAACAGCACCTCTCCCTTGGCGGCGGCAAAGAGCTTGCTGGCCTGGCTCAGGCGTTCCAGCTCCCCGGGTTCCAGGCCGCTGAACAGGGGCAGGCGGCTCAACAGGGCTTCGATGTTCAGGTTCAATTCCATGGGTGGGCTCAGGCGTGGGGTTCGGACGGATTCTTCCGGCAGTCTAGCAGCCTGCCGGACTTGATGAGGGGCTCAGCTCCGGGGGGCTAAGCCGGGCCAGGAGGTTCCTGGTAGAAGGCGAGCCCGTTCTTGCCGGCCCGTTTGGCCTGGTACATGGCCATGTCGGCCTGGGACAGCAGATGGGAAACGGACACCTCGCCGCCCCCATGCACGGTGATGCCGATGGAGATGCCCAGATGCAGCTCCAGGGCCTGGACCGGGAAGGGACGGCGGATGCCGGCCAGGCATTGCTCGGCCACGGCCCGGGCTGCCTGTTCTGGCCGCTCCAGGCCGGTGAGCAACAGCACGAATTCGTCGCCCCCCAGCCGGGCCACGGTGTCGCCGCTGCGCCGGCCGTCCAGGAGGCGTTCCGCCACCTGGATCAGGATGCTGTCCCCCACCTCGTGTCCGTACTGGTCGTTGATGGCCTTGAAGCCGTCCAGGTCGCAGAACAGCAGGGCTAGCCGGTGGCCCGGCCGGGCCGACTGGGCCACCGCCAGCTGCAGGCGGGTTTCCAGCAGGGTCCGGTTGGGCAGTCGGGTGAGGGGATCATGGTGGGCCATGAAAGCCAGATGGGCTTCGCTGGCCTTGAGGGCGGCCTCCTGGGTCTGCAGGCGGTCCACCAGCAGGTTGAAGCCGCGCACCAGCTGGCCCACCTCGTCCTGGCGTTCCAGGGGCAGGGGCGCCAGAGGCTGGCGGCCGTCGGCCATGGCGCGGATGGCGGAGCTGGCCTGGTCCAGGGGGCGCAGCAGGCGCGGCAGGAGCAGCATGAACAGGACGGAGAGCAACACCAGCACCACCAGGCTGGTGCGCAGGGAATACTGCCGCAGGGCGGTGGCCGGCTTCAGGGCCTCGGCCATGGGGATGCGGGCCACCACGAACCAGCCGGTGTGGGGGACTTCCACCATGGTCGCCAGTTCTTCCACCCCTTGGGCATTGACGCTGACCCCGGAGCCCCGGAAACCCATCATGGCCCGGTCGTGCAGGGCGTCCAGGCCCGGGGCCGGGGTGGGCTGCAGCACCAGCTCCGGGTCGCTGGCGGCGATGATCAGCTTGTCTGCCGGGGAAACCAGGGCGTAGCCGCCGCTGTCGCCCAGGCGGGCCTCCATGAACTGGTCCAGGAAGCCCCGGGTGTTGAGCAGGGACACCCCGGCCAGGATGGCCCGGGGGTTGCCCCGGTCGTCGCGCACGGCGGCGGCCATGATGATCAGGGGGTCGCCGCTGGCGCGGCCCCGGGCGGGCCTGCCCAGCACCGCCCCATGGGCCCGCCAGGCCCCGGCAAACCAGTCGGAGTGGCGGTAGTCCAGGCCCGCCCGGCCCGGGATCACGGGAAACTCCCCAAGCAGGCCCCGGCCTTCCGGATGCACCACCATCAGGCCGCTGTTGAACAGGGGGCTGCTGCGTTGCCGTTCCTGTATCCAGTGCTGCAGCCGGGCCGGATCGGCCAGCAGGGCCGGGGGCAGCTGCTGGGCCAGCGCTTCGATGTTGTTCAGCCGCATGTGGATGTGCTGATCCACGTCCCGGGCGATGTAGCTGGCGATGGAATGCTGCTGGGCCGCGATCAGCTCCTGCACCTGGGCGCTCACCACCGGCGGCCCCAGGATCAGGCGGGCCACCAGGCCGATCAGCACCAGCCCTATGCCCAGGGCGGTGAACCGGAACTTGATGCTGTGGGGGTTGAGAAAGGCGATCATGGCGGGCCCGGGCGCGGTGCTTCCCGGAATCAGGCGGACGGTTTGTCCTTGTCGTCCAGCTCGTAGGCGTCGGCCACGTAGGCCGGGCCCTTCATCACCATGACGATGAAGGCGCCGATGGCCAGGGTGAACACCACGGTCCAGTGCAGCACTCCCAGGCTGATGGCGTAGATGTCCACCAACCCCAGCTTGGCGGCGATTTCCGTCTCACTGCCGCTCCAGGGCAGCAGGCGGGCCAGGGCCGCCAGCAGGACCAGGGCCAGGGTGCCCAGCACCAGGATGCGGGGCAGGCGGCGCAGCAGGACGCGTTCCTGGCCGGCGGGGGTTTTCCGGTGACCAGGGAGTTTGTTGAACCAGTTCATGGCAGGTCTCCAGGGCGGGGGGTGGGGCATTTTCCCACGCTTTTGCAGGCCCGGGAGGGCGGGGGCCGGCGCGGATTTGCCGGGCTCCAGGCCCATGACATAATCCCTGCCGCCGCCCCGGGGCAGATGCCAGGCCGGGTGGGGCTTGTGAGGGGAACGGCATGACAGATAGCAAAATCGATTACGTGTTGGACGAACAGGTGGCCCGGGCTGCTTTCCTGTTCCAGAGCCGGCGCCAGCAGCAGTACCTGGGGCGCAGCCTGCCCCTGACCCTGTTGCAATGGTTGATGGGCGGAGCCCTGGGGGGACTGGTGCTCATCGCCGCCTTGGCCGGCCATGGGGCACTGGCCGCTAGTTTCGGCGTCCTGCTGCTCTTTTACCTGAGCCTGCTCGCTTATCGCCATCTGATGTGTGTCCTGCTGGGCCGCAAACTGGCTGCTGCGGCCGGAGCCTGCAGCCTGAGCCTGAGCCCCGAGGGACTGGGCAGCCGTTCCGCCATAGGGGAGGCCCGCTATCCCTGGTCCCAGGTCAGGGAGGTGAGCCAGCAGCCCGGCTGGCTAGCCATCTGCCTCGGCCCCCAGGGGTTGGTGCTGGCCCTGCCGGAACGGGCACTGGGCGATGCCGGGCAGCGTCAGGCCCTGCTTGATGCCTTGAACGAGGGCATGGCCCTGGGGCGGCAGCTGGCCGTCTCTGCGGCCGAGCATGTCGAGGCGAGCGGTTCCAGGTCGGGGGATAGCGGGAGTCCCCCCGCCGTGGCGCCGGCGGAGGCCGCTCCCCAGGCAGAGGCACCCGCCGCAAGGAGCTCCCTGCCCGGGGACCTGCTGCAGCTGGGGCGCATCCTCTGCCTGCGGGCGCCCCGTCCCGGAACCCTGATGCCCGATCCCCTCAGGCTGCTGCTGCCGGTGCTGTGCTTTGCCCTGCTCACCCTGGGCCTGCAGGTGCTGAGCCAGGGGCTCCAGGGCGAACTGGTGGGGTACGACGCCAGCCTGCTCCTCTCTCCCTTTGCCGCCGTGGCCCTGGTCACGGCCCTGGTGCTCCTGGTGGGCGGCGGGCGCCGGGAGGGCGGGCGCCTGGGCCTCGCCCTGGTGCTGTTGATGATGCTCCTGCCCCTGGCCCACGGATGGAACCAGGAACTGGCCATGGCGGTGATCGAATCCCTGGGCCTGGAGGGGGAGGAGGGCCCCGGCATGGTCCTGCTGATCCTGATCTATTACCTGCCCCAGTGCTGGCTGATCCTGGCCGGCAGCCGGGTGATCTGGCTGCTGGCCGGGGAGACCCGGCTGCGGCGCTGGGCGGCGGCCGGGGTCGGTTTCCTGGCCCTGACCAGCGTCTTCTGGATGCATCTGGAAGCCCCCACCCTGTGGTACGCCCAGGACCCGGAAGCCCAGGCCCGGCCTCAGCTGCGCATCGACGAAGGGGTTCTGTACGGCCAGCCCCGGCTGCTGGAGCGGCATCTGGCCGGGGTCAAGCCCGGGGTGCCCGGCGTGCCCGAGGTGTTTTTCCTGGGGGTGGGCGGTTACGGGGAGCAGGATGTCTTCCTGCGCGAGGTGCGCTCGGTGGAGCAGCTGTTCGCCGAACGCTACGCCACCGCCGGCCATTCCCTGGTGCTGGTGAATAACCAGGCCACCATCCATGAGCTGCCCACCGCCAATGAGGAATCCCTGCGCCGGGCCCTGGCGCGGCTGGGGGAGCAGATGAACGGGGAGGAAGACCTGCTGTTCCTGTTCCTCACTTCCCACGGCTCCCGGGAGCATCGCTTCTCCCTGTCCTTCTGGCCCTTCAGCTTCACCGACATCACCCCGGCCATGCTGCGCCGGGCCCTGGACGATGCGGGCATCCAGCGCCGGGTGGTGGTGGTTTCCGCCTGCTATTCCGGGGGCTTCATTCCTGCCCTGGCCGATGCGCGCACCCTGGTGATCAGCGCCTCGGCGGCGGACCGCAATTCCTTCGGCTGCAGCGATGGCAACGATTTCACCGATTTCGGCCGGGCTTATTTCGACCAGGCCCTGCGCCAGACCCGCTCCTTCAGCGAGGCCTTCGGCCTGGCGGCCAGCCAGGTGGCGGCCTGGGAGCAGGCGGACGGGCTGAAGGCCTCCCTGCCCCAGATGCGCGGGGGCGCCGCCCTGGAAGCGCAGCTGCTGGCCCTGGCCCGGGAGGAACCGGCGGCCGTTCCCGAGCTTCCACCTGCCCCAGCGCCGGAGCCCGTCTACCGGCGCATCGCCGAAATCCTGGCCCCGGCGCCGGAGGAGCGGCGCTACCGGGAAATCTGCCTGGAAGGCTTGGGGGAATCCTCGCCCCAGCGGCTGCTGGCCCGGGACCCGAGCTACTTCAACGGGCTGGAGCAGGACCCGGAACACTGGCACCGCTACCTGGCGGCCTGGGAAAACTATGCGGGGGACTACTGCCAGTCAGTGGGAGACCCGGCCCTGATCCGCGAACAGCTGGCCCGGGCCTGGCAGCGCACCCTGCCGGCGGGGCAGGCGGCCTCCCTGGCCCAGTGGCTGGAAAGTTCCCAGGGCCAGGAGTTCCGCCGTTTCTACCGGGGCGCCCTGGTGGAGGAATACCGGCTGCTCTGGGCCCATTCCGTGGATGTGCAGCGGCGCGGCGAGGCGCGCATGGGGCAGGTGCTGCAGGACATCCGTGCCGCCTACGCGGCCAGGGAAGCGGCGGCGGCTCGGGAAGGGAAGGCGGCCGCACGCTGAGGCCCCAGCAAGGGGGCGCCCGGGGTTGCCGGGTCGGCTCTTAGCGGCCGCGCAGGAACAGCCGGTCCAGGTCGTCCAGGGAGAGCTCGGTCCAGGTGGGGCGGCCGTGGTTGCACTGGCCGGCCCGCTCGGTTTCTTCCATCTGGCGCAGCAGGGCGTTCATTTCCGGCAGGGTCAGCTGGCGCCGGGCGCGCACGGCCCCGTGGCAGGCCATGGTGGCCAGGAGTTCGTTGCGGCGGGCGGTGACGAGCTGGGACAGGCCATGTTCCTGGAGCTCCGCCAGCAGGGCCCGGGCCAGGGTCACCGGGTCGCCCCCCTGGAGCAGGCTGGGTACGGCCCTTAGGGCCAGCTGGCCGGGGCCGGCCAGGCTGAGCTCGAAACCCAGGTCTCCCAGGGCTTCCCCCTGTTCCTCCACGGCGGCGATTTCCAGGGGTTGGGCGCTGAACACGGCCGGGATCAGCAGGGCCTGACGGCTCATCTGGCGCTGGTCTAGGGCCTGTTTCAGCTTTTCGTAAAGGATGCGTTCGTGGGCCGCGTGCATGTCCACCAGCACCAGGCCCTTGCTGTTCTGGGCCAGGACGTAGATGCCGTGCAGCTGACCCAGGGCATAGCCCAGGGGCGGGCCGGCATCGCTTCCCGGGGCGGCCGTGAATTCCGGGCGCGGCCCGGGACCGGCACTGGGGCGGGCGGCGGGGATGGCGCTCTGGAAACTGCCCAGCCCCGGCGGTTCCGCAACCGGCGGGCGGGCGCTCCGGGCGAATTCCAGGTAGGCGCTAGTGGCGGGCTCGGCCATGCCCAGGCCAGGCTGGTGCCGGGGCATGGGGGCGGCCCGGTAGGCGGCTTCGGTCCGGGAGGCGGCCGGGAAGGCGGTGCTGTGCGGGGGCACACCGGGGCCGGCGGCAGCTGCAACTGCTACAGGCCGGGTGCCCTCCCTGTCCGGGCTTTCGTCCCGGATCGGCGCCGCCAGGGTGCGTTGCACCCCGTGGAAGACGAACTGGTGCACCGCCCGGGAATCCCGGAAGCGCACCTCGGTCTTGGCCGGGTGCACATTGACATCCACGGCGGCCGGGTCGATTTGCAGAAACAGGCACAGGGCCGGCTGGCGGCTGCCGTGCAGCACGTCCCGGTAGGCTTCCCGCAGGGCGTGGCTGAGCACCTTGTCGCGCACGAAGCGGCCGTTCACGAAGGTGTATTGGGCATCCTTGCTCTGGGTGGCCCAGGTGGGGTCGATGATCAGGCCGGCGAGGGCGAGGGGCCCGGCCTCCACCTGCAGGGGGCGGGACTGGGCCAGGAAATCGTCGCCCAGGATGGCGCGGATGCGCTCCGCCAGACTGGCCCGGGGCAGTTGCAGGGCGGTGCGGCCGTTATGGACCAGGGTGAAGGCCACCTGGGGATGGGCCAGGGCGATGCGCTTGAAGTATTCGGCGCAGTGGCCGTATTCGGTGCCCTCGGACTTGAGGAACTTGCGCCGGGCCGGGGTGTTGAAATAGAGGTCGCGCATCTCCACCACGGTGCCGGCCATCAGGGCGGCGGGTTCGGGTTCGGCGCCCGGTTCGGCTTTGAGTTTCCAGGCGTGCTCGCTGCCCCGGGCACGGCTGGTGAGGCTGAGCCGGGCCACCGAGGCCACCGAGGCCAGGGCCTCGCCGCGAAAGCCCATGCTCGCCACCCCTTCCAGGTCGGCCAGGGTCTTGATCTTGGAGGTGGCGTGCCGGGTCAGGGCCAGGGCCAGGTCGTCCCGGGCGATGCCGCAGCCGTCGTCGCTGATGCGGATCAGCTTCACCCCGCCTTCTTCCAGATGCACCTGGATGGCGGTGCTGCCCGCGTCCAGGGCGTTTTCCAGCAGTTCCTTGAGGACCGAGGCGGGCCTTTCCACCACCTCGCCAGCGGCGATCTGGCTGATCAACAGGTCAGGCAGGGCCTGGATGCGGGGCAGGGAAGAAGCGGTATCGGCGGACATGGGCGGATTATACCTTGGGGTAGAATGCCGTTTTTCCTGCCGCCGGCCATCCCCATGGAATTCCTCGCCCAGTTCATCGACATCATCCTGCACCTGGACAAGCACCTGGCGCTCATGGTGGAGCAGTACGGCACCTGGATCTACGCCATCCTGTTCTTCATCATCTTCGCCGAGACCGGTTTTGTGGTGACCCCCTTCCTGCCCGGGGATTCCCTGCTGTTCGTGGCCGGCGCCCTGGCCGCCCTGGGCGGCATGGATATCTGGATTCTGGTGGCGGTGCTGTCCAGCGGCGCTGTCCTGGGCAACATGCTCAATTACCAGATCGGCCGCTACCTGGGACCCAAGGTGTTCCAGTGGGAGAACTCCCGCATCTTCAACAAGGCGGCACTCTTGAAGACCCACGCCTTCTACGAGCAGCACGGGGGCAAGACCCTGGTGCTGTCCCGCTTCCTGCCCCTGTTCCGCACCTTTGCCCCCTTCGTGGCGGGCATGGGGGCCATGCCCTACGGGCGCTTCACCTTCTTCAACCTGGTCGGCGGGCTGGGTTGGGTGTTCTCCCTCTGCTTTGCCGGCTACTGGTTCGGCAACCTGCCCTGGATCCGCCAGAACCTGTCCGTGGTGATCGTGGCCATCGTGGTCATTTCCCTGCTGCCGGCCCTGATCGGTTACCTGAAGCATCGCAAGGCTCCATGCGGCGCCGCCTGATCCTGGCTGCGGCCCTCCTGCCCTGGGGGCTGCTGGGCGCCTGTGCCACCAAGCCCGGGCCCCAGGGGCGCTCCGAGACCCACTTCGACCCCAAGTACCTGGTCAAGACTGACATCGACCGGGTGGTGGATACCAGTCGGGAACAGGTCATGGAGGGCCTGCTGCGTATCGCCGACAAGCTCTACCGGCGCAATCCCCGGGAGTGGAAGAAGGCCGGCCTGGCGGACCGGGAGGCGGCCCTGGCCCGGCTCGGGCGCTACCGGGACGAGGCGCCGCCGGAGCTGGCCGGGCGTCGGGAAGGGCCGGCCGCCCTGCAGGCCTTCAGTCCCGACTATGCCGGGGACCGGATTCAGGCCCTGCTGTACGGCCTGTTGACCATGGTGGATGCGGCCTATGAGCACAAGGACGAGTTTTTCGTGCTCGATTCCCTGGACGAGCAGAAGCTCTACAACTGCGCCCGCAACATGGAGATCGCCGTGTGGAAGCTGGCGGCGGCGCGCAGCGACAGCGGCGAGCCCCTGCTGCTCGCCAATGAACTGGACGGGGGCAGCCGCAACCTGTCCTTCGAGCGGGAGTTCGGTCGCGTGATCGGGCTCCTGGATTTCATGTCCAAAGTCGTGGCCGACAAGAACGGGCGCACCATCACCCGGGTGACCCATTCCCTGGCCACATCCTTGTTTCTTCCTGTGGGGTTGTTGAAATGAAGCGCATCGTCATCCTGATTTCCGGTCGTGGCAGCAACATGGAGGCCATGCTCCGGGTCCGGGATCAGGGCGGATTGGGGCCGGCAGAGATCGTCGCCGTGCTCGCCAACCGGCCCGACGCCGGCGGACTGGCCACGGCCGCCGCCGCCGGCATCGCCACCCAGGTCCTGGACCACAAGGCCTATGGGGACCGGGAATCCTTCGACCAGGCCCTGGCGGCGGCCATCGACGCCTACCGTCCCGACCTGGTGGTGCTGGCCGGTTTCATGCGCATCCTCAGCGAAGGGTTCGTGCGCCATTACGAGGGGCGGCTGCTCAACATCCATCCCTCCCTGCTGCCCGCCTTCCCGGGGCTGCACACCCACCAGCGGGCCCTGGAGGAAGGGGTGCGCCTGCACGGCTGCACCGTGCATTTCGTCACCCCGGCCCTGGATCATGGTCCCGTGGTGCTGCAGGCCGCCGTGCCGGTCCTGGACGGGGACGACGAAGCCAGCCTGGCTGCCCGGGTCCTGGCCCAGGAGCACCAGATCTATCCCCGCGCCGTGCGCTGGTTCGTGGAAGGGCGCCTGCGCCTGGAGGCGGGCCGGGTACGGGTGAGCGGCGCCCACCAGGACGGGGCTCTGATCGCCCCCCGCTGCGACGCCTGAGTTTCCATGCCCCTGGTCCTCGTTGCGGCCCTGGTCGCTTCCCTGGTCCTGCACGGCATGTTGTTGTTCCTGCCGGAGCTGCATCTGGGCGACTGGCAAAAGTCTCCCGAACCCCAGCTGCTCCAGGCCCGTTTGCGGCCAGTGCCGGTGCCCCCGGCCGCTGCCAGCCCCCCTGCTGCGCAGCCCCAACCCCGGCCTGCTGCCCAGCCGCCAGCGCCGCGCCGGGAGCCGCCCCGGCCAGTGCCCGTCACCCCGGCGCCGCTCGCTGCCCCGGTGTCTGTGCCGCCGTCCCCGGCTGTGCCGACCCCTGCCCCTATCCGCGAGACTCCCCCGGCCACGCACCGCTGGACCCTGGGGCCTCCGGATGAGCTGGAGGCCGGCACACCCCGGGAAGCGGTGGCCGGGGAGGTCTTCCCGCCTGCCGGGGAGCTGCGCTACCAGGTCTACCGGGGCGAGCGGGGCCTGATGGTGGGCGAGGCCAGGCAGCGCTGGGAAATGGGCGACGGGCGCTACCATCTCTGGTCGGTGATCGAGACCACGGGCCTGGCGGCCCTGTTCCGGCCGGTGCGGGTGGAGATGGAAAGCCACGGCAATGTGGGGCCCGACGGCCTGCGGCCGGAACAGTTCCTGGTGCGCCGCAACGGCGGCGGCGGTGAAGGAGCGGATTTCGACTGGGAGGCGGGGCAGGTTAGAATCGGCGACCGCAGCCCCGAGCCCCTGGGCCCGGGCAGCCAGGACCTGCTCAGCTTCCATTACCAACTGGCCTACCTGCCGGATCTGGAAGGCGGAGCGGCTTTCCCGGTGGCTACCGGTCGCAAGTACGAGCGCTATGAGTTCGATGCCCTGGGCGAGGAGCAGCTGGAACTGCCGGCCGGGTCGTTCCGCACCCTGCACCTGCAGTCCCTGGGCAGCAGCCGCACCGAGCTGTGGCTGGCTTTGGACCAGTTGCTGCTGCCGGTGAAGATCCGCCACACGGACAAGAAAGGCGAGATCTTCGAGCAGGTGCTCACCCAGATGATCCTGGGGCCATCCCCGGCCCCTTAAATTTTTTCCGGAAGTTTTCATGACACGAGTTGCCCGCCTGACGCCCGCCCTGTTCACCCACGGGGAAACCGTGCTGGCCCAGTTGCTGACCTTTGCCCATCCCGCCGACGGGGTGCTGTCCCACTATTTCCGCGAGCACCGCAATCTGGGCCACGGGGACCGGGGCTTCATCGCCGAGGCGGTGTTTGCCGTGCTGCGTCGGCGGCGCAGCCTGGAGGCCCGCTGCGGCGCGGAGATCACGCCCCGGCGCCTGCTGCTGGCGGCCCTGGTGCAGCAGGGCCGCAATCTGCGCGAGCTGGAGCCGGTGCTCCGGGACGGAGAAGCGGCCTGGCTGGGGCAGGTCAAGGGCTTCGACGATGCCGGCCTGAGCCCGGCCCAGCGCCTGGACCTGCCCGACTGGCTGTACGAGCGTCTGGCGGCCCAGTTCGGTGCCGAGGAAACCGTCGCCCTGGCCCGGGCCCTGAACCAGCCGGCACCCCTGGACCTGCGCGTCAATGAACTGAAGACCAACCGCCCGGCGGTGCTGGAGCGCCTGGCCGCCGACGGCATCGCTGCCCGGGAAGGGAGCCTGTCGCCCCTGGCCATCCGCCTGGCGGAAAAGCCGGCCCTGGCCCGCCACCCCTTGTTCCTGGAAGGGGCCTTCGAGGTCCAGGACGAGGGCAGCCAGCTCCTGGGCCTGCTGCTGGCCCCCCGGCGCGGCGAGATGGTGGCCGACTTCTGCGCCGGCGCTGGCGGCAAGACCCTGTTGCTGGGGGCACTGATGCGCAATACCGGGCGCCTCTACGCCTTCGACGTGTCGGAAAAGCGGCTCGCCAACCTGAAGCCCCGGCTGGCCCGCTCCGGCCTTTCCAACGTGCACCCGGTGCGCATCGAGCATGAGCGGGATGCCAAGGTGAAACGCCTGGCCGGCAAGCTGGACCGGGTGCTGGTGGACGCGCCCTGTTCCGGGCTCGGCACCCTGCGCCGCAATCCCGACCTGAAATGGCGCCAGACTCCGGCAGCCGTGGCGGAACTGAACGACAAGCAGGCTTCCATCCTGGCGGCCGCCGCCACCCTGGTGCGTCCCGGCGGGCGCCTGGTCTACGCCACCTGCAGCCTGCTGGCCGAGGAGAACGACCAGGTGGTGGATGCCTTCCTGGCCGCTCATCCGGATTTCGAACTGCTGCCCGTGGGCCGGGAACTGGAGCGCCTGGGCTGGCCGGATAGTGCCCCCCGCCTGCAACTCCTGCCCCATCGGCAGGGTACGGACGGCTTTTACGCCGCCCTGCTGGAACGCCGCAAGGGATGATCATGAGTAACGCCGCCACCGCCCAACAGACCACCCGCCTGCTCATGGAGCTGTGGGATGACTTCCAGCATCCCGATTTCTACTGGCAGATCCTGATCCTGCTGGGCTGCCTGGGGCTGGCCTGGCTCATCTCCCGACGCCTGCGCCAGCACCTGGAGGGGCTGCCCGACCGGATGGGGCTGGTCCAGGCCCTGGTGGGCCAGGCCTTTCCCCTGCTGGCGGTGCTGCTCTTGGTCCTGTCCAAGGCGGTGGCCCAAGAGTTCCTGCCCGTGCACATGCTCAAGGTGGCCGTGCCCCTGCTGCTCTCCCTGGCCGTGGTCCGGGCCGTGCACCACATGCTGCAGCGCAGTTTCCCCCGGGCCCGCTGGTTGGGCAGCATCGGCCGCCTGTTCTCCATCCTGATCTGGGGCTGGCTGGCCCTCTACCTGTCCGGGGCTGCCGACGAGGTGATCCGCACCCTGGAAATGGTGGGTTTCACCATCGGCAAGCAGCAGATCAACCTGTGGATGATCCTCAACGGCCTGGTGGTGGTGATGCTCACCCTGCTGGCTTCCCTCTGGGCCGCCAGCCTGGTGGAAGCCCGGCTGATGGGGGCGACGGAGATGGATTCCTCCCTGCGCATCGTCCTGGTGCGGGTGAGCAAGGCCCTGTTCGTCCTGGTTTCGGTGCTGCTCAGCTTTTCCCTGGTGGGCATCGACATCACCGCCCTGTCGGTGTTCACCGGCGCCCTGGGGGTGGGCCTGGGGCTGGGTTTGCAGAAGATCGCCAGCAACTATGTGTCCGGCTTCATCATCCTCCTGGACCGTTCCATCCGCCTGGGCAACATTATCCAGCTCGACGCCCAGACCAGCGGCACGGTGACCCAGATCACCACCCGCTACACGGTGCTGAAGAACATGGTGGGTCAGGAGTTCATCGTTCCCAACGAGGCCCTGGTGGCCAACATCGTGCTGAACCAGACCTACTCGGATACCCGGGTGCGGGTGACCACCAGCGTCTCGGTGGCCTACGACGCGGACCTGGACAAGGTGGTGGCCCTCCTTGAGGACATCGCCCGGGCCCAGCCCCGGGTGCTCCAGGACCCGCCGCCCCGGGCCCTGGTGACCCTGTTTGCCGACAGCGGCATCAACATCGACCTGGGCTTCTGGATCAACGATCCCGACCAGGGCAGCGGCGCCCTGCGCTCGGACATCAACATGGAAATCTGGCGCCGTTTCCGCGAACAGGGCATAGAAATTCCCTATCCCCAGCGGGAGGTGCGGGTCCTGGGGCCGGCGGCCGTGGCGGGGGTTTCCTGATCCTGGCGCTGCCGTGGCAGGCGGGAGTCTGGGGCGGTTTTGTCCTTGCTGCCCGCCACATTTCCTGGCGCGGGAGCACCATGGACAAACGGTGCCCCCTGGAGGCCGGGGAGCCGCCTGTCAGGCTGAGCTTCTCAGCGCATGTCAGCTAGCGATTCTGTCCAGGCATTCTGGCGCGATCCGGCCATGCCTTTTGCCGAAAGCCGCCGGGCTTGCGAGAGCAGGGCCTGCTACAGGCCCCACCATCACCCGACCTTCTCCATCGGTGCCGTTGACGGGGGGCAGAGCGTCTTTACCGGTGCAGAAGCCGGCCCGGTAAGCCTGTTTCCCGGCACCCTGGTATTTGTCCCGGCTGCCCGAGTGCATGCCTGCAACCCCTTCCCGGGCAAGGCCTGGAGCTACCAGATGCTGCATCTGGATGCGGACTGGCTCCATGCCGTACGGCAGGAATATGCAGGTGCGGAGCCTGCGGCGCCCGAGCCGGTGCGCGTCATCACCGATCAGGAAGCCTATGGGCGTTTCTGCCGACTGAACGCCCTGCTGTTTTCCGGGACGGAGCGGTGTGACAAGGAGGCGGCGCTGATCGAGTTCATCGGGGATTTCGATACTGAGCAAGGCCTGCGCCTGGCCGCGCCAGGCATACCCTCGCATCTGGCCGGGCAGATCCGCCCCGCCCTGGAGTGCCTGCGTGCCGCGCCTTCGTCCAGCGTCACCTTGGATGAGCTGGCCCGGCTGACTGCCATGAGCCGCTACCAGATGATCCGGGCCTTTCGCGCCGTCACCGGGATGACGCCCCATGCCTGGCAACTGAACCTGCGCATCAATCTGGCCAGAGCCCGGCTCCGGGATGGGCAAGCCATCTCGGCCGTAGCCCAGCACCTGGGTTTTGCCGATCAGGCGCACTTTCAGCGGGTGTTCAAGGCCCATGTGGGGGTGACCCCGGGCCGCTACCGCTAGAGCGGCGCGGAATCGGCTGCAATTCCGTTCAATACAGGGAATGCCGGGCGCAGCACACTCGGGGGCTCACAGATATGCTCCCGGATAGCCCATGGAACAGTTCCTGATCGTCGCCGCAGCGCATTTTCTCGCCCTTCTTTCTCCCGGGCCGGATTTCTTCCTGATCGCCCGTACTTCCCTGTCTGCCGGCTGGCGCACGGCCAGCGGCGCCTGTCTGGGCATTGCGCTGGCCAATGGGGTGTTCATCGTCGCCGCGTTTGCCGGAACCGCTGCGCTGCGCCCTGATGGCATCCTGTTCGCCGTTCTGCAACTGGCGGGCGGTGTCTATCTCTTTTACCTTGGCCTGTTGTTCATCCGTCACGCGGGTCATGGTGGGCTGCAGGTAATGGTTGCAGGCCGCGCAGGCCAGAAGCCGGCCCATGGGTTCAGGGCCTGGTGCCGTGCGGCGGGAATGGGCTTTCTGTCGGGTATCCTCAATCCCAAGAATGGGCTGTTCTACGCCAGCTTGGCCGCAATGCTGACGGCTTCCCATGTCCGCCTGTCCGGACAGCTGTTCTACGGCAGCTGGATGTTTTCCGTTGTGCTGCTGTGGGATCTGCTGGTGGCCGTCCTGATCGGCAATTCTGCCTTGCTGGTACGTTTTGTCCGGGCGTTACCCTGGCTGGAGCGTGTTTCCGGTGTCGTATTGATCCTGCTGGCGTTCGGGGTGATCGCAGCTGTTCTGTCGCGCTGAAGCTTGCGCGAACAAAAAAATCCCCGCCCAGGAGGGGGGGCGGGGAAACAGGGAGGTCTCGAAAGGGGGTTTCGAGAAGGGGGTACAGGGTTTCAGCAGATCTGTTTCGTCTGGCTTTCGGGTTTGGGAAGGCTGGCGCCGGTCTTGTTCAGCAGATATTGACAGGCCTTCTGCAGGAAATTCTGGCGAATGACTTCACTCATTTTTTCTTCTCCGGGGGTTGGGGTGTTGCCTTTGTTCATGGAGCCCATCTTATCGATCCCGACGCCAGCATTCCATGCTGCTTGCGTATTGGCGGGGTAACCGAGGGCAGGGGTTCGGTGACGCTCTGTAACACCGGCCGGCAGGCAGGCGGCGCGGGAATCAGGCCTGGGGAGCGGGCTGCAGGGGCCAGCTCAGGGTGAAGCGGGCGCCCCCCAGGGGGGATTCTCCGGCACTGGCATTGCCGCCGTGCAGTTCCAGCACCCGCCGGGTGATGGCCAGACCCAGACCATAGCCGCCGGTGGCCCGGTCCCGGGAGCGGTCCAGGCGGGTGAAGGCGGAGAAGATGCGTTCCCGCTCCTCGGCGGGAATGCCGATGCCGTCGTCGTCCACGTGCACCAGGATCTGTTCACCCTGGACCTGGCTGCTGATCCGGATCTGGTGCTTGGCGTACTTGATGGCATTGCGCAGCAGGTTGCTGATGGCCTGGGGCATGTGCTTCCGGTCCAGGGACACGCTCAGGTTGTCTGGTAGGGCGCTCAGGTCCAGCTGCAGGTCCATGTCCCGTCCCAGGATGCGCAGGTTGTCCACCTGGTCCTCCAGCCATTCGGCGAAGTCCACGGGGGTCAGGTGCAGTACCGGGGTTTCCCGCTCGAAGCGGGCGTAGGTGAGGCTGGAGTCGATCAGGTTGTCCAGCTCCTCCAGGTCGTTTTCCATCATCTGGCTGAGGCGCTGGCGTTCTTCCGGGGTTTCCGCCTCGGCCACCATCTCGCCGGCGAAGCGCAGCCGGGCGATGGGGGTGCGCAGCTCATGGGAAATGGCGCTGGAGAGTTCCTTCTGGGTGGCGATCAGGCGCTGGATCTGGTCGGCCATGCCGTCCAGGGTGTCGGCCAGGGGGGCAAAGAGCTTGCTCTGGGCCCCCGGGGAGCGGGCGCCCAGGTCCCCTTCACCCAGGGCCCGGGCGGTCTGGCGCAGGGCTTCCAGGTCCCGGGAAATGGGCCTGACCCAGAACCACAGGGCGACCCCGAACAGGATGCTGATGAGCAGCCAGGTGCCCAGGCGCACCCGGATTTCCAGGGGCAGGCCCGGGGTCTGGAGTTCCGGATTGTGGGTGGTGGCGAGGGGGCCGACCACGAGCACCTGACCGGTCTTGCGCAGGGCGTAGTACATGACTTCCCCGTCCCGGTGGATGGCGATGTTGCCTTCGTCCACCTGCTGCAGCAGCCGTTCCGGCAGTTCCAGCTTGTCCCGCTCCTCGATGGCCAGGCGGTAGGCGAACTTCTCGTCCATGAGCTTGATGCGTTTGTCCCAGCTGGCCTTGGGGTAGCGGAACAGCTCGTCTTCGATGAGCAGGATGGTGCCGCGCATGAAGCGCCGGGCGTAGTCGTCGGTGATGCCCTTCAGGGCGCCGGCGATCAGGGCGTCGGCAATGAAGGCGATGGCCACGAAACTGCCCATGGCCAGCAGGTAGAAATTGAGGAAGATCTTCGACAGGCTGTAGCGCCGTCCCCGCCACAGCAGGCGCCGGCGCGGACGGGCGGGACCGCCCGGGGAGGGCAGCTCCGGACCGGTGTCAGTCCCAGTCATGCTGGCTGAAGAGGTAGCCCTTGCCGCGTACGGTCTTGATCCGGGCCGGGTTTTCCGGGTCGTCGCCGATCTTCTTCCGGAGCCGGGAGATGCGGGCGTCGATGGAACGGTCCAGGCCGTCGAAGCCGATGCCGCGCAGTTCCTGCAGCAGGTCGTCCCGGGACAGGATGGTGCCGGCGTGGGTGGCGAGCAGCCAGAGCAGATCGAACTCGGCCGTGGTCAGATCCAGGGGGGTGTCGTCCAGGTGGGCGGTGCGGGTGGCCTGGCTGATGCGGAAGTGGCCGAACACCTGTTCCTTCTTTTCCGTGGGGGCGGGGCCGCCGCTGGGCAGACGGCGCAGCAGGGCCTTGATGCGGGCCAGCAGCACCCGGGGTTGCACGGGTTTGGCGATGTAGTCGTCGGCCCCCAGTTCCAGCCCGAGGATCTGGTCGAAGTCCTCGTCCCGGGCGGTGAGCATCAGGATCACCCCCTTGTAGGAGGGGCGCACGCCCCGGCAGACTTCGAAGCCGTCCTTGCCGGGCAGCATGATGTCCAGGACCACCAGGTCAGGCTGTTCCGACTGGATGCGGGTTTCCGCCGTGTCGCCGCGACCTTCGATGCTGACATCGAAATCGTTGCGGCGCAGGTACTCGGCGGTCAGGTCGGCGAGGCGCTGGTCGTCTTCGACCAGGAGAATGCGGGCTGTACTCATGGAGCGGCAGTTTACCGGTGCTGACGCCGCTTTCCAAATGACAGGGGGTAACGGGCTGTGGCGTTTGCGTAACCATGGCGGATAAGCTGCGGATAACCCTACTGGGACCGGGCTGTTTGGCCCGGGGGCTTTCTCCTACAATGGGCTTCCCTGAATCGAGGAGTGGCCCTGCGTGAGCGTTCTCAACGGTGTTTTCGATCTGCCCTGGTGGGGCTATCTGCTGGTGACCCTGGGGCTGACCCATGTGACCATCGCCGCCGTCACCATCTTCCTGCACCGGCATCAGGCCCACCGGGCCCTGGAGCTGCATCCCCTGCCATCCCATTTCTTCCGCTTCTGGCTCTGGCTCACCACCGGCATGGTGACCCGGGAGTGGGCGGCCATCCACCGCAAGCACCATGCCCGCTGCGAGACCGAGGAGGACCCCCACAGTCCCCAGACCCGGGGCATCTGGAAGGTGCTGCTGGAAGGTGCGGAGCTGTACCGGGCCGAGGCCAGGAACCCGGACACCCTGGCCCGCTTCGGCTATGGCACCCCGGATGACTGGCTGGAGCGCCACGTCTATCGGCACAACCTGCTCGGCATCCTGCTGATGCTGGGCATCGACCTGCTGCTGTTCGGCCCCCTGGGGCTCAGCATCTGGGCCGTGCAGATGCTCTGGATTCCCTTCTGGGCCGCCGGGGTGATCAACGGTCTCGGCCATTTCTGGGGCTACCGGAATTTTGCCAGCGGCGACGCCTCCACCAACCTGCTGCCCTGGGGCATCCTGATCGGCGGCGAGGAGCTGCACAACAATCACCATACCTTCGCCACCTCGGCCAAACTTTCCAACCGCTGGTACGAATTCGACATCGGCTGGCTCTACATCCGCATCCTGGCGGCCCTGGGCCTGGCCCGGGTCAAGCGGGTGGCGCCCACGCCCCGGCTGGGGCAGCCCCGGGCGCAGGTGGACGGCCAGACCCTGGATGCCCTGATCACCCACCGCTACGACCTGCTCGCCCGTTACGGCCGCTCCCTGGCTCAGGCCTACCGGAGCGAGTTGCAGAAGCTCCAGGACCGGGCCCGGTTCGAGGGGCTGAAACAGGCCCTGGCCGGCGACGGGCGGGCCTTGCCCGGGGAGTTGCGGCAACGGCTGGACGAGTTGCTGGCCCGGGCCCCCAGCCTGGCCACCCTGTATGCCATGCGCCAGGAGCTGACGGCCCTGTGGGAGCGTTCCAATGCCAGCCGTGAGCAGGTACTGCAGCAGTTGCAGGAATGGTGCCGCAAGGCCGAAACTTCGGGCGTCCGTCAATTGCAGGAGTTGTCCATGAGGTTGAGAAGTTATGTGCTGGCTTGAACGTCTGTCCCCCCGGCTGGGCTTCCTGCTCCTGGGGCTGGGCGCCTGGGGGCTGGTGGCGGCAGGGTTCGTGATCCAGGAATGGGAGCGCCTCAATCCCTGCCCCCTGTGCATCTTTCAGCGGGTCCTGTACCTGCTATTCGGGGCCCTGGCCCTGCTGGGGGCGCTCCTGCCCCTGGGGCCCCGGGGCCAGAAGGCCTGGGGGCTGGGGCTGGCAGGCATCACCCTGGGCGGTTTCCTGACCGCCCTGTACCAGACCACCATGCAGGCGGTGCCGGGTCTGGTGGCCGAGTGCAGCTACACCGACCAGGGGCCCATAGAGCTGTTTGTGGACTGGCTGGGCATGCAGTATCCCACCCTGTTCATGGCCACCGGCCTGTGCAGCAGCCGCGAGTGGGAGTTCCTGGGCCTGAGCATGGCCAACTGGTCCCTGCTCTGCTTCCTGGGCTTCGGCCTTGCGGCCCTGATCCTGAGCCGTTGCTGGGGCCTGCTGCGCCAACCCGCCTGAGGTTTGCGGCGGTTGCTGAGAAGGCTGCTACGGCAGCCCGGCGGGTAGGGTAAACTGCCGCCCCTATGAGCGAACAACGTCCTTTCAAGAAATTCCGGCAGCCCGTGGACCCCGCCATTGCCCAGCTGCGGGTGCCGCCCCATTCCATCGAGGCGGAACAGTCGGTGCTGGGGGGGCTGCTGCTGGACAACCAGGCCTGGGACCGGATCGGCGACATGATCGCCGACACGGACTTCTACCGGGACGAGCACAAGCGCATCTACCGGCAGATCCGCAGCCTGCTGGAGAAGGGCAAGCCCGCTGACGTGGTGACCGTGGCCGAATCCCTGGATGCGGCCGGCGAGAGCGAGCACACGGGGGGGCTGGCCTACCTGGGGGAGCTGGCCAACAACACCCCCTCCGCCGCCAACATCCGCCGCTATGCGGAAATCGTCCGGGAACGGGCCATCCTGCGCCAGCTGGTGGCGGCCGCTGACGAGATCGCCGGCAACGCCCTGAATCCCCTGGGCCGGGATGCCAAGACCCTGCTCGACGAGGCCGAGGCCAAGGTGTTCGAGATTGCCGAGAAGGGCTCCCGCACCAGCGAGGGCTTCGTGCACATCAATCCTCTGCTGACCCAGGTGGTGGAGCGCATCCAGGAACTCCATGACCGGGACAATCCTTCCGACATCACCGGGGTGCCCACGGGCTTCATCGACCTGGACCAGAAGACCTCGGGCCTGCAGCCCGGGGACCTGATCATCGTGGCCGGCCGTCCCTCCATGGGGAAGACCGCCTTCGCCCTCAACATCGCCGAGAACGTGGCCACCCTGGCCGGGCTGCCGGTGGGGGTGTTCTCCATGGAAATGGGGGGCGCCCAGCTGGCGACGCGGATGATGGCCTCCATTGGCCGGCTCGACTCCCACAAGGTGCGGACCGGCCGCCTCAGCGACGAGGACTGGTCCAACCTCTCCATGGCCCTGGGCAAGCTCCATGAGGCGCCCATCTACATTGACGAGACCGGCGGCCTGAATCCCGTGGACCTGCGCGCCCGGGCCCGGCGCCTGCATCGCCAGTGCGGCAAGCTGGGCCTGATCGTGATCGACTACATCCAGCTGATGGCCTCGGCCCGCCAGAACGAGAACCGGGCCACGGAAGTGTCGGAAATCTCCCGCTCCATCAAGTCCCTGGCCAAGGAGCTGTCGGTCCCCATCATCGCCCTGTCCCAGCTCTCCCGGAAGGTGGAAGAGCGCACCGACAAGCGCCCGATGATGTCCGACTTGCGCGAATCGGGCGCCATCGAGCAGGATGCGGACGTGATCATGATGTTGTACCGGGACGAGTACTACAAGCCCGATTCCCCCGACAAGGGCATCGCCGAGGTGATCATCGGCAAGCAGCGGAACGGCCCCACGGGCACCGTGCGGCTGGCCTTCCTGGGCCAGTTCACCCGCTTCGAGAGCCTGGCCCAGGGCGGTTTCGTGGATACCCAGTACTGATCCGGCGGCGCCGGGTCAGCCCAGCTGCTGGCGGCTCCGGATGCTGTAGACGAAGCTGCCCGGATCGAGGCCGTCCAGGGCGCCCTCCAGGCGTTCCAGGCGGGGCAGGGTGAAGAAGGGCAGGGCAGGACCGTTGGGCAGGGTCAGGTCCTCGGCCACGTTATAGGCCATCCAGTTCATTTCCCAGACCCCGAACAGGATCTTGCGCATGGCTGTCAGCTTGCTGTCGCGCAGGTCCAGGCCTTCCATGGCGATGGTGCGGCGCACGTCGCTGGGGTCCACGGGAATCCAGCTGTAGCCGGGCACGTAGAATTCGGCCCGGCAGTGGGCGGCATGGGTGGCGTCGCCGCGGATGCCCAGGCTGGAGGCGATGCGGGATTGCTCGATGCGCTGGCCGAACACCCGCCGGGCAGGGATGCCGATGGCCCGGCAGAGGGAGACGAACAGGCCGTTGATGTCGGCGGAGCGGCCCCCGAACCGGTGCTGTTCGATCTGCCGGCGCACATCCCCATTGCCGCAGCCGGGCAGGCCGGGGTCGTACTCGGTGTTTTCCACCACCCAGTCGAAAATGGCCCGGGCCTGGGCCACCGGGTCCAGGATGCGGCCGATGATGCGCTGGGCCAGCTTGTGGGCCTCGCCATCATTGGGCAGCAGCCGGGAAGCCTGCAGGTTGCGGCGCAGGATGTCTTCCCGCTCCGGCGGCAGGGTGCGGCGGGAGACGTCGAAGTGCCGGTCGGCGGTGGTGACCGTGGTGAGCAGTTCGAGCCGCGGCGTCACCCCTTCCTTCCACTCGCAGTAGAAGGCCTCCAGGTCCCCGTCCGGCAGGCGGCGCAGGCTGCCCAGCTCGAAATTGCCCTGCCAGGTGTGGCCCAGGTTGCGCTGGTACAGGGTGTCCTGGTTCAGGGGCAGGGGCAGCCACAGACGCTGGCGGCCCCGGGAGGGCTGCAGCTGTACCGTGGTGGCCACCTCGAAGGTGCGCCACAGGGCCGGGGGTTCGGGGGCCTTGACCGGCGGCAGCCGGGTGGCGGATGAGCCCGGATGGGCGCTGTCCAGGACCGAGTTTTCCGCCGTGGTCTGGGGCTGGGCCTGGGGGCGGCTGGGCGGTGTCTCTTTGCGGGAGGATGAGGATTTCTTGCTGCTTTTCTTGCTGGAGGACTTGGCGGATTTCTTGGAAGTGTTCTTCTCGGAGTTCTTCTTTTTGGCAGCCAGGGCTTCGGGGGATACGAACAGGGGCAGCAGGCTGGCGGCGGCGAGAAAGGCGCGACGTTTCAAGAGGGGGCCTCCGTGCGGATTGAGCTGAAAGACAAACCGCGCCAGGGGCGCGGTCGGTGAGGTCGCGGGATTATACCCGTGTCACAGGACTTCCGCCGCGTGGTCAGCCAGGCGGGAGCGCTCGCCCCGTTGCAGGGTGATGTGGCCCGAGTGGGTCCAGCCCTTGAAGCGGTCCACCACGTAGGTGAGGCCGGAAGAGCCCTCGGTCAGGTAGGGGGTGTCGATCTGGGCGATGTTGCCCAGGCAGACCACCTTGGTGCCCGGGCCGGCCCGGGTGATGAGGGTCTTCATCTGCTTCGGCGTCAGGTTCTGGGCCTCGTCGATGATCAGGAACTTGCTCAGGAAGGTGCGGCCGCGCATGAAGTTCAGGGACTTCACCTTGATGCGGGAACGGATCAGGTCCGTGGTGGCGGCCTTGCTCCATTCGCCGGAAAAGGCGCCGCCCCCTTCCTCCGAGTGGGTCAGCACTTCCAGGTTGTCCTCCAGGGCGCCCATCCAGGGGGCCATCTTTTCCTCCTCGGTGCCGGGCAGGAAGCCGATGTCCTCCCCCACCGGGACGGTCACCCGGGTCATGATGATTTCCGCATAGCGCTTGGTTTCCAGCACCTGGGTCAGGCCGGCGGCCAGGGTCAGCAGGGTCTTGCCGGTACCGGCCTGGCCCAGCAGGGTGACGAAGTCGATTTCCGGGTCCATGAGCAGGTTCAGGGCGAAGTTCTGCTCCCGGTTCCTGGCGTTGATGCCCCATACCGCGTGCTTGGGATGGGAGTAATCCACCAGGGTTTCCAGCACCGCCTTCTTGCCGGCGGCCTCCTTGACCAGGGCGGTGAATTCCGGCTCACCCTCCAGGTACACGAACTCGTTCAGGAGCAGGTCCGGGCAGAGGGGGCCGCTGACCCGGTAGTAGGTCTTGCCGTCCTTCTTCCAGGATTCCATGCCCTGGCCGTGCTTGTCCCAGAAGTCGGCGGGCAGGGCCCGGCTGCCCGCATAGAGCAGGTCCGTGTCTTCCAGCACCTTGTCGTTGAAGTAATCCTCCGCCGGCAGGCCCAGGGAGCGGGCCTTGATGCGCATGTTGATGTCCTTCGACACCAGGATCACCGAGCGCTTCGGGTAGCGGCGCTGCAGGTGGATGACGACGGCCAGGATCTGGTTGTCCACCTTGGAGGTGGGCAGGGCCGGGGGCAGCTCGGAGCTGATCGCTTCGGTCTGCAGCAGCAGCCGGCCCGAGGCCAGGCCCTTGCTGGGCTCGTCCAGGGGAATGCCTTCCTCGATGTCCTCTGCCAGGGCCAGCATCTCGTCCAGGGTGCGGGAGACCTGGCGGGCGTTGCGGGCGATTTCGGACATGCCCTTCTTGTGGTTGTCCAGTTCCTCCAGCGTCATGATGGGGAGGAAGATGTCGTGCTCTTCGAAACGGAACAGGCTGGTGGGGTCGTGCATCAGCACGTTGGTGTCGAGAACGAAAATCTTGGTGGCTTCGGCTTTCTTGCTGGTTTTTCTGGCCATGAGCGGGAGTCTCGGAAAAATTAGAGGGATTTGACGAAATCAAGCACTTCCTGGGCGTGGCCGGGGACCTTGACCCCCCGCCATTCCTTGCGCAGCACGCCCTTCTCGTCGATCACGAAGGTGCTGCGCTCGATGCCCCTTACCTCTTTACCGTACATTTTCTTCATCTTGATGACTTCGAACTGTTGGCAAAGTGTTTCCTCCTTGTCACAGAGCAGTTCGAAGGGGAGTTCCTGCTTCAGCTTGAAATTTTCGTGGGATTTGAGGCTGTCCCGGGAGACGCCCAGCACCAGAGCCCCGGCGGCCAGGAATTCCGGGTACAGGTCGCGGAACTGCTGGGCTTCGGTGGTGCAGCCCGGGGTGCTGTCCTTGGGATAGAAATAGAGCACCACGGTCTTGCCCCGCTGGGCCGAGAGGGTGAAGGACTGGCCGCTGGTGGCCGGCAGGGTGAAGTCTGCGACCTGGGGGTCGGACATGACGATCTCCTTACGGTTGGGGTAAGGGGATTGTCACGGGGGGCCGGCCCCCGGTCAAGGGTTGTTCAGGCCAGGTGATCCCGGCCCTGGAGGAACAGGCTGCCGTTCCGGTTGGGAATGTCGCCGGGCCGGATTTCGGCGTAGGGCAGGGTCTTGGGCTCCAGGTCGGCGGCCAGGTCCCCCAGGCTGGTGAGCAGGTGGCCCTGGTCCTGCCAGCCCTGCCACAGCTGTTCCAGGGCGCCCAGGTGGCCCAGGCCCTCGTGTTCGGCGCGCAGGCTGAAGACCTGGGGCGCCTGGAGGTTTTCCGTGAGTTCCAGCAGCCGCTGCACCGCCTCTTCCTCCTGGCGGCCGCCGTGCATCAGCTCTTCCAGGGTGGGCAGGGTGGTGGGCAACTGGGGGCAGGGCAGCAGCTCTCCCTGCCAGACGGGCAGGAAGGGGTGGCTGCCGCGGCAGTCCGAGGCGCAGGCAAAGCCCAGGCGCTGCAGCAGGCGCAGCTGGTGCCGGCTGGCCTGCCAGTCCGGGGCACCGAAGACTTGCGGGGGATGGCCGTAGAGCCTCTCGAAGGCGTCCATGGCCTGCTTCAGGTCGTTGGCGATCCAGTCGTTGTCGGCGCTGGCCGCCTGTTTTTCCCAGGCGACCCGGTTCCAGGCGGAAATGCCGGCCTCGAAGCCGGCGGCCTCGATCAGGCGCAGGCTGTCGGCGGCCTTGGGGGCGATTTCCCCGGCCGGGATCAGGGTGCCCCGCAGGGGGGTTTTCCAGCCGCAGTGGCGGCGCAGGCGCATGGCCTGGCCAAAGGCCCGGCCGGACTGGTCGGGCCCCAGGCAGAGCAGGAAGGTGGCGCCGGCCAGGTGGGCCTGCAGCCGTTCGACGAGCAGGGGAACCCCGTGGCGGGCGCCCGCCAGGGTCCCCACGTGGATGCGCAGGGCGATCTTCTGGGTCATGGGGTGTCGATGAGGAGGGCGGCGGCGACCTTGCGGCCTTCGCTGGCCAGGATGTTGTAGGTGCGGCAGGCGGCCGCCGTGTCCATCACTTCCAGGCCGATGCCGGCGGCCATCAGGGGCTGCTGCAGGGCCGGATGGGGGAAACGTAGCCGGGGGCCGGTGCCCAGCAGCACGATTTCGGCACCGCAGGCGGCCAGGTGGGCGAAGTCCTGCTGTTCCAGGGCGGCGAAGTCGTGCCGGGTCCAGTCGGGCTCCACCCGGTCCGGCAGGACCAGCAGGTGGGTGGTGTAGCGCTCCAGGTTGACGGCCACATAGCCGTCCCCGTGGCTGGTGAAGAGCTTGAGGCTGGGATTGTTGTCGACGTGGAGTTTCATGTGGGACCGGGCATCGGGGTGGCCGTCAAAATTGCGGTGCACCATGGCTTAAAGTAGGATTATAACTTTTTCGCCGGTCCCCCTGGACCCCCGCCGGGAATCCAGACACCGGGAAAGTGATCCCTTGTGAATGCTCACAAAAAAGCGAGCCGGACCCGCAAGCCCCAAGGGGCGGGTGCGGCGGCTCCTGCCAGGAACGAAGCCATGAAGCCCGTATTGAAGTCCAACAAGCTTGCCGACGTCTGCTACGACATCCGCGGTCCCGTGCTGACCCGGGCCAAGCAGATGGAAGATGAAGGCCACAAGATCATCAAGCTCAACATCGGCAACCTGGCAGCCTTCGGCTTCGACGCGCCCGAGGAGATCCAGCTGGACATGATCCGCAACCTGCCCAACTCGGCCGGCTATTCGGATTCCAAGGGCATCTTCGCGGCCAGGAAGGCGATCATGCACTACACCCAGGAGAAGCACATCAAGGGGGTGGGCATCGAGGACATCTACGTGGGCAACGGGGTGTCCGAGCTGATCGTGATGTCCATGAACGCCCTCCTGAATCCCGGCGACGAGGTGCTGGTGCCGGCGCCCGACTATCCCCTGTGGACTGCCGCCGTCAGCCTTTCCAGCGGTACGCCGGTGCACTACCTGTGCGACGAGGCGAACGGCTGGCTGCCGGACCTGGATGACATCCGCAGCAAGATCACCCCCAACACCCGGGCCCTGGTGATCATCAATCCCAACAACCCCACCGGCGCCCTGTATCCGGACGAGCTGTTGAAGGAACTGGTGGAAATCGCCCGGCAGCACAACTTGATCCTCTGCGCCGACGAGGTGTACGACAAGGTGCTGTACGACGGCAACACCCACACCTCCCTGGCCTCCCTCTCCGAGGACGTGCTGACCCTGGTGTTCAACGGCCTCTCCAAGAATTACCGCTCCTGCGGCTACCGGGCCGGCTGGATGGTGGTGTGCGGCGACAAGCGCCACGCCCAGGATTACATCGAGGGCCTGAACATGCTGGCCTCCATGCGCCTGTGCGCCAACGTGCCCGGCCAGTACGCGATCCAGACCGCCCTGGGCGGCTATCAGAGCATCGACGACCTGGTGGCCCCCACCGGCCGCATGTGCCGCCAGCGGGACCTGGCCCACGAGCTGATCACCGCCATTCCCGGGGTGAGCTGCGTCAAGCCCAAGGCCACCCTGTACATGTTCCCCCGCCTGGACCCCAAGATGTATCCCATCGAGGATGACCAGGCCTTCATCCAGGAGCTGCTGGTGGCCGAGCGGGTGCTGCTGGTCCAGGGCACGGGCTTCAACTGGCCCCAGCCGGACCACTTCCGCCTGGTGTTCCTGCCCCACGAGGACGACCTGCGCGACGCCATCGGCCGCATCGCCCGGTTCCTGGAAGGCTACCGCAAACGCCATGGCAGTGCTTCCTAACCGGAAGTCTCTGCCGCTACACCCCACTTAACCCATAGTGAATCGAACCATATGAAACCCATCAATGTTGGCCTCCTGGGCATCGGTACCGTCGGTGGCGGCACCTTTACCGTTCTCTCCCGCAACGCAGCCGAAATCACCCGCCGGGCGGGCCGGCCCATCCAGATTTCCGTGGTGGCCGACAAGAACCAGGAACTGGCCAGGCAGGTCACTGGCGGCGCCTGCAGGATCACCGACGACGCCTTCGCCGTGGTGAATGACCCGGAAGTGGATGTGGTGGTGGAGCTGATCGGCGGCTACGGCGTCGCCAAGGAACTGGTCATGCAGGCCATCGCCAACGGCAAGCACGTGGTCACCGCCAACAAGGCCCTGCTGGCCGTGCATGGCAATGAAATCTTTGCTGCCGCCCAGGCCAAGGGTGTGATGGTGGCCTTCGAGGCCGCCGTGGCCGGGGGCATCCCCATCATCAAGGCCCTGCGTGAAGGCCTGGCCGCCAACCGCATCGAATGGGTGGCCGGCATCATCAACGGCACCACCAACTTCATCCTCTCCGAGATGCGCGACAAGGGCCTGCCCTTCGCCGACGTCCTGAAGGAAGCCCAGCGCCTGGGCTATGCCGAAGCCGATCCCACCTTCGACATCGAAGGCGTGGACGCGGCCCACAAGGCCACCCTGATCGCCTCCATCGCCTTCGGCATACCGGTCCAGTTCGACAAGGCCTACGTGGAAGGCATCACCAAGCTGGAAGCCGCCGACATCAAGTACGCCGAGCAGCTGGGTTACCGCATCAAGCTCCTGGGTATCGCCCGGCGCCGTGAGGATGGCGTGGAACTGCGCGTGCATCCCACCCTGGTGCCGGCCAAGCGCCTGCTCGCCAACGTGGAAGGCGCCATGAACGCCGTGCTGGTCAAGGGCGACGCCGTGGGCGCCACCCTCTACTACGGCAAGGGCGCCGGGGCCGAGCCCACCGCTTCCGCCGTGATCGCCGACCTGGTGGACGTGGCCCGCACCGCCACCGCCGACCCGGACAACCGGGTGCCCCACCTGGCCTTCCAGCCCGACCAGCTGCACGACCTGCCCATCCTGCCGATCGCCGAGGCCGAAACCGCCTACTACCTGCGCCTGCGGGTGGAGGACAAGCCCGGGGTGCTGGCCGACGTGACCCGCATCCTGGCCGACCAGGCCATCTCCATCGACGCCATGCTGCAGCGGGAGCCGGAAGAGGGCGAGGCCCAGACCGACATCATCATCCTCACCCACAAGTGCAAGGAAAAGGGTGCCGACGCCGCCATCGCCAAGGTGGAATCCCTGGCCGCCGTGCAGGGCAAGGTCACCAAGCTGCGCCTGGAAGAGCTGCAGTAAACCTAAAAACCTCACCACAGAGACACAGAGGCACAGAGAAGTTCAAAAAAACAATGGCTTGCACTATGCTTCTCGCTCACCTAGAAAGTGACTCTGGCCGTGCCTCTGTGGTTTAACTGAGGTTTTAAGGATAAACCCGATGGCGTTCATGCCATAGACTGCGGGAGCCTCCGGGCTCCCGTTTTGTTTCCGCACTGTTTTTTCGCATTTTGTTTCCTGGTGGGCCGTCGTGACATCCCTTGTTTTTGCCGTGCTGGCTGCTTTTGCCCTGGCCCTGATCGCGGGGGCCAGCGGCTGGCTGCCGCCGGTGGCGGCCTTTCACCTGCTGGTGGCGGCGGGCATCATGCCGCTCATCTGCGCGGCCATGCTGCATTTCGTGCCGGTGCTGACCCGCACCGGCTCCCCCCATTCCTTCTTCCGGGCCTTGCCCTGGCTGGTCCAGGCGGGCGGGCTGGGGGTCGCCCTGGTGCTGGGGGGACTGGGGCCCCGCTGGCTGCTGCATCCCCTGGCCCTGGTGCTGGCCCTGGCCGCCCTGGCCCTGATCGTCTGGATGCGGGGCCGGGCCCGGGCCTGCCTGGGGGCGCCCCATCCGGGCTGGCGCTGGTACGGGGCCTCCCTGGCCTGCCTGAGCCTGGCCCTCCTGGCCGTGCCGCCCCTGGTCTCCCTGCCGGCCGCCTACTGGCCCCTGCGCAGCCTGCACCTGCACCTGAACACCCTGGGCTTCGTTGCCCTGGCCGCCCTGGGGACCCTGCCCCTGCTGCTGCCCACGGCCCTGGGGCGCCCCGATCCTGAAGCCGTGCACTGGTTGCGCCGCTACCTGTGGTCCACCCTGGGCAGCGTCGCCATGCTGGTCACCGGTACGGCCCTGGCGGTGCTGGGCGGGCTGCAGCTGATGGGGCCCCTGCTGGCGGCGGGGGGGCTGGCCCTGCTGCTGTACCCGGTGCTGCGTCTGCTGGTGCGCTGGTGGCGCCTGTTCGGCCCGGGCCTGCTGTTCCGGGATGGGGCCGCCGCCAGCCTGGTGGCGGCGCTGCTGGGTTTCATGCTGCTGGCCCTGGCGGGGCTGCTGCACGGTTTTCAGCTGCTCCAGCCCCGGGCCACCATCCTGGCCTTCGGCCTGGGTTTCCTGCTGCCCCTGGTGCTGGGGGCCCTGAGCCAGCTGTTGCCCGTGTGGGCCTGCCCAGGGCCGGTCACGCCCCGGCGCACGGCCTTGCGGGCCCGTCTGGCGACCGGCGGGGCCGGGCGGGGGGCGCTGTTCCTGATGGCGGCCCTGGGGGCCCTGGCCGGGCAGGAACTCCCGGCCCTGGGGCTTGCGGCCCTGGGGCTGGGGCATTTCCTCCTGGCCCTGGGCCGAGGCTGGCGGCAATCCCTGCCCGAGGAGGCCGGAGCGGGTTAGAATCGCGGCTTTTCCGTTTTCCGGTCTGCCGCCATGCGCTACATCTCCACCCGGGGCCAGTCCCCCGCACTTCCCTTCTGCGACATCCTGCTGGGCGGCCTGGCGCCGGACGGCGGCCTCTACCTGCCCGAGACCTATCCCCAGGTGAGCCGGGCCGAGCTGGATGCCTGGCGCCAGCTCTCCTACGCGGACCTGGCTTTTGCCATCCTCTCCAAGTACGTGGATGACATCCCCGCCGCCGACCTGAAGGTCCTGCTGGACAAGACCTACACCGCCGAGACCTACTGCTTCGCCCGGCCTGGCGACAATCCGGCTGACATCACCCCTATCCACTGGCTGGAGAAGGACAAGCTGGCCCTGCAGGAGCTCTCCAACGGCCCCACCCTGGCCTTCAAGGACATGGCCATGCAGCTCCTGGGCAACCTGTTCGAGTACGTGCTGGAGAAGCGCGGCGAGACCATCAACATCCTCGGCGCCACCTCCGGCGACACCGGCTCCGCCGCCGAGTACGCCATGCGCGGCAAGCACAACGTCAAGGTGTTCATGCTCTCGCCGCACGGCAAGATGAGCGCCTTCCAGCGCGCCCAGATGTATTCCCTCCAGGATGCCAACATCTACAACATCGCCGTCACCGGCATGTTCGATGACGCCCAGGACGTGGTGAAGGCTGTCTCCAACGATGCCGAATTCAAGGCCAAGTACAAGATCGGCGCCGTCAATTCCATCAACTGGGCCCGGGTGCTGGCCCAGATCGTCTACTACTTCAAGGGTTACTTCGCCGCCACCGGGAGCAATGACCAGCAGGTTTCCTTCTGCGTGCCTTCCGGCAACTTCGGCAACATCTGCGCCGGCCACATCGCCCGCCAGATGGGGCTGCCCATCGCCCAGCTGGTGCTGGCCACCAACGAAAACGACGTGCTCGACGAGTTCTTCAAGACCGGCGTGTACCGTCCCCGCAGCACGGCGGAAACCAGCGTCACCTCCAGTCCCTCCATGGACATTTCCAAAGCCTCCAACTTCGAACGTTTCGTCTTCGACCTGGTGGGCCGGGATGCGGCCGTGGTGCGGGATCTGTGGAAGCAGGTGGACGGCGGCGGCGCCTTCGACCTGCGCGGCACACCTTACATGGACAAGCTGCCGGGCTTCGCCTTCGTTTCCGGCAAGAGCACCCACGCCGACCGCCTCGCCACCATCAAGGCCGTGCATGAGCAATACGGCGTGATGATCGACACCCACACCGCCGACGGGGTGAAGGTGGCCAAGGAGCATCCGCAACCTGCCGGTGTGCCCCTGGTGGTACTGGAAACCGCCCTGCCGGTGAAGTTCGCCGAGACCATCCGCGAAGCCCTGGGCCGGGAGCCGGAGCGGCCTGCCGCCCTGGAAGGCATCGAGAACCTGCCCCAGCAGGTGGAAGTGATGGCCCCCGACGTGGCGGCCATCAAGGCCTACATGGTGGCACGTATCTGAGCCAGGGCAGTGCCCGGCAGCAGCGGCCTGCGGGCCGCTTTTTTATGACGGCGGCAATTTTACAAACGAGCGCAAATCTTGACCGTCGTAATACGAAGGTGATAATTTGTGCGCTGCAACGAGAAAGGCAAACCTGAGCGAAAGCCAGGGACGCAAAGTTACCGATCTACAGGACTCCAGTGCCGGAGTCCCAGGATGGCGGGACTGCCACAAGCCCAGGGCATGGCCCTGGATTCCGGGCTGCCGGCTTGCCTTTCTGCGAACTTACGGAGCGCGCCGTGTACGCCGAAAAAGCCCTTGATCCCCTGCTGACTGCCGTTCTGGCCCACACCCCGCCCACCCTGGATGCCCGGGCCCTGGGCGACATCATCGGCCGCCTGAGCATTCCGCCCTGTCCCCAGGTGCTGCAGGCCCTGATGACCGAGATCCGGGCCGAGACCGTGGATTTCCAGCGGGTGGTGGGCCTGATCAGCGGCGACGTGAGCCTGGCGGCCGCCATGATCCGGGCGGCCAATTCTCCGGTGTTTGCCCTGCGCCACAAGGTCCAGAACGTGCAGCAAGCGGTGACCATCCTGGGGCTCAAGCAGGTGACCCAGATGGTGGCCGGCATCGAGCTGGAACGCAGCCTGTCCGCCGGCATCTCCATGGAGCGTTTCTGGGAGCGTTCCAACCTCCATGCCGTGGCCTGCGCCACCCTGGCCACCCAGCTGGGGGGCGGCGCGGCGCCGGTGTCCCGGGAGGACGCCCACACCTACGGGCTGTTCCACGATTGCGGCATTCCCATCCTGATGCAGCATTTTCCCGACTACAAGGAAACCCTGGCCCGGGCCAACCACGCGGACCGGCCCATGCCCGAAGTGGAGCACGAACGCCACGGGGTCAGCCATGTGACCGTGGGCGCGCTCCTGGCGGCGGACTGGCAGCTGAGCGACATCATCGTGGAGGCCATCAAGGGGCATCACGACCCCATCCTGCTCGAAGACGAGGAGGAGCCGCCCCTGGTGCGTACCCTGATCGCCCTGTCCATCCTCGCCGACCACCTGGTGGCCCGCTATCTGGAAGTGCCGGAAGAGGCGGAATGGCACGGCTGGGGCAGCCACGTGCTGGACTACCTGGGGCTGGACGACCTGTTCCTGGAGGAACTCTACCCGGACGTGGCCGCCAACCTGGCTGAAGCCCGGGCCACTCGGCGCGGGGGCTGAGTTCCGGTTATCGGGCGGGGTTCTGTCGGGCTCCTGTCCTGTGCTTTCCCCCGCCTTCATCCTCAGGCGCAGCCTCGGGCTATCCTGTCCAGGGCTGCCCCATTCCTGATCTCCCAACTGCGGCGCTTGCCGCCCACATAGCCCTGCTGCAGCCACTCGGACAGCAGCCGGTTCAGGGTTTCCGCCCGCAGCCCCAGGGTGGCGGCCAGCTGCCGCTGGTTCAGGCGCAGTTCGATGCGGGGCCCCTGCAGTTCTTCCTGCTTGAGCAGGTAGGTGGCCAGACGTTGGGCTCCGGTGCTGCGCGCCAGCAGTTCCACCTCGTCGATGCGCCGACACAGGCGCTGGCTGGCCCGGGCCAGCAGGCGCATGGCCACCCGGGGCTCCCGTTCGCACAACTGGTGCAGTTCCTGGCGCTGCATCTGGAACAGCCGGCAGGGAGTGCGGGCCCGGATGCTGACCGGAAAAGCGCCGCAGGGTACGAACATCAGCACCTCCGCCACCAGGTCATGGGGCGAGACCTGGCCGAAGATGCGTTCCTCACCGTCTGTCCCGTGGCGCAGCGACTCCAGTTCCCCTTCCAGCAATAACCACCAGGTCCGGGCCTGTTCCCGCTCCCGGAACAGGAATTCCCCGGGCTCCAGGCTGCGGAACATCCCGTTACCCAGCAGAGGGAGCAGGGATTTTTCGGGAATGTCATTCAAAACAGGGTGTTGCTGCAGCACGGGGATGATTTCGGCGGTCTGGGCGAGGGGCAACTTGAGAAAAGTCATTTTGGTCCTGCAGGAGGGGTGACATCATGGATACATGATAATCATTATTAACTGGTGATCCCAAATGCAGCGTGAAAAGAAAGAAGTGCTTGCCAAGGCAAGCTGTGCCGGAGGCGCCCTGCTGGCGCTGACCCTGGGGGTGGCACAACCCCTGATGGCCGAGGAAACGGGGCGGAATCCGCTCGAGGAAAAGCAGCTCGGCGCCGTGGAAGTGGTCACCGCCACCCGTTCAGGCGGGGCGGTGGAGAACTCGCCCCGCTCGGTGAGCGTGATCAGCAGGGAAACCGTTTCCGAGCGCCCCGGGGCCACCGGGGTCCAGGAGCTGCTGGAGGAGCTGCCGGGCATCCAGTTCGCCCGCTCCGGCGGTCTGGGCGGGCAGATCGTCATGCGCGGCTTCAATTCCAACAATGCCCGTTCCATCGTCACCGTGGATGGGGACCGTTACCGGGGGCGCAGCACCCTGGAGTTCAACATGTTCGACCCCAACGGGGTGGAGCGGATCGAGGTGATCCGGGGGCCGGCTTCCGCCCTGTACGGGGCCGATGCCATGAACGGGGTGGTGAATATCGTCACCCGCCGGGCCCGGGTGGATGCGGACCAGCCCTTCAGCCTGAGCCCCCGTCTGCGCTCCCTGGAGTACGCCAGCGTGAACGATATGTGGGGCGGCCGGGTGGAACTGGTGGGGGGCGGCCAGGGGTTCGACGTGCTGGTTGGTGCTCATTCCCGCTCCGCCAGCGATTACGACACCCCCCTGGGGGAGGCCAGGAACAGCCAGTACGAGAGCAAGGGCCTGGATTTCAACGTGGGCTACCGGCCCACCAGTGAATCCCGCTGGGAGCTCTCGGGGCGCTACCAGGAGGTGGACACGGGCCGGGCCGGCGGTCTGGGCGCTGCCCCCGGGGAACCGGTGCTGAAGGTGAGCGAGACCCCCATCACCGAGCGCTACCTGCGCCTGGGCTACCAGGGCCGCAATTTTGGGGCCCTGGCCGACAGCCTGGATGCTTCCCTGTACATGCGCAAGTTCGATACCGACATCTACCAGACCAGCAAGGCTAATGCGGCCGTCACTGCCGATGTGCACCTGCAGGTGTACTCCCCCACGGTCTGGGGCGGTCACCTGATCGCCATGAAGGGGCTGGGGGAGCATCTGCTCAGTTACGGGGCTGATTTCTTCAATGAGGATTTCGCCGGCCGGGACCGTCAGATCACCCGCAGCAACACCAGTACCGGTGCCGTGACCCAGACCAGCTGGGAACATATCGACCGCCAGTCCGAGCAGACCAACGTGGGGGTGTTCGCCGCCGACGAATGGCAGGCCAGCGAAGCCTGGACCCTGTCCGGCGCCCTGCGGGCTGACTGGGTGAAGGTCAAGATCGGCAGTGCCCTGGCCAATGAAAGTGCCAGTCAGCGGGCCGCTTTCGGTTCCCATCCTGGCAGCACTGAAACCGCCCTGACCGGCAATCTGGGCGCGGTCTACAAGCTGGACCCGGTGTGGAGTCTGGCGGCCAACCTGAGCCGCGGCTTCCGGGCCCCCTCCGGCATGGACCGGACCATCACTTCCACGGCGGGCACCATCACCACCCTGCCGTCTCCCGACCTGGAGCCGGAGGTGAACAAGACACTGGAACTGGGCCTGCGCTGGGGCAGCGATGCGCACCGGGGCAGCCTCACCGCCTACTACAGCAAGTACAGCGACCTGATCACCACGGTGGTCCTGACCTCCACCCTGCGCCAGCGGCAGAACATTGCCGAGGCCGTGATCAAGGGCCTGGAGCTGGAAGGCCAGAGCGTGCTCGCACCCCGCTGGCGCCTGAACTACATGCTCACCGCCACCCACGGGACCGATGAGTCCTCGGGCCGGCCCCTGCCCACCATCGCCCCCCTGAGCGGCCGCCTGGCCCTGCGCTACGACCCGGGCAGCTGGTATGGGGAAGGGGTGCTGCGCGGCAACAAGGGCAAGTACCGGATCGACAGCACCCAGGAGCGCAAGAGTTCCAGCTATGCCATGGTGGATATCTATGCCGGCAGTCGTCTCGACCGTCTGCTGGGCGAACAGTGGCGGGGCTGGAAGGTGGTGGCCGGGGTGGAAAACCTGTTCGACCGTCTGGGCCGCAATCCCGCCGTGGCCGAGGACATCGCCTATCCCTACGGCAGCATCGGCAACCCGTTGGTGGAGCCGGGCCGCAACTTCGTGGTCAAGCTGAGCTCGGATTTCTGACATGAAGGCCCTGCAGCGATACCTTTTCCTGGGACTCCTGGCCCTGGGATGTGCCGCCCCGGTACTGGCCGCCGGCCAGGTTACGGACCAGAACGGCAAGGAAGTGCAGCTCCCGGCCCGGGTCCAGCGCCTGGTGGCCATTCCCATTCCCCTGGCTTCCATGGTGATGGCGGTGGATGGCGGGGTGGGGCGCCTGAGCGGCATCAACGCCGCGGCCCGCAGCGACATTGACGAGGGGCTCCTGGGGCGGATGTTCCCGGCGGCGGTGAAAGTGCCGACCCAGGTGGCGGGGGAGAACTTCGTGCCCAACGGGGAAGCCCTGGCGATGGCCCGGCCGGACCTGGTGATCCAGTGGGGCGACCGGGGCGATGCCATCGTGGCCCCGATCCGCAACCTGGGTCTGCCGGTGCTGACCCTGCGCTACGGCGACAGTCTGCTGGCGGCCGGCTGGCTGCGCCTCACCGGCCAGGCCCTGGGCAAGCCGGAGCGGGGCGAGGCCCTGGCCCGCTGGTTCGAAGGGCGGGTGGCGGAACTGGAACGCCGGGGGGCTGCGATCCCCGAAGCCCGGCGGCCCCGGGTGCTGTACCTGATGCGGGCCCGCTCGGCCCTGCAGGTGGCGGGCAAGGGCACCAGCATGGATGGGGACATCCGCCGGGCCGGGGGCATCAACCCGGCGGCCGGACTGCCGGGCTTCGCCCAGGTGGGCGTGGAACAGATCCTGGCCTGGAACCCGGACGTGATCCTGCTCAACAATTTCGAGCCGGGGCTGAATCCGGAAACCCTGTTCCGGGACAGCCGCTTCACCGGGGTCAAGGCCCTGAGCGAACGCCGGGTCTATCTCTATCCCCGGGGCGGCTTCCGCTGGGACCCCCCCAGCCAGGAAACGCCCCTGGCCGTGGACTGGCTCTTCAGCGTGCTGCATCCGGGGCAGGGCGAGCCCGGCCTGCGCCAGCGGATCGTGGCGGCCTACCGGGAGCTGTACGGCTACCCGCTCAGCGAAGTGGACCTGGATCAGCTGCTGCGGCTGAAGGAAAACGGCAGCAGCGCCCGCTATCGGGAACTCCTCGGGCAGGGCCGCTGATGGGCGCCCATTCCCAAACCTGGCGGGCCAGCGCCGGCCTGCTCGCGCTGCTCTGCCTGTGCCTGCTGGCGGGCCTGAGCCTGGGGCGCTATGCCATTGCCCCGGGCCAGGTGGCGGACATCCTCCTGAGCGGCGGCAACGGGGCCGATCCCGTCGCCGTCCGGGTCATCGAGGCCGTGCGTTTGCCCCGGGTGCTGCTGGCCGCCCTGATCGGGGCCGGGCTGGCGGCAGCGGGCGCCGCCCTGCAGAGCCTGTTCCGCAATCCCCTGGCCGAACCCCAGCTGCTGGGCGTGTCCTCCGGCGCCGCTTTTGGCGGGGTGCTGGCCATGCTGCTCCTGAGCGATGGTCCGCCGGTGGTGGCCGGGGCCCTGATCTGGGGGCTCCTGGCCCTGCTGGCCGTGTTCTGGCTAGCCGGCAGCCAGGCCGCCGGACGCACCAGCGGCACGGTACTCCTGATACTGGCGGGCATCGTGGTGAGCGGGGTGTTCGCCGCCGGGGTCTCCCTGGTGAAGCTGGTGGCCGATCCCCAGAACCAGCTGCCTGCCATCGTCTTCTGGCTCATGGGCAGTCTGGCCAGCGCCAACCAGGAACGGGTGCTGCTGGCGCTTCCCTGCATCGGCCTGAGCCTGGCCCTGCTCTACGGGCTGCGCTTCCAACTGATGGCCCTGTCCCTGGGAGAAGAGGATGCCCGCAGCCTGGGCATCCGGGTGGGGCGGGCCCGCTTCCTGGCCCTGGCTGCCGTGGGCCTGATCACCGCCGCCAGCGTCGCCGTGTGCGGCGTGGTGGGCTGGGTCGGGCTGGTGGTGCCGCATCTGGTGCGCATGGGCATCGGCACCGACCATCGCAGTTTTCTGGTGAATGTGATGCTGGGCGGCGCCGCCTATCTGATTCTGGTGGACACCCTGTCGCGCACCGTGGCCGAGGTGGAAATTCCCCTGGGGGTACTCACGGCCCTGCTCGGGGCCCCCCTGTTTGCCTTCCTGGTGCGTCGCATCGGGCGCGGGCTGGAGCACTAGGATGGGGGAACACAAGGAAATCATCCTGGGCGCCCGGGGACTGGGCTATCGCTTGCCCAGGGAGCAGCGCTGGATTCTCCGGGACCTGTCCCTGGAACTGGCCCGGGGCGAGCTCTGTGCCGTACTGGGCCCCAACGGGGTGGGCAAATCCACCCTGCTGCGCCTCCTGGTGGGAGCCCAGACCCCCTCCGCCGGTCAGGTGGAACAGCGGGGCCGGGTTGGTTATGTGCCCCAGTCCGTGCATCCGGCCCTGTCCCTGAGCGCCCTGGAAATGGTGCTGCTCGGCCGGGCCGGAGGGATCGGCCTGCTGGGGGCGCCGCGCCGCAAGGATTACGCCGCCGCCCAGGCCGCCCTGGAACGGGTGGAGGCCGGGCATCTGGCCAGCCGGCCTTTTCCCGCCCTTTCCGGCGGCGAGCGGCAGCTGGTGCTGATGGCCCGGGCCCTGGCCGCAGAGGCCGACATCCTGGTCCTGGATGAGCCCACGGCGGCTCTGGACTGGCATAACCAGGCCCTGCTCATGGGCTTGCTGGCCGAGCTGGCGGCCCAGGGCATCACCGTGCTGGTGAGTACCCATGCCCCCCAGCACGCTCTGGATTTCGCCAGTCAGGCCCTGCTCCTCTTCGCGGGGGAGCGCCATGCTTTCGGCAGCCCCGGCCAGGTGATGGACGAGGCGGCCCTTTCCGACCTGTACCGGCTGCCTGTCTGCCGCGTACCCCTGGCAGCCGTGGCGGGCGGCGTGGCTGCCATTCCCGTGTTCAGGCCGCCCATCAACGAGGTGAGTCATCCATGACTTCCATACTGTATCTGCGTGCCATCGGGCACGAGTTTCCTTCCTTCCTGGCCCTGCCCGAGGCAGAGGGCGTCATCGCCAGACATGTGCGCGAGCTGGGCGAGGCGGATTTCGACCGCTTCGACGCCATCCTGGTGCCGGCCCACATCGATCAGCGGGCCCTGGCCAGCCATAGCGCCGGGCTGACCCGCTTCCTCAACCGGGGCGGCACCCTGGTGTTCAACGGCCACCTGGTGTACCCGGTGCTGCCGGAGCTCGAATCCTTCGTGCCGGCTCCCGGGGGCCACCTGGACGACCTGATCGTGGAGCGGGTGGGCGAACACCCGGTCTTCGCCGGGGTGGAGGTCCAGGACCTGAGCTTCCGCCGGGGCGTGGCCGGTTTCTACGGTCGGGGCGCCAATCCGCCTCCCGCCGGGGCGGTCGTGCTGCACCGGCTGAAGGCCGACGGCTCGCCTCTGGACTGGTACTGGGAGCGGCCCCAGGGGGGGCGCATCCTGATGCATGGGGGCAACACCCTGTGGATGTACGTGGACGACGACACCAGCGCCGCCCGCATCGGACCGCAACTGCTGTGCTGGCTCAAGGCCGGCATTCACCAAGGAGCTTGAGAGATGTCCATGGCCTTCATCGATGGTGGCACCTATTATCACCACGCCACCCGCAACGATCCCCAGTTTGCCCCCTGCTTCGATGCCTGCATCTACGCGCCGGAGCTGGACAGTACGGACCTGAGCCCCTTCGACTGCATCTATGTGGCCAGTCGCCAGGACCCGGAATACCTGCTGCGCGCCAGGCCTCGTTTCGAAGCCTTCCTGGCCGCCGGCAAGACCCTGGTGGTCATGGGCGACAATCAGGCCCAGGACTGGGTGCCCGGGGTGTGCTGGGAATCCACCCCGGTCAATTTCTGGTGGTGGCTGACCCCGGGCGCCGACAGCGGTCTGCGCCTGGGGGCTCCGGAACATCCCCTGGTCAAGGCCGTGGGGCTGGACGCCTTCACCTGGCACCGCCACGGGCAGCTGCAAGTGCCGGCGGGCGCCACTTCCCTGGTGAATACGGTGGAAGGCGGTTCGGTGTTCTACGACGACCGGGTCAGTACCCCGGGCCGCATCCTGGTGACCACCCTGGATCCCTGCTACCACCACGGCAGCCGCTTCATGCCTTCCACCACCCGCTTCCTGCGCGGCTTCCTGCCCTGGCTCGCGGCCGGGGCTCCGGATTGATGGGGTAAAATAAGCACTTCCTTAAATAGCCAGGGTCAGCCCTGGCTTTTTTCACTGGAGGACCCATTCATGAACAGTTCCGACCACGAAGCTTTCTGGTCTGCCCGTTACCGGGATGCCGGCGAGGATTACCTGTACGGCACCGCCCCCAACGCCTTCCTGGCCAGTCAGCTGGAGCGCCTGCAGCAGGCGAGCCGGGTCCTGTCCCTGGCGGACGGGGAGGGGCGTAATTCCGTCTGGGCGGCCCAGCAGGGCCTGGAGGTGGTGGCCACGGAGATTTCCCCGGTGGCCCTGGAGAAGGCCCGCAAGCTGGCCCGGGGCCGGGGCGTGCAGGTGGATTTCCGCTGCCAGGACATCCTGGTCTCGGACTGGCCGCCGGCCGAGTTCCACCAGGGCTTCGATGCGGTGCTGGCCATCTTCATCCAGTTCATGGGGGCCGCCCAGCGGCAGCGCCTGTTCCAGCGCCTGGCGACGCTGCTGCGTCCGGGGGGCTGCCTGTTCCTGCAAGGCTACGGGTTGCGCCAGCTGGAGCTCCGGACCGGAGGGCCGGGGGCGGCGGAGAACCTCTATACGGCCCGGCTTCTCGAACAGGAGTTTCCCGGCTGGGAATTCCTGCTGCTCCGGGAGCATGAGGGTTTGATCGAGGAGGGCGCCGGCCACCGGGGCATGTCGGCCCTGGTGGACGCGGTGCTGCGGCGCCCCGCCTGAGCGGCTTCAGAGGAAGAACACCGCCGGGAAGACCGCTGCCGCCAGGACGAACAGCAGCCACTCCAGATTGTGGCGGTCCAGGAAGCCGGTGAAGTGCAGCACCAGGATGGCAATGGCCAGGATGTAGAACAGCCCGAACAGCATTTTTCCCTCCCTTCCGGGGCCGGAAGTGACCCTTGCCCCCAGTATAGGCGGCCGGAAGGAAGTTGTTATGACTTTTGGCCTAATTGCCTCTGGCCGGGGTCCTGGTTTCGGGCCCGCCCAGCAGAAGTGCTGGGTCAGATGGAAAAGCGCATGGACAGGTCCAGGGCCTGGACGTCCTTGGTCAGGGTACCGATGGAAATGCGGTCCACCCCGGTTTCGGCGATGGCCCGCAGGCCTTCCATGGTGACGCCGCCGGACGCTTCCAGGATGGCTCGGCCCTGGTTCAGGGCCACGGCCTGGCGCAGCATTTCCAGGTTGAAGTTGTCGAGCAGGACCATGGGGGCGCCGGCCTGCAGGGCTTCTTCCAGCTCCGCCAGGTTTTCCACTTCCACCTGGATGAAGCGGCAGCGGCCGCCGGACTGTGCTGCCACCTGAAAGGCGGCGGCCATGGCGGCGGTGATGCTGCCGGCGGCCATGATGTGGTTCTCCTTGATCAGGATGGCGTCCCACAGGGCCAGCCGGTGGTTGCCGCCGCCGCCCACCCGCACCGCGTACTTCTGGGCCAGACGCAGGCCGGGGAGGGTTTTCCGGGTATCCACCACCTGGGCCCGGGTGCCGGCCACCACCTGGGCGTACTGGCGGGTCTTGGTGGCCACCCCGGAGAGGAGCTGCAGGAAGTTGAGGGCCGTGCGTTCCCCGGTGAGCAGCACCCGGGCCTCACCCTCCAGTTCGCACAGCAGCTGTTCCGGGGCGATGGCATCGCCCTCGGCGGCGTGCCAGGTGATGGAGAGGCCCGGGTCCAGCTGGCGGAAGCATTCGGTGAACCAGGCGGTGCCGCACAGCACCGCGGCCTCCCGGGAAATGACCCGGGCCCGGCCGGGCTTGCCGGCGGGAATCAGGGCGGCGGTCAGGTCGCCGGGCCCCACGTCCTCGCTCAGGGCGGCATCCACGTTGGCGGCAATCTCGGCGTCCAGGGGCAGGGGGAAATCAATGGGCATGGGCAACTCGGTATGCTAGATTGAGCCCGGATTCTACCGTCTGGGAGGGGCGCCGTGTCTGGCCTGCAGAGCGTATTTCACATCGGCATCGGGGTGATCGCGGCCCTGGCCCTGTTCCTGGGACTGCTGTTCTGGTACCTGCGCGACATCACCCAGAAGCGCCACACGGTGCTGCGCAATTTTCCGGTGATCGGCCACCTGCGCTTCTTCTTCGAGCGCCTGGGCGAATATTTCCGCCAGTACTTCTTCCTGAACGACCGGGAAGAAATGCCCTTCAACCGGGCCACCCGGGGCTGGATCTACCGCCTGGCCAAGGACGAGGGGGGCATCATCGGCTTCGGTTCCACCTACAACAACCAGGAAAACGGGGCCATCATCTTCGTCAATGACCCGTTTCCGGTGCTGGAGGAGGACAAGCTGCCCACCCCGCCCCTGGTGATCGGCGAGGGCTGGTGCCGCCAGCCCTTTACCGCCACCTCCCTGGTGAATGTGAGCGCCATGAGTTACGGCGCCATTTCCCGGCCGGCGGTCCAGGCCCTGTCCCGGGGCGCCGCCATGGCCGGCTGCTGGGTGGACACCGGCGAGGGCGGGCTTTCCCCCTATCACCTGGAAGGGGGCTGCGACATCATCTTCCAGATCGGCACCGCCAAGTACGGGGTGCGGGACGGGGCCGGGGCCCTGGATCCGGAGAAGTTGCGGCAGATGGCGGCCCACGAGCAGGTGCGGGCCTTCGAGATCAAGCTTTCCCAGGGGGCCAAGCCGGGCAAGGGCGGCGTCCTGCCGGCGGGCAAGGTGACCCCGGAAATCGCCCTGATCCGGGGTATCCCGGTGGGCCAGGACTCCCTCTCCCCGAACCGGCATCCGGACATCGCCGACGTGGAGCAGCTGCTCGACCGGATCGAGTGGGTGCGGGATCTGACCGGCAAGCCCGTGGGCATCAAGACCGCCATCGGCGGCTGGAGCTTCCTGCATGATCTGGCCGAGGCGGTCCAGCGCCGGGGCCTCGCCTCCGCCCCGGATTTTCTCGTCATCGACGGGGGCGAGGGGGGCTCCGGGGCGGCGCCCCAGGCCCTGGCCGACCACATGTCCCTGTCCATCATGGAAGGCCTGCCCCGGGTGGTGGATGCCCTGGTGGAAAGCGGCCTGCGGCAGCGCATCCGGCTGGTGGCGGCGGGCAAGCTGGTGACCCCGGCCAAGGCTGCCTGGGCCCTGGCTTGCGGTGCCGATTTCGTCAATACCGCCCGGGGCTTCATGTTCTCCCTGGGCTGCATCCAGGCCCTGCGCTGCCACACCAACACCTGTCCCACCGGCATCGCCACCCACAATCCCCGCCTGCAGCGGGGCCTGGTGGTGGAGGACAAGGCCGAGCGGGTGGCCCACTACGCCCGCAACATGAACCGGGAGATCGCCATGATCGCCCACTCCTGTGGCCTCAAGCACCCCCGGGAACTGCGCCGGGAACATGTGCGCATGGTCCAGCCCAACGGGCTCAGCATCGCCCTCTCCAGCCTCTACCCGATGCAGCCGCCGGGTGGCTGAATCCCTGCCGCCCGGTCACCGCCACCCCGGCCGGGATTACTGGATCAGCCCGTAGTAGGTGTTGAAATAGCGCACCAGACGCTGGGTTTCCTCCGGGCTCAGGGCCTGTACGCCGCGCAGGTTGCGGTAGTCGTGCATGCGCGTGAGGCTCGGCGTCCAGTCGCTGCGGCGCGACAGCAGCAGGCGGCGGCTGTCGTGGCAGGTCAGGCACTTCTGTTCCACCAGCTTCTCGGTCCCCTGGCCGTCCGGCTTGAAGCGGCCGTTGCGCACTTCTTCCGCCCGTTTGGCGTCCATTTCTGCCTTGGCGGCGATGCGGGCACCGAACTGGACGTAGCAGACCTCGCCCTCCCTGGCCTCCTGGGCCTGGTGGCGCTCATCCACGTTGATCAGGTGTTCCACGTACTCGCCGCTTTGCTTCAGGCGGTTGATGTTGTAGTTGTAAAACTCCGAGAACACCACATCGCCCTGGCGCGTCACCAGCAGGGCCATGGTCTGGTCGCCGTTTTCCGGGCGTTCCAGATAGCTGACCCGGCCACTCAGGTCGATGCGCCCCAAGCGGCTCTTCTCGTCGCCGGTAAACCACAGGCTGCCGTCCCTGCCCGCCGCCAGTTGCTGGATGTAGGTGCCGGCGGGCAGTTTCTGTGCCTGCTGGCGGCCATCGGGGGCCAGCCGGGTGAGGACGTTGCGGCAATGGTCGGAAAAGGCGAGCCCGCCATCGGGCAGCCGGGCCAGGTTGCTGGGGCAGCTGTTGTCCCAGGCGGCGGCGATCTGCCATTGCCCGTCGCGCGACAGGCGGGCCAGGCGTCCCTGGGGCTTGCCGCCGTCGCGGCCGGGCACCAGCAGGGTGACCCAGGCCTGGTGGCGGCCATCGAAGGCGAGCGAGGTGGGCCAGCCCTCGGGCGTTGGGTAGTCATGCATCCGGCCCTGCCGGTCGATACGGCCGACCTTGGCGATATTGGCGTGGTCGTGCTCGCCATGGGCGCTGCCATTCTCGTGCCCCGACATCTGGGTGAACCAGGCTTCGCCCCGTTCATCCACCGCCACCTGGCCGGGATGGCCGTTTGGCGTCGGGTACTCGGTGATCCGTCCGTTCTTGCCGAGGCGGCCGATGCGGCCGGCGCCCATCTCCACGAACCAGAGCTGGCCCTTGCCGTCCAGGGCCAGGGAAGACGGCTCGGCCGCCCGGGTCGGCAGTTTGTAGGCCTTGACGCTGCCGTCCGGCGCCAGCCGCGAGACGGCGTTGTTGTCCCCTTCGGTGAACCAGATGCCGCCCGTCCTGTCCTCGACGAACTGGTAGGAACCGAAAGGGCGGCAGGCCCAGGCCGGTGTGGCAAGGCAGGCGGCCAGGGTGATGGCCGTCAGAAGAAAACGCTGGGTTTGCATGGAAGCCTCCATCAGAAACGCAAAGTCAGTTCGCCGCGCCAAGTGCGCGGTTCGCCGTGCCAGAAGAAGCCCTGGACGTAATCCCGGTCGAGGGCGTTGTCGACGGCCAGGGTGAATTCCCAGGCCGGTTGCCGCCAGCTGGCGGCCAGATCGAGAACCCCGTAGCCGGCCTTCCGCCAGCGATAACCCTGGGCATCGACAACGGTGTTGGCGTCGTCGGTGAAGGCGCTGCCGGCCGCCCGCAGTTTCAGACGTGCGGTGAAGTCGGCGGCGGGGCTGTAGTTGAGGGAAAGGTTGGCCTTGTGGCGCGGCATGTCGGGCAGCTCCTTGCCGACCACCGCAGGATCGGCATCGTTCTTCACCACCCGGGTCCGGTTGTAGGTGTAGTTGGCCGCCAGCGACCAGGCGGGGGTCAGGCTCCGGGACCAGCTGGCTTCCAGCCCATGGGAGCGCACTTCGCCGACGTTCTGGGGTTGCGAGATGTTCGGCATGCCGTAGCTGACGATGCGCGTGGCGATCTTGTCCTGCCAGCGGGTGGCGAACAGGGTGAGCCCCCAGCTGCCCGCTGCGTCGGTATGGGAGAGGGCGAGATCGGCAGTGGTGGACAGCTCGGGCTTGAGCGCCGGATTGGCGAGGGTGACGCTGCCGGTACTGACATAACCGTTGTAGAGCTGGGACGCCTGGGGTGGGGAGAAGCCGGTGCCCAGACTGGCGCGCAGGCGGTAGTGGTCGCTTACCGGCAGGGCGTAGGCGATTTTCGGGCTGGTGGCGGTTTTCAGCATGCCGCCCCCTGCCGTTTCCTGGGCCGGCGGCCCGGCAGCGTAGACCCGCGAGGACAGGTAGCGCTGCAGATCCCGGCGCAGCCCCAGTTCCAGCCGGCCTGGACCCAGGGGCAGTTCCGCCGAGGCAAACCAGGCCTCCTTGCGGATGCGCGAATCGGCGCTGCGGGTCGGGCTGCGGCTGGCGTAATCGGCATTGACGAAGGACTCGACCAGCTCGACCACATTCACGCCGCTGCGGGCCTGCCATCCTTCGCCCTGCCAGACCAGGGCCAGATTCCCTTCGCGCTGCCGGGAATGGCCGGTCAGCCAGTTTTCGGCGGCCAGGCCAGCGGCATCGGTGCCGGTACCCCGGTCCCTTACGCCAGCGGAACGGTAGCGCTCTTCGCCAAGGGCCCCCTCCAGACTCAGCAGAGGACCGGCCTGCCAGCGCACGCGGGAACGGACGTTGTCGGTCCGGGTATCGAAGGCCCAGTTGGGGCGGCCGAAGAAGGAATAGCCCTTATCCCGTTTCAGGTTGAGGGAAAGTTCCAGGTCTTCGCCCCGCCAGCCCAGCTTGCTGTCGACCAGCCAGGACTGGCCGGACTCGTCATCCACGGTGATCTGGTAGGGGAAAGGCGAGTCGGGCACGCTGCGAAAGCCGTGCTCCCAGGCCTTTTCCGCCAGCAGGGACCAGCCGAGGCCACCACGGTCGTAGCCGCCATCGACACGGGTGAAATGGCCGCGCCGGGAATCCACCCCCTGGGTCAGGCTGCCGTGCACCTGGTGCGCATCGCGGGTGGTGATGGCGATGGCGCCGCCCATCGCCTCCGCACCGAAACGGGCGGAGGCGGCACCGCGCAGGATTTCGATCCGCTCGATCTGCTCCGGCCGCAGGCGGGAGAACTCGGCCGCCGACGAGGCAAAACCATCCACGAAGACGGCGATCCCCTGCACCCCCCGCATGCTGACGACGCTGTTGCTGACGTCAAGCCCGACCCGGCTGCGCAGCATTTCCACCAGGTCGGCCGGTTTTTCCCGGGCAATGTCGGCCGCCGTGATGAGCGAGACTTCATCCCCTTCCGCCCAGGCGGCGGTCACCAGCAACAGCAGGGCCCAGCCGAGCAGGCGCCGGAAACCCTTGCCGGAAAAGGGGGCCGGCCGGCCATGTCTGCGTGAAGCGGAGCCATGGCGCGGCAAGCCCGCAGCTTTACTGGGCAGCACCTAGAAGCGGGTGGACAGGTTCAGCCAGACATTGCGGCCATCCGCGTACTCGTACTGCTGTTCGCGGTAGTGCCGGTCGAAGAGGTTGTTGATCGCCAGGCTGAGTTCGGCCTTGCGCATCTGGCTCAGCCAGGGCAGTTGCCAGCCGATCTTGGCGTCGGCGACGAAATGGGCGGGATTGCGGGCGACAGCGGTGTTGCGGTCGTTGAAGTAGTAGCTATCCACGTAGCGGCCTGCAAGCCGGACATAAAGCTGGCTGGAGGGGGCGTAGGTCACGCCCAGGTTGAACTTGTGGGGTGCGATCCGCTGCACCTCCTTGCCTTCGGTCAGGGGATCGCTGGGATTCTTCTTGATGCGCGAATCCGTGTAGCTGTAGTTGGCGTAGGGATACCAGTTCCCCAGCTGGCCTTCCACGGCCAGTTCCAGCCCGTCTATGGCCACTTTGCCAATGTTCTGGAATTGCCAGCGCTTGCCCTGCACCTGGATTGAGGAAATCTTGTCCTCGTAATCGGTATGGAACAGGGCGGCGCGCATGGACCAGCTGCCCTGGCGGTGATTGGCGCCGATTTCATAGGAGGTGGAGGTTTCCGGCTTCAGCCCCGGGTTGTCGATCCAGTTGGGGTTGCCACGGAATTTCAGGAAGTTGAGGGCGGGCACATAGGCGCTGCCGGCGGTCACGTAGAGGGAGGTATCGTCGCTCAGCTTGTAGCGGGCCCCCAGGCGCGGATTGAAGACCCGGTCGCTGGAATCCTTGCCCGTGGGTTCGCCGTCCTGGGTATCCCCTTCGAACTTGTAGTGATCCCAGCGGCCGCCCAGCAGCAGGCTGAGCCGGTCGGAAAAGCGGTGTTCGTCCTGGAGGAAGAAGCCGGTCAGCCGGCTTTTCGAGACGCTTTCGCTACCGCCGCCCCAGATCACGTCCTCCCAGCGGGTGGTGTACTTGCCCTGGCTGTAGGCGTAACCCAGGGTCAGGGTGTTGGCCGGATGCAGGCGCAGATCGGCCTGCAGGTCAAGATAGTCGTTGTCCTCGACCCGGTCGTCCACTTCTGCCAGGTCCAGACTGCCCGTGTTGCCGTTGACCTGTTCATCGTCGAAGCGGATGCGGGTTTTCTGGCGGGAATGGCGGTAGCGCGCCTTGAGGACGCCGCCATTCTCCATTTCGTAGCGGTAGCCCAGGTCGTAGCTCTCGGTGTCGTTGTTAAACCGGTAGTTGGGGTGGCCGCCCAGCCAGTCGGAGCTGCTGTCGCTGTTGCGGACGGCAAAGGTGAGTTCCTGGTTCTGGGCCGGACGCAAGGCCATGCTCAGGCCCAGCTTCCGTTGCTTGCCGTCCCGGGAATCCAGGTCCCGGGAGCCCCAGGGGTCAGCCTCGGGCTGGGGCGTGTAGCCGTCGGTCCGGTAGGTGCTGCCGGAGAGGCGGAAGTCGAACACATCCCAGGCCCCGCCCACGGCGGCGGCAAGCTGGGTGGCCCCGTGGGAGCCGGCGCCCAGGTTGAATTCGGCACCCGGGGCGCCCTGCCAGCGTTTGGGAATGAAGTTCACCACGCCGCCCACGGCGCTGGGGCCGTAGAGGGCCGAGGCGGGCCCCCGCAGGATTTCCACCTTGTCCAGATCCTGGAGGTCCAGGGCCTGCAGGCCCAGGTGGATGCCGGCCACCGGGGATTCCATGGGCAGCCCGTCGATGAGCGTCTGGCTGGTCTGGCCCCCGAAGGAGCCGCCCACCCCCCGCAGGATCACGTTGGGGAGGGTAGCCGGGGAGCCGTAACCGGCCACATCCACCCCTTCCACGTTGCGCAGCAGATCGGCCGCATGCCGGGGCTGCTGGGTGGCGATGTCCCGGGACCCGATCACCGTGACGCTGGCGGGCACGTCTTCCACCCGGCGTTCCGTCCGGGTGGCGGTCACCGTGGTTTCCGGCAGGGCCAGCGCCCGGCCCGGACTGCTCCGCTCCACCAGCAGGTAGCTGCGCTCCCCATCCTGTCTGAATTCCAGGGTGCTCTGGGCGAGCAGGCGGGTGAAGGCGGCATCGACGCTCATTTCGCCCTGGAGGGCCGGGCTTTGCCCGGTGCCCACCTGTTCCGGCGTGAACACCAGCTGGATGCCCGCCTGGCTGGCCAGGCTGCGCAAGGCCGAGGCCAGGGGCTGGGCCGGGATGTCGAACTGGACGGCAGGTCCGGCCAGGACGGCACCGGCCTGGAGGGCGAGGATCAGCGTGGCGGCGAGCCGGGTTAGCGGCAGCTTGGCCGATCGGCGTGATGACATGTTTTTCTCCCTGTGTTGATGAGTGTTGGCAACGAGGCCTTTTCCCTCATGACGGAAGTGGCGGCGTTTTCCCCATGCGTCTTCAGCTTGCTGCGACAACTTGTCGCAGCCTGGGGCAGGGGGTGCGGCATTAGCATCCGGGCATGTCCGCAACGCCTGCCTCCCCGTGTCATCTGCCATCAACTCTGATCTGACCCGCCTCTACCGGGAGCATGCAGGGGCCGTGCGCGCCTACCTGGTGCGCCGCCTGGGTTGCCCCGAAGCCGGGCGGGAAGCCACCCAGGACCTGTTCCTGAAACTCCTGCTGCGGCCCCGGGAGGCGGTGATCGACAATCCCCGGGGCTTTCTCATCCAGGCCGCCCGCAATCTCGCCATCGACCTGCAGCGGGCGGAGCGCAGCCGGCCGGCCCCGGAATCCCTGGAGGAATATGGCGATATCCTGCTCGATCCCGTTTCCGACCCGGGCCGCATCGTCGCCGCCCGGCAGCGGCTCCAGGCCGTGGCCGAGGGCCTGGACGCCCTGCCGCCCAAGTGCCGCCAGGTGTTCTTCCTGTTCCGCTTCGAAGGTCTGAAGCAGCGGGAAATCGCCGGGCAGCTGGCCATCTCGGCAAAGATGGTCGAAGCCCACCTGGCCCGGGCCATGCTGCAATTGCGGCGCTGCTGGGTGGAGTAAGGGAGTGCCCGTGACGCTCCATGCCCCAGACGATGCTGCTGACCTGGCGGCCATCCAGGAGGAAGCCGCCAGCTGGTTCGCCCGGTTGCGGGGCGAGCAGCTCACCGACAGGGAGCGGGCCGCCTTTGCCCGCTGGCGCCAGGCGGACCCCCGGCATCAGCGGGAGTACGCGATTCTGGAGGAGTTGTGGACCCTGTCGGCAGGACTGGGCCCCCGGGCCCGCCCCCGCACCCGGCGTCGGCGGCTGCTGGGGGCAGCGGCCGGGGTGGCCGGCATGCTCCTATGCGCCGCCTGGCTGGGCTGGGCCACCCTGGCGGGGCGGATCGAGACGGCGCCGGGGGAGCGCCAGCATCTGCGCCTGGCCGATGGCAGCGAGCTGGACCTGGGGCCGGATACCCGGCTGCGGGTGCGCCAGGACGGCCGTCAGCGCCAGCTGGAGCTGGAGCGGGGCGAGATCCTGGTGGCGGTGGCCGCCGATCCGGCGCGGCCCTTCGAGGTGCTGGCCGGGGGCGGGGTGGTGCGCGACATCGGCACCCGCTTTGCCGTACGGACCGATGTCGGCGGCACCCGGGTGACCGTGGCCGAAGGCCGGGTGGAAGTGGAGCTGCCCGCCCTGGGCCTGCGCTCCCCCGTCATCGGGGCCGGGCAGCAGCTGGAATTCGACGCCCGGGGCCTGAGTCCGGCCCACCCGGTGGACGCGACGGCGGCCCTGGCCTGGAGCCGGGGCCAGCTGCTGTTTGATGCCGCCCCCCTGGCCCAGGTGGTGCAGGAACTGAACCGTTACCGCCGCCAGCCCATAGGCCCCCTGGACCCCACCCTGGCCCATATCCGCATCAGCGGCGTGTTCCTCCTGGATGACGAAGCCGGAATGCTACGGGCCCTCGAACAGGTGGCCCCAGTCCGGTTCGTGTTCCGGGAGGGAAGGCTGGAGGGGCGGCTGGGGGGACGCTGAAGCGCACCGCCACCGTCAGTCCCCCCGGGCACTGCCAGGCCCGGCCTTAGCTTATTCCTGCCCGGTGGCTGTCCAAACGACCGGGACCATCGCATTTCAAGGCGCTCAAGACACAAGCCTTTTGACATTACAATCCAGCGCAATCCACCGGCCCTCCAGCAACCTTCAATGCAAGGGTTTCCCTGGGTTTTCCTCTTTCCCGCAGCCGACGTTCTGTGGTTTATCGTTTCATTCGCTAGATCATTACCTTTCAGAGAAAGTACGATGAATTCAATTGTCCGCCTTAATCCCTCGACATTACCAAACGCTGGCGAAATGGGTTATTCGCAAATTTCAATCGTTGAGCCTGGGCGGATGGCATACATCTCAGGGCAGGTCGCTTGGCGGCCTGATGGTCAGGTGGTTCCCAATAACTTGGCCGAGCAAATGAGCATCGTCTCGCTCAACGCAAAAGCTGCCCTGGATGCAGTCGGAGCGGCTCCGCATGATGTGGTGATTGCACGTGTTTATGTGGTCAACCTCACACCTGAAAGACTGGAAGAGCTCATGCCACCGTTTCTGGCAACTTTTTCAGGAGCGCAACCTTGTATTACTGGTGTTGGCGTAGCGGCGCTGGCGGCGCCAGATCTTCAAGTCGAAATGGAACTGGTTGTCAGACTACCTGACTAACTGCACAGTTCACCGGAGCTACTGTTACATGAATCAGGAAGAACTCAAGGCCGTTTTTGACAAACAAGCGTCAGGCTATGAGGCGCAGCAAAAGAAACTCGCACCAATTCACGAAGGGCTCTACTTTCAACTCGAATGGATTTTTTCAGAGCTGCCACAGGATGCCCGCATACTTTGTGTTGGATTAGGCGCTGGCGCGGAGCTTTCCTATTTGGCCAAAAGGTTTCCGAACTGGAAATTTACTGCGGTAGAACCCTCTGGTGCGATGCTTGATGTATGCCGCCAAAGAGCCAAAAGCGAGGGCTTCATCTCTCGCTGTGACTTTTATGAAGCTTACGTGGAGTCATTGCCAGACATAGAACTTCATGATGCCGCGACTTGTTTTATGGTCTCGCAGTTCCTACTCGACCAGCAGGAACGATCCAGATTCTTTCGCGCCATTTCGGCGAGACTGAAACCCAAAGGAATATTGGTGAGTGCGGATTTGTCATCGACGGTCGGTTCACCGGAATATCAAGCACTGCTGAAAGCATGGGTAACGATGCTGCATGCCGCAAACGTCCCCGCTGATGCCATCGATAAAGTACATTCAGCGTGGGAAAAAGATGTGGCGATTCTTCCGCCTGATGAGCTTAAACAAATCATCAAGCGCGGCGGCTTCGAATCACCGGTTCAGTTTTACCAGGCAGGTTTTGTTCATGCTTGGTTTTCCGTACGCTCATCCGGTATTTCTTGAGCGGTTTTTCTACAACGCCGTTAGCGCATCGCTACCCATCGTGTCCGGAATGTGCCGAGTGATCAGTTGAAGCGACGCAGCGATGGCACAGTTTTGTTCGCGATTGATAGTTAAATGTGGCTTGATGGATGACTATGTTTTGGTGTGTTTGTTGTTCTGGTTTTCGCTAATTAAATACTGAAGTAGCGTCATGGCTAGGGTCTCCTGTTGTTTCAAGAGATTGTTTATCGTGGTGTTTTGTTCTTTTTCTGTGCCTCCATCTTTGCTGTCAGTGAGCCATCTGCCAACGCCATTGATGGATACATAATCAGGCTTGAATGAGGTGTAGTAGGTATTTACTTCGGTCGATACACGGGTAACAATTTCATTGGGTCCGCCAATGTAGGATTTGAAATCTTCGCCGGAATAAGTGTTGCTTTTGGCTTCATTGGCGGGTAGCTCGTGTACCATGAGTTCAAGGAATTCAAACTTAACTGCGTGGTTAGGTTTTGAGCTGTCTAAAACCCACTCAAGGAATCCGCGGTCAATTCGTGTTTCGTTTGCTGCGGCGCTATTTTTGATTCTGTCTGCAATATTTCTTTCAGCATCAGTAAAGTCAAATGTTACTTTGTGTCCTTCCAGATCGTAGATATCTCCGCGAGTAACAGATTTTGTATATCGGTACATGGCCATGTCGCTGGCAAGGTCGTCTACATACCGTAAGTCGATTCCGTTCGCGTTGGCATACTCGTATGCTTTTTCTAGGGTGGTGCGATCTTCGTTTGTCAGCCAGTGAACGATGCTTTTGCTTCCAGTTATTGCAGAGTCTGTTGTGTTGGTCTCAACAGGAATTTCCGTGTTTTCATTGTTTTGGTTAAAGAGCCGGGAGAGCATCAAGGCTCGGCCACTGATTTTTATGCTCGGAATGCTTTCGGCATCTGCTTGGTGCTCTACTTCTCTTGAGCCTGCCTTTTCTTTGGTGATTGTATTGTATTTTGCTGCGGTTATCTGGCTGCTCTGGCTTTTTGGGGGTGATGTGTTGATGTTTGTCATGTTAATCACCAGGCTTAGGATGTTTGCTCACTTGTATGTAACGGCAGTTTTTTAGCAAAGTTTAGTGAATTATTTTGTGCCATGGGCGCTTTGGTCTGATGGTCTGTCGCGATGAATCCGAAGACCGCAGGACGCCGGCAGCGGGCAAGTCACGATTTCCGGGCGTTGGATCACAAGCAGTTCGAAGTCTTCTTTCTTAATTTATTTTTTGGAATTTGTCGTTGCTCCAGTCGCAGGGGGATTGGGGGGGTTCTTTTGATTTTGGCCAGATGAATTTGTATTCAATCCAGTCGCCGCCGTTTACTTGGCGTAGCTGGTTTATGGTTATACTGTTTTTTCCGATTGAGGTTATTATTGCTGAATCTTCTCCTACCCCTTGTCCAGCTTTTGCGATCAATTTTTTCCCATCTGGTGTTTCGATGCAGGCAAGCCATGATTTCCTGGTTTTTGTTGTTTCCAATAACGTGAGTTCGCGTATTTCATATCGTTGTAATTGATATTTTTCCTGGTCGGCGCCTGAGGGAGGTGGCGCAAAAAAAAGTAAAATAATAAGCAGGGCTTTTATGTGTTTTTGTGATTTTTTGCTGCTGAAATTTTGCTGCATTCTATATGTTGTGGTGCTTGGGGTTTGTTGGCTGCTGGTTTTTTGAAGTATTTTAGAGCCGGTGGTGTGAAATGACTTGTGGTCTGCTTTCAAGAGATTTTTGCAATATGTCTCGTTTTGTCTCTTGGTGAGTTTTTGGGGCTTCTGTTTTTTTGTTGGGCTTTTAAGTACTCCAGTATTTTAGAACGAATATCCCGCCGACGATCAGTGCTATTCCCCAGAAATTTGACTCCCACCGACTCATCGGTGTTGTCTCTTTGGAGCTGAATATAGCACACCCCTTGAAGAGGTAAAATATCCCAAGAGTGGGGCGGCTTTTTTGAGGTGCTCTAAAAAATAGCTGGCACTTTCTCACTCCTGAGCAATATTTTCGAGATATTTTTCCGCAGCCCTTCAATGAAACTCACCACCACTGTGGTTTCACGGCTGGTTAATACAGTGGGCAGCAATTCATCTGGAGCAGTACTATCCAACACATCGGCGCCATAGAAAACATTTTCATATGCTTTTTGTATTGCTCGCCCCTCTCCTCGAGATAGCAAGTCATTTCGGATGCCAAATGTTCGCGCAAAATCCTCCATTACATTCCAACCATTTAATATGGCTCTACAAGCTTCTTTTGAAAGAGGCTCCCCATTTTTCAAGTGCATAAGATGCCGCCAAAAATCATCAAAGTCGATTACTACCGGTTCCTCAGGAGCGACCGTCAGTTTCATCTCTTCAGCAAATGATAATAGTTCCTCATGTTTTTCGGTTATCAATAATGCTCGGTCGGGTTTTGACAGAACAAATCGATCCCCAAACTCAGCACTCGGCTGCCATAACAAATAATATCGAACTCGATTGAAAACAAGACATGATGCATAACAAATTGTGGTTATACTGTTGACCATAAGCGATGCCTCCTGTAAGCCTTTTCTAGTTGACTATACGGCGCCCCTCCTCTTTGGGTAATTCGGGAGCTGAAGCTAAAACCCATGAATTCAAACTTGCTGCCTCTGACAGTTTTGTTTCCACCAAAAAAATCAAGCCCGCACCAAAAACGATCATGGCAAGGCTGATAAATTTTGATTCTGTTGCATCGCTCATTGATGAACCTCCGCTCTGCTAGTGGATATCTTGGGCTTGTTCTGTTTCATATCTATGCAGTTCAATGATTCTGTACGGGTCATTCCTGGCAACCCAGGTCTTCGCATTGGCGTTTTGCTTCACCATTCCCATGCTGGGCTGCTGCGCGGAACCAAGCTTTTGCTGTCGTGATGTCTTTAGGGGCTCGCGTGCCATATAGGTAGTCGTTGCCGATATCCAGCATTTGTTTTCCCGCGTCATGATAATTAAGTTTGCTTAGCCATTTTTTGGCTAGCTCAAAGTCCGGTGCGGTACCTATTCCGTAGGCGTAGATTGCTCCTAGCATTTCTTGTGCATCGGTGTCTCCTAAATGCGCAGGAATAAAAAGGCAGTTGATGGCAGTTGCCGCGTCCTCTGCCTTGATTGAGCTGCCGCCGCAATCAATTAGTGCTTGTCGTGTTATTACCGATATTAAAGATGCCATCAAGGCGAGCAATAAAATAATGGTTGTCCGGATGGTTGTTCTGCTCACGCAATTTCCTTCAAGTGATTGTTGCCTTATTCGCTGCGCAATAAATTGTCGATGGCTTCCTGTTTCGGCAGCGTAGTTGGATCGTGCTTGTCTGCAATGATGCATCCCCGGGAATCCGCTCCCGGAACCTTTGCACTCGGACGTCATATTACAGGCAGATCGTGCCTCGATGAACTCCTGGACCTGCGGGAGGCTGGCAACGGCACACGGGACGATTTTCGGGAGATGTGAGGGATCGCCAGCTGCGCCAGCCTTTGCGGCATGGATATCAACGATCAACGGGCTCCCTATCGTCCGTTTCAGCCATTACCCTGCTGCCGCCAGGCGGGCGAGCCTGTCGGCAGAGGAGGGCTCTTTCCTGGCGGGTTCTCAGTCTGCCCTGGCCTCTGGCCGGGGTGTTCGATCCGTGCCCCCGAAGCGGAAGTTGTAGAACAGGTCGATGGCGTTGTCGGTGCCGGCCTGGCCTACCAGGGAGAGGCGGCGGCCCAGGGCCAGGGTGAGTTTGACCACGCTCTCGGTGCCCGCCAGGGATTGTTCGTAGGACAGGGTGAGGCCGCTGCCCAGGCGGGTGCCGACCCGGAGCACCTGGCCCGTGGCGGTGCCGTCGCTGCTGCTGGAGCCGAAGCCGGCGCTGCTGGCCACCTGGCTGGTGGCGGCTGGGCCGTTGCTGCCCCGGGCCAGGCTGACATTGACTCCCAGGGCCTTCTGCAGCTCGGCCAGGATGCTGCCGGGGCCCCGCTCCTGGCCGCCCAGGATGGCGTTGGCGGCGGTCAGCAGGGTGCCGTAATCGGTGCCGCTGCGCTGCTCCGGCGCTTCTCCCAGGACCAGCCAGGAGAGCTTTTCCGCGTCCGGTACGTTGGGGGTGGAGACCAGCTTGATCACCGGCTTCCGGGCCGTGCCGGTGATGCTTACCCCGGCTTCCACCGCCTGGTTGCGGCGCATGGCGCGGATGTTCAAGCCCGGGTTCTGCACCAGGCCGTTGAAGCTGAGGATGCCCTGGTCGATGTCCAGCTGCTGGCCGTAGGCGTCGAAACGGCCGTCCACGGTGCGGATGGTGCCCGTGGCCCGGGGCGGTTCCTGACCCTTGCCCTGGAGCCGCAGGGCGCCGCGCAGCCGGCTCTTGACCCCGGCCCCGGCGAAGTGGAAGGCCCGGCCCAGGTCCACGCTCAGGTCCAGGCTGGTGTTGAAGCTGCGGGGCACCGGGGCCGGGGCGGAGGCGCGCCGCACCACCACATCGTCGGAAAGCTGGGGTGCCCCCGCGTCGGCCAGCTGCCAGTAGGCGCCGTCCACCTGCAGTTGGGCTCCGGCTTCCAGGGCCTGTCCCGTCAGGCGCAGCTGGCCCTGGCCCGAGAGGGCCACCCACTGATCGGGCTTTTGCACCACCCCCAGGCGTTCCAACCGGAATTCCAGCTCTCCCCCGGTGTCGCCGCCGAAGCGCAGCTGGCCTTGGCCGGTGATCCGGCCCGGGCGGGCGCTGATGGCTTCCAGGGCCTGCTGCTGGTCCCGGTCCAGGGCCCGGGGCAGGGGGCCGTGGGGGCTGGCGAAGGCGAATTGTTCCAGGCGCAGCTGTTGTTCATCGAAGACCAGGTGCAGCTGGCCGGATTCCAGCCGCAGGCCCTGGTCCAGGGCACGCAGGTGCAGGGCCTCGCCGCGCAAGCTGCCCTGCAGGCGCGGCTGCCGGGGCGTGCCGGCCAGGGTGGCGGCGGCCTCCAGCCGGCCGCCCAGCTGGAAGGCCGGCCCCAGGAGCGGGGAGAGCCAAGCTAGGTCGGCCATGCGGGCGTCCACCCGGCCGCTCCAGGGGCCGCCCAGGGGGTCCGTGGCGGCGAGCCGGGCGCTGGCCTGCAGCTGGCCCAGGCGTTCTCCGCTGGCCTGGAGCTCCAGCCGGGGCTGGCCTTCCAGGTTCAGGCCCAGCTGCAGCCGGCTGAGGCCCAGGGCGGTGCCGGGGCCGGCGCCCAGCTGCAGGTCCCCGTCCCTGCGGCTCAGGCGCAGGCTGCCCTGGGGCTTGCCGCCCAGGGCCAGGTCCCATTCCCCGTCCAGGCGCAGGCTGGTCCGGGCTGGCGGCGGCAGGACTCGGGCCAGGAGCGAGCCCAGGGGCAGGGCCTGGAGCTGGCCGGCGCTCTGCCAGCGCTGGCCCTGGCGCTCCAGGCGGGTGAGCCGGGCCTGCCAGGCGGCGCCTTCGAGCTGGCCGTTCAAGAGTGCCGGGCCGAGGCTGAAGCGGCCGGGGCCCAGGCTCAGGGGGGCGGGGGCCGCGAGCTGCGCCAGAGGCGGCTGGCCCGCTGGAGTGAGACGGAGCTGTTCCAGCTGGCCCTGCCAGCTGGTTTCCTTGAGGTTTTCCCTGAAGCTGCCGCTCGCCGCGGCCTGGAGCCTGGCTGCGCTGAGCGGGGATTTACCTTCCAGTTGCAGGTCCGCCGCCAGCTCCAGCCGGTGCTGGCGGCGTTGGCCGCTCAGGTTCAGCTGCAGCTGGCGCAGACGCCCCTGGGGGCTCTCCAGGCTGTCGAGCTGCAGCCGGGCTTCGAAGGGATCGCCGGGCTGGCTGCCCAGGCGGGTTTCCAGACTCAGTTCCCGGGTCTGCAGGCCTCCGGGCAGGGTGAGCCGGTGGCTGCGGGCGCTGCCGTTTGCCAGGGGGGCGGCGAGGGCGCCGCTCAGTTGCAGCCGGGCTTGCAGGTCGCCGCCCAGTTGCCCGGGTAGCCCCAGACTGTCCAGGCGGGGGGCCAGGATGTCCAGCTGCAGCCGGTCTTCCCGCCGGCCCAGGTCGCCCCGGGCGGTGGCCCGGTTGGGGCCGGCCGCCAACTGCAGGTCCACGCCCTGGAGCCGCTCCCCGGCCAGTTCCAGGCGGCCCTGGCCGCTGCAGGCCTGGCCCGCCAGGCGGCTGTTCTGGAGCTGGAATTCCAGGGCCAGCCGGCTTTCTGCCCAGCTCGGGGCCAGCTGCATGCGGCTCGCGAAACTGCCTTCCAGGCGGCCCCGGGGCCAGGCGGCGGACAGCCGGGCCGGGTCCAGCCCTGCCAGCTGGCCGCTCAGGCTGAGGGTGCGCTCCTGTTCCGGAGGCTTGCCCAGGTCCAGGGCGAGCTGGCCCCGGTAGCTGCCCTGGCCGGGGAAGCGGACTTCCAGGTCCTGCAGCGCCAGTTGCCGGCCCTGCCAGTGGAAGCCGGCGCGCAGGCTGCTCAGGGGCAGGCCCTGGCGGTCCAGGCCGGCGGGCTGCTGGTTTTCCAGGCGGATTTCGCCGCCCAGGGCGAGCTCTGCGCCGTTCCCCTGCCGGGGTTGCAGGTCCGCCTCCAGGTCCAGGCGGGCTTGAGGCGCGCCGGCCTGCCAGCGGGCCGGGTCCAGGCCCCGGAGGCTGAGCTTGAGGCGCTCCAGGGGCTGGGGGGCAAAGGGGGTGAGCAGGGCTTCCAGCCGGCCGGTTTGCAGTTCTTTGCCGTCGGCCTGGAGTTCGCCCTGGAGGGGCAGCCGGGCCAGGGGGCCGGCCGCAGTCAGGGTGAGCCCCAGGGGATGTTCCGCCAGCTGGCCCGTGAGCCGGGCCTGGGCCTGGAGTTGCATGGGCGCCTGGCCTTCCAGCTGGCCCGAGGCGCTGAGGGCCAGGCTGCCCGCCTGGAATTCCAGCTGCGCCAGATGGTGTTGCTGGCCGTCGCTTTCCAGCCGGGCCTCCAGGGCGGTGATCAGGGGTGTTTCGTCTTCGCCCAGGTACAGGGCGCCCAGTTCCAGGCTATCTACCTGCAGGCCCAGGGGCAGTGTGAGCTGTTCCGGCGGTGGCGCATTGCTGGCGGGGCCCGGGGTCAGCCGCAGGGCGCCCAGGCCCAGGCGCTGGATTTGGACCTGGCCGGCCAGCAGGGCCTCCGGGCGCCAGTCCAGTTCCAGTGCTTGCAGCTGGACCTGGTCCTGACCGTGCCAGCGCAGCTGCTCCAGCTGCAGGGGACCCCGGAGCCGCCCCCGGGCGCCCTCAACCTGCAGCTGCCCGCCGCTCAGCTGGCTGGCGGCGCCCAGGGCCGCCTGCAAGCCGCTTTCCGTGCCCAGCAGCCAGGCGCCGCCGCCGGCCAGGGCCAGGCTGCCCAAACCCAGGGCGGCGGCCAGCCGGGGCAGGAGGCGGCGCTTCTGGGGCGGGGTGGGGGGAGCGTTGGGGGTCTGGTCCATGGGCGTGCTTCAGAAGGGAATGGCCAGGGCGAAGTGCAGGTGCCAGTCTTCCCCGTAGGCCAGGTCCACTCCCAGGGGGCCGGCGGGGCTCTTCCAGCGGGCTCCCAGGCCGTAGCCGACCTTGAGCTTGAAGGTTTCCTTGTCGTCCCCGGCGTTGCCGGCATCCACGAAAGCGGCGATGCCCCAGGGGCTGTCGGCCAGCCAGTGGGTGAATTCGCCGCTCACGGTGAGCAGGTAGCGTCCCCCCAGGGTGGTTTCCCCCTCCTGAACCCCCAGGCTCTGGTAGGAGTAGCCGCGCACGGAGCCCGTGCCCCCGGCCCGGAACAGGAAGTTCTGGGGAATGCCCTGGCGGGAGTCGGCCAGGACGATCCCCCCTTCCGCCCGCAGGTTCAGGGTGTTGCGGGGCCCCAGGGCGAAGGCCTGCTGATGGCGGCCGTAGAGACGCACGAAGTTCTGGTCGGACACGGGCTTGATGGAGCCGCCCAGCTGGATCTGGCTGGCATAGCCCTGGCTCAGGTCGCTCTGGCCCCGGAACGGGGTCCAGGTCCAGCTGCCGTTCATGGTCAGGGCCCGGGTGCGGCGGCTGTCCTGGTCCTTGGGGGTCTGCTTTTCGGCGATGTAGCCCAGGCTCAGGGTCATGTCGATGCTACCCCGCTGGTGGCTGCGGCTCAGTCCCAGGGACTGGGTCTGCAGCTTCAGGTTCTGGATGTCCGAATTCTCGAACAGCACCCCGAAGGCATGCTGGTACTGGTCCCGGGTAGGCGGCAGGAAGATGTCGGCGTAGAGGGACTGCTTCAGCTGCTCCAGGCGCAGGCCGCTGTGCAGCTGCCAGGCCCGGCGGAACAGGTCGGCGCTGCGGTAGTTGAGCTCCACCCGGGCGCCGGTGTTGGAACTGGCCCCGACCCCCAGGCCCAGCTGGTGCGGTGCCTGCTCCCGCAGTTGCACCCGCACCGGGGCCACCAGGCTGCCTTCCGGCCCGGGTTCCAGGGCTTCCTGGTCCAGGCTGACGAACACGGAGCCGAAATAGGGGGTGTTCTCCAGGCGGCTCTGCAGGCCCAGGAGCCGGCCTTCCTCGTAGTGTTCGCCGGGTTCCACCTGGGTGTTGTAGCGCGCCACCAGCTCCGGGGAATAGCGCAGCAGGCCGTCGATCTTCAGCTCCCCGAAGCGGTAGGGCGGACCGCTATGGACGGTGACTTCCAGGCGCACCTGCTGTCGGTCCGCGTCCACCTGGGCCGCGCTGTGGGTCAGGCGGGCGGCGGGGAAATCCCGCTCCAGCAGGTCCAGCAGCAGCTGTTCCTTGGCCTGGCTCCAGTCCGCCTGGCGAAAAGGCTGGCCCGCCTTCAGGGACCAGGCCTGCTGCAAGGCCTGGCGGCGGGCTTCGGGCACCGGGCCGTCCAGGGTCAGCTGCACCGTCTCCACCAGGCTGCGGGGCCCCGGCTCCACCTCCAGGACGAGCTGGTCCAGGGATGCTCCCGCCAGGTTCAGGCGGGCATCGAAATAGCCCTCGGTGGCCAGCAGCTCGCCCCCCTCCCGGCTCAGGCGGCTTTCCAGGGCCTGGCGCTCCACCTCATCCCGGGGCTCCTCCAGCTTCAGGTAGCGCTGCAGCAGGGCATCCAGGGGCGCCGGGGCGGCGATGCGCGGGGGCGCCGCCTGGGTCGGCAGGCTGAGGACCAGCAGCAGGGCGAGCGGGACAAGACGGGACCGGCGCATGGGGCCGATTGTAGCCGCAGCCCCGGGGCGGCTGTGTGCGCGAGCGTGACGGGGTCAGGCCCCGGGGCGGGGCGGCTTGGGCTGGAAGGCGAGGCAGGGGGCGCCGCTGGCTTCCAGCACGTCCAGGGCCGGCTGGCGCCGGCTCTTGAAATCCATGGCGCGGCAGCCGTAGGGAAAACTCACATCGTGGGTGATGTAGTAATGGATGCAGTCCCGGCAGTTGGGGCTTGATTCCGGCATGGGGAATCCGGCGGGGCCGGGGGAATTACTTGCGCGAGAACTTCTCGGCCAGGGCCGTCAGCTTCTCGGTCCGGACCCGGGCCGCCTCGGCTTCCTGCTCCGCCTTCTGCTGGGCCCGACGCTCCTCGGCCTGTTTCTTCAGCCGTTCGCGGATGGTGTCGGAAGCATGCTTGCGGTGTTCCTCGGTGAGCGCCTCAGCCTGGTTGCCATCCAGATCGAAGCGGTGGCTGGCCTTTTCCGTGGCGCGCAGGTAGCGCATGGAATGGGTGTGCAGGGACAGGGCGATGCGCAGGACCTTCTTCTCGATCTCCGGCATGCGGGCCAGCAGGGCCTTGTCGATGCCGATGGCCAGGGGCAGGCAATCGCGGAAAACCGGAAACTGCTCCTGCAGGGATTTCAGCAAGGCGCGGGGGCTTTGGGCGGGACTGGCAGGGGCATTCATCGGCGGTAGAACGGAAACGGGTATCGGGGCGGGAAGGGTATCACAGAGTTTGTCCAGGGGAGCGGAGGGTGATCAGGAATCTCCGTTGCTGGAGCGGGAAACGTGGTGTGGATGCCAATGGTAATTGGCATTCGATGATTTGGGCCGGCTGATCAGGGCGGCAGTATGGCTTTGCTGCCTTTCGCCCCTAGCGCTGTCGCTTCCCCAGTGCCCTGGCGATTTCCCCGTCGCAGCTGGCGGCGACCCGGGTGTATTCCTCGGGGGTGTCGATGGCCCGCTGGATGGGTTCCACCTGGTCCAGCATCAGTTTCACGTAGGGGACCCAGCGTTGTTCCAGTTCCTGGCGCAGCTGCTCGGGGATCTGGTGGGCCGGGCCGCGCCAGGGGCCCTGGCCGGCAAAGCGGCTTTGCAGGGTGGCCCGGATTTCCGCTTCGATGCGCCGGGCGTGGGCCTGGTAGGCCTCCACGTGGCGCTGTTCGTGGGCGAGGATTTCCTTGTGGGCGCAGCTTCCCGGGGGGAATTCCCGGGCCACGTAGATGGTGATGGGGCGGTAGCCGTAGCGCAGGGTGAGCTGGGGGCTGGCGCATTCCCAGCGGCCGCTGGCGTCCAGGAGCCGTGGCAGTTTCACTTCGTAGCTGACCACGGCCTGCCCCCGGGTCAGGCCCAGTACCAGGTGTCCGGGGCGGCTGGCCTGAGCGCCCAGTTTCTGCAGGGCTTCCAGGCCGTGGCGGTGGTGGCTGCTGGCCGGCACTTCCAGCCGCTCCAGGGTGACGCTGGCGGGGGGCAGGTCGGCGCAGGGATCGGCCTGGGCCGCTCCAGCCAGGACGCCCAGGAGCAGGGCGGCGAGGCCGGGGGCGGGCAGGGGGCGGCGGCCCACGGGGCCTTACCGGGCTCGCCGGGCGGCCTGGGCGGCTTGTTCCTCGTCCTTGTAGGCGTAGACGATCTTGCCCTTGCGGATTTCGCCCATGACCACCATTTCGGCGGTGATGGCCTCATGGTTGGTGGCGCTGAAGGGGTGGTTGAAGCGGGCGATGACCGTGGATTGGCTGGGCTGGTCTATGCGTTCCAGGGCTTTCTGGAGCTCCTCGCTCTTGCTGCAGTTGCACAGGGTGAGGGCCATGTAGAGCAGGCGCAGGGCGTCGTAGGTCTGGGCGGCGGCAACGCCGGAGGGAATGAAGCGGGTGTTGTTGATGCGCTGGTAGTTGCGGCTGAATTCGTGGCTGACGCCGCCCAGTTCGTTCTCGATGTAGGTCACCGCCATGCGGGTGCCTTCCACGGCGCTGCCGCCCAGTTCCAGGAAGGAGCGCTGGGAGGCGGTCCAGGTGGCCACCACCGGCACCTTCCAGTTCATGCGGGCCAAGCTTTTCATGACCATGGCGCCTTCCGCCGCCAGGCCGTACATGGCGATGGCTTCGGCGCCGGCCTGCTGGGCCCGGGCCAGCTGTTCGCTCATGTCCGTGTCGCCCACCTTGAAGGCTTCCACGGCCACCGGATTCATTTGCCGCTGTTTCAGGTCGTCCAGGGCGTTCTGCCGGCCGGCTTCGCCGTAGGGGGAGGTGTCGTGCAGGATGGCGATTTTCTTGTATTTGTGGCGGTCCACCAGGTCCTTGAACATGGCCCGGGTCTGCAGGGCATCCCGGCCCACCAGGCGGAAGATGTAGTTGGGGGTGCCGGGGGCCAGTTTCTGCTGGCGAGTGATGTCGCCGCCGGCCGAGGCGGAGACGATCAGGGGAATCCGGGCGTTCTGGAACAGGGGGGCCGCCTGGGCGAGGACGCCGTAGTTGGCGAAGCCCACCACGGCCACCACCTTCTCCTGTTCGATCAGTTCCTTGCTGCGGGCTACGCCCACGTCGGGCTTGGCCTGGTCGTCCTTCTCCACCAGGACGATCTTCTTGCCGAGCAGCATGCTCAGCTGGTTGGCTTCTTCCGCGAAGACGCGGGCGCCGCCCTTGATGCTTTCGCCCATGTCCACCGAGGACTGGCCCGAGAAGGGGCCGATGACGCCGATGCGGATGGTGTCTTCCTGGGCGCCGGCCACGCCGGCCGCGGCCAGGAGCAGTGCTAGCAGGTATTGCTTCATGGATGTCTCCCCCTGAGGTAACTGTTTACGTTCCTGTTGGTGTGCTGTTGTGTGTCGGGGCGGGAGGTAAAGCAGGCCGCCCGCCGGGTGATTGTGGGGCGTCAGGCCCCGGCGGGCAAGGGGGGAGTTGTTTCTTTTCAAGCACCTGGCCGGAACGGCCAGGGCTCAGCCGTAGAGGCGTTCGATTTCCCGGGTCAGGACGCTGCGGGGCAGCACCTCGGCCACCGGGTAGCTGACCCGCAGGATGACCCCCTGGCGGGGGTGGGGGGCGGTGAAGCGGAAGTGGCAGAAATGCAGGTCTTCCCCGGGCTGGCCGGGGCCCACCAGCTGGTTGACGCTGTCTACCCGGTAGTCGAGCACATCTACGTCTACTAGGTCCTCGGGTTCGGCCAGGGTGTCGGCGATCCAGGCCAGGGTGTCGTCCAGGGTCAGCAGCTGACGGCGGGACTGGCTCAGGGCCTCCTGTCTGGCCTTGAGCCGGTCGGCCAGGCGGGCGGCCAGATGGGCACAGCTTTCCCCCTGGGGTTCGCCGCCGTCGCCGCAGAACACCTGGCCCAGGCCCTGGTGTTCCAGGTGGGCCAGCTGGGTGCGCAGCAGGGCGATCTCTTCTTGCAGATCGGCCTGGTTTTCCTTCATGGCCGAGAGCCGGGCCAGGATTTCCAGGCCCAGCTGGTCGAACAGGGCCCAGACCAGGTCATGTTCCAGCTGCGCCGCTCCGCTGCTGGGCAGGTACAGGCGGTGATTTTCGAAATTCAGGGTGGTGACGGCCACGTCGTGTTGCAGGGCGTCGCCGTTCAGTGCGACCCCGAAGCCCTTCTTTTCCTGCAGCACGGCGCCGAGGATGGCGTACAGCATGGGCTCGCCGGGATGCTGTTCCAGGTGTTCCTGGACTAGGGCCTGGCGGCTGAACACCTGCTGCAGCTCGTCGGCCCGGGCGAACAGGGCGCGCAGCTGGGGCGATTCCCGCCAGTGTTCGGGGGAGGCATCCAGGGGGCCGGGCAGGTCGGCCACGCTGCGGCGGCAGAATTCCAGGGCCCGGGTGACGCTCGGACCCAAGCGGGCGGCGGTGCCCGAGAGGGCTTTCAGGCGCGGGTCTATGGCCTGGACCAGGCGCTCGATGCCGGCCTCCTGGTCCGGGTCTTCGGGGGGGCGGGCTTTGCCCGGTAGCAGCCAGTCAAACAGGCCCATGTGGGGTACTCCAGAGTGCCAGGGGGCTATCTTAGTCCAGCCCGGAGCCGGCGGAAATGCTGACGCAGGTGCGCGCCGAAGGCTAGCCAGGCGCCGCTGGCGACGATGATGCCCATGCCCAGGAAGGAAAGGCCGTCGGGCCAGTGGCCGAAAAAGGCGGCCCCGAGCAGGGTGGCCCAGAGGAGCTGCACGTAGAGGAAGGGCGAGAGCAGGCTGGCAGGGGCGTTGCGGAAGGCATGGATGAGCAGCAGGTGGCCGCTGCCGCCGAGGATGCCCAGGGCGATGGTGGCCAGGATCACCCAGAGGGGAGGCCAGCTGCCCGGCCAGAACCAGGGCAGGCCCACGGAGGCGCCCAAGGTGCCCACCAGGGCGGTGTAGAACAGCAGGGTCAGGGGCGGGGTGCGGCCTGCCAGCTGCCGGGTGAGCAGCTGGTAACAGGCGTAGCAGACGGCGCCCCCCAGGGCCAGGGCGATGCCGGCACTGGTGAGGCCCGCGTGGGGCCGGGCGATCAGCAGGATGCCGGCAAAGCCGGCCAGGGCCGTGAGCCAGCGCTCCCGGGTCAGGCGTTCCCCCAGCCAGGGGCCGGCCAGCAGGGCGACCAGGAGCGGCGCCGTGAAGAAGATGGCGGTGGTTTCCGCCACCGGCATGCGCGCCAAGGCGGCAAAGCCGAAACCGGTGCAGCCCAGGAGCAGCAGGCCGCGCAGGATCTGCAGCGGCAGCTGGGGCGCGCGCACCAGGGCCAGGCCCTGACGGGGCGCCAGGAACAGCAGCATCAGGGCCAGGTGGGCGCTGTAGCGGCCCCAGACCAGCAGGGGAATCGGGGCGTGGCTGGAGAGGTGCTTGACGGTGGTGTCGAGCACGGCGAACAGGAGGATGGCGCCGAGCAGGAACAGGATGCCCCGGCCCGGGTGCTGGCTGGTCGGTGGCAAGGTCAGCGCAGGTTGCCCAGCCAGCGGTTGTAGCGGGAACGGGCGGCGTCGGCCAGTTCCCCGGCGCAGAGGCCCACGGGGCCGATGCCGGCCACCACCAGGTCGTCGGCGGCCTGGCCGTGCAGGTGGCAGGCCGCCAGCAGGGCCTCGCAGGGAGGCCAGCCCTGGCCGAGCAGGGCGGTGAGAAAGCCGGTGAGCACATCGCCGGAGCCGGCGCTGGCCAGGCCAGGGTTGCCCGTGGTGTTGATCCACCAGCGTCCTTCCGGGTCGGCGATCACGGTGCCGCAGCCCTTCAGGGCCACCCAGGCCCGGTAGCGGCGCGCCAGTTCCAGGGCCATGTGAATCCGGTCCTGCTGGATGTCTACCGCCTGCAGGTCCAGGAGCCGGGCGGCTTCTGCCGGATGGGGGGTGAGCAGCACCGGCGCGGGGCGACGGCGGGTGACGGTCTGCAGGGCTTCTTCAAAGGCCAGGATGTTGAGGGCGTCCGCATCCAGCACCAGGGGCAGTTCCGTGGCCAGGGCCCGCTCCAGGAGCTCCGCCGCATGGACGCTGCGCCCCAGGCCGGGGCCGCAGGCCAGGGCCGAGAGCTCCGCATCGAAAATCCCTTCGGGCTTGCGCAGCATCAGTTCCGGCTGGGCGAAATCAACGCCGGGGGCCTGGGGGTCGAGCAGACCCAGGAACACCCGGCCGGCCCCCAGCTTCAAGGCGGCGCGGCCGGCCAGCAAGGGGGCGCCGAGCATGGAGTGGGCGCCGCCGATGACGCCGATGCTGCCGTGGCTGCCCTTGTGGCTGTTGTGGCGCCGGGGCTTCAGGTATTGGGCAAAGCTTTCCCGGGAAACCAGCCGGCCGTTAGGGGGGGTATCCAGGGGGTAGCCCAGGCCCAGGTCATGGACCCGGATCAGGCCGCAGTGGTCGGGGCCTTCGGCCGTGTACAGGCCGGGCTTGCCGCCCAGGAAGGTGAGGGTGTGGCTGGCATTGATGGTGGGGCCGTGACAGAAGCCCGAGTCCGCATCCAGGCCCGAGGGACAGTCCAGGGCCAGCAGGGGGCAGTGCAGGTGCCGGGCCAGGATGTTGGCGGCCTGGACCAGCTCGGCGTAATGCCCTTCCAGGGGGCGGTTGAGGCCGATGCCGAACAGGCCATCCACGATCAGGCCCCAGGCGGTGGCCGGGGGAATGGCCTCCAGCAGGCGGCCTCCTTCGGCCAGGAAATGGTGGTGGGCTTGGGCCGCGTCCACCGGCAGCTGTTCCAGCTGGCCCCGGAATACCACTTCCACAGGGATGTCCCGGGTGCGCAGCAGGCTGGCCATTTCCAGGGCATCGCCGCCATTGTTGCCGGGGCCTGCCAGGACCAGTACCGGTGCGGGCCGGGGGGCCAGCAGTTCCATGGCCCATTCGGCCGCTGCTGCGCCGGCCCGGATCATCAGGCCGGCATCGGCGTGAGTCTGCTCCACCTGGCGCAGGGCGGCGGCAAAGTAAAGGGTGTTGTCAGGGCTGTCCATGGCCGGATTCTATGCCCGATTGCCGCTTTGATGATGCTTTTTGGATGGACGGCCATGGGGCCGGAATCAGTGGTGCCGGGCTCAGCGGGGCAGGGGGATCAGGAACAGTTCCACCCGCCGGTTGTTGAGCTGGGGCGAGTCCGGATGCTCTTCTCCCAGAGGGGCCTGCTTGATGCGGTAGGAGGGGACCCCCAGCTCCACCAGCCGGCGCCGCACCCGTTCCACGGCGGAGCTGGAGAGGCTGACATTCATTTCCCGGCTGCCGCCGCTGGGGACGTAGCTTTCCAGGCGGATCACCAGGTCCCGGTTGGCCTTCATGCGGGCGGCGAATTCCTGCAGGGACTGATTCACCGGGGAGGGCAGGCTGTCGCTGCCCGGCTCCAGGGTGTAGACCGCATCGGGCGTGGCCCGGCTGGATGCGGCGGGCTTGTGGCTGGCCGGGGGCTTGCTCTGGGCCCGGGGGGGGGCGGGAGCCGGCGGCTCCTGGCGGATCAGGGGCAGCTGCACACTGGTACAGCCGCCCAGGAACGTCAGGGACATCAGGGTGAGCAGGGAAAGTTTTTTGAAAACAGCAGCTTGTCTCATGGTTGCAACCGGGGTCTCCAGCCCTTGGTGAAAGTTTTGTTTCATCAAAGATTTATAGAAATGTATAATCGCCTACCCTCGCTCCTGGAGCGAGGGGTTTTTGCTCATCTTGTTGGGAAGACGAAAACACCCCAATTTTCATGGCGCCTGGCGATCCCGGGCGCCATTTTTTTGCCTGCCGGGGTGCCTGGCAGCACGTTCAGATTTCCGAAAGGGGAACGTGCTTGCCCGATTCCTTGGCCTGCAGGATGGCCAGCAGTTCGTCCAGAAGGTCGTGAAGCTGGGATAAATTTTCCGGCGAGAGCTGGGTCAGGGCTTCGGGCAGGACCCCTTCCACCGGCTGTGGCGCCTGGCCGATCAGGTTCACCCCGGCGGCCAGGGGGAACAGGTGCACCACCCGCTGGTCGTTCTCGGAGCGGCGCTTTTCCACCATCTTCAGTTCCACCAGCCGTTCCACCAGGTTGCTGGTGGTGGATTGGTGTACGGCCATGGCCTTGGCCAGTTCCGAAACCCGCAGCCCCGGTTGCCGGACGATCACGGCCAGGGCCCAGAGCTGGGCGCCGCTGACCCGGCAGGCAGCTTCCACCTGCTGGAAATGCTGCTTGACGGTGTTGAAGATGGAGCGGAACTGCTTGAGTACGTCCATGGGGGCCGGAGAGGGGCGACTGTCGCTGGCGGTCATTTTTCAGGTTCGGTTTGTCCAGGGGATGCACGGCAGGGGGCTGCCGTGAATCCTTGGTCAACGCACTCAATTCAAAGTGGCTGACAGGGTGCGCCGATATTTTCGTACCAAGTCATCGTAGTGTTCGTTGCCGCCCAGGGCCTCGAAGAATTCCAGCAGCACCCGGCGACCGGCGCCGCTGTCGAAGAAGCGGTCCCGACGCACCACTTCCAGGGCGGCTTCCATGGCGGCTTCGTACTGGCCGTTGCCGGCCAGGGCCTTGGCCAGTTCCAGGCGGGCGGCGTGGTCGTCCGGGTTGGCATCCACCTTGGCCTGCAGGGGGGCGGTATCGACGGCATTGGCGGCCAGGGCCAGGCGGGCCTTGAGGGATTGGGCCCGGTCGGCTTCGGCGCTGTATTCGAGGCCCAGAAGCTGTTCGGCTTCTTCCTTGCGCTCCAGTTCCAGCAGGGCTTCCACCGCGTCCAGGCGGGCCCCTTCGTCGTTGGGGTTTTCCTGGGTGGCCTGGATCAGGATCTGCAGGGCGCCGTTCCAGTCGCCGGTCTGGGCCAGGGCGGCGGCCTCGGCGCGCAGGTCGGCGGCCGGCGGGGGGACAAAACGGTCGATGAAGGCCCTGAGTTCGGATTCGGGCAGGGCGCCGGTGAAGCCGTCCTGGGGCTGGCCGCCCACCAGCATCACCACGGTGGGAATGCTGCGCACGCCGAAGTACTGGGACAGCTCCGGGTTGGTGTCCGCATTGACCTTGGCGAGCAGGAAACGGCCCTGGTATTCCTCGGCCAGCTTTTCCAGCATGGGTTTGAGGGTCTGGCAGGGGCCGCACCATTCGGCCCAGAAATCCACCAGCACGGGAATTTCCAGGGAGGGTTGCAGGACCCGGGCTTCGAAATCCTGCAGGGAAACGTCAAAGTGGAAGGCGGGAGTGGCGTCGGACATGGGATTCGGCGAGTGGTTGAATAGTCTGCCATTTTAGCCCAGCCCGGGTCTTGAAACGGCCCCTGAATCAGGCAGATGTACCGGTATAATGCGCGATTCCCGTTTTCCCGGTTTTTTCCCGCCATGGCCGATTTCCTTTTCCTGCGCGGCGCTGCCGCCTTTTCCGCTTTCCGCCTGCAACGCCTGGAGGCCCGCCTGGCCGCCAGCCTGCCGGAGCTGGCCGCCGTCACTGCCGAGCACTGGCACGTGGCCGCCCTGAAGGCGCCGCTCACGGAAAAGGAACGGGTCCAGCTGGCCCAGCTGCTGGAAGAGCAGCCCGTGACGGCTGCCGAGGGCGAACTCTTTTTCGTGGTGCCCCGCATCGGCACCATCTCCCCCTGGTCCTCCAAGGCCACCGACATCGCCCATAACTGCGGCCTCACGAGCATCGAGCGCATCGAGCGGGGCGTGGCCTTCCGCATCGCCTTGAAGGGTGGCAAGGCCCTGAGCGCCGAGCAGAAGCAGGCCGTCGCGGCCCTGATCCACGACCGCATGACCGAATCGGTGCTGGATTCCCTGGAAGCTTCCGCCGCCCTGTTCCAGCACTTCTCACCCAAGCCCCTCACCACCGTGGACATCCTGGCCGGTGGCCGGCCTGCCCTGGTGGAGGCCAACGGCAGCCTGGGCCTGGCCCTTTCCGAAGACGAAATCGACTACCTGGTGCAGATCTTCACGGATGCGGGCCGCAACCCCACCGACGTGGAACTGATGATGTTCGCCCAGGCCAACTCCGAGCACTGCCGCCACAAGATCTTCAACGCCTCCTGGGTGGTGGACGGGGAAGCCAAGGACAAGACCCTGTTCGGCATGATCCGCGACACCCACAAGGCTCACCCGGAAGGTACGGTGATGGCCTATGCGGATAACGCTTCCATTATCGAAGGGGCCACCATTCCCCGCTTCTACCCGAATGGCGAAGGCACCTACGGCTACACCGAGGAACTGACCCACATCCTCACCAAGGTGGAAACCCACAACCACCCCACGGCCATTTCTCCCTTCCCCGGTGCTGCCACTGGCTCCGGTGGCGAAATCCGCGACGAGGGGGCCACCGGCAAGGGTTCCAAGCCCAAGGCTGGCCTGTGCGGCTTCTCCGTCTCCAACCTGAACATCCCCGAAGCCGTGCAGCCCTGGGAAACCGACGCGGGCCGTCCCGGCCGCATCGCTTCTGCGCTCGACATCATGATCGAGGGGCCCATCGGCGCCGCCGCCTTCAACAACGAATTCGGCCGCCCCAACCTGACCGGCTACTTCCGCGCCTATGAGCAGCCCGTGGGTAGTGACGAAAATGCGATCGTGCGCGGCTACCACAAGCCCATCATGATCGCTGGCGGCCTGGGCAACATCCAGGCCGAGCAGTCCTTCAAGGAGCCCGTGTTCCCCCCTGGCACCAAGCTGGTCCAGCTGGGCGGTCCCGGCATGCTGATCGGCCTGGGTGGCGGTGCCGCTTCCTCCATGAGCGCCGGGGTGAATACGGAAGACCTGGACTTCGCCTCCGTGCAGCGGGGCAATCCGGAAATTCAGCGTCGCGCCCAGGAGGTCATCGACCGCTGCTGGCAGATGGGCAAGCACAATCCCATCCTCTCCATCCACGACGTGGGGGCGGGCGGCGTCTCCAACGCCTTCCCGGAACTGGCCCATTCCGGCGAGGCCGGCGCCTGGTTCGAACTGCGCCAGGTGCCCACCGAAGAGCCGGGCATGAGCCCCGCCGAAATCTGGTCCAACGAGGCCCAGGAACGCTATGTGCTGGCCATCCCCGCCGAGCGCATCGCTGACTTCGCCGCCTTCTGCGAGCGGGAGCGCTGCCCCTACGCGGTGGTGGGCGAGACCACCGCCGACGGCCACCTGACCGTGGCCGACAGCCACTTCGGCAACAAGCCCGTGGACATGTCCATGGACGCCCTGCTGGGCAAGCCGCCGCGCATGACCCGGGAAGTGACCCACCAGAGCGTCGAAGCCCTGCCTTTCGACCCGGCTTCCATCGACCTGAAGGATGCCGCCTACCGGCTCCTGAAGCTGCCCACCATCGCCGACAAGACCTTCCTGATCTCCATCGGCGACCGTTCCGTGGGCGGCATGACCGCCCGGGACCAGATGGTGGGCCCCTGGCAGGTGCCCGTGGCCGACGTGGCCGTCACCTGCATGGGCTACCAGGGCTACCTGGGTGAAGCCTTCGCCATGGGCGAGCGCACCCCCGTGGCCGTGCTCGACGCCCCCGCCTCCGGCCGCATGGCCATCGCCGAATCCATCACCAACCTGGCCGCCGCCGACATCGGCGACCTGGGCAAGGTCAAGCTCTCCGCCAACTGGATGGCCGCCTGCGGCTTCCCCGGCGAGGATGCCCGCCTGTTCGACACGGTGGAAGGCATCTCCCAGCTTTGCCAGGCCGTGGGCCTCTCCATCCCCGTGGGCAAGGATTCCCTCTCCATGCGCACTGCTTGGGAAGAGGGCGGCCAGCAGAAGCAGGTGGTTTCCCCCCTGTCCCTGATCGTCACCGCCTTCGCCCCCGTGGCCGATGTGAGGAAGACCCTGACCCCGCAACTGCAACTGGACCAGGGCGAAACCGAACTGCTGCTCCTGGACCTGGGCAAGAACCGCCTGGGCGGCTCCGCCCTGGCCCAGGTGTACAACGCCACCGGCGATGACGCTCCGGACGTGGATGATCCCGCTCAGCTGAAAGCCCTGTTCGACGCCGTTCAGCAACTGAACCGGGACGGCCTGCTCCTGGCCTACCACGACCGTTCCGACGGGGGCCTCTTTGCCGCCGCCGCTGAAATGGCCTTCGCCTCCCACGTGGGCGTGACCCTGGACATGGACGGTATCTGCTTCGACGAGCAGGCCCTGGATACGGATGGCGCCGAGAAGCGTCCCGACCTGATGGCCGGCCGCAGTCAGGAAACCCTGGTGCGCGCCCTGTTCAATGAAGAAGTGGGCGCCCTGATCCAGATCCGCCGGGCCGACCGGGAAAAGATCACCCCGGTGCTGCGCAGCCTGGGTGTGCCTTACTTCTTCGTGGGCTACCCCAATACCAGCGACGAAATCCGTGTGGTCAGGAACGCCAAGAAGGTGCTGCGCGAAAGCCGCATCGACCTGCACCGGGCCTGGTCCGAGACCAGCTTCCGCATGCAGTCCCTGCGCGACAACCCGGAATGCGCCCAGCAGGAATACGACCGTATCCTGGACAAGGAAGACCCGGGCCTCAGCCCCAAGCTCACCTTCGACCCCGCCGACGACTTCACCAAGGTGTATCTCTCCCTGGGTGCCAAGCCCAAGATGGCCATCCTGCGCGAGCAGGGGGTGAACAGCCACTACGAAATGGCCGCCGCCTTCGACAAGGCCGGCTTCGAGTCGGTGGATGTGCACATGAGCGACATCATCGCCGGGCGCCGTAGCCTCAAGGACTTCAAGGGCCTGGTGGCCTGCGGCGGCTTCTCCTACGGGGATGTGCTGGGCGCCGGCCTGGGCTGGGCCCGCACCATCCTGATGAACGAGCGCTGCCGGGACGAGTTCTCCGCCTTCTTCCACCGGGCCGACAGCTTCGCCCTGGGGGTCTGCAACGGCTGCCAGATGATGAGCGCCCTCAAGGACTTGATCCCCGGTGCCTCCGCCTGGCCCGCCTTCCGCCGCAATCTGGTGGAGCAGTTCGAAGCCCGCTTCGTGCAGGTGGAAGTGCTGGATTCCCCGTCGCTGTTCTTCCAGGGCATGGAAGGCTCGGTGCTGCCCATTGTGGTGTCCCACGGCGAAGGCCGCGCGGTATTTGAAAACAGCACACCGGATCAGGTGGCCGCGTCGTTGCGCTACGTGGATCACCGGGGCCAGCCCACCCAGGTCTATCCCTTGAACCCCAACGGTTCCCCGGACGGCCTCACCGGCGTCACCACGGCGGATGGCCGCTTCACCATCATGATGCCGCACCCGGAACGGGTGTTCCGCACCGTGCAGATGTCCTGGCATCCCAAGGACTGGTCTGAGGACAGTCCCTGGCTGCGCATGTTCCGCAACGCCCGTCGCTGGGTGGCCTGATGGCCCTGGGCTTCTTCCGCCGCCTGTTCGGGGGGAGCGAGCCCGCCGGGGTCCATGCCGACCCCTTCCAGCGGGAGGCCCCGCCTCCGGCGGCCGTGTTGGTGCCGGAGCCCGCGCCTCCCCGTCCCCTGGTGGCCCGGGACGAGATCATCGATGCCCAGACCCGGATCTGCGGTTACCGCTACCGGGTCAGCGACCAGGGCGCCGCTCCCGCCCAGGTGGTGCAGGCCCTGGATGAGGCCGGTATGGGCCGGATGGCGGCACGCCGCCTGGCCCTGCTGCCCATGGACGGGGAGCGCTGGCGGGGGGCGTCCTGCCGGGCTCTGACCGGACCCGGGACCCATTACCTGTTTGCCAGCCTGGCGGCGGCGGAGCCGGCCCTGCTGGCGGAGATCAAGGCGGCCGGCGGCCGCTCTGCCATCCATGTCACCGAGGTGAACCTGGCCCTGCGCGCCCGGCTGGGAGACTTCGCCCTGGCCTGGGTGGATTGCACGGCCTTTCCCCTGGAGGCTTTCGAGAAGCTGCTGCGGGAACTGCGCCGGGTGGCCCCGGCCCTGCCCATTGCCGTGGATGGCGTGGCCAGCTGGCCCGAGCGGCGCCTCTGCGATGCCCTGGGGGTGAGTTATTGCCTGGGGGGCTTTGTCGCCAGCTTCGACGAGGCCCAGGCCCAGGAGAAACTTTCGGAAAGCCGCATGGTGCTGCTGGAGATGCTCAATCTTCTGCGCCAGGACGGCGAACTGGAGGATCTGGCGGAACTGGCCCGGCGGGACCCGGCGGTATCCGTGCAACTGGTGTCCATGGCCAATTCTCCGGCCATGGGGCTGGATCGCCAGATCACCGGGGTGGAGCAGGCCATGCTCATTCTGGGACGAGCCCAGCTCTACCGCTGGCTGGCCCTGGCCATGTTCCGGGTGGGCGGCAGCCGGGGCAAGGACGAGTCCCTGCTGGAACTGGCCCTGGCCCGGGGGCGTTTCCTGGAACTGGCCTTCGCGCCGCTGCTGCCGCCCTCCCAGTGCGACGAACTGTTCCTGGTGGGACTCCTGTCGGTCTTTGACGCCCTCCTGGGGCAGCCCATGGCCCGCATCCTGGCGTCCATGCATCTGCCCGATGCGGTCCAGGCCCTGCTGCTGCACAACGAGGGGGCCTATGTGCGGCCCTTCCTGCTGGTGATGGCCGTGGAGCGGGGCCGGCTGGAGCAGATGGAACGCCTGGCGGCCCAGCTGGAACTGCCCCTGGAGCAGGTTCAGGCCTGCAGCCAGGCGGCCCGGGACTGGGCTGACGCCGCCATGGGGTTTGCCGCCGGCGCTCCAGCCGGGCCGGGACTTTGACGAGGAGGGGCGGCGAGTGAAAGTCTGGAACGAAGTGGAAACCAAGGCCCTCGTCATGCGTCTGCTGCAGGAGTTCGACGAGCGCCTGCTGGATACCCCCATGGACGAGCTGCTGGTGGTGGACAGCATCAGCGTCTCCTGGCGGGAACTGATGCGCTGCCTCCAGGATGCGGTGCAGCATCACCACCACCTCCACTGTCACGAGCTGATCGAGCGGCTGGGGGCGGACAACACGCCCTTCATGCTCTTCATCCACGAGTTCGGCATCCTCAAGAACCACCTGGTGCGGTTGAGCCTGGAGCGGGACGCCCTGGACGAGGTGCGTACCATCTTCGCCTTGTTCGACGAGCTGGAAGACGAGTTCGCCGGGGTTTATCTCAAGCATTTCATCGCCCGCCTGGGGCTGCGCAACCACCTGCGCCTGAGCCATATCCAGACCCTGAGCGAAAAGAACATCCTGGTCTATTTCGAGAGCCACCTGGTCTGGACCGATCAACTGATCAAGGCCGTGGAGCAACGTAATCCAGACCTCATGCCGGAGCTGGACCACACCCGCTGCGAGTTCGGCAACTGGCTCCTGGAGCAGGCGCCGCAGCTGATCCGGGACCGCAGCCACATCGAGCAGATCAGCAGCATCCACAAGTCCATGCACGATGTGGTGAACGAGGTCCGGGCCCGGATGCAGCAGCCCCGCGCCAACGGCCCCCTCTATGCGCTCCTGAAGAAGACGGAAACCTATTCCCTGGAGCTGGGCAACGAGATTTCCCTGCTCAACAGCATCATCATCATGAGCGTCTACAACAAGGACCCCCTCACGGGCTTCCTGAACCGGCGCTTCCTGGACCGGGTGCTGATCAACCAGATGGAAATCGCCAAGGCCACCGAAACCGCCTTCAGCCTGGTGATGTTCGACATCGACCACTTCAAGAAGCTGAACGACAAACACGGCCACCAGGTGGGGGACCGGGCCCTGGAGCATGTGGCGGCCATCGTCCGGGAAACCCTGCGCCAGTCGGACCTGGTGTTCCGCTACGGCGGCGAGGAGTTCCTGGTCATCCTGCCCTCCACCCACCTGGAGTCGGCCCGGGGGCTGGCGGAACGTCTGCGCCAGCGCCTGGAGGAGCAGCCCCTGGCCATGGGCGCCCGGCTGATCCCGGTCACCGCCAGTTTCGGTGTCACCGAGGTGGCGCCCAGCGGCTACCTGGTGATCGACAACAGCCTGCTGCGCGAAGTGATGGCCGAATGCGACGGCCGGCTCTACATGGCCAAGCACCGGGGCCGGAACCGGGTGGTCTGAGCCTTGAGATGGACCTCATGATGATGCATCGTCCCAGCTTGGGAACCCCTGTCTTGCTCTCCGTCCTCCTGCTGGGAGGCTGCGGCACCCTGCTGCAATCCGCCCAGGGACCGGCGCCCGTGGAACGCCGGCAGGAACAGCCCTCCGCCCGGCCGCCCCAGCCGGCCAGCCCGCCCGAGGCGGCCACTAGTCCGGTGAGCCAGCCCGGGGTGGCCCAGCAGCCCCTGCCGGAACTGCCGCCCCCGGTCCTGCCCCCGCCTGCGCCGCCCCTCATCCCGCCGCCCGTACCGCTCCCCCAGGCCCTGCACGGACGGGCCCTGGCCGAAGCCCTGCTGCCCCCCGCAGTACGGGATCGGGCCGGCTGGGCGACGGACATCGCCGCCGCCGTGGAGGCCCTGGGCCTGCCGGGCAACGGCGAGAACTACTGTGCCGCCATGGCGGTCACCGAACAGGTCTCCAGCTTCCAGGCCGATCCGGTGGTGCCGGGCCTGGCCGCCATCGCCTGGAAGGAAATCGAAACCCGCCGGCAGCGTTACCACATTCCCAAGCTGGCCCTGGATGCGGCCCTGGCCCGGACCTCCCCCAACGGCCGCAGCTACCGCCAGCGCATCGACAGCCTGCGCACGGAAAAGCAGATGAGCCTGCTCTACAGCGACATCATCGAAGGCCTGCCCTTCGGCCGGCAACTCCTGAGCGGCTACAACCCGGTGCGCACCGGGGGCCCCATGCAGGTCAGCGTCGCCTTTGCCCGGGAGCATGCCCGGGACAACGCCTATGCCGCCGCCCTGGTGCGGGAGGCCGGGGGGGACGTGCGCAGCGCCGTATTCAGCCGCAAGGGCGGCCTGTATTTCGGCATTGCCCACCTGCTCGATTACCCGGCCAGTTACCGGGAGGCCCGCTACCGCTTCGCCGACTTCAACGCCGGGCGCTACAGCAGCCGCAACGCGGCCTTCCAGCAGGCCCTGGTGCAGCTGACCCGGGTGGAGATGGACCTGGACGGGGACCTGCTCGATTACGGCGGCAAGGCCAGCGCCACCTGGCAGGCCGCTCGCAAGCTGGCCCGCCGCCTGGGGCTCAGCGACGGGGAAATCCTCGCCAGCCTGAAGCTGGAAAAGAGCGAGGCCTTCGGCCGCACCCAGCTCTACCAGAAGGTCATGAGCATGGCTGACGGGGCCGCCGGCCGGCATCTGCCCCGGGAAATCCTGCCCCGCATCCGGCTGCAGAGCCCAAAGATTCATAGCAAGCTGACCACCGCCTGGTTCGCGGAAAAGGTGGATGGCCGTTATCGGCAATGCCTGCAGCGGGCGGCCAATCTGGCCGAGGCCGCCCGGGAGCGTTGAGCCGGAGTACGGCTTCTGGCGCAAAGTTCAGCGGCTGATGGCCTGCACCGCTTCCGCCGTGGTCAGCACGCCGTTGGCGATCATGCCGTAATTGACCAGCGCCGCCTGGTAGGCCTCCTTGCCGGGGGCGGCGACGGCGTCCTTGACGACATAGACGCGGAAGCCGTTTTCCATCAGCGCGCGCAGGTGCGAATCGACGCACAGGTTGGCGACCATGCCGGCGAGGACGACGGTGTCGATGCCGCGGCTGCGCAGCTGGTAGATGAGGTCGTTGCTCTCCGGCCCGTAGAGCTTGTGCGGCGCGACGACGATGGTCTTGCCGTCGAGGATGTAGGGCTTGTAGGGCGCGTAGAAGTCGGCGCCGGAGCCCTCGAAGCCCTGCGGGTCGTTGAGTGCGGTGCGGTGCAGGGCCTTCATGTCGAGCAACTGGCGCTGCAGGGCGCCGGCATGCGTCCATTTGCCGTCGAGGGCGGTATACACCAGCGGATCGACGGCCAGGGCGACGCCACTGGCCTTGGCCGTGCGCATCAGCTTGTCCAGGTTGGCGATGGTGCCGAGTTCGGCGAGGTTGTCCTTGAGCAGGCCGTAGAGCTTGCCGTCTTCGCGCAGGAAATCGTTCTGCGGGTCGGTGACGAGGACGGCGGTGCGCGCCTTGTCGAGCACCGGTAGCGGCGTGCCGCCGGCGCCGGCAGGCAGGGCGGCGATCATCAGGGAAACAGCGCAAAAGAGTGAGGCGAAACCTGTTTTCATGGCAGTACCTTTCCTGAGTAATGAAGGATGTCGCCCGGCATGGGCGACGGCTGCATTCTCGGAAAGTCTTCCGGCCCGCTCTGTAGCTTTGGCTACACAAGGCTGCTTTAGCGCATGTGTCTGATCACGTGCGTCCATCCCTCCCCGCGCCACCCAGGCCTTCCCCGTTGCTGGCCGTGAGCATGCCCTAGGCTGTCAGCCACCAGTTGATCAGGCCGCCCACCAGCACCAGGTGCAGGAACAGCAGGGCCCCCAGGAGCAGGGGCCGGGGCCCGGCCCGGCGCATGCGGGCCCAGGTGGTCTCCAGGCCCAGGGCTGCCATGGCCCCGGTGAGCAGCAGGGCCGCCAGCTGCCTCAGGAGCTCCACCCCGGCCGGGGGCAGCAGGGCCAGGGAATTGAGCCCGACGCAGGCGATGAAGCCCAGGGCAAACCAGGGAATGGTGATGGCCGGCCGCCCGGTTTCCCGCCCCTGGCGGCCGGGCAGGGCGCTCAGGAACAGCAGGAAGGGGATCAGCAGCAGCACCCGCAGCATCTTCACCACCATGCCGTCCCGGGCCACCTGTTCCCCCAGGCTGTGGCCTATGGCTACCACCTGGGCCACTTCATGCACCGTGGAGCCCACGTAAATGCCGAAGCCCGGATGGTCCAGCCAGACCCAGCGGGCCAGCAGGGGATAGAGCAACATCGCCAGGGTGCCGAACAGCACCACGGTGGCCACGGCCACAGCGGTTTTCTCGGCGGCCCGGGCCTCCTCCAGGCGCAGCACCGGCACCGTGGCCACCACCGCCGCAGCGCCGCAGATGGCGCTGCCGGCGCTGGTGAGCAGGGCCGTCTCCCGGTCCAGACCCAGCCAGCGGGTGCCGAGGAAATAACCCAGTCCCAGGGTGCTACCGACCACCAGCAGGTCTGCCAGCAGGCCGCTGCCGCCCACCTGCAGCAACTGCTGCAGGCTCAGGTTGAAGCCGGACAGGGCCACCCCGAGGCGCAGGAACTGGCGCTGAGCCAGGCGCAGGCCAGGCTGGTTGCCGGGCGCCTGGAGGCGGGGGAGCAGGTTGCCCAGGAGGGCGCCCACCAGGATCGCCAGGCTCAGGGGGCCGAAGCCCTGCTGGCTCAGGCTCGTGCCCGTGGCGAGCAGGGTGGCGGCCAGCCCGACAGCGAGGATCAGGCTCAGGCCGGGCAGTAACAGCCGGCCGCTGCGCAGGGGGTTCATGGGAATGCTCCGCAAGGAATATGGGCGATACCTTATGGAGCTGGGTTGAATAGGTAAAACTGATATTTCTTATTCTGTTGATCTGTTTTTCTGATGTAATGCTGTCGTCTTTATTCCCGAGGCTAGCGCCATGAAAGTCACCCTGCGTCAGCTGGAAGTGTTCGCTGCCGTGGCCAGCCACGGCCAGGTCACCCGGGCCGCCGATGCCGTCGCCCTGAGCCAGGCGGCGGCCAGCATGGCCCTGGCGGATCTGGAGCGGCAGCTGGATGGGCGGCTGTTCGACCGGGTGGGCCGGCAGCTGCTGCTCAATGAACAGGGCCGGCGCCTCCTGCCCCGGGCCCTGGAAATCCTCGACCGGGTGCGGGATCTTGAGTCGGCGGCCCGCAGCGGCGGCTCCGCCTTCGACCTGAAACTGGGGGCCAGCCTCACCATCGGCAACCATCTGCTGCCGGGTCTGCTGGCCGGGATGCAGCAGCGCCATCCGGGCAGCCGTCTGGGCCTGGCCCTGCACAACACGGCCCAGGTGGTGGCCGAGCTCCTGGCTTTCCGCATCGACCTGGGCTTCGTGGAAGGGCCGGTGCAGGAAGCGGCGATCCGGCGTCTGCCCTGGCACCAGGACCGGCTGGTGGTGTTCGCCGGCCCCGGGCATCCCCTGGCCGGCCGGGTCGTCACCCAGGCGGAGCTGGCGGGGGCCGGCTGGGTGCTGCGGGAGCGGGGCTCAGGGACTCGGGAGGTGTTCGAGCGGGCCATGGCCAATGCCACCCTGAGTCCGCGTCTGGCCCTGGAACTGGAGCAGCCGGAGGCCATCCGCCAGTGCGTGCGCCGGGGCCTGGGGCTGGGCTGCCTGTCCCGCCTGGAACTGCAGGAGTCCTTCGACCAGGGCAGCCTGCTGCCGGTGCACACCCCTTTTCTCGACCTGGGCCGGGAGTTCCTGATCCTGGTGCATCGGGAGCGGCACCTGAGCCAGGGCTTGCTGGCCCTGCTGGCCCTGTGCGGGCTGGAAATCTGAGGCCGGGCCCCGGCCCGGGGAGGCCGGCTGGAGGGGCGATTGCAACAAAATTTAAAACCCTGGGGTTGCCGGCCGGGTGCGGGTAAACTAAGCCCCCGGAATCAGGGGCCGCGGCTCCTTTCCCCCATGAATTTTCCTTGAGTCCCATGCGTTCCTCGATCCTTTTCTGCCTGAGCCTGATCGTCCTGCTGGCCGCCTGCGCCAAGCCTGCCCCGGCTTACCGGGACGAGGCTTTCACCGCGGAGTCGCCCTTCGAATACCGTTCCACCCTGGAGCCCCTGGACAATTGCCAGGTGGGGCAGCGGGCCCTGCTCAGTCAGGGCTACCAGGTGGAGATGGGGCGTCCGAACTCGGTCAAGGGCAGCAAGTTCTTCCAGCCCGAATCCGGGCATCAGACCGAGCTTTCCATCACCCTGGTGTGCCTGCCCTCGGGCAGCGGCGGCAGCGTGCTCTACGCCAGCGCCGTGCAGAGCCGCTATGAGCTGAAGTCCGCCTCCAGCAGCGCCGGGGTGAGCGTGGCGGGCATGGGCTCCATTTCCCTGCCCTGGATGGCCAACAAGGAGGCCATGGTGAAGGTGGCCGACGAGACCGTCACCGATCCGGATTTCTACAAGCGCCTGTTTGCCCTGATCGGCAACCTGGAAGGGGAATAGGGTAAAGCTTGGCTCTCCATGGATTGCTTACAAAAATGAAGTGTTCATGGAAAAGTGCGGGTTTTGTGTCCAGTCCTGAGGTCTCCATGGTTTTCCTGGTGCTGCGCCGTTTCCTGTTGCTGCTGTGCTGCTGTCTGCCCCTGGGGGCCGGGGCGGCCTGCCCCGAGCATCCCCTGACGGACCCGGCCAGGGTGCGGCTCAAGGGGGAGTCGGTGATGATCGTCACCCATGCCAGCTCCACCTACGATGCCCGTTACACCAGCAAGCGCGGTGTGGACGAGGCGGTGCGCTTCGCCCGGCAACAGGGCATTCCGGTCATCTACCTGCAGGATGACAGCCCCCTGGCCTTCTATTACATGGAGGATTGCCGGCCCGATTACTGGGTTCATTCCGGCGGCGGCGAATTCAGCTTTCCCCTGCCGGTCTCCCATGTGTATCTGGTGGGCGGGCATCTGGAGCTCTGCCTCTCGGCCACCCTCAACGACATCCTGCTGGCCTGGTCCCGCCAGACCCCGGGGAACCGCCGCATCACCCTGTTCATGGACGGCATCTACTCGAACGGCAAGAGCGTCGAGCCGGAGGACCCCTTCTACGGGGATTTCCAGCGTTTCATGGGCATCGTCACCCGGGGTCGGCCCCAAGGGGAACACTGGCCCAAGCTCAACCTGCTCGAAACCATGGGGGTGATTCAGCAGGAAGAGCACGAGCTTGAATACCTGAAGAAGGTGCTGCCCCGCTACGACACCACCTTGCCCGATTACCGGGTGGAGCTGCAGCTCAACGATTCAGTGCTCAAGGTGCTGCAGCCGGCGGATGGCTGGAAGCCTCCCACCCTGCGTTTCCATTTCCTGGATTCCGCCGCCAACCTGGACTTTCCCGCGCACCCCTGAGGCCGGGCTGGGTAGAATCTTCCCTTTCCGTGGAGCCCTGTCCATGACCCCGGTATCCGCCCCGCGCCGTTCCTGGCCCCTGTTCCTGCTGGGGGGGCTGCTGCTCCTCGCCCTGCTGGGTTTTGCCGCTTTCCAGGTGGCGGTGCATCTGCTCCAGGGACAGGTGCTGGCGGCCCTGGGGCCCCGGGCCGAGCTCAGGGAGCTCCGGGTCGGGTTGGGCGGAGTGGAAATCCTCGGCCTGCGCCTGCCGGCCGAGCCGGGGGCCGGCAAGGGCGCCTGGCCGGCCCCGGACCAGTTGCGGGCCGAGCGGGTCCTGGTGGTGCCCTCCCTGGCCGACCTGCTCGGCGCCCGGGTGGTGCTGAGCCGGATCCGGGTCGAAGGGGCTTATCTCTCCCTGCTGCGCACCCGGGACGGGCGCCTGCGGGTCCTGCCCGGCCTTACCGAGGGCAGGCCCCAGGAAGAGGGCGGGGGCCGGGAGGAGGCTGACGGAGCCGCATCCGGCACCCCGGTGAGCGTAGGCAGCATAGAGCTGGTGGATGGTGCCGTGGAGTTCTTCGACGCCTCGGTGCGCCAGCCGGCCCTGAAAATCCGTCTGGAGCAGCTGCAGGCCCGGCTCGACGAGCTGCGCCTGCCCGACCTGGGCGGGCGCAGCCGGCTGCAGCTGGATGGGGTGCTGAAGGGCCAGCGCCAGGATGGCCGCCTGCAGCTCGAGGGAGAGGTGGAGCTGGCGAGCCGGGAATCCGACCTGAAGCTGCGCCTGCAAGGGGTGGATCTGACCGCCCTGCAGCCCTACCTGATCAAGGCGGCGGAAACCGGCGTGCGGCGGGGCAGCCTGGACCTGGATGTGCATAGCGTGGTGCGCCAGGGGCGGCTGCGCGGCCCGGGCACCCTGACCCTCCAGGACCTGGAGCTGGCTCCGGGGGGCAACGCCTTCATGGGCATGCCCCGCCAGGCGGTGGTGGCCATGATGCAGGACCGGCGCGGCCGCATCAGTGTCCAGTTCGTCCTCGAAGGGGACATCAACGATCCCCGCTTTTCCCTCAACGAGAACCTCATGACCCGGGTGGGCTCTTCCGTGGCCGGGGTCCTGGGCATCAGCCTGGAGGACCTGGCCAAGGGAGTGGGCAGCGCCGGGGGCAGTATCGCCAGGGGGCTGGGGGAATCCCTGGGCAAGCTCCTGGGGCGCTGAGGCGGCCTTGCCCCGGGGCTGTGCTCAGAGGCGGGGGGTGAGGCCGTCGGTCAGGGCCTGGCGGTAGGCCAGGGCGGCGGGCAGCAGGCTGGCCAGGACTCCGGTGAGGAACACGGCGCCCAGCAGCTTCAGCTCCGCCGGGCTGACTTCCTGGAGCGCCAGGGTCAGCCCCAGGCGGGCCTCCAGGGTGGGGCCGGCGAGCCAGGCGGCCAGGTTCAGGAGCAGCAGGCCCAGGCCCAGGCCGGCCAGGGTGATGCTGGCCCCTTCCAGAGCCAGCAGGGCGAGGATGTGCCGGGGCCCGGCGCCCACCGAGCGCAGCACCGCCAGCTCCCGGCGCCTTTCGTTGAGGCTGGCCAGGATCACCGCCACCAGTCCGGCCAGGCCTACGGCCACCACCAGCACCGAGATGCCGAGCAGGGCTTGTTCCACCATGGCCACCACCCGCCACAGCTCGTCCAGGGCCACCCCGGGCAGCACGGCCAGCAGGGGCTCCTTGGGGTAGCTGTTGATGTGGCGCTGCACCTTGAACACGGCGGTCCGCTGCTTGAGACCGATCAGGGCGGCGGTGATGGTCTTGGGGCTGAGGTCGAACTTGCGCACCTGTTCCGGGCTGATCTGCACCCCGGGCATGGGAGCGCCCCCCTGCCAGTCCAGGTGGATGGCTTCGATGGCTTCCAGGCTGACGTGCACCGAATGGTCCACGGGGGTGCCCGTGGGCGCCAGGATGCCTACCACCGTGAAGGGCTTGTCCCCGTGCTCGGACTGCTTCAGCTCGCCGCTGCCGTGGCTCAGGGTGATCGCCTGATCCAGGCGGTATCCCAGGCGCCGGGCCACCTCGGCCCCCAGCACCGCCTCGAACAGGCCGTCGAAGGGCCGGCCCTGGGCGAAAGAGAGGCTGCGCCCGCGGCCATGGCGGAAGTGTTCGAAGTAGGCCGCGTCGGTACCGATCACCGGGAAGCCCCGGTGCGAATCCCCCAGGGCGATGGGAATGCTCCAGGCCACGGCCGGGTGGCGGATCACGGCCTGGTAGCTGTCCCAGCCGATGTTGTTGGTGGCGCCGCCCATGCGGAAAACGCTGTAGAGCATCAGCTGCACGGGGCTGGTACGGGCCCCCAGGACCAGGTCGGCCCCGGAGACGGACTGGGAGAAACTGGCCCGGGCCGCCACCCGGGTGCGCTCCACCCCGAGCAGCAGGGTCACCGCCAGGGCGATGGAGAGCAGGGTCAGGCCCAGGGTCAGGCGCCGGTTCCAGGCGCTTTTCAGGGCCAGGCCGAACAGGGCGTTCATGGGCGGGCTCCGTTCAACTGGACCAGGGAGAGTTCCCGGGTGAAGTGGGGGGCGAGCCGGTGGTCGTGGCTGACGAACAGGAGCGTGGTGCCCTGGGCGGCGCATTCCTGCAGCAGCAGTTCCAGGAAGTCGTCCTGGCGGTCCGCATCCAGGGCCGAGGTGGGTTCGTCGGCGATGATCAGCTCGGGACTGCCGATCAGGGCCCGGGCCGCGGCAACCCGCTGCTGCTGGCCCACCGACAGCTGGCTGGCCTGGCGTCCCAGCTGCTCCCCTTCCAGGCCTAGGGCCTCGAGCAGGCGGCGGGCCTCCTGGCGTCCATGGTCCTGTCCGGCCCGGGCCCGCCGCCGGGCGGAGAAGCGGCAGGGCAGCAGCACGTTGTCCAGCACCGGCAGGTAGGGGATCAGGTTGAACTGCTGGAAGATGAAGCCGATGTGATCCACCCGGAATCGGTCCCGGCCGCTGCCCGAGAGGCGGGCCAGATCCTGGCCCAGGACTTCGATGCGGCCGCTTTCCGGTTGATGCACGGCGCCCAGCAGGCCGAGCAGGGTGCTCTTGCCGCTGCCGCTGGGGCCGTACAGGAACACCCGTTCCCCGGCCTGGATGTCCAGGGCCGGGATGTCCAGGCACAAGGGTGCCTGCCGCTGCCAGCGAAAGCGCAGCTGCTCTAGGAGGATGGCCGGGCCGGGCAGGTCGCGCATCAGTCCAGCTTGATCCGGGGCTGGGCGGGGTTGAGCTGCCGGGCGGCCTGTTCTTTCTCGCTGACGATTTCCACATTCAGGCGCTGCAGGCCCTTGAAGTGTTTGAACAGGCGCACGTCTATGGTCCTGGGCGGGTTCTGGCACTGGTAGCTGGCCTCCACCTCCAGGTCCCCGTGGCCGGCATCAGCCGCGCCCGCTGCCGGGGCGGCCTGATTCCCCTGCAGCAGGCTGGCGGGCAGGACGGCGGAGTTCAGCTGCGTCCGCTCCAGCTTGCAGCCGGCCTGGGGATCGAAACTCAGCAGGGTGTCCGGGGTCTGCAGGGCCTTGGCCATCTGCCGCACGGCCTGGCGCTCCTTGTCCGTCCTGGGGGCGTGCTCGAAGCCCAGCAGATTGTCCAGGGGGGATTCCAGGGTGGCCTGGACCAGGCCCTTGTCCACCACCAGCAGCAGCGTTGCCTGGCCGTGGACGTGGGCGGCATGACCTTGGGAATGGTCGTGCCCGTGCTCATGGGCCCAGGCCGGGGCGGTGGTGGCCAGGAAGAGGGCGGTGGCAAGCAGGGATTTCTTCATGCGAGTTGGCTCCATTGTTCGAGAAGGCTTGCGCCGGTGCCCGGGGCGGGGCTGGCGGGGTCGGGCCAGTAGCAGCAGCTGTCGCCGCTCAGGTCCCGGCTGACGGTCACCCGGACCAGGCCGGGCAGTTCCGGGGCCAGGGCGGCGTAGATGAAACGGCTCAGGTTTTCCAGGGTGGCGGGTCCCAGGCCGGGGACCTCGTCGAGGAAGTGGTGGTCCAGGCGCTCCCTGATCCGGCCCAGGGCCTGGTCGAAATGGCCCAGGTCGAGCAGCATGCCGCTGACCGGGTCCGGCTGGCCGGCCAGGGTGGCCGTGGCCCGGTAACTGTGCCCGTGGATGCGGCGGCTGCCCTCGGCCTGGATGTCCCTTTGCAGGGTATGGGCGGCTTCGAAGATGAAGGAACGGGAGAGTTCGTGCATGGGTTGGGGGCAGGTGGCTTTTGTTCGTTTTTGCAATGTTATAACATCGCACCTGTTTGCCCAAGTCTGTGGATGCCCATGCCTGCTTCTCTTTCCCTTGCCGAAACCGGCCTTTGTCCGTCCGGGGCGGAGCCCGCCCTGCTGGATGAACTGGCCCTCTGGTGCCGGGAGCGGGGGGCGAGCCTGACGCCGATCCGGCGCCGGGCCCTGGCCCTGTTGCGGGCGCATCCGGGGGGGCTGAAGGCCTATGAGCTGCTGGCCCTGATGCAGGCGGAGCAGCCTAATGCTTCTCCCCCCACCGTGTACCGAGCTCTGGACTTTCTCATCGAGCAGGGGCTGGCCCACAAGATCGGCCGTATGAACCTGTTCGTGGCCTGTGCCCAGGCGGCCCATCGGCAGCCCAGCCTGTTCCTGATCTGTCCCAGCTGCAACCGGGTGACGGAACTGCAGCAGGGCGGGGCCCTGGAGGCCCTGGCCCAGGCCCTGGCGGCAGAAGGTCATGAGCTGGACCAGCCGGAGGTGGAGATCAGCGCCATCTGCCCGGCCTGTCGCGGCAAATGCAAAGGGCCGGCTGGGCCGGCCCGGGAGGACTGAGTCGGGGGCCTACTGGGTCAGGACCCAGGCCACCAGCTTTTTGGCTTCCGCTTCGCTGAGATTGGTGGACGGGGGCATGGCCATGGTGCCCCAGACGCCGTTGCTGCCCTTCATGACCTTGCCCACCAGCATGGCCTCGGCATCCTTCTGCCCCTTGTACTTGGCGGCGATGTCCTTGTAGGAAGGACCGATCAGTTTCTTTTCCAGGGCATGACACCCCATGCAGTTCTTGGCGGTGGCCAGGCCCTGGTCAGCGTGGGCCAGCAGCGGAGCGGCGAACAGGGGCAGGCAGAGGAGCAGGGGGCGGGCAGAACGCATCGGTGAATCTCTCCGTGTTGTTTTATCCACGTCATTCTGATGGGATAAACCCTGCCAGGCAAGCCCTGGGGCTTTCCCTGGGCGCGGGATGATGGCATCCTTCGGCCCATAAGGAGCAGCAGCTCCAGAAATGGGAGGAATCAACGTGTCTTTTATGCCATGGTCCGATGAATTCGTGCTCGGTATCGAATCCATCGACACCCAGCACCGCTGGTTGGTGGAGGCCACCAACCGTCTGTACGACCAGATCGAATCGCAACATCCCGACACCAAGGTGGTCGGCGAGATCCTTGAGGGATTGGTGGATTACACCATGAACCACTTCATTCTCGAGGAAGACCTGTTCAACCGCCTGGGCTACCCGGAAACCGAAGCCCACAAGCGGGAACACGACAGCTTCACCAATCAGGCCATGAAGCTCCTGCTGGATTTTGACGGGGGGGAGCCCGTCACCGAAGACACCATGGAATTTCTCAAGGCCTGGCTGATCCACCACATCCTGCGGGTGGACAAGGCCTACGTGCCTTTCCTCAAAGCCAACGGGGTCGTCTGATCCTGCATCAGGGCCGGCTGGGGCAGCGCTAAGGGCAGCTCCTCCGGCGCCTCCTCGCCGCTGGCCGGAGCCATTCCGGCCCGGGCTTCGGCCCCCACCGGGCTGTGCCAGTGCACCAGTTCCATGCGGCCGTCCAGATGTTCGATGATGGCCGTGCAGCTATCCACCCAGTCGCCGCAGTTGATGTAGGTCAGCCCCTGCATTTCCCGGATTGCCGCCCAGTGGATGTGGCCGCAGATCACCCCGTGCAGGCCCCGCTGGCGTACCTCGTGGGCCACCGCATCCTCGAAATCGAAGATGAAGTTGATGGCCTTCTTCACCTTGCGCTTGGCGTAGCCGGCCAGGGACCAGTAGCCGGGCCGGCGCAGCTTGCGGCGCAGCCAGGAGAGGAGGATGTTGGCGCGCACCAGGGTGTTGTAGGCCATGTCGCCGATCACGGCGATCCAGCGGTGGCAGTAGGTGATCTGGTCGAATTCGTCTCCATGCACCAGCAGGTAGCGGCGCCCGTCGGCCGCCGTATGCACCCATTCCCGCTCCACCCGGATGTCGCCGAAGGCGGTGCCCACGTATTCCCGCAGGGCCTCGTCATGGTTGCCGGGAATCAGCATCACCTGGTCCCCGTGCCGGGCCCGGCGCAGGATCTTCTGGACCACCGTGTTCTGGGCCGGGGTCCAGTGGATGCCCCGGCTCATGGCCCAGAAATCCACGATATCCCCCACCATGTACAGGTACTCGGAGGGATATTCCTTGAGAAACTCCAGCAGCGGGCCGGCCTGACAGGCCCGGGTGCCCAGGTGCAGGTCGGAGATGAAGACGGCGCGGACCTGGGGCATGGGCTCTAGTCCGGGACGATCTGCAGGAAGTGGTTTTCCTGGCCCGGCAGGCGCTGGTGCCGTCGCACGATGTGGAAGAAGGCGGATTCCAGCCGGTCGTGGATGCATTCCCAGTCTATGGGCTCGACCCGCTCCCGGGCGGCGCGGCCCAGGCGGTGGCGCAGGGCCGGGTCGGCGGCCAGGCGGCGGGCGGCGGCGATGAAGTCCTGTTCCCGGCCCGGTTCCGCCAGCAGGCCCGAATGGCCGTCCTCGATCACCTCGGCGGCGGCAGCGGAGCGGTAGGCCACCACCGGCAGACCGCTGGACATGGCCTCCAGGGTCACGTTGCCGAAGGTCTCCGTGAGGCTGGGAAACAGGAACAGGTCGCCGGAGGCATAGTGGCTGGCCAGATCCTCGCCGCTACGCATGCCGGCAAAGTGGGCCTGGGGCCAGGACTGGCTCAGGGACTTGCGGGCCGGGCCATCGCCCACCAGGATCAGGCGGGCATCGGGGCGTACTTCCCGGATGGCCTGGAAGGCCCGCAGGGCCAGGTGCAGGTTCTTTTCCGGGGCCAGGCGGCTGACCACCAGCACGGCCAGCTGCTCCGGGGCCACCTGCCATTCCTGGCGCAGGGCTTCGGAGCGGCGGGCCGGATCGAACAGCTGCCGGTCCACGCCCCGGGCCAGCACCTGCAGATTGGTGTAGCCCTGGCCACCCAGGTCCCGGGCCATCTCGGCGGTGGGCACGAAGGTGGCGGCGGTACGGTTGTGGAAGCGTTTCAGGTAGCCGGCCACGGGCTTCTTCAGCCAGCCGAAGCCGTAGTGGCGGCTGTAGTGGTCGAAATTGGTATGGAAGCCCGAGGTCACCGGCAGCTTGAGCTTTCTGGCGGCGGCCACAGCAGACCAGCCCAGGGGGCCCTCGGTGGCCACATGCACCAGATCCGGCCGGCTGCTGCCCCAGATCTGTCCGAGCCGGGATTGCAGGGGCAGGCCAAAACGCAGGCCACCGTAGCGGGGAATGGGCACCCCGGGAGCCAGGGTTTCCTGGAAATGTTCTTCCTGGCTGGCCACGTCCGCGCTGCCCTGGCGCGGTCGCACCAGCTGGATGGAATGGCCCCGGGCCAGGAGGCCACCGACCATGCGGCCCAGGGTCATGGCGACGCCGTTGACCTCCGGGGGGAAGGTTTCCGTCACCATGGCCACCCTCAGGCGGGGCGTGCGGGCCAGGTGCTGGACGATGATGTCGTCTTGGTTCATGGGGGCGATGGTGGCGCCCGGGGAAGACAGGGAGTTGACGCTTTTGTGATGCTTTTTTGAAGTGGGAAGCCGCCAGGGGCCAGGGCGGCTCCCCCAGGCTCAGGGCGCGCCCAGCAGCACCAGGCCCCAGACCAGGGCCACGTTGATCAGGCTGATCAGCACGGCGGCGCTGCCGATGTCCTTGGCCCGCTTGGCGAGCCGGTGATTTTCCAGGGACACCCGGTCCACGGTGGCCTCGATGGCCGAGTTCAGCAGTTCCACCACCAGCACCAGGAGGACGCTGGCCACCATCATGGCCTTGCCGACCCCGGTGACCGGCAGCCACAGGGCCAGGGGAAGGAGCAGGGCGGCCAGCAGGACCTCCTGGCGGAAGGCATCTTCATGACGATAGGCGGCCGAGAGGCCGGCCAGGGAGTAATGCAGGGCGTTCCAGACCCGGCGCAGGCCGGTCTTGCCCTTGTAGGGGCTTTCCTGGTGGGTGGTTTCCGTTCCCGAAGGCGGCGGGGTGGTCACAAGAACTCTCCTTGGCTGAGGTGGCAAAGCCCTGCACCCTAACAGTCCCGTGTTGAGTATTTGTGGCATTCCCATGACGTCCTGAAGACCGCTCCAGGCTTGCCCCGTCCCCATTTACGGGGTACAAATGGCGTCTGTCCGGCCTGCCGTTTTTCCCGGTACATCCTGAAACCGCATCCAGAACCGAAACGTCCCCAGGAGCTCAGCCATGAACAAAGCCCCCAGCAAGAAGGCCCCCGCCAAGACCCCCGCTGCCCCGAAGACCACCCCTGCTGCAGCCAAGCCTGCCGCGGCCAAGAGCACGGCCACCAAGGCCGTGGCGGCCAAACCCGCAGCGGCCAAGCCCGCCGCCGGCATCGATATCGGCATCAACGAGAAGGACCGGGCCAAGATCGTCGAAGGCCTGTCCCACCTGCTGGCCGACACCTACACCCTGTACCTGAAGACCCACAACTTCCACTGGAACGTCAAGGGTCCCATGTTCAACACCCTGCACCTGATGTTCGAGGCCCAGTACAACGAACTGGCCCTGGCCGTGGACCTGGTGGCCGAACGCATCCGCGCCCTGGGTTATCCCGCTCCCGGCACCTATAGCGAATTCGCCAAGCTCACCTCCATCCCCGAGCCCGTCGGCGTGCCCAAGGCCGAAGAGATGATCGCCCAGCTGGTGGAGGGCCAGGAAGCCGTGGTGCGTACCGCCCGCAAGATGTTCCCCGTGGTGGATGCGGCCAACGACGAACCCACCGCCGACCTGCTGACCCAGCGCATGCAGGTTCATGAAAAGACCGCCTGGATGCTGCGCAGCCTGCTCGAAGCCTGAGGCTCTGCGGTAAACGGCAAATGGGCGGGAATTCCCGCCCATTTGCCGTTTACCGGGGACTTTTCTGCGAATCAGGCCAGAGCCGCCAGGGCCGCCGCGTAGTCGGGCTCCTGCTTGATTTCCGGCACCAGTTCCGCGTGCAGCACCTGGTTGTTCTCGTCCAGCACCACTACGGCCCGGGCGGCCAGGCCGGCCAGGGGGCCGCTGGCCAGGGCTACCCCGTAGGCCTTGAGGAATTCCCGGCCCCGCAGGGTGGACAGGGAGATCACGTTGTCCAGGCCCTCGGCGCCGCAGAAGCGGCTCTGGGCGAAGGGCAGGTCGGCGGAAATGCACAGCACCACGGTGTTTTCCAGGCGCGCGGCGGCGGCATTGAAATGGCGCACCGAAGCGGCACAGACGGGGGTGTCCACGCTCGGGAAGATGTTGAGCACCTTGCGCTTGCCCACGAAGTGGGTGAGGGGCACGTCGGCGAGATCCTTGCCCACCAGGGTGAAGGGCGCGGCCTTCTGGCCCGCCTGGGGAAAGAGACCATCCACCTGCACCGGGTTGCCGCCCAGGGTTACCGTGTTTGCCATTTGCTGATTTCCTTTCGGGTTGAGAGTTGCTGATCTTGATATGACTGACCTTAGTTGCTGTCACGGCGGGAAAGTTCGCGCCCCGGCCCGAGAGCGAATCTGTTCAGCCCAGGTGGGCCAGGGCCTGCAACAGTTCCTGGAGCAACAGCACCAGGCCGGTGGCGGCAATGCCCAGACCGAGGCAGAACTGCAGGCGGCGGGGCTTGGAGTGAGGCAGGGGCAGATGGATGGTGCTCATGATGGCGTCCTCCGGTAATGGTTCAGTGCCATTACAGCAGGTACGGCATCATTGCTGAAATTGATTGCGTGTATTTTTGTTATTGTTGTTGGCTATGATCGCCGGGGGAGGGGGTGCCGGGCGGTACATGCCGCCCGGCTTTCTGCTTCTCTGTCGGGATCGGGGTTGGCACCGCCTGGGAGGTTGCGGTGCAGACCTTGACGATCTAACGGGTCGATTGTCCCGCAGGGCGGGGCGCGGGAGCCAATTGCTTCTGTATATCCGGGGAATAGTCAGGGACTATTGAGGGCCCGGGGCAGAGGGCTGGGGGCGGGCAGGGGCAGGCGACCGGCAGTCCGGTGGCGTTCCGTCAGCTGGGTATAGAAGGCCGCCAGGCGATGGGCCATGGCCTGGTCCGACCATTCGGCGGCGTAGGGAACGGCGGCTGCCGCCAGGGCCTGCAAGCGTGCCGGATCGCCCAGCAGGGCCGCCATCTGCCGGGCGAATCCGGCCACATCGTCCTGGCCCACCACGGCGCCCCGTTCGGGCGCCAGGATGTCGGCGGTGCCCATGGCGGCCAGGCCCAGGACCGGCAGGCCGGCGGCCATGGCCTCCAGGAGCACCAGGCCCTGGGTCTCGGTACGGGAGGAAAAGACGAACAGGTCAGCCCCGGCATAGGTGTCCGGCAGCTCCCGTTCCCGGTCCAGGTAGCCCAGGAACAGCACCTGGGCGGCGATGCCCAGTTGCTCCGCCTGCCGTTCCAGGGCGGGGCGGGCCGGCCCTTCGCCGGTGATCACCAGGAGCAGCTCGGGCTGTTCTTCCAGGGCCAGACGGGCAGCTTCAAGCAGGAAGCCGATGTTCTTCTCATGGGCCACCCGCCCCACGAACAGGGCCACGGGGCGCTCCGGGGCAATGCCGTAGCGTTGCCGGAAAGCCTGGCGGTCTCCCTTGGCGAAACGCTGCAGGGGAATCCCGGTGGGCAGGACTTCCGTCTCCACCTGCACGCCGTACTCCGTCAGCCGCTCGGCCATGGCCCGGGAAGGGACGATGACGCCGGCCAGCTCATTGCACTGCTGCCGGGAAAAGCGGCGGGCCAGGCCGCGCAGCCATTCCCGGGGCAGGAAGGAAATGTAGTGGTAGAGGTATTCCTCGAACAGGGTGTGGTAGGTGGCCACAGCCGGCAGGCCCAGCTTGCGGGCCAGGGCCACGCCCGCGTAATGGGCCACGAAGGGGGTCTGGATGTGGATCAGGTCGTACTGTTCCCGGGCCAGCTGGGGCGCCAGGGCCAGGGCCGCCCGGTAGGACATCAGGCGATCCTCCGGGTCCAGGGGGATGGCGCTGGCGGGCAGGCGGATCAGGTCCAGGGGTTCCTCGGTTTCCTCCCGGCCATAGCGGGGGGCCATCAGGGTCACTTCGACCCCCGCCTGGCCCAGGCATTTGCGAAAGGTCTCGATGGAGGTGGAAACCCCGTTGACCCGGGGAAAGTACACATCGGAAATCATCAAAATGCGCATGGCGTAAAAGGAGGGGGGCGACAAAACCCCCATGCTAGAGGCCTGGTATGACAACTTGAAGACAGTCCCAGGCTTGGACCCGCCCCGGGGCCGGGGTAAGATGCCGGGGCCGCCCAGGACCTGGCAAGGTCTTGATTTGTGTCATAAAAATGTAACAAAGCAGAGCCGCCGGGCTGTCCCGGCGGCGCGGTCCATCACCGTGAGGTCAGCCATGTTTCACTACGAGCTCGCTCCTGGCGAACTGCGCCAGCTGCGCCTGCACCGGGCCCTGCCCAGGGCTGCCGGCCAGCGTCAGGAACGTCATCTGGATTATTTCGACACCCCGGACGGGGCTCTGGCCCGTAAGGGCCTGCTCCTGGCCCGGGTGCGCTGTGGCTGGGAATGGCGCCTGGAGCTCTCCGGCCGGCCCGGGGGACCCCAGGGGAGTGGCGCTGGCGGCCTGGGCTGGCGGGCCGAGTTGCTGGGGGCCGAATACTGCGGCCCCAGCGGTTTCGATTTCGCTTTCCTGTCCGACAAGGCCCTGCGGCAATGGCTCACCGGCCTGGCTGCCCGCCTCGAGCCGGTCTGCAGCGAGCACATCCGCGAGGAGCGGCTGCTGGTGGATACGGCCGCCGGGGCCGCCGGCCTCCTGCTGGAGCGGGTCGAACTGGTGGCCGGGGAACAGCGCCTGAGTTTCGGGCGCGTGGGCCTGCTGCCCCTGGAGGGCAGTGGCGACAACGTGCTGATGCTGGCTCGCAGCCTGCTGGGGGCCTTTGCCCTGCAGCCCTGCCTGCTGGGGCCCGTGGACCGGGCCCGGCAGCTGGGCCATCGGCCGGCGGCGGCCAAGGCCCGGCCTTCCCTGCCGGCTGGCCAGGACGGGGGGGCCGCGTTCCAGCACATCGCCCGCAACTGCATGGTCCACCTGTGCCTCAACCTGTCCGGCCTGCAGACCGCCGACGAGCCGGAGTTCGTGCACCAGGCCCGGGTGGCCATCCGGCGTCTGCGTTCGGCCCTGAAACTGTTCGCCCCCTGGCTGCCGGCCGAATTCGTGGCGGAGTTCAGCGAGCGCTGGCGGGACCTGGCCAATGCCCTGGGAGATTGCCGCAACCTGGACGTGTTCCTGGCTGAAACCCTGCCCCTGATGCGCCGGGAGCTGGGTGACGACGGGCTGGCGGACAAGCTCCAGGCCCAGGCGGAAAAACGGCAGCGCCAGGCCCGCAAGCACGCCCGGGACATCCTGGCGGCGCCCGCCGCCCGGCTGCTGCTGCTGGACTTCGAATGGGCCCTGATCCATCTGCAGTTTGCCGAGGCCATGCCGCCCCTGGTGAAACTGGCCCGCCGCCGCCTGGTGGGCCGGGCCCGGCAGGTGACCCGGCTGGGCGAGGCGGTGCGCAATCTGGACCCGGAGGCCAGGCACGAACTGCGCATCGCCTTCAAGAAACTGCGCTACGCCCTGGAGTTCTTCGCCGGCCTGTTCGGGGAGCGCCGGAGCGCCCGCTACCTGGCCGGACTGGTGGATCTGCAGGAAGTCCTGGGGCACCTGAACGATCTGGCCACGGCCAGCAGCCTGGTTCCCGAGCTGATCCCCCCGACCGGGGCGCGGCTACCCCAGGCCTGGCTGGCGGGCCGGGTGGGCGCCCTGGTGGATGCCCTGCCCACGGCCATCGGCCATTTCCTCCAGGCCGAGCCGCCCTGGGAGTAAGCCCGCGCCAGGCCCCGGCCGGCGGGCTCTGATCCCTGTGTTAACATGTCGGCCGGATAAATCCTGGCCGCTGTCGGCCCGGGCGATGAAAAGAACCTGCCCAGGGCAGGCAAGGGAGGACAGGCCATGTGGTTGGGCATCGTGATCGGACTCATGCTGGGGGCCCTGTTCGAGTCGTTTCAGGCGGCCATGGGCCTGGGCATTGCCGGGGCGGTGCTGGGCGCCCTCCTGACGGGGCGGAAAAAAGCGCAGCCGGATGACGAACGTCTGCAGGAACTGCGCCTCCAGATCAACAAGCTGTTCTTCGAGCTCAAGCAGACCAACTCGCGCCTGGAAAGCCTGGAGCAGCAGCTGGCCGGGAAAGCGGCGGTGGCCGATGCCGACGCCCGAGCCCCGTCAGCGGCAGCGCCGGAACAGCAGCAGGAGCCGGCCCCGGCACCCGCAGCGCCACCGGAATCGGCTCAGACCCTGCCGGCCCTGGAGGAGGAGCTGGAACGGCAGGCCCTGGCGGCAGCGCTTTCCTTCCCGGAGCGGAGCGGGCCGGTGTCTGTGGCAAGCCCGCCGGAAGCGGTGCCCGTCAGGCGTTCCCGGGAGGCGCCGGACGATTTCCTGACAGGGGCAGCGCCTGCCGCTGCGGCCACCCCGGCCCGTCCGCAGCCTGCTCCCCGCCCGGAATCGCCGCGCCGACCCGTGCGCCCAGCACCGCCCGCCGAACCCTCCTGGCTCTCGGCCTTTGTGGCCCGCTGGGTGATCGGCGGCAATCCCATCGTCAAGGTCGGGGTGTTGATCCTCTTCCTGGGCCTTGCCTTCCTGCTCCGCTATGTGGCGGAAAACACCACGGTTCCCATCGAGTTCCGCTACGCGGGGGTGGCCCTGGCCGGGATAGGCCTGCTCGTGACTGGCTGGCGCTGGCGCGGCAAAGCGGACAGCTACGGGCTGATCCTGCAGGGGGCCGGGATAGGGGTGCTGTACCTGACCACCCTGGCGAGCATGAAGCTGCATCCCCTGATTCCCCCCAGCCTGGGCTTTGCCGTGCTCATCGGCGTGGCGGTCTGCGCCGTGCTGCTGGCGGTGCTCCAGGATGCCCTGGCCCTGGCGGTGGTGGCTTCCCTGGGGGGCTTCGCGGCCCCGGTGCTGGCCTCCACGGGCAGTGAGCAGCATCTGGCCTTCTTCAGCTACCTGGCCCTGCTCAACCTGGGCATCGCTGCCATCGCCTGGTTCAAGGCCTGGCGCGTCCTCAACCTGCTCGGCTTCGTCTGCACCCTGTTCCTGGCCAGCAGCTGGGCTGACAAGTATTACCAGCCCACCCTGTTTTCCCTGGCCGAGCCCTTCCTGCTGTTCTTCTTCGTGCTCTACGTGCTGATCGCCTTCCTGTTTGCCCGGCGCACCCTGGGAGAGGCGGAACCGGAGGAGGTCAGCGGCTTTGCCGACCATGTGCGCCAGGCCCTGCCCCAGGTGGCCTATGTGGATGCGTCCCTGGTGTTCGGCGTACCGATGGCGGCCTTCGCCATGCAGTACCTGCTCACCCGGGAGTTCCAGTACGGTCCGGCCTTCAGCGCCCTGGGCTTCGGCTTCCTCTACATCTGCCTGGCCTTCCTGCTTTTTCGCCGTACCGGCATGCGCTACGCCCTGCTCAGCGAAACCATGATCGCCCTGGCGGTGATCTTCGGCAGTCTGGCCCTGCCCCTGGGCCTGGAAGGGGAGTGGACCAGCGCCGGCTGGGCCATCGAGGCGGCCGGCGTGTATTGGCTCGGGGTACGCCAGCAGCGGCTCCATGGGCGGCTGTTTGCCTTGCTGCTGCTGGCCGGTGCGGCCCTGTTCTTCCTCCTGGAGCTGCAGCCCGGCTTTGACAGGGTCCTGGCTGGTTCCCCCCTGGGGGCCCTGATCCTGGTCCTGGCCCTGGCCTGGACCTACCGCTTGCTGCGCCAGGCGCCGGCAGCCCTGCTGCAGGCCTTCGAGCCAGGCCTGGGGCCCTGGCTGGCGGGACTGGCTGGGCTCTTTGCCGGGCTGCTGCCGTTCCTGCTGTGGCCCATGAACTGGGCCGCCACGGCCCTGGCCCTGGTGGGGACTGTCCTGCTGTACCTGGCCCGGCGTCTGCCGGAGCGGTCCCTGGTCGGCCTGGGCAGCCTGCTGCAGCTGGCCGCTGGCGGCCTGTTTCTGAGCACCTTGCAGCGTTCCGGCGGGGGCAGCGTGCTGGCCGACGGCTGGTCTGGCCTGCTGGCCGCCGGGCTCATCGGTGGGGCCATGCTGGCTGGTGTGTTCGCCGCCCTGGGGGCCCTGCGCCAGGGCAGCCGGGCCGATGGCGAGGGCAGTGCCTTGCTCGCCCCGGTGCTGCTGGCGGGGCTGGCCTTCATCAACCTGACGCCCCTGTTCGTCCTGCCCTGGCGCCTGGCGGCCCTGGTCTGGCCCCTGACCGGCACCGTCCTGCTGGCCTGGGCCCTGCTGTCCGGACAGCGGCTGGTGCTGGCCTTCGCTCTGGTTCTGCAGTGCCTGGCCGGGCTGGTGGTGCTCTCCGGCCATGGGGCCTGGGGCTGGAGCGGGCTGGCCCAGGCCGGGGACCCGGCTTTTGGCCATGCGGGCTTCTGGGGCCCGCTGCTGATTGCCTTGGCGGCCCTGGTGGGGGCCCGCCTGTTGCAGCGCCCCGACACCCGCGAGGGGGAAACCCGCCTGGGCTGGGGCGCCCTGGTCTGGGCCGGCGCCTGGTGGGCCCTGGCCTGGAGCGACGAGCTGCTGCGCCTGCTGCAGCCGGTTCCCGCCAGCCTGGCCCTGGTGCTGGTGGCCCTGCTGACCGCCACTGGCGGGCAGGAACTGGCTCGTCGCCTGGACTGGCGCCAGGCCGGCCAGGCAACCTTGGCTTACCTGCCGGTGCTGGCTCTCCTGCTGGCACTGGAAATGGTGGCGGGGGCCGATCGTCCCATGACCGGCTGGGGGCTCCTGGTCTGGCCCCTGGCCCTGGCGGTGCATCTGCGCCTGCTGCGGGGCCAGGAAGACTGGCTGGAGCCCCGGGTGCAGTCCTGGACCCACGGGGCCGGGGCCTGGCTGTTCATCCTGCTGGCAACCCTGGAAACCCGGGAGCATCTGGCCGGGCTGGCGACGCAGCCGGCCTGGGCCTGGTTCAGCTGGCTGCCCCTGCCCCTGTTCTGTCTGTGGAGTCTGACCGACCCCCGCCTGATCCGGCGCTGGCCCTGGTGTGCCGCACCCCGGACCTACCAGCTGGCGGGGCTGGCGCCGGTGCTGGCCTGGCTCCTGGCCTGGTGCTGGCGGGGCCTGGCGCTGGCGGACGGGGCGGTGCTGCTGCCCTATGTGCCCCTCTTGAATCCCCTGGAGCTGGGCCAGATCGCCATCCTGCTCGGCATGTTCCGCTGGTGGCTGGCGGTCCGGACCCAGCCGCTCCTGCAGGGCAGCGCCCCGGCCCTGGCCGGCCTCCTGGGGGTGACGGCTTTCGCCCTGATCAGCAGCCTGGTGCTGCGCAGCTGCCACCAGTGGGGCCTGGTGCCCTGGGAGGCCGATGCCCTGGCCGCCTCCATGCTGGCCCAGGCCTCCCTGTCCATCGTCTGGAGCCTGCTGGCCATCGGCCTGATGCTGTTCGCCCACCGCCGGGCTCAGCGCTTCGTCTGGCTGCTGGGCGCGGCCCTGATGGCCGTGGTGGTGCTCAAGCTGTTCCTGGTGGAGCTGGCGGCCAGCGGCAGCCTGGAGCGCATCGTCTCCTTCATCGTCGTCGGCCTGCTGCTGCTCCTGGTCGGCTATTTCGCTCCGCTACCGCCCCGGCGCGACAGCGGGGCCGAGGTTCAGGCATGAAAGCCTTGCTTGCCCTGCTGCTTGGTTTGCTGGTGAGCGGGGCTCCGGCGGCGGAGCCCCGGCCCGGGGATGCGCTCCATCGGGCCGAGATCGTCACCACCGGAACCGGGCCTTTCCACCGGCTGCCCCTGCCGCTGACCGTGTACCAGGGGGCGGCCCGGGCCGATCTGGGGGATCTGCGGGTGCTCAATGCCCAGGGGGAGGTTCTGCCCCATGCCTGGTGGTGCCCGGAAGCGACCCGGGCCGAGCGGGTGCAGCAGAGTCAGGTACCGTTCTTTCCCCTGCCGCCGGCGGCAGAACCGGGAACCGGGGCCCTGGAGGTGTACGTCCGCCGCCAGGGGGACGGCACCCTGGTGGCCGTGCGCCCGGGGCGGGAGATGGCCCCGGTGCCGGGGACGGGGGGCCTCATCATCGATGCCACCCGCCTGCCCGGTGCCCAGTTCCTGCACCTCTCCGCAGCAGCCGGACCCCAGCCCTGGCATGCCTACACCCTGGAGAGCAGCGACGATCTGGAGCACTGGCTGATGCTCAAGGGCGATGCCCTGTTCGTGCAGCTGGAGCACCAGGGGCAGCAGCTGGAAAGCGCCGGCAGCCGCTGGAGCACCCCGGCGGGCCGTTACCTGCGGCTGCGCTGGCGCGATCCGGCCACGGCCCCCAGGGTGGAGGCGGTGAGCCTGGGGCGCAACAGCCAGGAAATCACCCCCCCGGAACCCCTCTGGTCGGCGCCCCTGGCGCCCCAGGACGAGGATGCCCAGGGCTTCGTCTATGAATTGCCCGCCCAGCTGCCCCTGGAGCAGCTGCGCATAGGTCTGCCCCAGCTCAACCTGCTCTTGCCCTACACCCTGCAACGGGAGCAGTGCCAGAGGCGGGAGCAGCGCCTCCGGCGTCAGCCGGCCTGTATCTGGCAGACCCTGGCCAGGGGGGTGGCCTACCGCCTCCAGTCCGGCGCCGGGGAGGTGGAGTCCGGTGCGCTGCAGCTGGACGGGACAGCCGGGGCGGGGCGCCTGCGCCTGCGGCTGGATGCCGCTGCCGGTCTGCTCGGCACGGCCAGGCCCACGCTGCAGATCGGCTTTGTGCCCCGGGAGCTGGTATTCCTGGCCCGGGGGGCGGCGCCCTACACCCTGACCTGGGGCGGCAGCGGCCTGCCCGCCGACCTGCCCCTGGGTACCCTGCAGCCCGGCCTGGCTCCTGGTCAGCCGCCCCTGGCGGCGCCCGCTTCCCTGGCGCTGACGGCGGCGGAGGCCAGCGGAACCCAGGCAGCGCCGCCCGGCGCCGCGTCCGAACCGTCCCCATGGCTGCTCCGGGGCGCTTTGCTGCTGGGGCTCCTGGTGCTGGGCCTGATGGTCCGGGCCCTGCTCCTGCAGATGCGCGGGGCCGGCGGGGCAAAGTAGCGCCTGCCCGGCCGGGCCCTGGCCGGCTGCGGAAATCCCGCCGGATTTAACCCCCTTGTAATATTGGGCGGTTAGCTTAAGCTTGAACTCGATTTGCTGCGCTGCAGCAGATTGCCGAGATCAATCTTAGGACGGGAGCCTAGCCATGTATCTTTCCTCTTCAGAAATCGCCCTGGGGCACCAGCACACCCTGAACAACTTCCAGACGGCTTCGGCGGCCTGCGTCAGCGCTTCCGAGCGCCTGACCGACCTGTTCATGCGCCTGAGCCGCAGCCAGCTCAACCACCTGGCCCGGCAGCAGCCCGGCCTGCCTTCCTCCGGTCTCTGGCTGAGCGGCATCCAGTCCCAGTCTGCGGTGCTGCTGGGGGAACTGCTGCACATCATCGGCGACACCCAGCAGACGGTGATCATTGCCGCTGCCGCCCAGACCCGGGTGCTGGACAACCTGCTGGTCACCACCCTGGAGCGGGCCCGCAACACCAGCCCGGTGGAAGTGCTGCCCGCCATCAGCAGCCTGAAGCAGAGCATCGAACAGACGGAACAGACCCTGAGCAGCTGGGCCGACGCTGCCCGCCAGTCGGTGGCCCTGCTGGAAAACCGCTTCGGCCAGCTGACCGGGACCCCCGGGGAAGAGGCGCCGGCCGCTGCCGAGGCCGCCGCCCCCGCCGGCGACGAAGCCGAAGCCGGGACCCCGGAAGCTCCGGCCGGCAAAGCCCGCAGTTCCAGGAGCGCTTCCCGCAATCTCCAGTAAGCGCCGGCTCCAGGCAGGGGAAGCGCCAGTTCCAAAAGGGGCTGCAGCGGTCACCCCTAGCCCTGGCAGCCCCCTGTCCGCCAGCACTGCCACTGGCTGCAGGGCTTGCAGCCTCTCTCAGTCTCTCCTTGGCCCCGGACCCTCCGCCGGGGTTTTTTTTTGGAGCGTCGGCGGGGGAAGTCCGTTTATCATGGGCCCCATGATGCGGTGCCTGCTGCTCTCCTTCCTGCTCCTTCTCAGCGGCCTGGTCCAGGCAGGCGAAGTCCTGCGGGTCCTGGCCTGGCCCGGTTACGCGGATGCGGATCTGGTGCGCCAGTTTGAGGCGCGCCACCGGGTCCGGGTCGATGTCATCACCGTGGATTCCGACGACGAGCTGTGGCGGCGCATGCGCGCCAACGAAGGCCGGGACATCGACGTCTTCGCCGTCAATACCGCCGAACTGCAACGCTACATCAACGAGGGCATCGCCCTGGCCCTGGACCCGGCCCGGATTCCCCGCATCCAGTTCCAGCAGCCGGCCTTCCGGGATGCGGCGGCGATCCCCGGCCTGACCCGGGGCGGCCGGGTGTATGGGGTGCCCTATGCCCATGCCTCCATGGGGCTGATCTACAACCGCAAGCTGGTCTCGACGCCGCCGGATTCCATCAACGCCCTCTGGGACCCCCGCTACCGGGGCCAGGTGCTGGCCTTCGACGGCAGCAGCCACAACTTCTCCCTGGCCGCCATGGCCCTGGGCAAGCCGCCCTTCAAGCTGGCGGCCGGCGACTGGCGCCCGGTCCTGGAAAAGCTCATCGGCCTGCGCCGCAATGTGCTGACCTTCTACGCCCAGCCCGAAGAGGCGGTGGAGCTGTTCCGCAGCAATGCCGTGGCCCTGGTGTTCGCCAACTATGGCAGTCAGCAGGTGCGCGCCCTGGAGGATGCCGGGGCCGACATCGCTTACGTGATTCCCCGGGAAGGGGCCCTGGCCTGGCTGGATTGCTGGGTGATCAACAGCGCCAGCCTGCGGCGCAAGCTGGCCGAGGCCTGGATCGATTTCAGCCTGGAAGCGCCCATGAGCCGGGCCCTCACCGAGCGGCACGGGCTGGCCAATACCCTGGACCCGGATAAGGGGGAGCCCGGTGGCGGGCTCATCTGGCTGCAGCCCGTGGAAGACGTGGAGCGGCGGACCCGGCTGTGGGAGAAGATCCGGGCCGGCGACCGGCTGGAGCGCTTCTGATGCAGATCGGCATCGCTCCCCGCCTGGCCCTGGTGCTGGCTGTGTTTGCCGTCCTGGCCTCGGGGCTGACCGGCTACTACGCCTATGACACCAGCCGGCGCCTGCTAGTGGAGCGGGCCGAGAAGAACCTGCTCACCGCCACCCAGGTGCTGGGCCAGCGCCTGGTGGTGGCCCTGGGCAATGCCGCCAAGGATGCCCGCCTGCTGGCCAGTCAGGCGGGCCGGGAGAGCGGCGGCGAGGAGGTCCTGGCCCGTGCCGCCCTGGCCCTGCTGCAGGTGCATCCCGAGTATTTCCAGGTGCGCCTCATCGACGGGCGCCAGCATGGCCTGGAGCGGCTGCGCCTGGATCGGGACGGTCAGCGCATCACCCGGGTCCAGGGCCTGGAGCTGCAGGAAAAGGCGCATCAGCTCTACGTCTCCCAGACCCTGCGGCTGACCCCCGGGCAGGTGTATCTGTCGCGCATCTTCATCAACCGGGAGACCGGCGCCCACGCCGGCTTCGAGCGGCCCACCCTGATCGTGGCGACGCCGGTGCCCCTGGCCGACGGGGTCAGCCACAGCGGCCGGCTGGCGGTGATCAACATTGACCTGGAAACCCTGTTCCGGGACATGCGCATGGAACTGCCCGGGGACCTGAAGGTGTATCTGACCAACGAGTGGGGGGATTTCCTCATCCATCCGGACCCGACCCAGACCTTTGGTTTCGACCAGGGGCGGCGGGTGCTGCTCCAGGATCATTTTCCCGATGCCCGGCCCATCGTGGCCGGGGAAATGGACAGTGTCGTGGTCAGCAGCGGAGAAGGGGCCCAGGGGGGGCTGGTGGCCGCCTTCCACCGGGTCCAGCCGCCGGATTTCGCCAGCCAGCGCTTCTTCATCATGGGTCTGGCCGAGCCTCTGGACTACGTGCTGCGGGAAGCCCGGCTGCTGGCCGACAACATGTGGCGCATCGTCCTGAGCTTCAGCTTCCTGGCCCTGCTGCTGGCCTGGCTGGTATCCCGGGCCGTGACCCGGCCCCTGGAGCAGATCCTCCTGGCAGTGCGCCGCTTCGCCGCCGGGGACAGCGGCGGCAGTGCCCCCCTGCCGGTGCAGCGGCGGGACGAGGTGGGCCTCCTGGCCCGGGGGATGGAGGACATGCAGAGCCAGATCCGCAGCCAGGTGGAGGCCCTGGAGGAAAGCCGTCAGGCCATGGCGCACCTGGCCCACCACGACGCCCTCACCGGCCTGCCCAACCGGGTGACCTTCTTCGACCGGCTCGAGCATGCCATGGCCCAGGCCCGGCGCCAGGGGCGCAAGCTGGCGGTGCTGTTCCTGGACCTGGACCATTTCAAGGAAGTGAATGACCAGTACGGGCACCAGGTGGGGGATCAGCTGCTCCAGGCCGTGGCGCGCCGGATCCAGACCGGGGTGCGGGAGAGCGACACGGCGGCGCGGCTCTCGGGGGACGAATTCGTGGTGCTCCTGAATCCCGTGCATAACGGGGAGGAAGCCCGGCTGGTGGCGGAAAAACTGCTGCAGCGCTTCCGCGAGCTGCTGGAGCTGGAGGAGCTGGCCCTGCCGGTCCAGGTCAGCATCGGCATCAGCCTGTTCCCGGACCACGGCGTTTCTGCCCAGGCCCTGGTGGATGCGGCGGACGGGGCCATGTACCGGAGCAAGAACGCCGGGCGGGACACCTGTTCCATGGCCGAGCCCGCCTCCCCGCCGGCGGCTTAGACGCGCGCGCCGGGCTGCCTGGAGCCCGGGGCGTAAGGCCGGGCAGGGCCTGCCTCCAGTACGCCTTTTCTCCGTTTGGCTCAGTGCTGCAGCTGTGCGGCCAGTCGTTGCCAGGTCGGCGTACCGGGCGCGGCCGCGCTATCCCAGCGGGCATGGGCCTGGATCATTGCGGCTCGGGCCTGATCGCTGCGCAGGATGCTCAGCATCTGTTCGGGGCTCGTTTCGGGGCCCACGCCGGACAGGACCGAGCGTACCGCACCGGAGCCCTTGGTGCTGACCGATGCGGGCGGTTTGTCGAAGTAGATGTCCGTATGGGCGGTGCTCCAGCGGGGAGCATCCAGACGGACGGGTTCGCGTTCCGCATAGTTGCCGTAAACCGCATACCACTCGATCAGGGGACTGCCCGAGGCGATGTTGTAGATATAGTGCTTGCGGCGGCCTTCCAGAACCGGTTCGAATTGCTCCACCAGCGTGCCGTCCAGGGTGTGCGCCTCGATCCGGGGTGCCGTGCCGAGGGCGAGCTCCGCATGGTGAGCGGCATAGGGGGCGATGGTGGCGACCGGGGTGCCATCCAGGCTCACCTGCATGGCCTGGCTGAAACCGTTGTAGATGGATACGGGGGTACTCAGGGTTCTCATGCTGCTGAAACCCAGCACGCTGCCGACGATGGTAACGGCCACCACCAGCCGGGCGGTGGCGGGCAGCCAGCCGTCGGCGATCTGGAAGCGATCCCACAGCCCCAGCTTCTTCTGGCGTTTGCGTTCCGTCCCCGTGAGCAGCCGGGTGTATTTTTGCGGTGCCCGGCTGGGGCTGGGGGCCGCGTCCAGGGGCAGGCCTTCGCTGAGATGGCGGGCGATCTGTTGTTCGGTGCGCAGCAGCTCTTCCAGACAGATGCCACAGAGGGCTGACAGGGGCGCGGTCATCGAGGCCACCCAGCCGTTGATGGCGTTCATCCAGTCGTTGATGTTGCTCTTGTCCGCCTCGGGCAGCGTGAACTCCCCCAGGGCTTCGCTCAGGGTCTCCACTTCCATATGCTGCTGCAGGGCCGGGGACAGAACGACGCCCCGGGCCGATTGGTAGATGTCCACCATGACTTCATGGAGCTCGTTGGCCGTCTTCAATAGCCGCTTGAGTTCCCGGGCACTGACCTTGCCATCGGCGGTGACCACGGCCACCACATTGGCCAGCAGGCCATTGGCGTCCTCCAGGTTGGCAAGGCTGTGTTCGGCGTAGTGCTGCAGCTGGATGAGTCCGATGAGATAGTCCCGCCAGGCAGGGGAAACCTGTTCCGCCGCAGCCAGGTGCGTGGCCCGGCAGCGGCGGTCGTGGGCCAGGATGCGCCCGTTGATGCGGGTGATGTCGGCTTTGACCTTGTCGATGGCTCCGGGCAGCTCCCGGCGGCGGATGGTCCTGCCCCGGAAGGTGAGCTGTTTGCCGCTCGTTTTCAGGACGCCCGCCTGCAGACCCTCAAGCAGCGCCAGTTCCTCGTTCAACTCGTTGAGTTGCTGCAGATCGATGCCGAGCTGCCGGGGGTACAGGGCCTGCAGGGCTTCCAGCAGGCTGCCCTGGGACAGGGTGTCCTGGTACAGCTCGGCGGGGTCCTGGGCATGGCGCGTCATCATCCGCCCCAGGTAGGCACCCCGGTAGCGGGTTTCGTATCGGGTACGGGCATAGTCCGCATCCAGCCGGGCCAGCGTCTCCTCCAGGCTGCTGGGGCTGGCTTCCACGTGGCCCATGAGATGTTCGTTGATGCGCTGCCGGACCGCTTGCGGATCGTCAAACAGCAGCCAGGCGCTGCGTGAATCGTGGGGGGCCGCCAGGTAGTGCTGCTTGGCATTCTGTTCCCTGTCGGCATTGGCCGGATGGGTGGACCACATCTGCGGCGGCTGGGCGAACAGGTTCTTGAAAATCCGCTGCTCCTTGCCGCTGTTGCGGGGCATGCGGCCGTAGTCCGGTTTGTCGAGGATTTCCCCCAGCCGTTCGATGATCCGGGTCTGTACTGCAAACAGGTCGGCCGGCTTTTTCTGCTCGGCCAGCATCCTGTTGGCAAACTGGACGCTGCGCTCCCAGGCGTCGTCCGCGGCCTGGAGCTTGTGCAGGGCGTGGATCAGCTCGTCGCTGCCGGTCAGCGAAACCGCCACCAGGTCGGCCTGGAATTCCATCTGCCGGGACAGGGCGCGCTGGGCCAGCACCACGCCGGAGAACACCGTATCCATCAGGGAACGGATGGACCAGACAATCAGCGACAACAGCCAGCCTATCCAGGCGACGCGCAGGTCGAAGTGGGACAGGCCGGCCAGGAACTTGTCCAGGGCATCACGTTTGGCAATGACATGGCCTGCGATCTGCTGGGCGATATAAACCCAGGTGCCGATGGCCATGGAACGCTGGGCAAAGTGGCCGAACTCGTGGGCGAGCACGGCCTTCAATTCGCTCAGGGTGAGACAGTTCACCAGGGGCAGGCCGATTTCCAGGTTTTTCCTGGAGGGGAACAGCAGGTTGAGAATGGACAGGTCGTAGAACACCGAGGCATTGACCCGGGGGGAGAGGAAAACCCGGTGCGGCCTGGGAGCTCCCGCCTCATCGGCCAGCCGGTTGAGGAAGGCGAATACCTGCGGGTGATCGGCCGCCTTGATCTCCAGGTCCTTGCTGTCGCCGCCTTTCTGGACGAAGAACACGGCCTTGAGCATGAAGATGGCCAGAAAAGCGGCGCAGCAGCCGAGCAGGCCGTGCAGCAGCGGATCGTCAATGCCGGCAGCCACTTCGCTCAGGGTGCTATAGGCGACCCAGGCAAACCAGCCCGTCAAGGCCAGGTAGAGGGCCACGAACAGCAGCAGGCTCAGCACCGCCAGCCAGGCGTTGCGTTTGTACTGGCTGGTGGCCTGTATCAGCGTGGGAGGGACGTCAGTGGGGCCGGAGGGGTAGATGTCTTCCATGGAGGGTCCGTGTCATGGCTGGGGAAATTGATGTCCGGCATATTCTATATGCATGGTCAATCTTCCTGGGGCTCATGACAGGCCCGGGCGATCCGTTCAAGCGGTGCGCAGGTGCCGCACCGCGCCTTCCAGCTCCCGGGCCAGGCCCTGGATGTCGCGCACGGTGAGGCCCGAGCGCTCCAGGGCCTGGTGGGTCTGTTCCACCATCAGGGCCACTTCCTGGACATTGCGGGCGATTTCGTTGGCCGCGTCGGTCTGGGCGCTGGTGGCGTCCACGATTTCCCCCACGTGTTTCCGGGATTCGCTCACTTCCGCGTGGATGCTGGAGAGGGCCTGGGACAGCTGATCCACCACCTGCACCCCCTGGTCCACCTGCAGGCTGCTCTTGCGGATGTCTTCCACCACCGACTGGATTTCCCGCTGGATGGCGGTGATGGTCAGGCCGATCTCGGTGGTGGATTGGCCGGTCCGGTCGGCCAGTTTCCGGACCTCGTCGGCCACCACGGCAAAGCCGCGCCCCTGTTCCCCGGCCCGGGCCGCCTCGATGGCGGCGTTCAGGGCAAGCAGGTTGGTCTGGTCGGCGATTTCCTTGATCACGGCGACGATGCGGCCCACCTCCTGGGAACGGGCTTCCAGTTCCCCCACCATCCGGGCGGAGCTGCGGATGGCTGCCACCGCCCCGTGCATTTCCCCGGCGGCGCTCACGGCCAGGGCCTGGCCCTCCCGGGAGCGTTCCCCGGCCCGCTCGGCGATGCTGGCGGTCTCCTGGGCGTGGGCGCTGATCTCGTGGATGCTGACGGTGAGTTCCTGGACGGCGGCCGAGGTCTGCTGGGTGGCATCGGTCTGGCTGCTGGAGGCCCGGGTGATGCGCTCGCTTTCCCCGGCCAGATCGTCCGTATGCCGTGCCAGGGTCTGGCTGGCTTCCCGGGTGTGGCGGATGAGCTGGCCGAAGCCGCTGGCCATCTGGTTGAAGGCGGCGGCGGTGGCGCCGATTTCGTCGCTGGAGCAGATTTCCGCCTGGCGCGTCAGGTCGCCGCCGGCCATGGCATGGGTGCTCGCCTGAAGGGCGCGGATGCTGCGCAGGATGGCCATGTAGGCGCCCACCAGCAGCCAGCCGAGCAGGAGCAGCACCAGCCCCAGGGTGCCGATGCTGGCGCCCAGCTTGCCCTGGGCCGTGGCGTGGCGGGCTGCCAGGGAGCGGCGGATTTCCGGCTCCAGGGCCCGGGCCAGCTGCAGGACCGCATCCAGAACGCCGTTGCCCTGGGCCTGGAAGGCCGCCGGCTCCAGGTCGAAATCGCTGGTGTTGATGACCTTGGTGACCAGCTGTTCCTGGAAGCTCAGCAGCTGGGCGTTCAACTGGTTGTAGGCCGGCTCCAGGCGGCCCCGGGCCTCCGGGTCCAGGGTGTAGGCGGCTTCCAGGTCGGTGGCGATCCAGTCCATCAGGGTCACGAAGCCGGCCTGGGCGATGCCCAGCTTCTCCCGCTGGGACAGGGGCAGGCGCTGGTTGGCGATGGCCTTGGCGCCCATGTCCCGGGCCGGGGCCAGTTCCTTCTGCAGTTCCGGCAGCTTGGCCGTGAGGATGCCGATCAGGGTATGGGCCAGGGGGTCGTCGTCCCGCTGCAGGCCGTGCAGGCTGACCTGGGCCCGGAAGGTTTCCAGCACTTCCTGGGGATTGCCCTCCTGATCCTGGGCCCGGCGCAGCTGTTCCAGGTCCGGCAGGACCCGGGCCAGCCCCGCCAGCTCCGTTTCCAGGACCTGGGCATCGCGGCGGATTTCCGTCACCAGGACCAGGGTGATGAGGACCAGGGGCAGGGTGGCCAGAAGCGCCAGGAGCAGCAGTTTGGCCCGGTAGTCGAGCCGGTTGACCAGGAGGACGGCGGGCAGGAACAGGATTTTCATGGTCTCAGGCCGGGCAGCTCAGGGGGGACGGGGGGACATCCAGGCCCGCGAGGGCCAGGAAATGGCTACGGCGGCGCTCGATGAAGAGGCTGGAGCCGCGCTGCTTCTTGGCCTGCTTCTTGGCGTCGGCGGCCGCCGTGGCGATCTCGTGGTGGGATTCGTACTGGTTGCTGTCGGCCAGCAGGGCGCCGATGGACAGGGCGGGCAGGGGATGCAGCACCTCCTCGCCCCGCCGGTTTTCGCCTACCAGGCCGCCCCGCTGCAGGTCCTCGGCGGTGAAGATGGGCAGCACCCGCTCGTCGAACAGCTTCAGGGCCCGGGCGCAGCGGACTTCCCAGTCATTGCTCTGGAACAGGATCAGGAAGTCGTCGCCGCCGATGTGGCCGACGAAGTCCAGGCGGCTGTCGGCCACCTCCACCAGAATCTGCCCCAGGAGCTGGATCACGTCGTCGCCCCGGCGGTAGCCATAGACGTCGTTGAAGGGCTTGAAGTTGTCCAGGTCCGCATAGCAGGCGGCAAAGCGCACCCCGGCCTTGAGCAGCCGGTCGATGTGTTCGTTGATGGGAACGTTGCCGGGCAACTGGGTGAGGGGGTTGGCGTAGCGGGCCGCGGAAATCTGCATCTCGGTGATCAGGGCCATCAGGTCGTGGCCGCTGCCCACCCCCATGTAGCGCCCGGCGCTGGTGACGATGAAGCCATCGAACAGGTAGTGCCGGGCCGCCCGGGAGAGGATCAGGCCCAGTTCCTGGACCGTGGCGTTTTCATCCACGATCAGGGGGGCCGGGTCCATGAACATGGAGCAGGGCTTCTTGCCGTACAGCTCCCGGCGGAAGGGCCGGGCAAAGCGGTCGATCAGGGTGTGGCGGTTGATCAGGCCCACCGGCATGCCCTCCTGAACCACCGGCAGCACTTCCAGCTGAGTCTCGCTTTCGAAGCGTTCGAACACCAGGTCGTTGTCGGCCCGGGGGTCTATGGGCTCGATGTAATGCAGCAGGGTGCGGGCCGTGGTGATGCTGCTGGTGGCCATGGCCTGGGGAAAGACCGCCACCCGGCGGCTGCAGAGCACGTCCAGCACCTCCTGGCGCGGGCAGGTGGCCGGGGCGGGCACCGGCCGGGCGATGAAATAGCCCTGGCCGCAGGCGATGCCCAGGTCACGCACAGTCTGCAGGTCGGCGGCGGACTCTATGCCTTCGGCGATGATGTGGGCGGTACAGGTCTCGGCCAGGTCCTGCATGGCCTTGACGAACTGGAACTTGAGGTCGTCCTGGCCGATGCCGGTGATGAAGTGGCGGTCTATCTTGACGTATTCGGGGCGGATCTCCGACCACATGCGCAGGTTGGAAAAACCTTCGCCCAGGTCGTCGATGGCGATCTGGTAGCCCAGGCTGCGGAAGTGGGCCAGGGTGGCCTGGATTTCCGGGAAATCGGTGATCTGCTGGTTTTCCGTGAGCTCGATCACCACCCGGGAAGGGGGCAGGCCCAGGCGGCGCAGGAAGGCCAGGGTCTCGCCGTTCTTGAAGCGGGGGTCCAGCAGGCAGGCGGGACTGGCGTTGATGAACAGCTTGCCTGGCAGGCGCAGCTCGGCAAAGGCCTGCAGGACGGTTTCCCGGCAGGCATGTTCCAGCTCCAGGCCCAGGTGATGGCGGCGCGCGGCGCCGAACAGGGCGTCGGGCATGTGCAGCGGATGGCCCTCGGGGCCCCGGATCAGACCTTCGAACCCCATGGTGCTGTGGGCCCGGCAGTCGAGGATGGGCTGGAACACGGCGCTCAGCCGGTGTTCGCGGATCAGTTCGGTGAGGGCCCGGGCCTCCCCGGTTTCGGGGGCCATGGGGGGAAAGGCCGCGCCCTGCATGGCGTGCCGTTCGGGTGTCAGATGGGGAAAGGGATTGAGCATGATCGGCAACCCTCCGCGCTGTAGGGAGGGGCGATGCTAGGGCTTTCCGGTTACAGGCACGTGAAGGGGGTAAAGGGGTAAAGGCGGCAAAGGGTTTATCATCTTCGCTGCCAGGAGCCGAAGGGAGAAGATCATCGTGTTGGGAGAGCAGATTCGCCAGGAACGGCTGCGGCTTGCCATCCCCATCCTGGGGGCGCTGCTGCTGCTCAACGGGGTGATCGGCATGCTGGCCTGGCAGGACCGCCAGGCCCGGCTGGAGGCTGCAGCGCTCCAGACCGAACACGCTGCCCAGATCGTGATGCAGCGGAGCGAGGCCAAATTGAGGCAGTTGGACGATCTGCTCACCGGCATCAGTGAGGTGCTGGCCGTACGCCAGGGCGTGCCCGCCAAGCCTGACCTTTATGTGCACCGGCTGCTGGTGCGGCGTAACACCCTGACCGACGGGGTGCACTGGATCTTCCTGGTGCGTCCCGATGGTTTTCTGGCTGAATCTTCCCGGCAGTTTCCCGTGCTGCCGGTCAATGTGGCCGACCGGGAGTATTTTTCCCGGCAGCTTGAGCACTGGGATCAGGGACTCTACCTGGGCGCCCCTCTGCGAGCCCGACTTCAGGGGGAAAGTTTCGTCCCGGTGAGTCGCCGAGTGAGTAATGACGGCGGGCTGTTTCTCGGTGTGGCCGCCGCAGGCTTGAATCCGGATGCCCTGCTGGAACTTATCCGGGATCAGTCCCAGTCCTTGCCCGCGGGGTTTCAGGCCGGAATCTTCCTGCCCGAGGGCGTTGCCCTGGCCTGCCTGGGGATGAGCTGCGATACCGCCGGCCTCCAGGCCAGCCCCCTGTTTGCCCGCTTCCTGCCCGGGGAGGCGGAAACCTGTGCGGTCCGGGGGGCGCCCCTGCTGGATCAGACGGCCGTGGTGGGCAGTTACGGCCGGTCCCAGGTGTATCCCCTGGTGGTGGCGGTGCAGGTGCCCCAGGCTCTGGTGCATCAGGAATGGCTGCAGCAGATGCGCCAGCAGGCCCCGGCGGCCCTGATACTGAATCTGGCCCTGGTGGCCCTGGCTCGGGTGGCCCATCGGCAGTTCCGCCGCCGCCGGGATGCCCTGCATGCCCTGGAGCGCGCCAATCAGGAGCTGGAGCGGCGGGTGGCGGAGCGGACCGATCTCCTCCAGGCCAGCGAGGCCCGGGCCCGGGCTTTCATGAATACGGCCCGGGACGCGGTGGTGGTGATCAATGACCGGCAGCGGATCCTGGAATTCAACCCGGCGGCGGAGCGGATGTTCGGCTACCAGGGCAGCGAGGTGCTGGGGCAGGACCTGAGCCTGCTGATGCCTGAAGAGATGGCCGAACTCCATGCCCGGCAGGTGGGTGAGAGTCCGCTCCTGGAAGGGGGGCACCAGATGGGAAAGGGGCGGGAAATCCAGGCCATGCGCCGGGACGGGAGCCGTTTTCCCGTGGAAGTGAGCGTGGGGAGCACCCTGGTGGGGAGCGAGCCGGTGCATGTGGGCATCCTGCGCGACATCACCGAACGCAAGGAGGCCGAGTGGCAGCTGCAGCGCCTGGCCACCGTGGATGGCCTCACCGGGGTGTTCAACCGCCGGGCCTTCATGGAGCAGGGTGAGCAGATGCTGGCCCTGGCGCGGCGCTATGACTGGCCCCTGGCGGTGCTGATGCTCGACGCGGACTACTTCAAGAAGGTCAATGACAGCTACGGCCACCACGTGGGCGACCAGCTGCTGCGCCTGCTGGCCGAGCGTATCGGCGCCGTCCTGCGCAGCACCGACATCCTGGGCCGTCTGGGGGGCGAGGAGTTCGGTCTGGTATTGCCTGAGACCGGCGCCCAGGGCGCGGCAGAACTGGGGCAAAGGCTGTTGCGGGTGGTGCGCGAGGCCAGCCTGCCCCTGGAGGACGGGGGCGTGCTGCGCTTTACCGTCAGTATCGGCGGCGCCACCCTGGAAGCCGGGGATGGCTGCCTGGACGATCTCTTTCGCCGGGCCGACGCCTGCTTGTACCAGGCCAAGGACGGGGGGCGGGACCGACTGGAGCTGGCGCTGCCGGGCCAGGGCTGAGCCCGGGCGTCCGGAAAAAGAAAAACCGCCCGGCAGGCGGGCGGTTTCAGGGATGCCGGGGAACGCCGGCTTAGTTCACCTTGGCCTTGGCGCGCAGCTCTTCGATGAGCTTTTCCACCTTCTGCTGGTTGGCCCGCTGGGTCAGCTGGGGCTTCAGTTGTTCGAAGGGGGGAGGGGTCAGGTTGCGGCTGTCGTCCAGCTGGATCACGTGGTAGCCGAAGTCGCTCTTCACCGGGGTCTTGGTGTACTTGCCCTTTTCCAGCTTCACCATGGCGTCGGAGAAGGGCTTCACGAAGGCGGAGGGCACGCTCCAGCCCAGGTCGCCGCCGTTGTCCTTGGAACCAGGGTCCTTGGACTGCTTGGCCAGGTCGGCGAACTTCTCGCCCTTTTCCAGCTTGGCGATGATGGCCTTGGCGTCGTCTTCCTTCTCCACCAGGATGTGGCGGGCACGGTATTCGATGCCGCCCAGCTGGGTCTTGAAGGCCTCGTAGTCCTTCTTCAGCTGGGCATCGGTGACCGGGTTGGCCTTGACGTAGTCGGCGATGAAGGCGCGGATCAGGATGGCCTGGCGGGTGATTTCCATCTGGCCGATCACGTCGGGCTTCTTGTCCAGGCCCTTCTTCTTGGCTTCGCTCACCAGCAGTTCCCGGCGCACCAGCTCTTCCTTGACGGCGTTGCGGAACTCGGGGTCATCCTTGGCGCCCTGGGCCTTCTGCTCGTTGATGAAGGCGTCGGCCACGTGCTGGGGAATGGCTTGGCCATTGACGGTGACGAAGGCCTTGTCGGCGGCCAGGGCGGGTGCAGCGATCAGGGCGCCAGCGATCAGGGCGGCGGAGAGCTTGGTCAGTTTCAGCATTTGTATTTTGTCCTTGTGGGGAATGTTCATCGGGCTTGATGGGGTACTTCTTCCGGGGCCAGGGCGCGGATACTCAACGCGTGCACGGGGCCCTGCATCAAATTGCCAGCGGCATCATATACCAGCCGGTGGCGGGCCAGCGTGCTCCGGCCCCGGAAAATTTCCGCGACGATGGTGAGCCGGTAATGGCCGCCACCGTCCCGGGCACCGGCATGGCCGGCATGGCGCTGGGAATCATCTTCCAGCTCCAGATGCAGGGGATTCAGGGTCGCCAGGCGTTCCTGCAGCCGGGCGATGGTGTCACTGCTCATGCCGGCAGGGCCTTCTTGAAAGGCTTGACCGTGACCTGGGCGTAGACGCCCGCCGCCACGTAGGGGTCGGCGTCGGCCCAGGCCCGGGCAGCTTCCAGGGAGGCGAATTCGGCCACGATCAGGCTGCCGGAAAAGCCGGCGGGTCCCGGGTCGGGGCTGTCGATGGCCGGGCAGGGGCCGGCCAGGAGCAGGCGGCCTTCGGCGCTCAGGGCCTGGAGTCGGGCCAGGTGGGCGGGACGGGCGGCCAGCCGGGCTTCCAGGCTGCCGGGCACGTCCTCGCCGAGGATCAGGTAGGGCATCACGGTGTTTCTTCCTTGATGTAACGGGAAAGGTATACGCCCTGGGCGAGCATGAACAGGAGCAGCAGCCCCATGCCGCCGAACAGCTTGAAGTTCACCCAGGTGTCGGTGGAATAGTTGAAGGCCACGTAGAGGTTGAGCAGGCCCATCCCCGTGAGGAAGGCGATCCAGGCCAGGTTGAGCCGCAGCCAGGCGGGTTCGGGGAGTTCCAGCTTGTCCTGCAGCATCAGGCGGATGGCGTTCTTCTTCAGGAAGGTGGCGGTGAGCATGCCGCCGGCCATGACCCAGTACAGCACAGTGGGTTTCCACTTGATGAAGTCTTCGTTGTGGAAGATCAGGGTCAGGCTGCCGAGTCCAGTCACCAGGGCCAGGCTGATCCACAGCATCTTTTCCACCCGGCCGTGGCGCAGGTAGGTCCAGCCGATCTGGGCCAGGGTGGCGAGCATCACCACCAGGGTGGCCAGGAGGATGGGGGCCTGGCTGGCGGGAGTGGCGCCGAGCAGCTGGCTGGCCCAGTCGGCGGCCTGCTCGGGGTTTTTCTCGGCGTATTTGAAGGAAGCGAAAAAGAGGATGACCGGGAACAGGTCGTAGAGCAGTTTCATGGACTGGGCGCAGGAAAGGTGCAGGGATTATGTGCATTTCCCCGGGGCTTGTCCAATGGCCGGACTGCTATACTCGTTTCCAGCCTGCCGGCCGGTGGCCGGATCTGCGGAGTTCCCATGGAAAAAGTGCTGATCATCGACGACAGCGATATCAACCTGACCTTGCTCAAGCACCTGGTGCTCAAGCTGGGGGGCTGTGAGCCCATCCTCTTCGATCATCCCTTGCGGGCCCTGGAATGGTGCCGGACCCATGTGCCGGACCTGGTGATCGTCGATTACATGATGCCCGACATGGACGGTCTGCAGTTCATCCAGGCCTTTCGGGCCCTGCACGGGCGGGCCGAGATTCCGCTCCTGATGATCACCGCCAACGACCAGAAGGACGTGCGCTACCAGGCCCTGATCGGCGGCGCCAACGACTTCCTCACCAAGCCGGTGGATCGTACCGAGTTCGATGCCCGGGCCCGCAACATGCTCAGCCTGCGCCAGGGGCAGAAGTTCCTGGCCGACCGGGCCCTGCACCTGCAGGCCCTGGTGGATGAGCAGATGGAACGCATCCGCCAGCAGGAGCGGGAGCTGATCTACCGCCTCTCCCGGGCCGCCGAATTCCGGGACCCGGAAACCGGGGCCCACATCCAGCGCATGGCCCATTACTCCAGCCTCATCGCCGCCAGCCTGGGGCAGGACGAGGGGCAGCAGAAGCTGATGCTGCAGGCGGCGCCCATGCATGATGTGGGCAAGATCGGCATTCCCGACTACATCCTGCTCAAACCCGGCCGCCTGACCCCGGAGGAGTTTCAGGTCATGAAGGGCCATGCCCGGCTGGGCTTCGAGCTGCTCCAGGGCAGTGCTTCGCCGGTGCTCCAGGCGGGCGCGGAAATCGCCCACAGCCACCACGAGAAATTCGATGGCTCCGGCTACCCCCTGGGCCTGGCGGGGGAAGCGATTCCCCTCTCCGGGCGCATCGTCGCCGTGGCTGACGTGTTCGACGCCCTGACCTCGGAACGTCCCTACAAGCGGGCCTGGTCCCTGGAGGACGCCCGGGCCTTCCTGGAAAAGGGGCGCGGCAACCATTTCGATCCCGCCTGCGTGGATGCCTTCCTGCAGGCCTGGCCCCAGGTCCTGGAGGTGCGCAACCGCTTCCAGGATGAGGAAGCCCCCCTGATCTGATCACCCGGGAGCCCCCCTTGTCACCACTCTGGCCCCGCCAGCTACGGACTCAGCTGGCCCTGCTGGTTTCCAGCCTGTTTGCCGTCCTGGTATTCGCCTACACCTGGTACACGGTCCAGGACCAGGCTGCCGTGGCCCGGGAAATGATCCTGTCCCAGAGCCAGGCCCTGGCCCGCAGCGTGGCCGCGGGGGCGGCCAGGGCTCTGGCCGCCGGCGACCAGGGGGGCATGGACGAGGTGCTGCGCCAGTCTGCCGGCTATCCGGAAGTGCGCAGCCTGGCCCTGGTGCATCCCGCCGGCCAGGTCCTGAGCGTGGTGCGCAAGGATGCCCGGGGCGGGGTTTTCCTGGATGTGGGCCGCGACAGCCGCTGGGTGCCGCCGGCCCCGGCCCTGTTACAGCCGGTGCTGGAGTCGGGCACGGCGGGCGGCGTGCATGAGGTGCTCTGGCTGCCGGTGGAGCAGGGCGGCCTCCTGGGCTGGGTGCGCCTGGAAGTGAGCATGGTCAGGCTGGAACAGCTGCGTACCCATATCTGGCACGACAGCCTGATTGCTGCCGCCATTGCCATCCTGCTGGCGGTGCTGCTGCTCTACCTGATCCTGCGCCGGCCCATGGCCATCCTCTCCCAGGCCGCCGACTTTGCCGCCCACCTGGACCAGCATCGGGGCCGGACCCTGCCCGACTACCGGGGCAACGCGGAAATGGAAGCCCTGGTCCTGGCCCTGAACCGGGCCTCGGTGCGTCTCAAGGCCCAGGAAGAGCAGATCGCCGAGAACAACCGTTTCCTGAAGAGTCTCACCGATGCCCTGGGCGAAGGGGTGCTGGCCACCGATGCGGAGGGGCGCTGCACCTTCGTCAATGCGGAGGCCGAGCACATGCTAGGCTGGAACCGCAGCGAACTCCTGGGGGAGTATGTCCATGACCTGATCCACGGTCAGACCCCCTCGGGGCTGCCCCTGGCCCGGGAGGAATGTTCCCTGCACGGCCCGGCAGCCGCCTGCCACGAGTTCCGTTCCGATCTGGAAACCTTCCAGCGCAAGGACGGCAGCAAGTTCCCCGTTTCCATCGTCTCCATGCCCCTGTTCGAAGGGGAACATTTCAGCGGCACCGTGGCCGCCTTCCAGGACATCACCGACCGCAAGCGGGACGAGGATGACCTGCTATCCACGACTTCCCGCCTCTCGGCCCTGATCGAGAGCATGCAGGCCGGGGTGCTGGTGGAGGACGAGCGCCATGGGGTGGTCCTGGCCAACCAGTCCCTGCTCGAGATGTTCTCCTGTACCGATCCCAGTCTGGCGGCCGTGGGCCAGCCCAGCCGGGAGCTGGTGGCGCACTGCCGGGAGGCCATGGCGGCGCCGGACGAGTTCGCCGCCGAGGTCCGGCAGTTGATCCAGGCCGGCGCCCCGGTGCTCAACCACGAACTGCGGCTCAGGGATGGCCGGGTGCTGGAGTTTGACTACGTCCCCATCTACCTGTTTCCCGCCTTTCCCCAGCCGGAGGACTGCCGCGGCCACCTGTGGCTGTTCCGGGACGTCACCGGGCGCAAGCAGGCGGAGCGGGAACTGCAGCAGGCCAAGGACATGGCCGAGGCGGCCAACCGGGCCAAGGGGGATTTCCTGGCCAACATGAGTCACGAGATCCGCACCCCCATGAACGGCATCATCGGCATGACCGAACTGGCCCTGGACACGGAGTTGAGCGAGGTGCAGCGGGAATATCTGGACCTGGTCAAATCTTCCGCCGATTCCCTGCTGGTGATCATCAACGACATCCTCGACTTCTCCAAGATCGAGGCCGGCAAGCTGGACCTGGAGTGCATCCCCTTTGCCCTGCACCGCCTGCTCCAGGAATCCCTGAAGCCCCTGGCCCTGCGCGGCGAGGCCAAGGGGCTGGGCATGCACCTGGATCTGGATCCCCGGGTGCCCGCCTGGGTACGGGGCGATCCCAGCCGGCTGCGCCAGGTGCTGGTGAACCTGCTCGGCAATGCCCTCAAATTCACCGAGCAGGGGGAAATCCGCCTGGGCGTGGCGCCGGAACCCGGTGGGCTGCTGCATTTCAGCGTCAGGGACACGGGCATCGGCATTCCCGCCGCCAAGCAGGCCGACATCTTTGCCGCCTTTTCCCAGGCGGATACCTCCATCACCCGCCGCTTCGGCGGGACCGGCCTGGGCCTGGCCATCTGCGGCAAGCTGGTGGGCCTCATGGGCGGGCGCCTGTGGGTGGAAAGCGAACCCGGCCGGGGCAGTACCTTCCATTTCACCGCGGCCCTGGAAGCCGCGGCCCCGGATCATGGCCTTACGGATGCGGGGACGCCGGCCCAGACTGAAGCGGAGCATGGCGGATCGGCAGGGGGGCTGCGCGTCCTCCTGGCGGAAGACAACCCGGTGAACCAGAAACTGGCCACCCGCCTGCTGGAAAAGGACGGGCACCAGGTGATCCTGGCCGGGAACGGGGCCGAGGCCGTGGAGCTGGCCCGCCAGGGCGGGCTGGACCTGGTGCTCATGGACATGCAGATGCCGCTCATGGACGGCATCGAGGCCACCCAGCGCATCCGCGCCCGGGAGGCCGTCAGCGGCGGGCACCTGCCCATCGTGGCCATGACCGCCAATGCCATGCAGGGGGACAGGGAACGCTGCCTGGCCGCCGGCATGGACGGCTACGTGGCCAAGCCGGTGAAGCCGGCGGAACTGCGCCAGGCCATGGCGGCTGCCCTGGGCCAGGAGGCGGGGCGGCCGTCTGGTGCCGCGCAGGCTCCAGCGCCGGCGGCGGCCTTCCGGCTCGACAAGGCGGGCATTCTCGAGCGTTTCGGTCAGGACGAGGAGCTGTTCCAGACCCTGGCGCAGATGTACCGGGGCGACGTGGAGCAGTATTGCCAGGGCCTGCAGCAGGCCCTGGAAGCGGAGGACGCCCCCCGCCTGTCCCGGGAGGCCCACACCCTGAAGGGGCTGTTGGCCACCTTCTCCGACGAGGAAGGGGCCCAGCTGGCCCTGGAAGTGGAAAACGCCGCCCGGGATGGTGCCTGCGCCAGCCTGGCCGAACCGGTGCAACGGCTGCAGCAACTAGCCCGGCGTCTGGCCCAGGCCCTGGGCGAAGCCTGATTTTCCCGGGGCTGGCAGGATGGTGAGAAGGACGCCCTGATATTGCTTCAGGAGATGCTGGAGGAGGGCGAGCCAGGGCCGCCACCTCTACAACATCAGGGGGGGGCCTTAAGCTGTTCCGCCCAGGGGTTTGGACGTCCCGCAAAGTAGTCGCGAAGACGATCTTCGACATGCTCTGGCTCCCACGCGGCAGCGGCTTCCAATCCCTTGCACTCTTCAAAGGTACGCACGCGGGTGAGCCCATCGGAACTGCGGTACACCGAGTACCGTCCAGTAAGCCGATCTCTAATGAAATATTCAACTGGTTTGGCAAGCTCGGGCTCCAATGGATGGAAACTCACTACTTGCCATCTGTTCGAAGTTAACGCCGACTTCATTACTGTTAGCCTCCAAACAGGCTCCGAGTCGAAGATGTCTGATGGTGGAGCGTCGCCCTGAGGGACTCGATGCGAATACAGCGCAACCTGGGAGTTGGGAAGTAGGCGTGCGAAAGCATCCATTCCATCGCCCAGATAAATGCGTAACAAGCTACCTTCTCGCGGCTTTTCCTTCGTCATTAATTTGACCTTCCGATCCTTCTGACGGATTCAGGGCATGCGGATGGTTTACCTAATTGTCCAGTCTCACCCGCTTCGCCTCATCGTTGTGGGTCAAGGCGACACACCAGCTTATCTCGTCATCGAAGATGCAGACGTCAAAATCTTGCCAAGGTTCTCGGGCTTTCAGAAACTGAAGCACCGCCGGCACAGTGCTACGAATCATAGTTCCGTAGTTTTCGATATAGACGATCACGGCTTGAACCCCAGAGAACCAACTTTCTTGAAGTTCATTCGCAAACTCCGTTGGCGCAATTCTGCAAGAGATGGGAATTGCACCCGAGCGAGCCGAAAAGAAATAACCGTCAAGACGTGCCAGAAGATGGGCACGTATTTGTTTCGCTTCTGTGTCGGGCACTAAGGTCCCAAGAAGACTGAAATCCATACTAGAAACCGCCGTTGAAGGATTTGAAGTAGATATTTCCCTCGGCACTGGTTCCCTTGCCTCCAGACCAATCCTGCCATTTGGTATGTGTCTTCGGACCTTGGGTTTCCTGCCTGGGATGTTGGGCCGCGCCTGCTGAAGAATTGCCTCTGCCTCCCGCTGAGCCCCGACTGTGATTTTGTTGCCTTTGCCGGCAGCACTATGCACGGTATCCACGTTAGAGAAGACTACCCTTTACCGCGTCATCATCACTAAATCAGCGGATCAATCCTCGCGCAAGGCGGGCGTCTTCGCAGTCGGTCCAGACGGCTTACCTGTTCACCGAATCCATCTTGTCGAGCAACAAGCCGACCTCTTTGAGCAAAGCAGCAACGCGCCCACGGTCTGCCCCGATCCGAGTCTCGAACTCGAACACCTCGATTCCGTTGCATACCTCATTCAGGGCTGCATTCACGATCAGGAGTTCATCACGGCTGATGCCGATGTGCGAGTGCTCGCCAGTAGTTTCAATAACTTCCATGTCCATTACCTCAAAGCGTCAAAGTAGGGCGACTGTTCGTCGATTGATATGCAGTGCTGCCGTCAGCTGCTCGCGGATTCCTGATGACAACGGTACTGCTGGTATCGTCCCAGTGGGCAGATCGGCCGCCACTCAGCTGCCGAGAGGCAGTCGGGTTGTTGACTACGTTCTCGATGTGGTCGGCAAACTGCTCCCTCTTCTTTGGCCAGAAATTATCTTGTCAACGCTTGGACTGGTGGAGTATGCCGTTGGCGTCGATGCGGCAACACCACTTCACATGCGTGCCCCAGCCCTCGGTTTTGTTGGCTTCCACTATTCCTGTGGCGACCAGGTTGTCGGAATTTCCATGTTCGTCAATGTCGTCCATATACACGGTCACTTCCTGCCCTGCTTCTAGTGTCACGAGCGCGCCATTAGAAGCAGTTTTTGTGTCGCTTGTTGAAAGCAGTACCAGGTCAGGTTCCAACATTTCGTTGAAGTCCACATACAGCATGGGTTTGGTCATTGTCACTCCTTCACCGCGAGGTCAAGTGCATCGAAGAAGGGGGAAACCTGCTCCGCAATGGGCCGCCCCTGCAGGAAAACTCCGTGGCAAGAGTAGAGTGTTCGCTCCGATTCAATGTCGATGATTTCAGCATCGTAGTCGCCACTTCTCCAGCATGTAATACGAGCGACCGCCGTAGGCTTGTCTATGTCGAGTCGCGCTGACGAATTTTCCGAGTTCCGTCCCTTGGTTACGCGTACTTCCACCCATTCAGTCCCCCGGCTAGCTTCTACTTGCCTTGCCCACTCAAGAAATGAACTCAACATAGGGTCTCTCCAATCAAGGAAGTCTGATTGCTGAGTGGATATCCGTCGCAGCCGACATCTGCGGAACAGGCCGTCCTTTTCGAGCGGAGAGCCGGCCTTCAAGGGATTGGGCCTGTCAGAAATTTTGTGTGTGAGGCAATACTTGTCGCCAAGGAGCGTGTATGCCAAGCAAAGCGGGTGTTATCACTGGAGACCAGCGCAACGTTTACACATCACTCTCATACACGGCTTCTTCGCAAAGAACCATGATTTCGCCCCCGTACGAGGGCGAAAACCGGATTAATTTCAGGTCCCCTTGCTGTAGCTTTTCAAGAACCGCAGTCCGATACCTTTGTTGAGTCTCCCCCGCGCCAGGAAGAATGTGGTTGAGCGCTTGAGAACAAACCCCCGCATCTTCTTCAATGCAGATGTCCAGGATAATGTTTTGCTCCGCCAGACCCGTTGAGAACAAGTGGGCTACGCCATGAAGCTCTATCCTTGTTGCCTGTCCATCGGGGGCACGACAATGCAAGGCCACTTGCTTCCCGCCAAAGTCGATGCGATAGAGGAGCGCATCGTGCAGCATTGGCTGAGATAGCGAACCAGTTTCGTCATATACAAAAGCGTTCATCGGGTAATTCTCCAGAATTGGTGGCGATAGAAGTAGAGCCAAGCGGCGGGGTCAGCGGTTCAGGCCTGGGACGCCGCCAGGCGGCGCAGCTGCAGGGCCAGGATCAGCACCCCCAGGACGCAGGCACCCAGCACCAGGGCCACTCCCGGCCACTGGCCCCGGGACCAGGCCAGCCCCGCCAGGGAGCCAGGAATGCTGGCTCCCAGGTAATAGCCGGTCAGATACAGGGCCGCCGCCAGGGCGCGCCGTTCCCGGGCCCGCTGGCCCACCCAGCCGCTGGCGGTGGTGTGGCTGGCAAAAAAGCCGAAGGTGAATAGGGCCACTCCGGCAATCAGCAGCGCCAGCTGCCCGGCCAGGGTCAGGGCCAGGCCGCTACCCATCACCAGCACCATCATCCACAGCACGTTCTTTCGGCCGATCCGGTCCACCAGCCGGCCCGACCAGGCCGAGGCCCAGGTGCCCACCATGTAGAGCAGGAACACGGCGCCGATGGCGGTCTGGCTCAGTCCGAAAGGCGGCGCCTGGAGGCGGAAGCCCAGGTAGTTGTAGAGCCCCACGAAGGCGCCCATGAGCAGGAAGGAAGTGAGGAACAGGCGCGGCAGCCCCGGGTCCCGGAAGATGCGTCCCAGGTCGGCCTTCAGGGCCGCCGGCTGCAGGCTGCGGGCCTGGAAGTGGCGGGAGGCGGGCACGCTCTTCCAGAACAGGGCTGCGGCCAGGGCCCCGATCACGCCCAGGACCAGGAAGGCCGTCTGCCAGCTGCTCCACTCGGTCACCAGGGCGGCGATGAAGCGGCCGCTCATGCCGCCCAGGGCGTTGCCGGCGATGTAAAGCCCCATGGCACGGCCCTGGGCCCGGGGGGCGATTTCTTCTCCCAGCCAGGCCATGGCGGCGGCGGGCAGGCCGGCGATGGCGATGCCGATCAGGGCGCGCAGCACCAGGAGCTGATGGAAGTCCTGGACCAGGGGCACGAGCAGGGAAAAGAAGGCGGAGGCCACCAGCGAACACTTCATCAGCAAGGCGCGGCCGTAGCGGTCCGAGAGCAGGCTGGCGGGAATCAGGCTCAAGGCCAGGGCACCGGTACCGGCCGAGACCGAAAGGCTGGCGCTGGCCGGGGTGACGCCGAAATGGCCGGCGAGCAGGGGCAGCAGGGGCTGGGGGCCGTAGAGCAGGGCGAAGGTGGCGAAGCCGCCCACGAACATGGCCAGATTGGCGCGCCGGTAGGCGGGGGTGCCGGCTTCGAGGTGGGTGGAATCCTGGGGGGCTGGGGACATGGGGCAGGGCGGATGTGGTTATGGCCCCCATGCTAGTTGCCTCCGGACTAGTGGTCCAATATATTCTTTTCTATTGATTGATCTCCGAAAAGTATCAATGGAACTCCGACATCTGCGCTATTTCGTGGCCGTGGCCGAAGAGCTGCACTTCACCCGGGCTGCCGAGCGCCTGCACATGGGCCAGCCGCCTCTGTCCATGCAGATCCGCGCCCTGGAGGAGGAACTGGGGGTGCAGCTCTTCGAGCGCAGCCAGCGCCGGGTGCGGCTTACCGAGGCCGGCCAGGGCTTTCTGCTCCGGGCCCGGGCCATCCTGGCCGACACGGAGGCCGCCGCCGAGGAAGCCCGGCGCCGGGCCCGGGGTGAGCTGGGGCAGCTGCGCATCGGCTTCACCTCCTCCCTGCCTTACACCTCGACCCTGCCGGACCTGCTCTATGCCTACCGGCAGCGTTACCCGGAGGTGGAACTGCAACTGACCGAGTCCTTCACCAATGCCCAGCTGGAGGCCCTGGACAAGGGCACGCTGGATGTGGGGCTGGTGCGCTACGTGGGCGGTCCCCTGCCTGCCGGGGTGAGTGTCCGGGAAATCGGCCGGGACCCCCTGCGGCTGGTGCTGAATGCCGCCCATCCCCTGGCCTCCCGGCCCGCCCTGCGCTTTGCCGAGCTGGCGGGGGAGCCCTTCATCACCTTTCCCCCGGGAGTGGGCACCGGCCTGCCCGCCATTCTGGAGCGTCTCTGCCGCCGGGCCGGTTTCGAACCCCGCATCGTCCAGACCGCCCGGGAGGCCACCACCCAGATCGGTCTGGTGGCTGCCGGCCTGGGGCTGGCCCTGTTGCCGGCGCCGCTGGAATGCGTGCGCATTCCCCGGGTGCGCTACCTGCCCATTGCCGAGGAAGATGCCTATTTCTCCCTGTCCGTGGCTGTACGCCAGAGCGGCTGTGGCCCGGCGGTGCGGGGCTTCCTGGAATTGCTGGACGAAGTGGGGGCGGCGCGGGGAGGGGAGGGCCTGATCCTGTAGAATGCGCCCCTCCCGGTATCCGGGCATCTACAAGAAAATAAAGGAAATTTCCCCATGAGATGGTTGATCAGAGGCTTCTTCAAAATCCTGCGGCTCGTCATTGGCCCCTTCCTGCTGTTGGGGGAATGGCTCACCGCCCCCAAGGGCATGGTGCGCGCTCCCGAGGCCCAGGCCCGGGTGGATGCGGCCTGCCGGCAGCTGGCCCTGTACCAGTTCCGGACCTGCCCGTTCTGCATCAAGGTGCGCCAGGAAATGCGCCGCCTGTCCCTCCCGATCGAACTGCGCGACGCCCAGTTCGATCCGCAGCACCGGGCAGAACTGGAACAGGGGGGCGGCCGGGTGATGGTGCCCTGCCTGAAGATCACCGGGGCGGACGGCAGCGTCACCTGGTTGTATGAATCCGGCCAGATCAAGGCCTGGTTGCAGGAGCGTTTTTCCGCGTGAGTCAGGACAACTACTTTGCAGGTGTCGCATGAATGCTGATGTAACTTACGAGAACAATCCGCTGCATGGTCTGGGTTTGAAGGACATGGTGACCGAGTTGGTCGATTACTACGGTTTCGAGATCCTGTTCGCTTACCTGAATATCAATTGCTTCAACAAGAACAAGAACCCGAGTATCGAATCCAGCGTGAAATTCCTGAAAAAGACGGATTGGGCGCGGGAGAAGGTGGAAGGGTTTTATCTATATCAATTCAAGAGCCTGCCCCGGGCATCTGCCGAGCAGTTTGAGTTGCCCCCCAGGGCCCGGCTGATTCCAGCGGGGCAAAAGCCTGGCAAACCGGCCGAGCTGAGTCTTGAGGATGCCGAGCGGCTGCAGGAAAAGCGAGCCAGGAAAGCGACGCTGCATGGCCGGGAGCCGTTTTTCGTCAAGCGCGGGGCCGGCGGCGGGGGCTCCCGCTGATCGTGCCCCAGCGGTGCTGCCGGCTGTTTCTGGCCGGTTGATGGGCTGGATCTGGTTCAGGCCGGTCCGCTCCCGAGGGGGCTGCTCAAGGGCTTGATCTTCCTTTCCGGACCGCGCCAGGAGCCAAAGCAGGGCAGGCCGGGCCCCCGTTCCGGAGTTCTGGCCCCGGCCCCTTCACGGCTTCGTCATCCCCATGTAAAACCCCGGTAGTGCCCGTTCCCCAGAATCGCCGGCTTCTTCCACTCCGAGCCGAGATTCCCATGGACCGCCGTTCCTTCCTGCGTCGCAGCATGTACTTCACCGTGGTGGCGGCTTCCGCCGGACTGTCCGCCTGTAACGACGGCGGCGATGGCGACGGGGAGGAGGAGGTCTCCGGCCGTTACGGCTTTCCCCAGGGCGTGGCCAGCGGCGATCCCCGGGCCGAGAGCGTGGTGTTCTGGAGCCGCTGTGTGCCCAGCGACGGGAGCGGTGGCGACGTGGCCCTGCGTCTGCAGGTCTCCGCCAGCGAGGGATTTTCCAGCCTGGTGGCGGATGTACCCCTGACCGCCACGGCCACCTACGACCATACGCTGCGGGCCAAGGTGACCGGTCTGGCCAGCGACACTTTCTACTGGTACCGCTTCGTGGCCGGGGCGGACATGAGCCCCGTGGGCCGGGCGCGCACGGCCCCGGCCGCCACGGCGAGCCGGAACATGCGCTTCGCCTGGTTCACCTGCCAGGACTGGAGCGTGAACCACTGGGGCGCCCTGAGCCTGATGCTGGAGGAGGAGCTGGACTTCACCGTGCACCTGGGGGACTACATCTACGAGACCGTGGGGGCCGACTTCCAGTCCGGTGCCGTGGAGCCTGCCCACGGCAAGATCACCCTGCCCGACGGCATGCTCCTGGCGGACGGCTCCACTGCCGCCCGGACTCTGGCCGATTACCGCAGCCTCTACAAGACCTACCGGAGCGATAGCCGCATCCAGGCGGTGCACGGCAAGTTTCCCCTGATTGCCATCTGGGACGACCACGAATTCAGTGACGATGCCTGGCAGGACCACCAGACCTACACCAACGCCAATGTCCAGGAAACCAGCCGGCGTCGGGCTGCCAACCAGGCCTGGGCCGAGTACATGCCCGTGGATTTCGGCGATGTCTCCTTCGATCTGGGCAATGCCGCCTACGACAACATCCGCATCTACCGGGACTTCCGTTTCGGCCAGCTGCTGCATCTGGTGATGACCGACGAGCGCCTGTACCGGGACGACCACGTGGTCAGCGAAGCACTGATCGCCCAGCAGACCGGGGCCGACCCGGTCCAGGGGGACAGTTCCGTGGGCGCCCGGTATTTCGTGCCCAAGGACGTGCTCGACACCCTGGAGGGGGCGTTCCAGGCCAGCCAGGGACGGCTGCCCTCCATGCTGGGCAGCACCCAGACCCAGTGGTGGAAGGACACCATGAAGCAGTCCGAAGCCCAGTGGAAGGTCTGGGGCAACGAGGTCACCCTGAACCGGATGTGGGTGGATCTGCGCACCATGCCCGAACCCTACCAGCACATCTACGTGGTCAATGCCGACTGCTGGGACGGCTTCCCCTCCTGCCGCAAGGAGCTGACGGGCTACCTGAACAGCCAGGGCATCCGCAACGTGGTGGCCATCACCGGCGACCTGCACGCCTTCCAGTGCGGCGTCATCCGGGATGATCCGGCCACGGGGACCCCGGCCCTGGTGGATTTCGTGGTGGCCGGCATCAGCTCCTCATCCTTCTACAGCTACCTGAAGCGGGCCGCCGGGAGCACCGCCCTGGCCAGCCTGGTGGCCACCCCGGCCGGATTCGACGCCCTGATGCAGGGCCACAACCCGGACTTCGCCTACGTGGATCACGATGCCCAGGGCTATGCCACGGCCACGGTCAGCGCCGACAGCTTCACGGTGGTCTTTCACAAGGTGCTGCCCCTGGACGCCCAGGGCAAGGCGCCAGCCAGCCCCCTGGCGGGCCGCACCCGCATCACCCTGGCCCGGGACAGCCTGACTCCCCAGGTACAAACCGGGGTGTGACCCGGGGCTGACCTCAGGCCTTGAAGCGCTGCACTTCCTGGGAGAGGGTATCGGCCAGGGTCTGGAGCTGGCTGGCGGTGGCGGCGTTTGCTCCGGCGGCCGCGTTGTTTTCCTCGGCCATCTGGGCGATCCGTTCCACGTGCCTGGCCACCTCCGTGGTGGCCGTGGACTGTTCCCGCAGGGAGGTGGAAATGTCTTCCACCACCTGCATCACCCGCAGGGCCTGATCCTGAACCCGTTGCATGGCGGTTCCGGCCTGCTGGGCCTGGGTCACGCCGCTGTCCACCCGGGCCACGCCCTCCTGCATGCTGTGCACGGCCTGCCGGGTGCCGTCCTGGATGTTGGCGATCATGGTGGCGATTTCCCGGGTGGAGGCGGCCGTGCGTTCGGCGAGCTTGCGCACCTCGTCGGCCACCACCGAGAAGCCCCGGCCCGCCTCTCCGGCCCGGGCCGCTTCGATGGCGGCATTGAGGGCGAGCAGGTTGGTCTGTTCGGCGATTTCCTTGATCACCGCAACGATGCTGGAGATTTCTTCGGACTGCTGGCCGAGCCGGGTGATGAGGCCGGAGGAATGGTTCACCGCCGTGGCAATCCGCTGGATTTCCTCCACCACCTGCAGCACGACCCGGCCGCCCTGTTCCGCCACCTGGTCCGATTCCCGCGACAGGTCCTGGGCTTCCTGGGCGTTGTTGGCGATGTGGCTGACGCCCACGGTCATTTCCTCGATGGAGGCGGCCATGCCCGAAGCCGATTCGCTCTGGGTGCCGGCGCTGGTGGCGATCTGGGTGCTGGCGCCGGCCAGGTGGCCGGCCGCGCCGTGCAGGGTGTCCACATCCTGCTGCAGCCGGCGGATCAGCAGCCCCAGCCCTTCAGCCATGCGGTTGAAATGCTGGGCCGCATCCCCCAGTTCATCGCGGCTGTCGAGCTGGAAGCGGGTGCTGAAGTCCCCCTCGGCCAGACGTCCGGCCCCTGCGGCCAGCCGTTCGATGGCGTTCTGGATCGAGTAGTAGGCGCCGATGGCCAGGTAGGTGAAGCCCAGGAAGGCCAGGAGCGAGGTGGCCACGTTGATCAGCAGGTGCTCCCGGGAGCGTTCGATGCGTTCCTGCAGCAGCCGGTCCAGCTCCGGTGCCAGCACCTGGAACATGGCCTGATAGCCCTGGTCGATGACTCGGGTGACCTGGTCGAAATATTCCTGGGAGGGGGTTTCGAAGCGCTGCTCGATGATCTGTTCCCGGATCAGCCGGGCCACAGCTCTTGCGTCCTGGGGAAAGCGCTGGTTGAAGTCCTGCAGCCGGGCCCCGGCCGCCGGCGCGTAGCGGGCCACCTTGGTCATGCCACTGGCCATGGTGTCCAGGTTGGCCTGCAGCTCGGCAATCTGCTGGCCCATGAGGATCTGCTGCTGGCTGGTGACTTCCCGCCGGGCGATGATGCCCGTGCCTATGCCCCGGGCCAGGGCCAGCTTTTCCAGCAGCAGGGGCATGCGCACCACCACCGTGTCCATCAGGTAGTAGGTATCCAGCTCAGGGTCCAGGGTCAGGGTGGAGGCGTCGGCCACCAGCAGCATCAGGTCCATGGACTTCTGCACCAGGGCCGTATGCTGGCGCAGGTTTTCCGACGCGGTCAGGGACAGGCCGTCCTGGACGATCTCCTGCCAGCCGGCGCGCAGGTCCTGCCAGCTCTGGTCCTGGCGCAGGGCCGGGTCCAGGACCGCTTCCACCCGCTCCAGGGCGGCTGCCACCGCCTTTTGCCGTTCGGCCCGCCGGGGTTCCAGGGCGGCATTGCCGTTCAGGATGCCCGAGGACAGGCCCCGATGCTGCTGCAGCTCGGCCACCAGCTGGTTGATGGGCTGGATCTGGCTCAGGCCGGCCCGCTCCTGGGTGGTGGTACTGACCACGGCCTGCAACTGCTGGTAGAGATTGAACAGCAGCACCAGTACGGCGAACAGGGCCACGATGCCCATCACGGCGAACTTGCGTGGATAACGGAGGCGGTCCATCAGGGCGATGGTGGGGAGGAACAGGGTCTTCATGGGCGGTTTCCCGGAATCGATGGCTTTCGGACTCATTAAACCTAGTCCGGGTTCCCGAAAAATGACAATGGAGATTTTTGCCGGCTTGCCCGGCCCTGGCGGGCGACGCACAATGGCTGGCCTCCTGGTCCCGGAGTTTGCCCTTGACCACTGTCTCCCTGGTGCTGCAATCCTGGCGTTTCTGCCCCGAGCGCGATACCTGCTCCACGGTATTGCCGGATGGCTGCCGCGACCTGATCCTGCGCCGGGCGCCTGGCGGTGAGCCCCTGTGGTTCATCTCGTCCCTGGCGGATCAGGCCTACCCGGTGGATTGCCTGGCCGGCGAGGCCTTCGCCGGCCACCGTCTGCTGCCGGGCACCCGTCTGCCCGAGGCGGAACTGCTGGCTGCCCTGGGGACGGTGGAAGATGCCGCGGCGGCGCTGCCCCTGATCGCGGCCTGCGGCACCCTGGAGGCCAGTCTGGAGGAGGCCCTGGCGGGATTGGCGGAATCCCCCAGCGTGGCCCGGGCCCGGACCCGGCTGGGGGTCTCGGAGCGCAGTCTGGAGCGGCTGGTGAGTACCGGCACCGGGCGCCCGCCGGGTTACTGGCTGCGCCTGGCCCGGGTGCGGCGGCTGGCCCGGGCCCTGTCCACCGGCGGCGGGGCGGATGCCGTAGCCCTGGTGGATCTGGCGGCAGCCCTGGGGTACGCGGACCAGGCCCACATGAACCGGGAATGCCGCCGCTGGTTCGGGCTGGCCCCCGGGGCCCTGCGCCGCCAGCCGGAACTGCTGGCCCTGGCGGCCGAGCCCGGTTACGGGTGATCCCGGGGCTGTTCCGCCTCAGCCTCCCATGGGGGAGCAGATTTCCACCAGGAAACCGTCCGGGTCGGCCACGTAGGCCACGCTCTGGCCCCAGGGCATGTGTTCCACGTCCTGGACCAGCCGGGCGCCGGCGGCCAGGGCCCGGGCCAGGGCGGCGCCCACGTCCGGGGTGACCAGGGCGATTTCGTTGCAGGGGGCTGCCGGATCGGGCCGGCCCGGGTTCTTGCCGAGCTGGGTCATCAGGCGGCGGGAGGAGAAAGCCAGGGCGGTGGCCCCGGTTTCCAGTTCGCCGAAGTCGCCGCTTTCGTGCAGGAAGCGGGTTTCCAGGCCGAAGGCGGCCCGGTAGAAGTCGAGGCTGGCGGCCACGTGGTCCACGTAGAAGATCGTATATCCGAGTTGCATTGGGAACTCCCTGGGTTGAGATGGCCCCATTGTGACGGGCCCCGGCATCCCTGTCTTGAACGGAACCGACAGGGGGTTGCGTTGCTGCTGCGCCGGCTTCCCGGCTCAGCGGGCCAGGGCCGGGGGCAGTTCCAGGGCGGCGGTGGCCGCAGCGGGGCCGCCCGCCTGGCCGTGGGGAATGAGGCCCAGGCAGGGAGCGGGGAGCAGTTGGGTGAGGCTGTCCAGGTTGTCGTCCAGGCGGTTCATGTCAGGGACCACGCAGTTGGCGATCCAGCCGGCCAGGGGCAGGTTCCGGGCCAGGATGGCTTCTGCCGTCAGCAGGGCGTGGCTGATGCAGCCCAGGCGCATGCCCACCACCAGGATCACCGGCAGCCCCAGGGCCACGGCCAGGTCGGCGCTGTCCCCGTCCGGGCCCAGGGGAATGCGAAAGCCCCCGGCCCCTTCCACCAGCACCAGGCCGGCGGGCCCCGCCAGCTGACGGGCTTCGGCCAGGGCGGCCAGGATGGGGGCGAAGCGGAGTTCCAGCCCCGCTTCCCGGGCGGCGATGTGGGGGGCGATGGGCGGTGCCAGCAGGTAGCTGTTCAGGGTGCGCTCCGGCAGGGGCTGGCTGGCGGCGGCGCGGATGGCTTCCACGTCCTCGTTTTTGCCGTCCGGGCCGGTACCGGCGGCCACGGGCTTCAACCCCAGGGCGGTACGGCCCAGCTGCCGGGCCCGGTGGAGCAGGGCGCAGGTGGCGTAGGTCTTGCCGACTTCGGTGTCGGTGCCGGTGACGAAACAGGCGGGAGCGTTCATCCTTAAAACCTCAGTTAAACCACAGAGGCACAGAGACGCCGAGGAAAAACAAAGACTTGTCCTGGAAGGGCAGGTCACTTTCTAGGTGAGCGCAGAAGATAATGCAAGCCATTGTTTTTTTGAACTTCTCTGTGTCTTTGTGTCTCTGCGGTGAGGTTTTTAGGTTCATTTCTGGGCGTAGCAGAGGATGACCTGGTAGGTCAGGGGCAGGCCCCGGGGGGTGCGCCTGGCTTCGTAGGCGGCTTCCAGTTGCTGCCAGGCGTGGCGGCCCAGCAGGCCGCGGCGGCGCTCGGGGCCGATCTGGCTGGCACCCACGAACTTGATGGCCTGGAGCAGGCTCTTCAGGTCTTTGTAGTGGGCGATGCAGGGTTCGCAGCGGATGCGGATGTCCCGGAACCCGGCCGCTTCCAGGGTTGCTTCCAGCACCTGGGGGGGCTGGAAGGGGATGGTGTGACGGTAGCGGTCTACCAGGGCGAAGGTCTCGTCCAGTTCCACGAAGGTGCCGGGCCCCAGGCTCGAGAGGGCCAGCATGCCGCCGGGCCAGATCACCCGCCGGGCTTCCCGGGCCAGAGCCATGGGATCGCACCACTGGGCCGTGAGGCTGGACCAGTACAGGCCCACTACGTCATCGCACAGGGGGATGTGTTCCACGTCCCCGGCGACGCCGAATTCCAGGGCCTTGATCTGGCTCAGCATGGCCGGGGAAAAGTCCATGGCGATGCGGCGGGCGGCGGGAAAGCGCAGGCCCAGCATCTCCAGGGCGAAGCCGGTGCCGCAACCGGCATCAAGGATCACCGCCGGGATCAGCATGGACGGTAGTCCGCCGATCAGCCGGGCACAGACCCAGCGTTGCACCTTGGCGGCGCTGTCGTAGGTGCGGGCTGCTTTTTCAAAAGACTGGCGCACCTGTTCCTTGGGCGGCAGATTCATGGGCGAGGCAATCCTGAGCAGAACGGGGTGGGGTCGGGGGAAAAGGGGGCGTGGGCCTTGCCGGGCAGCAGCCGCAGCTCGGCCCGGGGTAGCCGTTCGGCCAGCCAGCGGGCGGCGGCGGCGGGCATCAGGGGATCGTTTTCCCCGTGGATCAGGGTGACCGGGCAGGTCAGGGATGCCAGGCCGGCGCGCAGGTCCGCCTCGGCCAGCCAGGCCAGCCCGGCCTCCAGGGCTGCCTGGGGTACCGGGGTGGCTTGGGCCAGCAGCGCCTCGGCCGCCTGGGGGCTCGCATCGCCCTGGCAGAAACCTTGGGCAAAGCGGGGCAGGAGGGCGGCCCCCTGGCGGCGGATGCGGGCCTGGAAGGCCTGCAGTTCCGTGGGGGGGCGGCCCAGTTCCCAGCCTTCCCGGTTCAGGAAGCTGGGGCTGCTGCCCACCAGGGTGAGGCTCAGGACCCGCTCCGGTGCCGCCTGGGCGCAGGCCAGGGCCAGCATGCCTCCCAGGGACCAGCCGCCCAGGTGAGAGCAGGCCGGCAGGCGGGCCAGGAGGGCATCCCGGGCGGCCAGGAAGGTGGCCGGGACCGGGTCGCCGGTATTGCCGGGCAGATCCAGGACCTGCCAGCCGCTGCCGGCCAGAGCGGCGGTGAGGGGGCCGGGGCCGAAGCCCCAGCCGGGCAGGAAGAGTTGTGCTGCATTCATGCTAGGGCTTTCAGGGCATCCACCAGGCTGGCCACATCCGCCTGGCTGTGGGCCGCACTGAGGGAGATGCGCAGGCGGGCAGTGCCGACGGGCACCGTGGGCGGGCGGATCGCCGCCACCCACAGACCCCGCTCCCAGAGCGCCCGGGACAGGGCCAGGGCGGCTTCGTTGTCGCCCACGATCAGGGGCTGGATCGCGGTTTGCGAGGGCAGCAGTTGCCAGGGCAGGCCGGCCAGGCCTTCCTGCAACTGCCGGATCAGGGCTTGCAGGTGGGCGCGCCGGGCGTCGCCGGCAGCGATCAGCTCCAGGCTTTTCACCAGGGCGCAGGCCACGGCCGGGGGCTGGGCGGTGGTGAAGATGTAGCTCCTGGCTTTTTGCAGCAGGTAGTCCATGACCAGCTCCGACCCGGCCACGAAGGCGCCGCCGACCCCGGCCGCCTTGCCCAGGGTGCCCATCAGGATCACCCGGGGATGGGCGGGGACGCCGCAATGGGCCAGGCTGCCTTGTCCCTGGGGGCCGAGCACGCCGAAGCCATGGGCGTCGTCCACCACCAGCCAGGCGTCGAAGCGTTCGGCCAGGGCGAACAGCTCGGCCAGGGGCGCCAGGTCCCCGTCCATGCTGAACACCGCGTCGGTGACGATGACCTTGCTGCGGGCGTCGCTGGCCGCCAGCAGCCGTTCCAGGGCGGCCATGTCGTTGTGGGGATAACGGTGGTGCCGGGCCCGGGAGAGCTGTGCCGCATCGATGAGCGAAGCGTGGTTGAGCTTGTCGGCGAAGATGGCGTCGTCCCTGCCGGGGGCCAGGGTGGGGGTGACGGCCAGGTTGGCCAGATAACCGGTGGAGAAGGTCAGCGCCCGGGCAAAGCCGGTGAAGGCGGCGAGGCGCTGCTCCAGGAGGTCGTGGGGGCCCAGATGGCCGCTCACCAGATGGGAGGCGCCGCTACCCGCGCCCCAGGTCAGGGCCCCGTCCGCCAGGGCCTGAGCCAGCTCCGGATGGGCGGCGAGACCCAGGTAGTCATTGCTGGCGAAGGCCAACATCTCCCGGCCCTCCACCATGGCCCGGGGGGCGCAGGGGGATTCGAGCAGGCGGCGACGGCGCGCCAGGCCCTGGTCGGCCAGGGCGGCGAGTTCCTCACGGAGGCGGGTTTCGATGTTCATGCCGTGCCGACCCAGTTTTCCCATTGCAGGCCGGGAACCCGGGCGAATTCCCGATCGTTGTTGGTGACCAGGATCCAGCCTTCGGCCCGGGCGTGGGCGGCCAACCAGAGGTCGTTGTTGCCAATGGGCATGCCCTGTTGCTGGAGGACGGCACGAATCTGGCCATAGTGTTCCCCGGCGGCCTCGGGCAGGGGGCTGACCGGAATGGCCTGTTCCAGCTGGGCGACGACGGCCAGGGCCCGTTCCCGGGCCTGGCTCTTTTCGGCACCGAAGCGCAGTTCGCCCAGGGTGACTACGGACATGCTCAATTCCCGCGCCTGATGACGTGCAAAACGCTCCCGCACTTCAGGCGGGTTGTGCTTGGCGATATAGATGCAGATGTTGGTGTCGAGCAGGTAGCGGATACTCATTAGAAGCTCTCGCGCTCCTGGGGGGGCGTGTCGTCGCGGCCTGTTGCCATGAAATCATCCGGCAGCTGGGTCAGCAGATCGAAGATGGCGGTAGCGTTGGTGGGGGCTTCACGCAGGACGATTTCGTCGCCGCGCCGGAAAATCTCTACCTGCTCCACGTTGAGCCGGAATTCCTTGGGCAGGCGCACGGCCTGGCTGTTGCCAGACTGAAAGACACGGGCGTAGGTCATGGGGCGCTCCTGGTGTGTATATACATGAAGTTTATACATCCAAGTAACTGAAGCCAAGAAGTCAAAACATGACCCCTTACTCAAGAGTGCGGCCATGTTTGGCAGCGATGGCGGCTTTGACGTAACACTTGGCATTTTGGGCAAGGTCGCCAGGAGGATCGGTTGCTTCCCCATTTTCCAGCGCCGCATCCAGCGCCCCCGCCACGGCCTGGGCCAGGTGGGTGATTTCTTCCTGGGTGAGGATGTAGGGGGGCATCACGTACACCGTGTTGCCCATGGGGCGCACCAGGGCTTGCCGTTCCAGGGCGGCTCGGTAGAACTTGCGGGAGAAGGCCGGGTCGCTGCTCTCCACGTCAAAGGCCAGGATCATGCCCCGCTGGCGCAGGTGGCGCACCCGGGGATGGCCGGCCAGGGAGGCGAAGGCGGTTTCGAGCCGGGCGGCTTGCGCCCGGTTGGCGGTGAGCACCTGGTCTTCCGCAAAGATGTCCAGGGTGGCGAGCGCCGCCCGGCAGGCCAGGGGATTGCCGGTGTAGGAGTGGGAGTGCAGGAAGCCCCGGGGGGTGGCTTCGTCGTAGAAGGCGGCGTAGATCGCGTCGGTGCTGAGCACGATGGAGAGGGGCAGGTAGCCGCCGGAGATGCCTTTCGAGAGGCAGAGCAGGTCGGGTTTGATGCCGGCCTGTTCGTGGGCGAAGAAGGTGCCGGTGCGGCCGCAGCCCACGGCGATTTCGTCGCAGATCAGGTGCACTTCGTATTGATCGCAGAGCTGCCGGGCCAGGCGCAGGTATTCCGGGTCGTACATGACCATGCCGGCGGCGCCCTGGACCAGGGGTTCGACGATGAGGGCGGCGATCTGCTCCCCCTCGGCTTCCAGTTTGGCTTCCAGGGCGGCGGCGGCACGCCGGGCTACATCGATGGCAGTTTCGCCGGGTGCGGCCCGGCGGGCGTCCGGGCACATCACGGTGTCGGCCTGGCGCACCAGGGGGGCGTAGGCATCCTTGAACAGGGCCACGTCGGTGACTGCCAGGGCCCCCACGGTTTCACCGTGGTAGCTGCCTTCCAGGCAGAGGAAGCGGGTCTTCTGCGGCCGGCCCCGGTTCTGCCAGTGATGGAAGCTCATCTTCAGGGCGATTTCTGTGGCGGAGGCGCCATCGGAAGCGTAGAAGGCGTGTCCCAGGTGGCCGCCGGTGAGGGCGGCGAGGCGTTCCGACAGCTCCACCACCGGCTGGTGGGTGAAGCCTGCCAGCATCACGTGCTCCAGGCTTTCCAGCTGGGCCTTCAAGGCGGCGTTGATGCGCGGGTTGGCGTGGCCGAACAGATTGGTCCACCAGGAGCTGATGCCGTCCAGGTAGCGCTTGCCGTCAAAGTCGTACAGCCAGGCCCCCTGGCCCGAGGCGATGGGCACCAGGGGCAGGGCCATGGGGCCCGTGCTGTGGTGGTGCTGCATCTGGGTGCAGGGGTGCCAGACGGCGGCCAGACTGCGGTCGAGCCAGTCCCGATTGCTGCTGCCGCTCATGCTCAGTGCAGGGTCTGGGGCATGGGATCGGCCTGTTCGGGCATCTCCGCATGGACCAGCTCACCCTCGGGGGTGGGGAAGAAAGGGGCGCCGCAGTCGTCGCAGAATTCCATGGGCAGATGGTGGTCCAGGCTGACGATGTCCTTCAGGCCGCATTCCCGCAGGGTGGTGTCGATCTGGCCGGCCACGTCGCTGTGCTCGTCCTCGGCCCCCAGGAGGGCCCAGACCACGCCGTGGAAGACGGCGTTGTCCCGGTCCCGGGGGGCCAGGCCGATCCGGTATTCCTCCAGGCGCTGGTCGTAGCAGGGGGCGATCACGGCGCGCATTTCCTCGGGCAGCAGGCCCAGGGTGGTCTGCAGGAAAGCCACCGAAGCCTTCACCGCATAGGGGCGGGAGCTGCGGTCTGCGTGGCGGCAGGCGCTGTGGTAGGCGTCGGCCAGCAGGGGCTGGTAGGCGCAGCCGGTGAGCAGGGGGGCCAGGCTGGGGCTGCCCTGCTTGACCCAGGCGGTGAGGGCTTCATCCTTGCTGCCGTCCGGCTCGTTCCAGCGGAACAGGGGCTGGCCTTTGGGCACCAGGGCGACGCCGATCAGGTAGCGCACGTCGGAAAGGAAGCGGTTGGTTTCCGGCAGGCCCCGGGTGTCCAGGTGCAGGTCGGTTCCGGCCAGGGCCTGTTCCCCCAGGCTGCGGGTCAGCTGCCAGGTGTCGCAGAAGCTGCGCGGCAGCTGGTCGGGGCTGAACAGGTAATCCACCAGGGCGAGGCGGGTCTGGGCAGCGAACACGTGGGCGCCCAGCTGCACCTTCAGGGGTTCCAGGCTGCTGGCGCCCAGGGGGCCGGCGGGAATGGCGTAGCGGGACCAGGCCAGGATGGGGGCGGCAAAGAGCTGCAGGTCATGGAGCTGGCCGCCCACTTCCAGGCTCTGGGTCTCGGCCATGGATTCCACCATGTTGGCCAGTTCGTCGTGGGCCCGGGGGTGGGACTCGAACAGGCGGTCCATGGCGGTGGTGAGGTCGTCCTCGGCGCCGGACTGGATCAGGCCCTGGACCAGCTCTGCCAGCCGGCCTTCCCAGAAGCTGTCTTCCAGGCGGCCGCCGGATTCGGAGAGGCCTATGGCCAGGCGCTGAAGCTCTGCGGCGTCCCGGGAAAGACGGTCGCGGGCGCCGAAACGGGTGCGCTTCATGTTCTGCCCTCGTGGGAAAAGCCGGCTATTGTACCAAGTCGTCAGCCTGTTTTTTGGGCGGCAGGAAGAAATCCCGGGGATGGGTGAGCAGGCGCCGGACCAGGCCGCGCATCAGCTGGCGTCCCTGGGAGAAGGTCACGCCCCGGGCGCGCAGGGCCACGAACAGGGCCAGGGAGAAGCTGACGCTGAGATTCACCAGGCCGATGCCGGCCACGCCCAGGCAGGCCCAGATGAAGGGCGCCAGGGGCGGGGCGAAGTCGTAGGCCGCCGCCGCGTAGCCCAGGTAGGCGGAGGAAAAGGCGATGTGGCGGATGTCGATAGGCAGGCCCAGGAGCATGCCTATGCCCCAGGCGCTGCCCAGCATCATGCCGAACAGGAAGTTGCTGGCCAGGGCGCCCAGGTTGCGCTCCACGTAATCGGCGAAGCGTCCCAGCCGCTCCTCCCCGAGGAAGCGCCGGGCCCAGGCCAGCTGCTTGATGCGTTGGGGAATGCGGTTGTAGGTGGCCAGGTTGTCGAAGTAGCCGGCGATGAGGCCGGAGAGGAACAGGCAGACGCCGGCCACGCCGGCAAAGATCAGGGCGCCGCTGGTGAAGGGATGGTGTCCGGCCAGGAGCTTCTCCGCCTCCTCGACGGGAATCGCCTGCTGCCCGGAAAGCAGGAAGATCAGCATGCTCACGCCGATGGCGATGGGGATGGCCACCGAAACGTTGCCGAGGATGGCGACGATCTGGCTTCTGGTGGTGCGGGCGATCAGGGTGATCAGGTTTTCCAGGTCCCGCACCTTGCCCTTGGCCTCGCCGATGGAGGCGGCCAGGGCGTTGGCGGTCATGGCCGGCTGCTTGGTGGCCACGGTGAAGCCGACCATGTAGATCAGCATGAAGCCCAGGCCGTAGTTGAGGCCGTAGGCCAGCATCTCGTTCAGGGGCGCCAGGTGGGCGTGGTGCAGGGCCAGCTTGATCATCGCCATCAGGGCGATGAACACCCCGGCCCCCATGGCTGCCCGGGCCATGCGGAAGTACTCCTTGCGGCCTTCGGTGATGTAGTGCTCGCCGGCCTTGCCCGCGTATTCGGTGACCCGCCGGGCGGTGATTTCCAGATTCTGACGCCAGAAGGTGCGCAGGTCATTCTTGCGGCAGGAGGCGAAGACCAGGGTCTTGAACAGGCTGATGATGGAAGGGTAGGCGGTGCGGCCGCTCCGGTCCCGCTGCAGCTCCCCGGCGATGTTGGCCAGCTGCTCGCCCCGGCAGATGTGGTCGCGCAGGCACTGGAGCTTGTAGGTGAGCTGCAGGCTGGTGCCGGCCTGGGCGGCGCGGCGGTGGATGCGCTCCACCGCGTCCCGGCACTGGTCGAACAGCACCAGCAGCTGTTTTTCGTCTTCGGCCACGGCTTCCGGATCATCCCAGCGCTGCAGGCAGCATTCCACGAAGGCCCGGGTCTCCAGGTTCTGGGCCAGGAACGGGGAATCGGTGCGGGACAGGTTGGGGTCCAGGCGCAGGAGCTCCGGGTCGAAGCCGATCACGGTCATCCGGTAGGACAGCAGCCAGAGGCTGTGCAGCATGGTGGGCAGGCCCCCGGGCAGGGTCCTGGGGTCGGCCTCCTCGTCGAAGTGCAGGCTTTTCAGCAGGGTGATCCAGACTTCTTCCTCGACCCCGGCCACCCAGATTTCGTCGGTCTTGCGGCTGAACAGGCTCTGCAGCATGTCGCCCAGGTATTCCTCGGGCTTCTGCACGTCGGGGAGCAGGGTGTGGGTGATGCGCCGCCAGGTTTCGGAAAAGAAGCCGGTGATGGGCAGGATGCCCAGGGCCACGTAGAGGGAACCCGCCTTGCGGGTGGAAAACAGGGTTTCTATGGCTTCCCGCACCTGGCGCCGCAGGGCCGGGTCGGCTTCGAGCATGAAGGTGAGGGACTGGATGCGGGCGGTGGCGGAAGCGAGGTCTTCCGGGTTTCTCGGGCGGAGCTGTTCCATCAGCTCCTGGAGCAGGATCAGAGGGTCCTGCTCCCCTGCCGTCAAGGTGCGCAGTTGCTGTTCCATAGGCGGGGCCTTCTGTTTTTTTGAGGGTGCATTATCGCCGAAAGCGGTGAGCCGCTAAAATCGGGCAGTCCGATTGCAGGAGTTGCCCCCGTGTTCATGCTCGTTTCCCCCGCCAAGTCCCTGGATTTCGAAACCCCGCTGCCGGCCGCTATCGCCGGGCTGCACAGCCAGCCGGACTGGCTGCACGAATCGGCCCCGCTGATCGAGCGCCTGCGGCAGCTGAGCCCGGCCCAGGTGGCGGTGCTGATGGACCTGAGCGACAAGCTGGCGGTGTTGAACGTGACCCGCTATGCAGAGTGGTCTCCCCCCTTCACCCCGGACAATGCCCGGCAGGCGGTGCTGGCCTTCAACGGGGATGTCTATGAAGGCCTGGATGCGGCCCGGCTCGCGGCGGCCGACCTGGAATGGGCCCAGGGCCATCTGGGCATCCTCTCCGGTTTGTATGGCCTCCTGAAACCCCTGGACCTGATCCAGCCCTACCGGCTGGAGATGGGCACCCGGCTGGAAAACAGCCGGGGCAAGGACCTCTATGCCTGGTGGGGCGAGCAGCTGCGCGATGCGGTGCGGGCTGCCACCGAGGCCTCCGGCAGCCCGGTGCTGGTGAATCTGGCTTCCGAGGAATATTTCAAGGCGGTGCGGGCCAAAACCCTGGGGCTGCCCGTGATCCAGCCCGTGTTCGAGGACTGGAAGGGGGGTAAGTACAAGATCATCAGTTTCTACGCCAAGCGGGCCCGGGGCCTGATGGCCCGCTACGCGATCCTGAACCGGATCGACGACCCCGAGGCCCTCAAGGATTTCGACTTGGAAGGTTACGCCTGGGACCCGGCCGCCAGCGACGGGGACAGCTGGGTGTTCCGCCGCCGTCAGGGGGACTGAGGCTCCAGGTCTGCCAGCCGGGCTGCGGCCTCCTCGGGCTTGAGGATGGCGAAGGGCGGCGGGCAGCGGCGGTGGTGACGCAGGCGCAGCACCAGCTTGTCCTTGCTCACCAGCCAGGCAGCTTCGCCCCGGGCTGCCAGTTCCAGGAAACGCTGGTCATCGGGGTCCCGGCAGACAGGCAGGGCAACAGGGCTGCCCGTGCCGGGGACCAGGCGGACCTGATCCCGGTAGGCGGACCAGAGGCCGGCTGCCCGTTCCGGGGGAATGCCCAGGCGGGGATAGGCCAGCACCCGGCGCAGTTCTTCCAGGCAGCCCGGGTCGCTCAGGCCGACGAGGCGGCCTGAAGCCAGCCCTGCCGCCAGGGTGGCGGCCCGTTCATCGTGGAAATGCAGCAGGTCCAGGACCGTGTTGGTGTCCAGGACGATGGGCAGGGGCCTCACTTCTCCAGCCATTCCAGCATCTTGCGCAGTCGGGCGTCCTCGCCGCCGTTGAAGCCCTGGACGCCGATCCGCTGCAGCAACTGGCGGCCGCTGTCGCTCTTGTCCAGTTCCATCAGGGCGCCGCGCAGCCGCACCAGCTGCTCGGGGCCCAGGCCGGGAGCGGCCACCAGGGGCATGTAGGGCTGCGGGCCGGACTGGTGCAGCACCCGGTGGCCCTGTTTCAGCCAGGCGGGGTAGACGGAGGAATAGGTGGATACGCCGCCCACGTCGGAGATGCCGTTTTCCAGGGCGAAGGGAATGGCGCCCTGCTCCTTGGTGTAGGAGACATTCTCCTGGTCCAGGAGGATGCCCTTGTCGCGCAGTTCGGCGCGGCAGAGCCGGGTCAGGTAGGCGGCTTTCTCGGGCATGATGAAACGCTTGCCCTTCACATCCGCCAGGGTCTTCAGAGGCGAGTCGTTACGCACCAGCAGCACGCAGTGGCCGTCCGGCCGGCCCGTGGTGACGAGCCGGTAGCGGTAATCCCGCAGGCCCCGGGCCGGGTAGTCGGAGGGCCGGGCCAGGAGCAGGTCGAAGCGCTGTTCCCGCAGGCCCTTCTCCAGGTCGTTGAAGTCGCGCACATAGAGGGGCTTGACCTCCTGGCCCAGGGTTTTCTCCATCAGGTCCACCAGGGGGCGGTATTTGTTCAGGGTGGCTTCGGCGGTGAGCCCCCCCGAGGTGCCCTCGCTGATGGCGAAGGTCAGGGGTTTGCCGCCGGACTGGGCCAGGGCCAGGGAACTGAGCAGGAGGAGGACGACGGAGAGCAGGCGGCGCAGGGAAGGCATGATCTGGGTTTCTCTGGGTATTGTTATGGTCTGGTGCTGGCAAGGCGGCCGGTGAGAGCCCGGCGGCGCCGGAAGGTTCCCGGAGGAATGATACGGGCGGCATAATTCTATCCCGCTGCGCCCGGTCTCCGGCGGCCGGGTCGATCGGCGGAGGCAACGGCCCGGCGGACGGAGCTGCTAGAATCCGGCCTCCAGTTTCCCCATCCGGATTCATGTCCCCAGCCCCTGCCCAATTGATCCTCGCGCCCATGGAGGGCCTCGCCGACCACGAAATGCGCGAGGTCCTCACCGCCCTGGGCGGCTACGACTGGGGCATCTGCCAGTTCGTGCGGGTTTCCGGCAGCGTCCTGCCCCGGCGTACCTTCGCCCGGGTCTGTCCGGAACTGCTGCAGGGCAGTCGCACCCGGGCCGGGACGCCGATCCGGGTGCAGCTCATGGGCTCCGACCCGGACTGTCTGGCGGACAACGCCGGCCGCCTGGTCGGGATGGCCCCGGCCGGGGTGGATCTCAACTTCGGCTGCCCGGCCCCGACGGTGAACCGCCACCGGGGCGGAGCCGCCCTGCTGGAAGAGCCGGAGCTATTGCACCGCATCGCTGCCGCCGTGCGCCGGCAGGTGCCGGCCACCCTGCCGTTTACCGCCAAGATGCGCCTCGGGCTCAAGGACACCAGCCGCGCCCTGGAGTGCGCCCAGGCCCTGGAGGCGGGCGGGGTGGATGCCCTGATCGTGCATGGCCGCACCAAGGTGGATGGCTACCGGCCGCCGGCCCGCTGGTCCTGGATCGCCCGGGTGCGGGAGGCGGTGCAAGTGCCGGTGGTGGCCAACGGGGAAGTCTGGACCCCGGCCGACTATGCCGCCATCCGTGCCGAAAGCGGTTGCACCCATGTGATGCTGGGGCGCGGCGCCGTGGCCGATCCGCTCCTGGCCCGGCGCATCAAGGGTCAGGCCGGCGGTGGCTGGGACGACCTGGGCCCGGCCCTGAGCATGTACTGGGACCTGGTCTGCCGCCGGGTGCTGCCCGTGCATGCGCCGGGACGGCTCAAGCAGTGGCTGGGCCTGCTGCGCCGCAACTATGCCGAAGCGGAAAGCCTCTACCAGCAGATGCGTACCCTGCGCCAGGTGGCCGAGGTGGACCGGCTGCTGCTCGCCAGCGGCATTCCCGTGAGCCACCAGGAACGCCAGGCCGCCTGACCATGTTCGCCAATTCCCGCAGCATCAGCAGCAGCCAGACAGGCCCCCACCCGGACCTGGAGGCCGTGCTGCGCCGCCATCTGGCCCATCCCTTCCAGAAGCCGGTGGCCGATTACAATCGTCTGGCCTGGGACCAGGCTAGGGCTGCCTGGCAGGACTGGAATGCCGCCGCGCCCCTGATCCTGGATGCCGGCTGCGGCGTGGGCTGGAGCACCGTGCAGCTGGCGCGCCAGTGGCCGGACAGCTTCGTGCTCGGGGTGGATCAATCTTCGGACCGGCTGGGGCGGGGCAAGGACCTGGTGGGGACGCCCCCCGCCAACATGGCTCTGGTGCGGGCCGACCTGGTGGACTTCTGGCGTCTGCTGGCAGAGGCCGGCATCCGCCTGCAGCGCCATTACCTCCTCTATCCCAATCCCTGGCCCAAGGTGGGGCACCTGCAGCGCCGCTGGCACGGGCATCCGGTATTTCCCACCCTGCTGGCGCTGGGGGGCATGCTCGAATGCCGCAGCAACTGGGCCATCTACCTGGAAGAGCTGGCCTTGGCCCTGAGCCTGGCCGGTGGCTACCCGGTGCAGGTGCAGGCCTGGGAACCCTCCAGCTACCTCACCCCCTTCGAGCGCAAGTACCGGGAATCGGGCCAGGGCCTGTGGCGTCTGATGTTGGACCTGGATCTGCAACAGGGCGGCACGCCATGAGCAGCCCCTGCACCAGTTGCGGCGCCTGCTGCGCCGCCTTCAGGGTGGATTTCCATCCGGCCGAGCTGGCCGGAGCGCCCTACGCCTGGGGCGCCGGGGTGCCCCGGGAGATGACCCTGCCCCTCACCCCCGCCATCTGCCGCATGCTCGGCACCGACGCCAGCCCGCCCCGCTGCGTGGCCCTGGAAGGGGAAATCGGCATGGCCGTGAGCTGCAGCATCTATGCCGGGCGCCCCTCCCCCTGCCGGGAGTTCGATACGGAACACGAGGCCTGCGCCCGGGCCCGCCGCCGGCACGGCCTGGCGCCCCTGTGAGCCACCCGGGGCCTTGCCCTGCTACGGTCGATGCCGGCAGCTAGGCGAGGGAGACTCGCCTGTCCATTTACGCCAGATTGATCCTGGGGATGAACAGATCATCTTCTGGCGACGGCATTTCAGCCTTCCGCTCGCACCGTGACAACGCCTTGCTGCGCCGCCCAAAGGCCGACATCCTCGCGGCGGATGGCGGCGGCCATCAGGCCGGGGAACTGGTCCGGCGTACAGGCGAAGGAGGGCACGCCGAGGGCGGCCAGCTTGGCGGCCAGATGGTGATCGTAGGCCGGCGCACCTTCATCGCTCAGCGCCAGCAGGGTAATGAGCTGAACCCCGGACTGGACGAGCTCACTAGCCCGTTGCAGCAGATTTTTCTCGACGCCGCCTTCGTAGAGGTCGGAAATCAGCACCATGATCGTGTTGCGCGGGTCGCGGACCAGCGACTGGCAGTAACCGACCGCCCGGTTGATGTCCGTGCCGCCGCCGAGTTGTACGCCGAACAGGACTTCGACCGGATCGCTGAGTTGTTCGGTGAGATCGACGACGGCGGTATCGAAGACCACCATGTGCGTCTTGACGGCCGGTAGCGAGGCCATGACCGCGCCGAAAATGCTCGAATAGACGACCGAGGCGGCCATCGAACCGCTCTGGTCGATGCACAGGATGACTTCACGCTGGGTACGCCGGGCTTTGCGACCATAGCCGATCAGGGTTTCCGGGATGATGCTGCGGTAGCTTTCCTGCCAGTGCCGGAGGTTGGCCCGGATGGTCCGGTTCCAGTCGATTTCGGCATGGCGTGGCCGACGGTTGCGCACAGCCCGGTTGAGGGCGCCGGTGACGGCGCTGCGCATCGGCTCCTCGAGTTTCTTCATCAGCGCATCAACCACTTTACGGACGACAGCACGCGCCGTATCACGGGTCTTGGCCGGAATGATGCCGCGCAACGACATCAGGGTGGCGACCAGGTGCACATCGGGCTGCACGGCTTCGAGCATTTCCGGCTGGAAGAGCATGCTTTTCAGGTCGAGGCGCTCGAAGGCGTCCTTCTGCATGACCTGGACCACGGAGGCCGGGAAATAGCGGCGGATATCGCCCAGCCAGCGGGCGACGCGCGGCGAGGATGAACCGCTGCCGCCGCGCAGGCCGCCCGGTTCGTCGGCGTCGTATAGGGCGCTCAGGGCTTCGTCGATGCGCAGGTCGTCGCCGGCCAGCATGCCCCCGCAGCCGGCCTCGGCCGGTTCACCGAGGACCAGGCGCCAGCGCCGCTTGCGCGCCTCGTCGGTCAGTGCGCTTTGACTCATGTTTCAACTCCCAGCAATAGGCGCAGCATGGGCAAAACCTCTTCGGCACGGGTGGCATCCCAGTCTGCTTCAACATGTCCCGGGCTGGCTGTACTGGCAGCCGGACGAGCGGCACGTTCGCCAAGTTGGCGCCGCTCCGGCATGCTGAAAGCCGAAAAGGCGCGACGCAGCAAGGGCAACTCACGGGTAAAACCGTCTTCGCTCAAGTTGCTGAGCCAGTCATCCACCATGGCCCACAATTGCGGGTCGTGGAGCAGCACCATGCCGCTCTGGTTCAGGAAACCTTCGAGCCAGGCCGCGGCCGGCGCCGGGTCGTTGCCAACCGACAGGGCCTGACTCATGCACTGCGTGGTCTGTTCGGTACTGGCCAGTTGTTCATCAAAAAGCAGACGGCTGGCCAGGCCGCAGATCAGGCCATGACAACTGCCGAGCTGGGCAAGGCGGCTCAGGGCCTGCTGCCAGACCTCCTGCAGGTTCGGCCGGGCAAGCAGGCGTAGCGCCTGATGCATGGCGACAATATGCTCGCGCATCGTCAGGGCGGCTTCGTCATCGAGGGTCGAGCAGGCGCCAGGCAGGCCGATGGCGGCGCGCGGCACAAGGCTGTTGAGCAGATGTTCGACCATGCTGGCATCGGTCTGCCGGACATTGCCGTAGCGGGCAACATTGGCCAGGGGCGGCACGGCAGCCATGAGCTGCTGCACGTCGCTGGCGACTGCCGCCAGGTTTTCCAGCGCCAGGGAAACCGGGGCGATGGCTTCTTCCAGATCGGCGAGCAGAACCTGATTCACCAGTTCGGAGAGTTCAGGCAGGCTGCCTGCCGTTTGCGCCCGATCAATGGCCCGGCCACAGGCAGCTTGCCGCACGCTGTTACCCCAGCGGCTGGCATTGATCACGGCAATGACCAGTTTTGGCTCCCACTGGAGGGTCCACAGCTCGTGGAAGCTGCCCTTGGCGCTGCGTCCGGCCTTGTTCAGGGCCCCCCAGCCGATGTCGAGCAGGTTGAGGCGATGCAGCAGATGGCTGCGGGCCAGGTCGTTGGCCTGACGCAGGTCGAGATCCAGCGTTTTCTGCGTCGCCTCGGCTTTCAGGCGCAGGCTTTTCTGTTGTTGCGCCAGATCGCGCTGCAAGGGTACGGCGGGCGTCGCCTCGGGGGTGCGGCCAAGACGGTCACCGATGATCATCTGGCGACGGATGAGTTGCATCGGCGCATCGTCGCCCATGCAAACAACCGTCCGTAGCGCCTCGTCGAGTTCATCGAGGCCCGGTTGCGGGCGTTCGCGCAGGGCGGCGAGGGCATCGGCGAGGCGCACGGCTTCGATGATATGGGCCGAGGAGCAGTCCAGTCCGTCCGCACGGAACAGCCGGGCAGCCCGGGCCAGCCAGCCGATAGCCCGATCGTCGCTGGTGCTCTGCCAGAGATGTTCGTACCAGCCGGGCGAGGCAACCCCAGCGCCATAACCACTGGAAAAACTGAGGTTATGGTAGGACCAGGGCACCCAGGTGGCGGCGACCTTGATTTTCGCCAGCCCCTTGAGCAAATCGTTATCGGCCTTGGCTGTCGGCATGTCGCTCAGTGCTGGCACGTGCCAGGCACCGCAGACCACGGCGATGCGCTGGAAGCCTTCCTTCTGGGCCTGGCGCAGGCATTTGCGCATATGCGCCTCGCGCAGGGCTTCGCGCCGTTCGGCGCTGGCCGTGCGAACGCGGGGTGGCGCTTCGCTGCGGACACTGCTCATGGCCTCACGGATGGCGGCGAACAATTCCAGGCTGTTGCCGCGTTCCTCGACCATGTGGTTCCACCAGGCTTCGCCATCGCCATAACCCGCAGCACGGCCCAGCCAGTCGAGCGGGTCGCCGCTTGGCCCGGGATCTTCGCCGCTATCCGGGGGCATCGCTTCGTCGCCGGCTTCGTCATCTGCCTCAGGTGTTGCTTCTGTTGTTTCAGTCGCCTTGCCGTCCTCTGCCGGACGTTCCAGGGCGAACTGGTACGCCGCCGGCAGATCGATGAAGCGGGCCGGAATCTGGCGTTCCAGCGCAAAGCGCAGGGCATTCCATTCCGGCGAAAAGGCGGCGAAGGGATAAAACGCTGCTTCGCGTGCGTCGTCCGGGTTATAGACGAGCAAAGCCACCGGCGGCACGAGGTCTTCGGCCAGCATCAGCGCCAGCATTTCCTCGCCATCAGGGGGGCCTTCGACGAGCAGGCAATCCGGTTGCAGTTCCTCAAGAGCCCGCAGCAGGCTGCGGGCGCAACCCGGCCCGTGGTGACGAACACCGAACAGGTGGAAGGGCGTGGCGGATGAATCGGCCATGGGCGGCTTAGTCCTGTTCCCGACAGGCGCGGTAGAGGTCCTTCCAGTCGCTGCGTTCCTTCATGACCGTTTCCTGGTATTCGCGCCAGACCACCGCATCCTGCACCGGGTCCTTGACGATGGCGCCGACCAGGCTGGCGGCGATGTCGCCAGCGCGCAGCACGCCGTCGCCGAAATGGCCGGCCAGCGCCATGCCGCTGTTGATTACCGAAATCGCTTCGGCGGTGCTCAGGGTGGCGCTGGAGCTCTTGAGCTTGGTCTTGCCGTCTTCGGTCTGGCCATTGCGCAGTTCGCGGAAGATCTGCACCACCCGGCGCACTTCCTTGAGCGCCGGCGGCTCGCCTGGCAATTGCAAGGCCCGTCCGAGTTCGCTGACGCGCTTGGTGACAATGCTGACCTCTTCTTCCTCGCTGGCCGGCACGGGCAGGATGACCGTGTTGAAGCGCCGCTTCAGCGCGCTCGACAGCTCATTGATGCCCTTGTCACGGTTATTGGCAGTCGCGATGACGTTGAAGCCACGGATCGCCTGTGTCTCGATACCGAGTTCGGGTACCGGCAGTGATTTTTCGGAAAGGATGGTGATCAGGGTGTCCTGCACATCGGCCGGAATCCGCGTCAGTTCCTCGACACGCGCCGTCTTGCCCTGTTCCATGGCACGCATCAGCGGGCTGGGGACGAGCGCCGCCTGGGACGGCCCCTTGGCCAGCAGTTCGGCGTAGTTCCAGCCGTAGCGCAGTTGTTCCTCGCTGGTGCCAGCCGTGCCCTGGATGAGCAGGGTCGAATCGCCGCTGACCGCCGCCGCCAGATGTTCGGACACCCAGGATTTGGCCGTGCCCGGCACGCCGAAGAGGAGCAGGGCGCGATCGGTGGCCAGGGTGGCGATGGCGGTTTCCATCAGGCGCCGGTTACCGATGTATTTGGCGCTGACCTGAAAGCCGTTGGCCAGCGTGCCGCCCATCAGGTATTCGGCCACCGCCCACGGCGAAAGCACCCAGTTTTCCGGCCGTTCGCGGTTATCCGCCTTCTTCAGTTCTTCAAGTTCCTCGGCGAATTGTTGCTCGGCATGCTGGCGCAGGGTTTGGCTCATGGTGGGTGTCCGCTATCAGAAAAATTGGTGAAGGATTTTGCGTTGTTCGACGATGGCCAGGATGCCGGCTAGCGCGCGGGTGAAATAATCATCCGGATGACCAACTTTCCAGCCGTCGCGAGCAGCCGCCAAACAAGCCGGTGGAACAAGGCAGACGAACTCGGGCAGCATCCGGGCGATTTCGTAAAGTCCAGCGCTGGCCGGCTGTTCGACCAGTTGATGAATCTCCGCCAGGAGGCGATGGGAAAAGGCTTCGGAGGGCGATTCCTGGCGCTCGGCAAACGCCACCAGCACGTCAATCAGCACCCGGGCTCGGGTGCCCGCATGCGTCTCGTGATCCAGCATGCCCAGCCAGTGTCGCTCACGTTCCCGCACTGGCAACAATGCGAGCAGGTCAGCCGTGCCGAGCGGCAGGGCCAGGGATTTTCCCTGCTTCAGGAATTCTTCCACCCACAAGACCGCCGGCGTGCGCTGCAAGGCATCACTCCAGGCCCGCAGGATGGCCTCGCTCCAGTCCGTGCCGCGTACCCATTTGATGAGTTCAGTCTGTGACAGTCCCGTTGTGTCCTGCCACCAGGCGAGGGGCAGATTGCGGGCGATCTGGTACAGCCACCAGGCCCGGTCTCCGAGACTTTCGTTTTTGGGCCGAGCTTCTTCCAGCCCATCGTTCTTCCAGTCGGCGCCGAAGCTGGCGGGTGCTTCCAGCGTGCGCACGGTACGGAACAATTTGCGCTCCTGGCCGAGACAGGCCGTCATCCGTTCCGCCATCCGCGCGCAGTAGCGACTGCCGGGCAGATCAGCCAGCAGGTTGGCCGCGCGTTGGCGTACTTCCTTGCTGCGGTCGGTCAGCTGTGCTTCCAGGAAATCTTCGTCCGGCAGGCTAAGGCCTGTTTTCATCATGTCCAGCAGACTGGCCCGCTCGCGGGCATCGAGCTGGGCAAAGCCGTCCTGCAACAAGCTGCGCGCCTGATCGGGATCGCTGCACCGCAACTTGCCGAGCAACTGTTTGCGCTGCTCCTGGCTGCCGTGTTCCCACTGCGCCAGGTCGATGCCGGGATCGGCAGCACCGATGGCGTAGCTCCAGGCCGGATTAAGGCTGGCCAGCCACTGGCCCCGTTGGCCGAGGACAGCGAGCATGGCCGGGCGCAATGCGTGGTTTTTCTGGCCCAGAGTGAGGGCTTTCGGCAGCAGCCCGGGCGCCAGGCAATATCCCTTGCTCGCCATGAGGGAGAAGGCTTCGCGCCGTAAGGGATCGGGGCCGTCATCGACAATCTGTTGCAGCGTCGACAACAGTTGCGGGGCGTCGACCACGGCCTTTTCTTCGCGCGGACAAAGCGCTGGCGGCATTTCTTCGGTGCTGGCGGGCTGGTAGCCGGCCGCTGCACCGAGCGCCAGGCTGCCGGCGTAACGCAGCGCACGGATCTCCTTGTCGCTGTCGGGCGGGCAGGCGGCCCGAAGAAATTCGCCCAGCTTGCCGCCTGGCTCTGGCAGGACGGGCGGCCGGCGGTCGCTGCCGAGCAGGACCTGGGTGGCAAGTTCGTGCAACAGTTTCATGCGCTCTCCGCCGTTTCCTGCCACAGCAGCTTGTCTTGCCACGCCGCAAGCGGGCGCAGCACCTCGCCGTTCCACTCGCCGAGCAGGGTGAGCGGAGCACCGCCGCTGGCTGCCAGCAATTGCCAGCCGTCCTCGTCGCGCAGGCGCAGGGTCAGACGACGCTGTTCCGGGCAGTGCAGCGACCAGCCGCGCTGGCTGAGGTAGGGCACGCCCTCGAGCATCATGGGGAGTGGCGATTGCCAGGGGTTGGCGGCGACTGCCCGGGCCAAGGCAGTCAGGGCGGTGTCGAGTTGCCCCGTTGGCAGCGCAGTCGGATTTGGCTCTTTTTTCGGGTTGGCCGTGGAATCCGCCCTGGTTTCCGGGCTGACCGGCAGCAACTGCATGTCGCCCGTATTTAGCGCGCGCAAGGGCAGATTGCCGGGAAAGAAAGCTAGTTCGCCATTCAGGTTGCTGGCCGTGACGTAGTTCTGCTCAAAACGCCGGTTGCCGTGGGCGAAATCGAGCAACAGGGCCGTGCGTCCGGATTGCCGGCCGAACAGCCAGACACGACGTGACCACAGGTTGCCGTCTTCGTCGATGGACTGGCCGAGAACCAGCCAGTCGTCGCGCAGGCGTTCGCCCGTGGCCAGCACGCTGTCGCGGTCAACGGCGAGACCGAGCGCGGCACGAACGTCCTGCTGTACGGCCAGGGGCAAGCTGTCGAGGCGGCGAAAGGCGTCGATCAGCACGCGCAGTTGGCCTAATCCGCCCAGGACGTAACCCGGCCAGCTTTCGTCCTGCCCGACGCGGGCACCAATCTGGCGCAGGCGAAAAGCCAGCCCCGGCGCCTGGGCGTCGACCATGCGCCGCGCCATCTCTTCCCAGATGGCCGCTTGCCCCGGCAACTGGGCCAAGCCCTGGCGCAGGCGGTCGGCGAGCCAGCGCTCCAGTTCCTCCATGCCTGCGGCCATGCGTTGCAGGCGAGCTTCTTCGCGGCGCGCCGAAGCTTGTGGATCAACGGGCGCATCGCGCTTTTCGGCAATGCGTGCTTCCTGTTTTTCCGCCCGCTGCTGGCGCGATGCCAGCCATTCGGTAACCCAGGCCGGCGCTTCCGCCGCCGAAAAATTCGTCGGGTTCTGGGCCATGAGGAGTAAGAGTGCCAAGCCATGTTTGCAGGGAAACTTGCGACTCGGGCAGGTGCAGCGAAAGGCCGGGCCGGACTTGTCGAATTGCACCTGATACGGTTTCGAGCCACTCCCCTGGCACTCGCCCCAGATTGCTCTGTCGTCATACTCGAGCCGAGGCCATTTTCCGGGAACAACCAAGCCCTTGGCCGCCTTGGCTGAAGCATCGTCAGGCGAAAGCTGCAGGATTTCGCTGGCACTCAGCTGCATCATCAAATGGTCTTTTTCGTGAGAAGCGGGGATTCTAGGTGCATGTCATTGATTCGAACAAGGTGCACTACGTTCAGGTGCTCTACGCTCAAGGATTCACTATCTCAAATCAAGGTGAGTTTTCCATGGCACCGGTTAACAAGGTCATCAATCGTCGGAACTTCCGGCGTGCGCAAGGTGCATCAAGCGTGGTGACACCTTGTGCCGGCTTTTTAAAGCCCGTAACGGTCGATTATCGCGAGATGGGGCTCTATATCGAGTTCGCAGTGTTCCGCCAGCCTGAGCCAGCATAGCGGGTGTTCCCAGGCTTCCGTGCTGGCGCTGAGCGCCTTGTGGATTTCCAGGGGCGGAACGGATTCCGGGGCGGCGATCGTGAAGAAGATGCCGGGCAGGTCGATACCGCTGCTGCTGTCCTGAACCTGATAATCGTCGCCGCTGTGGATCCAGACTTTCCAGCCGCGTGCCCTCAGCTGTTCGCGCATCTGCTCGAAAGCTTCGTCGCCGGGATAGGCGCCGTCAGCCAGCCAGCCTTGGCCGAAGCCGCCCTGGGCCAGCGTATGCACATGCCTGAAGGTGCGTATAAAGCTTGCCCGTTCTTCTTCATCCTCGGGAGCAGGGAAGACCGGTGTGGCATCGAAAACCACCCAGTCGTCGACGTGCTGGCGCCAGTTGCCACGTGAATTTTCGATGATCCGGGCGCTGACCGGGCCGGTGCGCTGGGCAAAGTAATCGACGGGGTCGCCGTTCTCGATGTAGCGGATGATGACCGTGCCCCATTCCTCCTCGATCGGGCCGCTCTGGCTGTCGAGTTCCATGCCCAGCGTGGCCGCGGCTGCGCGCACCTTGTCCCAGGCCTCGGCGGCGGTGGCGGCAATCAAGTAATCCCAGAGCACGGATTGGTCTTGTTCGGTGTGCTCGTACATCGCGTGATAGCTCTCGGCGGCTTCGGCAAAACGCTTCTGCTGCATCAGGCTGTGCGCATGCAGGCGACGGGCGCCATGCGAACCCGGAGATGTTTCAAGCAGGTCGGCGCAGTGGCGCTCGGCGGCGGGCCAGTCGTCGCGGTGGCTGGCCAGGCGGGCCAGGCACCAGTGCGCGGTCAGCGGCACGCTGTTTTCGTAGAGCCTGGCCAGGCGCAGCACGCCGGCCTCGTCGCCGCGGTTCATCAGCGCGCCGAGCAGGGTGTAGGCGAGATTTTCTTCCTGCGCAGTGTGGGTCTCGACATATTCCCAGAGCAGGGCGATGGCTTCGTCGTGGGCGCCGCAGGCTTCCAGGGCGGAGGCTGCCTGGTCGCGCAGCGCCGCGTCTTCCGGGCGTTGACGGACGGCCAGCAGCAGCCACTGGACCTCCTTTTCCGGATTCCGGTCATTGTTTTCGCCGGCCTGCGCGGCCAGATGTTCAAGCAGGTTTTCCGCTGTGACGGGCAGATCGTTCTGGTTCGGCAGGGCGTCGATTTCGCTGGCCAGCTGGTCGAGCAGTGCGCTAGCGCCGAGATCACGGCGCAGCTTGGGCAGGCAGGCGCGCGCCTGGGCCAGGTAGCGGTGGGCGCTCCAGGCCGAGCCGCGCCGGATGGCGAGACGGATGCCGTATTCGGCCAGCTCGATGGCCATCCGGTAACTGCCGCTTTCGGTGAAATGGGCGAGCGCGCGCTGCAACTGGCTGGCCAGTTGCCAGGTGTTGCGTTCGCCCTGGCGCAGTAGCACAGGGTACGCCGCCTGCCACCAGGAAAGGTGGTCGCAGAGGGTGAGTTCGGCTAGCGGTGGCAGCGTTTCCCAGACCTCCTGGTCACGGCCGAGCCCGGCCAGGGCCTGGGCCTTGAGCAAGGTCCGCGGCTGGCTGATGTTGCGCGATTCCGTGCCTTCGGCAGCGGCCTCCTGGGCGGTGATTTGTTCGAGTGCCTCGGCATGGCGGCCGAGCATGATCAGCGCCCGGTTCCGCATTTCGAAGATGCCGTCGCCGACCTCTTCGCCGGCCGCTTCGATCCGTTCCTGCTGGTCTTGCAGATAGGCCAGTGCGTCCGTTGGACGCGCGTCGTCAAACAGGGCATCCGCTTTTTCGTTGCTGAGGCACTGGAAACAGCTCCAGCTCGGGTCGATGCGGGCCAGGGTTTCATCGCAGACCTCGATACGTTCGGCGACCCAGCCCGGACCGTCGATGTTGGCGTAGCAGGACGCCAGATCCTGGGTGACGCAGATGGATTGCGGGCAGTCGATGGTTTCCTTGCGATGGGCGAACTCGAACAGGGCGACGGCGTCGGCCAGGGCTTTCTCGCCTTCCGCCTTGTTGCCAATCCGGTTGCGCATTTCCCAGTGGCCGACGAAGACTTCCAGCCACGGGTTTTCCAGCGTCTTGCACAAGGCTTTGGCTTCCGGCAGCAGGGCATCGGCCTGTTCCGGGCGCATGTCGACGATTTCGCTGGTCAGGCGGTAGATCAGTTCGGCGCTGTGCGCCTGGCCGGCGTCGGCGAGGTCGTCCTGGAGCTTGTCTACCCAGTCCCAAATATTCATGTTTTCTTCCTTGAATGGTGGTTTGCCGCGCTGCGGCAGAAATTAGTGTTCGACGATCAGCGTGACCGCAGCTGCGAGATCGGTCAGGGCCTGGTTGGGGGCTTTTTCCCCGTGCGGGCTGCGGCTGGCCATCAGGACCTTGAAGGCCTTCAGCAGGCGCGCGGCGAGCGCCGCCTGGGCAGGGGCTTCGGCCATGGCGCGGAGCAGGGTCTGGATGGCCGGATTGTCGAGGTTGATGTACAGGCGTTCGTCGTATTCGGCGTCGATCTTGGCGGTGAATTGACGCGCCAGTCGCAGTGCCGACTGCGAAATCTGCTTGTCGCTGGCATCGGCCTCCAGGCGTCGCTTGAGCTCGCTGTCGCGGTCGGGGACGACGACCAGTGGCAGGGCTTCCGGATGAAAACGTGCAGGGATCAGCTTTTCGCCGTCCGCCAGATGCGTTTCCAGCCAGGCCTGTTGTTCCGCCGGCAGTTCAGCCAGTGTGAACAACTGGCGGTTGCCCTGTTCGGTGCCCAGTTCGGTCAGGCGGACCCCCTTGAGCTGCGCCCAGCGCCGCAGGAAGGGAACGACCGCGTAGCGGTGGCCGTGGGCAACCGGCACGCCCATGGTCCGGAACAGCATTTCCTCGAAGCCCTGGCGGTTTTCGAAGATGACGTGCAGGCTGCCGCGGGAAAGCAGGTCGCGGACAGGCAGATCGCCCCGCGAGCTGGGAATGCGCACGCAATCCATGATCAGCTGGAACAGGCGTTCGTCGCACAGGGCGGCGCCGAGCAGGGCTTCGTTGTGGCGGGCCAGGATGCGGCGCCAGGCTTCCGGCTGGCTGCGGCTGACTTCGGCCAGACCTTCGATCAGGGCTTCGCTGATGGCGCGCTGGGTGAGCCGGTAATTGTCGTCGCGCTGCAGATCCTCGCGGCTGGCCGTGGGCGTCAGCTGCGTCGACTCGATGACGCCGCCGACGAAACCGGCCCACGAGGGCAGCAGGTCGCGGGCGTCGTCATCGAGCAGCATGCCACGGACGAAGACCGAGAGATTGCGGTTGTCGCTGGTGCCATAGGTGGCGCCGTCCTGTATCCAGAGCAGGCCGGCCGTATTGCCGAACGGGCCGGGGCGCAGGGGCAGCGTGCAGATCGGTTCGAAATTCTTTTCGAAGCGCGCGGCAAAGGCCAGGTTGCGCCGCCGTTCGAGGGCCGGGTGCGGGTGCGCCTCGTCGTTTTGTCGCCAGGGCGGCGGTTCCGGATTGAGTGCTTCGGCACTGCCGGCGATGTAGATGGGTTCCTTGAGCAGCAGGCAGTAATGGCCGAGGATTTCCTGCAGGCGGCTGCTGTTGGCGAGTCCCAGGAAGTCCTCCTGCAATTCGAGCAGGATCTCGGTGCCGACTGGCCGGGAAGCGATGGGTGCCACCGAATACTGTTCGGCGTTGGTCGAGGTGTAACAGTGGCTGCGCGCGGGTTCCTGGTAGGAGGTGGTGTTGACGGTAACGCGTTTGGCGAGGACGAAGGCCGACAGGAAGCCGAGCCCGAACATGCCGATCAGGCCGCTGTCGTCGTGTCCGGTCTGGCGCAGGTTGCGCGTGTAGCCGACGCCGACGGTCGCCAGGTAAGCATGGATTTCGTGCTTGGTCAGGCCGGCGCCCGTATCGGTGATGCGCAGGATGCCGGCAGCACGGTCGAAATCGACGTCGATCCTGGCGGGTTCGTTCCAGCCGGCTTGCTCGATCCGGCGCCGGATGATCGAGTCATGGGCGTTCTGCACCAGTTCGCGCAACGCGACCATGGGTGTGGAATAAAGGTGTTTGCTGAGGACCGACATCAGACCCGGCAGGTCGACGTCGGTGCGGTGGAGCCCAGCGAGGGACAAAGAGGGGGCTGGTGAGTTCATGCTTCTGCTCTTGTTTATAGGTCGAGTGGAATCAGCTGACGTCTGCTCAAAAAAACGACATTTGAAACTTGCCTGTTTTTCCCGGTTGCCCCAATTGCTGCTGTGGCCGTGGAACGCTGACAAAACGAACTTAGTCAGCGATCTCGCAGTAGCCCTTTCCGACTTTTTCAGAAATCAACTTCTCGACGTGACGTGCCGCCGAGGCCGTATCGCTGAAGCGCTTCTCCTGGCTCTGCCCGGAGCCACCGATCCGCCCGTAGCTAACCAGGACCGTCATGTCGGCGATGCTGATCTCCCAGAATTTGGAAGATTTTTCATCGACATACTCGAAACGGCGAGTCGTCTTTTCGCCATCCTCAACAGGCGAAGCGGCTGGCGCTTCGCTCGCCACCGACTTGCTGGTCTTGCTTGGCGCACTGACCTCGGCCGGCATCAGATCGGAACGTACGCGGACGAATGAGGGGAAGCGCGGTACGCCCCCATCGGTCAATTCCTGGTAGCGGAAAGTAATCAGGCAGCCGGGAACCGGTGGGGCATCCCGAAGCGCATCGGAAAACCCGGTGCCGACGGAAAAGCGGGTGCCATCGGGAAGTTCAACCAGCAACGCCCCCATCCGCCCCTTGTGCCGTCCTGTACCGGGAAGATGTTCAACGACGACAGCCTCGGCATCATGGAAGGATTTCACCTTGTACAAGGTCGTCGACCGTCCCGCTTCATAAAGGGAGCCCGGTTGCCGCAACATCAAGCCTTCGCCGCCTATGGATTCGATCTGGCGCAGCGTCTCCCGCAGATGGTCCAGCCCCTGGCAGCGGTTCTGCTCAAGCAGTCGTACCGGCCCGTCGAGGCTTGCCAAATGCTCGGCCAGGGCTGCCTGGCGGGCTTCAAACGGTTCCGCCATCGCCGGCGCATCAAAAACGACATAGGAAATCTCTTTCCATAGATCGCTCTTGTCCTGCCGGCGCACGATACTGACCGTACGCTGAAAACGTTTCCTGTCCAGCCACAACTCCCCATCCAGCGGAATCGGCGGCAGCTTGGCAATGAACCAGTCCGGGGCGTGATACAAATTGCCCTGCCGCGAGAAAAACTGCTGGCCATCCCAATAGGCGCGCACACCGTCGAGTTTCTCGCTCATCCACCAGTCGGTCAGATCGGTCTCGTTGTCCCAACTGTGTGCCAGCAGCAAGGGCGGGCCTTTATCGACGGTTTCGCTGCCCTCATCCCCCGCTTCGCTGGCCTTGACCTTCCTGACCGGCTTTTCCGGCAGATTGCCGATGCGCTCAGCCTCGGCAGCATCACCGCGCAACTTGCGGATATGTTTGCAGGTGCGTTGCTCGATGGGCAGTGACTGGTTCATCCAGGCCGGACAGGTACAGCTGTATAAGCCGCCGATGTTCCGGATCAGGTAGGGCTTGACGCCCGAACCCTTGATCTCGATGCTCTCGCCGTCATTCAGATCAGCATGCATTTTCCATTTCCATTGCTTGGCTAAAGCGAGTCGATGATCAGAGCACCTGCTCCCAGCCCTTTTTGATGTTTTCCTCGATCCAGCGCGCCGCTATTTCTTCCATGAGCTCGGCGCTTGGCGCTGTCCGCACTTCGCGATCGAGCGGCGTCGCCCGTCCGGGGGAATAATCGGTCCAGTGCAGAACATAGGCGGGGTAGGAAGGATCCTGGCCTTCCTTGTTGGTCTTCCAGGCGACAAGCTTGCGTACCGCCATCTTGTCTTTTGTGACCTTCTTCCAGACCGTCCGGCGAAGAATCTCCGAGGCCGGCAAGGCAAGCGCCTGAACGGAACTGCTTGCCTGATCGACCTGGCAGCGTTCGAGAATCTGGGAAAACCGGGTATCGACCGGACCGGGCTTTTTATCCTCGCGCAGCCGCACCAACACGGGATGCAGCAAGCTGGCCGAGGGCATCGTGCCAATCGCCTTCCAGCCGCTCTCAGCCTGATACTCGAGTGCCATGGTGTAGACCGGCTGCCCGCCGGATTCCGGCTGCAGGTCCGTAACATTGACTTCAATCACCAGTTCCGGATGCACGAAGGTGAACAGGTCACCGGATCGGCTCGGACAGCGGAAGCTCGAGGCGCAGTTCATCGGCTTCAGACGATCCATCAGGCTATGCCGGAAATCATCGCCGCCCAGATTGCCGCAATGTCCGATGATCTGAACGCGGCCATCCTCGCGGGTCAGACCGATCAGGAGATTGCGGACCGCGGCCGGATCTTCCGTTCTTGCCGTATAGCCGAGAACCACCGCATCAAGCGTAAATTCCGGCTTGACCTTGTAGATGGCACCGAGTGCCGAGCGCACCACCAGTCCCTCGGCCTTGCCGCCTTCAACCAGTTCGGCAAACAAGGCGGGCAGATCCGTCACACTTTCGACGCTCTCCGTTTTGATGGCCTTTGTGCGCTTGCCACCGGCCAGCAATTCGGCGATGGCCGCCAGCCGTTGCTCATACGGGGCAAACTGCGGCGCATCCGCCAGCAGTCCCTCAACGAGGTCGAAAGCCAGGAAACCCAGCCGCTCAACCTGGGCATCGGCACCGCCGCCCAGTGCCGAGCCGACATCACCGACGCGCGGCCGGTCCTTGCCTGTCGAGGCAGCGAACAACTCGCCGGCCAGCACCACCCTGCCGGCAAGTTTTCCAGTCGCCGCCTGCGCCTCGGCCAGAAAGGGAATATCGCCCGATATCGCCTTGCCATTCGTGCTGACCAGGATCGCCGACGAAGGCTCCAGGACGAGAAACCAGAGTTCGCCATCCACTTTCGGGGAAACATGAAATGGACCGCCGAAGATACCGGTGGCGAGTTCATTCGGCTTGACCGAACGATAGGAGCCGACAACCCGCCGCCGATAGGCCTGGATGGTCTGCATCAGCGCCTCATCATTGACCGATCCTGCCGGGTACCAACTGCCCTTGCCCAGGGCACTGCCTTGTTGCAATTCCATGTCAAGCCTCCTTGGCGACGGTTGCAGGGCGTTTGAGTTCCAGGTCGCTCAGATGCAACCTCAGCTGATAGCGATCCCCCTCGACGCGCCCTTCGAGAAAGCCGCGACTGGGCCGACCATTGGCCTGGAAGACCAGCGGATCGGCCCCCTTCGGACCGGCGCCGACGAGCATGACGGAATCAGACTCGGCCAGTTCCTTGGCGATGGCGTAAAGGAAGTCGTAGGTCACGCCATCGACATGCATGACCTGCAGGGTGCGGCGAAAGACGAAACGACGAACCGCCTCGGCGATCGGAATCTTGCGCCCCGTCCAGCGGACCGGATGCTCGATATCGACATTGGCCTCGATATCCACCGGATCACGCCGCTCCTTCTCGCTGCCGTCGGGGGCCGAGACGATTTCGACGATACGGGGCGGGCAATGCAGGAATTCGCCGCCTTTCGTCAGGTAAACCACATTGGTTTCGCCGATGCTGCGCCCGACATGCTCAATGTCGATCTCCGGATCACCGTCAATCAGCGCTTGCGCGTAATCCTCGCCGAGGCGCTGGGCCAGGACGTCGCCGCGGCAAGCCTCGGTGGCTGCCAGGTAACGGCGAAAAGTCACGGTGTGTCCGGGCAGGCCTATCGGTATGGCGGCCTCGCGGGCGGGGGAAATGGTCTGCACGGTGCCATCGCGCCCGGCAGCATTGGATAAGCGGAATGAATTGGCCATGGCGCGCTCCTAGAACATGTCAAAGTTAAGTTCGTCGGCGCTTTCTTCCTCGTCTTCAACCGCCGAAATCTTGCCGGGCTCGGCCCAGCTCGGTGAAATCGGCGTGCCGACCAGGCAGAAGATCCCTTCGTTGTTTTGCAGCAGGAAGGCGGTATCGAGGCGGAAATCGGCGCTGTATTTGAACTTGAAGCTGAACACCTCACCCGCTGCAAGCCGCGCTTGCAAAGCCGCATCCAGCGTCATGGCATCGAGCGCATAGACGGCATCAATGGCGAAGTCGAGAACGGTAGACGGCGAAACGGCCGCGAGCGCTTGCGGCGCGCCGAGCGTCGAGGGCTTCAACTCCAGCGCCTGTCCGTCTGCACCAATCCCGACCAACTGATTTTTCTGCAGCCACCGACCCGATTCATCAAAATAGCCCTGCGCCGTCATCCCGGTTTGCAGGAGATAAAGGCCGTCGGTGGTCAATGCCGACTTGACGCAGGTTTGTCCATCCTGATCGAGTGGCACCCGCCGACGCGAACCATAAAGCTTGGTGCGCTCGACCTTGGCGTGGTCGAAGCTCGACTCAATGCCATCAAGCACGACGATGATGGGTTTAGCCATACTGAAGCCTCCTGCTTCGTGAACTCGTGAATGAGTAGGCCCGGGGACGCGTCCGTGGCCAAAAATTCAGAGATCATATTTCGGGAAGGCGGCCGATATCAAGCGGCTTCGTTCCACGCCGAACCTCAACGAACAACGAACTGCCGAGGCTCACGGCACAGGCGAAGGCAGCCTGAGATGCAGAAAATGCACTGTGCATTTATGGACAACCGGCTACGCCGGTTCTCGCCGGACCGCGCAAGCGTTGCCACGGTTTGTCCGTAGGTCGCGGCAGTGGCAGGTCCTGGCGGCGGCGCGGTCGCATTTTTACAAGACGCCGGCCTGGCCAGGGGCGATGATGAGGCCTCCTTTATTTCCTTGATGGGAGTGCCGTGATGATGTTGCTTTGGGTGGAACTGCAGGCCCGGCCCGGGGCCGGGGATCAGTTAGCGGACTTGCTGGCGGGGCTGGCGCAGCAAGCCGGGTCGGAGCCGGGCATCCTGTTTTACGCCGTGCATCGGCAGCAGGCGGACCAGAATGCCCTGGTGCTCTACGAGCTGTACCGGGACCGGGCGGCCTGGGAGACCCACATGGCCCTGCCTGCGGTGCAGGCCGTGCTGCAGCAGTTCGACGCCCTTCTGGTGCAGCCGCCGCGGCTGGTGTTCTGCGATCCCCTGGCCTGGTCGGGCCCCGGCCCGCTACCGCCTTGCCGCTGATCGTTATCGCAGGCGGAGAGGAATGCAGCGGGCACGAGGCTCAGCAGCATTCCTCCTCGAGCTGCACCAGCAGGGCCATGGCTTCCTGGTCTTCCCAGGTTTCGAACAGCTCCCGCACCTGGTTGATGTTGGAGTGAATCAGGAACAGGTCGTCGGGCTTGGGGCCCGAGCCGCCCGCCCGTTTCTTGTTGAAGTATTCCCAGAACACGTTGTTGCGTCCCGGGATGGCCAGATGCCGGTCGATGCAGGCCATGATCTGCCGGGCGTTGCCATCGCAGTCTATGCCTTCGAAGCTCACATAACGGTCGGTGTTCTTGCAGCCGCAACCTTGGGACATGGGGTTCTCCTGGGTGATGATTTCGGGAGAACTGTAACGGTCCTGGCTGTTCCTGTCCGTCGGCCAGCCGACGTTTCAGGGCTTGCCCGGGCACTGGGCCTCCAGGGCGCTGATGGAGCGGATCAGCAGGCTGCGGCGGCCCTGGCGCTGCAGGATGCCCTGGCGTTCCCACTGGTTGATCAGGGCGGACACGGTCTGGCGGGTGGAGCCCAGCAGGGAAGCAATGTCTTCCATGCCCAGCTCCAGGGGAATCAGCCAGCCCTGATCCTGGGCCTGGCCGCGCCGCTCCACCAGGCCCAGGAGGAAGCGGGCCAGGCGGGCCGGCACTTCCCGGAAGGCCAGGTCCTCGATCAGGGTTACCGCGTTGCTGAGCAGGCGGCCCAGGACCCGCATCATCACCGGGGTGGTGCTGGGGTCGGTGGCCAGCTTGCGGGCAAAGCTGCGGGTGTCCATCAGCCACAGCTCCGTGGGGGCCACGCTTTCCACATAGGTGGGGGTATGGGTGGTGTAGATGTCCCCGGCTTCCAGAAAGCTCAGGCTGAGTTCCCGGTTCTCTCCCGCCAGATAGACCCGCAGGCGGCCGCTCCGGACGATGAACACCTGGTCCCGGGGGCCGTCGGGGGAAGACAGCAGCCAGCCCTTGGGAAAGGCCTTCAGCTCGAAGCCCGTCAGCAGGCCTTCCGGGCTGGTGGCTTGCGCCAGGCGGGCAAGATCGATGGCGGCGGGGTGGGCGTTCATGGGTCCCCTCATGCAAGAGCGGTGCCATGGGCCAAGTCATTGAATCCAAAGACGGGTTTGGCCGGGGTGGAAAAAATTGCGGGATTTGCGACAGGCGCCGGGGTAGAGTTTCCGGTTTTCTCGAACGAACAGTTAGCCTTGCTCTGTTTTTTCGTGGGTGGATCAACGTTATCCTCACGCCACTTCATTCCTAATGTCGGGAGACTGTCATGAAATCCTTCACTCTTATGGCCGCCGTGCTGGCCCTGGGCCTGTCCCTGACCATCAGCGACGCGGAAGCCGCCAAGCGCTTCGGCGGCGGCAAATCCAGCGGCATGCAGCGGGAGTCGGTGACTTCCCAGCGGGCCGCTCCCAGCAGCAGCCCCACCGCCCCCAACCAGGCTGCAGCCCCCATGGCCGCCAAGCAGCCGGCTGCCGCCGCTGCCGGCCAGGCCGCCCAGCCCAAGCGTTCCTGGATGGGCCCCCTGGCCGGTCTGGCCGCCGGTCTTGGCCTGGCCGCCCTGGCTTCCCACTTCGGCTTCGGTGAGGAGCTGGCTTCCATGATGCTGATCGGCCTCCTGGTGCTGGCCGTGCTGATGGTGGTGGGCTTCATCCTGCGCAAGAAGGCTGCGGCCCAGCAGCCGGCCCTGGCTGGAGCCGGCGGCATGCAGTACGCCGGCGCCGACTTCAACCGGGGGGGCCAGGCGGCTTCCCAGCCCGCCCATCAGTCGGTCCACCAAGCGGCTGCTGGCAGCTTCCAGGCCATGGCGCCCCAGGCAGCAGGGACGGGTACCGGCAGCATTCCCGCCGATTTCGATGTGGAGGGCTTCCTGCGTAACGCCAAGGTGAACTTCATCCGTCTTCAGGCCGCCAACGACGCCGGCAATCTGGAGGACATCCGGGAATTCACCTCCCCGGAGATGTTCGCCGAGATCAAGATGAACTTCGTGGAGCGGGGCAAGGATGCCCAGCAGACCGACGTGGTGTCCCTGGAAGCCGAGGTGCTGGACGTGACCGAGGAAAGCACCCGTTATCTGGTGAGCGTGCGCTTCCACGGCCTGATCCGGGAAGGCGCCGAGGGTGTGGCCGATCCCTTCGACGAGATCTGGCACCTGATGAAGCCCGTCGATGGCAGCCGTGGCTGGGTGGTGGCGGGGATTCAGCAGGTGCAGTAAGCCTCCGTCGCCCATGAAAAAACCGCCGGCTCTGACCCCGGCGGTTTTTTTCTGCCTGCTGTTTGAGACAGGGGCTCAGTGCGAGACAGGGGCTCAGTGGGCGGCGGCCCGGCCCAGGTCGAAGGCCCGGGCATTGGTTTCCGCCAGGGCCGGCTTGCGCGCCCGGAAGCGTTCGACGATGCGCTCCTTGAGGGTCTCCGCCGGGAAGGGCAGGGCGTCGGCGATGGCGCCCATCATGATGGTGTTGACCAGGCGCAGGTCTCCCAGCTCCCGGGCGATGGCCCCGGCGTCGAAATCGTGCAGGCGGACCCCCTGCTTGCGGATTTCGCCCACCGGGTCGGCAGGATAGGGATAGAGGCCCAGGGACACCACCGGCGGTTCCAGGTTCAGGCGATTGACCATGGCCACCCCCTCAGGACGCAGGTAATGGCACCAGCGCATGGCTTCGGCAGCCTCGAAGCCCACCAGGATGTCCGCCTCTCCCGGGGCGATCTCGGGGGACAGGACCCGGGGGCCGAAGCGCACATGGGAGGAAACCACGCCGCCCCGCTGGGACATGCCGGCCACCTCGGTCTTCTTGACGTCGTAACCCTGGGAGATGGCGGCTTCGGAGAGGATTTCGGAGGCGGTCATTACCCCCTGTCCGCCGATGCCCACCACCAGGATGTTCACTACCTTGTTGCTTGCTGTCATGGATGTTCTCCCTGGCATTCAGTTGATGCTCACCGGGAAGGTGGGCACGGCATGGCGGATGGCCTTGGGGGCGCAGGTCTGGACGCAGAGGTCGCAGCCGGTGCAGGCGGCGGTCTCGATCTTGACGAAGGCCAGCTCCACTTCCTTGCCCGAGGGCTTGATGGCCTTGTCCCGGCGGGTGACGTGGATGGCCGGGCAACCCACCTCGACGCAGTTGCCGCAGCCGGTGCAGGCCGCCTCGTCCACTTCATAGGGCTGCTGCTTCTGGTAGTGGTCGATGAGCACGCAGGGGCGGTCGGTGATGATCACCGAGGGGCCGGGCCGCTTGGTCTCCTCCCGCAGGGTCTTGAACAGGACCGGCAGCTGGTAGGGATCCACCATGTGGATGCGTTCCTTGTCTATGCCCAGGGCCTCCACCAGCTTGGCGAAATCCACCCGGGGGGCGGGCTGGCCGTAGATGTCCCGGCCGCTGCCCGGGTTTTCCTGGCCGCCGGTCATGCCCACGGCCCGGTTGTCCAGGAGCAGCACGGTGACGTTGCCTCGGTTGTAGGCGATGTCCAGCAGCCCCTGCATGCCCATGTGCAGGAAGGTGGAGTCACCGATCACGGCCACCACCTTCTTGTTTTCATCCCCGGGACCGCGGCCCTTGTCCAGGCCCAGGGCGATGCCCATGGAGGCGCCCATGGAGATGCAGGTGTCCAGGGCATTCCAGGGGTGACCGGCGCCCAGGGTGTAGCAGCCGATGTCGCCGGAGATGTTCACGTTCCGGAGCTGGGACAGGGTGTAATAAACCCCCAGGTGCGGGCAGGCGACGCACATGGTGGGGGGGCGGGGAAAGACTTCCAGGGCGGGACGCTGGCCCACGTCCGCTGCCACGGGCTGCTGTCCGAGCAGGGCGGCCAGGCCCCGGCGCAGGATGTGGGGCGGCAGTTCCCCGGCGGCGGGGAGGATGTCCTTGCCATGGGCGGCGATGCCGGCTGCCTTGATCTCGGTTTCCATCAGGGGTTCGGTTTCTTCCACCACCACCAGGGCTTCTACCTGGTCGGCCAGCTGCCGCACCAGTCCCAGGGGCACCGGGTGGGAGAAGCCCAGCTTCAGCACCGGGGCGTCCGGGAAGGCCTCCCGCACGTGCATGTAGGCGGGACCGGAGGTGACGAAGCCGAGGCGGGGATTGCTGCCCGCTTCCAGCCGGTTCAGGGGACTGGTTTCCACGGCGGCGGCCAGGGCCTTGTCCCGGGCCAGCATTTCCGGCACGTGGCGCTTGGCGTTGGCGGGCACCATGACCCAGCGGCCCGGGTCCTTGGTGAACTGGTCCGCAGCCCGGACCACCTGGCGTTCGCCCACGCTCACCAGGCATTTCACGTGACAGACCCGGGTGGTGAGGCGCAGCAGCACCGGGGTGTTGTACTGCTCGGAGAGGGCAAAGGCCGCCCGGGTCATCTCGTAGGCTTCCTGGGAGTCGGCCGGCTCCAGCACCGGCAGGTGGGCGAAGCGGCCCCAGTAGCGGGAATCCTGCTCGTTCTGGGAGGAGGAGAAGCCCACGTCGTCGGCCACGGCGATCACCAGGCCGCCCACGACCCCGGCCAGGGTCTGGGTCATCAGGGCGTCGGCGGCCACGTTCAGGCCCACGTGCTTCATGGCGCAGAAGCCCCGGGCACCGGCCAGGGAGGCGCCGATGGCCACTTCCAGGGAGACCTTTTCATTGACCGACCATTCGGCGTAGAGGTCCGGGTAGAGGGAGAGATATTCGAGGATTTCCGTGGCCGGGGTGCCGGGGTAGGCGGCGGCGACGCGGGTTCCCGCGTCCCAGACGGCCCGGGCAACGGCTTCGTTGCCGGACATGAGCAGGCGGCTGCCGGCCGCCGGGGGTTGCAGCAGATTGGGATTCAAGGCTGTTCCTTCCTGTGTTTCGTAGCTGGGCCCGGGATGCCGGAGGCAGGGCCGCCGGGCGGTGCGGCGATTGTGGCCTGCCGCGGCCGCCCGGGGGTTGCGTTAGCTCAAGCCTCCTGGCAGACCAGGGTTCAGTGACCCTTCTTGCGGTGGTCCACCACGCGCACGGCCTTGCCCATGGAGCGCTCGATGGCGCCTGTGGGCTGGATCTTCACCCGGCAGGAGACGCCGATGAAGTCCTTGATGTCCTTCTGGACCTTGGCCGCCACCTTGTCCATGTATTCCTGGCCCTTGGCATGCAGGGGGGGGCTGGCTTCCACGTTGACCACCATGGAATCCATGAAGCCGTCCCGGAAGACCTCGATCTGGTAGAAGGGGGAGAGGGTTTCCGTGCGCATCAGCACCGCTTCCACCTGGGTGGGGAAGACGTTGACGCCGCGGATGATCAGCATGTCGTCGGAGCGCCCGGAGATGCGGCGCATGCGCACATGGGTGCGGCCGCACTTGCAGGGGGCGGGTTCCAGGACGGAGATGTCCCGGGTCCGGTAGCGCAGCACGGGGAAGGCTTCCTTGCTCAGGGAGGTGAACACGATCTCCCCTTCCTCCCCGTAGGGCAGGGGTTCGCCCGTGTCCACGTCCACGCATTCCACCAGGAAGTGGTCTTCCCAGATGTGCAGGCCCTTCTTGCCTTCCAGGCATTCCATGCCCACCCCGGGACCCATCACTTCCGAGAGGCCGTAGATGTCCAGGGCGTCCATGTGCAGGCGGGATTCCAGCTCGTAGCGCATCTCCTCGCTCCAGGGCTCGGCGCCGAAGATGCCCACCTTGAGGGCCAGCTTCTTCATGTCCACGCCCAGGACTTCCGCTTCCTCGGCGATGTTGAGGGCGTAGGAGGGGGTGCAGCAGAGGGCGGTGGCTTCGAAGTCCTGGAGCAGCATCAGCTGCTTCTGGGTCTGGCCGCCGGACATGGGAATGGTCATCAGGCCCAGGGTCTCGGCCCCGTAGTGCAGGCCCAGGCCGCCGGTGAACAGGCCGTAGCCATAGGCGTTGTGGAGCCGGTCACCGGGCCTGAGGCCGGCGGCGCTCAGGCTGCGGGCCACCATCTGGCCCCAGTTGGCGATGTCCCGGCGGGTGTAGCCCACCACCGTGGGCTTGCCCGTGGTGCCGGACGAGGCATGCACCCGCACCACCTGGTCGGTGGGGACGGCGAACATGCCGAAGGGGTAGTTGTCGCGCAGTTGCTCCTTCTTGGTGAACGGCAGGAGTTTCACGTCGGCGAGGTTCTGGATGTGATGGGGTTTGACCTCCAGCTCATCCATGGCTTCCCGGTAAAACTTCACGGTCTCGTAGCAGCGTTCGACGGTCGCCTTGAGGCGACGCAGTTGTAGGGCTTCCAGTTCCTCCCTGGGAAGCGTTTCGTTATCGACGTCGAAAATCATAGGTCCTCTCTCGTTATACCGCGCAGGCGGCATAACCCGGAATCATACGCCCGGGGAAAAGCCCTTCCAACCGTGGGGATGATTTGCCATTCGCCAGGCGGCGGGCCCGGGGCGGCCAAGCCGGGGCTCCTGCTTTCGGCTTAGAATGGGGCTCCTGAGCATTTGTGAGGGGCTTTTGCCCTCCCTTTTCCCGAGCGTCGCATGACCCAGTTGATTCCCATCGATCCCGGCCTCCTGCAGTTGGGGCGGCCCATGCAGGTGTGCCTCTATGACCGGCACGGCACCCTGGTCATCAAGGATGGTTACGCGATCCGCATCCAGCGTTATCTGGACCTGCTGGTCGCCCACGGCCTCTATTACGAGAAGAGCGACGAGCCGGCGGTCATCAAGTGGAAGGCGGCGCCCATGCCTCTCCTGTCCCGGGAGCAGGTGCGCCACAACTCCTTTGCCGACGTGGACATGATCAAGCTGCGCCTGGCCCGGCTCCAGGAGCAGTACCGCAACGGGGTGAGCAACCGGGAAGACTTCCTGCGCCGGGTGCAGCTCCTGGCCCTGGAAATCCAGGATGCCCTGGACCACGACGCGGACGCCTGCCTGGCCAGTCTGCATCTGGACGTGGAGAGTCCCTACGAGGTCCTGCACCACCTGCAGGCGGCCCTGATCTGCGAGATTCTGGGGCGGCGCCTGGGGGTGCCCGAGGAGCCCCGCCTGTCCCTGGTCCAGGCCGCCCTGACCCACGACATCGGCGTCACCGACGTACAGTTCCAGCTGGAGCGCGAGGAGGCCCTGTCCCCGGAGCTGCGGGAGCGGGTGCGCCGCCATCCGGAGGACGGGGTGCGCCTGCTGCGGGCCCTGGGAGTGAGCGACCGGACCTGGCTGGAGGCCGTGGCCCACCATCACGAACGCCTGGATGGCCAGGGCTATCCCCAGGGCTTGCGTGGCGAGCAGGTGTCGGTGTCCTCCCGGGTGCTGATGATCGCCGACATCTATAGCGCCATGATCCAGGACCGGCCCTACCGCAAGGCCATCTTCTCCCGGGAAGCCCTGCGCCAGCTGTTCGTGGACATGGAGCAGCAGTGCGACCAGCGCCTGACCCAGCTGCTGATCAAGGAAATCGGCATTTTCCCCCCCGGGGCCGTGGTGCGGCTCGCCAACGGCGAGGTGGCGGTGGTGGCCGAGCGGCGTGACAACAGTGCCAGCCCCCTGGTCTACACCTTCCTCAATGCCCAGGGCCTGCCTACCCTGGCGCCCATGCGCCGGGAGACCAACCGCAAGGAAGCGGCGGTCCAGAGCATGGCCTCGATCCGCGCCTATCCGGCCTGTCTGCGCATGGTGCGCAGCATCTGGCTGCAGGAAGGCCGGGCCGCCTGAGGCGGGCTGGCAGAGGGCGGCGGCCGGGGGACTGCTAGAATCCCCCCTTCGGCCTTGCCGGCCCCACGCTGAACAATTCATCTATGGACATGCTCGCCACCCTCTGGAACGGCCCCGGCGGCACGGGAATCATCTTTGCCCTGCTGACCCTGATCGCCCTGGGCTTCCTGCTGCGCTTCGTGGTCCCGGCCCTGGTGCTGCTGCGCGACCTGAAACGGGCGGTGCGCAGCCTGGAACAGCTGACGGCGGGGGGCAGCCGCCCCGGGCCGGATGCCATCGCGGCCCAGGTCATGACCTCGCCCCGCCTCGCCCACCTGTGGCGCGAATACGCCCAGACCCTGCACGGCATCACCGCCACCGACGCCCAGCAGCAGACCCGGGTCACCGCCTGGCGCTCCACGGCCATGGCCGAGCACTTCTTCACCGAGGCGGCCCTGGTGGAGACGCCCCTCAAGACCGAGTTCTACAAGCACCTGCCCGGCATCCTCACCGGGATCGGCATCATCGGCACCTTCGCCGGGCTGATCGTCGGCCTCACCCACTTCGAGGTGAACAGCGATGCGGACACGGTGCGGCTCAGCCTGAAGAACCTGATCCAGGGGGTGGGCCATGCCTTCCAGGTCTCGGCCCTGGCCATCGCCCTGGCCATGGTCGCCACCTGGATAGAAAAATCCCTGGTCACCCTGGGCTACCGGCAGGTGGCCCGGCTCAACGAGCTCATCGACAGCTGCTTCGAGAGCGGCGTGGAGGAGGAATACCTGGCCCGGCTGGTACGGGCCAGCGAGGTTTCCGCCCACCAGGGGGCGCAGCTGCGCCAGGCCCTGGTCCAGGAACTGCGCCAGAGCCTGGGGGCCCTGATGCAGCAACAGCAGGAACAGGCGGCCCGGCAGCAGGAGCAGATGGCGGCCGCCGTGGCCAATGCCGTTTCTCTGGCCGTGGGCCAGGCCCTGCGGGAACCCTTGACACGCATGGCCGCTGCCGTGGAAAAGGCCGGGGGCAGCCAGGGCGAGGCCGCCGCCCGTTCCCTGGAGCCCCTGCTGGAACGCTTCGTGGCGCGCATGGAAGCCAACCTGGGCCAGGGCCAGGCCGGTCTCGAAGCCCTGCTGGTCCGTACCGCCGAATCCCTGAACCGGGTGGTGGGCGAATTGGGCAAGGTGACGGCGCGCCTGGACGGGATTGGTCAGGGGGCGGTCAACAGCGCTGCCGGACAGCTGCAGAGCGCGGGCCAGGGCGTGGGCCGGGCCGCCGACACCTTTGCCGGGGCCAGCGGCCAGCTGGTGGCTGCGGCCGCCTCCCTCACCGCCGCCGCCATGGAAGCCGGAGAAGTGATGCGTGAGCAGGGCCGCAGCCGGGAAGCCTTCGCCCTGATGCTGGGGGACCTGAAGACGGTGATGGAAAACGCCCGCCGGGAAGCCTCCCTGACCAGCGAACTGGTGGCCCGCATGGAAGCCGCCGGCAGCGCCCTGGCCGGGGCCCAGGGGGAAGCCCGGGATTTCCTGGAAGGGGTGAGCCGGGTGCTGACCGAGGCCCACGGCAGCTTTGCCGACAACCTGGAGCGCACCCTGCGCCAGGGCAACACCCAGTTCCACAAGGAGCTGGCCACCGCCGTGGATTACCTGAAGGGGGCCATCGAGGAACTGGGGGACACCCTGGAAACCCTGGCCAGCCGCAAATGAGCCTGGGCAGCAAGCGCCAGCCCCCCCGGCGGGGCCGCCGGGACGAGGCGGAGCGGCCCTTCTGGATTTCCTTCTCGGACCTGATGACGGCCCTGATGGTGCTGTTCCTGGTGGCCATGACCGTGGCCCTGCTGGCCATCACCCACGAAATCTCCGCCACCGAGGACCTGAAGGAGGCCCGGGAGGAGGACATCACCCGGCTCATGGACAGCCTCAAGGCCGCCACCGCCGATTTCCCCGGCGTGGCCGTGCGCGGCCGGGTGGTGGATTTTGGCGACCGGGCCCGTTTCGAGAGCGACAGCCACCGGCTCAATGCCAGCCAGGACCTGCTCTTGCGCACCGTGGTGCCGCGCATCCTGGCTGTGGCCCGGGACCCCCTGGGGGAAAAATGGCTGAAGCGGGTGGTGGTGGAAGGCTTTGCCGACGCCCGGGGCAGCTATCTGCACAACCTCAACCTCTCCCTGCAGCGCTCCGAGCGGGTGCTCTGCGTGCTCCTGGCCGGGCCTCCCGCCCCGGCGGCCCTGGACGAGGCGGACCGCCTGCTGGTGCGGCAGCTGTTTCTGGTGAGCGGCTCCTCCTTCAACGCCCTGAAGGAAAGCCCCGAGGAAAGCCGCCGCATCGAACTGCGCCTGGAGTTCCTGGAACTGGGGGAAGGGCGTCCCCCCAACCGCAGCCAGCCCCTGGACGGGGATTTCCGCTGCCCCCTGGACCTCTAGGATGAGCGCCCTGGACGAGCTGGAAAAGCGCCTGGCCCAGGCCCTGGCCGGCCGTCCCCGGCAACTGGGCTGGGGCGATCTGCCGGCCATGAGCCGCAGCCTGGAGGCGGTGCGCCAGGCCTTCGGCGACCGGCGCGGCATGGGGCGGGAGCAGCGGGTGGCCCGGGGGGTGATGGCCTTTCGCATCCAGGGGGAGAGCACGGATTTCGTGTACCTCAAATACGCCTGCCAGGGCCTGGCCCAGCCCATGGACTGGGAATCCCGGCGCCTGCTGGCCGACCGGGAGCAGGTGCAGCGTCTGCTGCAGCGGGTGCTCGACTTTGCCGATGACCGGCGCCGCTTCGCCGCCTGCTACCGGGGGCTGCTGGCCTCCTGCCTGCATGCCCGGGAAGCGGGGTTTCCTGCGGGCAGTCCCCTGGCCGCCAATCTCCTGCTCCTGGAACAGTTCCTGAGCCGGGAGCAGCTGCGCCTGCCCCCTGAAGCCCGGCCTCCCCTCCCGTTCGATGGTCCGTAAGGAAGAGGGGGCGCGCTTTGGTTCCGGCAGGAAGCCGTGCCCTGCCGTTTTGCGGGCCTAGCTGCCGGACCTATAATCGCCCCGTCATTTTTTCTGGAGTCGTCATGACCCTCGTTCCCTGCCGCGCCTGTGGTCATCAGGTCGATACCTCTGCCCTCGCATGCCCTGGCTGCGGTGCTACCGATCCGGGCCGCAGCATCAGCCGCCAGCAACGGGACCTGCGCATCCTCGCCGTCCAGATCGTCCTGGGCCTGGTGATCTTTGTGGGCGTCGGCAGTGTGGTGTGGAAACAGGTGGAGCCCATGGTGGCCCAGCTGACGAGCAAGGCGGCGGCGGGGCATTGAGGGCAGGAGTTCATGCCCCCCGGGCGTCGATACGGATGACGGTCGGGGCGCACACCATCTAGAACCCTTCCAGGACGATCTTGCCCTGGGCCCGGCCGCTCTCCAGCAGGGCGTGGGCCCGTTTCAGGCCGGCGGCGCAGATGGGGCCGAAATGTCCGGTCCGGGTACTGCGGATGCGTCCTTCCTGCACCAGCCCGGCCAGGCGCGCCAGCAGCCGGTGCTGGGCGATCAGGTCCGGGGTGGCGAAGCGGGAACGGGTGAACATGAATTCCCAGTGCAGGGAGACGCTCTTTTCCTTGAGCAGGCGGATGTCCAGGGGGCCGGGATCGTCGATCAGGCCGAACCGGCCCTGGGGCGCCATGACCCGGGCGATCTCCGGGAAATGCGCCTGGGTGTGGTTGAGGCTGACCAGGTAATCCACCTGGGGCAGGCCCAGGCGCTGCAGCTCCTCGGACAGGGGGCGGCTGTGGTCGATGACGTGATGGGCCCCCATGTCCTCGACCCAGGCCAGGGTGTTGGGGCGGCTGGCGCTGCCGATCAGGGTGAGGCCGGTCAGCTGTCGGGCCAGCTGCAGCAGGATGGAGCCGACGCCCCCGGCGGCCCCCACCACCAGCAGGGTCTGGCCCTGGTGTCCACCCTCCTGCAGGCCGAGCCGGTCGAACAGCAGTTCCCAGGCGGTGATGGCCGTCAAGGGCAGGGCCGCTGCCGCAGCGAAATCCAGGGCCTCGGGCATGGGGCCGGCAAGGCGCTCGTCCACGCACTGGAGTTCGGCATTGCAGCCCGGCCTCTCCAGGGCGCCCGCGTACCAGACCCGGTCCCCGGGCCGGAACAGGGTGACGGCCTCGCCCACCTGGCGCACCACCCCGGCCGCATCCCAGCCCAGCACCCGGGGTTCGCCCGGTTCCAGGCTGCGCCGCACCTTGGTATCCACCGGATTCACGGCGATGGCCCGGACTTCCACCAGGAGTTCATGACCCCGGGGCACCGGCTCCGGCAGTTCCAGATCCACCAGGCTGTCCGGATGTTCGATGGGCAGGGGGGCGCGGCAGGCAACGGCTTTCATGGGGGAACTCGCTCAAGTGCCAATGGAGGCTTGGAGCAGATGGGGAGGGGTTTGGTTCAGCCGGGCGGGGTGCCCCCGCTTACCAGCCGCCGCCCAGCGCCCGGACCAGATTGACCGTGGCGCGCGCCCGCTCGCCGTCCAGGGTCACCGCCACACGCTGTTGCTGCAGCATGCTGCGGTCGGCGTCGAGCACATCCAGGTAACTGATGGCACCTTCCCGGTAGCGGATGTGGGAGAGCTGGGCCGCCCGTCCGGCCGCGCTTACCGCCCGGTCCTGGGCGGCGTTCTGGCCGTCCAGGATGCGCAGGTGGGCGAGGTTGTCCTCGACTTCCTTGAAAGCCTGCAGGATGGACTGGCGGTAATTGGCCACCGCTTCCTCGTGCGCCGCATTGGCTCGCTCGACCCCGGCCGCGCGGGCGCCGCCGTCGAAGATCGGCAGACTGAGCAGGGTGCCGACCAGCGGTCCGAGCACATAGGTCCGGCTGGCCGTCTTGAACAGGTCGCCGAGGCCGGCCGACTCGTAACCGTAGTTGCCGGTCAGGTTGAGGCGCGGGAAATAGGCGGCCTTGGCGGCGCCGATGCGCTCGTTGGCAGCGGCCATCGCCCGTTCGGCAGCGGCGATGTCCGGGCGCCGTTCGAGCAGGGCCGAGGGCAGGCCGGCCGGCACGCCGACCTTGAGGCGGACGATGGCTTGCGGCGGCAGGCTGAACTCGGCCGGCGTCTTGCCCAGCAGGATGGCCAGCGCGTGCTCGGCGACTGCCCGCTGGCGGGCCACGCCGTCGGCTTCGGCCTCGGCCGAGGCCAGTTCGGTACGGGCGCGGGCCAGCTCCAGCTCGCCGATGTCGCCAGCGTCGTAGCGGCGCTGGAACAGTTGCAGCGTTTCCTGGCGCAGCTTGACGGTGTTGGCGTAGAGCGCGCGCAGGCCGTCCAGCTCGCGGACCAGGAAATAGGCCTGCGCCACGTCGGCCTGCAGGCTAAGCAACGTCGAGCGGAACAGGGCCTCGTCGCGCTCGGCATCCAGCCGGGCGGCGTCGGCGGCGCTGCCCAGGCGGCCGAACAGATCGGCTTCCCAGGCGAAGGTCGCCTGGCCGCGCCACAGCGTGGTGGCGCTGGTATCGGCGTCGGCCGGCAGGCCTTGCGAGGCCGGCGAAGGCTGCTGACGGGTCGGGCCGAAGCCGACGCCGACCTGCGGGAACAGTGCGGCGTGGGCGTTCTTCTCCAGCGCACGCGCCTGGCCGAGGCGGGCGGCGGCGGCCTTGAGGCTCTGGTTGGCGGCCAGCGCCTGCTGTTCGAGGTCGTTCAAGGTGGCGTCGCCAAACAGCTGCCACCAGTCGCCACGGGCGGCGCTGTCGGCGGGTTCGGCCAGCTTCCATTGCCCGTCGACGGCGGGGGCTTCCTTGTAGGCGGCGGGTACGGCCGTCTCCGGGCGCTGGTAGGTCGGGGCCAACGAACAGCCGGCGAGGATCAGCAGGCTGGCCAGCAGGGTGTTGGTCAGGATGGCTTTCTGGTTCATGGTCTTACTCCTGGGTCGCGTGGTAGGCGGACGGGCCGGCGACCAGCGGGGCGTCGTGATGGGCGGCGGAATGCAGCTTGTGCTTCTTGTCCAGCGTGCGCAGCAGCACGTAGAACACCGGCGTCAGGAAGAGGCCGAACAGGGTCACGCCGAGCATGCCGAAGAACACGGCGATGCCCATGGCGTGGCGCATTTCGGCACCGGCGCCGGAAGACAGCACGAGCGGCACGACGCCCATGATGAAGGCGATGGAAGTCATCAGGATCGGGCGCAGCCGCAGGCGGCTGGCGTTGATCGCCGCCTGCACCGGCGTGCTGCCCTGCATTTCCAGTTCGCGGGCGAATTCGACGATGAGGATGGCGTTCTTGCAGGCCAGCCCGACCAGCACCATCAACCCGATCTGGGTGAAGATGTTGTTGTCGCCGCCGGTCAGCCAGACACCGGCGAGTGCCGCGAACAGGCTGGTCGGCACGATCAGGATGACGGCCAGCGGCAGGGTCAGGCTCTCGTATTGCGCGGCGAGCACCAGGAAGACCAGCAGCACGCTGATCGGGAATACCCAGATGCCGGCGTTGCCCGCCAGGATCTTCTGATAGGTCAGGTCGGTCCATTCGAACTTGACGCCGCGCGGCAGTGTCGCCGCCGCCACCCGCTCGGCTGCTGCCTCGGCCTGCGCCGAGGAATAGCCGGGGGCCGGGCCGCCGTTGATGTCGGCCGCCGTGTAGCCGTTGTAGCGCACGACCATTTCCGGCCCGTAGGTCTTCTTCACCTGCACCAGCGAGGACAGCGGCACCATCTCGCCGGCTACGTTGCGTACCTTCAACTGGCCGATGTCCTCCGGATGCGCGCGGAAGGGGGCGTCGGCCTGGGCGCGCACCTGGTAGACGCGGCCGAAGCGGTTGAAGTCATTGACGTATTGCGAGCCGAGGTAGATCTGCATGGTGTCGAAGACATCGGTGACCGAGATGCCCAGCTGCTTGGCCTTGGTACGGTCAAGATCGACGTCGATCTGCGGCACGTTGATCTGGTAGCTGGAGAACATCGGGCCCAGCGCCGGTTCCCTGGCGGCGGCCGCCATGAAAGCCTTGGCTGCTTCGTCGAGTTCGGCGTAGCCGACCGAACCGCGATCCTCTATCTGCATCTTGAAACCGCCGACCGTGCCCAGGCCCATCACCGGCGGCGGCGGGAAGGTGGCGATGAAGCCTTCCTGGATGGCAGCGAATTTCTGGTTCAGCGCGCCGGCGATGGCACCGGCCGACAGTTCCTTGTCCTTGCGCTCGGCAAAGGGTTTCAGCCCGACGAAGACGATGCCGGCGCTGGAGCTGTTGGTGAAGCCGTTGATCGACAGGCCGGGGAAGGCGATGGCGTGCTCGACGCCGGGCTGTTCGAGGGCGATCTCGCTCATCTTGCGGATGACGGCTTCGGTGCGGTCGAGCGAGGCGCCGTTCGGCAGCTGCGTGAAGCTGACCAGATACTGCTTGTCCTGCCCCGGTACGAAGCCGCCAGGGACAATGTAGGAGAGGCCGATGGCGCCGGCGATCAGCGCCAGGTAGACGCCGATAGCTCCCGCCTTGTGGGAAATGATGCCGGTGACGCCGTGGCCGTAGCGGTCGGAGGAACGGTTGAAGAAGCGGTTGAAGGCGTGGAAGAAACCGCCAAAGTAGCGGTCCATCTGCACTGTCAGCCAATCCGGTTTCTCGCCGTGGCCCTTCAACAGCAGCGCGGCCAGGGCCGGCGACAGGGTCAGCGAGTTGACCGCCGAGATCACCGTCGAGATGGCGATGGTCATGGCGAACTGCTTGTAGAACTGGCCGGTCAGGCCGGTCATGAAGGCCAGCGGCACGAACACCGCGACCAGGGTCAGGGCGATGGCGATGATCGGCCCGGACACTTCGCGCATGGCCCGGTAGGTGGCTTCGCGCGGGCTCAGGCCGGCCTCGATGTTGCGCTCGACGTTTTCGACGACGACGATGGCGTCATCGACGACGATGCCGATGGCCAGCACCATGCCGAACAGCGACAGGGCGTTGATCGAGTAGCCGAAGCCGAGCATCAGCGAGAAGGTGCCGACGATGGACACCGGCACGGCCAGCAGCGGGATGATCGAGGCGCGCCAGGTCTGCAGGAAGACGATGACCACCAGCACGACCAGGGCGATGGCTTCGAGCAGCGTATGCACGACGGCCTCGATGGAGGCGCGCACGAACTGCGTCGGGTCGTAGACGATGTCGTACTTGACCGAATCCGGGAAGTCCCTGGCCAGCTCCTTCATCGCCTCGCGCACGCCGGCGGAAACCTGCAGCGCGTTGGCGCCGGGCGCCTGGAAGATCGGGATGGCCACCGCCTGCTTGTTGTCGAGCAGCGCGCGCAGGCCGTATTCGGCCGCCGCCAGCTCGACGCGGGCGACGTCGCCGAGACGGGTGACACCGCCATCGGGCGAGGATTTCAGGATGATGTCGGCAAAGTCCTCGACGCTCTTCAAGCGGCCCTGGGCGTTGACGTTCAGTTGCAGCGGCACGTCGGACAGGGTTGGCGAAGCGCCGATGGTGCCGGCGGCGACCTGCACGTTCTGCTCGCGGATGGCGCGCACCACCTCGGCGGCGGTCAGGTTGCGCTGGGCCACCTTGCCCGGATCGAGCCAGATGCGCATGGCGTAGTTGCCGGAGCCGAACAGGCCGACCTCACCGACGCCCTGGATGCGCGCCAGGCGGTCCTTGACGTTGATCAGCGCGTAGTTGCGCAGATAGGTCATGTCGTAGCGGTCGTCCGGCGAGGTCAGGTGCACCACCATGGTCAGCGTCGGCGAACTTTTCAGCGTCGTCACGCCCAGGCGCTGCACGTCCTCGGGCAGGCGCGGCAGGGCCTGCGAGACGCGGTTCTGCACCAGTTGCTGGGCCTTGTCGGGATCGACGCCCAACTGGAAGTTGACCGTCACGGTGAGGTTGCCGTCGCTGTTGGCCTGCGACTGCATGTAGAGCATGTTCTCGACGCCGTTGATCGATTCTTCCAGCGGCGCCGCCACCGTTTCGGCGATGACCTTGGGGTTGGCGCCCGGATACTGGGCGCGCACGACCACCGAGGGCGGCACGACCTCGGGGTATTCCGAGATCGGCAGCTTGAAGGCGGCGAGCACCCCGGCGAGCAGGATCAGGATCGAGATCACGCCGGCGAAGATCGGCCGGTCGATGAAGAATTTTGAGATGTTCATGGCTTGCTTTCTGCGGCGCTGGCAGCCGGTTTAACCGGCTTGCCCGCTGCGGGCGGCAACGGCAGTCTTGCCGTCGCCGTCGTTCATGGCGGTGGGGTTGGGGCTGACCGCGTCGCCCGGGCGCACGCGCTGCAGGCCGTTGACCACGATGCGCTCGCCCGGCTGCAGGCCGCGGTCGACGATGACCAGGCCGTTCTGCGAGGCGCTGGTGTGCACTTCGCGGTATTCGGTCTTGTTGTCGGCGCCGACGACCAGCACGAAACGCTTGTCCTGGTCGGTGCCGATGGCCTTCTCGTTGATCAGCAGGGCTTCGCGGTCTTCGCTGCCGCCCAGGCGGATGCGGGCGTAAAGGCCGGGGACCAGGCGGCCGTCGGCGTTGTCGAAGATGGCGCGCACGCGGATGGTGCCGGAAGTGGTGTCCAGGCGGTTGTCCACCGAGTGGATCTGGCCGGCCAGCGGGTAGCCTTCTTCGTTGGCCAGGCCGAGCCCGACCGGCAGGGTGGTGCCCTTGGCGCTGCGGGCCGGATTGACGTAGCGCAGGAAGGTTTGCTCGTCCACGTCGAAGGCGGCGTAGATGCGTTCCGACGAGACGACGGTGGTCAGTGCCGGGCCGGCATTGGCACTGACCAGGTTGCCGAGGGTGATTTCGGCGCGCGAAACGCGTCCGTCGATGGGCGAAACGATCTGCGTGTATTCCAGGTTCAGTTTCGCCACCCGCAGCGCCGCCTGGGCGGCTTGCAGGCTGGCGGCGCCGTCGCGGGCGGCGTTCTGCTTTTCCTCGAAATCGCGTTTGGCGATGGCGTTGTCGGCGAGCAGGCGTTCGGCGCGGGCGAGATCGGCGGCGGTGTAGGCGGCGCGCGACTCGGCGGCGCTGGCCTGGGCCTGGGCGCGGGCGACCTCGGCGGCGTAGGGGCGCGGATCGATGGTGAACAGCAGCTCGCCCTTTTTCACCAGCGCGCCATCCTTGAAATGCACGGCAGTGAGGATGCCGGAAACCTGCGGCCGGATTTCGACGCGGTCGACTGCCTCCAGGCGACCGGAAAAATATTGCCAGTCGATGATGTTGCGGCTGACCACGCTGGCGACATCGACCGGCGTCGCCTGGGCGGCGAGCGGTTCGTTGGCGTGCGCTTCACCGCCGCCGGACAGGCCCCAGGCGGCGGCCGTGACGGCGACGATGCCGGCGAGGGCAAGGCAGACGGAGGTTCTTTTCGATGCGGCGTGATGGCGGATGAGGTTGGGGAGGGGCATGGTCATTTCCTTCTTGGCTGGGATTTGCTGGGGGAGGCAGGATGCAGGCGCTGGCGCAGGAACTCGGCGGCTTCGGCGAGCAGCGGCGGGTGTCGGGGCAGGGCTTCGTGCTGGACGTCGAAACGGGTGATCTGGGTCGGTACGCCAGCGGCGATCAGGGCCGTGGCGTAGGCTTCGGCTTCCCGGTGCAGGACATCGCACTTGGCAGTCGCCAGGTAGGTCGGCGGCAGGTCGTGCAGGCGCCGCGAGGCGAGTGGCGAGGCGTAGGGATGCAGGCGTTCCTGGCTGCGCGGCAGGTACTGGGCGTAACGCTGGGCGCAGGTCTGCGGCTTGAGGTCGGAAGTCAGCCGCTCGGCGTCGCCGAGCAGGGTCATGCTCGGGTCCAGCATTGGCCCGATCAGCACCTGGGCGGCCAGGGCCGGGCCATTGCGGTCGCGGGCGATGAGCGCGGCGGCTGCTGCGATGTTGCCGCCGGCATCGTCGCCGGCCACCGCCAGCCGGCGGCTGTCGAGATTCAGCCCGGGGGCCGCACCGAGCAGCCAGCGCAAGGCGGCATGGGCGTCTTCCGGCGCTGCCGGGAAAGGATGGCGGGGCGCCAGCGAGTAGGCCAGCGACAGCACCGCGACGCCGGCTCGTTCGACCAGCTGGCGGGCGATGGCATCGGCGTCGTCAAGGGAGCCGGCCACGAAGCCGCCGCCGTGCAGGTAGAGCACCACCGGCAGCACATTGGCGTCGCCGTCCGGCCGGTAAAGGCGGGACGGCTGGCTGCCGAGGTAGGAGGAAATCAGCCGGTCTTCGACGTGGACCGCAGTATTCCGGTCATGGGGGGTGGAGGGGGCATCCATGGCAAGCGCTGGGGCGGTTGAGGTGGATGCATTCTGAGTGTTATATTGAAGTGAATAAATGCTTGCATCTCGACAACACTATTCGCGTTTCGCGAATAATTGCTGCCGCGATGTTTTCCTTCCGGAAAGGATGCCCTCCGATGGACCGTTTTCAAGCCATGAAGGTATACATGGCCGTCGTCGATGCCCGCAGCTTCAGCCGTGCGGCCGACAACCTGAGTCTGCCGCGCGCCACGGTGACGACCACCATCCAGAATCTGGAAAACCTGCTGCGCGTGCGCCTGCTCAACCGCACCACGCGCAGCGTCAGCCTGACCCCGGACGGCGCCGCCTACTACGAGCGCTGCGCCCGTCTGCTCAGCGATCTGGAGGAGATGGAAGCCGCCTTCCGCGATGTGGCGCAGCGGCCCCAGGGGCGGCTGCGCATCGACGTGCCGACCATCATCGGACGGCTGATCCTGATTCCCAAACTGTGCGAGTTCCGCCAGCGCTACCCGGACATCGAGCTGGTCATCGGCATGGGCGATCGGCCGGTCGATCTGGTGCAGGAGGCGGTGGATTGCGTCATCCGCGGTGGCGAGCTGATCGATTCCACCCTGGTTGCCCGGCGCATCGGCAGCATCAACTTCGTCACCTGCGGCGCGCCCGCCTATTTCGAACGCCACGGCACGCCGCAGATGCTGGCGGAGCTGCAGGAACACCAGGCGGTGCATTACTTCTCGGCGCGCACCGGCCGCATCATCGACTGGGACCACCTGGTCGATGGCCAGCTCCAGCACGTCAAGGTGCCTGGCTCGATCGCCGTCAACGATGCCGAGGCCTACATGGCCCTGGCGCTGCAGGGTTTCGGCCTGGTCCAGGCGGCGCGCTTCATGGCGCTGCCTTACCTGGAGCGCGGCGAACTCATCGAAATCCTGCCCCAATGGCGGCCGGAACCGCTGCCGATCTCGGTGCTTTACCCCCAGAACCGCCACCTGTCGCCCAAGGTGCGCGCCTTTTCCGATTGGGCCGCCGAGCTGTTCGCCCAGTGCCCGCTGCTCAGCGGCCGCGACGAGGAATACGTGCCGGGGGTGTGCACGCTGGGTATCGATCCGCCGACCAATGCCAGCGTGCGTGACCTGATCGAACAGCGCAACCTGGCCGAAAGCACGTTCTAACTGCCTGCCCGCGGCCACGGCAGACGCATGCCGAGCCCGGCGCACCGGGGCCGCTCCGGGCCTCAGACTTTTCGATGGGGGGGAGCGGGGCGTGGCTTCTGCGGTATTGCCGACCACGTTGAGGGGCTGGCAGTTGAGGGGCTTGCAGACGCGGGTGCCAGGCTGTTGATTTAAACTCGTCGGCCAATATCTGCACGGACGGTTCCGCTCATGAAATGTCTTGTGGTCATCGCCCATCCCCTTGCCGACAGCCTGTGCCAGACGCTGGCGCAATCAGCCATTCAGGCGCTGACAGAAGCCGGTCATACGGTGGAGATCGAGGATCTCTACAGGGCGGAATTTCCGCCGGAGCTGACCAGTGATGAACGCTGCAGCTACTACGCCCCTTGCTTCGATGCTTCTGCTGTCCAGGCACAGGTCCGGCGTTTGCTCCAGGCCGAAGCACTGGTGCTTGTGTTTCCCACCTGGTGGTTCGGTTTTCCCGCCATCCTGAAAGGATGGTTTGATCGTGTGTGGGCCCCCGGTGTTGCCTATGACCATGCCACCGATCTGGGCCCGATCAAGGCGCGCCTGCATGGCCTGCGGCACACGCTGGCGATTACCTCCCTCGGCTCGCCCTGGTGGGTGGATCGTTTGCTGTTGCGCCAGCCCGTGCGGCGGGTGCTGCAAACGGCGCTCCTGGGAACCTGTGCTCCCGGGTGCCGCTTCCAGATGCTGTCTCTTTACAAGGCAGAACGACTCTCCGCGGATCAGGTCGAGGCCTTCCGCGCGCGCGTCCGGCGGACCCTCGGAAAATGGGCTAGCCGCTAAGCCCTTGCGGCCTTGATCAGCGGTCCTTCCGGGGAGTGAAGGGCTGCTGGCGGCGGGGGCTTGTGCAGCGGCTTCCGGCCATATCTAGCGCACGGCCACCGTGCCGGCTTTCCACAGGGGACTCTGCCAGCGGTAGAAGGGGGTCAGGCTGGAGGGTTTGTCCGCCTGGCGGTCGGTGGCCAGGGTCTGGAGATTCACCGTTTCGAAGGTGGTGCGGTAGCGGTTGTCGCTGCGCACTTCCCGGGCGGCCAGCATCTGCTTGCCGCCCGGCACCCAGCCGGCGAATTCCACGTAGCCCAGATGGGGGTTGTCCAGGGCCGGGGGCAGCACGTCCACCGTCCAGCCCTCCGGGCCTTTGCGGAACACCCACATCTCCCGCCAGGTGTCCAGGGGCTGTACGGCCAGGGTCAGGGTGTCGCCCTGGGGCGAGGCGGCGGCGGAGGCGGGCCAGACCAGACCCCAGGTGCAGCGGCTGAGCAGGGGATGCTTTTCGTCGTGCCGGGCATCCACCAGATGCACGCAGGTTTCCCCGGGCTGGCCGGCGCTGACTTTCACGCCCAGGCCGGCGGCCAGGGGGGGCTGGGGCGTACCCGGTTCGGCGGCCCAGCGGGAGGCGCCGACGCGGATGGCGGCGTCGCTGTAGATGGCGGCGTCGCTTTCCATCAGTTCGCTCGGGTTGATGGCCGCCAGTTCGTCGATGGCGCGGGCGGCGGCGTCCCGGGCGGCGCCGGCCCCGGCTTCCGGGCGGCGGGCGCGCTGGTAGGCGAGACTGGCCCAGACGCCGGCCTTGCGCAGGTGCAGGCGGTTCTTCAGGACCTCCGGCAGCTTGCCCAGGGCCACCCGGTCCAGGGTTTCGGCGCGCCAGTTGTCGTGGGCGTAGCGTTCCAGGGGCGTCAGCTTGGGGGAGACGCATTCATGGCGGGTCAGGGACAGGACCGCCAGGGCCTGCTCGATGTCGCTGGCGGGCAGGGCCAGGACCCGGCGCTGGGCCTCGCCGTTGCTGCACAGCTGCACCTGGCCGTCCTGTTCGTGGCTGACCAGGGTCATGCCGTAGGTGGCGGCCACTTCCACGTGGGCAGCCAGGATTTCCCCGGCCTTGCCGCTGCGGCCGGCGGTGGCGCGGGCGGCCAGCCGGTCGCTCATGGCGCCCAGGGCGGCAAATACCTCCCCATTGATGCTGGCGGCGGGGGCGGCGCGCAGGTAGGCGGCGGCGTAGCTGATGCCCAGGGCTTCCGAGCCCGGGCTGTCCTTCAGGAAGCGGACGATGGAGAGCAGCTCCGGCGCATCCTCCTGCTTCATGGACTGGACCCGCACCTGGCTGGCCTTGATGTAGCCGGCCCGTTCCCGGCGGTGGTCGTAGACCTGCAGGAAGTCGCCTTTCTCGCCGCGGATTTCCAGGCTGTCTCCCTGCCAGAGCACGGCCTGCTGGGCGGCGGAATCCTTGGGGGCGGCGCGCAGGGCCGACTGGTCCTGGGTGACGATGGCGATGACGGTGAGGGCAGTGGCCAGCATGATCATTCTCCTTCCACGGGGGCTTGTTCGTAGGCGGCTTCCTGGGCCTGGGGCGCGGGCTTGCCGAGCAGGGTGTTGCCGATGAAGCCGCCGTCGGCCGGGGGCGGGGCGATGATCACGGAGATCTTGTCGGAGAGCTTGTCGGCCATGGTCTTCTGGATCAGCAGCGGGTGTTTCTGGATCAGGGCGCCATCCCGTTCCAGCTGGGCGCTGGCGATCTGGCCCAGGCGCTCCTGCCGGTAGGCCTCGGCGTCGGCCAGCTTGCGCCGGGATTCGGCCTCACCCTGGGCTTCGATCTGGCGGGCCTGCGAGTTGGCTTCCGCCGTCTTGATGCGGGCCACCTTCTCGGCCTCGGCTTCCAGGCCGCGCTGCTCGATCTGCTTCTGCTTGAAGGGCAGGATGTGTTTCATGGCCTCGGCCTGGGCCTTGGCGGCGATGATCTGCTCCTGGCCGGCGGCTTCGGCGGCCTTTTCCCGGCGCACCTTCTCGGCCTCGGCTTCCAGGTCGCTTTCCTTGACGCCCTTTTCCTTCAGCTCCAGGGTGTAGCGCATCTTCTCGCTGGCCAGTTCTTCCGCCAGCAGCTGGTCCATGCCCCGGCGGTATTCGGCCGGCAGTTCTATCCGGCCCAACATCACCCCCTGCAGCTTGATGCCGTCCCTGGCCAGCTGGGTGCCCAGCTCGCTCTGGATGCTGTCGCGGATTTCCTGGCGCTTGCTGGAGAAGATCTCGCGCACCGTGTAGCGGGACAGGGTCTTGTAGAGCACGTCCTGGGCGGCCGGCTCCACCACCCCGCCGCCGATGTCGTCGGGCAGGTTGCGGGCGATGCTGGCGATGCGGGCCGGGTCCAGGGCGTAGCGTATGGTCACGTCGACGCCGATGGAGAGGCCTTCCACCGTCTGGAACTGGTCCCGCATGTCCGGGCGGTAAAGCTGGTCCCGCAGGGGAAAGCTGCGCAGGCGGTGCAGGCCGGGGAGCACCAGCACGGCCCCTTCGCGCATTTCCACCGCCTCGCCGGTGAATTGGTTGATGCGCACCCCGATCTCCCCCCGGCCCACGGTCTTCATGGGGGGCTCCTGGTAGAGGCCGTAAGCGCCGATGCCGGCGATGGACAGGGCGATGATGCCGACCCGGGCCCGGTAGAGGCCGCTGCCCAGCCGGCTGCCGGCGTCACCGCCCAGGCCGGCGAGTTTGCGGCCGCCCCGGCCCAGGGATGCGCCCAGGCCGGACAGGGTTGCGAACAGACGTTCCTTCATGATGTTTTCCTCCGCTGAACCGATCTATCTGTGTCCGGGATTCCGGCCCGGGGGGAGAAGATCGTCACCCCCTCCGGCATGGCTTGCATCTTCCGGCCATCGGCCAGGAGGAAGCCATGCCGCCGGGAGGCGGCTTTGGTATGACGACGGAAGAGGCGGGCGCGGGGCGTGAACAAACACTCACGCCCCCTGCGCTGCAGGGCGCCGCAAAAACAGGGATACTGCGCTCCTCAGCCAGGGAGCATGCCATGATCAAGGTCGCCGTCATCGAGGACGACATCCCCACCAGCACGCAGTTGAAGGACTGGATACTCGCCGCCCGCCCGGATGTGGTGGTCGAGCAGTGGTTCAACCGGGACGACGCGGAAGCCGCCATCGCCCGGGAGGATTACGCCCTGGTGACCCTGGACATCGAACTGGGGCGTGAGCGTCATGCGGGCGTCGCCGTCATCAACGCCATCAACAAGACCGGGCGCGGCACGCCGGTGCTGGTGGTGTCGGCCATGCCGGCGGCCATCTACCGCAGCATCATGAAAGCCCTGGACGCCTGGGATTACCTGCAGAAAACCGCCTTCGAGGAAGCCGATTTCATCGAGACCTTCCTGGAAATCCTGCGCGCCTCCCGGGACCGGGCGGCCCCGGCGGCAGCGACCACGGCGCCGGACGAGCTGGCCCTGGACCCCCTGCGCCAGAGCACGCCCCTGTGGCGCGGCCAGCGGGTGAACCTGCCCCTCACCGCCCAGCGCATCCTCGCCACCCTCTACCAGCGGCGCGGCGAGGTGGTGTCCTACGACGAGCTGTTTGCCGTGGTGAAGAGCGGCCGCAACCGGGACAACATCAGAAAGCACATCAGCACCATCCGCGAAGCCTTCCGGGAGCTGGACGAGGACTTCGACCGCATCGAGAACGTGCCCATGCGCGGCTTCCGCTGGTCCGGCCCGGCCCGCTGACGCCATGAACCGCCTGCTCGCCTGGCTTGCCTCCTTCCGCCTGCGCGTCCTGCTGCGCACCTCCTTCCTGTTCCTGGCCTTCGTGGTGCTGGCCATGACGGTGACCGTGCTGCAGGAGGAAAAGCAGCGCAGCTACGACAGTTACCGGGCCGGGCTGGAGAAGACCAAGGAGCAGATCGTCGCCCGGCTGCACCATCCGGCCGGCCAGCTGGCCCTGCTCAATCCCCGCTGGGACGCCGGTTCCGCCGCCCAGGGACGGCCCCTGGTGCTGCCTTTCTCCGGCATCGATTTCGACGACCAGAACAAGGCCAGGAACGCCTTCGAAATGGCCAACTGCCTGATCCAGTACCCGGACCAGGGCAGCCTGTGCGTGGCCATCGGCAACAATCCCTGGGCCGGCGGCTATCTCTACCTGGCCGGCACCTTCGCCAGCGGGCCCCTGGTGCCCCACCAGATCGGCGACGAATTCCTGGACGGGGCCCACCGGCTGCGGGTCAGCGTCCAGGTCCGGGATCAGCGCTGGCAGTGGATCGCCCCCTTCGAGCTGACCGGTGCCCCCGCCACGGCGGCCGGGGAGGGGGTGCGGGGCCGCTTCACCGGCTATGTGGAACTGCCCGGTCGGGATTACACCGGGGCGCGGACCCAGCGGGAGTTCCGGGGCTGGGTCTGGCAGAGCGGCCGCTGTCTGAAAACGGCGGCCGGGGAGGGGGAGGACTGTCCCCGGAAATCCTTCTTTTCCCTGCGGCTGCCCGTGGAAACCCTGCGGGCCGCAGTCCTGGGCAGCCGTAATCCGGCCTGGCCGCCGGCGGACCTGGATCAGTACCGGGTGCAGCTGGAGGTGCTGCCGCCCGGGGAGGGGGCGCCGGTGTTTTCCAACGCCCAGCCCGGTAAGGCGCCTCCCTTCGCCCTGGACGCCCTGGCCCGGCTCCTGGCCCCCGGGGAGACCCTCAGCATCCGCCGGGTGGCGGGGGAGCAGGAAACCCCGGTGGCCCAGCTCGCCGGGCGGGAGGAGGACGAGGAACTATCCTCCCCCCTGCTGACCCGCCTGATCCTCCGCCTGCCGGTGGATACCCTGGAGACGCCCCTGGTGGAACTGGAGGACGAGATCGTCACTCCCCTGGGCAGTTACCGGCTCCAGCTCCGGGGGGATGCCCGCAGCGTGAACAAGCGGCTGGCGGCGGTGGCCACCCGTCTGTCCTGGTTCATCGGCGCCATGCTCGGCGCCATCGCCGTGGCCTGGCTGGTGATCGAGGCGGGGCTGATCCGCCGCATTGCCCGGCTGACCCGGCGCACCCGGGGGCTGTCCCGCTCCATGCAGGCGGAAGGGGGGCTGGAACGCTACGAGTTTGCCGACCTGCGCGGCCGGGACGAGCTGGGTCTGCTGGCCAGTGGCCTGGACGACCTGCTGCGCCGGGTGCGCGAGGATGCCGGCCGCGAGCGCATCCGCGCCGCCCAGGAAAAGGACATGTGGCATGCCGTGGGGCACGAGATCATGTCGCCCCTGCAGAGCCTGCTGGCCCTGCACGGCGATGCGGCCGATCCCAGCCACCGCTACATCAGCCGCATGCAGCAGGCGGTGCGGGTGCTGTACGGCAGCGCCAGCCCGAGCGAGGCCTTTGCCGGCAGCCAGCTGGAAATCGCAGCGGTGGATCTGGCCGGTTTCATCGGCCACGTGGCGGAAAACGCCGGGGTGGAGGGCCTGGGCTGCAGCGGCGTCGGGCAGCCGGTGCTGGTGCGGGCCGACGAGTTTGCCCTGGAGGACGTGTTTGCCCACCTGCTGCGCAATGCCGAGCGCTACCGGGAGCCCGGCACCCCCATCCTGATCACGCTGGCGGTGGAAGCGGAGCTGGCCCGGGTCACGGTGAGCAACCAGGGCCCGGCCATTCCCGCAGAGATGCTCGAACGGATTTTTGAATACGGGGTGTCGGACCAGGCCGAGGCGGGGGCCGCCGGCAACCGGGGCCAGGGCCTGTTCGTGGCCCGCACCTACATGGCCAAGATGGGGGGCACCATCAGCGCCCGGAACAGCGGCGACGGGGTGGCCTTCGTCCTCACCCTGCCCTGTCTGCCCCCGGCTCCCTGAGCCGGGGGGCGCAGCCTCAGGCTTCAGGCTTCAGGCCATCAGCTCCAGGAGCTTGGCGAAGGCTTCTTCGAACTGCTTGAGGCCGGCGGCCAGCAGTTCATCCCCCACCAGATCCAGATCCACACCCCGGGCGGCCAGGGCGGCCAGGAGGGCGTGGTTTTCCGCCTGGGCCCGGTCCAGGGTGGCGGCGGCTTCCCCGTGGTCCCGGAAAGCGGCCAGGGTTACGTCGGGCACCGTGTTGACGGTGCCGGGGCCGATCAGCTCCTCCACGTAGCGCACATCCCGGTAGGCCGGGTTCTTGCTGGAGGTGGAAGCCCAGAGCAGCTTCTGGGGCGCGGCTCCGGCCGGCAGCAGGGGCAGGGTGGGCAGGCGGCCGTAGGCGGCCCGGGCCGAGGCGATGGCGATCCGGCCCTGGAGTTCGGGGGGCAGCCGGGGGTCCAGGAGGCTGTCGATGCGGCTGATGAAGACGCTGGCCACGGAGGCGATGCCCTGCACCGGTTCGCCCCGGGCGGCCCGGGCTTCCAGGCCCCGGCGGTGGGCGGCCTGGACGGTGGCGAGTTGGTGGGGCCCGAAGATCAGGGTGACATTGACGTTGATGCCCGCCTCGATGGCGCCGGCAATGGCCTGCAGCCCGGCCCGGGTGGCGGGAATCTTGATCATGGCGTTGGGCCGGTCGATCTCGGCCCACAGGCGCCGGGCGGCGGCCAGGGTGCCGGCGGCATCATGGGCCAGGGCCGGGGCCACTTCGAAGCTGACGAAACCGGCATCGCCGCCGGACTGCTCATAGACCGGGCGGAGGATGTCGCAGGCGCGGCGGATGTCGGGCAGCACCAGGGCCTCGAAACGCAGTTCCGGGTCGGAAATTTCCTGCTTCAGGCGGGCCAGGTCGGCCTGGTAGCCCGGGTCGTTCTTGATGGCGTTGTAGAAGATGGCCGGGTTGGAGGTGACGCCGGCAATGGCATCATCGGCGATCCAGCGGGCCAGCTGGCCGGAGTCCAGAAGGTCGCGGGTCAGGTTGTCGAGCCAGATCTGCTGGCCGAGCTGGGCAATTTGCTTGAGGCGGGACATGGGCAGGGCCGCTATAAAAAAGCAGGCAGTGTAACGGCAGCCGCGCCGGCCTTCCAGTGCCGGGCCCCGCTGGGGCCGGGGTTCTGGGACAATGCCGCCTTTATTGCCAGGAAAACCGGACCATGACCACACCCTTTGCCGTGCGCGGCGATTACATCCAGCTCGATCAACTACTCAAGGCCGCCGGCCTCGTGGGTTCCGGCGGCGAGGCCCACGCTGCCGTGGAATCCGGCCTGGTGCAGGTGGACGGGCAGCCGGAGAGCCGCAAGCGGGCCAAGCTGCGCCCTGGGCAAAGGGTGGATTTTCAGGGCGAGACCCTGGTGCTGGTGGCCGAAGAATAAAGGATGTTGATAAGCTGAGTTTATCCACCCTTGCCGGGGGTAAGCTTGTGGATAAGCTCGGGACAGGTGCTGCAAGCCCTGGAAATCTAATGGTTTTCAGCGTTCGCCTGTTTTTTGGGCGGTTTTGCGGCGGCGCTGAGTAACTGCAGCGGCGCTGCTGGGCGCCTTGTTCATAAGTGCAACTTATCCCCGTCCGACGGGGGCAAGTCTGTGGATAAGCTCGGGACAGTTGCCCCAAGCCCCGGGGCCGCAAGGAAAAAATCCATCTGCCCAAAAATTGGGCGCCGCCCTTTTTACCCGGGGCTCCCGCCTCAATCGAACAGGCACAGGGGCACCTGGCGCTCCGCCGCGCTGACGCCCCCGTGCATGCCCAGCATCGGATGTTCCGGGGCGCCGGCCAGGCGGTCGGTGAGGGTCCAGTCGTCCTTGAGGATCAGGGTCACGTCGCCGATCCGCGAGTCCAGGCGGGGATGCCGGGGCCCGGGACCGAACCAGCCCAGGCGCAGCAGCTCGCGGCTGGGCACGGCCCACAGGGCGTGCCCCAGCTGCCCTTCCACCCCGGCCATGAATGCCGCCTCGCAGCCCGGATGCAGGTGGGCGTAGGCGGCCCGGCGCTCCCCGGACAGAGGCTGGCGCAGCAGGCGGTGCAGTTCCGGGTAGTCGTCCAGGTAGAGCAGCCGCTCCGGGGGAGCGGTGATGAAGCCGTGGTCGGCCGTCACCAGCACCTGGGGCCGGCGGGCATCCCGGGGCAGGCCCTGGAGCCAGCTGCCCAGGGCCTGTTCCAGAGTCTGCAGGGCCAGACCGGCGGCCTGGCTGTCGGGGCCGTGCTCGTGGGAGAGGCTGTCGAAATCGGGCCAGTAGGCCTGGATCAGCCGGGGTCCGGGGCCGCTTTCTTCCAGGGCCGCCTGAACCTGCTCGAACAGTTCGGCAAGATGCAGGTAGCCCCGCTTGTGGGTGCCCCGGGCCAGTTCCCGGTTGAAGGGGGAATAGAGAATGGCACTGGGGGCCACATGGGTGATGGCAGCCCGGGTCCGGGGGGCCAGGGGCAGGGCAATGGGCAGGTCCGGGGCGGCGAGGATGCGCCGGGCCCAGTCTTCCTGCTGTTCCCGGTCAGGCTGTTCCCCCTGGCGCCGCAGCAGGGGCAGGACGGCCAGCAGTTCCCCCACTTCCTCGGCCCACAGGTGCCAGCCGGTCAGGCCATGGCTGGCGGGGGCCAGTCCGGTGATCAGGGTACCCACGGCGCTGGCCGTGGTGCTGGGAAACACCGAGGCCAGGGTAGTCAGGCATCCGCCCTGCAGCAGGCCGCCGGGCAGGTGGCGCTGCAGCTGAGCTTCGCCCATGCCATCCACAATCAGCAGCACCAGGGGACGTTCCGGGTCGAGCCGGTCCGCCAGGGCGCCCAGGGGGGCGTAGGGCAGGGGGGCTCCCCCCAGGTGCTGTACCAGACTGGCCATCAGGTTGCCGAGGCCCTGGTCCGGGTCGGGGGGAGGGGGAAGGCCGGGGAGAGGAGGGTGTTGTGGCGCTTGCATCGGCCTAGTTTGCCTGCAAGGAGGGGACCTTGGAAAGGTGCGGCGGGCGGCAGCGGCAGGTGCTCGTGGCAGGCGGTAGCGGCGGGAGGGACAGGCGCCCGGTCGGGGATGCAATAAAAGTTGGCGAAAGCAGCTCTATAAAAGATAAAATATATAAGACTTGTGCCCCAGAACCCGAGTGGTCCGGCGCTGTCGTAAAATATGCGTTTTCCTAACACCGGGTTGCCCCCGATTTCTTCCCGCCAACTTCACGAAAGGAAGTCCCCGTGCTTGAAGCTTACCGTGCCCACGTTGCCGAGCGTGCTGCTCTCGGCATCCCCGCCCTGCCCCTGTCCAAGCAACAGACCACCGAACTGGTTGCCCTGCTGAAGAACCCGCCCAAGGGCGAAGAGGCTTTCCTGGTTGAGCTCCTGACCTACCGCGTGCCCGCCGGCGTCGATGATGCCGCCAAGGTCAAGGCCGAGTTCCTGGCCAAGGTTGCCAAGGGCGAAGAAAGCTGCGCGCTGATCTCCAAGGAAAAGGCCACCGAGCTGCTGGGCACCATGCTGGGCGGCTACAACGTCAAGCCCCTGATCGACCTGCTCGCCTGCCCCAGCTGCGGCAGCGTCGCCGCCGAAGGCCTGAAGAAGACCCTGCTGGTGTTCGACTACTTCCACGACGTGGCCGAGCTGGCCAAGTCCGGCAACGCCAACGCCAAGGCCGTGATGCAGTCCTGGGCCGACGCCGAGTGGTTCACCTCCCGCCCCGAAGTGCCCGCTTCGCAAAAGCTGACCGTGTTCAAGGTTACCGGCGAAACCAACACCGACGACCTGTCCCCCGCTCCCGACGCCTGGTCCCGGCCCGACATCCCCCTGCATGCCCTGGCCATGCTGAAGAACCCCCGTCCCGGCATCGAAGCTGACGAACCCGGCAGCCGCGGCCCCGTCAAGCAGCTGGAAGCCCTGGCCAAGAAGGGCAACCTGATCGCCTACGTGGGCGACGTGGTGGGTACCGGTTCTTCCCGCAAGTCCGCCACCAACTCCGTGCTGTGGTTCACCGGTGAAGACATCCCCTTCGTGCCCAACAAGCGCTTCGGCGGCGTCTGCCTGGGTTCCAAGATCGCCCCCATCTTCTTCAACACCATGGAAGATGCCGGCGCCCTGCCCATCGAAATCGACGTGGCCCAGATGGACATGGGCGATGAGATCGAACTGAAGATCGACCAGGCCAGCGCCAAGGTCATCGCCACCAAGAACGGCGCCGTGATCGCTGAAACCCAGCTGAAGACCCCGGTGATCCTGGACGAAGTGCGCGCCGGCGGCCGCATTCCCCTGATCATCGGCCGCGGCCTCACCGCCAAGGCCCGCGAAGCCCTGGGCCTGCCCGCTTCCACCCTGTTCCGCCTGCCCCAGAACCCTGCCGACCCCGGCAAGGGCTACTCCCTGGCCCAGAAGATGGTCGGCCGCGCCTGTGGCCTGCCCGAAGGCAAGGGCGTCCTGCCCGGCACCTACTGCGAACCCAAGATGACCACCGTGGGTTCCCAGGACACCACCGGCCCCATGACCCGCGACGAGCTGAAGGACCTGGCCTGCCTGGGCTTCTCCGCCGATCTGGTGATGCAGTCCTTCTGCCACACTGCCGCCTATCCGAAGCTGGTCGACGTCAAGATGCACCGGGAACTGCCGTCCTTCATCAGCACCCGTGGCGGTGTCTCGCTGCGTCCTGGTGACGGCGTCATCCACTCCTGGCTGAACCGTCTGCTGCTGCCCGATACCGTGGGTACCGGCGGTGACTCCCACACCCGCTTCCCCATCGGCATCTCCTTCCCGGCCGGTTCCGGCCTGGTGGCCTTCGCTGCCGCCACCGGCGTGATGCCCCTGGACATGCCCGAATCCGTGCTGGTGCGCTTCAAGGGCAAGATGCAGCCCGGCATCACCCTGCGCGATCTGGTCAACGCCATCCCCCTGTACGCCATCAAGCAGGGCCTGCTGACCGTGGAGAAGAAGGGCAAGAAGAACGTCTTCTCCGGCCGCATCCTGGAAATCGAAGGTCTGCCCGATCTGAAGGTGGAACAAGCCTTTGAGCTCTCCGACGCCGCTGCCGAGCGTTCCGCCGCTGCTTGCGCCATCGCCCTGAACAAGGAGCCGATCGTCGAGTACCTGCGTTCCAACATCACCCTGATGAAGTGGATGATCGCCGAAGGCTACCAGGATGCCCGCACCCTGAAGCGCCGCATCGCCGCCATGGAAGAGTGGATCAAGAACGGCACCCTGCTCAAGGCCGACGCCGATGCCCAGTACGCAGCAGTGATCGAGATCGATCTGGCCGAAGTCACCGAGCCCATCTGCGCCTGCCCGAACGACCCGGACGACGTGAAGGTCCTCTCCGAAGTTGCCGGCGCCAAGATCGACGAAGTCTTCATCGGCTCCTGCATGACCAACATCGGTCACTTCCGCGCTGCCGGCAAGGTGCTGGACGGCAAGTCCGACATCCCGACCCGCCTGTGGATCGCTCCGCCCACCAAGATGGATGCGCTGATCCTGACCGAAGAAGGCTACTACAGCGTCCTCGGCAAGGCCGGCGCCCGCATGGAAATGCCGGGCTGCTCCCTGTGCATGGGCAACCAGGCCCAGATCAAGAAGGGCAGCACCGCCATGTCCACCTCCACCCGGAACTTCCCGAACCGCCTCGGCATCGACACCCAGGTTTACCTGGGCTCCGCCGAACTGGCCGCCATGTGCGCGCTGATGGGCAAGATCCCCACCGTGGCCGAGTACATGGAAAACATCCAGGTGGTGAACGCCAAGGCGGCCGACATCTACCGCTACATGAACTTCGACCAGATCCCGGCCTTCGTGGAAGTGGCTGAAACCGTCGAGATGTAAGGTTTCTCGGGTATTCCCGAGCGTGAGCGGCGCCCTGCGGGGCGCCGTTTTTCATGCCGGCCCGCCTTGATGACTGTGTTTGTATGCAGCCACCCGGCGCATGGCCGAAACTGCGGCGCATCTCGTCGATCATGTTTTTCCGCGTCAGCCGGTGCGGCACAGCTTTTTGCGGTGCATCGAACAAGGCCTGCGACAAGGTCGGTCGACGCTGACGGGCGCACGCGCCTCGGTGCCGTCGTTTTCATCCGCCGCTTCGGCGCCTTGCTCAATGAGCGATTGCCCGAGGCGGATCAGGGTTGCCGGTTATCCGGCAAGGACCATAGCCGTGGCCGGTTGATCCGGGCAACGCGGCGGGTATGGCGGGCATCGACGATCTTGAACGCCTCCGTCTCGGTGTCCGGGAAAACCGCGAAGAGCGCTTCCGGGCAGCGGCTCACGGCAGTCGGCGGAAGCTTTTCGGCGAAATCGAGACGGCTCAGGCGCGGCCCGCATTTGCGATAAACAAACCCCTTGAGGTAGGGCGAGCCGTAGTTGAAGACAAAGACAAACAGGTCTTTGCTGCAATGGCTGGCGACGATTTCGCCGACCGCGTAGTCAGCGCTGTCCAGATCGCCGAAGGCGGGTATGGTCTGACCGTCGACAACCAGGGTGAGCACGCGGCTCTCGGGGTCCTGGCGCATTTCGACGGTGCTGGCCTGGCGAGTATCGCCCAGCCGGCAACTGCTCTGAAATGGCTCCGCGTCCGCTCGGGCGGTCGAGAAGGCAAGGCAGCAAGCAGCCAGTGCCAGCCAGTAGCGGGTGTAGCGGGGGAATTTCATGGGCGATTTTGAAGGGCTGGCGGTTGATGCGGCGCGCCGTTTGCGGGGAGGGCTGTCAGGAAACAGCGGCGGGCATTTGATGTTGTTCGGCAGGAGATCGACCTGAGCGGTCTGTCGTTTGAGCAGGCCCACGGCAACTATCGACCCGTTGCTGCCGTTCGCTACTTGGGACAGCAGACGTTCAACGGTTTAAGCAACCGGCGCGCTCCAGCGCGTCGGGTTGACTGAAATGCCAGGTTGTTCTCTCCGCTGCTTATGCCTAATCTCCGACCAAACGAATCGAGCCTAGCCACTCTATCTCCATGGAATCCATTCGGGCAGCTTGTCACGCTTGCCAGCCTGATAATCCAGCCAGGCACGATTCCAAAGGACGCTGCTTTCGTAAGGAATTTCGCTGAATTTTTCGGGGCGACTGTGGCTTGGCCCAGGCGGGTAATATTCCTCGCGACACGCCATGGCTGCGCGCCTTCGCCCGTCAGGACTGATCGGGCACCACGCCTTATCGTCCGGCGCGGTGGCCCAAGTAACGCCTTGTTTGAAGCAGGACAGCGCGCGAAACTTCGGCTCGATGACGGTTTTTCCGTTGCTGTCTTGCAAGCCCCACAAACCAGCCTTCTCGAAGAAGCGCAATCCGCCCTCGCAACTCAGTGTCGGCTCGGGGGTTAGCCTGTCTCTGGCCGGCTTTTCAACTCGCTTACCGTAGGCATCGATCCATTGGGAGTCTTTACCTTCTTCCACGACGAATATGCCTTCGCGATCCGGACGCAGCTTAGCAAAGCCGGGCTTGACAGTGAATGCACCGGAGCGGTCGATGATCCCCCATTTCCCTTCGACCTTAACAGCTGTGTGGTTCCCGCGAAATGAATAGAGGTTTTCGAAGCCATTCTTGCCACCGAGAACGGTGCCATCCTCCAAAACGATGAACCACTTTCCATCGTGCCTGGCCGAAAAGGGGCCTGGGCAATCTGTCATCCGGAAATACGTATTTTCAAATGGCCCTATCGGTTGGCTATCCCCTGGCCTACGGAATTCAACCGTCTCGCCGCGCTGGACGATAGTCAGGCCGCCAGGACACTCGGCCACAGTCTTGACGTCGAGTTGATCCGGAATCAGGCGCCCGTTTGGTTCGATGCTGTACCAAGTTTTGCCGATCCGACCACGTGGCAACTTGCCGTCGTCGCTAATCTCAACCTTGTCGAAATAGCGATCGGCGAGGAACGTGCCATCGGCACGTACGATTCCCTCTCTGACCTCGTTCTGCGTGCCATCCGAATTGAACTGCTTGCCCTCCAGAGCACGGCCATACCCGCCACGCCAGTAGCTGAGCTGCGCGAATTTCAGAGGAACGACAAGCTCGCCATCGCGATCAACCGCGCCGCGGCGAAGGGCCTCCCAACGCTGTTGCGGCGGTAGTGAATAGTCCGGCATCGACTCGACAATTGCGCGCGATTCCATCAGTTGTTGCACATGATGGTATCGAGGTGTCACCTGCCAGGTTCCATCTGCTCGCATGAGGCCCCAGATATCTGAGTAATTTTCATCCTTGGTTCCAGCCCAGATAAGCCCGCGTTCCGGCTTGTCGAAGATACTGAACCTCAGATTCTGATCGGAAAGCCATCCCTTTTTGGCATGAAAAAGGCCAGAGTCGTTATATGAAGACAAGGCTACAGGGTCAGTAATTGCACCCAATCGCTCATTGCCGGATGAAGCTTGCCGCTGCTCGTTCAGGAAAAGCTGCGCTATGAACGCATCGCCAACGAAGGGGATGATCCGCCTGAATTGCGGCGAAACCACAAGCTCTCCCGAGCGATTGATAATCCCGGATGCGTTGTCCATCCGGATTTCCGCATATTCACCGGTAAAGAAGCCTGCGTTCTGAAAGCGAGCCTCGATAACGACCTTTCCGGTCGCATCTATAAAGCCATACCGTCCTTCAATGCGAACAGCAGCCAAGCCTTCGCTGAACGCCTTGGCAACTTCAAATTGCTGAGGGATGCGCTCCACCCCACTGCCTTTTTCGACATAGCCGCAGAGCTGGAACGGACCGCCGCATCGCGGAAGCAGTTCAGTCCCGGCCTCCGCAGCCAACGCAGACAAAGAGGCAAGCAAAGTGAGGGTTGCGATAGCCAACGGGCCAGTTCGCCCAAGCCGAATCTTTAACCGTTCCGTGAAAAAGTGCACAGGAATCCTCTCGTATTCATCGGCGCGCCCGCCGAGAAAAATGGCACGCTAATCCATAAGCATAACCACATATCGAGGGGAATGTCTGCAATCGGCATTCAGTGGCAAAGTCCGCTCATGGCTGGCGGCTGCCAAGTGCTGATCGAAGTTTCAAGGTCCGTTCTGGCCGAGCTTCAGCCTCCCACCAAAACATCAGAAACTCTTCCGTCCGAGGGCGGCGGTGCGTATCGCAGCGACCATGGCGGGCCAGTTCGCAGACGCTCATGAACAGCATTTCCCGCTAAACCAGAACAAAGGTATCGCTGTAGCGGGCCACGGTCTGGTCGTGCGTCAGTAATCGCATGGGTTCGGCCAGGGGCTGAGCGAGCAGCAGGCGGTCGAAGGGGTCCTGGTGGTGCTTGGGCAGCGTTTCGATGGCGGCGGCGTATTCTGCCTCGATGGCCAGGAACTGGTAACCCGCAGCGCGAAAATGGCGGACGGCATCGTCGCCCGATACCGGCATGTCGCCCCGTTCCTGGCTGTGTTTGATGGTGATTTCCCAGATGCTGGCGACGCTGATCCAGATCGTGGCGCGCGGCGAAAGGATCAGCTCACGCGCTTTTTTGGTCAGGTTCGGGTGGTCGGTAATCGTCCGCAGGGCAACATGGGTGTTGAGCAGCAGGTTCATGATGATCCCAGAAACATCCGGGCCACTTCGGCATTGTTGGCGTCGATGTCGTCGGGAACCTCGAACAGGCCCTTGGCCACCCCGATGCGGTTCGATGCGGGAACGCTCGATAGTGGGACCAGTTTGGCGGCTGGCCGGCCGTTGCGGGCAATGATGATTTCCCGTTCCTCGCCCTGCTCGATGGACTCGACCAGGCGGGAAAGATTGCTTTTGGCTTGTAACATGTTGATGGTGGTCATGGCAGGCTCCTGCGCATTTGGTGCCTTAGCCTAGTCTGGCTAAGTTGTTTTCTCAAGCATGGGCGGATTCTGGAAAATCTCGCCCAATCAATTGCTTTGCTGCGAACGCTCACCGCTCCCCAATCAGCGCTGCCCTTAGCAATTCAATGAAAGCCGTCGTCCGGCTCGGGATCAGGCGGCGGCCGGGGGTGACGCACCAGAGGGTGACGGTGGGCATTGACCATTCCGGCAGGATGCGGCGGAGCAGGCCGCGTTCGACCCAGGGGCCGGCGAGGCGGTCGTCGAGGGCGACGATGCCGAGGCCGTGCGCGGCCATTTCGCGTTGCAGGCCGGGGGAGTTGGCGGCGAGCGGGCCGTTGGACAGGCCTTCCGGTGAATGTGTTTTGGCCTTGAACAGGCGCCGTCGGCAGCAGGCCTTTCCCAATCACCACAAACACCCCGGCTAAAACCGGGGGGCGTTTTTGCTACAAGCCAGGACAGTGCTCAGGATTTCACGCGGTAATCCTTGATCAGGTCATGCACCAGCTTGGCCTGGGAGGTGAGCTGCACGGCGGTGGTGGCGCAATGCTCGGCGGGGCTTCTGTTTATCAAAGTAGAATGCAACTTATGCTTACATCACAGCCTACTCTTGCTACCAGCCGTTTGTTCCTTCGTCCGTTTTGTATGGCCGATGCCGTAGATGTGCGTCGCTTGGCAGGCGATGAGAGAGTTGCAAGAACGACGCTGGCTCTACCTTTTCCTTATCCAGAAGGTGCTGCGGAAGAGTGGATCGCCAAGCATCCAGGTCAATACGAGGCTCGGAGCGAAATAACCTTTGCTATTACTTTGCTAGAAAATGAAGTTCTTGTCGGTGCGATAACACTGATGGCTGTGTCCAAGAAACATAGTCGGGCAGAACTTGGGTATTGGATTGGAACGGAGTATTGGTCTAAAGGCTACTGCACGGAGGCTGTTGTTCAGATTGTACGTTTTGCACAAGAGCAAATGGAGCTTTCCAGAATAACGGGGCAATGCCTTGCCGGGAATCCAGCCTCAGCCCGCGTGATGACCAAGGCTGGTATGTTACCCGAAGGTAGATTGCGTATGCATGTAAGGAAGGGGAGCATCTTCGATGATGTTCTATTGTTTGGCATTAACTTGCCCGCTCGAAGTATTCACTATCCATAGAAATGTAACCCCCCGGAAAACCCATGTTGATTTTTCACTCAGCCGGCAGATTCGAGTTGCCAGCAATGTGGGAGCAACTCTGCCATCAACCGGAACACACCTTCATGCCCGACGACACCGCCGCCGAGTTCCAACTTCTTGCCAGAGAAAGCGATATCCCCTTGCCGGACTCGCTGCAGAGACTGCTTGCCAGCGGCAAAACCCGCTATTCGGCGGACTGGCCATTAAGCTGGCGGGAACGTTGCCTGCACGAGCCGCCTGCCTTGATCAGCCTGTACGATTTCGAATGGATCACGGCCAGCGGCAGTCGGCAGCACATCGAGCAATGGCTCAATCCCGAAGATCAGCAAGGACGGCGCTTCCTGCCTTTCGCCGAGTCCGGTGCGGGCGACGTCTATTGTCTGACGCCCATAGACGACGGTGCACCGGGCGTCGCGCTCATTCTTCACGACGCTGAATACAGCCGGATCGCCTACCGCAGTTTCGACGATTTCATCTGCGCGAGCTTTCTTGAAACCTTTGCCGACATGAGCCATCTGGTCGACGATTTTTCCGAACAGGAAGCCCTGCTGATACTACGCAGGGATGTCAGCCAGCTTGCCGGCGTACTCGGCGAAACAGCGGTGAAGTATCTGCAAGCCTTTGTCGGTTTGCCTGCCGGCCTCCACGAATCATCCCGTCCCGGAGATCCGGCCCGGGTATTTGCGCTGATCTCCCGGGCGCAACTCGAAGCCGAACGCGGGCATTTCCCCTCACCGGAAATTGCCCCCTTCAAGATAACGGCCCGCTGGGAACTGCGCCCGGCAGTGGCATCGACGACCGGCCTCCCCAGCGAAAAAAAGCCTGCGGACTGGCGCGACCTGGCGCTCGATCCGCGACAGAAACTGGCAGCCATCCAGTTCTACCGCCAGCAACATGGCGGCAGCCTGGGCGAAGCCAAGGCTGCCATCGAGCGTTATCTTGCTGATACCCGATAAACTGGCCTGACCCGCAAAGGAAAGCCCGTGAGCATCACCGATTCGCCCACCTGGGCCCGACTGGAGAAGAATTCTCACTTGGGGGCTTGGAATTTCCTATCCTTTATCCTTTCACAAGACAGAGACTGCTAGCGACGATGACGAAACACTCCCTCCAAACAGGTATCGCCTTCGCTCTGTCCATATTTGCGGCAGCTTCCGTACAAGCGGCGAAGCCTGACGATGCCACCATGGAACTGCAATACCTGTTCCCCATCTGCAGTGAGGTACTCAAGGCCGAGCAAGACACAGGCGAACAAACTGACGCTGAAGAGGAGCTGCTCGAAGGCCCAGAGCTCTTGCCCTTGCTCAATCGGTATAAGCTCCAGCGCGCTGACCTCAATGCCTACTTTCGCGAGGGAACACCCTTGCACCATGCGGCGTGCGCAGGTTGGAATACCGAGGTGCTTTGGCTGCTGCGCAATGGTGCTGATCCTTTTCTTGATGCCAGTGGGTACGATGTGCTCGGTGTTGCGGTACACACCGAAAACTGGGAGGTGGCAAACACCATGCTGAAGCACTATCAGCGGCTACTCGGCACGGTGAGCGTTTCTGAAAAGCAACAAGCACAGATTCACGCGTCGGTGGAAAGAGCGACATCTCAAGCAACAGATGCCGGCGACAAGGCTGCACAGTTCCAAGGTTTGCTGAAAAAGGTGGGATGGAGACCTTCGCCCAAGGCATGGGGTACGAAGTATGCTGAACTGCTATGCAGCGGGAAAGCCAAGGCGGCACTGGACATCGTCAAAGCCATGCCGTGGGGGAGGGCAGCGCCGGTCGAAATCGCCGATGCCAATTGGACCTGCCCAATTTATTCCAATGGCCGTCGCTCGGCGGAGGTATTGCCCGGGGCGGCGGACATGTCGCATTGGCGCGCACTCGATGCCTTGCTGCCCAACCCGGTGTTGTTGCCCCTCGTTCCGGTGTTGCCCAGCGGCAAGGGCGAAACCGTCTTGCGCACAGGCATCGGCCATGGTCTGCGCGCGCCGTGGTCGAGCCAGAAGCTCGCCATAATTTACTTCCAAGCTGTCTTGTCGCGCCGCGATACTCCGGCGGGTGAGGAGCCGGCCCTGTTGCGCCTGATTCCGCAAAACGATCTGCCGAAGGTACTTGAGGCGCCCCAAACCCGACCAAGGTTTCACTTTACCCCCTACAGCCATCCCTTGGGGAGCGTTGCTCTGCTGCGTGCAGGCGCCTGGCCTTTGGCGGACCTGGAATGGCTGATCACTCAGCTAACCCCTTCCCTCATCAAACAGGTGCAGGAGCAACTACACCAATGGCCTGATCGTGCAAGCGCCGCGCACTGGGAAAAACTGACGCCCCACCTGGTCGCACCGCTCTCCATCCCCTATGGGTACCCCAAGTCCCTACCCTATGCTCTGTGGCCCAAATGGATGGCTCTAGGCGCACTACCAGCGCGCGAACGGAGCACTGAACCGGGGCAATTCACATATACATGGAGCCGCCTGTTGGCGTCCATTCCCATCCCGGAATTGGCGCAGGGCCTTGCGGCGGCGCGCCAACTCAAAGGGGTTGCACCAGAAGACTGGCCCACAGAGGCGGACTGGGCCGGCTTGTTGTTGCGGGCCACGCCGCAAGAGTTGCCTGGATTTCTGGCGCTGGCTAAGGCGCAGCGCCCAGACTTGTTGCCGCGTTTCATGGATTGGGCACTGGCGCCTTTGTCGTATGGCCCAACCCCAGACGCCGTGGCCTCGGCTTTGACGCCGCCATCCCTCAATCGTTACGGTGCGGATTCCAGAGGATGGGATCGAGTGCGCAATTTGGCAGCACTAGGATTCAAAGCTCGGCATCCACGTTACCCCATCCAGAATTTGTCTGAAGCGGACAGGCCAGCTCCGTCGCTACAGGAAGCGATCCAGAATGCCTGGCTGATCGCCCCGCCCAATACAACCGCAGAAGCGGATACCGCCAACCCGAGCTCTGTCCAATGGATCAAGCCGCTACTGACGTGTCACAAACAAGTAGATAGTGGATTGCGCCGCGCACTTGCAACAAATGGGCAGGGGGCCGATCCAGATGGAGTCGATTCTGCTTATCTGGTCCCCATTCAGGTGAACGGGTTGGGTGATTGTCAGTGGTTGAAAGTCGGAGGACGCTTTCCGGGTAGATATTCGTGGATCGAACACGATTTTTTTGAGGGCGTAACTGAGCGACGGGCAAACGCCGCAGACGGAAACCGATCTGCCATGTTTTGGCACCGTGCTCAGCAGACATTCTTGGATTCTGGTGTTGAGCCCAACTCCGGCGAAGCCATGCTCATGCACCAGTCGGGGCAACCAGCCCCTTGGGTCGCCATTTCGGGGAGCGTAGATTGGGGGCAGTTCTCCAACGACGTTTTTCGAGCGCGCCTGCAGCGCAACAATACCGTCGTGCTCGAACCCTTGCCAAACGACCATCCAGGACGCATCAGTCTGATAGAGCGCTGTGGCAGCGAACTACTACTGGACGGGTGCGAAGCATTGAAGGAGGCTCTACAGAATGACGAGTCGCTCGGTATTGCGCAGTTTGCCGACACCTATTGGCCGCAAGCCCGACAGGACTTTCTGGCCGCACTCTTGCGCAATGACCGTGCAAGCCTGCTCCGCATGCGTGAGGAAGGCTTGTTCTCGCATTGGCTTTCGGCCGGATTGCGCGCCCTGGGTGAGGCGAGTGCGTTGAGCTTGATGGAAAAGCGTCGGCGCGCGGCGTGGGTGTTGGCCTCGGACAGTCCCCGCGCGGCCTACGATGCAGCCACGCTCGACTCCCTGCTAACCTGGCTCCCTCCAGAGGATTGGCGCCCCATTGTCAAGCAGTTGCGGTGCTATCAACGCGAGCAACTCCTGGAGAAAGTGAAGCAGACAAAAGACCACGCACTTTCGTCGCGACTGCAACATGAGATGAACCGATTCGCTTGCGAAGGGTAGTAAGCCGCTCTGCAGCGACGTGCCTTGATGCCTCCGTCCGGTTAAGTGCCTGCACAATAGAACACCGGCACACCCAGTCGCGGGGCTGCTGGCGGCTCATGCTGAGGCGTTTGGCGGGGCGGATTGCGTTGGCGCAGCGGGGGTAACACCGACCGCCGTGGCCGGCTTCACCCTCGCTTCATGCTCTCCTCACCCGGCCGGCAGAGAGTGGCGGCGTGTTCTTCAGGAGACCGCCATGACCCGCAAAGCCAAGATCCTTCTGCTCAATCCGCCGCATACCGCCATCGGCAGCCGCGTTCCCGACGACCATCTGCCGCCGCTCGGCCTGCTCGCCATCGGCGGGCCGCTGCTCGACGCCGGTTTTGCCGTCGAACTGCTCGACGCCGACTACGACCCGCTAGCGCCGGAAGCAATCGTCCGCCGCGTGCAGGCAGCGGCGCCGCGCATCGTCATGGTCGGTCACGCCGGCTCGTCGACGGCGCACGCCACCATCCTTGAACTGGCTACCCGCATCAAGGCGGCGCTGCCCGAGGTCTGCATCGTCTATGGCGGTGTCCATCCGACCTATCACTGGCGCGAGACGCTGACCCAGTGCCCGGCCATCGACGTGGTCGTGCGCGGCGAGGGCGAGCGCACGGCGCTGCTGCTGGCACGCGCCATCGTCAGCCACGGCCTGGTCGCCACCGTGCCCGGCATCGCTTACCGGCAGGACGGGCGGGTGTGGGCGACGCGGCAGGCGAAACCGATAGCGAATCTGGACGATTACCGCGTCGGCTGGGAGCTGATCGACTTCGCCCGTTATTCCTACTGGGGCGGCCGGCGCGCGGTGGTCGTGCAGTTCTCGCGCGGTTGTCCCTACCTGTGCAGCTACTGCGGCCAGCGCGGCTTCTGGCGCAGCTGGCGGCATCGCGATCCGGTTCGTTTTGCCCGCGAACTGGCCTGGCTGCACAGGGAACACGGCGTCGAGGTGATCAACTTTGCCGACGAACTGCCGACCGCCTCGCGTGCCGCCTGGCAGGCCTTCCTCGAAGCGCTGATCGCGGAAAACGTCAATCTCACCCTGGTCGGCTCGACGCGCGCCGGCGACATCGTGCGCGACGCCGACATCCTGCATCTCTATCGCCGCGCCGGTGTCATCCGCTTCCTGCTCGGCATCGAGAGTTACGACGCGGCGACGCTGCAGGCCATCCGCAAGGACGCGAGCCCGCGCGAGGACGCCGAGGCGATCTGTCTGCTACGCCGGCACGGCATCGTCTCGATGGCGACCTACGTGGTCGGCTTCGGCGCCGAGACGGACCGTGATTACTGGCAGTCGTTGAAACACCTGCTGCGCTACGACCCCGACCAGATCCAGTTGCTCTACGCGACGCCGCACCGCTGGACGGCGTATTTCGCCAGCGTCGCCCAGCGCGAGGTGGTGCAGCCGGATACCCGCCTGTGGGACTACAAGCACCAAGTACTGGCGACGCCGGGCATGCCGCCCTGGCGCCTGCTGCTCTGGGTCAAGGGTATCGAGGTGGCGCTGCAGTTGCGGCCGCGCGCGCTGATGCGCACCTTTTTCAGCCGCGACCCGGAATTCCGCCACGCGATGCGCTGGTACGTGCAGATGGGGCGCCGCGTCTGGTTGCGCGAAGTCGGCGAGTTCCTGTTCGGCAAGCGGCCACGTTCGGGCGGACCGAGTCTGGCCGAATTCGAGCGGCGCCAGCGCGAACTGCCGCAAGACCCGGTGCCGACTGAACGGACAAGGTCGGCGCCCAGGCAAGCGCGCTGGCCGTTTTTTACGCCTCGATGGGCCTGTAATCAAGCCAGCGCCACCACCGAGCCGATGACCAAGCCTTGTCGTTCGGCGTAGTCGCGCACCTGCTGGCTGCGTAACATCGTTCATCAATTACACCTTGATCATGCGCACGCAGCGGGAAGATGTGGCCGCGCCGGTTCAGCGCGGTTGACGGCGAAAAACGTGTTCCGGTCGACCGTCCGGCGCGCGTTTTTTCCGGTAGCCCTTGCAACTGGAAGGCTGACGCAACATGCCGGGAAAACCCGGACTTCTTACCGGTCGACCGCAAAAATTGCCACATTCCCCGCCTCCGCCCCCGGCACGTCCCGGAAATCCTGCGTTTTGCGGCATGGCACCGATATTGCGTATGCCATCCGCCAGGAACAGGACATTTCGGGAGGACAACAATGAGTATCTCCGCCATCGCATCTTTTTACGCTGCCAGCACGATCAGCGCCGTGCGCAGCGTGGCAGCCAGCCAGGGCAAGGCAAGTACGACCGACGCGAGCGGCACGAGTGGCACAGACAGCACGACAGTGAGCATCTCGGACGCAGCCCGCCGGGCAGCCGCCAGCGCTGGCGGCATCGCCATCCCGGAGTCCATCCGCCAGGACGCCCTGGCCGAACTGAACCGGGTTTTCCCGCAGGACATCCTCGACGAAGCGCAGGCCCGGCTCGACGCCAACCAGGGCATCAGCGGCAGCAGCAGCGCCACGCCCGGTCTCGGCAACCTGCCCCTGTTACCGGAAAACGAGGCGCTGATCGCCCAGATCAAGAGCGAAATGCACGCCACGCACGCCGCCAACAAGGACGGCATGACCAACCTGACGCCCTACGTCCGCCTCATCAACGCGGTCCAGCAAGAAGGCTGGAAAGCGCCGATGAGCATGGAAGACGCGCAGCGCGAAGTGGACATCTCGCTGGCCATGGCCAGGCTGACGCCGGCCGCGAGCGCTGCCGAACCGCAGCAAAAGGACAAGGCGACGATGGCGCGATTGGAGCAGGAGCTGGCCGGAAAAGTCCCGGATACCTTGAGCAGCGCTGGCAAGAAGCCGGCCTGAGCATGCCGGAAACCGCCACCACGACCTTCCCGCAATCGATCTGGCTCGGCCTCGCCAAGGCCGCCGGGATAAGCGAGGACGAGTTCCTCGGCAAGGCGCGCGCGCTGGCCGCCAACTACACGGGCAACAGCTTCCTGCAGGAAATCGAGAAATTTGTCAGCGAGCGCTACATCGCCAGTTCGGGCACAACCCAGACCAGTTGAGTTGGCGCCTGTTGCAGTTTGCCGGCGCCGACACCTACGGGGCGCTGCAAACCGTGTGGGGCGAAGCCGCAAAATTCCAGGCATCTGCCGCAGTTCTTTCCGCGAGCAGTCCGCCGTTGATCGGATGAGAGAGCCGTAGCGATCAAAACTCCGAACGCTCCTGCAGCATCTCGACAAAAGCCTTCAGCCCGGCCGGCATCAGCTTGCGGCTCGGGTAGTACAGGTAAAAGCCGGGAATTTCCGGGCACCAGTCGTCCAGCACCGTTTGCAAGCGCCCTGCCGCGATTGGCGCCGCCGCGTACTGGGCATAGACGTAGGCCAGCCCGAGACCTTGTTCCGCCGCCGCGATCATCAGCGGCATCTGGCCGACGCTGACCGGTCCGTCGACTTCGATTTCGAACTGCTCGCTGCCGCGGGCGAATTCCCAGCGATAGAAACTGCCGTTGGGGAAACGGATGCGGATGCAGCGGTGCTGCTGCAATTCGCGCGGGCATCCGGGTACGCCGTGCGCCGCCAGATAGTCGGGCGAGGCGACCACGACAAAGCGCTGGGGCGGGCCGAGCGGTACGGCGACCATATCCTGCTGCAGGCTTTCGCCGAAGCGGACGCCGGCATCGAAGCCGGTGGCGACGATATCGACGAAGGCGTCGTCGGCCACCAGTTCGATGCGCATGCCCGGGTTGGCCCGCAGAAAGCGCCCGAGCAGCGGCGCCAGTACCAGTTCGCACGCCGCTCGCGGCGCGTTGATGCGCAGCGTGCCGAGCGGTGAGTCGCGAAAGGCATTGACTTCGTCCAGCGCGCCGTGGATGTCCTGCAGGGCGGGCGAAAGCCGTTCGAGCAAGCGCTCGCCGGCCTCGGTCGGCGCCACGCTGCGTGTCGTCCGGTTGAGCAGGCGGACGCCGAGCCGGGCCTCCAGGCCGCGCAAGGCATGGCTCAGGGCCGACGGTGAAACGCCAAGTTCGGCGGCCGCCTTGCGAAAGCTGCGCAGGCGGGCAACGGCGGCAAACGACTGGAGATCGGCCAGGCTGGCGAGATTCATAATTGATGAAAATTGCTCAATAGCTCATTAAATAATATGCGGATTGTTGCACAGTTGGCCGGGGAGTAGCCTGCTTTCCGTCATATCCCCAACCCCGCAATGGAGAACAACATGCAAAATATTCTGGCTGACCTGTCCGGCAAAACCATCCTCGTCACTGGCGCCTCGTCCGGCATCGGCGCTGCCACCGCCTTGGCGCTTGGCCGGGCCGGGGCCAGGGTGGCGCTGGCCGCCCGCCGTCTGGAGGCCCTGGAAAAGCTGGTCGCACAGATTCGCGCCGACGGCGGCGACGCCATCGCGATCAAGACCGACGTGGCCGTCGAAGCCGATGTCGCGAACGCCGTGGCGCAGACCGTCGCCCACTTCGGCCGCCTCGACGGCGCCTTCAACAACGCTGGCGTGCTGGGCAAGGTGGCGCCGATTCATGAACTGAGCAGCGCCGAATTCGCCGAGGTCATGCAGGCCAACGTCTATGGCGTGTTCTGGTCGCTCAAGTACGAAATGGCGGCGATGCTGAAGACGGGCGGCGGCGCCATCGTCAATACGGCTTCCGTCGTCGCCCAGATCGGCTTCGCCAACTTTGCGGCCTATACGGCCAGCAAGCACGCCGTGCTCGGCCTGACCCGCAGCGCCGCGCTCGAAGGTTTCCAGCAGGGCATCCGCGTCAATGCGGTGAATCCCGGCCCGATCGTTACGCCGATGGCCGAGATCGGTTTTGGCGGCCTGGAGAATCTCGAAGCCTCGCTCAAGGGCAGCCCGGCCGGCCGTCCCGGGCAGCCGGAGGAAATCGCCGGGCCGGTGCTCTTCCTGCTTTCCTCGGCGGCCAGCTACATCAACGGCCAGGGCTTCGCCATCGACGGCGGCTACACCGTTCAGTAAAGGGCCATCAACATGCAAACCCGCTTTCTCGGTCAGCAACAGCAGCCGGTCTCCGCCATCGGTCTCGGCTGCATGGGGATGAGCGAATTCTATGGTGCCAGCGACGATGCCGAATCCCTGCGCACGCTGGCCCGGGCGCTCGAGCTCGGGATCAATTTCTTCGACAGTGCCGACACCTACGGTCATGGCCACAATGAAAGCCTGCTCGGCCGTTTTCTCAAGGAAGGCGGCCCGGCGCGCCGGCGTCAGGTGGTAATCGCCAGCAAGTTCGGCATTGTCCGCGAGCCCGGCAAGTACGAGCGGCGCATCGACAACAGCCCGGCCTACATCCGCCAGGCCTGCGAGGCCTCGCTGCGCCGTCTTGGCGTCGAGCAGATCGACCTCTATTACTGTCATCGCCGCAACCCGGAAGTGCCCATCGAGGAGATGATGGGGGCGCTGGCGCAACTGGTCGCTGCCGGCAAGGTCCGCCAGATCGGTCTTTCCGAAGTGTCGGCCGCTACCTTGCGGCAAGCCGGTGCGGTGCATCCGGTGGCTGCCGTGCAAAGCGAATATTCGCTCTGGACACGCGAAGCCGAGCGCGAAATGCTCGCCACCTGCGCCGAGCTGGGCACGACCTTTGTTGCCTACAGTCCGCTCGGTCGCGCCTTCCTGACCGGCGCCGTGCACTCCGGGCAACTGGCCGAGGGCGATTTCCGCAAGCACAACCCGCGCTTCGTCGGCGCGGCGGAAAAGATCAACGCCCAGCTGGTTGCTGAACTCGGCCGCTTCGCCGCTGCCCGCGGCCTCAGCAATGCCCAGGTGGCGCTCGCCTGGCTGCTCGGCAAGCAGCCGCATGTCGTGCCGATTCCCGGCACCCGGCGGATTGCCTATCTCGAACAGAATGCCGGCGCCGTCGATGTGGCGCTGAATGCGGCGGAAATCGCCGAACTCGACCGGATGTTCGCCCCCGAACGGGTCGCCGGGGCGCGTTATCCCGAGGCCGGCATGGCGGGCATTGAGTAAGGCGTCTGGGGGTGGGGCGCAAGGCGGGACGGCAGCATTCCCTTGCAGCCTGCACGGATGGCGATACCTACTGGTTGTAGACGAACCTCGCCAGTTCGATCAGGTATTCCCGCTGCTTCCCGGTGGGTTCCCCGTTCGTGCTCAGGGACAGGCTGAAGTGGCTGTCATCCTTGTGAAAAACCACATCCGCCCGAAGATTGCCCGAGCTGCAGTGATGGCTGATGCCGCCGTATTCGCCCAGGCTGGGCTGGCGCTCGAAGGTGCAGCTGGTGGCGGCGGAGCGGAGCAGGTTTTCGGCGACCCTGGCGTTGATGTTGGCGGAGCGGGACAGCAGCACGACCGCGTTCTTTTCGTTTTTGGCCATGCAGCTGTTTTCACCAAAGCGCTCGATGCTGACGTTCTTGCCGGGAATCAGCTTGCGGATCAAGGCCTCATCGAAATAGGGGCATTGGGCGGCCTGCTGGGCGGTGACAGGATTCCGGGTATCGGCAACCGCGCGCTTCAGCAAGTCCATCAGGGCGGCTTCTTCGCTCAGGGCGGGAGGCGCGCCGACGGGAGGGGTGAAGCTGCCGAGGATGATGGCGCGGCCGACCTGGACGTACCACACCATGGAATTGCGGGGTTCGCCGTTTTCCTCATGGGCGGCAAAAAAACTGCCCGGGTCGGCGCCGGGGATGGTGACGGGCTGCAGCTTGAAGCTCTTGGCGCTTTCCTTGCGGATGGAATCCAGGATGCTCGTGGCGGCTTGCCTGGAAGGATGGAATTGCTGGGTGAACGAGAGGGCGGCATAGTTGAGTCGGGTGCCTTCGTATTCCCCCTCGAAGCGGCAGCCTCCCGGGCCGCCGGAATACAGGGTCCAGGGGGCGTAGTGGGGCAATGCGGCATTGAGCTGCTCCAGGGAAATCATCCGGCACTCTTCTGCAAAGGCAGGGGTGCCCGCCAGCAGCAGGAGCGCGGCGGCGAGGAAGGGGCGGCAGAGGCGGCGCGTCAGGGAGGAGAGTCGTAGGGTCATGGGGTTCGGCAGCCAACAGGGGACATTTGAAGGGGAGCGGGCCCTCATGCCAGGGCCCGGGGGCAGGTCGTGAATCCGCCAGCATGATGCCATCGGCGTCGCCAGCCCAGCAAGCAGGGGGTGGGATTTCCATTTGACATGATTTCTGAGGCTCGGCAACATTCCGCCCGCCTTCTGAGGGGCTTCACCATTCCCGGCCCTTCCTTCCCTATCTCCCTATTCTGGAAATGATCGCCATGACCATCCACCCAAGTCTGAAACTCCTGGCGGGGGCTGCCGTACTGCTCCTGACCCTGGCGGGTTTGCCCGCCCAGGCGGATACCCGTCCTGCGCCTGCCACCGAAGCCAGTCTGAAGCAGCTGTTCCAGGTGCAGGGGGCGTCCAAACTGGTCAAGGAAACCCTGTCCCTGTTCGAAGCCCAGCACGCGGCGCAGGTCGAGCGGGATACCGAGCCCGGCAAGCTGGAAGCCGCCCGGCGCAGCCACGAGCGCTTCGCCGCCGTGCTGCGGCAGCGCATGACCTGGGACGCGGTGGAACCCTATGTGGTGAAAGCCTACCAGGAGCACTACAGCGAGGCGGAAGTCCAGGGGCTGCTGGCCTACTACGCTACCGAGGCCGGCCGCTTGAGCGCGGAAAAGCTGCCCTCGGCGGAGCTGCGCGCCACAATGGCCCTCTCCGATGTACTGGAACAAAGGCTGACGCCGGTGCTGGAAGATGTCATGGCGGACCGTCCGGTCAAACGCCTGCCGGCAACGAAATGGAAGCCGGCCAACCGGCAGGAGCAGCTGGCGGCAGACCTGTCTGTGGTCCTGATGAAGGAGCGCTTTACCGCCAAACTGAAAACCATGGAGCAGCAAATGACTGAGAGTCTGGCTACGGTGCTTTGGGGCGGCAAGCCCGAATCCAAGACTTTGGAATCTAAGGAAAAGCGGATGGCGAAAGCCATCCGGGACAACCTGGGTTTTGGCGATGTGCAGCCGGTGATCGTCAAGGAATTGAGCGCCAGCCTCTCGGAAGCCGAGCTGGGCGTGCTGCTGGCCGATGCCCGTCTGCCGGAGCGCCTAGCGCAGCGGAAAAAGCAGGGGCTGGTGCAGGAAGCCGCCAATAACGCGCTCGGCGACTGGATGATGAAGCACCTGATGAAGGACCTGATGCAGGCGCTGGAAGCAGAAAAACCCGCCGCTCCGGCAGCGGAATAATCTGCTGCTGGAACAGGGCTGGGGCTTACTGCAGGGTTCCGGCCGCCCGGGCGGCGGCTTCATAGACGGGCGGCAGTTGGTAGCCCAGGCGCTGCAGCCGGGCCTGATGCACCGAGACCACGAAGGCCTTGCCGGTCTCGGCCGGCAGTGATCCGGGCGCCTCGCCCTTGAGCAGGCGGCCCACCAGGAGGGCGGCCGCCTGGCCGTGCTCCTGGGGCGAGGGGGTGATGGCGATGGCGCCCCCGTCGGGGACGAAGGTGATCTTGGAGGCCAGGGTCAGGGCCTTGCTGTGGGCTTCGGTCCAGCTGCCCACCTCGGCAGGGGGAACCACCTCGGCACTGCCGGGCTGCCGGTGCAGGCCCCGGTAGCCGGCCACGAACAGGATGTCGGCCTGCTGGCCCAGGCGGCCGACTGCCTCCTGCCAGGCGGGGAAATTGTCCACCTGCTCACAGGGCAGCAGCTTGTGGGGGCGCCAGTCGAAAGCGGACACCTGGGCCGCTTCCGCCTCGGCCACGGGGCGGGCATCGCCAATGCAGGCGACGCGCAGGGGGCGTCCCTGGCCCAGGTGGCTCACCGCATCGCGCAGGGCAGCCACAGGAATCCGTTCGAGCATGCCGGTGGCGTTGCTGGCCCGGTTGAAACCATGGTGGGCCAGGTCCTCGTCGATGCCGGCATAGACGATCTGGATGTCCGGCCGGTTCAGCAGTTCCGGCGTCACCAGTTCGGCGGCGATGTCGTCGAACACCACGAGGATCTTGGGCTCGAAGCTGGCTACGGCCCGCTTGGCCGAGGCGGCGGCGGTTTCCTGGAACTGGGTGCCGGGGGCGCCGCGCAGGCCCATGTAGTGCCAGCGGGTCAGCAGCGGCCGCTGCAGGCCCTTGAGGGATTTGCGCAACGAGGCGTCCAGGCCCTTGACCCAGCTGAATTCCGGGTCATAGCTGTGCAGGATCAGCACCCGGGGCCGGGTGATGTTGTAGTAGCCCACCAGGACGAGGGCGAGCAGCAGGAAGGCGCTGACCAGGAGGGTGGCGGTGCTTTTCTTCATACGAGTCCCAGGTAATCCCAGTAGGGAATGGAGGCGAAGACGGCGACGATGCGCAGGGCGCAGGTGGCCAGGTTGTAGCGCAGGAACAGGGGCTCATCGAACATCTGCCCCTTGCCGTGGGCGCCCCGGAGCTGGGTGTACTGGCTGCTCTGGTAGGGGAAGAACCACATGTCCGAGAACATGGCGGCGAGGAAGCCGATCACCCAGGGGTTGATGCCGGTGGCCAGCGCCAGGGGCATCAGCAGGATGGCCGAGACCACCATGCCGGCGGTGATCGGGAAGGCCAGGCGCACGATCAGCACCACGGCCAGTTCGAGCAGCACCAGGCGGGTCACGTCTTCCTGGAGCAGGGCGGCGGCGCTGTCCATCCAGGGCTTGATCTGGCCCACCAGGTCCAGGTACTCCATGGTGCTGGTCAGCCCCTGCAGGGAGAGCAGGAAGAACACCATGGGCCAGTCCACGTACTGCTGGAAGTTCTTCTTGCTCACCAGGCCGTAGAGCAGCAGGGCCACCAGGATGAAGCCGGCGATCCAGGGCAGGGAAATGTGGTGCCAGGAGATGCTGATGGCGCCGCCCAGGAACAGCACCAGGGCCAGCAGGGTGAATTTCTCCTCGGCGCAGAGGGGGCCGAGCAGGGCCAGCTGGCGGCGCACCTGCTCCTTGGGCATGGGGGGCAGGGCCTCGCCCTTGAAGAGCAGCCGTTCCAGGATGAAATGGCCGCCGGTCATGATGGCGGCGCAGACCAGGGCGGCCACGAACCAGAACAGGCCCTGGAATTCATCCTGGAGCTGGGCCGGCAGCATGGCGAAGACGATCAGGTTGGAGCTCTTGCTGGTGAGGAACATGGGTGACATGTTCAAGGCGCCGCAGAAGGTGGCCGCTGCCAGCCGGGTCTGGGCCCGGCTGCCGGGGGCGACACCGCCGGCACTGCAGAAATCCCGGTAGAGGGGCAGGATCAGGGTCATGCGGGCGTTGGCTGAGGACATGATGGGCGACAGGGCGTAGCCCGAGAGCACCAGGGCGAAACCGTGCCAGAAAGGGGTGTCGGGCAGCAGGGTGCGCAGCCAGATGATGAAGCGGTAGGAGAGCCCGGAGGCCACCATCACGCCGCCCAGTACGTATACGCCGACGAACAGGATCAGGCCGCTGGAGGCGAACCCGGACAGCACCACCTCGGTGGGGGCCAGGTCCACCAGCAGCATGGCGGCGGTGGCGAACAGGGGCGGCACGAATTCGTCCACCAGGGAGAAGGACCACATGCAGACCGTGGCGGCCAGGATGGCCAGGAACAGGGTGTTGCTCTGGCTCCAGCCGCTGGAGAGGCCCAGGGCCAGCACCGCCAGGGGCGAAAACAGGGTGCAGCTCCAGCCCCAGGTTTCCCGGGCCGAGCCCCTGGCGCCCTTGCCGGCGGCGGCCTTGGCCGGGCTCGGCAGCTCGGCGCCCCCGAGGCAGACCAGCAGGGCATCCTGGGCGGCCCGGGCCAGCCCGGGGGCTTCGCCGAGCACATCGCTCAGGGTCTGGCGCGGCAGGCGTACCGCCAGGGTATCGCCCCGGGCGATGGCACTGCGCAGGTAGCAGGGCTGTCCAGCCAGCACTTCTTCCCCCACCACCCGGGCCTGGCCCTGGGGGGCGCCGCTCAGGCTGCTCAGTTCCAGGCCCCCGTCGATGACCAGGTACAGGGCCTCCGCATTGGCAGCGGCCTGGACCAGGGGCTCGCCGTCGCCAAAGCGGCGCACCTGGGCTCCCCCCAGAAGGCGGGCCAGGGCCTGGCCCGAGAGGCGGGAAAACATCGGCTCGGCGCGGATCCGGTCAGCGAGGGTGGCCGCAGAGGGCAGGGGGGATACGGGAGGCAAGGCCGTCTGATTCATCCTTAAAACCTCAGTTAAACCACAGAGGCACAGAGACGCCGAGGAAAAACAAAGACTTGTCCTGGAAGGCCAGGTCACTTTCTAGGTGAGCGCAGAAGATGATGCAAGTCATTGTTTTTTTGAACTTCTCTGTGTCTTTGTGTCTCTGTGGTGAGGTTTTTAGGTTCATGGGGAGCTCGGCAGGTTGAGAGGGCGTGCCGCCTGGATCGTCAGCCCGGCTGACAACTCGGCGAACTGGCGTGGCGCCAGTCAGCAGGGCAGGAGCGGGTAGGGAGAGGGGCCTCCAGCGAGCGGCACCCCATGGGTAACCGATGCCGAAAAAAAGTTCCCGGATCGGCACCTCGTGACGGGATCGCCCTGGACCAGGCGTGGAGGTTCTGGCCGGCGGCTTCGCCATCGACAGTTCGTGCAAATACCAATAGCATTGCCGTCCCCCGTTCGTGATGACCTGCCATGGCCGCCTTGTCCCGCCTGTTTGCCTTCCTGCGCCGCCTGCTGCGCTGGGTCATGTATGGAGTGTTGCTGCTGCTGGGGCTGCTGGGAGTGGCCTACGCCGGGCTGGTCTATGTGAATCTGGAGGATGAAGCCCTGCTGCCCGGCATCACGGCCCTGATGCAGGAGAGGCCGCCCCAGCTGGCGCCCGAGCAGAATGGCTATTTTGCCTGGATCGGCGTCATGGGGCCGGAATCGGTGCCGCCCCATGCATGGGGCCGGCAGTGGTGGGCCGAGGCCCTGGCCATCGACGCCAAGCCCCGGCTGGGGGATGAACCGGTCAAACCGGCCATCCAGGCCGGTCTACGCGCCGGGAGCTGGCCGAAAGACGGGCCCTGCTGGCAGGTGGAGCGTTGTTTTGACCAGGTGGCGGCGGATCGGGCCCGGGTCCGGGCGCTGCTGGCCCAGGCCCGGCCTACCCTGGAGCGGGCCGAGGTGGCCATGGCCTTCTCGCAGGTGCAAGAACCCTGGCGTCCGGAGTACGGCCTGGCGTCGCCGATTGCCCCCTATCCCCGAAGCTTGGGGGCCATGGCGAGGGCAAGTTTCGTCCTGGACGTGTTCGAGGGGCGTCACCAGGAAGCCCTGGAGCGGCTGGCACGGCAACAGCGTTTCCACGTGGCCCAGGCAGTCGGGGCGGTATCCATGATCGACAAGATGGTCGCCCTGGCCTATCTGCGCGACCTTTACCTGATGCTGGGCCAGTACCTGCACCACCATCCCCGGGAAGCACTGGCCCATGGGGCCTTGATCGAGGCCATGCTCGCGCCGCTGCCCGATCCGGCCCTGGACCTGCGGGCGGCCATCCGCTCCGAGACCCGGGCCCTGCTGCAGTTGCTGCTCTCCATGCGCGAGCAAGGCCTGGACTGGCAGTCAGCGGTATTGAGGGGGCTGCCGGAGCAGTGGCGTGGCTGGTTGAGTGATCTCTTCTGGCTGCCTTTCTACCAATCCCAGACCACCGCCAATACCGCGTATTCCCTGTACGCCGGCTACCTGGAGGCTGAAGCGCTCTCTGGAGAGGCCTATCGGAGGACCTTGGCTGCGGCAGAGCGGCGGCGAAAGGACTACCGCACTTCCGTGCTGGAAAGTCTGCAGGCCCGTAACCCTGTGGGGCGGGTCCTGGCAAGTCTGGCGGATCCTGGTTTCAATTCCTTCATGTTCCGCCGCGATGACTTACGGATGATCCACGCCGCCCTGACCCTCCGCTTCCGCTTGCTGCAGGAGGGAACGGAACAGCATCAGGAACAGGACCTGAGCCTCCTGCAGGAGCAGCCGGGCCTGGTGCACCCCAGCACCGGGCAGGGTCCCCGCTGGGTCGAGGCAGAGCAAGCCCTGGTCTATCCCGCCCATGAACTGCGGCGGGACAAGGCCGCCCTGGTGATCCGGATGTAAGGGGACACCGTCTTTCTGGCGGGGCCCCCGATGGCTTACTTCCCCGGCAGGGGCGTGAACTCGGCGGGCACCCAGGCGTAGCCGCCCTTGCCTTCCTTGCGCACGTGGCCGATGCCCGGGAAGGGCAGGTGCATGCCGGCCACCATCAGGCGCTCCCGGGCGACCCGGGCGAACACCCGCTTGCGGGTGGCGATGGCCTGCTTCGGGTCCGTGTCGAACTCGATGGCGACCTCGGGTTTGGCGAACTGCACGGCGTGGTTATGGACGATGTCGCCCAGCACCAGGAGGCGTTGTCCGCCGCTCTGGAACAGGTAGCTGGCGTGGCCCGGGGTATGGCCGTGGGTATCGACGCTGGAGACGCCGGGCAGCAGTTCCTGATCCTGGGTGAAGGTCTTCCAGCGGCCGGCCGCCAGATAGGGGGCGGCTGCGTCCCGGGCCATCTTGAAGAAGCCCTGGCTTTCCTGGGGAGCCTGGGCGGCGATGGCTTCGCTCAGCCAGAAATCGTTGTCGGCCTGGGAGGACCACACCTCCGCATGGGCAAACACCCGCTCGCCGCTGGCGTTCACCAGGCCATTCACATGGTCCCCGTGCAGATGGGTGAGCAGTACCGCGTCCACCTGTTCCGGCTGGTAGCCGGCGGCCTTCAGGTTGTCCACCACGTGGCCGAGGCCGGGGCCGAACAGCTGGGCGGCGCCGGCGTCGATCAGGATCAGCTTGCTGCCGGTGTTCACCAGGTAGGCATTGACGGCGGTCTGGATCACCGGGCCTTCCAGGAACTGGCGGGCCAGCAGCCGTTGCAGGTCCCGCTTGGCCACGCCCTTGAGCTTTTTTTCGTCCAGTTCGAACACCCCGTCGTACAGGGCGGTGACCTGGAACTGGCCCAGGTTCAGATGGTAGTAACCGGGCAGTTGCCGGGTCTGCAGGGGGCCGGCGGCCGGGGCCAGGAGAGGCACGGCCAGCAGGGCGGCGAACAGGATGGGGCGCAGGGTCTTCAACATCGGGTGTGCTCCTGGGTGGGGGGACGACAGTATCGCATGGCATGGCCGCCAGCCCACTTCCTGGCCGGGGCCGTCCTTGACCCCGGCCGCCGGGCCCCGCCATACTCCGCTTCCTTGTTGAATCCCACCTGCTGACCACCATGGCTGCTTCCAAGAACCGCATCGACTGGGCCTTGCTGTGCCTGCGCCTCGCCGTGGGCGGCATGGCCTTTCTGTCTGGCCTGCAGCCCCTGCTGCACTCGGCCTTGCCGGCCTCCCTGCCCCAGGCGGGCTACTGGTTGCTGCACCTGGCGGAGATGCTGTGCGGGGTATTCATGATCCTGGGCCTGTGGATGGCCGTGGCCAGCGCTGGGCTGACCCTGATCATCGGCTGGCCCCTGGTCACGGGCTGGCTGCATGGGGCTCCGCTGCTGGGCAACCTGCACGGCCTGTTCCTGCTCCTGGTGGCCGGGGCCTCCGCCCTGGGCGGGGCCGGCAAGTGGGCCCTGGGGCGGGGCTGAAGGTTCTCAGGGCTGGGGATGGGCGGCGGTGTCCGAAGGCCGCTCGCCAAACAGCTTGCGGTAGTCCTGGGCGAACTGGCTCAGGTGGCTGAAACCCCAGGCATAGGCCGCTGCTCCGACGCTACTCGCCTGGCTACGCAACTGACGGCGGACCCCGTTGAGCCGCAGGGTGCGCATGTAGGCGAGAGGGGAGAGGCCGGTGATGTCCTCGAAGCAGTTTTGCAGGGCCCGCCGGCTCAGATGCAGACGCTGGCAGAGTTCGGGGATGGAGATGGGGGTGTCCGGATGGGCCAGCACGTACTCCCTCACCTGTTCCACGGTGCGCTGCCGTTGCAGCTGAGTCGCCACTCCCCGCAGCGTTTGGGCTGAGGCGGCGTTGAGCAGCCGCCCCAGGGTGGCAAAAATGCGTTCCTGTAGATGCTCCGGGGTGTCGCGGCTGCCCGCATCGGCCAGGATGTGACCCAGGTCCTGGCAAAGCCGGGCTTTCAGTTCCAGGGGCAGGTGCAGCACATCCTGCCCTGCCAGCAGGGTATCCAGGTCCTGGTGCGCCTCCCGGTCCAGGTAATCGCCAAAACTATCCCTATCCACCACGACGCCATACAGGTTGAAGTCGGGGGCTGTGTGCAGCTCGAAGTCCGACCCGTGTTGGCGCACACAGACGGCCTCGGCGGCCAGGGGTTTGCCGCCCAGGCGCATCACCCCCGAGCGGGGGGCGGGAATGCCGAACCAGATGGAATCAGGCCAGGCGGCACAGGACTGGCGCAGGCTCTGGTTGGCGGTTTCCACAAAGACCTGGGTTTTCGGCAGCCAGAGTTCGGTGACGGCGCCCATGAAGGCGCCGGGAGAAAGCTGGTCGTAGGTCTGGTTCCAGCGGCTCAGGTTGTGGGCATGTTCGTCCGCGTCCCTGGCGCGAGTCTTGCGAAGCAGGGGGGCAGGGCGGGATGCGTTGGGGGCCGTGGGCATGGCAGCTCCTGGTCTTGCAATTGCTGATGTTGCTCTGCAGCAATAGTCGTACCAGTGGGAGGGGATGGAACAACTCCCCGGTTGGTGCCGGGAAGGCTGCTCCGGCGGGGGCTGCCCCTGCTTGCGGCTCCGGCCGTAAGGGAACCGAAACAGTGCATCGGGGTCCGCGCGATCCCCCTTCTGGTGCGGCAAAAAGGACGGAAGCCATTGATTCTGAAGGTGTGCCGAATCTTGATAGCGGCGTGCCGAAACTTGATAACGGGTCCATGCCGGCCTTGCTCATCATGGCCCCATCGTCCTTGCGCTCCGGCTTCGGTTGGCCGCTGCGGTCAGGACGGGCCACTTTTTCAGGAGATCGACATGAGCGTAAACACACAAGGTCAGCCGGGAGGAGGCGCCCAGCTTTCTGCCAGCCTGGGTACCTGGCAACTCTGGGGCATCGCCGTGGGGCTGGTGATTTCCGGTGAGTACTTCGGCTGGAGCTATGGCTGGGCCTCCGCCGGTACCCTGGGCTTCCTGGTCACGGCAATTGCCGTGGCCATCATGTATGGGGCTTTCATCTTCAGCTTCACCGAACTGACCACCAGCATTCCCCACGCGGGGGGGCCCTTCGCCTACAGCTACCAGGCCTTCGGTCCTACCGGGGGCTACCTGGCGGGCATGGCCACCCTGGTGGAATTCGTTTTCGCCCCCCCGGCCATCGCCCTGGCCATCGGGGCTTATCTGAATGTCCAGTTTCCCTCTCTGGATCCGAAGATGGCCGCCGTGGGGGCCTATGTGGTGTTCATGGGGCTGAATATCGTCGGGGTGCAGATCGCCGCCACTTTCGAGCTCTTCGTCACCTTGCTGGCCATCTTCGAACTGCTGGTGTTCATGGGTGTGGTGGCGCCGGGCTTCTCCTTGGCCAATTTCGTCCAGGGGGGCTGGGGTGGGGCCGACAGTTTCTCCCTGGCCTCCATTCCCGGCATCTTCGCCGCCATTCCTTTTGCCATCTGGTTCTTCCTCGCCATCGAGGGGGTGGCCATGGCGGCCGAGGAGGCCAGGAATCCCCGGCGTTCCATTCCCATTGCCTACACGGCCGGCATCCTTACCCTGGTGATCCTGGCCATGGGGGTGATGGTGATGGCGGGCGGCGCCGGTGACTGGACCCAGCTGGCCAACATCAACGATCCCCTGCCCCAGGCCATGAAGATGATCGTGGGCGAATCCAGCGGCTGGCTGCACATGCTGGTCTGGCTGGGGCTGTTCGGGCTGGTGGCCTCCTTCCACGGCATCATCCTGGGCTATTCCCGGCAGATCTTTGCCCAGGCCCGGGCCGGCTACCTGCCCACCTGGTTCGCCCAGGTCCATCCCCGCTTCAAGACGCCCCACCGGGCCATCATTGCCGGCGGGGTGGTGGGGATAGCTGCCATCTTCAGCGATGACCTGATCCAGTTCGGTGGACAGAGCCTGACGGCCAACATCGTCACCATGGCGGTGTTCGGCGCCCTGCTCATGTACATCCTGAGTATGGCGGCCCTGTTCAAGCTGCGCCGTAGTGCCCCGGCCATGGAGCGACCCTACAAGGCGCCCTTTTATCCGCTCTTTCCGGCCATTGCCCTGGTGGGCGCCGTGATCTCCCTGATCACCGTGGTCTGGTTCAACCTGGCCCTGGCTGGCGTGTTCGTCCTGCTGATGGGGCTTGGCTATGGCTACTTCCAGCTCACCCGTCATCGCCGGGAAGTCCTGGCCCTGGGGGAGAGCCTGCTGGAGCCGGACGAAGTCTCCGAGGCCGCTTGAGGAAAGGTCCTGCATGCGCTACTTCCACGACATTGGCGGGGTCCGCCACGCTTTTCCCGACCTGAAAGCCGTCATGGCCAAGGCCAGTCCCCTGCGTTCCGGGGACCTCCTGGCCGGGGTGGCGGCTGCCAGCGAGGAGGAGCGGGTGGCGGCCCGCCTGGTGCTGGCGGACCTGCCCCTGGGCCGCTTCCTGGAAGAAGCCCTGGTGCCTTATGAGGACGACGAGGTAACCCGGCTGATCCTGGACCGCCATGACCGGGCTGCCTTTGCCGAGATCAGCAGCCTTTCGGTGGGGGAATTCCGGGACTGGATACTGGCGGAGCATACCGACACCGCCACCCTGACCCGGGTGGCGCCAGGGATCACGCCGGAAATGGCGGCAGCGGTAAGCAAGCTGATGCGTAACCAGGACCTGATCCTGGCCGCCGGCAAGTGCCGGGTGGTGACCCGGTTTCGCAATACCCTGGGGCTGCCGGGCCGGCTGGCCGTGCGCCTGCAGCCCAATCACCCCACGGATGACCCCAAGGGAATTGCGGCCGCCATGCTCGACGGCCTGCTCTACGGCTGCGGCGACGCGGTGATCGGCATCAATCCGGCGACGGACAGCCTGCCGGCCATCGTTTCCCTGTTGCAGCTCATCGACGATCTGCGCCTGCGCTACGGGGTGCCCACCCAGAGCTGTGTCCTGACCCATGTCACCAACAGTCTGCGGGCCATGGAGCAGGGGGCGCCGGTGGACCTGGTGTTCCAGTCCATTGCCGGGACCGAACTGACCAATCGCAGTTTCGGCATCGACCTGGCCATGCTGGCCGAGGCCAACGGGGCAGCCCGCAGCCTGGGCCGGGGGAACCTGGGCAACAACGTGATGTATTTTGAAACCGGGCAGGGCAGCGCCCTCTCGGCCAATGGCCACCATGGCGTGGATCAGCAGACCCTGGAGGCCCGGGCCTATGCCGTGGCCAGGGAATTCCAGCCCCTGCTGGTGAATACGGTGGTGGGCTTCATCGGCCCGGAATACCTCTATGACGGCAAACAGATCATCCGCGCCGGCCTGGAGGACCATTTCTGCGGCAAGCTCCTGGGCCTGCCCATGGGCTGTGACATCTGCTACACCAATCACGCCGAGGCGGACCAGGATGACATGGATACCCTGCTCACCCTCCTGGGGGTGGCGGGGATCAATTTCGTCATCGGTGTGCCCGGTGCCGACGACATCATGCTCAACTACCAGAGCACCTCCTTCCATGATGCCCTCTACCTGCGGCAGGTTCTGGAACGGCGGCGGGCCCCCGAATTCGAGGCCTGGCTGGAAAGCATGGGCATCGTCGATCATCTGGGACGCCTGCTGCCCCAGTCGGCGCGGCAACCCCTGCTGCAGATGGCAGCAGGTTTTTGAAAAAGGAAAGGGCCATGGGACAACTGATCGTACCGGACAACTGGGACCAGTTACGCCGCCATACCCGGGCAAGGATTGCCCTGGGGCGGGCAGGGGTGAGCCTGCCCACCCGTGAGGTGCTGAATTTTTCCCTGGCCCATGCCCAGGCCAGGGATGCGGTACACCTGCCCCTGGACACAACAGCACTGGCCGGGGAACTGGCGCACCAGGGATTCCATCCCCTGCAGGTGCACAGTGCCGCCCCGGATCGGGCCGCTTATCTGCGCCGGCCTGACTGGGGGCGGCGGCTCGATGAGGCGGGCCGGGCCACCCTGCTGGCCGCCCGGCCGGTGGGGGAGTCCCCGGCGCTGGTCATCCTGGTGGCGGACGGACTTTCCTCCTTGGCGGTGAGCCGGCATGCGCCGCATGTACTGATGGAGCTGGCGGGGCATCTGCCGGAGCTGCCTGCCGCGCCCCTGGTCATCGCCAGGGAGGGCAGGGTGGCCCTGGGGGACGAGGTGGGGGAACTGCTCGGGGCCCGGCTGGTGGTGGTCTTGATCGGCGAGCGTCCCGGCCTTTCCTCGCCGGACAGCCTGGGCATCTATCTCACCTGGGCTCCCCGGGTGGGCTGCAACGACGCCGGCCGCAATTGCATCTCCAATGTCCGCCCAGAAGGTTTGTCTTACGCCCAGGCGGCCTGGAAGCTCGCCTACCTGATCAATGGGGCCCGGCGCCTGGGCTATACCGGTGTGCGCCTGAAGGACGATAGCGACACTCCGGCAGCCCTTGCCTCTCCCTGAGACGGCTGCGACCAAGCTTTTCGAGCGGCGCGAAATGTATTCACAAGCTATTGTTAAAAGGTGGCTTTTACATTTCGAGAGGAGCTGATCATGGACGAAGACATTTCCGTGAATGCCGTGGGCGACAGTGCTGCCGCCTGGCAGGGGGCCAAGGTGGAGGGCCATGGGGGACGCGCCGTGGAGCGGCAGAGCCAGCAGGCCAGCAACGTCCGCATCATGGAAGCCTCCATGAGTGTTTCCATCAAGGCTGGCGATGATTCCATGGCCCTGCTGTTTCGCAGCGCCATCGACCGGATCAACGAGGTCCTGGCGCCGGAACAGGGGCCCGATGCCATCCAGAACGCCATGGGCCAGGACAACTCTCCCGAGGCCACGGCGGGGCGCATCCTCAGCCTGTCCACCGGGTTTTACGAAGCCTATGCGGCCCAGCATCCGGGCGAGGACCCGGAAACCCTGGCCCGCAACTTCGTAGACCTGATCCGGGGCGGCTTCGAGAAGGGCTTCAACGAGGCCGTGGATATCCTCAAGGGTTTGCAGGTGTTCCAGGGCGAGGTGGAGAGCGGCGTGATGAAGACCTACGAGCTGGTGCAGAAAGGGCTGGACGATTTCCTGGCCGGCAAGTTGAAGCCTGTGGAAAGCAAGGTGGAGACCAGCGGGGAGGGCAGCTGAAGCAGAGCATGCACGCCTGTCGGGGCAGGTTTTTCCGGGCGGAACCGTGTCTGCCCGGGAGAGGGGGCTTGTGAGTCCGGGCCGGGCGTAGTTGAATGGCTGCATCGGGCCGCTCCTGGCCCCGGAATGGAGTGGTGCATGAGGGAGAAGGGGATGTCCGCTGCCTGGCGGTACTGCCTGCTGGCCTGTTTGTTGTGTCTGTCACAGCTGGCGCAGGCGGCCGGGGTGCCGGCAGTCCGGATGCAGCCGGCCCGGGACCTGCCCCAGGTGCTGGTGCTCATGTCCTACCACTACGGTTACAGCTGGGAGGACCGCATCCTCGAGGGGTTCGAGGAGTGGGGCGGAATTACCGCCGGGCGGCCGGTGCTGCATGTGGAGTGGATGGATACCAAACGGCACCGGGGCCTGGAGCAGCGCGCCCGGTTTGCCGCCTATCTGACCGAGAAGTACGCCGGGCAGCATTTCGACCTGGTCATGACGGCGGACGACAATGCCTTGGAATTTGCCCTGCAGCAGGAGATGCTGGCCGGCATTCCTATCGTCTTCGGCGGCATCAACGGGGACCCGCGCCAGATCATTGGCACCCGTTCCGGGGTGACCGGGGTGGCCGAACGCTTCGATCTGGTGCGCACCCTGCGCCTGGCCCTGGCCCTGCATCCCGAGGTGAAGCGGCTGGTGTTCATGACCACGGCCGACGAGTCGGGGGTGGGGACCCGCCAGCATCTTTCCGATGCCCTGGCGCGGCTGGGGACCGGGGTCCAGGTGGAGCACTGGGTGACCCGGCGCCTGGCGGAGGTGGAAGGGCGTCTGGCCGCCCTGGGGCCGGATGCCCTGCTGTTTGCCCTGGGCTCCCTGCCCCTGGAGGACGGGGGGCGGCCTTTCAGCCCGGAGGAGCTGGTGGCCTATGTCCATGCCCGCAGCAACTGTCCGGTCTATTCCGACCTGGATGCCACGGTGGGTCGGGGGGCCCTGGGAGGCTACATGAACAGCGGCCTGGAGAACGGCCGCCTGATGGCGCGCATGGCCCAGCACGTGCTGGCCGGGCAGCGCCCGGAGGAAATCCCCATCGTCTATGAAACTCCCCTGGCCCTGCTGTTCGATTACCGGGAGCTGCGGCGTTTCGGCATCGCCGAGCGGGACCTGCCTCGGGGCAGCCAGGTGCTGAACCGGCCACCCTCCATCTTCGATCCCGAATACCGCCATGCCCTGCTGGGGTTCAGTGGCGTCATCGCCCTGCTGCTTCTGGTCCTGGCCGGGGTGGTGCTCCGGGGCCGCCTGCTGGCTTCACGCCAGGCAGCCCTGCATCATCAGGCCACCCATGACGACCTGACCCGCCTGCCCAACCGGGCCTGGCTCAACGAACAGCTGCAGCAGGGGAAATGGGGCAGCGGATGCACCCTGGCCCTGGTGATGATGGATCTCAACCGTTTCCAGCTGATCAACGACACCTACGGCCATTCCTTTGGCGATGAGGTACTCACCAGCGTGGCAGACCGCCTGGCCGGGCTGCTGGATGGGAGGACCGAGCTGGTGCGTTTCAGCGGCGACTCCTTCGTCGTGCTGCGCCGGCTGGAGGACCCCCTGGAGCTGGGAGACTTCTGCGAACAGTGCGAACGGATTCTGGCCGAGCCTTTCCAGGTGAGCGGGCACCGCCTGTCCGTCTCGGCGGCTTTCGGCGCCACCCTGGCGGGGCCCGACGAGATCGACCGGGACCGGCTGCTGCGTGAGGCGGATACGGCCATGCACGAGGCCAAGCGGGAGCGGGGCAACCACGTGGTGGTGTTCGACCGGGACATCCACGAGCGGGCCCTGCGCCAGTTCCGCCTGGAAGCCTGGCTGCCCAATGCGGTGGCCCGGGGCGAGATCCAGGTCTATTTCCAGCCCATCGTCGAGGCCGGCAGCGGCGGCATTGCCGGCTTCGAAGCCCTGGCCCGCTGGCAGCATCCGGAACTGGGCTGGGTGCCGCCCCCCGAGTTCATCCGGGCCGCCATCGAGAGCGGCTGCATCCGGGAACTGACCCTGGGCATGCTGCGTGCCGCCTGCCGGGCCTTTCAGCCTTACCTGGAGGTGGTCTCACGGCCTTACCTGGGGGTGAATGTGTCGGTGAGCGACATCTACGCCGAGGACTTCCCCGGTCGGGTGGCCGCCATCCTGGCCGAGGAGCGGATGCCTCCCGAACGGCTGGTGCTGGAAGTCACCGAGGACATGCTGCTGGGGGATGTGGGCAATGCCACCCTGGTGCTGGGCCGCCTCAGGGAACTGGGGCTGCGCATCGCCATCGACGATTTCGGGACCGGCTATTCCTCCATGAGCTACCTGTCCAGCTTCATGGTGAACATCATCAAGATCGACCAGTCCTTCGTGCGCAACCTGACGACCAGCGCGTCCGACCAGAAGATCGTGCGCGCCATCGTCTCCATGGCGGCGGACCTGGAACTGAGCGTGGTCACCGAAGGGGTGGAAACCCCCGGGCAGCTGGAGCTGCTGCGCCAGCTGGGTTGCCGGCTGCTGCAGGGCTACATCTATGGCCGGCCGCAGCCGGCGGGCAGCTGGCTGCGGGAGGATGGACTGAACCGGGAAACCGGGATCAGACCTTGCGCAGATAGCAGGCCTTGAGCATGAAGGGGCTGCCCTCCACCTTGCAATCCACCTCGTGATCGCCGCCCACTAGGCGGATGCCCTTGATCTTGGTGCCCTGTTTCAGGGTGATGGAAGAACCCTTCACCTTCAGGTCCTTGATCAGCACCACCGTATCGCCGTTCTCGAGCAGGTTGCCGTTGGCGTCCCGGACCTGGTCGTCATCCTCATCCTGGGCCTTGCCTTCGCCGCCCACGGGCCATTCGTAGCCGCAATCGGCGCAGACCAGGTTGGGGCCGTCCTGGTAGGTGTTTTCCAGGGTGCATTGGGGGCAGGGAATGGTGGCCATGGGGAGATACCCGAAAGAATTGAGGGGGGCGAAGGATAAACCCAAATGCCGCCGGGGGCCATGTCACCCGGCTTGGGCATGGGTTGCGACCAGTTGCTCCAGGTCCCGGGCCAGGGCTGCCAGAGGGGTGTCCCAGTCGCCTCGGCTGGGCTGCCGGTAGAGCCGGGTGCGGGGGTACCAGGGGCTGTCGTTCCTGTCCTGGAGCCAGCGCCAGTCCGTCTTGTGTCGGGGCAGCAGCAGCCAGCAGGGCCGCCCCAGGGCCCCGGCCAGGTGGGCGGTGGAGGTATCCACGCTGATCAGCAGGTCCAGTTCTGCCAGCAGGGCGGCGGTGTCGGCAAAGTCTTGCAGCTGGGGCGCCAGGTCGGTCCAGGGCAGGGCGGGAATGCTGCGGCCCTGGGCCTCGCCTTTTTGCAGGCTGAAAAAATGCAGGCCCGGGATGGCGCCCAGGGGAGCGAGCCGCTCCAGGCTGTCCAGGGAGCGGTCCGCATCATTGCTGTGCCCGGGATTACCGCGCCAGACCAGGCCCACTTTCAGGGCACTGGGCGCTGCCTGGCGCACTAGGGGGGCGAGACGGGCCTGCCGTTCCGGCTCGGGGGCCAGGTAGGGGATGGGGGCGGGGATATTTTCCAGGGTGGTGCCGGCCTGCAGGGGCAGGCTGAGGAGCACGGTCCAGTAGTCGGCCCGGGGCAGCGGCCCGGCGGCTGGCGCCACGGGCAGGCACAGGTCCGGGCCGGCCAGGCCCTGCATCAGGGGGAGAAGCTCGGGCCGGCACATCTGGATCAGTTGCGCCGGCCCCCGGGTCTTGAGCCAGGACAGGTAGCGGCAGAACTGGATTTCGTCCCCCAGACCCTGCTCTGGCAGCACCAGGATGGTCTTGCCCTGCAGGTCTTCTCCCTGCCAGCGGGGACATGCCAGGGGGCCGCAATGGCGCTGCAGCAGTTCCAGGTTGCGCGGCGCCTGCAGCCGGGCTTCGTGCAGGCGCCAGCCTTCGGCAAAATGACCCCGGGCGAGCAGCATCTGGCCCAGGTTCAGGGCGTAGGCGGGGGATGCCGGTTCCAGGGCCAGGGCGGCGCGAAAGTGCTGTTCGGCCTCGGCGCTGCGGCCCTGGTCATGGAGCAGGACGCCCAGGTTGGAGTGGCTGGCGGCGTGCCCGGGGTCGGCGGCGAGGGCTTGCCGGTAATGGGCTTCCGCCGCCTCCCAGCGGCCCAGGGTGGTCAGGACGTTGGCCAGGTTGGCGCGGATGGCGGCGCTGGCCGGGGCCAGGGCCAGGGCCTGCTCCTGGCAGGCCAGGGCTTCTTCCAGCCGTCCCTGGCTTTCCAGGCTCAGTCCCAGGTTGCTGTGCAGGTGGGCGTCGTCCGGGGTCCGGGCCAGGGCCTGGCGGAACAGGGCTGCGGCGGCGCTGGAGTGGCCCAGGTTTTCCAGGATCAGGCCGAGCTGGTTGGCCGCATCGCTGCGTTCCGGATGGCTGGCCAGGAGTCGCCGCCAATAGTCGGCCGCCAGGGCTTCCTGGCCGGTCCCTTCCGCTCCCAGGGCGGCGATTTCCAGCAACTCCTCGTCTTCGGGCTGTAGGCTCAGGCCCAGGCGCGCCAGGTGCAGGGCCTCGGCGTGGCGCCGACCCAGCAGGGCCTGGCCGGCCGCTTCGGCAAAGGGGTTGCCGCTCATTCGTGGCGCAGGGCTTCGATGGGGTCCAGGCTGGCGGCCCGGCGCGCCGGCATGTAGCCGAACACCACGCCGATGGCGGCGGAGAAGGCGAAGGCCAGCAGGTTGATGCCCGGGTCGAACATGAAGGGCATGTGCATCAGGGCGGAGAGGCCCAGGCAGGTGAGCAGGGCCAGCAGGATGCCGACCACGCCGCCCAGGGCCGACAGGGCTACGGCCTCGATCAGGAACTGCAGCAGCACCTCGTGTTCCAGGGCGCCGATGGCGAGCCGGATACCGATTTCCCGGGTCCGCTCTGTGACCGAGACCAGCATGATGTTCATGATGCCGATGCCGCCCACCAGCAGGCTCACCGCCGCCACCGCGCCGAGCAGGGCGGTCATGGTGCCGATGGTGCCCGAGAGGGCCTGGGCGATCTGCTTGGTGTCCATCAGGTTGAAGTTGTCGTCGTCGTTCTCGGCCAGCTTGCGCCGTTCCCGCATCAGCTGGCGGATCTGCGCCATCACCCGGGAGGTGTCGGCGCCGTCCTGCATGGAGATCATCAGGGTGGCCACGTCCTGGTTGCCGGTCAGGCGGCGCTGGGCCGTGAGCAGGGGAATCACCACCACGTCATCCTGGTCCATGCCCATGGCGCCCTGGCCCTTGCTGGCCAGGAGGCCGATGATTTCACAGGAGAAATTCTTGATGCGCAGCTCCGCGCCGAGGGGGTTCTGGTGGCCGAACAGCTTGTCCCGCACCGTGTTGCCGATGACGCAGACGGCCCGGCCCACCTTCTCGTCCTCGTCGGAGAACTGGCGGCCAGCCGCCAGCTTCCAGTTGCCGGTGATGAAGTAGGCATTGGTGGTGCCGCTCACCGTGGAGGACCAGTTTTCGTTGCCGGCCACCAGGGTGACGCTGCTGCCCACCACCGGGGCCACGGCCTGGAGGGCGGAGACCTGGCTCTTGATCGCCTCCGCATCGGCAACCCGGAACTTGGGGGCGCCGGCTTCGTCCCGGCCGGGGCCCAGGCGCTGGCCGGGGCGCATGATCAGCAGGTTGCTGCCGAGGCTGGAAATCTGTTCCGCCACCATGCGGGTGGCGCCGTTACCCAGGGTCACCATGGTGATCACCGCCGCCACCCCGATGACGATGCCCAGTATGGTCAGGAAGGAGCGCATCAGGTTGCGCCGGATTTCCCGCAGGGCCAGCAGCAGGGCATTCATCAGCATGGGCGGGCCTCCTGGGCGTCGTCGCTGGCCACCTGGCCGTCCACGAAGTGCACGATGCGGGAGGCGTAAGTGGCCATGTCCGGCTCGTGGGTCACCATCAGCACGGTGATGCCCTGTTCCTGGTTGAGGCGGACCAGCAGCTCCATGATCTCGTGGCTGCGCTTGCTGTCCAGGTTGCCGGTGGGTTCATCCGCCAGCAGCACCAGGGGACGGGTGACGATGGCCCGGGCGATGGCGACCCGCTGCTGCTGGCCGCCGGACAGCTCCGCCGGGGTATGGTGCTCCCAGCCCGACAGGCCCACCAGGGCCAGGGCGTCCAGGGCCGCCTGGTGGCGGGCGGCGGGGGATTCACCCCGGTAGAGCAGGGGCAGTTCCACGTTTTCCTGGGCCGAGGTCCGGGCCAGCAGGTTGAAGCCCTGGAATACGAAGCCCAGGTAATGGCGGCGCAGCAGGGCCCGCTGGTTGCGGTCCAGGTCTTCCACATGCACCCCCTGGAACAGGTAAGTCCCGGTGCTCGGGGTGTCCAGGCAGCCCAGGATGTTCATGGCCGTGGACTTGCCTGAGCCGCTGGGGCCCATCACGGCCAGGAATTCCCCTTGCTGGATGCTCAGGTCCACCCCGCTCAGGGCCTGGAAAGCAGCCTGGCCCTGGCCGTAGGTCTTGGTGATGCCCTGGAACTCGATCAGCGGGGCGGCGGGTGCCGAGTTCATTTGCGGGCTTCCTGGTACTCGGTGATCACGGCCATGCCGGGCTGCAGTGCGCCGCCCAGCACTTCCGTGTAGCGGCCGTTGCTGACCCCGGTCTTGATGTTGATGGCCACCGGCTGGCCCTCCTGCAGCACCCATACCTGGGGCTCCTGGTCCTTGCCCTGGGGCTGGGGCTTCTTCGCCGGTGCGCTCCGGGGCGGTCCCGGCATCAGGCGGGACACGAAGCTGCGCTGATCTTCGCCGGCGCCGGCCTTGGGCGGGGTGAAGCGCAGGGCGGCATTGGGCACCAGCAGGGCCTGTTCGCGCCGGGCGGTGATGATTTCCGTCGAGGCGGTCATGCCCGGGCGCAGGGCCAGGTCGTCGTTGCGCACCTGCAGCACCGTGGTGTAGGTGACCACGTTGTCGGTGGTGGTGGAACCCAGGTCCACCCGCTCCACCTGGGCGGGAAACTTGCGCCCGGCCCAGGCGGCCACGGTGAAGGTGGCATCCTGGCCCTGCTGCACCTGGCCCACGTCGGCTTCATCCACGTTTACATGCAGTTCCATCTGGGTCAGGTCCTCGGCGATGTTGAACAGTACCGGAATGGTCATGGCCGCCACCACGGTCTGGCCCGGTTCCACCTTGCGGGTCAGCACCACCCCGTCCACCGGGGAGCGGATCGTGGCTTTCTGGACGTTGGTCTCGTCGGTCTTCAGGGCGGCCCGGGTCTGGATCACCGTGGCCCGGGCGCTGGCCAGGTTGGCCTCGGCCCGCTTCAGGGCCGCTTCGGCGCTGTCCAGCTCGGTCTTGGCGGGTACCTTGCCGCCCGAAAGTTCCGCCACCTGGCGCATGCGGGCCAGGCTGGCCCGGCTTTCCGCCAGGGTGGCTTCCATCTGGGCCACCTGGGCCTCGGCGGCGGCCACGGCGGCCTGGGACTTGACCACGGCATCCTTGAGCTTGGCCGTATCCAGCTGGGCCAGCAGCTGGCCCTTGCTGACCCGGTCGTTTTCCTGCACCAGTACCGATTCCAGGGTGCCGGACAGTTCGCTGCCCACATCCACGGAGCGGGTCGGCTTCAGGGTGCCGCTGGCGGCGACGCTCACCGTCAGGGGGCCCTGGCTTACCTCCTCGGTGCTGTAGGTCAGGGTCCGGGGGGCACTGCGGCTGGCCAGGAACAGGAGCAGCAGTACCAAGAGGGCGCCGATGCCCCAGAGCCAGCGCTTTTTCAGCCAGCCGGAAGACCTGGAGCCGCTGCCCCGGCGTTGCAGCAATTCCTGGAGGGAGCCGGTGTTGTTGTCGGGTGTGCTCATGATGGATCTTTGTTCTCGGAGGAGGTGGGGGCGGCGGGATCCCAGCCGCCGCCCAGGGCCTTGTAGAGCTGGATCACGGCGGTGAGGATGTCGCTCCTGGCACTGACCAGGTTGTCTTCGGCGCTGAGCTGGGTGCGCTGGGTTTCCAGCACGCTCTGGAAGTCGGTGAGGCCGGCCTGGTACATCTGGCTGGCCAGGCTGGCGGCGTTCCGGGCCGCCTCGGCGGCCTGGGCCCGGCGGGCTTCCTTTTCCCGGCTGGTGGCGTAGGCCACCAGGGCGTTTTCCACGTCTTCCAGGGCCGTGAGCAGGGTCTGTTCGTAGCTCACCAGGGCCTGTTCCTGGATGGCATCCTGGATGGCGATCTGGCTGCGGATGCGGCCCCCGTCGAAGAGGGTGGCGGCGAGGCTGGCGGCGAGGGAATGGGTGACGCTGCTGCCGCCGCCCAGGGCCGAATAGCTCAGGGCCTGCCAGCCGAAGCTGCCGCTCAGCTTGAGGCTGGGGTAGCGGGCCGCCACCTTTTCATCCACCCGGGCGGTTTCGGCCCGCAGGGTCTGTTCGGCGGCCAGGACATCGGGCCGGCGGCGCAGGGTGTCGGCGGGAATGCCGCTGGCGATCTGCTCCGGCGCCCGGGGCAGGGGGCGGACCTCGGCCAGCCGGGCGTGCAGGCTGCCCGGGGTCTGGCCCAGGAGGATGTCGAGCCGGTGCTGGCTGGCGGTGAGGCTGTTTTCCAGGGCCGGCAGGGTGGCCCGGGTCTGCTCCAGGCTGCTGCGCGCCTGTTCCACGTCGAGCTCGGTCACCAGCCCGGCGGCGGCGCGCCAGCGGGTGATCTCCAGGGTTTCCTGCTGGCTGGCGGCGTTCTTGCGGGCGATCTGCAGGCGCTCCTGGTAGGCCCGGTATTCCACGTAGTTGCGGGCGATTTCCGCCACCAGGGTGACCCGGGTATTTTCCAGGCTGGCGGCCTGGGCGGCCAGGTCCGCCTCGGCGCCGCTGACGGCGCTGCGGGTGGCGCCGAAGATGTCGGGTTCCCAGCTGGCGTCGAAACCGGCGTTGTAGAGGCTGCGGCTGCTGCTGTTGCCGCCGCTGGTTTCCTCGCTGGCCCGGGAGCGGCTGCTGCCGGTGGACACGCCCAGGTTGGGAAACAGGCCGGCGCTGGTCAGGTCCCGGGTGGCCCTGGCCTGGCGCAGGCGGATCTGGGCGGCGCGCAGGTCGGGGGCCCGCTCCAGGCCCTGGCTGATCAGTTCGTCCAGCAGCGGGTCCTGCAACTGCTGCCACCAGCGGGCCAGGGCTTCCGGGCTGCCGGGATCGGCCAGGGGGGCCTGCTGCCAGCGTTCCGGGACCACCACGCTGGAGAGGCGCAGGCTCAGGTCCGGGGCGGGGCTGAAGAGGGCGCAGCCGCCCAGGCAGCCGGCAGCCAGGAGGGCGATGACCAGGGGGCGGACTGGCGGGTGCAGAGGGGTAGGGGGAGTCATGGTTTTCGAGTGTGGGCCGGCGCCCATGCCGGCGGAGAATGCTGCGCAGTGTAATCAATGCCCCGCTCCGGGAACAGGCGCCATGCCCCGGTTTTACAGTCGGTAACGACTGGGGCGGCCCAGGTTAAGTTGGGTAAATGGGCCAGGGGGAAAGCGGCGGGGGAAAACGGCGGCCTGGCCAAAGGGCATATCGTGCTACACTGCGCGCCCTTCGGGATCCGGCTTCAGTCTTCCGGCTCCTGTCTCCAGGACGATTCCGTCCTTGTTTCTTCCCTGACGTATGTCAGCCCAGACTGGCCTGCCCCAAGCAGGTGGCCGGCATCGGGAGTCCTACCCCATGAAATTCACCGAACTGGGCCTGTTGCCCGAGTTGCTGCGCGCCGTTGACGACACCGGCTACACCGATCCCACCCCCATCCAGCGGGAAGCCATTCCCGTGGTGCTCCAGGGCCGCGACCTGATGGCCTGCGCCCAGACCGGCACCGGCAAGACTGCCGGCTTCACCCTGCCGCTGCTGCAGCGGCTGATGGCCGGGCGCAAGGATCGCCTGAGCCGTTCCGCCAGCAAGTCCCCCCGGGCCCTGGTGCTGGCCCCCACCCGGGAACTGGCCCTGCAGGTGGAGGAGAGCGTGCGCACCTATGGCAAGCACCTGCCCCTGACCTCCCTGGCCATGTTCGGCGGGGTGGGTATGAATCCCCAGATCGCCGCCCTGCGCCGGGGCGTGGATATCCTGGTGGCCTGTCCGGGCCGCCTGCTGGACCATGTGAACCAGCGCACCCTGGACCTTTCCGCCGTGGAAATCCTGGTCCTGGACGAGGCCGACCGGATGCTGGACATGGGTTTCATCCGCGACATCCGCAAGATCCTGGCCCTGCTGCCTGCCAAGGGCCAGCGCCAGAACCTGATGTTCTCCGCCACCTTCTCCGATGAAATCAAGCAGCTGGCCGCCGGCTTCCTGCACGATCCGGCCTACGTGGAAGTGGCGCGCCGCAACACGCCCGCCGAATCCGTGCTGCAGACCGTGATTCCCCTGGACAAGGATCGCAAGAAGGATGCCCTGCTGCACCTCTTCGAGACCCGGGGCTGGCATCAGGTGCTGATCTTCACCCGCACCAAGCATGGGGCCGACGCCCTGTCCCGCTCCCTGGAAAAGAGCGGCATCCGCTCCGCCGCCCTGCACGGCAACAAGACCCAGGGTGCTCGGGTGCGGGCCCTGACCGAGTTCAAGGAGGGCAAGCTGGTGGCTTTGGTGGCCACCGACATCGCAGCCCGGGGCATCGACATCGACCAGCTGCCCTACGTGATCAACTACGAGCTGCCCAATATCGCCGAGGATTACGTGCACCGTATCGGCCGTACCGGCCGGGCCGGGGCCGAGGGGGAGGCCTATTCCCTGGTCTGCCACGACGAGAAGGACTACCTGAAGGGCATCGAGCGCCTGATCAAGAAGGATCTGGAGCGGCTGGTGCTGCCCGGTTTCGAGCCCCTGATGACCCTGGAAAACCCGGCCAAGCCCAATCCGCCCAAGTCGGGTCAGGGGCAGGGCCGGGGCGGTCAGGGCCAGGGCCGCGGCCAGCAGGCGGCCGCGCCCCGGCGTAGCGAGGGCGGCCAGCCCGGCGCAGGGCGCCGCGGTGGCGGGGGTTCCGGCCGGGGTGGCAGCGGCAATGGTAATGGTGGTGGCAATGGCGGCGGCCGGCCTGGTGGCGGCGGCGGGCAGCACCGTAATGGCAGCCGCCACCACTGATCCGGGCGGCTCCCTCGGGAGGGCGCCGGGATCGCCCGGCGGCTTTCCCGGCGGGCGCCTTGCCGGTCCCGCTCAGGGGCTGGCGGCGGGGCCGGTGTTCCTGAGCCGGCTTTCCGTGGTAGAAACCGGGCTTCCTGCCTGAATCATCCTAAAAACCTCACCACAGAGACACAAAGACACAGAGAAGTTCAAAAAAACAATGGCTTGCATTATCTTCTGCGCTCACCTAGAAAGTGACCTGGCCTTCCAGGACAAGTCTTTGTTTTTCCTCGGCGTCTCTGTGCCTCTGTGGTTTAACTGAGGTTTTAAGGATCATTTGCGGCCGCCCTGGCGGCCTTTCTTGCCATGACGCACGAACAGCTCTGGGTTTTCGGTTTGCTGCTGGCCTGTGTGACCGCGTTCATCGTCAACCGGCCGCGCATGGACGTGGTGGCCCTGATGGCGCTGGTGGCCCTGGTGCTTGGGGGCACCCTGAGCCCGGCCGAGGCCCTGGCCGGATTCAGCGAACCCAGCGTACTCCTGATTGCTGCCTTCTTCGTCATAGGCGAGGGCCTGGTCCGCACCGGGATTGCCTACCGGGTCGGGGACTGGCTGGTGCATAAGGCCGGCAGTGACGAGACCCGGCTGATCGTCCTGATGATGCTGTCCGTGGGCCTCCTGGGCTCGGTGATGAGCTCCACCGGGGTGGTGGCCATCTTCATTCCCGTGGCCCTGAGTGTCGCTTCCCGCCTGGGGCTGGCCCCGGGGCGGCTGATGATGCCCCTCTCCTTCGCGGCCCTGATCAGCGGCATGCTCACCCTGGTGGCGACGCCGCCCAACCTGGTCATGAACAGCGAACTGGAGCGGGCCGGTGTTGCCGGCTTCGGCTTCTTCTCCTTCACCCCCGTGGGGCTCCTGGCCCTGGGTCTGGGCATCGTCTACATGCTGTTCGCCCGTCACTGGCTGGGAACGGCGCCGCGCAAGGGGCCCCGGGGTGAGCGTCCGCGCCGGCGCATGCTGGAGCTGGCCCGGGACTACGAACTGGAGGGCCGGGTGCTGCGCCTCCTGGTGCGTCCGGATTCTCCCCTGGTGGGGCGCACCCTGGGGGAGCTGCGGCTGCGCACCCGCCTGGGCTTGAACGTGATCGGCCTGGAACGCCAGCGCCATTTGCGCCTGGCCCTGCTGGAGGCGGGTCCGGGCCGGGAACTGCAGGCCGGGGATACCTTGTTGCTGCTGTGCGACCCCCTGCAGGTGAATTTTCTCACCCTGGGGCGTGAGCACGGCCTGGAATCCCGCCCTTTCCGGGAGGATTCCTTCGCCGATTCCTCCCGGGAAATGGGGTTGGCCGAGGTGGTGCTGCCGCCGGAATCCAGCCTGATCGGCAAGACGGTGCTGGAACTGGGGTTCCGCACCCGCTACGGCCTGCACGTGGTGGGACTGCGGCGCCGTCGCCGGGCCCAGGGGAGTGGTCTGGACCGGAAGCTGCGCATGGGGGACACCCTGCTGGTAGCGGGAAGCTGGAAGGCCATCCGCCAGTTGCAGGGCTGCAGCCAGGATTTCCTGGTGCTCAACCTGCCGGCGGAACTGGACGAGGCGGCACCGGCGGGCAGGCGGGCGCCCTTTGCCATCCTCACCCTGCTGTTGACCGTGGGGTTGATGATCAGCGGCCTGGTGCCGCCGGTGATCGCCGCCTTCATCGGCTGCCTGCTGATGGGGGCTTTCCGCTGCGTCGATCTGGAAAGCGCCTACCGGGCCATCAACTGGCAGTGCCTGATCCTCATTGTCGGTATGCTGCCCTTTGCCACCGCCCTGCAGAAAACCGGCGGCATCGACCTGGTGGTGCAGGGGCTCCTGGCCCTGACCGGGGGCGATTCGCCGCGCCTGGTGCTGGCCAGTCTGTTCCTGCTCACCGCCCTGGTGGGGCTGTTCATTTCCAATACCGCCACGGCGGTGCTGATGGCGCCCGTGGCCATGGCTACGGCCAGCCAGCTGGGGCTGTCCCCCTATCCTTTCGCCATGACCGTGGCCGTGGCGGCCTCGGCCGCCTTCATGACTCCGGTTTCTTCGCCGGTGAATACCCTGGTGCTGGTGCCGGGCCAGTACCGCTTTTCCGACTACCTGCGTCTGGGCGTGCCGTTCACGGTCCTGCTGCTGCTGGTGTGCGTGCTGGTGCTGCCCTGGCTGTTCCCCTGGCGGTGAGGCCTCAGGCCGAGCGCACCAGCTCCAGGATCTCGTCCCCGTAGCGCTCCATCTTGGCTTCGCCGAAGCCCTGCACGCTCATCAGGTAGCCCCGGCTGCCGGGGCGCAGTTCGGCGATTTCCTTCAGGGTCCGGTCGTGGAAGATCACGTAGGCCGGCACCCCCTGTTCCTTCGCGGTTTCCGCTCGCCACTGGCGCAGGCGCTCGAAGAGGGCCAGGGCTTCGGGGCTGAGGTCGGCGGTGAGCTGGCTGCGGCTGCTGCTCCGGACCGGCTTGCCGGCCTTGGTGGTGCGGCGGCGCAGTTCCACGGACTGTTCCCCCTTCAACACCGGCTTGGCGGCGGCGGTGAGCTTCAGGGCCCCGTATTCGTTCATGTCCGCGTGCAGCAGGCCGGCGGCCACCAGTTGGCGGAACACGGCGCGCCAGGCGGTTTCGTCCAGGTCGGCGCCGATGCCCCAGGTGGACAGGTTGTGGTGGCCGTATTCCCGGGTCTTGGGGTTTTCCTTGCCGCGCAGCACGTCGATCAGGTGCTTGGCGCCGAAGCGCTGGCCGGTGCGGTAGGCGGTGGACAGGGCCTTCCGGGCCGCCTCGGTGCCGTCCCAGAGTTCCGGCGGGTCCAGGCAGACATCGCAGTTGCCGCAGGGCTGGCTGGCTTCCCCGAAGTAGTCGAGCAGCACCACCCGGCGGCAGCGGGGGGATTCCGCATAGCCCAGGAGGGCGGTGAGCTTCTGGCTTTCCAGGCGCTTCTGCTCCTCGCCGGCGGTGGAGTCGTCGATGCGGGAGCGTTGCAGGGCCACGTCCTGGAGGCCGTAGGTCATCCAGGCTTCGGCGGGTTCCCCGTCCCGGCCGGCCCGGCCGGTTTCCTGGTAATAGGCTTCCAGGCTCTTGGGCAGGTCCAGGTGGGCCACGAAGCGCACGTCCGGCTTGTCGATGCCCATGCCGAAGGCGATGGTGGCGACCATGATCAGCCCCTCCTCGCGCAGGAAGCGGCGCTGGTTCTCGGCCCGCACCCGGGCATCCAGACCGGCGTGGTAGGGCAGGGCCGGGTAGCCCTCCTGACTGAGCCAGGCGGCGATCTCCTCCACCTTCTTGCGCGACAGGCAATAGACGATGCCGGCTTCCCCCTTATGCCCGCCGAGAAAGCCCAGCAGCTGGCGCTTGGGGGTGTCCTTCTCCACCACCGTGTAGCGGATGTTGGGCCGGTCGAAGCTGGAGATGAACACCCGGGCCTCGTTCAGGCCCAGGCGGGCGATCATCTCCCGCCGGGTGGCCTCGTCGGCCGTGGCGGTGAGGGCGATCCGGGGCACTTCCGGGTGGCGCTCGTGGATGGCGGACAGCTGCAGGTATTCGGGGCGGAAGTCGTGGCCCCACTGGGAGACGCAATGGGCCTCGTCGATGGCGAACAGGGCCAGCCGGCCCCCCTCGGCCAGCCCGTCCAGGAGCGCCAGGAAGCGCTCGGTCATCAGCCGTTCCGGGGCCACGTAGAGCAGGTCCAGGTCGTCGGCGAAGAGGCGCTGTTCGGTCTCCCGCACCTGCTCCCAGGCCACGGTGGAGTTCAGCAGCGCCGCCTTGATGCCGAGCTGGGTCAGGGCGTCCACCTGGTCCTGCATCAGGGCGATCAGGGGAGAGACCACGATGGCCACGCCGCGGCGCAGCAGGGCCGGAATCTGGTAACAGAGGGACTTGCCGCCCCCGGTGGGCATCAGCACCAGGGCATCACCGCCCCCGGCCACGTGCTCGATGATCTCCCCCTGTCGGCCGCGGAAGGCCGGGTAGCCGAAGGTGTGCTGGAGGATGTCCAGGGCGGAGGGGGGAGCATTCAAGGCGCCGGAGATAACTCCAGGGCTTGCACACGCAAAAGGCATGGACGGACTTTCAGATGGGTTCAATGGATTAGGCCGTCCCGCGGTGCATCAAGATCCTTTAGCCATGTCCCGGCCTGCTGCCAGCGGATGCGATCCTGTTCGATCCGGTCAGGGGAGCCCGTTGCTGCCGGATGTCTTGCCTGGGGAGGGAGCACTTTTCTTTCCGTTCCGTTGTTTCGATCTAGTGGAAAAGTATAGGTTTTTGCGGCGGGTGCCACGGGGTTTTCCGGGCTTGCTTCATGGTCCGCTCACGGCGCTGTCGCCAACGCCTTGAGATCCTTGAGCAGTAGAAACAAATGGTAGGCATCGCTGGGGCTGGGCTCGAACTCCCAGGATTCATACCAGTTCTTGGCGGCATCATTCTTGGCATGTACGAGCAGGCAGCGGATGCCGGCAATATCAGCGGCCTGGAGTGTGCGCAGTAGGGCGTCCTTGAGCAGGGCACGGCCCAGTCCCCTGCCTTGGTGGGGCGCCGCTACTGCGAGACGGGCCAGGATCATGACCGGGATGGGGTGGCGGGCCAGCCCTTTCCCGGCTCCGGGTGGGGCCTCCTCGGGCTCCACGCTGCCCACAGCCAGACTGTAAAACCCGACCACCTGTTCCGCCTGGCAGCAGACGTAGGTTTGCGCACTATTGGCCTTCTGGCTGACGAGGGCATGACGCTGCAAGAACAGGTTCAGGGCGGGCTGGCCACAGTCGAAAGTCTCGACCCTGTCCGTTGCCGCCAGCTTGCGCACCGGCTCGTAGCGAGGGCTCAATCCAGTACTCCGGGCTGCTGGAGCAACTGTTGCAGGCGCGGCTTGGCCTGTACGGGACGATCCAGGGCTTCCTGGAATTGCGCCCACTGGGCTTCGTCGAGGATGAAGCGGCGTCGGTCGGAGAGGGCCTGATTGGCCGCATTGATCCCCGCTTCAAGCAGAAACTCGCTGACATTCTTGTGGCAGGACCGGGCGGCCTCCTGCAGCAACTGCTTGACGGGGCTGCTGGCGCGAACGTCGATCCGTTCGGTTTTGGCAAGATTCAGGGAAGACATGGCTGGCTCCGGACAATACGCATGGCGTGATGATAGCGTCCGGATGATGTACCGACAATTGTTTTTCTGTATTGGGGGTGCGGGGCTCCGCTCAGCTTTGGTGCAGCGTTTCGCGCAACAATTGCTCCCCGTCCCAGCACAGGGCTTCACCCCTGTGTTCGCTCCAGTCTGCTAGCACCCAGCGTTCCACGTGGATGCCGTCCACGATGTGGTCGTGGCGGGCGGGTTGGTGGGTGTGGCCGTGGATGAAGGTGGCGTAGCCGTACTGGCGCAGGAAATCGTCGGTCTCGCCGGGGTTGAGGTCCATCTGGTAGGCGGACTTTTCGCTCTTGGCGGCTTCGCTCTGCTGACGCAAATGCTCGGCGATGGCGTGGCGCTCGGCCAGGGGTTTGACCAGGAAGGCGGCTTGCCAGTCCGGGTTGCGGGTTTGGGCACGGAACTGCTGGTAGGCCTGGTCGTCGGTGCATAGGGCGTCCCCGTGGGCGAGGACGAACTGCCATTCGGGAGTGGACAGCACGTAGGGGTCGGGCAGCAGGGTGAGGCCGGCGGCCCGGGCGAAGTCCTGGCCCAGGAGGAAATCCCGGTTGCCGTGCATCAGATGGGTAGCGAGGCCGGCGGCGCCAGCCTGGGCGAGGGCGGTGATGATCTCCTGGTGGCAGGGATCATCCATGTCGTCGTCGCCGACCCAGGTCTCGAAGCAGTCGCCGAGGATGTAGAGGCTGTTGTTTCTGGCTACATCCGGGCGGGCGATGCGCTCCAGAAAGGCCTTGAAAATGCAGATCGCCCCGGGAGTCCGGGGCGACAGGTGCAGGTCGGAGATGAAGTAGATCAAGTCCGGGGATTCCGCCTTAGACGGCTTCGGCCTTTTCGATGATCACGTCTTCCACGGGCACGTCCTGGTGGAAGCCCTTGTTGCCGGTCTTGACGGACTTGATCTTGTCTACCACGTCCATGCCTTCCACCACTTCACCGAAGACGCAGTAGCCCCAGCCGCTGCCGGAGGGGGCCTTGAAGTCCAGGAAATCGTTGTCGGAGACGTTGATGAAGAACTGGGCGGTGGCGGAGTGGGGATCGTTGGTGCGGGCCATGGCGATGGTGCCGCGCTTGTTCTTGAGGCCGTTGCCGGCTTCGTTTTCGATCTGCTCGCGGGTGTCCTTCTGCTTCATGCCGGGCGTGAAGCCGCCGCCCTGGATCATGAAACCGTTGATGACCCGGTGGAAGATGGTGTTGTCGTAGTGGCCGTCCTCTACGTACTGGATGAAGTTCTTGACGGTGACGGGGGCCTTCTCGGCGTCCAGCTTCAGGGTGATGGTGCCCAGGTTGGTTTGCAGCTTGATCATGTTAATGGCTCACTTTTCGGAAATGATTTTGACGGACTGGATGATGACGGGTTCCTTGGGCACGTCCTGGTGGGGACCGGAGCGGCCGGTGGAGACCTTGGCGATCTTGTCCACCACCTCCATGCCTTCGGTGACCTTGCCGAACACGGCGTAGCCCCAGCCGTCGAAGGAGGGATAGTCCAGGTTCTTGTTGTCCACCAGATTGATGAAGAACTGGGCGGTGGCGGAGTTGGGGTCGGGGCGGCGGGCCATGGCGATGGTGCCGCGGCTGTTCCGGAGCCCGTTCTTGGCTTCGTTCTCGATGGGTTCCCGGGTTTCCTTCTGGTTCATCTTGGGGTCAAAGCCGCCGCCCTGGATCATGAAGCCGGGAATCACCCGGTGGAACACGGTGCCGTTGTAGAAGCCTTCCCGGGCGTACTGGAGGAAATTGGCCACGGATTTGGGGGCCTTGGCATTGTTGAGTTCCAGGACGATCTTGCCCTGGTTGGTTTCCAGTTCCACGGTGGGGGCTGCCCAGCTCAGGGTGGAGGCGGCGAGGCCGGCGGCCAGAACGAGTGCGCGAGGCAACATGGGGATTTCTCCTGCAAAGGGTGGTGGGGCCGGAGCCAGGGCTCAGGCGGCCCCTTCGTAGACGATCTTCCAGTGACCCCGTTCCCGGAGCCAGTACTGGCGCTTCTTCATGGTGTTGCTGAGATTGTTGCTGTCGTAGACCTGGTCGAAAGTGACCACCACGACTTCTTCGGCGCCGGGGTTCCGGAACACCGAAAGATTGTTGAGCTTGACCTTGACCCAGGTCTTGCTGTCATTCACCTGGCGCTTCTGCTCGGCAAAGGCCCGGTAATCCTGGCCGTTGGCCTGGAATTCCCTGGAGTAGTGGCGCAGGTAACGTTCTGTATCCAGGCTTTCCCAGTCGGCCCGCCAGGTTTCTATGGTCTTGTTCAGCTCCTGCCGTTCCCGGTTCCAGTCATCCAGCGTCAGCCATTCGATCTCGTTGCTGATGATCACGGGGGTGAGCCCCACCTGGACGCTCTTGCCCAGGCTGTCGAAATCCTGGTTGGTCAGCACCACGCAGCCGTCCGAGGCCTTGGGGGGGCGGGAAAAGGTGTCGGACTGGGTGCCATGCAGCCAGATGCCGGAACCGCCGCGGCCCTGGCGCTTGTCCCATTCGTTGGGGTAGTTGAGGGGAAAGGCGCCGTGGCCGTACAGGTCGGCCAGCTTTTCCCGGGGCAGGCTGGAGGTGACGTGATAGACGCCGATGGGGGTGCGCTTGTCCCCTTCCGCCATCTTGTCCGAACCCAGCTTGCCCTGGGTGACGTAGTAGTCGGCCACGAAACGGGGGCGGCCATTATCGTTCTGGTACAGGTAAAGGCGGGCCTTCTTGGTGTCCACCACGATGGCGTACTGCTGGTCCTGGCGCATCTGCAGCAGGTAACGGGGCACGTAGTCGGCAGGCGGTTTGTTCTTGTAGCCCTGGAGGCGGACGAAGGCTTCTTCGCGCAGGTCCGCCACCCGCTCGGCGGGAGCGTTCTGGGCCGCGCCGAAACTGCTGATGGGGCGGGCCCGGGCGAGCAGCAGGTCGCCCTTGATCAGGTAGGCCAGACGGAAGTTGGGGTAGCGCTGGATCAGCCCTTCGGTGAGCTGCAGGGCCGCATCCAGGCGGCGTGCCTCGATCTCGGCGAAAATGCGCTCCAGTTGGGGTTCGGGGCCGGAATCGGAAATGGTGGCGCCGGCTCCGCTGGGGGAGCTGGTGCTGCTGCTCCTGGCCGGAGGGGTGCTGCCCAGCAGCTGCCCGATGGTATCCAGCACCTCCTTGGGCGGATCCTGGATCGGGGCGGACGAAACCACGGCGACGGGAGCCGGTGCGGCCGGCGCCGCTCCCCCCTGGGGCGCGCCCGGCTTGAACATCACCCACATGCTGCTGGCCACGGCGCCCGTGGCCAGCAGGCCCAACAGCAAACTACGCAACTGCATTAACGGGAGTCTTCGTCAAGAATCAGCCAGGAGTTGCCGGACTTGGTAAATACCAGGGTCTTGCTGGAAGAGCTCTTGAAGTTGGAAGCCTTGTAATTCTGGCGGAAGCGCACCGTGGCCTGGTTGCCTTCGATGCTGATGCTGGGCTCGTCGTAGCTCACCTTGATCCAGCTGGGGCGGCTGATGCGCTCCTGGCGTTCGGCTTCCCAGGCCTTGCGGTTCATGCCCTTGGGCGTCTTGAAGCCGGGGGCGTAGTGGCTCAGGTAGGCCTTCACATCCTTGCGGGACCAGGCTGCCGCCCAGGCGGCCAGGGCCTTGGAGACTTCCTGGGCGGCCGGGTCCGCAGCTTCGGCCCGGGGAGCGGGCTGAGCCGGGGCGGTGGCGGCCGGAGCCGCCGCTGCCGGCGGCGTTGCGGCAGCGCCCGGGGTGGCGGTGACCACGGTGGCGACCGGACCCTTGGGCTGGGCAGCCGGGGGCGTCGGGGCCGCCGGCGGAGTGGGGGTGATGGGCAGGGTGGAGGTGGCGACCGTGGTGGGACGGCTGCCGGGCTTGACCGGGGTGCTCACCAGATCGCGGATCAGGGCCAGCTTGTTCTGGGCCGCCGCATTGGCGGAATCCAGCTGCAGGGCCTTGTCGTAGGCCTGGCTGGCCAGCTTGGCATAGACATCACCCAGGTTTTCGTAGGCGATGGCATAGGCAGGATGGGTGCGGATGGCCATTTCCAGTGCCGTGCGGGCCCGGTCGTACTGCTTCTGCTGGGCGTAGAGCACGGCCAGGTTGTTGTAGGGCTCGGGCAGTTCCGGGTAATCCTCGGTGAGCTTGGTGAAGATGGCGATGGCATCGCCGGGGCGGCTCATTTCGGTGAGGATCAGGCCCTTCAGGAAGCGGCCCTGGGCATCCTTGGGACGGCTGGAGAGGTAGCTATCCACCTTTTCCAGCGCCTGGGGGTACTGGGCCTGTTTCATCAGGCGCTGTATGTCCGGCAGGTTGTCGGCGATGGCGGGAGTAGCAGCATAGAGGGCTGCACCCAGGCACAGGGCCTGGAGCGTGCGACGCAGTGGGGAGCGATCAGAGGTGGCCATTGCTAGTGCTATACTTCGCTGAGAATTCTAAACGACAGATTCTACCAACATTTTTTTGTTAATCTCAAAATTTGCGCCCAAGGCCCGATTCTGCGGGGTTCCGGGCCTCCCAGATTCCCTATGCTCACCATCTATAATTCCCTGAAGCGGGAAAAACAGGAATTTACCCCCATCGAACCCGGCAAGGTCAAGATGTATGTCTGCGGCATGACCGTGTACGACTACTGCCATCTGGGCCACGCACGGGTGATGGTGTCCTTTGACGCGGTCTATCGCTGGTTCAAGGCGCGGGGCTTTGCCGTCACCTACGTGCGCAACATCACCGATATCGATGACAAGATCATTCGCCGCGCGGCGGAGAACGGCGAACCCATCGAAGCCCTGACCAAGCGCTTCATTGCGGCCATGCACGAGGATGCGGATGCCCTGGGTGTGCTGCGTCCCGACCATGAGCCCCGGGCCACCGAATTCGTACCCCAGATGCAGGCGCTGATCGGCCAGCTGGAAGCCCATGGCCTGGCCTACAAGGCGGCCGATGGGGATGTGAATTACTCGGTACGCAAATTCCCCGGGTACGGCAAGCTGTCCGGCAAGTCCCTGGACGATCTGCGCGCCGGCGAGCGGGTGGAGGTGGATACCGCCAAGCAGGATCCTCTGGATTTCGTGCTCTGGAAGCACGCCAAGCCGGGGGAGCCGGCCTGGGCGTCGCCCTGGGGCGAGGGTCGGCCGGGCTGGCATATCGAGTGCTCGGCCATGAGCTCATCCCTGCTCGGCAAGCATTTCGACATCCACGGCGGCGGCCAGGACCTGCAGTTCCCGCACCACGAAAACGAGATTGCCCAGTCCGAGGGGGCCCACGGCTGCAGTTACGTCAATTACTGGATGCACAACGGTTTCGTGCGGGTGGATAACGAGAAGATGTCCAAGTCCCTGGGCAACTTCTTCACCATCCGTGAGGTGCTCAAGGAATATGACCCGGAGGTGGTGCGCTTCTTCATTCTGCGGGCCCATTACCGCAGCCCCCTGAACTATTCGGATGCTCACCTGAAGGATGCCCGGGCCAGCCTGGACACCCTGTACTTCACCCTGCGGGATGTGGCGCCGGAGCCCGTGGCGCTGGACTGGAGCCATCCCCATGCCGCCCGTTTCCAGGCGGCCATGGATGACGATTTCGATACCCATGGGGCCATCGCCGTGCTGTTCGAGCTGGCCCAGGAGGCCCGGCGTGGCAACGATGCCCGCCTGTCCGGCCTGCTCCAGGCCCTGGGGGGCGTGCTGGGTCTCCTGCAGCGGCCGCCCCTGGAATACCTGCGTGCCGCAGTGGGAGAGACCGGTCTGCCGGAAGCCGAGATCGAGGCCCTGATCGCCCGGCGTCTGGCCGCCAAGCAGGCCAGGGATTTTGCCGAGGCTGACCGGGTTCGGGAGGAACTGAAAGCTGCCGGAGTGCTGCTCGAGGATGGTCCCGGCGGGACCACCTGGCGGAGGGCCTGAGCGCCCGGGGCGGATTCACTCCGCTCCGCTGGCTGAACAGCAAAATGGCCCGCATCTGCGGGCCATTTTGCTGGAGGCTGTTGCCTGGGATCAGCGCAGAATCTTGCCGCCGCTGCCGATCACCGTCAGTTCCACGAAGCGGGAGCCGTTGCGGCTGTCCGGGCCATAGGTGACCCGGTAGCCGCCCAGGTCCAGGTTGTTCATGGTTTCCAGGGCCGTGACCAGTTTTTCCCGGGTCAGGTCCCGGCCGGCCCGGCGCAGGGCCTCCACCATGAGCTTGGCGGTGATGTAGCCTTCAACGCCGTAGTAGGAGTATTTGCCGTTCCGGCCCAGCAGCCGCTGGTAGTCACGCACGGCCGGCGTGGTGTCGTTCCAGGGATAGGGCATGACCTGGGAAATGCCGATGCCCCGGGCCTCGTCTCCCAGTTCGGCCACCAGCTGTTCCGCCCCCACGGGGGAAACCGTCATGAACATGGGATTCTGGCCATTCTTCTTCATGTGGCGCACGAAAGCAGCCGTAGGCTTGTACAGGGTGATCATCACCACCGCTTGAGGCGTGACCTTGGAAATGTTCTGTACCGCCAGGTCCACGTCCAGGGAGTTGCGCTCCACCGTGCCCACGGCCGAGGGGGCCAGATCAAACTTTTTCAGGGCGGCGGTGACCCCATCCAGACCGGAGCGGCCGTAGCCGTCGTTCTGATAGAACACGGCGATGTTCTTAAGGCCCAGGGAAACCAGCTGGCTGACGATCACGTCGGTTTCATTGGCGTAGCTGGCCCGCACGTTGAACATGTAGCGGTTGTTGGGGTTGGCCCCGGGAGGGCGGCGCAGGCTGTCGGCGCCGGAGATGGTGCCTACCAGGGGGACCTTGGCCGGGCCGAACACATCGTTCATGGCCTGGGTGGTGGGGCTGGAGCCGTAGTAGCCGAGCAGGGCAAAGGCCTGCTTGTCATTGATCAGGGTACGGGTGTTGGCCACGGTGCGGTCGGTTTCGTAGCCGTCATCCAGGGCTTCCAGAACCAGCTTGCGGCCGTTTACGCCGCCGTTCTTGTTCACCTGGGCGAAATAGGCGTTGATGACCTCGCGCATTTCCACACCGTAGGCCCCGTTGGGGCCGCTGAGGGGGGCGGACATGCCCAGGGTGATGCTGCTGTCGGTGACGCCGGGTTCGGCTGCGGCCAGGGCGGACCAAGCCATCAGGCAGGTGGCGGCCACGGTTTTCCAGAGTTTCATCCCACGCTCCTCGTTTTTGCTGATTATTGCCGGATTCTAGCAGTCCGGAGGCCCGGATGGACTAAGGCGAGAGGGTTGTGGTCTGACTTTTGTCAAAAAAAAGGGCAGCCGCAGCCGCCCCTTTGCCCTGGTTTTTCCGCCTTCAGCTGGCGAAAAAGTCCCTTACCTTGTCCATCCAGGACTGGGCCCGAGGATTGTGCTTGCCGTCGTTGCCCTTGGAGATTTCCTCCAGTTCCCTGAGCAGTTCCTTCTGACGTTCGGTGAGATGCACGGGGGTTTCCACCACCACGTGACAGAGCAGGTCCCCGTGGGTGTGGCTGCGCACCCCCTTGATGCCTTTGCCGCGCAGCCGGAAGATGCGGCCCGACTGGGTTTCGGCGGGAATCTTGATGTTGGCGGCGCCATCCAGGGTGGGAATCTCGATTTCTCCGCCCAGGGCGGCCGTGGTGAAGCTGATGGGCATCTCGCAATGGAGGTCGCTGTGGTCCCGGGTGAAGACCGCGTGGGGCTTCAGGTGGATCTGTACGTACAGGTCGCCCGGAGGGCCGCCATTGACCCCGTGCTCCCCTTCGCCAGCCAGCCGGATGCGATCGCCCTCGTCCACCCCGGCGGGAATCTTCACGGCCAGGGTCTTGTGCTGCTTGACCCGTCCGGCGCCGTGGCAGGTATTGCAGGGATCGGAAATGAAGCGCCCTGTGCCATGGCACTTGTGACAGGTCTGCTGGATGGAGAAGAAACCCTGTTGCAGGCGCACCTGGCCCGAGCCGCCGCAGGTGGGGCAGGTGGTGGGCTGGGTGCCCGGCTTGGCGCCGGAGCCGTGGCAGGACTCGCACACTTCCATGGTGGGAATGCGGATCTTGGTTTCGGTGCCATGGGCGGCCTGCTCCAGGGTGATCTCCAAGTTGTAGCGCAGGTCGGCGCCCCGGTAGATGTTGGAGCGGCCGCCACCGCCGCCCCGGCCCCCGAAGATTTCGTCGAAGATGCCGCCAAAGGCATCGGCGAAGTTGCCGAAGCCCTGGCCGCCGCCGCCCCCGCCAAAGCCGGCCTGGGGGTCCACGCCGGCGTGGCCGTATTGGTCATAGGCAGCTCGCTTCTGGGCGTCCGAGAGAATCTCGTAGGCTTCCTTGGCTTCCTTGAACTTTTCCTCGGCGGCCGGATTGTCCGGATTCCGGTCCGGGTGATGCTTCATGGCCAGCTTGCGGTAGGCCTTCTTGATCTCGTCTTCGCTGGCGTCGCGGTTGACGCCGAGGATTTCGTAATAATCGCGTTTGCTCATGATGGGTTTCTCTTGTATGTCGGCTGGTGCTTCAGCGGGCTTTGAAGGGCTCGCCCCAAGGAATGTCCTGATCGCTGCGGGCCCACATCAGCCAGTCGTCGCAGTGGGGTTTGTCGCAGGTGCGGCTGGCCAGGTGGTGCAGGGTGGCCAGGGTGGGATTCTTGTCGCCGCTATCTGGCAGAGGCTCCCGTTTGCCCACTGTGGCCGCCAGCAGCACGCTGTTCTGGCTGCCGGGAAAGTTCGGGGTAATGCCGGTCAGTTGCACCGGGGCGAAGCGGTCCCGCAGGGCGCTGCGGATCAGGGCCCGGTCCCGGGTCAGCATCCGTTCCAGGCGCACCACGACGCCTACGGTCTGGCCTTCCCAGCGGAAAGGATTTTCGTCCAGTTGCTGCAGGGTCACCCAGGCCTGGATGTTGTTCCTGCGGCTGAAGTCATGGAACTGCTGGCGGCTTGCTTCCCGCTGCCGTTCATGTTCGGCCCGGGCCTGTTCCTGCCGGGCCTGGTCCGCCGCCTTGTTGGAATAGCGCTCCACCTGGGTTGCAGCTGGCCCCATGTACGCCTGGGCGATGGGGTTGGGCAGCATGTGGTTGGGCTGGGGGAGGACTGCCTCGGTGTGGATGCCGAGGTTGAGGTCCCTGCCGGTGTCCGGGCAGGTTTTACGATAGCGCTGGTGCGCTTCGAGCATCAGGCTTTTGACCTTGTCCTCATCGGCGGCGGAAACCCCGGCGGGTAGCACCAGACGGATGGATTTCGTGCGGCAGAGTTCCAGGGGCCCGTCCTGTTCGCTGGTGCTGATGAATAGCAGGTCGGCGCCGTTTACCTTGCCCATGGGAATTAGGTACTGGTCTCCCGGGATCGGGGTGATGCTGCCCTTGATGTCGCTACCATTAAGGAAGACCCCATTGCGGAATTCCCCTTCCCAGCGGCTCTTCACCTTCATCTCCGCATAGCGGTACAGCCATTCCGCCTTGCCCTTGCCTTCGGCCCGGCCGTTCTTGCAACCCCCCGTGTAGCGCAGGGCGTATTCCTCGGGTTTGAGCCGGGATGGGGCCCATACGGAGCAGCGCCCGTCCTCGGCGCTGACATAGCCGTGCTCTCCCGCCTGGGCGTATGGCGACGGCAGGCTGGCCAGGGTCAGCAGGATGGCGTGAAGCAGCAGGGTCCGGGTGCGCATATTTTTACCTGTGGGTGAACGACCAACGGGGATGGCTGGCATCCCCGTTTCGGCACAAGGCGAAGCGGGGCTTACTTCTTGTCCTTGTTCACCTCGGTGAATTCGGCATCGACCACGTCGCCTTCCACGGTCTTCTCGCCCTGGGGCTGGGCACCGGCATCGCCGGCGGCGGCCCCTTCGGCCTGTTGCTGGGCGTACATCTTTTCACCCAGCTTCTGGGCCGCCTGGGACAGGGCCTCGGTCTTGGCGGTGATGTCGTCCTTGTCGTTGCCGCGGATGCTGTCTTCCACATCCTTGATGGCGGCTTCGATCTTTTCCTTTTCGCCGGCTTCCAGCTTGTCGCCGTAGTCGGTCATGGACTTCTTCACCATGTGCACCATGGCATCGGCGCCGTTCCGGGCATCAGCCAGTTCGTGGGCCTTCTTGTCTTCTTCGGCGTGCAGCTCGGCGTCCTTCACCATAGCCTGGATTTCATCTTCGGAGAGCCCGGAGTTGGCCTTGATGGTGATCTTGTTTTCCTTGCCCGTGCCCTTGTCTTTGCCGGTCACGTGCAGGATGCCGTTGGCGTCGATATCGAAGATCACCTCGATCTGGGGCACGCCGCGGGGAGCCGGGGGGATGCCTTCCAGGTTGAACTGGCCCAGGCTCTTGTTGCCCGAGGACATCTCGCGCTCGCCCTGGAGAACATGGATGGTCACGGCGGACTGGTTGTCGTCGGCGGTGGAGAATACCTGGCTGGCCTTGGTGGGGATGGTGGTGTTCTTCTGGATCAGCTTGGTCATGACGCCGCCCAGGGTTTCGATGCCCAGGGACAGGGGGGTGACGTCCAGGAGCAGCACGTCCTTGACTTCGCCTTGCAGCACACCGCCCTGGATGGCCGCACCGACGGCCACGGCTTCGTCGGGGTTCACGTCCTTCCTGGGGTCCTTGCCGAAGAATTCCTTCACCTTTTCCTGCACCTTGGGCATGCGGGACTGGCCGCCCACCAGGATCACGTCGTCGATGTCGCTGATCTTGCAGCCGGCGTCCTTCAGGGCCACCTTGCAGGGGTCGATGGTGCGGTTCACCAGCTCATCCACCAGGGATTCGAACTTGGCCCGGGTGATCTTCAGGGCCAGGTGCTTGGGACCGGAGGCGTCGGCGGTGATGTAGGGCAGGTTCACCTCGGTCTGCTGGCTGGAAGAGAGCTCGATCTTGGCCTTTTCGGCGGCTTCCTTCAGGCGTTGCAGGGCCAGCACGTCCTTCTTCAGGTCCACGCCGGATTCCTTCTGGAATTCCTCGATGATGTAGTCGATCAGGCGCTGGTCGAAGTCTTCGCCGCCCAGGAATGTGTCGCCGTTGGTGGCCAGCACTTCGAACTGCTTTTCGCCATCCACGTCGGCGATTTCGATGATGGAGATGTCGAAGGTGCCGCCGCCCAGGTCATACACGGCGATCTTCTTGTCCTTGCCGGACACCTTGTCCATGCCGAAGGCCAGCGCCGCAGCGGTGGGCTCGTTGATGATGCGCTTGACTTCCAGACCGGCGATGCGGCCGGCGTCCTTGGTGGCCTGGCGCTGGCTGTCGTTGAAGTAGGCGGGCACGGTGATGACGGCCTCGGTGACTTCCTCGCCCAGGTAGTCCTCGGCGGTCTTCTTCATCTTGCGCAGCACTTCGGCGGAAACCTGGGGCGGGGCGATCTTCTTGTCGCGCACTTCCACCCAGGCGTCGCCGTTGTCGGCCTTGACGATCTTGTAGGGCATCAGGCTGATGTCCTTCTGCACTTCCTTCTCTTCGAAGCGGCGGCCGATCAGGCGCTTCACTGCGTACAGGGTGTTCTTGGGGTTGGTGACGGCCTGGCGCTTGGCGGGGGCGCCGGCCAGGATCTCGCCGTCTTCGGCGTAACCGATGATGGAAGGGGTGGTGCGTGCGCCTTCGGAGTTCTCGATGACCTTGGCCTGGCCGCCTTCCATGATGGCGACGCAGCTGTTGGTGGTGCCCAGGTCGATACCGATGATCTTGCCCATGTTCAAATCCTTTCTAGGGTGTGTGCCGCATCTTGGGTGGCGGCAGCACGGGTTCTATACAAAATTTCCTGATCGCTAAGTAGGGGTGTTCCCCGGAATTTCAAGCGTCCTTGCCCTTGGCCACCATCACCAGAGCGGGGCGCAGCACCCGCTCGGCAATCAGATAGCCTTTCTGCAGCACATGCACCACGGTATTGGCTTCCTGTTCGGCCTCCACCATGCCCATGGCCTGGTGCTGGTGCGGGTCGAATTTCTCCCCGGCCGGATTGATTTCCTTGAGGCCGGAACGGTCAAAGGCGGAAATCAGCTGCTTCAGGGTCAGTTCCACGCCGCTGCGCAGGTCTTCCACGGTCTGCTTGTCGCTGGCCAGGGCGGCTTCGAGGCTGTCCTTGACCGCCAGCAGCTCGCCGGCAAACTTCTCGATGCCGAACTTATGGGCCTTGGCGATGTCTTCCTGAGCCCGGCGCCGGACGTTTTCCGTCTCGGCCTTGGCACGCAGCCAGGCATCATGGTGTTCGGTGGCCTTGAGTTCCAGGTCGCGCAGCTGCTCTTCCAGGCTGGGCAGGCTGTCCACCTGTGAGGTGTTGATGGTCTCCGGCTGATCCTGGGGGGCGGTGGACGGGTTGTTGATGTCTTCGGTCATTGTTGAGTCTCCCATTGATTCTTCCGGTTATGGGGGCGGAATGTCGGCTTTCAAGCCCTTTTTTTAAATTCTCCGATTCCTGCTAGCATCTGGAATATCTTCGGACGGAGTGCCATGGAACGCATCGGAAAATATCGGGTTGTCCGGGAACTGGGCAAGGGGGCCACGGCGGTGGTCTACCTGTGCGACGATCCCGACGAAGGCCGCCAGGTGGCGGTCAAGCTCGTGCGCTTCGACAGCGACAACGCGGCCGTCTCCCGACGCCTGCGCAAGCTGTTCCAGACCGAGGATGCCATTGCCCGGCGCCTGGACCACGCCAATATCGTCAAGATTTACGAGGCGGTGGTAGAGGAGAACCAGGCCTACATCGCCATGGAATACGTGGATGGGGTTTCCCTGGAGGACTTCTGCCGCATCGACCGGCTGCTGCCCCTGTACCGGGTCGTGGGCATCATCTTCAAATGCTGTCTGGCCCTGGATCATGCCTACCGCCAGGGGGTGATCCACCGGGACATCAAACCCGCCAACATCCTGCTCGACAAGGACGACAATCCCAAGATTGCGGACTTCGGCCTGGCCATCAACATCAACAAGGACATGGACCGGGATTCCACCTTCGTGATGGGCGTGGGTTCCCCGGCCTACATGTCGCCGGAGCAGATCAAGGGTTATCCCTTGAACCAGAAGACCGACCTGTATTCCCTCGGGGTGGTGCTGTTCCAGATGCTCACCGGGCGGCTGCCCTTCCGGGCCAAGAATCCGGCCACCCTGATCTACAAGATCGTGAACATGGATATCCCGGTGATTTCCCAGCTCAATCCCAACCTGCCGGAGGGGCTGGATGCGATCATCAAGAAGGCCCTGGAAAAGGATCTCTACAGCCGCTACCGCAACGGGGCCGAGTTCGCCAAGGATTTGTCCACGGTGCGTTACCAGATCGTCAAGGAAGACGACCCGGAACCCCAGGACATGCGCCATTTCGAAGCCCTGCGCAAGCTGGAGTTCTTCGTGGAGTTCGAGAACGTGGAACTCTGGGAAATCCTGCGTTCAGCCATCTGGCGGGATGTGGACCGCAACGTGACCCTGTTGTCCGAGGGGGAAGCGGACAAGCGCTTCGGCATCATCGTCAGCGGTTGTGTCGAGGTATCGGTGGAGGGCAAGGTGCTCTGCCGCCTGGGGGCCGGGGAGGTGGTGGGGGAGATGGCGCACCTGCATTACGCCGACGGCAAGCGTCACGCCACGGTGGTGACCCTGGAGCCCTGCCGTTTCCTGGAAATCAGTGGACCGGCCCTGGCCCTGTCCTCCGAGGAGCTCCAGGAGCGCATGCAGAAAACCCTGATGGCCAAGGTGATCGAGCGCCTGCGCGAGGCCAACAAGCTCCTGGCCAAACAGGGGCCTGGCGCCACCAAGGGCAGTGGCCCCCTGCCGCCGGCCAGCCTGGACCTGGAGCTGATGCCCATGTGAAGAACCCGCCGTCAGGCGGGTTCATGTTTGGTGCTGCCGGGCCGGGCTCAGACCTTGAAGCGGCCCACGGTGCCCTGCAGATTGTCGGCCAGGATCTTGAGGTCGTCGGCGGCAGCGGCGGTTTCTTCCACCGAACTGGTGTTGTCCCGGGCCATGCTGGCGATGGCTTCGATGTTGTCCGCCACTTCGCCGGAGACCCGGCGTTGCTGGTCGGTGGCCGTGGCGATGGTGTCCAGTCCCTCGCCTACCTCCTGCACCGAACCGTTGGTGGCGGTCAGGATGTCGGCCACCGAATGGACCGATTCCTGGCTGCTGGAGAGGTGCGACAGCCCCTCGTGGATGGCCTTGCGCACGGCCACCGACTGGGAGGTGAGCTTTTCCGTGATGGCGTCGATCTCGCTGGCGGAACGGGCGGACTTTTCCGCCAGCTTCCTGACCTCGTCGGCCACCACGGCAAAGCCGCGTCCCTGTTCCCCGGCCCGGGCTGCCTCGATGGCCGCGTTCAGGGCGAGCAGGTTGGTCTGTTCGGCGATGTCCTTGACCTCCTGGGTCATGGCATTGATGGCCTCGGTATTGCGCACGAACTCATTGACCGACTCGGCCATCTGCTTGACGGCGGATTCCACCACGTCCATTTCTTCCAGCAGCTCGGTCAGGCTGCGATTGCCGGCCTGGGCCCGGTCCAGGGACTCCTGGGACTGGTGCTGCACGTGTTCGGCGCTCTGGGCGATGGAGACGATGCTGGTCACCAGCTGTTCCACGGCGGCGGCCGCCTGGTTGGATTTCTCGTCCTGCTGATGGGAGCTGCTGGCCACCCGGCTGGCGCTCATGGAAAGATCGTGGGCCTTGGCGGAAACCCGCTGGGCAGCTTCCGTGACCTGGCGTACCAGCTTGGCGAAGTTCTCCATCATTTCGTTGAAGACCAGGGCGGTCTCACCGATCTCGTCCTTGCCCTTGATCTTCAGCCGGCGGGTCAGGTCCCCTTCGCCCCGGGCAATGTCCACCAGGCCCTTACGCAGTTCGTCCATGGGCTGGGTGACGAAGTGGTGGGTGAGCCAGTAAATGACCCCCAGGAGCAGCAGGCTGACCAGGAAGGCGGCTCCGGCAATCTTGAAGCGCATGGCGGATACGGCCGATTCCACCGAGTCCAGGGACACCTTCATGCTGACCACGCCCAGCACCGTGCCTTCGGGGACCTGGTGGCAGGCGATGCAGTCCTTGCCCAGGTAATTGCGGTCGGCCTTGGTGGGGTTGACCACGCGCAGGGCCAGGTGGCCGTCTTCCTCAATCACCGATACATAGGATTGACCGGAGTTCATGACCTGCTGTTCGATGCTGTCCAGGGCCCGGTTGGATTTGGTGTCGGGGCCGAAAATCTTGGATACCGCATCGCCCCGAGCCACGTGCAGGTCCTTGATCACGGAGAGCTGCTTGATCTGGTCCAGGAACACTTCCCGCTGCCCCACCGTGCCGGTGATCATCATGCCGGTCAGGCCGGCCATGGTCATCTCGTGGATGCTCTGGGCAAAGTCCTTGGCCTGGTTGATGGCATTGCTGCGGTTTTCCTGGCTTTCCCAGGCAATCAGGCCTCCCCAGGCCAGCACCAGCACCGACCAGATGGCGGCGGTGAGGCGAATCCAGATCTTCCAGTCAGCGATCCGTGTCATTTTGTTTTCCTTGTCTCCCGAAGGGATATTCCAGGTTTTCCCATGCGGCTGAAATATCGGGAAAGCCTGCTGTTTAGACGGCCAAGTCTATTTTCTGCATTGTGCCAGCCCCTCCGGTTTCTTGCAAAAACACGCTGGTGGACCGGATCTGGCCCTGAAGCTGGTTGTCATGGTCCTTGATGGAGTAGGGGGTTGCCATCTGGGCCAGGCTGATGGCGCCCACGTTGGCGGCCTGCAGGGTCTGCAACTGATCGTTGCCTTGGGCGTCCTTGCTCCAGACCCGGAGATCCTTGTAGGCGCTGTCGTTTTCGTCGATCCAGCCGTTGCCGTCTTCGTCCAGGGCGGCCAGTTCGGCGTAGCCGTCGCCACTCATGGCGCCGAACAGCTCGCGGCCGTCATTGACCTTGCCGTCCTGGTTGCGGTCCAGGGTCAGGAAGCCGCTGCCGGGTTTGACGAAATTGATGGAATCCATTTCCCCGTCTGCGTCCAGGTCGAAGCGGAAGCGGGTGTCGGTGAGCTGGGCGGCGCTGCCGTTGAAATTGAGCACCAGGGGGTCCTTCAGCTGGGCATCGCCCATACGGATACTGACGCTGGTTTCCTCGTAGTAGCTGCGGCTCATGCTCAGGTTGAGGGAGAAGCTGATTTCCTGGCCATCCTGAGTCAGGACGCTGCCCTGGGCGGAGAAGGTGGTGGTCTCGCTCTCCGCATAGGATTCGAAATAATCGTATTCCACCCCGTAGCCCGCCGGCCGGGCGCCCTCGCTGCTGGTGCCGGCACTGCCCGGGGCGCTGGTGGTGGCACCGCTGCCGCTGGCCTGCAGGTCGGAGGCGTCAAAGATGTTGATCTTGCGGCCGGTGAGCATTTCGATGGCGGCTCGCAGCAGCATCAGCTTCGGGTCGTTGTCCATCTGCTGCCGCAGTTCGTCCGAACTATTGGAGGCGGTCGCTTCCGCGTTCAGGCTCTGCCGGCCCAGCTCGGAAAGCTGGACCCGGGTGGATTCGGGAATCTGCCGGGCCGGAAGGGCGGCATCGCTGTTTTCCTCCCGGTTGGCGACCCGGCGCAGGCCAGTCCACATGTTGAGGGACTCCCGCACCTGGTGTTCCTGTTTGGCCTCGTGGGTGGAGGCCAGCTGCAATTGGGCACTGGCGATTTTCATGGCGGCATCCTCCGGAAGTCATAGATCTGTCTACGGCATGGGGGAGGATGTCTTGAGCGTCAGCGGTGCTGGCTCCTGACCCACTGAATGATCTGGGTTTCGCTCAGGGCGCCGGACTGGCGGGCAACTTCTTTGCCGCCCTGGAACAGGACCAGGGTGGGAATGCTGCGGATGGCGTAGCGGGCCCCCAGTTCCGGCAGGGCTTCCGTGTTCACCTTGCCCAGGCGCAGAGCAGGTTCCAGATGGACTGCGGCCTGGGCGAAAGCCGGGGCCATCATGCGGCAGGGGCCGCACCAGGGGGCCCAGAAATCCACCAGCAGGGGCAGTTCGCCCCGCTCCAGGTGCAGGGCCAGGGTGCTGGCGTTCAATTCCAGGGGCTGGCCGGTGAACAGGGGCTGTTTGCAGCGGCCGCAGACGGGCTGTTCTGCCAGGCGTTCTTCAGGAAGGCGGTTGAGGGTGTGGCAGTGGGGGCAGGGAAGCAGCATGGCGACTCCTTTTTATCAGTGAATGCTGATATGGGGCCGCCAGGCTGGAAATCAAGGTTTCAGTTCTGGGCGCCCAGCTGCCGGGCCCGGTTGGCGGTTTCCACCCGTTCTGCCGCCTCGGGGGGCTGCAGGGGCCAGCCGCCCAGATGGGTTTCCACCAGGTCCGCCAGGGCGTGAATCCAGACCGGGTTTTCGTTCAGGGCCGGGATGTAGTGGTATTCCTGGCCGCCGGCCTGGAGGAAGTCCTGCTTCCCTTCCAGGGCGATTTCTTCCAGGGTTTCCAGGCAGTCGGCCACGAAGCCGGGACAGATCACGTCCACCCGCCGCACCCCTTCCCGGGCCAGGGCTTCCAGGGTGGGGGCCGTGTAGGGCTGCAGCCACTGGGCCTTGCCAAAGCGGGACTGGAAACAGACACGATATTGCTCCGGGTCGAGTTTCAGCCGTTCCGCCAGGAGGCGGCCGGTTTTCTGGCATTCGCAGAAATAGGGGTCGCCCAGGTCCAGGCTGCGGCGGGGCAGGCCGTGGAAGCTCATCACCAGCCGGGTGCCTGCATCGGGCAGGCCGTGGGCGCGCCAGTGGCGGCGCACGGTATCTTCCAGGGCATTCAGATAGCCCGGATGGTCGTGAAAGTTGCGGATGGTGCGTAGTTCCGGCTGGTTGCGGCTCTGCTGGAACCAGTTGAACACCATGTCTAGGGCGGTGGCGGTGGTGCTGGCCGCGTACTGGGGGTACATGGGGACGACCAGGATGCGGCGCACCTGCCGGTTCTTCAATTCCGTGAGGATGCGGCCCACATCCGGGTCCCCGTAGCGCATGGCCCAGGCCACGTCGGCCTGGATGCCCCGCTCTCCCAGGTAGCCCTTGAGCAGGCGGGCCTGCTGCTCCGTGTGAAAGCGCAGGGGGGAGCCCTTGTCGGTCCAGATGGAGGCGTACTTGGCGGCCGATTTCTTCGGGCGGGTGTTGAGGATGATGCCGTTCAGGATGGGCCACCAGAGCAGGCGGGGGATTTCCACCACCCGGGGGTCCGAGAGGAACTGCTTCAGATAGGTCCGGACGGCCCGGGGGGTGGGCGCCTCTGGGGTACCCAGGTTGATGAGCAGCACGCCCAGGGCGGGCGGGGCATCGTGCCGGTGCGCGGGTTCGGGCAGGTAAGAGGACATGGTGGTCATTTTCCGGTCTGGGTGCTGAGGGCGCTGGAGAGCAGCTTGGCGGTGATGTCCACGATCGGGATGACTCGCTCGTAGGCCATGCGGGTGGGGCCGATCACGCCCAGGGAGCCGACTACCTGCCCATCCACCTCATAGGGGGCGGTGATGACGCTGCATTCGTCCAGGGGGGCCAGTCCGGATTCGCCGCCGATGAAGATCTGAATGCCTTCCGCCCGGTGGGACTGGTCGAGCAGGCCCATGAGGCTGGAGCGTTGCTCGAACAGGTCGAACAGCTGCCGCAGGCGCTTCATGTTGGAGGACAGGTCTTCCACATCCAGCAGGTTGCGTTCCCCGGAAATGATGCAGGGCTGGGGGTCCCCGGCCAGGGCCTCGTTGCTGGCGTCCAGAGCGGCCGTCATCAGGGCCTGCATGTCCTGGTGCAACTGCTGCAGCTCCTCCTGCACCCGGGTGCGGATCTGGCTGAAATCCAGGCCGGCAAAGTTCTGGTTCAGGTAATTGGCGGCTTCCACCAGCTCCGCCGGGGAATAGGGCTGGGCCGTAAACAGGATGCGGTTCTGCACATCCCCGTCGCTGGTGATCAGGATCAGCAGGATGCGTTTTTCGGAAAGGCTGAGAAACTCGATCTGGCGGATCTTCGGGGTGGTACGCCTGGGGGTGGCGACGATGCCGGCGAAATGGGTCAGCTGGGAGAGAAGCTGGGAGGCATTGGCGATCAGCTGCTGGGGATGGCTGGGGCGCAGGGAGTCCCCGATCTCGACGATCTGGTGCTGTTCCAGGGGGCGCATGGTGAGCAGGCTGTCTACGAACAGCCGATAGCCCCGGGCCGTGGGAATGCGGCCGGCGGAGGTGTGGGGGCTGGCGACGAAGCCGGCTTCTTCCAGGTCTGCCATGACGTTGCGGATGGTGGCGGGGGACAGCTCCAGGCCGGAAAACCGGGACAGGGCCCGGGAGCCCACGGGGGTACCCTCGGCGATGTAGTGCTCGATCAGGGTCTTGAGCAGGGTGCGGGAACGGTCGTCAAGCATGCGGGCGATTGTACAGCAGGGCAGGCCGGGCGCGCCGCAGGGGCGGGTTTTGTGCTTAAATTCGGCTCCATGAATTTTCCCTTCCATTCCCTCCTCAATCCCCGCACCATCGCCCTGGTCGGCAAGTACCAGAGCCGTGAAGTGGGCGATGCCCTGATCATGCTGGCCGAGTACCTGCATGAGCGCGGCGTGGTGGTGTTCATCGAGCGGGAAACGGCCGAGAACATGGGGCGGGGGGAGGCCCTGAGCCGCTGGATGGTGTGCGGCTTCAACGATATCGGCGCCCATGCGGACCTGGCCATCGTCCTGGGGGGCGACGGCACCATGCTCAATGCGGCCCGTCGCCTGGCTCGTTACAAGGTGCCCCTGGTGGGTGTGAACCAGGGGCGTCTGGGCTTCATGACCGACATCGCCCGGCAGGACATGCTGACCTGCATGGAGGATCTCCTGGACGGCCGCTTCCAGCCCGAGTCGCGCATGCTGCTGGACGCCGAGGTGATCCGCGAGGGGCGGGAGATCACCAGCAACGTGGCCCTGAACGACATCGTGGTGGACAAGGGGGCCATAGGCCGGATGATCGAATTCGAACTGTTCATCAACGGCGAGTTCATCTACAACCTGCGTTCCGACGGCCTGATCGTGTCCACCCCCACGGGGTCCACCGCCTACGCCCTTTCGGCCAACGGACCCATCCTGCATCCTACCCTGACCGGCATCGCCCTGGTGCCCCTCTGCCCCCACGCCCTGACCAACCGGCCGGTGATCGTGGATGACCGGGTGGAGATCGAACTCATCATCAACCATGCGGATGACCCGCGGGTGCACTTTGACGGGCAGCTGACCCTGAACCTGCAGCGGGGCGATGCCATCCGCCTGCGCCGCTCCGAATACTCGATCTGTTTCCTGCATCCGCCGGGCTACAGCTATTTCGCCATGCTGCGCCAGAAGCTCCAGTGGAGCGAACGGCCCAAGGGCACCTGAGCAAAGAGGCAAACCATGCTGCTGCACCTGGCCATCCGTGACTTTGTCATCGTGGACCGTCTGGAACTGGAATTTGCCCGGGGCTTTGCCGCCCTCACCGGCGAGACGGGGGCCGGCAAGTCCATCCTTATCGACGCCCTGGCCCTGGCCCTGGGAGAGCGTGCCGACCCCGGCGTGGTGCGCAGCGGCCGGGAGAAGGCCGAGGTGGCGGCCACTTTCGACGTAGAGGCCCTGCCGCCGGTGCGCCAGTGGCTGGCCGCCCAGGATCTGGAAGACGAGGGGCAGCTGATCCTGCGCCGGGTAGTGGATAGCGGCGGCCGTTCCCGGGCCTACATCAATGGCAGTGCCTGCACCGTGCAACAGCTGCGCGAGGTGGGCGAATATCTGGTGGACATCCACGGCCAGCATGCCCATCAGTCCCTGCTGCGCGCTGATGCCCAGCGGCAGCTGCTTGACGGGCATGGGGGATTACTGGAACTGGCCCGGGAAGTGTCCGGGGCCTGGAAGTCCTGGCGCCAGCTGGAAAGTGCCCTGGAAGCCGCCCGGGCCGGCAGCGAGGCCAGTGCCCGGGAGCGGGACATGCTGGCCTGGCAGCTGCAGGAGCTGGAACAGCTGGGTTTCTCTGCCCCCGAGTGGGCGGAGCTGGAAGCGGAGCAGCGCCGCCTGGCCCATGCGGCCAGCCTCATTGAAGGGGCCCAGTTCGCCCTGGGGGCCCTGGTGGAAGGGGAGGGGGCATGCGAATCCCTGGTGGCCAGCGTTGCCGACCGCCTGCAGGACATGGCCCGGGTGGACGAGGAACTGGAGGCGGCGGCGGGGATGCTGCAGTCGGTCCAGGCCGAGATTTCCGAAGTGGTTTCCATCCTGCGCCGCTACTCGGACCGGGTGGATCTGGACCCGGCCCGGCTCGCGGAAGTGGAGCGGCGCATGGATGCGGTCCTGGGACTGGCGCGTAAGCACCGGGTGGATCCCGTGCAATTGCCGGAGCTGCAACAGCAATGGCGGGTACGGCTGGACGGCTTGCAGGAAGCCGCAGATGTGGAAGGCCTGGCGGACAAGGCGGCAGCCGCTGCCGATACCTACCGGCAGCTGGCCGGGCGCCTCTCGGCGGGCCGGCAGCAGGTGGCCCAGGAACTGGGCGCGGCGGTGAGTGCCCAGATGCGGGATCTGGCCCTGGGCAGCGGACGCTTCGAGGTGGCCCTGCTGCCCCTGGAAGGTGGGGCAGCCCAGGGGCTGGAGCAGGTGGAGTTCCGGGTGGCCGGTCTGGCGGCCAACGAAGCCAGGCCCCTGGCCAAGGTGGCTTCCGGAGGCGAATTGTCGCGCATCAGTCTGGCCCTGCAGGTGGTCACCTCCCGCAATGCCAGCGTGCCGACCCTGATTTTCGACGAAGTGGATGTGGGGATAGGTGGCGGTGTCGCGGAAATTGTAGGGCGCCTGCTGCACCAGCTGGGTGCCGAGCGCCAGGTGCTCTGCGTTACCCATCTGCCCCAGGTGGCCGCCAGGGCCGACTGGCACTGGCAGGTGAAGAAGGCGGACCGGGATGGGGTGGTGACCAGCCGTATCGAAGCCCTGGAGGACGTCCAGCGGGTGGAAGAGCTGGCGCGCATGCTGGGCGGGGTGGAAATCACCGAGACTACCCGCAGCCATGCCCGGGAGCTGTTGCAAGGGGCCTGATTTCCTTCAGGATTCGGCCGGTACGGCCTAGAATTCAGTTGCCCCGGGAGTTTTTTGCTCCCTCTGTCCAGGGAGAGTATTCGTGATCTCCGGTATTTCCAGCCCAGTCTTCAGTTTTCATCGCGCCTACCCGGCGGCGAAGGCTGATGCTGCGTCCGCCTCTGACGAGGCGAAGGCGGAAAGTCCGGAGAATGCTAAAGCGGCGGGAAAGTCCGGTGCGGCGGAGCTCTCTGAAGCCGAGCAGCGCCAGGTGGAGGAGCTGCGCCAGACGGACAAGCAGGTGCGGCAGCACGAGCAGATGCATGTGTCTGCCGGGGGCGATCTGGTGACTTCGGGGCCCAGCTACTCCTACACAACAGGCCCGGACGGGCAGCGCTATGCGGTGGCCGGGGAAGTGGGCATCGATACTTCCAAGGAAGACACTCCAGAAGACACCTTGTCCAAAGCCAGGCGTATCCGCAGCGCTGCCCTGGCGCCACCGGATCCTTCCGGTCAGGACCGGCAGGTGGCCGCCCTGGCCAGCCAGATGGAGATGCAGGCCCTGCAGGAAATCGCCCGCCAGCGCCAGTCTGCTGCCGCCGAGGAATCTGCCTCGGGTGGGGCGGCTGGCGAGGGGGCTGCTGCGGAGAAGGGGGATACCGGGGGGGCTGATGCTGCCGGAAGTCAGGCCTACCGGCAGATGATGGCGGGGAATTCCGGGCAGGCCAACGGGGTGTCGGCCTACGCCTGAGGGTTTGGGCGCTTTACTGGATATCCTTGTTGCGGCCCTTTTTGGTCTGTTTGTGGGGGCATTCGCTCTTGGTGCATTTGGCGTACAGGTAGAGCGCGTGTTCCTGAATCTCGAAGCCCCGTTCCTCGGCTACCTTCTTTTGCCGGCGTTCGATTTCGGCGTCGTAGAACTCCTCCACCTTGCCGCAGTCGGTGCACACCAGGTGGTCGTGGTGATGGCCTTCGTTGATCTCGAAAATGGCCTTGCCCGATTCGAAAAAATGGCGCTCCAGCAAACCGGCCTGTTCGAACTGGGTCAGTACCCGGTATACGGTGGCCAGGCCGATGTCCAGGCCCTCGGCGATCAGGAGGCGGTAAACATCTTCGGCACCCAGGTGGCGTACTTCGCTTTTTTCAAATAATTCAAGGATCTTCAGCCGGGGCAGGGTGGCCTTGAGGCCCATTTCCCGGAGATTGTGAGATTGAGGCATGAGTTTCCTTCCTGAGGGATTCGCGCCGCAGGGCGGGCGCCGTATTTCGGTTATGATATAACGCTTGATAAACCTTTCAAAATCCTCCGTTCGCCCTCCATGGCTCAAAAATCCATATTAATCGCAGGGTTAATGGCCCTTGCCCTGAGTGCCTGCTCCAATGTTCCGCGCATCGTCACCGAGTACCGGATCGACGTGCAGCAGGGCAATGTGCTGACCCAGGAAATGGTTTCCCAGCTGCGCCCGGGGCTGACCCGGGACCAGGTCCGCTTCATTCTCGGTACGCCGCTCCTGAGCGATGTATTCCATGGGGATCGTTGGGATTATGTCTTCCGCCTGCAGGATGGCAAGACCAATCAGGTCACGGCCCGTAATTTTTCCGTGTTTTTCGGGGCTGACGGGCTGTTGACGCGGGTGACCGGGGATGTGGAAGTGGGAACGGTGGCCGAGCTGACAGCGCCGGTGGCGCGTACCCAGGTGGTGGATCTGGGCAGCGTCGGCGCGGATGCCGCTCCGCTGCCGCCTCCCGAGGATGAGCGGGGGTTCTTTGGGCGCATGATGCAGACTATTGGATTGTGATCGAGATGAAGAAGACGCGTATTGGAATTGTCGGGGCCTCCGGCCGCATGGGGCGGATGCTGATCGAAGCCACCCTGAAGGATGAGGCGGCCCAGCTGGCGGCCGTTTTTGATCAGCCGGGCAGCCCGGCCCTGGGGCGGGACGCAGCGGAGCTTGCCGGCATGCCGGCCAGTGGTGTGCTGGTCAGTGCTGACCTGCCGGCCGGCCTCGCCGACTGTGACTGCCTGATCGACTTTACCCGTCCGGAAGGAACCCTGCGTCATCTGGAACTGTGCGAGCAGGCCGGGGTGGCCATGGTGATCGGGACCACCGGCATGGATGCGGCCGCGAAGGCGCGGATTGCCGAGGCGGCCCAGCGGATTCCCGTGGTGTTCGCACCCAACATGGCCGTGGGAGTGAACCTGGTGTTCAAGCTCCTGGACACGGCGGCGCGGATTCTGGCGGGGGGCTACGATGTGGAAATCGTCGAAGCTCACCATCGCATGAAGGTGGATGCGCCTTCCGGTACCGCCCTGCGCATGGGTGAGGTGGTGGCCCAGGCCCTGGGCCGGGATCTGTCCGAATGTGCCGTTTATGGCCGTGAAGGACATACCGGGGAACGGGACGGGCAGACCATCGGTTTTGCCACCGTGCGGGGTGGGGACATCGTGGGCGACCATACGGTGATGTTCTGCGGTCTGGGCGAGCGGGTGGAAATCTCCCACAAGGCCAGCAGCCGCATGCCCTATGCCCTGGGCAGCCTGCGGGCATCCCATTTCCTGGCGGGACGCAAGCCCGGCCTGTTCGACATGCAGGACGTACTGGGCCTGCGCTGATCCCGTCCATCCCTGCCTGGGAGGCGTCTCCAGATGAAGTCTCCGGCCCTGAACCGGCAGTTGCAGTCCATCTTCGGTGATGAAGGTGAGGCCAGGTTGTTCCAGGGTCTGGAGCGTCTGGAGGCCCGGGAGCCGGAGCTGGTCTCCGGACTGCGCCGCCTGATCCATGGGGCCGATGCGGCCTGTGCCCAGTATGCCTTCATCCAGCAGGCGCTGGCGGAGCTGGGGGGGGACGTGCTTTCCGAGTGGAACCTTCGTTCCGGGCGGATAGAGTCGGGGCGCCAGTGGAAAACCCTGCTCGGTTACCCTCTGGACGCCCTGGAAGACAGTGTGGCCGCCTGGCAGGGTTTGCTGCATGGGGATGATGTGGCGCTGGTGCGGGCCGCCATTGCGGCCCATGTGCGCGGTGAACGGAGCAGTCTGGACGTGGAATGCCGCATGCGCACCCGGGAGGGCGCGTGGTGCTGGCTCCAGGTGCGGGGCAAGATCAGCGCCAGGGATGAGCAGGGCAACGCCCTGCGCCTGCTGCTCCTGCATCGCAACATCACGGTGAGGCGGGCCACGGAAACCGCCCTGGTGGCCGCCAAGGAGGCGGCCGAGGCGGCGAACCGGGCCCGGGGCGCCTTTCTGGCCAACATGAGCCACGAAATCCGTACCCCTCTGAACGGGGTCATCGGCATGACCGAGCTGGCCCTGGATACGGATCTGGACAGCGAGCAGCGCCACTACCTGAAAACGGTCAAATCCTCGGCTGAATCCCTGTTGGCCCTGTTGAACGACATTCTCGACTTTTCCAAGATCGAGGCTGGCAAGCTCCAGTTCGAGACTATCTCCTTTTCCCCGGCCGCCGTGCTCCAGGAGGCTGCCCGTACCGTGGCCGTGAGTGCCCACCGGAAGGGTCTGGAACTGGTGGTGGGGGTGGGGCGGGATGTGCCGTCCCGGGTCGTTGGTGACCCGACCCGCCTGCGTCAGGTCTTTCTCAACCTGCTGGGCAATGGAATCAAATTTACCGAGCGGGGTGAGGTGGAGGCCCGGGTGGAGCTGGAGCGTCTCGCCGAAGCCTCCGTTGTCCTCCGTTGCAGCGTCCGGGATACGGGGATAGGCATTGCGCCGGAGCGTCAGGCCGAGGTATTCGAGGCCTTTTCCCAGGGCGACAGTTCCACGACCCGGCGCTTTGGCGGCACCGGCCTGGGGCTGGCCATCTGTGCCCGGCTGGTGCAGTTGATGGATGGGCGCATGGACCTGGAAAGTCAGGCGGGGCAGGGGAGCACCTTTACCTTCACGGCCCGCATGGGGCGGGAGGAAGCCGCTGTTCCGGCTGCCGGGCAGGGGCAGTCTTTTTCCGGCTTGCGGGCCTTGCTGCAGGAGCCCAACGACACGGCTGCCGGTGCCCTGGGGGATTGCCTGCAGGGGCTGGGGGTGGCGGTTTCCCGGGTGCGGGGGGCGGAGGAGGCTGCGCAGGCCCTGGTCCGGGCCCGGGAGCTGGATTATCCCTTCGCCTTTCTCTTTGCCCAGGGGGATGCGGGGCTGGTGCCGCAATGGCTGCAGCAGCGCCCCCCGGAAAAGCTGGTGCTGCTGCTCAAGCATGAGCAGGCCCGGGAGGGGCTGGATGCCCTGCAAGCGGCAGGGCTGGGGGCTTGTCTGCTCAAGCCCGTGGTGGCGGAGGATGTGCAGGAGGTCCTGTCCCTGTTGCAGGGAAGTTCTGGCTTTGATCTGGCGCCCATCGATCTGCAGACCCAGGTGCTGCAGGAGACGAAGCGTCTGGAGGTGCTGCTGGTGGAGGACAATCCGGTTAACCAGGAGCTGGCCCGGCGGCTCCTGGAGCGCCGGGGGCACCGGGTGACCCTGGCCAACCACGGAGGGGAAGCCCTGGAGCTATTCGAGCAGCAGCGCTTCGACGTCATTTTCATGGACATGCAGATGCCGGTGATGGGAGGGCTGGAGGCGACGGAGGCTATTCGTGCCAAGGAGCTCCGGCGCAGCTGGGTGGTATCCGGCGATTACCACCAGGTGCCCATTGTCGCCATGACCGCGAATGCCATGGCCGGGGACCAGGCCCGTTGTCTGGAAGCCGGGATGAACGATTACCTCACCAAACCCCTGCGTCTGGACGAGCTGGACCGGGTCCTGGAAGGTTTGCAGGACTGCGGCGGAGCGGGGTTCCCGGAACCGGGCGGCGGCAATGGCGCCGTGCTGGATCTGGAAGCGGCTGAGCAGGATCTGGGCGACCGGGAACTGTTGCGCCAGATGGGGCGCATGCTGCTGGAGGAGTGGCCGACCCATCTGGCCGGACTGAATGATGCCCTGCAGGGGCGTAAGGGGCGGGATCTCTGCCGGCACGCCCATACCCTGAAGAGTCTGGTGGCCATTTTTCATGGGGACCGGGCCCGCCGGGCGGCGCAGGCGCTGGAGCAGACTTGTCAGAACGAGGCAGCGGTGGACTGGTCCGAGGCCTTGCGTCTGAGCCAGGAACTGCAGCTGGCCCTGGAGGAGATGAAGCCCGAACTGGAGCGCTTTTCCGGCGCTTCCTGATCGTGGTTTACCCGTATTTTGCAGTGCAAAATTTGCCCCGAAATGGTGCCTCGGGTAGAATGAAAAGGTTTAAATTCGCGCCTGCAGGCGGTCTCCTTCGGGGGGGTCGCATCAATTCAGGGCGCGCTCCATCATAATAATTCCAGGAGTTTTTCGTGTCGCTGCTGCCAAACTATCCGCCAGCCCTGCTCGTCCTTGCCGATGGAACCGTATTCCGGGGGATCGCCATTGGGGCCACGGGGGTCACCAGTGGCGAAGTGGTGTTCAATACCGCCATCACCGGGTACCAGGAAATCCTCACCGATCCTTCCTACTCCCGTCAGATTGTCACCCTGACCTATCCGCACATCGGTAACGTGGGCTGCAATCCCGAGGATTTCGAATCCGCCGCCAACTACGCCGCCGGCCTGGTGATCCGCGACCTGCCCCTGCAGGTTTCCAGCTGGCGCGCCACCGAGAGTCTGCCCGACTACCTGAAGCAGCATGGGGTCGTGGCCATCGCCGGCATCGATACCCGTAAATTGACCCGCATCCTGCGCGACAAGGGCGCCCAGGCCGGCGCCATCATCGCCGGTGAGGCTGATGAAGCCAAGGCCCTGGCCGCTGCCCGCGCCTTCCCCGGCCTGGCCGGCATGGACCTGGCCAAGGTGGTGAGCGCCAAGGAAACCTTCACCTGGGAACAGGCTGAATGGGACCTGGAAAAGGGTTATGAATCCGCCACCGATTCCCGCTTCCACGTGGTGGCCTACGACTTCGGCGTCAAATACAACATTCTGCGCATGCTTGCCGCCCGCGGCTGCAAGCTGACCGTGGTGCCTGCCGAGACCCCGGCCGCCGAGGTGCTGGCCCTGAAGCCGGACGGCGTGTTCCTTTCCAACGGCCCCGGCGACCCGGAGCCCTGCAGCTATGCCATCGAAGCCATCCGTGAGTTCCTGTCCAAGGGCGTGCCGGTGTTCGGTATCTGCCTGGGGCACCAGCTGCTGGCCCTGGCCTCCGGCGCCAAGACTTTGAAGATGAAGTTCGGCCATCACGGTGCCAACCACCCGGTCAAGGATCTGGATTCCGGCCAGGTGCTGATCACCAGCCAGAACCACGGCTTCGCCGTCGATCCCGACAGCCTGCCCGCCAACCTGCGGGCCACCCACGTGTCCCTGTTTGATGGTTCCCTGCAAGGCATCGCCCGCACCGACGTGCCGGCCTTCTCCTTCCAGGGACACCCGGAAGCGAGCCCCGGCCCCCATGACGTGGCCTACCTGTTCGACCGCTTCCTGGACATCATGACCCGGGGTGTGGCAGCGCTGCAAAAGCCCTGACCGGCTGTTGCTGCAGCTCTCAAAAGAATTGAAGACAAAGGCGAAACATGCCCAAGCGTACAGACATTAAAAGCATTCTGATCATCGGCGCCGGTCCCATCGTGATCGGTCAGGCCTGCGAGTTCGACTACTCCGGCGCCCAGGCCTGCAAGGCCCTGCGCGAAGAGGGGTACAAGGTGATCCTGGTGAATTCCAACCCGGCCACCATCATGACCGACCCGGAAACCGCCGACGTCACCTACATCGAGCCCATCACCTGGCAGGTGGTGGCCAAGATCATCGAGAAGGAACGCCCCGACGCCCTGCTGCCCACCATGGGCGGCCAGACCGCGCTCAACTGTGCCCTGGACCTCGACCGGGAAGGGGTGCTGGCCCAGTTCGGCGTCGAGTTGATCGGCGCTTCCAAGGAAGCCATCGACAAGGCCGAAGACCGCCAGAAGTTCAAGGACGCCATGACCAAGATCGGTCTCGGCTCCGCCAAGTCGGCCACCGCCCACAGCATGGAAGAGGCCTACCAGGTCCAGGCCATGATCGGCTTCCCGACCATCATCCGTCCGTCCTTCACCCTGGGCGGCACTGGCGGCGGCATCGCCTACAACATGGAAGAGTTCGAGACCATCTGCAAGCGCGGTCTGGAAGCCTCGCCCACCAACGAGCTGCTGATCGAAGAGTCCCTGCTGGGCTGGAAGGAATACGAGATGGAAGTGGTCCGCGACAAGGCGGACAACTGCATCATCATCTGTTCCATCGAGAACCTGGACCCCATGGGCGTGCATACCGGCGACTCCATCACCGTCGCCCCGGCCCAGACCCTGACGGACAAGGAATACCAGCTGCTGCGTAACGCCTCCATCGCCGTGCTGCGCGAGATCGGCGTCGATACCGGCGGCTCCAACGTGCAGTTCTCCATCAATCCCAAGGATGGCCGCTGCATCGTCATCGAAATGAACCCCCGGGTGTCCCGTTCCTCGGCCCTGGCTTCCAAGGCCACCGGCTTCCCCATCGCCAAGGTGGCGGCGAAGCTGGCCGTGGGTTACACCCTGGACGAACTGGCCAACGAGATCACCGGCGGCAAGACCCCGGCCTCTTTTGAGCCCTCCATCGACTACGTGGTCACCAAGGTGCCCCGTTTCGCCTTCGAAAAGTTCCCCCAGGCCGACTCCACCCTGACCACCCAGATGAAGTCCGTGGGCGAGGTGATGGCCATCGGCCGCACCTTCCAGGAATCCCTGCAGAAGGCCCTGCGCGGTCTCGAAGTGGGGGTGGACGGCTTCAACCTGAAGTCCGTGGATCCCGAGACCATCGACGAGCAGCTGGCCCGTCCCTCCCCCGAGCGCCTCTGGTACGTGGCCGACGCCTTCGGGATCGGCATGTCCCAGGAGAAGGTGTTCGAACTGACCAAGATCGACCCCTGGTTCCTGGCCCAGATCAAGGAAATCGTCGATCTGGAACTGGAACTGGAAAAGCGCAGCTTTGCCGAGTTGTCCGCCGAGCAGGTGCGTTACCTGAAGAGGAAGGGTTTCTCCGACCGGCGCCTGGCCTACCTGACCAAGACCACCGAATCCGAAGTCCGCAAGCAGCGCCACGCCCTGGGCGTGCGCCCGGTGTACAAGCGGGTGGATACCTGCGCTGCTGAATTTGCCAGCAACACCGCCTACATGTACTCCACCTACGAGGACGAGTGCGAGGCGGCCCCCACGGACAAGAAGAAGATCATGGTCCTGGGCGGTGGTCCGAACCGCATCGGCCAGGGCATCGAGTTCGACTATTGCTGCGTCCATGCGGCCATGGCCATGCGCGAAGACGGCTACGAGACCATCATGGTCAACTGCAACCCGGAGACCGTGTCCACCGACTACGACACCTCCGACCGTCTCTATTTCGAGCCGCTGACCCTGGAAGACGTGCTGGAAATCGTCGCCGTGGAAAAGCCCGTGGGCGTGATCGTCCAGTACGGCGGTCAGACCCCGCTCAAGCTGGCCCTGGACCTGGAGGCCAACGGCGTGCCCATCATCGGCACCACGCCGGAATCCATCGACATCGCCGAAGACCGGGAGCGCTTCCAGAAGCTGCTGCACGAGCTGGGCTTGAAGCAGCCTCCCAACCGCACCGCCCGCACCGAGGAAGAGGCCCTGCGCCTCGCCCAGGAAATCGGCTACCCCCTGGTAGTGCGTCCCTCCTACGTGCTGGGCGGCCGTGCCATGGAAATCGTCCATGAGCAGAAGGATCTGGAGCGCTACATGCGCGAGGCCGTCAAGGTCTCCAATGATTCCCCTGTGCTGCTCGACCGCTTCCTCAACGATGCCTGCGAAGTGGACGTGGACGCCCTCTCCGACGGCGAGGAAGTGATCATCGGCGGCGTCATGGAACACATCGAACAGGCTGGCGTACACTCCGGCGATTCCGCCTGCTCCCTGCCGCCTTACTCGCTCTCCAAGGACATCACCGACGAGCTGCGCCGCCAGACCAAGCTGATGGCCAAGGCCCTCAACGTCTGCGGCCTGATGAACGTCCAGTTCGCCATCAAGGACGACGTGGTGTACGTGCTGGAAGTCAATCCCCGTGCCTCCCGCACCGTGCCCTTCGTTTCCAAGGCCACCGGTCTCCAACTGGCCAAGATCGCGGCCCGCTGCATGGCCGGCAAGAGCCTGAAATCCCAGGGCGTGACCGCCGAGGTGGTGCCCCCTTACTTCTCCGTCAAGGAGGCCGTGTTCCCCTTCGTCAAGTTCCCCGGCGTCGATACCATCCTGGGGCCCGAGATGAAGTCCACCGGCGAGGTGATGGGCGTGGGCCGCAACTTCGCCGAAGCCTTCGTCAAGTCCCAGCTGGCGGCCGGCGTCAAGTTGCCGTCCAGCGGCAAGGTATTCCTCTCGGTCAAGGAGGGCGACAAGCCCAAGGCCGTGGAGATCGCCCGCCACCTGGCCAATGCCGGTTTCAGCGTCATTGCCACCCGCGGGACTGCTGCGGCCATTGACGCGGCCGGCATTCCCGTGCAGGCGGTGAACAAGGTGACCGAGGGCCGTCCCCACATCGTGGACATGATCAAGAACAACGAGATTGCCCTGATCATCAACACGGTGGACGAGAAGCGCCAGGCCATCAACGACTCCCGCTCGATCCGGACTTCCGGTCTGCAGGCCCGGGTGACCATGTACACCACCATCTGGGGAGCCGAGGCGGCTGCCGAGGGCATCACCTCCGGGGGCGATCTGGTGGTCTACCCGATTCAGGCCCTGCATAGCGAACTGCAGTAATCCTTAGTTCAAAACCGCCGGGGTGGCTCCTGCCGGAGCGCCGGCGGTTTTCCTTTAGGTAGTTTCCCTTTAGGTAGAGAAGAATATGAGCAAAGTACCGCTGACCGTTGCCGGCGCAGAAAAACTGCGCGAGGAACTGCATAGACTCAAGACCGTGGATCGGCCCAATGTGATTGCCGCCATTGCCGAGGCCCGTTCCCATGGGGACCTGTCCGAAAACGCCGAATACGATGCGGCCAAGGAGCGCCAGGGCTTCATTGAAGGGCGTATCCAGGAAGTGGAGGGCAAGCTCTCCAACGCCCAGATCATCGATCCCAAGCTGCTGGATGCCGATGGCCGCTGCGTGTTCGGCGCCACCGTGGAGATGGAAGATCAGGACTCCGGCGATGTGGTGACCTACCAGATCGTCGGGGAGGACGAGGCCGACATCAAGCTGGGCAAGATTTATGTGGGCTCGCCCATGGCTCGGGCCCTGATCGGCAAGTATGCCGGGGATGTGGCGCAGGTCCAGGCCCCTGGCGGTATCCGCGAATTCGAGATCATCGACATCCGCTATGAATGAATCCCGGCGGCCCCTGGTGGGGGCCGCTTCGGGGCTGTATCACTGGTAGCTGCGCTTGCTGCGCCGCACCGGGCGGGGCGCAGGACGGGCGGACCTTCTGGGGGCCTGCTCCTGTTCTCCCTCGGGGCGGGGACGCCAGACCACCAGGAGCTTGCCGATGTGCTGGACCGGGGCGGCCTCCAGGGTGTCGCAGATGGTCTGCAGGAAAGTTTCCCGGGCTTCCCGGTCGTCACCATAGACCCGGATCTTGATCAGTTCGTGGGCTTTGAGGCAGGCGTCGATTTCCTTCAGGACGGACTCGGTGAGCCCCTGCTGGGCGATGGCCACGACAGGATTGAGGCCATGGGCCTGGGCCCGCAACTGGCGGCGCTGTTCGGATGAGAGCTGCAGCATTGAATAACCTTTTCTAAAACAGGCATTTTAGCGGATGGCCAGAACGAGAACCAGCAAAGCGTGGATGCAGGAGCACGTGAACGACCCCTATGTGCAACAGGCCAAGAAAGAGGGCTGGCGTTCCCGGGCGGCCTTCAAGCTCATGGAGATCGACGACAAGGACAAACTCATCCATCCCGGCGACGTGGTGGTGGACCTGGGGGCCGCTCCCGGCGGCTGGTCTCAGGTTGCGGCCCGCCGTGTCGGCGACCGGGGCCGGGTGCTGGCCCTGGATGTCCTGGAGATGCAGGGCATAGGCGGGGTGGATTTCATCCAGGGGGATTTCCGCGAGGACGAGGTGCTGCAGCGCTTCGAGGCCCTGCTGGGGGAGCGGCAGCCCCGGCTGGTGATGTCCGACATGGCCCCCAACATGTCCGGCGTCTCCCTGGTGGACCAGGCCCGGGGCATGTACCTGGCGGAACTGGCCCTGGAATTCGCCAAGGCCCACCTCCGGCCCGACGGTGCTTTTCTGGTGAAGGTGTTTCAGGGAACCGATTACGATAACTTTGTCAAAAGCATGAGGGACAGCTTTGCCAGCGTGGCCACGCGCAAACCCAAGGCTTCCCGGGACCGCAGCGCGGAGCTCTACCTGCTGGGCAGAAACTTGCGCTCTTGAGGTTTCCCATTAGAATCCCAATCTCGCGGTATACGCCTTTGGCGTCGGAAGGAGAAAAAGCTTGAACAACACGTTCAAAAATCTGGCGGTCTGGCTCGTCATCGGCCTGGTGCTGATGACCGTCTTCAACCAGTTCAACGCACGCCAGGTGAGCAGCAATGCCATCGACTATTCCCAGTTTATCGAAGAGGTTCGCGATGGCCGCATCTCCAAGGTGGTGATGGAGGGGCGCACCCTCAAGGCCACCACCAACGACGGCAAGCGCATCACGTCCTATGCTCCCCCTGACCTGTGGCTGGTCTCCGACCTGCTCAAGTACGGGGTCAAGATCGAGGCCAAGCCCGATGAAGAGCCCTCCATGCTGATGAGCATCTTCGTCAGCTGGTTCCCCATGTTGCTGCTGATCGGTGTCTGGGTGTTCTTCATGCGCCAGATGCAGGGGGGCGGCCGGGGCGGCGCATTCTCCTTCGGCAAGTCCCGGGCCAAGATGATGGACGAAAACCAGAACCCGGTGACCTTCGCCGACGTGGCCGGTTGTGATGAGGCCAAGGAAGAGGTGCAGGAGCTGGTGGACTTCCTCAAGGACCCCACCAAGTTCCAGAAGCTGGGCGGCCGCATTCCCAAGGGGGTGCTGATGGTGGGCAATCCCGGTACCGGCAAGACCCTGCTGGCCAAGGCCATCGCTGGGGAAGCCCGGGTGCCTTTCTTCAGCATCTCCGGTTCCGATTTCGTGGAAATGTTCGTGGGCGTGGGCGCGGCCCGGGTGCGCGACATGTTCGAGAACGCCAAGAAGCAGGCCCCCTGCATCATCTTCATCGATGAAATCGACGCCGTGGGCCGCCACCGTGGCGCCGGCCTGGGGGGCGGCAACGACGAGCGGGAACAGACCCTGAACCAGCTGTTGGTGGAAATGGATGGCTTCGAAGGCCATTCGGGCATCATCGTCATTGCCGCTACCAACCGTCCTGACATCCTGGATCCGGCCCTGCTGCGTCCTGGCCGCTTCGACCGCCAGGTGGTGGTGCCCCTGCCCGATATCCGGGGTCGGGAGCAGATCCTGCTCGTGCACATGCGCAAGATTCCCATGGCCGGCGATGTCAAGGCCGACATCATCGCCCGGGGTACCCCCGGCTTCTCCGGTGCCGATCTGGCCAACCTGGTCAATGAAGCGGCGCTGTTCGCTGCCCGGGGTAACAAGCGGCTGGTGGACATGGAGGACTTCGAGCGGGCCAAGGACAAGATCATGATGGGGGCCGAGCGCCGTTCCATGGTCATGACCGAGGAAGAGAAGATGAATACCGCCTACCACGAGTCCGGTCATGCGGTGGTGGCCAAGCTGGTGCCCAAGTCTGACCCGGTGCACAAGGTCACCATCATTCCCCGCGGCCGGGCCCTGGGGCTGACCATGCAACTGCCGGAGCAGGACCGCTACGCCTATGACAAGGAGTACCTGATGAGCCGTATCGCCGTGCTGTTCGGCGGACGGATCGCCGAAGAGCTGTTCATGAACCAGATGACCACCGGGGCTTCCAACGATTTCGAGCGGGCTACCGCCATGGCCCGGGACATGGTCACCCGCTACGGCATGTCCGAGCTGGGGGTGATGGTTTACGGCGAAAACGATGGGGAGGTCTTCCTGGGCCGCTCCGTCACCCAGCACAAGAATGTTTCCGAAGCCACCATGCAGAAGGTGGATATGGAAATCCGCCGCATCATCGACCAACAGTACGCCCTGGCCCGCCAGCTCCTGGAGGACAACCGGGACAAGGTGGAAGCCATGACCAAGGCCCTGCTGGAGTGGGAAACCATCGATGCGGAGCAGATCGACGACATCATGGAAGGCAAGCCTCCCCGTCCTCCCAAGCCCAGTCAGGGGCTCTCCCGTCCGCCCAGCAACAAGGACACCCCGGACGCGGCCCCGAGTGCCCCGGCCACGGCCTGAGTCTCATCCCTCCCAGCAACGCCGGAAGCCCGCCTGCTTCCGGCGTTTTTACTTCCTGAATCCATGCCGACCCTTCATTGCGGAAAATACCGACTGCCCCTGGACCGACCCCTGGTCATGGGCATCGTCAACCTGACCCCCGACTCCTTCTCCGGCGACGGTCTGGCCGGGCAGACCCGGGCAGCCCTGGAACACGCCCGGGCCCAGTGGCAGGCCGGGGCGGACATGCTCGACCTGGGGGCGGAATCCACCCGCCCGGGCGCCCAGCCTACCTCCCTGGACGAGGAACTGGAGCGGCTGCTGCCGGTCCTGGAGGGCATGAAGGACTGGGGGGTGCCGGTTTCCATCGACACCTACAAGCCACCGGTGATGGCAGCGGCCCTGGCCGCCGGCGCCAGCATGATCAACGACATCAACGGGCTGCGCAGCCCGGGCGCCCTAGAGGCCGTCGCCGCCAGCGATTGCGGCATCTGCCTGATGCACATGCAGGGTGAACCGCTGCACATGCAGCAGGCTCCGGTTTATGGTGATGTGGTGGCCGAGGTTGAAAGTTTCCTTGCCCAGCGGCTGGCGGTCTGTGAACAAGCCGGCATTGCCCGGGACCGCCTGGTACTTGATCCAGGTTTCGGCTTCGGCAAGACGCAGGAACACAATCTGCGTCTGTTTGCCCACCTGCCGCGCCTGGCGGTGGCGGATCTGCCTCTGCTGGTGGGCGTATCCCGCAAGAGCATGCTGGGCGCGATCACCGGCCGGCCCGTGGCGGAGCGGCTGGCCGCCAGCCTGGGGGCCGCGGTGGTGGCGGCAGCCAAGGGGGCCCGCATCATCCGCGTACACGACGTGGCCGCCACCCGGGACGCCCTGGCGGTCTGGTCGGCCATCACACAACAGGAATAATGACCATGAGCAGAAAGTATTTTGGCACCGACGGGGTGCGGGGCAGGGTAGGGGAGTTTCCCATCACCCCGGAATTCGCCATGAAGCTGGGCTATGCGGCCGGGAAAGTGCTGGTGGCCCAGGACGGCCTGCCCCAGGGAGAGCGGCCGGCGGTGTTGATCGGCAAGGACACCCGGGTTTCCGGCTACCTGCTGGAAGCCGCCCTGGAGGCCGGATTTTCCGCCGCGGGGGTGGATGTCTGTCTGGTGGGGCCGCTGCCTACCCCGGGGGTGGCCTACCTGACCCGGGCTCTGCGGCTCCAGGCCGGGGTGGTGATTTCCGCTTCCCACAATCCCTATGACGATAATGGCATCAAGTTCTTCTCGGCCAGCGGCAGCAAGCTGCCCGACGGGGTGGAGCAGGCCATCGAGGCCGGTATTGACGGCCCCATGGGTTGTGTCGAGTCGGCCCGGCTGGGGCGGGCCCGGCGCATCAGCGACGCCCGGGGGCGCTACATCGAGTTCTGCAAGAGCACCTTTCCCAATGAGCTCAACCTGCGGGGGCTGAAGTTGGTGGTGGATTGCGCCCATGGGGCCGCCTACCACGTGGCGCCGGATGTATTCCATGAGTTGGGGGCTGAGGTCCGGACCATAGGTGCCGAACCCAACGGTCTGAACATCAATGCCGGAGTGGGCGCCACTGCCCCGGCTGCCCTGCGCCAGGCGGTGCAGGACCAGGGGGCCGACCTGGGCATTGCCCTGGATGGGGATGGCGACCGCCTGATGATGGTGGGGCCGGATGGGGCCTTGTACGACGGGGACCAGCTGCTGCACGCCATCGTGGCGGCCCGGGTTGCCCAGGGGCAGACGGTGCCGGGGGTGGTGGGCACCCTGATGAGCAACCTGGCCCTGGAGCATGCCATGGAGCGCCTGGGCATTCCCTTCGAGCGGGCTGCCGTGGGCGACCGTTATGTGGTGGAGCGCCTGCTGGAACGGGGCTGGCAGCTGGGAGGGGAGAATTCTGGGCATCTCCTTTGTCTGGACAAGCACAGCACCGGGGACGGCATCATTGCCGCCCTGCAGGTGCTGGCCGCCATCCGCCAGCAGGGGCAGGGAGCTGCCGAGCTGCTGGGGGCTTTGCAGCTTTACCCGCAGGTGCTGATCAATGTGCCCATCGTCAAGGGCTTTGCCTGGCAGGGGCATCCGGCCATCGAAGCGGCCCGGAGTAGTGTGGAACAGGCTCTGGCAGGTCGGGGGCGGGTGTTGCTGCGGGCTTCGGGCACCGAGCCCCTGCTGCGGGTCATGGTGGAAGGGGGGGACGGTGTGCTGGTGCGGCAGCAGGCTGAGTTCCTGGCTGCTGCGGTAGCGGGGGCCCTGCAGGGCTGAGGCCGGGGCCCCGGGAAGGAATTCTGCGGGGCCATAACGGTTTTGTAACAAACGTGTAACACGCCCACCCTAGACTTTCGTCTGTCTGCTGCGTCGCAGCGATATTTTTGACCAAAAGTTCAGGAGATAGACGATGCAAGTTACCCGCCTGTTTGCCGCCATGAGCCTCGCCCTGGCCGGCGTTGCTGTTTCCGGCGCCGCTGCCGCCCAAACCTACGTGAAGATCGACGGCTCTTCCACCGTCTTCCCTGTGACCGAAGCCGTGGCCGAGGACTTCCAGAAGTCCAAGAAGGGTGCCGTGCGCGTCACCGTCGGCATCTCCGGCACTGGCGGCGGCTTCAAGAAGTTCTGCCGCGGCGAAACCGACATCTCCAACGCTTCCCGCCCCATTGCCAAGAAGGAAATGGACGCCTGCAAGGAAGCCGGCATCGAGTACATCGAACTGCCCGTGGCCTACGATGCCCTGACCGTGGTCATCAACCCCAAGAACGATTTCGTCAAGCAACTCTCCGTGGCTGAACTGAAGGCCATGTGGGAACCCGCTGCCCAAGGCAAGGTGACGAGCTGGAAGCAGATCAACCCCGCTTTCCCTGACAAGCCCCTGAAGCTGTTCGGGCCCGGTGCCGACTCCGGTACCTTCGACTATTTCACCGAGGCCGTGACCGGCAAGTCCAAGTCCAGCCGGGGTGACTTCACCGCCTCCGAGGACGACAACGTGCTGGTTCAGGGGGTATCCCGCGATATCAATGCCCTGGGCTTCTTCGGTTTTGCCTATTACGAGGAAAACCACGGCAAGCTGAAGGCCGTGCCCATCGTCAATGAAAAGGGCCAGGCCGTGCTGCCCTCCAACGACAACGTGATCAATGGCTCCTACAGCCCCCTGGCCCGTCCCATCTTCGTGTATGTGAATGCCAAGGCTGCCGAGCGTCCCGAAATCAAGGAGTTCGTCGAGTACTACATGACCCATGGCTCCAAGCTCGCCAAGGAAGTCAAGTACGTGCCTCTGCCCGCCAAGGCTTATTCCCACAACATGGAGCAGTTCAAGGCCATGAAGAAGGGCACCAAGTTTGGCGGCGAAAACAAGGTGGGTCTGACCATCGAAGAGCTTATGAAGCTCGAAGCCAAGTAATATCCTTCAGGCCACTCCGGGGGGTTTCCCCGGGGTGGCTGTTTCCGCTTGTTGCATCAACCAACGGAAAGCATTCATGACTTCAGTTGTTATCGATTCCCAGGGAGTAGCGGAGATGTCCGTGCCAAGTGATCGGCTCAAGAAAGATCGCACCCGTCACATGAAGGAGCAGGTCATCGAGGCCATCCTGTTCCTGGCGGCCTTCGTGTCCGTGTTCACCACGGTGGCGATTGTCTACATCCTCGTGAGCGAGTCCCTGGTCTTCTTCGAGCACGTGCCGCTCAAGGATTTTCTGTTCGATACCCAATGGACGCCCCTGTTCGATGATGCCCACTACGGCATCATGGTGCTCCTCTCCGGGACCATCACCAGTTCCCTGGTGGCGTTGCTGGTGGCCATTCCTCTGGGTACCGTGATCGCCATCTACCTGTCCGAGTTCGCCACCTTCAAGGTGCGCGAGATCGCCAAGCCTTTTCTGGAGTTGCTGGGCGGGGTGCCCACCATCGTCTATGGCTATTTCGCCCTGATGTTCCTGACCCCCATCCTGCAGGCCATCTATCCGGATCTGCCGGGCTTCAACCTGCTCTCCGCCGGCCTGATCATGGGGGTGATGATCATCCCTTACGTGGCTTCCCTGTCCGAGGATGCCATGCGGGCCGTGCCCATGTCCCTGCGCGAAGGCTCTTACGCCATGGGCGCCACCCGCCTGCAGACCGCCATCCGGGTGGTGATGCCGGCGGCGACCTCGGGTATTGCTTCCGCCTACATCCTCGGGGTGTCCCGGGCGGTGGGGGAGACCATGATCCTGGCCGTGGCGGCCGGCATGCAGCCCAACCTGACCTTCAACCCCGCCGAGCCGGGGGCCACCATCACCTCCTTCATCGTGCAGGTGGCCCTGGGGGATCTGCCCCATGGCAGCATCGGTTACCAGACCATCTTCGCTGCGGGTCTGACCCTGATGCTCCTGACCCTGGCTTTCAACCTGCTCGGCTACTACATGCGCAAGAAATACCGCGAGGTGTATTGATGAACCAACAAGAACTGCAATCCCTGCGGGATCTGATCGGCAAGCACAAACGCTATGACTGGCTGTTCGGGATCCTGGGCATCCTTTCCCTGATGGTGGGGATCCTGACCTTCCTGGCCCTGTTTGTGGACATGGCCATCGAGGGGCTGGGGCGTATCGATGCCGAATTCCTCTCCTCCTTCCCCTCGCGCCGGGCTTCCGAGGCGGGCATCCTCTCTGCCTGGGTCGGCTCCCTGCTGGTGATGTTCGTCACCGCCGTGGCCGCCGTGCCCCTGGGGGTGGCTGCCGGGGTGTATCTGGAAGAATATGCCCCCAAGAACTGGATCACCGACATCATCGAGATCAACGTGACCAACCTGGCAGGCGTGCCCTCCATCATCTACGGTCTGCTGGCTCTGGGGCTGTTCGTCTACACCTTCGGCCTGGGGCAGAGCATCATCACCGCCGGGCTGACCCTGGCGCTCCTGATCCTGCCGGTAGTGATCGTGGCCACCCGCGAATCCATTCGCGCCATTCCCCAGATGGTCCGGGAGGGAGCTTACGGTTGCGGTGCCACCACCTGGCAGGTGGTGCGGGACCACATCGTGCCTTATTCCAGTGCCGGGATCATGACCGGGGTCATCATCGGGATGGCCCGGGCCATTGGCGAGACGGCCCCCATCATCACCATCGGGGCGCTGACCTTCATTGCCTTCCTGCCCAACGCGCCCTTCACGGGGGAGCCCCCGGCCGGCCCCTTTGACTGGCTGTTCTCTCCCTTTACCGTGATGCCAATCCAGATGTTCAACTGGACCTCCCGGCCGGAAGCCGCCTTCCTGGAAAATGCGGCTGCGGCGGGTTTCATCCTGGTATTCATGACCCTGCTGATGAACGGCGCCGCCATCTGGCTGCGCTACCGGATGCGCAAGAGCATCAAGTGGTAAGAACTCAATACGATTGGTGAATTCCATGAGCGAAATGCAAGCACAACACCCCATCCTCAAGGCCGAGGCCAAGGAACTGAACTTCTACTACGGCAACTTCCATGCCCTCAAGGGCATCAACATGCCTGTGTATGAGAACAAGGTCACGGCCCTGATCGGGCCTTCCGGTTGCGGCAAATCCACTTTCCTGCGCTGCTTCAACCGCATGCACGACCTGTATCCCGGTAACCGCTACGAGGGTGGTGGCATCGAGTTCCACCCGGATCGCACCAACCTGCTTTCCCCCAAGGTGGATCCCATCGAGGTGCGCATGCGCATTTCCATGGTGTTCCAGAAGCCTAACCCTTTTCCCAAGTCCATCTATGAGAACGTGGCCTATGGTCTCCGGGTCCGGGGGGAGCGTTCCAAGTCGGTGCTCGACGACAAGGTGGAATCCGCCCTTCGCGGTGCTGCCCTGTGGGATGAGGTCAAGGACCGTCTCGGAGAGCTGGGGGCCAATCTTTCCGGCGGTCAGCAGCAGCGCCTGTGCATCGCCCGGGCCCTGGCCACCGATCCTGAACTCCTGTTGTTCGACGAGCCTACCTCGGCCCTGGACCCCATCGCCACGGCCAGTATCGAGGAGCTGGTTACCGAGCTGAAGAACAAGGTGACCATCCTGATCGTGACCCACAACATGCAGCAGGCGGCCCGGGTTTCCGACTACACCGCTTACATGTATATCGGCGAGCTGGTGGAGTTCGGGGTGACTGACGAGATTTTCATCAAGCCCCAGAAGAAGCAGACCGAGGACTATATTACCGGACGTTTTGGTTGAAATTCAAAGGCTTGTGTTGTTTTTGCAAAGGGCTTGGCGTGCTGCCGAGCCCTTTCCTTTCTTGACCGTGGCTTAGCCCGGTCTATATAATCCGGCGTCTTGGTCCGTGGGTAAACTGAATGCGCCGCCAGCCGTTTGTAGCCGGTAACTGGAAGATGAATGGCAGTTGCGTCACCAATCAGAAGCTGGTGGCTGAACTCCTGGAGTCCCTCGGTGACTCGTCAGCAGCGGCGTTTGCGGTTTGTGTTCCTCATCCCTACCTGGATCAGGTTTCCCGTCTGCTGGCGGGCTCCTGTCTGGCCCTGGGGGCTCAGGATGTGAGTCCTCATGAATCCGGGGCTTACACCGGCGAAGTTGCTGCCTCCATGCTGCTGGATTTTGCCTGCCGTTATGTGATCGTTGGGCATTCGGAGCGGCGCAGCATGCACGCTGAATCCGATGCTCTGGTGGCCCGGAAGTTCGGGGCGGCCCGGGCTGCCGGCCTGGTTCCTCTGCTTTGTCTGGGGGAGACTCTGGCGGAGCGGCAGGCTGGCGATACCTTGCCGGTCCTGTTCCGGCAGTTGCAGGCAGTGCTGGATGCCCATGGTGTTGCTGCTCTGGCAGATGCGGTACTGGCTTACGAGCCGGTCTGGGCCATAGGTACTGGCCTGACGGCTGCCCCCGAGCAGGCTCAGGCGGTGCATCAGGCCTTGCGGCAGTATGTGGCGGAACGTGATCCCGGGGTGGCTGCGGGCTTGCGGATCGTTTATGGTGGTAGCGTCAAGGCTGGAAATGCGGCGCAGTTGTTCGCCCAGCCGGATATCGATGGTGGTCTCATCGGTGGCGCTTCCTTGGATGCAAAAGAGTTCCTGGCCATCTGCCAGGCGGCGAATATTTGAAGAATTCCATGAATTGGCTATTTTCCCTGGTTTTGACGGTTCATATCCTGGTGGCGATTGCCATCATCGGCCTGGTGCTCGTGCAGCACGGCAAAGGCGCGGACATGGGTGCGGCATTTGGTAGCGGTGCCTCCGGCAGCCTTTTTGGCTCCTCCGGTTCTGCAAACTTTCTGAGTCGCAGCACGGGGGTTTTGGCGACGGTTTTCTTCATTACCAGCCTGGTTTTGGCCTATGTGGCCTCCAGTGCTCCAAAAACCTCTGGAAGTGTGATGCAGGAAGCTGTACAATCCGCCCCGGTTACGCAGCCTGCTGTTGCGCCTGAAGCTCAAGGCGCCGCTGTCCCGGCAGGTTCGAAAGAAAAGGATATTCCCAGGTAATCTGGTTGGGGTTTCAGGCTCCATCGGGATTTCCGGCCGACGTGGTGAAATTGGTAGACACGCTATCTTGAGGGGGTAGTGGCGCAAGCCGTGCGAGTTCGAGTCTCGCCGTCGGCACCATAACAATAATAGGGGCAGCTTTTTAGCTGCCTGTTTTTTGACTAACGAGTGTGGCCGAATCATGCTGGAAAATTATTTTCCGATTCTGATGTTCATTCTCGTGGGTCTGGCAATTGGAGTCTTGCCGGTACTCATGGGTTGGCTTCTCGCTCCGAGTCGTCCCGATTCGGAAAAACTCTCCCCCTATGAGTGTGGCTTCGAGGCATTCGAAGATGCGCGCATGAAGTTCGATGTGCGCTACTACCTCATTGCCATCATCTTCATCCTCTTCGATCTCGAAATTGCCTTCCTCTTTCCCTGGGCCACGGTCTTCAAGGACATCGTTGCCAGCGAGCCCATGAGGTTCTTCGGTTTCATCGAAGTTGCGATTTTCCTCACCATCATCCTGGTGGGTGATGCCTACGCCTGGGCCAAGGGCGCCCTGGATTGGGAGTGATTCATGTCGATTGAAGGTGTTCTGCAGGAAGGCTTTGTCACCACCACGGCCGACAAGCTGATCAATTTTGTGCGCACGGGCTCCATGTGGCCCATGACCTTCGGTCTGGCCTGTTGTGCGGTGGAAATGATCCATGCCGGTTGTTCCCGTTACGATCTGGACCGTTTTGGCGTGGTGTTCCGTCCCTCGCCGCGCCAGTCGGATGTGATGATCGTGGCAGGTACCCTGACCAACAAGATGGGGCCTGCGCTGCGCAAGGTCTACGATCAGATGGCCGAGCCCCGCTGGGTGATCTCCATGGGCTCCTGTGCCAATGGTGGTGGCTACTATCATTATTCCTATTCGGTGGTGCGCGGTTGCGACCGGATTGTGCCTGTGGATATCTACGTGCCCGGCTGTCCTCCGACGGCAGAGGCCCTGATCTACGGCATCATCCAGTTGCAGAACAAGATCCGTCGCACCAGTACCATCGCCCGCTAATTTCCTCAGGTCATCCTTATGTCCGCCAAGCTGGAAAGACTTAGCCAACACCTGGAGAAGCATCTGGGTGATCGTCTCAAGCGCCTCACTCTTGCCCTGGGCGAGGTGAGCATCGAAGTGGCTGCTGCCGATTACGCCGGGGTGATGCTCACCCTGCGCGACGAGCCCGAGCTGGGCTTCGAAGAGCTCATCGACCTCTGTGGGGTGGATTACTCCGCCTACGGGGAGAGCTGGCAAGGGCGCCGCTTTGCCGCCGTGTCCCATCTGCTGTCCATCGCCAATAACTGGCGGCTGCGGGTGCGTGTCTTTGCCGAGGACGATGGTTTTCCGGTGGTCGCTTCCGTGACCCCCATCTGGAGTTCCGCCAATTGGTTCGAGCGTGAAGCTTTCGACCTGTTCGGCATCGTCTTTGATGGTCATGAAGACCTGCGCCGGATCCTCACCGACTATGGTTTTGTCGGTCATCCCTTCCGCAAGGATTTCCCCATCTCCGGTCATGTGGAGATGCGTTACGACCCGGACGAGGGGCGTGTCATTTACCAGCCCGTGACCATCGAGCCGCGGGAAAATACGCCGCGTATCCGGCGTGAAGATACCTATGGGGATGTGGCCCATGGCTGATATTCGCAATTTCACCCTGAACTTTGGTCCCCAGCACCCGGCGGCCCACGGCGTGCTGCGCCTGGTGCTGGAGCTGGACGGCGAGGTGGTGGAGCGGGCTGACCCGCACATCGGCCTGCTGCACCGGGCCACCGAAAAGCTGGCGGAAACCCGTACCTGGGTCCAGTCCGTGCCTTACATGGATCGCCTCGACTACGTGTCCATGATGTGCAACGAGCATGCCTACTGCATGGCAGTGGAGAAGATGCTGGGTATCCAGGTGCCGGAACGGGGCCTGTACATCCGCACCATGTTCGACGAGGTGACCCGGATCCTCAATCACCTGCTCTGGATCGGTTGTCACGCCCTGGACGTGGGGGCCATGACCATGGCCCTGTACACCTTCCGGGAGCGGGAAGACCTGATGGACGCCTACGAGGCTGTCTCCGGCGCCCGTATGCATGCGGCCTACTATCGCCCGGGTGGCGTGTATCGGGATCTGCCCGACCGCATGCCTCAGTACGAAGTCTCCAAGTGGAAGAACGCTGCCACGGTCAAGGCTTTCAACGAAAACCGCCAGGGTTCCCTGCTGGATTTCCTGGAAGACTTCACCAACCGCTTCCCCAAATACCACAGCGAGTATCACACCTTGCTGACCGACAACCGGATCTGGAAGCAGCGTCTGGTGAACATCGGGGTGGTGACGCCGGAGCGGGCCAAGCAGCTGGGCTTCACCGGCGCCATGCTGCGCGGTTCGGGTATCGAGTGGGACCTGCGCAAGAAGCAGCCCTATGCCGCCTACGACAAGGTGGATTTCGATGTGCCGGTGGGGGTCAATGGCGACTCCTACGACCGTTATCTGGTGCGCATGGAAGAAATGCTCCAGTCCAACAGCATCATCAAGCAATGTATCGACTGGCTGCGCAAGAACCCCGGCCCGGTCATCACCGACAACCACAAGGTGGCGCCGCCCTCCCGTGAAGCCATGAAGAGCAACATGGAAGAGCTGATCCACCACTTCAAGTTGTTCACCGAGGGGATACACGTGCCGCCGGGCGAAGCCTATGCCGCCGTGGAACACCCGAAGGGCGAGTTCGGCATCTACTTCATCTCCGACGGGGCCAACAAGCCCTACCGGATGAAGATCCGGGCTCCGGGCTTTGCCCACCTGGCTGCCATGGACGAAATGTCCCGCGGCCACATGATTGCCGACGTCGTTACGATCATCGGTTCCCAGGACATCGTTTTTGGCGAGATCGACCGCTAATGTTTACCGCTGAAACGCTCCAGAAGTTCGACCGCGAGGTCGCCAAGTATCCGGCCGACCAGAAGCAGTCTGCCGTCATGGCCTGCCTGGCCCTGGCTCAGGAAGAAAAGGGCTGGCTGCCCGCCGAGGCCATCGAGGCCGTGGCCCACTACCTGGGCATGCCGCCCATGGCGGCCATGGAAGTGGCGACCTTCTACAACATGTACGACCTGAAGCCGGTCGGCAAGTACAAGCTCACGGTGTGCACCAATCTGCCCTGCGCCCTGTCCGGCGGCTACCACGCGGCGGAATACCTGAAGCAGAAGCTGGGCATCGAGATGGGCGAAACCACTCCCGATGGCCGCTTCACCCTCAGGGAAGGGGAGTGCATGGGGGCTTGTGGCGATGCACCGGTGATGCTGGTCAACAACCGCAGCATGTGCTCCTTCATGCTCCCCGAGCAGATCGACAAGCTGCTGGAGGAACTCAAGTAATGGCTATCCTCGGCGCAATCAATCCGGTCCTGATGGCCGGTCTCGACGGTGACAACAGCTGGCAGCTGAAGGATTACGTGGCCCGCGGTGGTTACGAAATGCTGAAGAAGATCCTGGCGGAGAACATCCCCCAGGAGCAGGTGATCGCCGAAGTCAAGGCATCCGTCCTGCGCGGCCGCGGCGGTGCGGGCTTCCCCACCGGTCTGAAGTGGAGCTTCATGCCCCGCTCCTTCCCGGGCGACAAGTACGTGGTGTGCAACACCGACGAGGGCGAACCGGGCACCTTCAAGGACCGGGACCTGATCCGTTACAACCCCCACGCGGTGATCGAAGGCATGGCCATCGCCGCCTACGCCATGGGGGCCACCCGGGGCTACAACTACATCCACGGCGAAGTCTGGGAGATGTACAAGCGCTTTGAAGCCGCTCTGGACGAAGCCCGGGCTGCTGGTTTCATCGGTCAGAACATTCTGGGTTCCGGTTTCAGTTTCGAACTGTTCGCCCACCATGGTTATGGCGCTTACATCTGCGGCGAGGAAACCGCCCTGCTGGAATCCATCGAAGGCAAGAAGGGGCAGCCCCGTTTCAAGCCGCCGTTCCCGGCCTCCTTCGGCCTGTATGGCAAGCCCACCACCATCAATAACACGGAAACCTTCGCTTCCATTCCCTTCATCCTGAAGATGGGGGGCGAAAGCTTCCTCAATCTGGGCAAGCCCAACAACGGCGGCACCAAGCTGTTCTCGGTCTCCGGTCACGTGAACCGCCCCGGCAACTACGAAATCCCCATGGGTACCCCGTTCTCCGAGCTGCTGCAGATGTGCGGCGGGATGCGCGGCGGTCGCAAGCTCAAGGCGGTGATTCCCGGTGGTTCCTCTTCTCCCGTGCTGCCTGGCGACGTGATGATGGACTGCACCATGGATTACGACTCCATCAGCAAGGCTGGCTCCATGCTGGGTTCCGGCGCCGTGATCGTGATGGATGAGAGCACCTGCATGGTGAAGTCCCTGGAGCGCCTTTCCTTCTTCTATTACGAGGAATCCTGCGGTCAGTGCACCCCCTGCCGGGAAGGTACCAACTGGCTGTACAAGGTGGTGCACCGCATCGAGAACGGCCTGGGCCGTCCCGATGACCTGGACCTGCTGTCCAGCGTCACCACCAACATCATGGGGCGCACCATCTGCGCCCTGGGTGATGCGGCCTCCATGCCCGTGCAGAGCTTCATCAAGCACTTCCGGGACGAGTTTGCCCATCACATCGAACACAAGACCTGCCTGGTGCCGAAGGACGTGCAGTGGGCGGGGAGCGGCTTCCACAAGGTGGCCAGTTAAATTCGCCAACTCCGGTGGCCAATTAAATCGCGTTTCAAGGTAGCGACATGCTAGAAATCGAAATCGATGGCAAGAAGGCGCAAGTGCCCGATGGCAGTACGGTGATGGATGCCGCCCAGCAAATGGGCGTCTACATCCCCCATTTCTGCTATCACAAGAAGCTTTCCATTGCCGCCAACTGCCGCATGTGTCTGGTGCAGGTGGAAAAGGCGCCCAAGCCGCTGCCGGCCTGCGCCACCCCCGTCACCAACGGCATGAAGGTGTTCACCCACTCTGATCTGGCGGTTCAGGCCCAGAAGGGGGTGATGGAGTTCCTGCTGATCAACCATCCCCTGGACTGCCCCATCTGCGACCAGGGTGGCGAATGCCAGCTGCAGGACATGTCGGTCGGTTATGGCGGTATGAAGAGCCGCTACCAGGAAGAGAAACGCGTGGTGTTCCACAAGGATGTGGGCCCCCTGATTTCCATGGAAGAGATGAGCCGCTGCATCCACTGCACCCGCTGCGTCCGCTTTGGTCAGGAAGTCGCCGGCATCATGGAACTGGGCATGGCCAACCGGAACATGCACTCCGAGATCACCACCTTCGTGGGCCGCTCCGTGGATTCCGAGCTGTCTGGGAACATGATCGACCTCTGCCCGGTGGGCGCCCTCACGTCCAAGCCTTTCCGTTACACCGCCCGTTCCTGGGAACTGCAGCGGCGTCGTTCCGTCAGCCCCCATGACTCCCTGGGCGCCAACCTGATCGTGCAGGTCAAGCACGACCAGGTGATGCGCGTGCTGCCCAAGGAAAATGAAGCGGTCAATGAATGCTGGATCTCCGACAAGGAGCGTTTCGCCTACCAGGCCCTGAATTCCGACCAGCGTCTGACCAAGCCCATGGTGAAGCAGGGCGGTGAGTGGCGCGAAGTGCCCTGGAACGTGGCCCTGGATTATGTGGCCCACGGTCTCAAGGATATTTCCCGGGAGTTCGGCGGTGATGCCCTGGCAGCCCTGGCGGCGCCCAGCTCCACCCTGGAAGAACTGTATCTGCTGCAGAAGCTGATGCAAGGCCTGGGTTGCGGCAACGTGGATCATCGTCCCCGCCAGCAGGATTTCACCAGCGACGGCAAGCGGGTCGGTACTCCCTGGCTGGGCATGCGTCTGGCCGAGCTTAACAATCTGGATGCAGCTCTGGTGGTGGGTTCCTTCCTGCGCAAGGATCATCCCCTGATCGCCCAGCGCCTGCGTCAGGCCGTCCGCAAGGGGGGCGCCGCCCTGAGTCTGATCGATCTGTCCGCTGACGATCAGCTGGTGCCCCTGCATGCCCGCCTGACCGTGGCCCCCAGCCAGTTGGCCCAGACCCTGGCCGCCGTGGTCAAGGCTGCCGCCCAGCAAAAGGGTGTGGAGCTGCCCGCCGGTCTGGAAAACGTCCAGGTCTGCGAGCAGGCCAAGGCCATGGCCCAGAGCCTGATCGAAGGCGAGAAGAAGGCCGTGTTCCTGGGCAATGCTGCCCAGCAGTCGGCTGCCGCCACCCAGTTGCATGCCCTGGGCCTGCAGCTGGCTCAGATCACCGGAGCCACTTTCGGCTTCCTGGGCGAGGCCGCCAACAGCGTCGGCGCCCAGCTGGCCTGGGCCCTGCCCACGGGCGCCAATGCCCGGCAGATGTTCGAACAGCCGCGCCAGGGTTATGTGCTGATGGGAGTGGAGCCCGAGTTCGACTGCGCCAATCCGCAGCAGGCCCTGGCTGCCCTGGCCCAGGCCAAGATGGTGGTCCTTTTCTCCGCCTTCAAGCATGAGCCCGCCCTGGCTTACGCCGACGTGCTTCTGCCCATGGCACCCTTTACCGAGACCTCCGGCACCTTCGTCAATACCGAAGGGCGGATCCAGAGTTTCGCCGGCGTGGTCCGGCCGGCGGGCGATGCCCGCCCGGCCTGGAAGATTCTGCGGGTCCTGGGCAATGTGCTCGATCTGGAAGGCTTCGGCTACAACACCAGCGAAGAGGTCCGGGATCAGGTGCTGGGCGGGGCGAGCGAGTTCGCTACCGGCCTGGATAACGGCCTGAACGGTGTCACCCTGCAGTTGCCCCAGGCAGGGCAGGGGATGGAGCGCATCGCTGACGTGCCCATCCACTTTGCCGATCCCATGGCGCGTCGGGCTCCGGCCCTGCAACGTACTCGGGACGCAGCGGCGCCTGCCGCCCGCATGGCTGCCGCCACGCTGGCCCAGCTGGGCCTGCAGGCCGGTGACCTGGTCCGCGTCCGGCAAGGTCAGGGGGGGGCCGAGCTCGCCGCCGCCCTGGATGAAGGGGTGCCCGCCGGTTGCGTGCGTGTGGCTGCCGCCCATGCCAGCACCGCTGCACTGGGTGAAATGTTTGGTGCCATTTCCGTGGAGCGTGCCTGATGGATACTCTGATGCAATTCGGGACGGGCGTGTTCGGCACGGCCTGGCCGGCTGTCTGGACCCTGATCAAGATCGTTCTGATCGTGGCTCCCCTGATGCTGGGCGTGGCCTACCTGACCTACGCCGAGCGCAAGGTGATCGGCTACATGCAGGTGCGTATCGGCCCCAACCGGGTCGGTCCTCTGGGCCTGCTGCAGCCCATCGCCGACGGTGTGAAGCTGCTGCTGAAGGAAATCGTGGTGCCTTCCGGGGCCAACCGTTTCCTGTTCGTGATCGCGCCCATGCTGTCCCTGGCGCCGGCTCTGGCGGCCTGGGCCGTGGTGCCCTTCACCGATACCCTGGTGCTGGCTGACATCGATGCCTCCCTGCTGTATATCCTGGCCATTGGTTCCATGGGGGTTTATGGCGTGGTGCTGGCGGGTTGGGCCTCCAACTCCAAGTACGCCTTCCTGGGCGCCATGCGCGCCGCGGCTCAGATCGTGTCCTACGAAATCGCCATGGGCTTTGCCTTGGTGGTGGTGCTGATGGTGTCCGGCAGCCTGAATCTGGTGGACATCGTCCAGAGCCAGCAGAAGGGGACTTTCGCCGACATGGGCCTGAATTTCCTGTCCTGGAACTGGCTGCCGCTCCTGCCCCTGTTCGTGGTGTATTTCATCTCCGGCGTGGCGGAAACCAACCGGGCGCCCTTCGACGTGGCTGAAGGCGAATCGGAAATCGTGGCCGGCTTCCATGTGGATTATTCCGGTATGGCCTTTGCCGTGTTCTTCCTGGCCGAATACGCGGAAATGATTCTGATCGCCACCCTGACCAGTTTGCTGTTCCTGGGCGGTTGGTCCTCCCCGGTGGCTTTCCTGCCCGACGGTATCGTCTGGCTGCTGGCCAAGATCTGTTTCATGCTGCTGTTCTTCCTCTGGTTCCGGGCCACGTTCCCCCGGTACCGTTACGACCACATCATGCGTCTGGGCTGGAAGGTGTTCATTCCCCTGACGGTGGTTTGGCTGTTTGTGGTGGGCATCTGGATGATGTCTCCCTTGAATATCTGGAAGTGAGGCGAGTTTCATGGGTGCAATGAAGGAAATCTTCAACAGCCTCCTCCTCAAGGAGTTGCTGAAGGGCATGTCGGTGACGGGCAAGTATTTCTTCGCCCGCAAGATCACCGTGCAATACCCCGAGGAAAAGACGCCGCAGAGTTTCCGCTTCCGTGGCCTGCATGCCCTGCGCCGCTACCCCAACGGGGAAGAGCGCTGCATTGCCTGCAAGCTGTGCGAAGCCATCTGTCCGGCCATGGCCATCACCATCGAGGCCGAGCCCCGGGATGACGGTTCCCGGCGCACGACCCGCTACGACATCGACCTGACCAAGTGCATCTTCTGCGGCTTCTGTGAAGAGGCTTGCCCGGTGGATGCCATCGTCGAGACCCGGGTGCTGGAATACCACGGAGAGAAGCGGGGCGACCTGTACTACACCAAGGCCATGCTGCTGGCCAATGGTGATCGCTATGAATCCCAGATCGCGGCCGACCGCGCGCTGGATGCCAAATATCGCTGACAGGGCCGGATGATGGATTTCAAGACCACTGTATTTTTCTTTTTGTCGGCGATCCTGATTTTCGCCGGCCTGCGCGTCATCACGGCCCGCAATCCGGTCCATGCCGTGCTGCACCTGATCCTGGCTTTCTTTACCTCGGCCGGTCTGTGGCTGCTGCTGCAGGCGGAGTTCCTCGCCATGGTGCTGGTGATGGTTTATATCGGCGCGGTGATGGTGCTGTTCCTGTTCGTGGTGATGATGCTCGACATCAACCTGGACCAGCTGCGCCAGGGTTTCTGGAAGTACCTGCCCCTGGGGGCAGTGATCGGCATCCTGATCGCCATCGAAATGGGTATGGTGCTGGGTAGCCGCTACTTCCAGGTGCTGGATTCCGAAGTCCCCGGGGTGGCAGCCAATGCCTCCAACACCCGGGAACTGGGGGCGCTGCTCTCCACCGATTACGTCTATCCCTTCGAACTGGCTGCCGTGGTGCTGCTGGTGGCCATCGTGGCTGCCGTGGCCCTGACCTTCCGCGGCCCGAAGAAGACCCGCTACACCGATCCCGCCGCCCAGATTCGCGTCAAGGCAGCTGATCGTGTGCGTGTCGTGAAGATGCCGGTTGAAAAACAGGATTGAAAATTGCATCGCCGCTCCGGGGAGGGGCGGCGGCACTGAGAATACGGGGAGGTACCTTGCTTAGCTTGTCCCACTTTCTGATTCTGGGCGCGATCTTGTTCGCGATCAGCATCGTCGGCATCTTCCTCAACAGGAAGAACCTGATCGTCCTTCTGATGGCCATCGAGCTGATGCTCCTGTCCGTCAACATGAACTTCGTGGCCTTTTCCCGCTACATGCAGGACCCGAACGGGCAACTGTTCGTGTTCTTCATCCTGGCGGTGGCGGCCGCCGAGGCAGCTGTGGGCCTGGCCATCCTGGTCCTGCTGTTCCGCAATCTGAAGACCATCCACGTGGATGACCTGGATAGTCTGAAGGGCTGATGAACATGGAAATGCAGAAACTTTACTTGCTCGTGGCCCTGGCCCCCCTGTTCGGGGCGGCGGTGGCCGGTCTGTTGTGCCGGGTGATTCCGCGCTGGCTGGGCCATACGGTGACCATTGCCGGGGTGGCGGTGTCCTTCATTGGTTCCGTGCTGGTGTTCCAGGACGTGATGGCCGGCAACACCTTCAATGGTCCCGTCTATACCTGGATGACCACCGGCGACTACAGCTTCCATGTGGGCTTCCTGATCGATTCGCTCACCGCCACCATGATGCTGGTGGTGACTTTCGTGTCCCTGATGGTGCACATCTACACCATTGGCTACATGCATGAGGATCCCGGTTATAACCGTTTCTTCAGCTACATCTCGTTGTTCACCTTCTCCATGCTGATGCTGGTGATGAGCAACAACTTCATGCAGCTCTTCTTCGGCTGGGAAGCCGTGGGCCTGGTGTCCTACCTGCTGATCGGTTTCTGGTACACCCGTCCCACCGCCATCTTCGCCAACATGAAGGCCTTCCTGGTGAACCGGGTCGGTGACTTCGGCTTCATCCTGGGTATCGGCCTGGTGCTGGCTCACTTCGGCTCCCTGGATTACGCCACCGTGTTTGCCAAGGCGCCGGAATTCGCCAACACCACCATCAATATCTGGGGTGCGGCCGACTGGTCCCTGATGACCGTGGTCTGTATCTGCCTGTTCATCGGCGCCATGGGTAAGTCTGCCCAGGTTCCCCTGCATGTGTGGCTGCCTGACTCCATGGAAGGCCCGACCCCCATTTCCGCCCTGATTCACGCGGCAACCATGGTGACGGCCGGTATCTTCATGGTGTCCCGCATGTCGCCCCTGTTCGAGATGTCCACCACAGCCCTGTCCTTCGTGCTGGTGATCGGTGCCATCACTGCCTTGTTCATGGGGTTCCTGGGTATCATCCAGAACGACATCAAGCGGGTGGTGGCTTATTCCACTCTTTCCCAGCTGGGGTACATGACCGTGGCCCTGGGCGCTTCCGCCTACTCCGTGGCCGTGTTCCACCTGATGACCCACGCTTTCTTCAAGGCTCTGCTGTTCCTGGGCGCCGGTTCGGTGATCATCGGCATGCACCACGATCAGGACATGCGCAACATGGGCGGCCTCCGGAAATACATGCCCATCACCTGGATCACCAGCCTGCTGGGTTCCCTGGCCTTGATCGGCACGCCCTTCTTCGCCGGCTTCTACTCCAAGGATTCCATCATCGAAGCGGTGGCTGCCTCCCATATCCCGGGTGCCGGCTTTGCCTACTTCGCCGTGCTGGCCGGGGTCTTCGTGACGGCCTTCTACTCCTTCCGCATGTATTTCCTGGTGTTCCACGGGGAAGAGCGGTTCGGCAAGGCTCATCACGACGAGCATACGGGTGACCACGACGACGAGGAGGTGTCTCATGACCATCATCACGGTCTGGCCCCCGGGCAGAAGCCCCATGAGAGTCCCTGGGTGGTGACCCTGCCCCTGGTGCTGCTGGCCATTCCTTCCGTTCTGATCGGTTATGTGGCGATCGAGCCCCTGCTGTACGGCGGTTACTTCGAGGGCGTCATCCATATCGATAAGGTGGCCCATCCGGTCATGGAGGAACTGGCTCACGAATTCCACGGCCCCCTGGCCATGGTGGCCCATGCCTTCAGGACGGCGCCGTTCTGGCTGGCCTTGTCCGGCGTGGTGGTGGCCTGGTTCTTCTACATGAAGCGCCCTGACATTCCGGCTGCGATCCAGCGTCGTTTCTCCGGCCTCAATGCCATCCTGGAAAACAAGTATTTCTTCGACAAGATCAACGAAACCGTCTTTGCCGGTGGCGCACGTCTCCTGGGACGTGGCCTGTGGCGGGGAGGGGACGTGGCGGTCATCGACGGTTTCATCGTCAATGGCTCTGCCAAGGTGGTTGGCTGGATGGCGGCAGTGGTCCGTTACTTCCAGACCGGCTATGTCTATCACTACGCTTTCACCATGATCATCGGCCTGTTGCTGCTGCTGACCCTTTGGGTTCGCGTCTAAGGTAGAACGGCAAGGAAAAACATGTCTTATCCCCTGCTTTCTCTCGCAATCTGGATTCCGATCTTTGCTGGCCTCCTCGTGCTGGCAACCGGTTCCGACCGCAACGCTCCCATGGCGCGCGTCATCGCCCTGTGTGGCGCGATTCTCGGCCTCCTGGTGACTTTCCCGCTCTACAGCGGCTTTGACAGCAGCACCAGTGCCATGCAGTTCGTGGAACTGGTGCCCTGGATTCCCCGCTTCAACATCAACTACCACCTGGGCGTGGATGGCATTTCCATGCTGTTCGTGATCCTCAACAGCTTCATCACCGTGATGGTGGTGCTGGCTGGCTGGCAGGTGGTGGAGAACAAGGTGGCCCAGTACAACGCGGCCTTCCTGATCATGTCCGGCCTCATGAACGGCATCTTCTCAGCTCTCGACGGGATGCTCTTCTATGTGTTCTTCGAGGCTTCCCTGATCCCCCTGTACCTGATCATCGGTGTCTGGGGCGGACCGAACCGGGTCTATGCGGCCATCAAGTTCTTCCTCTACACCTTGCTGGGTTCCCTGTTGTTCCTGGTGGCCCTGCTGTACCTGTTCATCCAGTCCGGTGGCTCCTTCTCCATCCTGGACTGGCACCAGCTGCCGATCGCCATGGGGGCCCAGATCTGGATCTTCCTGGCCTTCCTGATCGCTTTCGCGGTCAAGGTGCCCATGTTCCCGGTGCATACCTGGCTACCTGACGCCCACGTGGAAGCACCCACCGGCGGTTCCGTGGTGCTGGCGGCCATCGGTCTGAAGCTGGGGGCCTACGGCTTCCTGCGCTTCTCCCTGCCCATCGCCCCGGACGCTTCCCAGGAGCTGGCCGGCCTGGTCATCGCCCTGTCCCTGATCGCGGTGGTCTATATCGGTTTCGTGGCCCTGGTCCAGGCCGACATGAAGAAACTGGTGGCCTACTCCTCCATTTCCCACATGGGCTTCGTCACCCTGGGCTTCTTCATGTTCAGTGCCATGGGGATCGAAGGGGCCCTGGTGCAGATGATTTCCCACGGTTTCGTGTCCGGCGCCATGTTCCTCTGTATCGGCGTACTCTACGACCGCATGCACAGCCGCCAGATCGCCGATTACGGCGGTGTGGTCAATACCATGCCCAAGTTCGCCGCGTTCTTCATGCTGTTTGCCATGGCCAATGCAGGCCTGCCCGCCACCTCCGGTTTCGTGGGTGAGTTCATGGTGATCCTGGCTGCGGTCAAGTTCAACTTCTGGATCGCCTTTGCTGCCGCTTCCACCATGATCGTCGGCGCCGCCTATACCCTCTGGATGTACAAGCGGGTGATTTTCGGCGACGTGGCCAATGACCATGTGCGGGAACTGAACGACATCAATGGCCGGGAGTTCCTGATTCTTGCCCTGCTGGCGCTTTGTGTGCTTGGCATGGGTCTTTATCCGCAACCGTTTACGGAGGTGATGCATGCATCGGTCAATGACCTCCTCCGTCACGTTGCCATCACCAAGATTCAATAATCGGTAGCCGACATGTTCAACGATTTTGTCGCCCCCAGCCTGTACCCCGCAGCGCCGGAAATCTTCCTGCTCTTCATGGCATGCGTGATCCTGCTCGTGGATCTCGGAGTCAAGAGTCCCCGGCGTACCCTGACATTCGTGCTCACCCAGCTGACCCTGCTGGGCTGTGCGGCCATTACCCTGCTGACCAGCAATACCGAGGTGGTCTACACCTTCAGCGGTATGTTCGTCGATGACATGATGGCCGACCTGCTGAAGCTCCTGGTCTATGGCGCCGTGATGCTGGCCCTGTTCTACTCCCGCGAGTATATCCAGGACCGCCAGGCCATCCCCAAGGGCGAATACTTCGTCCTGGCCCTGCTGGCGACGCTGGGCATGCTGGTGATGATCTCGGCCAATCACTTCCTGACCCTGTACCTGGGCCTGGAAATGATGTCCCTGTCCCTGTATGCCATGGTGGCCCTCAACCGGGAGAGCGCCATCTCCACCGAGGCCGCCATGAAGTACTTCATCCTCGGCGCCCTGGCTTCCGGTCTGCTGCTGTACGGCATGTCCATGATCTATGGTGCCACGGGCTCCCTGGAGATCACCGAAGTGGGTGAGCGTCTTTACACCTACTCGGTGGACAAGAGCGTACTGGTGTTCGGCATCGTGTTCCTGGTGGCGGGTCTGGCTTTCAAGCTTGGGGTCGTGCCCTTCCACATGTGGGTTCCCGATGTGTACCACGGCGCTCCCACTTCCGTGACCCTGTTCATCGCCGCCGCCCCCAAGCTGGCTGCCTTTGCCATCGTGATGCGGCTTCTGGTGAGCGGTCTGATCACCCAGGCTGCCGACTGGCAGGGCATGCTGATCGTGCTGTCCGTACTGTCCATGGGTATCGGTAATCTGGTGGCCATCGCCCAGACCAACATCAAGCGCATGCTGGCCTATTCCGCCATTTCCCACATGGGCTTCATGCTCCTGGGTATCGTCACCGGCGTGGTGGGCGGTGATGCCCGCTTTGCCCTGAATGCCTACAGCTCTGCCATGTTCTACGTGGTGACCTATGTGCTCACCACCCTGGCGGGTTTCGGCCTGATCATGATGCTGACCCGGGCTGGCTTCGAATCCGACGAACTGGATGACTTCAAGGGCTTGAACAAGCGCAGCCCCTGGTTTGCCGCAATGATGATGTTCGTCATGCTGTCCATGGCCGGCATTCCCTTCTTTGTGGGGTTCTTTGCCAAATTCTCCGTGCTGCAGGCGGTGGTGGCTGCCGGCTACTACTGGCTGGCCGTGGCCGCGGTGCTGTTCTCCCTGGTGGGGGCTTTCTACTACCTGCGCGTGGTCAAACTCATGTACTTCGATGAACCCAAGATTCAGGAGCCCATCGAAGGTCCTCTGTTCATCAAGGTGCTGGTTTCCGCCAACGGCTTGGCGGTGGCGGCTCTTGGCTTGTTCCCCCAGTTCCTCATGTCCTTGTGTGCCTACGCCTTGATGCGTTCCCTGACCTGAGCCGGCTGTAATTAAACAACGCCCCGCAACGCGGGGCGTTTTCATTTGAGGAGTCACCATGTCTATCTCCATTGATCCGCCACTTGATGCCCTGCATGAAGCCCAGCTGGATTCGCAGGTGGTATTTCAGGGGCGTCTGCTGGAAGTCCGCAAGGACAGGGTCCGTCTACCTGATGGTGCGGAGTCCGCCCGGGAGTACATCGTGCATCCTGGTGCGGTGGTGATCGTCCCGGTGCTGGACGATGGCACCCTGTTGTTCGAGCGGCAGTTCCGTTATCCCCTGGGGCGCAGCTTTCTGGAGCTTCCTGCAGGCAAGATAGATCCCGGTGAATCCATTGAAACCACGGCCACCCGGGAATTACTCGAGGAAACCGGGCATGAGGCCGGGGAGTGGCGGCATCTGGGTACCCTGCATCCCTGTATCGGGTACTCCAATGAGCGCATAGAAGTCTTCCTGGCGCGCAAACTGCGGCGGGTTTCGGCTCCCAGACTCGATGAGGGGGAGTTCCTGGAAATCTTTACCCTGTCCCCCGAAGCCTGTCGTCAGGGGATACGGCAGGGGGATATCACTGATGCTAAGACCATCACCGCCCTGTACATGGCTGAATTGCATCAGGGCATCTGAAACTCAACCGTCGGTGACCACCAGGTTGCGCCCCCGCTTCTTGGCTTGATACATGCGGCTGTCGGCTACCAGAATCAGGGCGTGGCAATCGGGGGTGTTGTCCTGGAGCCGTTCCGCCACCCCGATGCTGGCGGTCAGGTCCTCTCCATCGGGGCGCAGGCCTAGGCCGGCCTGGCGCAGCCGGGCGAGGGCAATGTCAGCCTGACGGATGTCCGTATTGGGCATGATCACGAGAAACTCCTCCCCGCCCCAGCGGACCAGGATATCCCCGCTCCGGAGCATGCGGCTGATGGCGGCGGCGGCCTGCTTCAGCATCTGGTCCCCGGCTTCGTGGCCGAAGCGGTCGTTGATGGATTTGAAGTGGTCGAGATCCAGAAAGGCCAGGGACAGGGGGGTGCTGCTGCGGGCTGCAATGCTGAATTGAAGCATGAGCAGTTCCTCCCCGCTGCGGCGGGCAAAACTGCCGGTCAAGGGATCCCGCACGGCCTGGCGCACCAGGGCAACCATGAAAGCCAGCTGGCTCATGCCGGCCAATGTGGACACGCCGGTCAGGAGCGCCAGCAGCCAGAACGCACCCGCAAAGGAGGGCCAGTCCAGGGTGGTCCAGTTCAAGGCACCGGATAGCCCCTGGGCAATCAGTATGGGACTGGCGAGAATCAGGTTCTCCGCCACACTCAAGGGAAAGATGGAGAGCCCGGCCAGCAGGACAAAAGGCAAGAAGGCATAGCCGGCGGCCATGGCCGCTGAAAGGCCGGTCAGGTCAAAGGTGGCGAGCACCTGGTGTGATGCAAGATAAAACGCCGTGGGGATCAGGAAGAGTATGCCCAGGGCCCGATAGGCATCCGGGAGGCTGCCGTCGGGTTTGTACAGGCTGACCAGGGCGAAAAAGGCGAAACAGGCCAGGAGCCGTAGCACGGCCAGGGACAGCCATAGGTTAAGGGGAAATACCACGTAGTCCACCAAGCTCCACAGGGGGGTCAGCACCGCGAACAGGAACGCAATGAAGCGGGTACGGTTCACGATCATGGTGGCCCGCCGGGATGTCAGCAGGGGTTGGTGCCTGAGGGGACTCAACAGCCAGGGGAATTCCTCTGGCCTGAGCTCATTGGCCATCAGGGCGGGAATGCGACGCCAGCCGGTGGAACCATGTTTGGTGTCGTGGGGTTTTAAAGGCATCAGGTGATTTGTTCCGTGCAGGACTCTGCCGCTGGAAAGGCTCCAGCTTCAGCCATTAGCCTAGAGAATACAGCACTTTGCCGGAGCCCTTGCGATCAAGAGCAGCGCCCATCTTCGGATATCAAGAAGAGGGGCACCAGAAAGTTGCGAGAAGTAGTTGACAGTGGATTTAGATGCTGTAGAATGCGCAGCTCGTTGCCGCTGAGCGGTTCTGGAAAAAAGTGATTAATCAATGGGTTAGCGCTTTTTCTGGGGTGTTTGGAGGTGATTTTCTGGTTGTTGAGTGGTTTTGAAGAAATTTCAAAAAATGCTTGACAACAAGAAACGGTGCTGTAGAATGCGCACCTTCGCTGAACGCGGTGCGGTAAGCGAAACAAACGAAGCGAAGCGCTTCGATGATCTTTAAAAACTTGGACAATCGATAAGTGTGGGTGCTTTGAGGTGGGTCGAAAGACCTGTTTTAGAGCAAACACACAGTTAAGAAATTAACTGTC
>NZ_AUCH01000003.1 GCF_000429665.1 Azovibrio restrictus DSM 23866
CCACCCGCGCCGATGCCAGCGCCCACCAGGGCGATTTCCGGAAGATCGTCGAAGGCGTCAACGCCACCCTCGATGCCGTCATCGGCCCCATCGACGAGGTCAAGCGCATCATGTCCGCCCTCGAACAGGGCGACCTGACCCAGAACATCGCCGCCCAGTACCAGGGCGACTTCCTGGTCTTGAAGGACGCCGTCAACAACACCGTCGTCCGCCTCTCCGACACCGTCGCCCAGGTCAAGACCGCCGCCGACGCCCTCACCAATGCCGCCGGACAGGTCTCCGCCACCGCCCAGTCCCTGTCGCAGTCCTCTTCCGAACAGGCCGCTTCCGTGGAAGAGTCTTCCGCCTCCGTGGAAGAGATGTCCGCCTCCATCCACCAGAATGCCGAAAACGCCCAGGTCACCGACCACATGGCGGCCCAGGCGGCCAAGGAAGCGTCCGAAGGGGGCAAGGCCGTCTCCGAGACCGTGGGCGCCATGAAGAAGATCGCCGAGAAGATCGGCATCATCGACGACATCGCCTACCAGACCAACCTGCTGGCCTTGAACGCCGCCATCGAGGCCGCCCGGGCCGGGGAACACGGCAAGGGCTTTGCCGTCGTCGCCGCCGAAGTGCGTAAGCTGGCCGAGCGTTCCCAGGTAGCCGCCCAGGAAATCGGCGAACTGGCCGGCGACTCCGTCGGCATGGCCGAGAAGGCCGGCAAGCTCCTGGACGAGATCGTCCCCTCCATCAACAAGACCTCCGACCTGGTCCAGGAAATCGCTTCCGCCTCCCAGGAGCAGTCTTCCGGCGTCGCCCAGATCAACAACGCCATGAACCAGCTCAATCAAGCCACCCAGCAGAACGCCTCCGCCTCCGAGGAGCTCGCCGCCACCGCCGAAGAACTCGGCGGCCAGGCCGAGCAGCTCCAGGACATCATGGGCTTCTTCACCCTGGGTCAGGAACATCAGCATCTGGGGCAGGCCGCCAGCCACCGCCAGAAACCCGCGGCCCGCCCCGGGGCAGCAACCCATTTCAAGCGTTTCTGAGCCTTCCTTGACCTACGCCCACCTCCATAGCCGTGACATCGAACGCCTCTCCCGCAGCGTGGCGCCAGGAGCCTGGGCCATCGAGGCGGTGCAACCCCTGTCCACCCTGCTGGGCTCCTGCGTGGCCGTGTGCATGTACGACAAGGGGGCCGGGATAGGCGGGCTCAACCACTTCATGCTGCCCAATCTGCAGCGCACCCCGCACAGCGAGGTGGATGCCCTGCTGGCAGGGGACTACTGCATGGAGGCCCTGTTGAACGGGCTGCTGGCCAAGGGAGCCAGGAAGCCCCTGCTGGAAGCCAAGGCCTTCGGCGGCGGCACCATCATCGAAAGCCTGGCCCAGGGCATGAACATCGGCCGCCGCAATGCCGACTTTGCCCGGGACTGGCTGGCCCGGGAGGGCATCCCCCTGGTTGCCTCGGATTTTCTCGGCCCCTGGTCGCGCAAGATCCTGTTCCTGCCGGAAAATGGCGATGCCTACTGCCGCCGCATGGTCACCAGCATGGCCACCTCCTCCCTGATCAAGCGGGAAACCGCTTATGCTGATGCCCTGGCACGCCAGATCACCCAGCGCGGCGCCTCCACTGAGAAAAAGATCGAACTCTTCTAGACTCCGGACACCATCATGAGCGCCACCACGGACATCAGCGACGAGGAATTTGCCCTCTTCCAGCGCCTGATCTACAAGATCGCCGGCATCAGCCTCTCGGACGTGAAGAAGGTGCTGCTGGTCGGGCGTCTGACCCGCCGCCTGAAAGCCAACAACCTGGACACCTTCGGCCAGTACTACCGGATGCTGGCCACCGGCAACTACCCGGAAGAGCTGCAGATCATGGTGGACCTGCTCACCACCAACGAAACCTACTTCTTCCGGGAGCCCAAGCATTTCGACTATCTGCGCGACCATATCCTGAGCAAGCATCAGGGGGGCAGTCCCTTCCGCATCTGGAGCGCCGCCAGTTCCACCGGGGAGGAGGCCTACACCATGGCCATGGTCCTGGCCGAATACCTGCCCTCCAATCCCTGGGAAATCTTCGGCTCCGACATCAGCACCCGGGTCCTGGAAAAAGCCCGCCGGGGCCACTACCCACTGGTCCGCCATGAAGGCATTCCCCCGGCCTTCCTGAGCAAGTACTGCCTCAAGGGGGTCCGCGCCCAGGAAGGCACCTTCCTGATCTCCGCCAAACTGCGGGAACGGGTCAGCTTCGCCCAGGTCAACCTGACAATGCCCGTGGATAGCGCCATCGGCGAATTCGACGTGATCTTCCTGAGAAACGTGATGATCTACTTCGACCAGGAGACCAAGGCCAAGGTGGTCAACAACCTGATGCCCCGGCTCAAGCCCGGCGGCCACCTGTTCATCGGCCACTCGGAAACCCTGTCCGGCATCGCCGCCCCGCTGCAGAGCGTGCGCCCCACCATCTACAGGAAGACATGAACCAGGCTGCCTACGACGGCCCCCGGGTGCTGCTGGAACCGGGAGAGCTGCACTTCGGCGCAGCTCCCCTGAGGATTTCCACCCTGCTCGGCTCCTGTGTCTCCATCACCCTCTGGCATCCCCGGCTGCGCCTGGGGGGCATGTGCCATTACGTGCTGGGCCAGCGCCGTCAGCAGGAGGAACTGCCTCTGGACGGCCGTTTCGGCGACGAGGCCTTTGCCCTGCTGCTCGAGGCCATCCGCGCCCATGCTTGCCGCCCCGGGGATTTTCAGGCCAAACTCTTCGGCGGCGGCGGCATGCTGACGGGCCCCGGCGCCCAGCTGGACATCGGCCAGAGCAACATCGCCCAGGGCCGCCGCCTGCTGCAGGCGGCGGGCATTCCCCTGATTTCCGAACACGTGGGCGGCAGCGGCCGCCGCAAGATCACTTTCGACCTGGCCAGCGGCCAGGTCTGGCTGGCCTTTCCCGATGGCAAAGGCGCCCAAACCAGGAGCCCCCATGGCTGAAAAGAAAATCAAGGTAATGATCGTGGATGACTCGGCCCTAGTACGCCAGGTGGTGTCCCAGGCCCTGGCCCAGGACCCGGGCATCGAAGTGATCGCCACCGCCTCCGACCCCCTCTTCGCCCTGGACAAGATGAAGTCCCACTGGCCCGACGTGCTGGTGATCGACATCGAGATGCCGCGCATGGACGGGCTTTCCTTCCTCAGGAAGATCATGGCCGAGCACCCCACGCCCACGGTGGTCTGCTCCTCCCTGGCCGAGCAGGGGGCCCAGGCCACCATGGAAGCCCTGGCCGCCGGTGCAGTCACCATCATCACCAAGCCCAAGGTGGGCCTGAAGAGCTTCCTGGAGGACGCCTCCAACGACATCATCCAGGCGGTGCGCACCGCCGCCCGGGCCAATCTCAAGGCCTTGCCGCGCGGCGGCAGCCCGGCCCCGGGGCTGCCCCCCAACCGGCCCAAGTTCTCCGCCGACGTGATCCTGCCGGCCGGCAACGGCGGCAGCGCCGCCATGGCCAGGACCACGGACCAGATCGTCGCCATCGGCACCTCCACCGGCGGCACCCAGGCCCTGGAGGCCGTGCTCACCCGCCTGCCCGCCACCGCCCTGGGCATCGTCATCGTCCAGCACATGCCGGAAAAGTTCACCGCCATGTTCGCCCAGCGCCTCAACAGCATCTGCCAGGTGGAAGTGCGCGAGGCCCAGAACGGGGACCGGGTCATCCCCGGCCGGGCCCTGATCGCCCCCGGCGGCCGGCACATGATGCTCAAACGCAGCGGCGCCCAGTACGTGGTGGAGGTGGTGGACGGCCCCCTGGTGAACCGCCACAAGCCCTCCGTGGATGTGCTGTTCCGCTCCGTGGCCCGGTTTGCCGGCGCCAACGCCCTGGGCATCATCATGACCGGCATGGGGGATGACGGGGCCCGGGGCCTCAAGGAAATGCACGACGCCGGGGCCAAGACCATCGCCCAGGACGAGGCCAGCTGCGTGGTGTTCGGCATGCCCAAGGAAGCCATCAAGCTGGGCGGCGCCGACCAGGTGATTTCCCTGGAGCAGATCCCCGGGGCCATCGTCGCCTACGGCCGCAACGGGGGCTGAACCCGGGGCTGGCCTTCGCCCCTGACCTTGGACATAATCGAGCCCATGCACAAGCTCAACGAACTGCAGCAGGATGCCCTGATCGAAGCCTTCAACGTAGGCATCGGCCAGGCCGCCGCCAGCCTCTCCGCCATCGTGCGGGAAACCGTGCGCCTGTCGGTGCTTTCCGTGCAGTTCGTGCAGTTCCTCGAAGCCTGCCGTCAGCTCAACAGCGGCGGCGAGGCGCGCATCTGTGCCGTGAGCCAGGAATTCACCGGCTCCTTCAGCGCCACCGGCCTGTTGATCTTCCCCGAGCGCCAGTCCCTGGAAGTGGTGCGCCTGATGCTGAACGAATCCCTCAGCCTGCAGGAGCTCACGGACCTGGAGCAGGATGCCATGAGCGAAATCGGCAACATCCTCCTGAATGCCTGCACCAGCGCCGTGGCCAGCCTGTTCTCCAGCCACCTGACCAGCTCCCTGCCCACCTACAGCCTGGGCACCCCCGAAGACGTGCTGCAGCCCCATGCCCACGCCCGGGACGACGTGGTGATGCTGCTGCACATCGACCTGATCCTGGAAGAGCGCCAGCTGAGCGGCATCATCGCCTTCATGCTCAACGGCCTGGCCCTGGACCAACTGGTGAGCCAGGTGGACCACTACCTGGCCTCCCTGAACCTGACCAGCAGCCAGCCGTAACGGGCTCCGGCCTCAGGCTGGATTGGCGATATCCACGAACTCGCAGTCCAGCCCCAGGGCCTGGCGCAGATGGGCCGCCAGGGCCCGGGGGCCGAAGCGCTCGGTGGCGTGATGGCCGCAGGCCAGATAGGCGACCCCGGTTTCCCGCGCCAGGTGGGTGGTCTGCTCGGAAATCTCCCCGGAAAGATAGGCATCGACCCCCAGGGCCGCAGCGGCCTCCAGATACCCCTGGGCGCCCCCGGAACACCAGGCAATGCGCCGGATCGGCCGGCTTCCCTCCCCCACCACCAGGGGCGGGCGCCCCAGCTGCCGGGCCAGATCCTGGGCCAGGACGTCCAGGGAACAACCTTCCCCGGCCAGGCGGCCCCACCAGCCGATCTCCTGATCCCCGAAGCGCCCCTCGGGCTGCCAGCCCATGGCCTGGGCCCACTGGGCGTTGTTGCCAAGCTCGGGATGGGCATCCAGGGGCAGATGGTAGGCCAGCAGGTTGATGTCGTGCTGCAGCAGGGTGGCCAGGCGCTGGCGCCGGTAACCCACTACCCGGGAGGACTCCCCCTTCCAGAAATAGCCATGGTGCACGATCAGGGTATCCGCCCCCCGGCGCACCGCCTCGTCCAGCAGGGACTGACTGGCCGTCACCCCGGTCAGGACCCGAGCCACCCGGGCCCGTCCTTCCACTTGCAATCCGTTTGGGGAATAATCACCAAATTTCCCGCTTTCCAGGACTTGGTCCAGAAAACGCTCCAATTCTTCACGATTCATGGGTTCTCCTATGCGCAGGCTCTGGCTCATCTTTGCACAAACCACAACGGTGGCCCTGGCGCTCCTGTTCGTTGTCGGCACCCTCAAACCCGAGTGGCTGGGCCGCCCCCAGGCCACCCTGGTGCCCCTGCAGCAGGCAGTGACGACGGCCGATGAAGGTCCCGCAGGGACCGGACACGGCTTCCGGGAGGCGGCCAGAAAGGCCCTGCCCGCCGTGGTGCATATTTTCACCAGCCAGGAGGTGAAAAGCCAGCGCAATCCCCTCCTGGACGATCCCATCTTCCGGCATTTCTTCGGCGAGGGCTTCGAAGATGCGCCGCGCCGGGATTCCGGCCTGGGCTCCGGCGTCATCGTCAGCCCCAACGGCTACATCCTGACCAATTTCCATGTGGTGGAAGCCGCCGACCAGATTGAGGTCTCCCTCTCCGACGGCCGCAAGCTCAAGGCCAAGGTGGTGGGCAGCGACCCCGAATCGGATCTGGCCGTGCTCCAGGTCCAGGCCGACAAGCTGCCGGCCATCACCTTCGGGCAGATGGAGGACGTGGGCGTGGGTGACGTGGTGCTGGCCATCGGCAACCCCTTCGGGGTCGGCCAGACCGTCACCATGGGCATCGTCTCCGCCCTGGGGCGCACCCACCTGGGCATCAACACCTTCGAAAACTTCATCCAGACCGACGCCGCCATCAATCCCGGTAATTCCGGCGGCGCCCTGGTGGACGTGCATGGCAACCTGATCGGCATCAACACCGCCATCTACTCCCGCACCGGCGGTTCCCTGGGCATAGGCTTCGCCATCCCGGTTTCCTCGGCCAAGCACATCATGGAGCAGATCATCCAGAACGGTCGGGTGATCCGGGGCTGGATCGGCGTGGAAGCCCAGGAAATCACCCAGGAACTGGCCGAATCCTTCGGCCTGCCCGACACCGAAGGCGCCCTGATCGCCGGGGTGGTGCGGGGCAGCCCGGCCGACCTGGCCGGCATCCAGCCCGGAGACGTGCTCCTGGCGGTGAACCAGAAGGGGATCCGGGACCCCCAGGAGATGCTGGATGTGATCGCCGCCCTGAAGCCGGAACAGGAAGCCGCCTTCCGCCTGCGCCGGGCCAAGGGCATCAGCGAGGTGAAGGTGAAGATAGGCCAGCGCCCCGCCCTGCGCCGCAACAACGAATAGGCCTGCCATGTGCCAGCTGCTGGGCATGAACTGCAATGTCCCCACGGACATCTGTTTTTCCTTCACGGGCTTCCAGGCCCGGGGCGGCGCCACCGACATCCACAAGGATGGCTGGGGCATCGCCTTCTTCGAGGGCAAGGGCGTACGCCTGTTCCTGGACCCGCTGCCTTCAGCCAGCTCCCCGGTGGCGGAGCTGGTGCGCCATTACCCGATCCGCTCCCTGAACGTGATCGCCCACATCCGCCGGGCCACCCAGGGCAGCGTCGGCCTGGAGAACACCCATCCCTTCCAGCGGGAACTCTGGGGACGCTACTGGATCTTCGCCCACAACGGGCATCTGCCGGACTTCCAGCCGGAATTGAACGGGGAATTCCTGCCCGTGGGCCAGACCGACAGCGAGCGGGCCTTCTGCTGGCTGCTGCAGGAACTGCGGCGCCGCTTCGGGGAGCAGATGCCCGACGCCGCCAGTCTGTTTGCCGGCCTGCATGAGCTCACCCTGGACCTGGCCGGTCATGGCCAGTGCAACTACCTGCTCTCCTGGGGCGAAAGCCTGGTGGCCCACTGCTCCACCCGCCTGGCCTGCATCGAGCGTCAGGCCCCCTTTGCCGAGGCCCATCTGAAGGACCAGGATCTGAGCGTGGATTTTCAGGAAGTGACCTCCCCGGAAGACCGGGTGGCCGTGATCGCCACCACCCCGCTGACCGACAACGAAACCTGGCGCATCCTGGAGCCCGGCACCCTGTGCCTGTTCCAGGACGGCTGCCTGAGCCGCGAGGCGGCTACCCTGGCCGGCCCCTTCAACCCCCTGACCGGCGGCCTAGCCCGCTGAGCCCCCCCGGGGCTTACTGGCCCTGCTTGTCTTCCAGCCGCCGGTGCTGGGCCTCGGCCTCTTCCAGGGCGGCAGCCAGTTCCGCCTCGCTCATGGCGCCGCTGCCGGCCACGGCGGGACGGCTCAGCAGGCGCGCCATGAGGATGCCCAGTTCGTAAAGCAGGCACATGGGCACCGCCAGCATGAACTGGGAAATCACGTCAGGAGGGGTGAAGATGGCGGCGATGACGAAGGCGCCCACAATCACGTAGGGCCGCGCTTCCTTGAGCTTGGCGATATCGACGATGCCGGCCTTGACCAGCAGGATCACCACCACCGGCACTTCGAAGGTGACGCCGAAGGCCACGAAGGTGGTAAGCACGAAGGACAGGTATTTGTCGATGTCCGTCATCCAGGCCACGCCCTCGGGGGCCACCGAGGACATGAAATGGAACACGGTGGGAAAGACCAGGTAGTAAGCAAAGGCCATCCCGGTGAAGAAAAGCAGGACGCTGGCCACCACCAGGGGCAGCACCAGCTGTTTTTCGTGGCTGTAGAGGCCGGGGGCCACGAAGGCCCAGACCTGGTAGAGCACGTAGGGCAGGGTGATCAGGAAGGCCACCATCAGGGCCACCTTCATGGGCACCAGGAACACCCCCACCACGTCGGTGGCGATCATCTGCCCGCCCTGGGGCAGGGCCGAGAGCAGCGGCTGAGCCAGGAAGGCGTAGAGCTCCTTGGCCCAGGGGAACAGGCAGACGAACACCACCAGCACGGCCACCACGGCCCGGATCAGCCGGTCCCGCAGTTCCATCAGATGGGAGATGAAGGTGTCTTCCTGGGCTGTGCTCATGCGACGGGACTGGTCTGGTCGATTTTTCGGGGAGATGGAGAGGCTGCCGCTTCCGGCGCCGGAGAAACGGCTGCCTCAAAGCTGGCCGGCCCGGGACCGGGAACCGGGGACGGGCCCATGTCGTCGAGACTGTCGAGACGGGCCACCTCCACCGGCGCCGCCGTGGTCTGCAGCTCCGCCAGGGCGGACTGGGCTTCCTGGCCCACGCCCTCGAATGAACTCTTGGCGGCATCCAGTTCCTGGCGCACGGAGCTTTCCAGGGTGCGGGCCGACTCCACCACCTGGGACTGGAGTTTCTTCAGCTCATCCAGCTGCATCTCCCGGTTGATGTCGGTCTTCACGTCATTGACGTAACGCTGCATGCGCCCGAGCAGGTGCCCGGCGGTACGGGCCACCTTGGGCAGCCGTTCAGGGCCGATCACCACCAGGGCGACGACCCCGATGACCAGGAGTTCGGAAAAGCCGATATCAAACATGGGAAACCGTAAGGTTCACAAGCGCAAAGGAAGTGCGGCGGGAAAGGAACTGCGGCAAAGCTGCGGCGGCGCCCGGAAGCGCCGGGCAGGGCTCAGCTCTTGGTCTTTTCCTTCACTTCCACGTCTATGGTCTGGCCACTCACCTGCTGGGGCGGCTGTTCCGGGGTTTTGGCCGTATCGTTGGCTTCCTTCATGCCGTCCTTGAAGCCCTTGACCGCGCCGCCCAGGTCCTGACCGATGTTGCGCAGCTTCTTGGTGCCGAACACGAGCATGACGATCACCAGGACGATGAGCCAGTGCCAGATGCTGAAACTACCCATTTTTGTCTCCTTACAGTTTCTTCAACATGGGACCGACCGGGTCAGGGCCGCCCACGATGTGCATGTGCAAATGGGGCACTTCCTGCATGCCCACCCTGCCGGTATTGATGATGTTGCGGAAGCCATCGGTACTGCCGTGGGCCGCGGCCAGCTGCTGGGACACGGCCAGCATGCGGCCCAGGACCGGCTCGTCCTCGGGCGTCACCTGGGCCAGGGAGGTGATGTGCTTCCTGGGGATCACCAGTATATGGGTGGGACGTTGCGGATGGATGTCATGGAAGGCGAACACCAGCTCATCCTCGTACACCTTGCGGGAGGGAATCTCGCCCCTCACGATCTTGCAGAAAATGCAGTTATCCATGACCGGCCTTCCTTACTTGCTGTCCCGGGACTTCTTCTCGTCGATGCCGGAAATCCCTTCCCGGCGCCGCATTTCCTGGGACACGTCCTCGATGGAGAGGCCGTAGAAGGCCAGCAACACCAGGATGTGGTAGATCACGTCGGTGGATTCCCAGACGATGTTGAGGCGCTTGCCGTCCTTGCCGGCCATGATCAGCTCGGCGCATTCCTCGCCGATCTTCTTCAGGATGGCGTCGGGCCCCTTGGAAAAGAGCTGGGCCGTGTAGGAGGTTTCCGGGTCCGCATTGCGGCGGGAGGCCAGGGTTTCGGAGAGACGGTGCAGGATGTCGTGGGTGCTCATTTTGCGTAAATTTCCTTGGGATCTTTCAGGACCGGATCGGCGGGAACCCAGCGTTCCCCGTTCAGTTCGAAGAAAAAGCAGCTTTCCCGTCCCGTGTGACAGGCAATGCCGCCTTCCTGTTCAATGGAGAGCAGCAACACATCCCCATCGCAGTCGGCGCGGATGGAACGGATCTTCTGGAAGTTGCCGGACTCCTCTCCCTTGCGCCACAGGCGCCCCCGGGAGCGGGACCAGTATACCGCGTTGCCGGTGCGCACCGTTTCCAGGAGGGAGTCCCGGTTCATCCAGGCAAACATCACCACCCGGCCGCTGGAAACATCCTGGGCAATGGCGGGGATCATGCCGTCCCCGTCCCATTTCAGGGCATCCAGCCAGGGCAGGCTGGCATCCATATCATGGCTCATGGGGGCTCGCAGACGGGGTTACAGACGCACTTCGATGCCACGGGCGGCCATATGTTCCTTGGCCTGACGCACCGTGTATTCACCGAAGTGGAAGATGGAGGCAGCCAGGACCGCGTCAGCGCGCCCCTGGGTGACCCCGTCGGCCAGATGGTCCAGATTGCCCACGCCCCCCGAGGCGATCACCGGGATGCCCACCGCGTCGGCCACGGCCCGGGTCAGGGCCAGGTCGAAACCGTTCTTGGTGCCGTCCCGGTCCATGCTGGTGAGCAGGATCTCGCCGGCCCCCAGGGATTCCACCCGGCGGGCCCAGGCGATGGCATCCAGGCCCGTGTCGTTGCGGCCCCCGTGGGTGAACACGTGCCAGCTGCCGGGCGCCACCTGTTTGGCGTCGATGGCCACCACGATGCACTGGGAGCCCACCTTGGCCGCCGCCTCCGCCACCAAGTCCGGATTGTTCACCGCCGCAGTGTTGATGGAGACCTTGTCGGCCCCGGCGTTGAGCAGGCGGCGCACATCGGCCACCTGGCGCACGCCGCCGCCCACGGTCAGAGGAATGAACACCTGCCGGGCACAGGCCTCGATGATGTGCAGGATGATGTCGCGCTGGTCGCTGGAGGCGGTGATGTCCAGAAAGGTGACCTCGTCGGCCCCCTGTTCGTCGTAGCGCCGGGCGATTTCCACCGGGTCGCCGGCATCGCGCAGGTCCACGAAGTTGGTGCCTTTCACCACGCGGCCGGCGGTGACATCCAGACAGGGAATGATGCGTTTGGCCAGCATTATGCGCCGGCCTTGTCGGCAGCTTCCTGGGCCAGCTTGAAATCCAGGGAGCCATCGTAGATGGCCCGGCCGGCGATGGTGCCGACCACCCCTTCCCGCTCCACGGCGCAGAGGGCCCGCACGTCCTCGATGCTGGACAGGCCGCCGGAGGCGATCACCGGGATGGAAAGGGCCTGGGCCAGACGCACCGTGGCTTCCACATTCACCCCGGAGAGCATGCCGTCCCGGCCGATGTCCGTGTAGATGATGGATTCGACCCCGTAGTCCTCGTACTTCTTGGCCAGGTCGACCACCTCGTGGCCGGTGAGTTTGGACCAGCCGTCGGTGGCCACCTTGCCGTCCTTGGCGTCCAGACCAACGATGATGTGGCCGGGGAAGGCGACGCAGGCGTCACGCAGGAAACCGGGGTTCTTGACCGCGGCGGTGCCGATGATCACGTAGGTGAGACCGTCGTCCAGGCAGCGCTCGATGGTGTCCAGGTCGCGGATGCCGCCCCCCAGCTGCACGGGAATGCTGTCGCCCACCTCGTCCAGGATGGCCTTGATGGCCCCCTCGTTCTTGGGCTTGCCAGCAAAAGCGCCGTCCAGGTCCACCAGGTGCAGGCGGCGGGCCCCCTGGTCCAGCCAGTGGCGGGCCTGCTCGGCCGGGGATTCGGAAAAGACGGTGGCCTGTTCCATCAGGCCTTGCTTCAAACGGACACACTGGCCGTTCTTGAGGTCAATGGCGGGAATGATGAGCATGGAATTTTTCTGGGAAAAAACCGGGAAGGCCGGAGGGGTTGCGGATCAGGGTTGCCAGGAAACAAAATTCTTCAGGAGTTGCAGCCCGTCCCGGGCGCTTTTTTCCGGATGAAACTGGACGGCGAAGATATTAGCCCGGCCCACCGCACAGGTAAAGGGCACGCCATATTCGCAGCGCCCGGTTTCCAGGGCGGCGTCATCGGGCTGCACACAGTAGCTGTGCACGAAATAGAAGCGCGCCCCGTCCTCGATCCCGGCCCACAGGGCATGGGGTTTCTGCCACACCTGGTTCCAGCCCATGTGCGGCACCTTGAGACGGGAGCCATCGGCGGCCACCATGGCGGCTTCGGGAAAACGCCGGACCTGGCCGGAAAATACCCCCAGGCCGGAAACGTCGCCTTCCTCGCTGTGTCCGAACAGCATCTGCAGGCCGATGCAGATGCCCAGGAAAGGCTTGTCCCGGGCGGCCTGGAGCACGGCGGACTTGAGCCCCCGGGCTTCCAGCTCGGCCATGCAGTCGGGCATGGCCCCCTGGCCCGGGAACACCACCCGCTCGGCGGCAGCCACCACGGCGGGGTCGGAGGTGACCGTCACGGCCTGCTCCCCGGCCACATGGGCCAGGGCCTGGTGCACGGAACGCAGGTTGCCCATGCCGTAGTCGATGACCGCGATACCCATCACAGCACTCCCTTGGTGGAAGGCATGGTACCGGCCATGCGCGCATCGGGCGTCACCGCCATGCGCAGGGCCCGGCCAAAGGCCTTGAAGATGGTCTCGGCCTGGTGGTGGGCGTTCTTGCCCTTCAGGTTGTCGATGTGCAGGGTCATGCCGGCATGGTTCACCAGCCCCTGGAAGAACTCGGGAATCAGCTGGGTGTCCAGATCGCCGATGCTGGCGCGGGTGAATTCCACGTCCATACACAGCCCGGGGCGGCCGGACAGGTCGATCACCACCCGGGACAGGGCCTCGTCCAGGGGCACATAGGCGTGTCCGTAACGGGTCAGCCCCTGCTTGTCCCCCCAGGCCTGGGCCAGGGCCTTGCCCAGGGTGATGCCCACGTCTTCCACCGTGTGGTGGGCATCGATGTGCAGGTCGCCCTGGGCCTCGATGTCCAGGTCGATCAGGCCATGCCGGGCGATCTGGTCGAGCATGTGATCGAGGAAGGGCACGCCGGTGACAAACCGGCCCTGGCCGGTGCCATCCAGGTTGAGGCGCACGGTGATCCGGGTTTCCAGGGTGTTGCGGGAGATTTCGGCTTGGCGCATGGAGCTGGGCTCAAGGGGTTTGAACAGGCGGCCATGATACCATTTCAGGCTTTCAGCAAAGCCCTGGAAACGGACCCATGAGCCAGTACTGGAGCGCCGTCGTGCGCGGCCTGACCCCTTATACGCCGGGCGAGCAGCCCAAGCTCGCCAACCTCATCAAACTCAACACCAACGAGAACCCCTACCCTCCCTCGCCCCGGGCCGTCGCCGCCATCCGGGCGGAACTGGGTGAGGACGGGGCCCGCCTGCGGCTCTACCCGGACCCCAACGGCGACAGCCTCAAGGCTGCCGTGGCCCGCCATTTCGAACGCTTCGGGATCACGCCCCGGCAGGTGTTCGTGGGTAACAGCTCCGACGAGGTCCTGGCCCACGTGTTCCAGGCCCTGCTGCAGCATCAGGCGCCGCTGCTGTTCCCGGACATCACCTACAGCTTCTATCCGGTCTATTGCGGCCTCTACGGCATCGACTACGAGACCGTGCCCCTGGATCAGGATTTCGCCATCCGGGCGGCGGATTACCAACGTCCCAACGGCGGCATCATCTTCCCCAATCCCAACGCCCCCACGGGCCGGGCCCTGGCCCTGGGGGAGATCGAGACCCTCGTCGCCGCCAACCCGGACTCGGTAGTGGTGATCGACGAGGCCTACGTGGATTTCGGCGCCGATACCGCCATCGCCCTGGTGCAGCGCCACCCCAACCTGCTGGTGGTGCACACCCTCTCCAAGTCCCGCTCCCTGGCTGGCCTGCGGGTGGGCTTCGCGGTCGGCCATCCGGACCTGATCGAAGGCCTGGAACGGGTCAAGAACAGCTTCAACTCCTACCCCCTGGACCGGCTGGCCCTGGCCGGCGCCGTGGCCGCCCTGGAGGATGGGGAATGGTTCGAGCAGACCCGCCAGGCGGTGATGCAGAGCCGGGAGGAACTGAGCGCCCGCCTGAGCGGCCTGGGCTTCCAGGTCCTGCCCTCGGCAGCCAACTTCGTCTTCGCACGCCACCCGGGTCATGACGCCGCCCAGCTGGCGCAAAAGCTCCGGGAAAGGAGCATAATCGTGCGTCATTTCAAGCTACCCCGCATCGACCAGCACCTGCGCATCAGCATCGGCACCCCCGCCGAATGCGCCGCCCTGGTCGCCGCCCTCACCGACATTCTCGCCTGAACACCATGACCGATACCCGCCTCGACCCCGCCGCCATCCAGGCCGTGGACCACGCCCTCCGCAGCCGCCACTCCATGCGCCGCTTCCTGCCCACCCCCGTGCCCCAGGCGCTCGTGGCCGAACTGCTGGAGCTCGCTGCCCTCGCCCCCTCGGGCACCAACGTGCAGCCCTGGAAGGTGTATGCCCTGGCCGGCGAAGCCCGCCTGGCCCTGTCCGCCGCCATCCTGGAGCAGTTCAACCAGGGCGCCAGCGAAGGCCGGGAATTCGACTACTACCCCAAGGAATGGAACGAGCCCTGGATCTCCCGGCGCCGCAAGATCGGCCTCGACCTCTACGGCCTGCTCGGCATCACCAAGGGGGACAAGGCACGCATGAAGGAACAGACGGGTCGCAACTACCAGTTCTTCGACGCCCCCGTGGGCCTCATCTTCACCCTGGACCGGCAGCTGGGACGCGGCATGTTCCTGGACTACGGCATGTTCATGGCCAATCTGATGACCGCCGCCCGGGCCCGGGGCCTGGACACCTGCGCCCAGGCTGCCTTCGCCGACTACCCGGACACCGTGCGCCGCCACCTGGGCATCAGCGAGCAGGAAATGGTGGTGTGCGGCATGGCCCTGGGCTACGCCGATCCGGACGCGCCGGAAAACAAGCTGGTCACCGAACGGGAGCCGGTGGACGCCTTCACCAGCTTCCGCGGTTTCGCCTGATTCCCGAGGGAGCAGCCCCATGGTCAAGGACTGGATGCGCCCCTTCTGCCTGGCGGCCCTGCTGGCCCCGGCCCTGCCCGCCCTGGCCGCCGAGCTGCTGCCCGAGGCCCCTACCCTGAGCGCCTGCCAGGGGGAGGAGCTGGCCCGGGCCCCGGACCGGACCCGGATGGAGCGGGAGCTCCAGGACTACCTGCAGCTTTCGGAACAGGCCCTGAGCATGCGGGCCGGTGCCATCCAGCTGTACCAGGAGCTGCAGGACAAGAAGAACCGGGGCACCGCCCTGAACGGCCAGGACCTGCTGCGCATCAACCAGGGCGCCGCCGCCCTGCTGGCCCAGCGCAACGAACTGCTGGAACGGGCCCTGGCCCACGAGTGCTGGACCCTGGTGCCGCCTCCCGCCGACCGGGAGGCCGCCGACCTGCGCCGCACCGGGGTGCTGATCTCCCTCTCCGCCGCCCTGACCCTGTATGACAACTACCTGTCCGCCATCTCCCTGTACCGTAACGACCCGGCCCTGCGCCAGCACCTGAACCGGGCCGACCAGGGCTTTGCCATTCCCGCCCGGGAGCTGCAGCGCATCGACCAGATGTTCGCCTCACCGGACAACCGCCGCCGGGTACGCCGCGCCATCAGCTGGTACCAGGAGCATGCGCGCACGGCGAACCCGCCGCTCCAGGGCTATGACTACCTGGTCCAGTCCATCGAGCAGAGCCCGTCCTACCGCATGGTCCAGCGCAGCAATCCCCTGGCCAACCTGGGGCGGGGCTTCGAGATCTTCGGCACGTTCACGGTGGATACCCTGATCGGCCTCAAGGAAGAAGGCACCCACCTCTCCAGCCTGCTGTTCGGCAACACCGTGGGCCTGGTGGAAACCCGGCGCGGCAAGCTGGACCGGCGGCCGGATGTGCAGCAGCGCCTCCTGGGCGAGCTGCGGGCCGGCGACATCCTGCTGGAAAAGACCCCCTTCCGCCTCACCGACACCTTCATTCCCGGCCACTGGGGCCACGCCGCCATCTGGATAGGCACGGAAGCGGAACTGCGGGATATGGGCCTCTGGGACCATCCCCTGGTGCGCCCCCATCACAAGGCCATCCGCTCCGGGCGGGGGGTGGTGGAAGCCCTGCGCACCGGGGTGGAGATGAACACCCTGGCCCACTTCCTCAACGTGGATGACGTGGCCGTGCTGCGCCAGCCGGGCCTGCCGGACGAAAAGCGCCTGGAAATCATCCTCCAGACCCTGCGCCAGGTGGGCAAAGCCTACGACTTCAATTTCGATGCGGAAAGCACCCACCGGGTGTTCTGCTCCAAGCTCGTGTACCTGGCCTACGGGGACATGCAGTGGCCCACCACCCGCTTCCTGGGCCGCTTCACCATCAGCCCCGACAACATCGCCCAGCGGGCCACCGACAAGGGCCCCCTGAGCGTGGCCCTGCTCTATCACGACGGCCAGGAGGTGCGCAGCAATCCCCAGCGCACCATGACCCAGCTGCTGGAAGGCCAGAACCTGCATCTGGCCCGCCAGGAGCAGGCCGGCATGGCCCCCTGAGCCTTCGCCCCGTCAGCGGTAGCCGGCCCGGTCCAGGAGCTTCTGGGCCTTGGGCAGCTGGTTGGCGACGCTCACCAGGGACACGCTGTCGGCCTTGAAGCTGCCCAGGGCTTCCAGCTCCTCGTTATCCACCTGGACCGAAGGCACCGCCGGCCACTCGTTGTTGCCGTTGGCGAAATAACGCTGGGCTTCGTCGCTGGCCAGGTATTCGAGGAACTTCACCGCCGCCTCCGGGTGTTTGCTGGTCTTCACCATGCCACCGCCGGAGACGTTGATATGGGTGCCCCGATCCGCCTGGTTCGGCCAGACCACGCCCAGCCGCTTCACCAGATTGCGCTCCTCCACCTTTTCGGAAGCCATCAGCCGGGCCAGGTAGTAGCTGTTGGAAACCGCCACGCCGCACTCGCCGGTGGCCACCGACTTGATCTGGTCCGTATCGCCGCCCCGGGGACTGCGGGCCAGGTTGGCCACCACGCCCCGGGCCCATTCCTCGGCCCTGGCCTCGCCAGCGTGCACCACCAGGGAGGCTACCAGGGTGAGGTTGTAGATGTGCCCCCCGGAGGTGCTGCACACCAGCCCCTTCAGCTTGGGATCGGCCAGGGATTCGTAGGTGGGCACATCCCCGGCCTTGAGCAGGCGCTTGTTGTAGATGATCAGGCGGGCCCGGGTGGAAAAGGCGTACCAGTTGGCAGAACGCAGATGGGCGGGAATCCGGACTTCCAGCAGCGGGGAGCGGACCGGGGCAAAGATACCCCAGGCGTCCGCCACGGCCAGGCTGGCCGCATCGACCGTGATGAACACGTCGGCGGGGCTGTTGCTGCCCTCGTTGCGGATGCGCTCGATGAGCTCCTGGGCCTTGCCTTCGATGCGGTTGATCCGGATCCCGGTCTTGCGGGTGAAGTTCTCGTAGAGGGCCTCGTCGGCCTGGTAGTGGCGGGCGGAATAGAGGTTCAGCACCGGTTCGGCGGCCAGGGCCTGCCCCAGGCCCGCCAGGGTGGCCAGCAGCCCCCAGAGGATGTTGCGTTTCATGCCAGAACTCCCATTGATCAGGTGACGGCCCAGAGGCGCAGGAGGTTGTGATAGACGGCGGTGAGCTTCAGCAGGCGCGGATCGTCGGCGGGCACCACGCCCGTCATGCCCTGGATCGCCTGGTCCAGGTCGAACAGCAGGGTCCGGGAGCTGTCGTTCTGGACCATGCTCTGAATCCACATGAAGGAGGCGATGCGCGCCCCCCGGGTCACCGGGGTGACCTGGTGCAGGCTGCTGGAGGGATAGAGCACCATGTCCCCGGCCGCCAGCTTCACCGCCTGGATGCCGAAGGGCCCTTCCACCTGCAGCTCGCCCCCGTCGTACTCCTCCGGTTCGGCCAGGAACAGGGTGGCGGACAGGTCGCTGCGCACCGAGATGTGGGTCCCGGGCACCTGCATCACGGCGCTGTCCACATGCGCCCCATAGGTGCCGCCGTCCTGGTAGCGGTTGAACTTGGGCGGGTAGATCCGGCTCGGCAGGGCTGCGGAGATGAACAGGGGATTGCTGCCCAGCTTGCGCAGGATGTGGTTGCCCAGCTCCACCGCCAGGGGACTGCCGTCCTCCAGCTGCAGGTTGCGTTTCACCGCCCGGGCCAGGGTGCCGGCGGTCTTGAGCCCGTCCTGCCACTCGGCCTGGTCCAGATGGCTGCGGAACTGCTTCACTTCGTCCTTGCTCAGGACCCCTAGGATTGGAATCAACATCGTCTATGCCTCGTCTAGTTCCCGATAAATCATGTCGCGCCGGATCTCCGCCAGGGTGGCGCAGCCCGCCTGGGCCATGCACAGCTCCAGCTCCTCGCGCAGCAGCTTCAGCATGTGCGCCACGCCCAGGCTGCCAGCCACGGCCAGGGCATACACCTGGAGCCGGCCCAGCAGCACCGCGTCGGCCCCCAGGGCCAGCATCCGGAACACATCGCTGCCGGAACGCACGCCCCCGTCCGCCAGCACCGGGTAGTGCTCGCCCACGGCGGCCCGCACCCGGGGCAGCATGCGCACGCTGGCGGGCGCCCCGTCCAGGGCCCGGCCCCCGTGATTGGACACCACCAGGCCCGCCACGCCCATGGCCTGCAGGCGCCGGGCATCCTCGGGATGCAGGACGCCCTTGACCAGCACCGGCAGACGGCTCCGGTCCAGCAGCCAGGCCAGGTCATCCCAGCCCGGCGCCGCCGCCATCACCCCCTGGAAAATCCGGCTCTGCCCCCGCTCCAGGCTCACCGGGGGCGGCACCGGATAGGGGTCCAGATTCACGGCCCGGACCTGCTCCGGCATCTGGAAGCCGGCCCGCAGAGCACTCAGGCTGGGGGTCTTGATGCTCGCATCCAGGGTCACCACCAACACCCCGTAGCCGGCCGCCTCGGCCCGGCGCAGCAGGTCTTCGGTGGCGCCCCGGTCGGGCTGGAAGTAGAGCTGGAACCAGCGCTCTCCAGGCCCCTGGGCGGCAATCTCCTCCAGGGTCCGGGTGGCCAGGGTGCTCACCAGCAGCACCGACTCCATGGCCCCTGCGGCCCGGGCCGTCTCCAACTCCCCCCGGGGGTGCACCAGGGTCTGGTAAGCCACCGGGGCCAGCAGCAGGGGGTGGGGCAACGACCGCCCCAGCAGGTTCAGGCTCGTGTGCCCGCCCCTCAGGTCACGCAGCAGCCGGGGCACGATGGCCAGCTCATCCAGGGCCTGACGGTTGGCGGCCACGCTCAGGTCCCGGCCGCAGCCTCCGGCGATGTAGGCGAGACTGGGGGCGGCGATGAAATGCCGGGCCAGGACTTCGTAATCCTGGGCGCAGCGCACCTCAGCGGGAATGTGCGGCAACGGGGCAAGGGGTGGGGCGGCTGTATTCATCCTTAAAACCTCAGTTAAACCACAGCGGCACAGAGACGCCGAGGAAAAACAAAGACTTGTCCTGGAAGGCTAGGTCACTTTCCAGGTGAGCGCGGAAGATAATGCAAGCCATTGTTTTTTTGGACTTCTCTGTGTCTTTGTGTCTCTGTGGTGAGGTTTTTAGGTTCATGGAAAAAGGGCGGATCCGGCGATCCGCCCTGGGCTCCTCGCAGGGCTCAGAACTCGTAGTTCAGGGTGACCTTGGCGTTCCGGGCGTCCCCCTTGTACAGGAAGGAACCGGAACGGTAGCCGGCCAGGTAATAGTCCTTGTCGAACAGGTTGGCCACATTCACCCGGACCTTGGTGCGCTTGTCGATGCGGTAGTCGGCAAACAGGTCCCAGACCGTGTAGGAGGGAATGGGCTGGGAGTAACGGCCGGCGCTGTCGTAGGCCGCCGCCGTGTCAGGCTGGCCCGCGTACTTCTTGCTCTCGTACTTGACCGCGCCGCCGAAGCCGAACTTGGGCGTCAGCTGGTAGCGCAGCAGGGCCGAGGCGCTCTTGTCGGCGAAGTTGCTCAGGGTCTTGCCCACGTTGGCGGAGGTGAAGGATTCCAGTACCTCGGATTCCATGATGGTGAGCCCGGCCTGGCCGCTCAGCTTGTCGGTGATGTTGCCCGCCAGGCCGAATTCGATCCCCTTGACCCGGTTCTTGCCGCTGTTGAAGGTCCCGGCGGAATCGTAGTTGGCCCCTTCCATCACGTCCGACTTGGTGATCTGGAACACCGCCGCGGTGGCCAGCAGCTTGCCGCCCATCAGGTTCCACTTGGTGCCGAGCTCGATGTTTTCGGTCTTCTCGGGCTTGGCCCCGGCCGCCTGGCCGTTGTAGGTCACCAGGCCGCCGTAGCCGCTGCTGGTGCCCACGTCGGATTCGCCGCCGTTCACATCCTGGGCAGTGGCATAGGTCACATACACATTGGCCTGGGGCAGGAACTTGTAGGTCAGGCCCAGATGGCCGTTCCACATCCCGTCGGTGTATTCGTAGTCGCCGGTCTGGGCGCCGGTGGTGGTGTTCTGGGTTTTCAGGGAAACCGTGGTGCGGTCATAGCGCAGCCCGGCGAAGGCGGTCCATTGCTCGCTCAGGTCCACCGTGTCCATGACCGAGGCGGAAGCAGTCCGGGCGCGCCAGTCCTGATCCCAGCTGCCCTTCTTGATGTTGCGCTGCATCAGGTTATCCAGGCCGCTCACCGTGCTGCCGCTGGGGGTGAAGATGCACCAGGCATTGAGGGTGGTGCCATTGCCGGTGATGCAGTTCTGGCCGGAATTGCTGACGTTGTAGACCCCGTTCTTGACCTGATGGTCGCTGAACTCCAGGCCGAAGATGAACTCATGCTTCATCCCGCCCAGGGTCTTGTCCCAGTAGAGGTTGGTCTGGTTGGCCACGTATTCCACTTCCTGCCAGCCCGTGTGGGTGCTCAGGGAAGTCGTGGTGTAGACCCCATCCGGGTTGGCGGCGCCAGTGCTGGTCTGACGGGCGCCGGTGGCCACGTAGCCATTGTCGGACTTGCCGAAGCGGGTGGCGTTGGTGAGGCGCAGGTCAGGATTGAAACGGTACTTGATGCGGGCCGTGACGGTATCCACATCCGACTCCAGGAAGTCCTGCTGCTGGGCATAGACGGGCACATCCTTGGCGGGCTTGCGGTTCGGCAGGGATCCCACCAGGTAGCTGCCCAGGTCCGGCTTGTCGTCAGCCCGCAGGCCGTAGTAGTCGAGGATCACGTCCAGGTCGGCATTGGGCTTGAACAGGCCGGAGAAGGCCAGACCCTTGCGCTCCCGCTCGGCAGGAGCCCGGTCGGGCACATCCTCGCTGCCGTAGAGGGCATTGGCCCGCAGGGCCAGGGTGTCGGAGAGCACCTGATTGGTATCCACGGTGAAGCGCCGGTACTTGTCGGTGCCCAGACCCGCCGAGAACTTGGTGAACTCGTAGTCCACGGTGGCCTGCTTGGTGACGGCGTTCACTGCGCCGCCTGCCGTGCCCCGGCCGGCGAAACTGGAGTTGGGGCCCTTGGTGATTTCCACCTGCTCCACGGCAAAGCTTTCGCGAATGGTCATGCCGGGATCGCGCAGGCCATCCACGAACACGTCGCTGCGGGCTTCCTGGCCGCGGATGATGTAACGGTCCCCGAAGGCGTTGCCATTTTCCCCGGTGCCCAGGGTGATGCCGGGCTGGGCGTCGAGAATGTCGCGCAGGTCGGTGTAACCGGAATCCTCGATCTGGGTCTTGGTGAGCACGGAGATGTTGGCCGGCGTCTCTGCCAGGGGGCGGGTGTGGCGGGCATCACCGGAATACTTGGCCTTGTAGGGCGCACCGGGTTCGGCATAGGGATTGTGGTCGATAACCCGCTCCACCACCGTCACCCCCTTCATTTCGATCTCGCCGGAAGGGGCGGCCTCGGGCTCAGCCAGGGTCACAGCGGGCACCAGCATGGCCGTGGAAATCCCCAGGGCGATGCTGCTTTTCTTCAGGGAGGCGGGGACCTGGGCCTGGACCCGGAAACTGGCCGGCAGCTTGACCGGGGTGGCCGTCGGGCAGGGGGCTGCGCCGGACAAGGCAAGGCTATCGAACTTCATCAGACATACTCCTGAACTGTGGGGGTTGGATTCAGGCTGGCTGGCGTCCGGCTGGCTTGCCCTGATGTGGACGCGAATTTATCGCATTAACACTTTGACAACAATTCCCAACAACTCGCAACAAACTATTACCTTTGGCGATGTTGCATGGCCGCAACACCACCTGGAACCGCAAGCCCCACGCGTGCAGGCGGCAGACCGCCGCGCTCCGGATGGAAAACCCGGCCCCGAAAAAGAAAAACCCCGGCCTGGAGCCGGGGCGTGTCAGCGGCGAAAACGCAGGGCCGTCAGCGGTCGAGGCGGTAGCGGGCCGACTGGGCGTGGGCCGGGAGCCCTTCCCCATCCGCCAGGACGCCGGCCACCTGGCCCAGGGTCTGGGCTCCGGCCCGGGACACCCGGATCAGGCTGGTGCGCTTCTGGAAGTCGTAGACCCCCAGGGGTGAGGAGAAGCGGGCGCTGCCGGAGGTCGGCAGCACGTGGTTGGGACCGGCGCAGTAGTCCCCCAGGGACTCGGAGGTGTAGGGACCGATGAAGATGGCGCCGGCGTGGTGAATCTTCTCCACCCAGGCGTCGGGCTCGGCCAGGGACAGCTCCAGGTGCTCGGGAGCCACCTGGTTGGCCAGAGCCACGGCCTCTTCCAGATCCTGTACCAGAATCAGGGCGCCCCGATTTTCCAGGGAAGTACGGATCACCTCCTGGCGCGGCATGGAGGGCAGCAGTTTTTCGATGCTGGCCTGCACCCGATCGATGTAGGCCGCGTCCGGGCAGATCAGGATGCTTTGCGCCAGTTCGTCGTGCTCGGCCTGGGAAAAGAGGTCCATGGCCACCCAGTCCGGGTCCGTGGAGCCGTCGGCCAGCACCAGGATTTCCGACGGGCCGGCCACCATGTCGATGCCGACGATGCCGAACACCCGGCGCTTGGCGCAGGCCACGTAGGCGTTGCCGGGACCGACCACCTTGTCCACCTGGGGTACGGTTTCAGTGCCGAAAGCCAGGGCGGCCACGGCCTGGGCGCCACCGATGGTGAACACCCGGTCCACGCCGGCCAGGCAGGCGGCCGCCAGCACCAGGGCGTTCTTCTCGCCGCCCGGGGTGGGCACCACCATGATCAGTTCCTTGACCCCGGCCACCTTGGCGGGAATCGCGTTCATCAGCACCGAGGAGGGATAGGCGGCCTTGCCGCCGGGCACGTAGAGGCCGACCCGGTCCAGGGGGGTGACCATCTGGCCGAGCCGGGTGCCGTCGGCTTCGGTGTAGCTCCAGCCTTCCTGCACCTGTTTTTCGTGAAAGGCGCGGATGCGGCTGGCGGCCGTCTCCAGGGCCGCCCGGCGCTCGGGGGAAAGCCCGTCCAGGGCTGCCTGCAACTCCGCCCTGGGCAGTTCCAGGGCCCCCATGGAAGCGGCGCTGAGCCGGTCGAAACGGTTGGTGTATTCCACCACGGCCGCATCGCCCCGGGCCTTCACCTCGGCCAGGATGGCGATCACCGTCTGTTCGACCTTGTCGTCCTGGGCCCCTTCAAAGGCCAGCAGGGTCTTCAGTTGCTGGGAAAAATCCTCACTCCGGCTGTCGAGCCGCTGGATGGCCACCATATTCACTTCTCCACAGCGCCCGCGAAGGCGTCGATGATGGGTTGCAGGGTATCCCGCTTCAGCTTCAGGGCCGCCTGGTTCACCACCAGCCGGCTGGAAATGTCCATGATGTGTTCCACGGCCACCAGCTTGTTGGCCTTCAGGGTGGCGCCGGAAGACACCAGATCCACGATGGCGTCCGACAGACCCACCAGGGGCGCCAGCTCCATGGAGCCGTAGAGCTTGATCAGGTCCACATGGACCCCCTTGGCCGCGAAGTGTTCCCGGGCCGTGGTGATGTACTTGGTGGCCACCTTGAGGCGGGCCCCCTGCTGTACGGCGCTGGCGTAGTCGAAGCCCTCGGGCACCGCCACCATCATCCGGCACTTGGCGATGTTCAGGTCCAGGGGCTGGTACAGGCCGGCACCGCCATGCTCGATCAGCACATCCTTGCCCGCCACCCCCAGGTCGGCGGCGCCGTACTGGACATAGGTGGGCACGTCGGAGGCGCGCACGATCACCAGGCGCACGTGTTCCTGATTGGTGTCGATGATCAGTTTGCGGGAGCTTTCCGGGTTCTCGCTCGGCACGATGCCGGCGGCAGCCAGGAGGGGCAGGGTCTCGTCGAAGATGCGGCCCTTGGAGAGGGCGATGGTAATACCGTTCACAGGCGTTTCCGGTGGGGCAAAGGTCGGATTTTAGCGCAAAGTGCCGCCCCCGCCCCAGGGGAAGGCCGGGACAGGCGCACCCCCACCCCCGCACGGAACCCCACCAGCGGGCATAAATTATGGATAATCGCCGCCGAGGAGGAAAATCGTGGCCCAGGAGCAACGCAGCGTCAATCATCCCTATGTAGCCGCCGCCGAACTGCGGCCAGGGCTCTACATCTTCATTGACCTGCCCTGGTTCCGCCACCCCTTCACCCTGAACAGTTTCAAGATCACCACTGCCGCCCAGGTGCGGGAGCTGCAAGCCCTGGGCGAGCCCCGCTTCCGCTACGACCCTGCCCGCAGCGACACCCTGCCGGAAAGCGGCATCACCGCGCCAGAGGCCGTTCCGGATGCCCCTCCGGCGCCGCCGGAGGCCGGGCAGCTGCCGCCGGAGACGGGACTCCCGAAGCCTGTCCCCCAGGACCCCATCCGCCGCCTGGCGGAATATCGCCAACGCATAGAACAGGTGGACAAGGCCTTTCTCAAGGCCGCCGGCATCCTGCGCAACCTGAACCGCAACCTGCTGCAGCGCCCGGGGGAAACCCTGCAGGAAATGGGCCGGCTGGTGGAGCAGATGGTGCTGGCCTTCCTGGAATATCCGGAAGTGACCCTGCACGTGATGGGAGAAAAATGCGGCGGGGATGAAGCCTATTTCCATGGCCTCAATGTCTCGGTCCTGTCCATGATGCTCACCCGGGGCCTGGATTTCAGTCCGGAACAGGCCCGCATCCTGGGGCTGGGGGCCCTGCTGCACGACATCGGCCTGATGGAGGTGCCCGACCGGGTCCTGAAGAAGAACCCCGCCGAATACACCCGGCCGGAACGGGAGCTGCGCGCCCTGCATTGCGAATACGGCCTCAAGCTGGGCAAGGAGCTGGGCCTGGGGCAGGAAGTCCTGGCCATCATCTTCCAGCACCACGAGATGGCCGACGGCAGCGGCTACCCCCATGGCCTAAAGCTGGAGCGGATCACCCTCCCCGCCCGGGTGGTCTCCCTGGTGAACTTCTACGACAACCTCTGCAATCCCGTGGACCTGAACCAGGCCATGACGCCCCACGAAGCCCTGTCCTTCATGTTCGCCCAGCGACGCAGCAAGTTCGACGCCAACATCCTGCAGCAGATGATCCGCTGCCTGGGGGTCTATCCGCCTGGCTCCATCGTCACCCTCTCCAACGAGGCCATCGCCATGGTGATGTCGGTGAACCCGGCCAAGCCCCTGCGCCCCTGCGTCATGCTTTACGACGAATCGCTCCCCAGGGAGGCCGCCCCCATCCTGGACCTGGAACAGGACACGGACATCAACATCAAGAAGGCCATCCGCCCGGCCATGCTGCCACCCCGCACCTATGCCTACCTGAGCCCGCGCAAGCACGTGACCTATTTCTTCGACGGCAACGCCCCGGCGGGCAGCGAATGAGCCGCCCCGCCACACCGGACGCGCTGCTGCTGGGCGGCTGCAATGAAATCCTGCTGCTGGTGGACGCCCGCGACCTGAGCATCCAGGCGGTGAACCAGGGCGCCCTGCGGCACCTGGGCCACAGCCGCGAGGCCCTGGTGGGGCGCCCGATCACCGACATCGAATGCGCCCTGACCGACGTGTTCTTCTGGGAAGACGTGCGCCAGGGCCTGGTGCCGGAAATCCGGGACGCGGAAGCCTCCTACCTGATGGCCAACGGGGAGCTGCTGAGCGCCACCAAGAACATCACCCAGGCGCCCGACGGCTCAGGCCGGCTGGTGATCTGCGCCACCCCCGTGGGTCGCCTGCGGCACGCGGAAGCGGAGCTGGCGGACGCCAGCGCCCACCTGCGCGCCACCCTGGAGGCCACGGCCGAAGGCATCCTGCTGGTGCACCGGAGCGGTGCCATCGTGAACATGAACCACCGCTTCTCCTGCCTCTGGCAGCTGCCGGAAGCCCTGCTCCTGGCCCGGGACGACCAGGCCATCCAAGCCTACCTGGCCGCCGCCATGGCCGACCCGGAGGCCTACCGGCGGCGCCTGAAGGAAATCCGCCCGGACACCGAGGACGAGACCCAGGACATCCTGCACCTGGCCGACGGCCGCATCCTGGCCCGCAAATCCCGGCCCGCCCGGCAGCAGAAGCTGATCATCGGGCGGGTCTTCTCCTTTACCGACATCACCGAACAAAAGGCCACGGAAGCCCGCCTCAAGCTGGCCGCCAGCGTGTTCACCCACGCCCAGGAAGGGATCATGATCACCGACCCGGGGGGCACCATCCTCGAGGTGAACGACACCTTCAGCCGCATCACCGGCTACAGCCGCACCGAAGTCACCGGCCGCAACGCCCGCATCCTGAGCTCCGGGCGCCAGGGACCGGAGTTCTACCAGAACCTCTGGCACGACCTGGCCCACAAGGGCCACTGGCAGGGGGAAATCTGGAACCGCCGCAAGGACGGCACCATGTACGCGGAAATGCTCAATATCGCCGTCGTGCGGGACGAGGCCGGCCGGGTCAGCCACTACGTCGCCCTGTTCTCCGACATCACCACCCTGAAACAGCACCAGAGCCAGCTGGAGCGCATCGCCCACTACGACGCCCTGACCGGGATTCCCAACCGGGTGCTGCTGGCCGACCGACTGCAGCAGGCCATCGCCCGCACCCGCCGGGACCAGCGGCTGATGGCCCTGGTGTACCTGGATCTGGACGGCTTCAAGGAGGTAAACGACACCCACGGCCACGAAACCGGCGACGAACTGCTGATCGCCATCTCCCAGGCCCTGAAGGACACCCTGCGGGCCGGCGACACCCTGGCCCGCCTGGGGGGCGACGAGTTCGTGGCGGTGCTCACCGACCTGGGCAGCCCGGGCGAATGCGAGGTGGTGCTGGAACGGCTGCTGCGGGCGGCCGCCAGCCCGGTCAGGATCAAGGGCAACCCGCTGCAGCTTTCCGCCAGCCTGGGGGTCACCCTCTACCCCCACGACGGCAGCGACGCCGACGCCTTGCTGCGCCACGCCGACCAGGCCATGTACCAGGCCAAACAGGCCGGGAAGAACCGCTACCACCTGTTCGATCCGGAGCAGGACCGGCAGGCCAAGACCCACTGGGAAAGCCTGGCCCGCCTGACCCAGGCCCTGGAGCAGGGCGAGTTCGAGCTCCATTACCAGCCCAAGGTGCACATGCGCCGCGGCCAGGTGGTGGGGGCCGAGGCCCTGATCCGCTGGCGCCACCCGGAACGGGGCCTGGTGGCCCCGGGGGAGTTCCTGCCCATGATCGAGGGCACCGACCTGATCGCCCGCATCGGCGACTGGGTCCTGGACCAGGCCCTGGCCCAGATGAGCCAATGGAACCAGGCTGGGCTGGAGCTGGCGGTAAGCGTGAACATCGCGGCCCACCACCTGCAGAAGGAGGATTTCCTCGCCCGCCTGCGGGACAAGCTCGCCGCCCATCCCCTGGTGGCTCCGGCCCAGCTGGAACTGGAAGTTCTGGAAACGGCGGCCCTGGAGGGCATCGCCCATGTCTCCCGGGTCATCGAAGGCTGCCGCGCCCTGGGGGTGGATTTCTCCCTGGACGATTTCGGCACCGGCTATTCCTCCCTCACCTACCTGAAACGCCTGCCCGCCGGAGTCCTCAAGATCGACCAGAGCTTCGTGCGCGACATGCTCTGGGATACGGAAGACCTGGCCATCGTCGAGGGGGTGATCGGCCTGGCCGCCGCCTTCCGCCGCAGCGCCATTGCCGAGGGCGTGGAAAGCGCCGCCCACGGAGCCCTGCTGCTGCGGCTGGGGTGTGAGCTGGGTCAGGGCTATGGCATCGCCCGCCCCATGCCCGCCGCCGATCTGCCCCCGTGGATTGCCGCCTGGCAACCGGAAAGCGCCTGGCAGGCAGCCCACAACCATCCCCTGAGCCGGGAAGACATGGGTACGGCCTACGCGGAAGTGGATTTACGCCACTGGTCCCGGGCCCTGGAACACCACCTGCACGGCCAGCTGGGCTCCGCACCGGTCAGCTCCCCCCTGAACTGCCGTTTCGGCAACTGGTACCGGGGCGAGGGGCGCGCCCGTTACGGCCGCCGGGCCGCCTTCAGCCGCATGGAGCCCCTGCACGAGGAACTGCACCGGATCGGGGAGGCCTTGCTGACCCACCGGGCCGACGGCAGGGCGGACCTGGTGGAGCAGGGCCTCGCCAAGCTGCTCCAGGTCCAGGAACAGTTGATTGCCTGCCTGCATCAGCTGCCCCAGGAAAACTGAGCCCCTGATCAGGCCTCGGTCTCCCCCCGGGCCGAGGCCAGGTAGTCGCGCCAGAGATGACCATAGCGGTCGTCAAAAGTCCGCTCCAGCAGTTCCACCTCCAGGATGCGGTCCACCCGGAAGGTCCGGAAGGACTGGCGCAGTTCGCACCAGGCCCCCAAGGTCCAGCAATGGCCCCAGAACACCAACCCCAGGGGCCACAGGGCCCGCCGCGAAACCTCCCCATCCGCCCGCCGGTAACGCACCTGCACCAGCCGCCCCCTTTCCATGCCCGCCCGCAGCAGGGCCATGGGTTCCCGCAAGGGCGAAGGCTGCAGGCAATCCAGAGCCAGGAAGCGCCGCCCCGAGGCTGCCACCCGGCTTTCCAGGGCCCCGGGCAGCACCGCCTCGATACGCGCCATGGCCTGGGCGGCGGCCCGGCCCAGGGCCGCATCCCCCCAGGCCTGGACCAGCTTGGCGCCGACCACCAGGGCTTCCAGCTCATCACCGGTAAACATCAGCGGCGGCACCTGGTAGCCGCGCCGCAGCCGGTAGCCGACGCCGGCCTCCCCGTCGATGGGGGCGCCGGATTTCACCAGGTCGGCAATGTCCCGGTAGATGGTGCGCTCGGACACCTCCAGGGCCTCGGCCAGGGCCGCCGCCGTGACGATGCGGCCGTGGCGCAGGAGCAGGATGATCTGGAACAGTCGGTCGGCGGGGCGCATGGGAACGAAAGGGCGGGGAAAGCGTGGAATTTCAGCATAGCACGGGGTTCCGCCAGGCCCGGCCAAGCCTCCTGACACCATGCTGTCAGGAGCCCCCGGCCAGAATGGCTCCCATCAACGGCATCCCGCCGCTGAACTTTCCCAGGAGCCCATCATGAAAAATCCCCTGCGCTGGTTCGAAATCGCCACCGCCGACCTGGAGCGCGCCATCGCCTTCTACCAGGACATCTTCAGCATCGAGCTGCGCCGTGAAACCTGCGGCGACTGCCCCATGGCCCTGTTCCCCTACGAGGAGCCCTTTCCCAGCGGTGCCCTGGTGGCCATGCCGCAACTGCAGCCCCGGGACAACGGCACCCTGGTCTATCTCGACGGGGGCGCCGATCTGAACGGGGTGCTGGCCCGCATCCCGGCAGCAGGAGGCCAGGTGGTGATGGAGAAAACGGACCTGGGCCAGGACATCGGCCACATCGCCCTGTTCATTGACAGCGAAGGTAACCGGGTCGGGCTGTACTCCAAGGATTGAACCTTAAAACCTCAGTTAAACCACAGAGGCACAGAGACGCCGAGGAAAAACAAAGACTTGTCCTGGAAGGCCGGGTCACTTTCTAGGTGAGCGCAGAAGATGATGCAAGCCATTTTTTTTGAACTTCTCTGTGTCTTTGTGTCTCTGTGGTGAGGTTTTTAGGTTGCCCCCAGGCAGCCCCATGGCATTAGAATCCGGGCCATGTCCGCCCTGCTCTTTCCCGTTTCGGCAGCGCTATCCGGTTTGGTCGGCAGCCTGCTGGTCACCGCCCTCCCCGGCGGTCCCTACCTGCTGCCGGCCACCCTGCAGCCCATGCTGCTGGTGATCCTGAAGGGAGAAATCCACCTGGAACTGCCCGACGGCAGCAAACGGCGCCTGCCCCGGCTCGGCTTGAGCGGCGCCACCAGTGGCGTCTGCCGGGCCAGCGCCACTCAGGGCACGGAAATCCTCGTGGCCTCGGTGCTGCCCGGACAGCTGCCGCGCCTGCTCGGGCTGCCCGCCTCGGCCGTCATGGAAGCGTTCGTCGCCCTGGAGGAGCTGTTGCCCCGCGCATCCCTGGCCGCGCTGGAAGAACAGCTCGCCAGCGCCGGGAACCTTGCCACTCGGGTAGCCCGCTGCGAGCAATTTCTCCTTGAGCTCAGGAACGCCCAGGCCCAGCAGCGTGCCGACCTGGTGCTCCCCGACACCTGGCTGTTCCGCCCCCTGGACGAGATCGCCACCGCTTTCGGACTCAGCCCCCGCCAGCTGGAACGGCGCTTCCGCCACAGCTATGGCCAGAACCTGCGGGCCTTCCGCCAGCAGGCCCGCTGCAGCCGGATGCTGGTGGAGCTGGTGTTTGGCCGCCGCCAGTTTGCCTCCTGGGCCGACATCGCCACCCAGGCCGGCTATTTTGACCAGGCCCACCTGAGCCGGGACCTGCGCCGCTTCACCGGTTACGCCCCGGCCCACCTGGGCCGGCAGCTGGCCGGCGAGGACCCGGCCCTGTGGCCCTACCGCCTGAGCCCGGAACAGGTTTCCGGCCTGTTCGGCGCCCCGTCTTTCTGAGCCTGTCGTTTCGGTACAAGACCGGAGCGGGCCGGCGCGCATAGATTGCCGCCATCTCCTGCCATGCAATGACTGCCCCATGCCCGCCGCACACCTCGCCACCACCCCGCCCGACGGAACAAGCTACCCTTACCGGGATTGCCACCACCACCCTCTGCCGCTCCGGGAAGTAGGTCCCGACCAACTGCTGGTCGCCTTCCTGGCCGCCCCTCCCGGCTGGGTCGATGGACTGATGCGGACCCGGGACAGGATCGTCAGCCGCTGGGGGCTGAAAACCGCAGCCCCCGATCAGCCCCGCCCCCCGTTCCGGAGCGGGCAGCAGCTCGGCGTGTTCCGCATCCTGGCACTGGAACCGGGCAAAGTTCTGCTCGGAGAAGATGACCGCCACCTGGATTTCCGCCTCTGCCTCCAGGCCGGGGCCGGGGAACTCCGGGTCAGCACCCGGGTCCTGCCCCACAATCCCGCCGGCTGGCTCTACCTGGCCCTGGTCCTGCCCTTCCACCAGCTCATCTCCCGGGTCATGGTGCGGCGCATGGCCAGGCTGCTGGCAGCGGAGAGCAGCTCATGAACCGCCCGCTGCTCGGGGCAGCCCTGCTGGGCGGCCTGACCACCCTGATCCACCTGCTGGGCGGCGGCCAGGACGTGGCCACGCCCCTGCTCGCCGCCCCCCTGGAACCCAGCCTCAAATTCACTCTGTATGCGGTCTGGCACATGGCCAGCCTGGCCTTGCTGGCCAGCACGGCTGCCTGGATCTACTGCCTGCGCCATCCGGCCGCAGCCTTGCTCGGGCACTTCCTGGGCCTCCTGTGGATAGGCTTTGGCCTGGTGTTCCTGGCCGTCATTGCCGCTTTCCCGGAACAGGGGCTGCTCTGGCAACTGCCCCAGTGGCTGCTGCTGATCCCCTGCGGCCTGCTCGCCCTGAGAGGCCTGCGCCGTCGGGGCACCCCTTGATACAACCTGACACTGACATCGTGTGCAACGCCCCCGGGTTCTCCGACCCGGCGCCCCGGGCTAGCACGCCCCCCCACCCGCTTCATGTTATTTTTCGCCCTTCTCCATCGCCGAAGCATCCCATGAGCACATTCACCAAAGTCATCCTCTACACCGACCAGGACGGCTACGCCCGTTTCCGGGAAGAGCAGGTGGCCCTGCTGGAAGGCACGCCCCAGGCCCGACTCTCGGCCCTGCATCCGGCCAGCGGCTACCAGCTGCGCCACAGCCCCGTGGGCTTCCGGAGCGAGTTCCACTGCACCACCTCGCCCCAATGGACCGTGATCCTGGCCGGGCAGATGGAGATCGGCCTGCGCGACGGGAGCTCGCGGATTTTCGGTCCCGGGGAACACTTCTTCTCCAATGACCTGGTTCCCGCAGGCGAAACCTTCAACCCCGAGATACACGGCCACTGGAGCCGCCAGGTGGGCGAGGAGCCCCTGCAGACCCTGTTCCTCAAGGTCTGAGGCCGCCTCAGCCCGTGGCCGGGGTCCAGTGGTTGTCGAAGCGCAGCCCGGGCGCCTGCACCTTCCGCCCTTCCCCGCCTGGCCCGGCGCCCAGCCAGGCCATTTCCCGCCCCCCGGCCAGCAGGCGCCCCCCTGCGCCCCAGGCCAGGGCGCAGGCCTCGGGCAGGGACAGCCTGCCGCATTCCCGTCCCTGCAGATCGAGCAGAAGCACCAGTCCGCTCCGGGGGCAGCCCAAGGCAAAGGCGGCACCCGGCCCTGCCAGGGCCGCGATGGAGCCGCCGTAGCCGGCCAGGGGAGACTGGCCCGAAGGCAGTTCCAGAGTCTGCCCGTCAAACAGGGCAAAGGTGGGCGCCGCCTGCCGTTGAGCCACCGCCTCGTGTTCCGCCTGCAGGGCAATGCCGACCATCCCGCTTTGATGCCGGGCCAGGTGGCGTATGGAGAGCCTGGCGTCCCCCAGACGCCACTGCCCCAGCCGCCGCCCCGTGCTCAGGTCCAGCCGCAGCAGGCTGGAATCCATGCGCGCCAGATCGAGTTTGAGCCGCCCGGTTTCCGGCGCGGTAGGAACGCCGCCATTCGCCACCAGCAGGCTGTCCCCATCCAGGAGCAGCTCGTGGGGGTCCTGTCCATGGGTGGACCAGACCGCCAGCTCCTGCAGGGAATCCGGCTGCCGCAACAGGATCAGGCCCTGACCATCTTCCTGTTCACTCTCCACCGTCAGCAGCCGCCCACCGGCCAGGAGGGCGTGGCCGGTGAAACGCCGGTCACCGTCCTGCCAGAACCAGTTGCTGCGGCCACTCCCGGGGGCCCAGTGCAGCAGCCACTCGCCCGGCCGACGAGCCACGACGTAGACGCTGCCATCCCCGGCATCCACCAGGGCGTGGGCCCGGGTGGGGATTTCCTGCACCGCCAGCGGCACCAGTGCCCGCCCTTCGACGGCCAGCAGACCCACCTGGTGACGGCCATCGGCATCATCCCAGGCGGCCCACAGCCGCTGACCGCCCGCCGCGCTCGAGGGGGGCGCCAGTACGGCCAGGCCCAGGGCGGCCAGGACGCGCAAGCAATCCCGGCGCCGCATCAGTCCCCGTCCGCGTCGGAAAAGCCGACCCGGATATCCAGCACCGGGGTGACTTCGTTTTCCACCAGGGCCTTCAGCTCGGCCAGACGCCGGGCCGCCAGTTCCAGGGATGCAGGACCGTCGCCGGCCTGCTCCAGGGCCTGATCCGCCAACCGGGCCTGGGCCAGGAGCCTGTCCGCCAGGGGGTTGAGCCCCTTGCCACGCAGGTAGGTGGCGACGCTGACCAGGTCCTGGCCGGGCGCCGGCACGGCCGTGCCCACCAGCAGTTCCTGCAGGCTTTCCCAGCGCAGCTGCCGCTCCTCCCGGCTGGCGGCACCGGGAGCCGCCGCATCCTGATCGGCAAACTGGCGCGGCAGCAGGGGCGCCGGGCGACCCCGCTGCTGCATGTCACCGAGGGGTTTCACCAGCCACTGAAGACGCAGCATCTCCACGCCCCCCAGCCACTGATTCAGGCTTTCGTTCATGGCCGCCACCAGGGCCTCGTCTTCCTGCAAGAGCGCTGGACGGGCGGCAAAGGCCTGCTCCAGGGCCTGGGCTTCGGCACGGATTTCCCCGGCCAGCCGTAGGGCGTAGGCGCAGTGAGCCGCGTCCTGGGGGGCCGCCCAGAGCAGCCACTCCAGAGCACCGAAGCCTCGGGCCGCCACCCCCGCCAGTTCCAGATCCTGGCCGGGAGCGGCCACGGCTTCAGCGATGCGGGCCGGGCGAATGGGCAGGAAGTCGATGCGGCGCTGGCTGCGACGCTCGTTCAGGGGCCCCACGGCCACGGCGCTCAGGCGGGCCCAGGCGACCACGCTGCGGCGCCAGGCCAGGCGTGCCTCCTCCGGCCCGTCGGCCGGGCAGCCGTGCGCCAGGGCAGCCTCCAGATTCAGAGCCTGACGGGCCAGGGCAGCCGCCCGGGGCGAGTACCAGCCCTGCACCTGTCCCAGGACGAAATGGGCCGGGGTGTAGGTGGGTACCGCCACCCGGCGCCAATCTTCCTGGGCCTGGGCGCCCAGGGCCCAGGCCGCCAGCCAGACGGCAAACAGCAGCCAGCGGCTCATAGGGAATCCACGAAGCGGACCAGGGCTTCGCGCTCCACCTTGTTGAACTTCAGAACGGCATCCCGTGCTGGCGCCGCTTCGCCCCCATGCCAGAGCACGGCCTCCAGCACACCCCGGGCGCGGCCGTCGTGGAGCAGGCGCTGGTGCCCATTGACCTCGCGAATCAGCCCCACCCCCCAGAGGGGCGGCGTCTTCCACTGGCGGCCATGGGCCAGCCCGTCGGGGCGGTTGTCCGCCAGCCCCGGGCCCATGTCATGCAGCAGCAGGTCCGTGTAGGGCCATATCTGCTGCCCCGCCGCCTGGGAACTGGCCATGGCCGGATTGGGCGGCGCCCCCGTCACATAGCTGGGCCGGTGGCATGTGACACAGCCCGCCTGGGCGAACAGGCCCTGGCCCCGGCGGACCAGGGGATCAGCCGCATCCCGGCGGGCCGCCGGGGCCAGGGTGGCCTGGTAGAACACCACCTGGGCCAGGGTTTCGTCATCGATTTCCGGCTGGCCGTTACGGCCGCCCCGGGGGGCAGCCCGGCAATCCGGCTGGGCCTCGGTGCAGGCTTCCTGGGGATTCTTGCTGGAGGTGATGCCGATATCCCCCAGGAAGGCCCCGGCCGTCTGGTGCGCCACGCTGGCCACATTGGCTTTCCAGCCAAAGCGGCCGATCCGTTCGGCCCCGGCGAAGGCGTCCCAGACCCGGTTCACCTGCCCCTTGACGGGACCGGGAGCCGCGGCCTGGTGCCTGACGTTGGCAAGGATTTCCTGTTCGGGTATGGCTTCGAGCAGGCCCACCCCGATGATCTGGGGCGCGATGCGTGGCCCCACCAGCACCTCCGGATGCATGGGCCCGTAAGCCAGCTCCACGAAACGGTACTCAGGCTGCAGCAGGGTATAGGGCGTACCGTCGGCAAACTGCCCGGTGAGGGTGGCATAGCTGATGGCCAGCTTGCCTTCAGGCTTCACCCCCTGGATGGCATTGTTGTTGAACTGATCCCCGTAAGTAGGCTCGGGGATGATGGCGTTGTGGGGACCGCGCCCGGGAATGGAAAGGCGGAATAACAGCCCCGCCGGCTGCTCGCCGGCCTCGGGCGGCTCACCCCGGCCATCCTGCACGTGGCACCCACCGCAGGAACGGGCGATGAAATGGGGCCCCAGGCCGTCCCGGGCCAGGGTGGAAGACGGGGCCTCCACCCAGTTGCGCCGGAAGAAGGAGTTGCCCACGGCAAAACGGGCCCGCTCCGCATCTTCCAGATTGGCGAAGGGAAAGGAAAAGGCGTTGCGGCCATTGGCAAATACCGTGGTCGCCCCCCCGGTGAAGACGTCGGCGGGCAGTTTCTCCTCGGCCAGGACCGGGCTCAGCCCGCCCGCCACGGCCACCAGGCAGGCCCAGAGCCGGTAACAGTTACGGGGCGCGCTCATTTCGGGGCACTCAGGGTGAGACGGGTGATGCCGATGGCGGCGGCGGCCTCCACCAGACCCTTGGACTGGGCCACCAGAGCGTCTATGGTTTTCTGGATGCGCAGGCGCCCGGGAGCGCTGGAACTGCCGATGACCTCCCGGTCAAAGGGGGCCTGAATCGCCTCGGCGGCCTGCACCGAGGCGCTGATCTGCTCGCCCACGCGCCGGGCCAGGGCCGGATTGGCGGCGGCCACCAGCTCTGCCAGGGAAGCGCCCTGCACCAGGGAGCCGTCCAGGCGGCGGTAGCGGCCGAACCAGACGTTCTCGATGCCCTTGGCGTTGGTCACCGCGTCCCGGTGGGTGTTGTCCGAAAAGCAGGAGTGCTCGTCCTCCTGGTCCTGGGTATTCATGGCCACTTCCAGGCGCTCTCCGGCCAACTCGCCCCGGGACAGGGAGCCCAGGCCAATGATGATCTTGCGCACCGACTCCAGGCCGCCCCGCTCGAAGCGGGCCCGGTAGTTGGACAGGGCATCCGGAGCCCAGGCCCGGCCCAGGTAACGCAGATCGTCGATGAGCAGTTCAGTGGCGGTCAGCAGATACTGGCGGCGACGGTCGGCGTGGGCTGCCTTGCCGTCGACGAAGTCCTCATAGGAACGATTGCCCGGCCCCGTCGCAGATAAATCCTGGCCCCAGAGCAGGAATTCGATGGCATGCCAGCCGGCCGCGATGTTTTCTTCCCCACCTCGCTCGTTCAGGCGGCTCAGCTCCGCCTTGGTGATGGTGACCGAAGGCTTGTTGATGATCCCGGCGTCAGCCCTGCCCTTGACGTAATCCACATAGGCCTCGTCCAGGGGCCAGGCATTGAGGCGCCCCTCCGGCCCGCTTTCATCATCGATGGGACCGGAGTAGAAACGGTAGGCCTCGGTCTGCCCATACCACTCCCGGGCCGCCAGCCAGGCCTGGCGGGCCGCCTGCTGGGACGACTCACTGGGCGCCGCCACGAAAGCCTGGATGGCCTCCTGCATCTGCAGGGCGCTGGTCAGGGAATCCTGGTAGCTGGCGTGGACGATTTCCGCATAGTTCCGGTTAACCGCCTCCGGCGTCGGCGCCTGAGCCCCGGCCTGCAGGGAAACCCCTAGCAGCAGGGCCGCCAGGGTGAAACGAACGCGCTTGAAAGTCATTGCAAAACCCCCTTTGTTCCATGAAGAAAATGTCGCATCCGAGCCACAGTGTGGTTTTGATGTGTGGTTTTTGACCAACACCGCACAACACATTTGCGTAAATTTAAAAATGATTCTCAAAAGCAGTTGCGTTATTCTATAACCACATTCTCAATAGGGGGTAGCATGAAAAGCAAGCAAGTTCGCTCGCAAGCGGCAGCATTCAGCGAGAGGGGAGACTGGAGAAAGGTTGCCGCCGCCATGGTCGCCGGCGGTGTGCTGGCCCTGCCAGGTGCGGCCTACGCCCGGGACGACGTACAGGAGACCCTGCGCAAGATGAACGAGCGCCTGCAACAGCTGGAGCAACGTAACCAGGCACTGGAAAAGGAGGTGAAAACCCTGCGCCAGACCGGTACCGTGGCAGCCGCGCCCCGGGTCCTGCCGGATAACGAGCGGCTGGTACGCCTGGAACGGCAGAATCAGGTGCTGCAGGAGCAGGTCCGGGAGCTGGCCCACGCCCCCCAGCCTGAGCCCAGCGTGACGGAGCCCGGCATCGAAATCAGCGCCAGCCTGGTCTCGGTGTACCAGCACGCCAACCGGAACGGCATTGCCTCCGGCGAAACCGGCCATGCCGGCAATTACCGGGGCGATGTGGAAATTAGCATCCCCGCCGGACACTGGGGTGAGGCCCAGGGCAAGGCCTTTGCCCACGTCCGCTTCGGCCAGGGTAATGGCCTGACCCTGCGGGACACCCATGTGGGCGTTCCCAATTCGACAACCTTCGAGAAGTACGGCGGCACCAACTCCGACGATTCCTTCGCCATCCTGGCCCAGGCCTACTACCAGCTGACCTGGCCCCTGAAACCCACCGGCTTCAACGACCAGCCCGGGGATCGCATCGAACTGACGCTGGGCAAGATGGATTTCTTCGGCTTCTTCGACCAGAACGCCGTGGCCGGGGATGAAGCCTCCCAGTTCCTCAACAATGCTTTCGTGCACAACCCCCTGCTCGATACCGGCGGCGACATTGGCGCCGACAATTACGGCTTTGCCCCCGGCGCCCGGCTCGGCTACTACAACGAAGGCGACGGCCTGCTGGGCTGGGGGGTTTCCCTGGGTATCTTTGCCGCGGGCAATGGTGCCCGCTTCGACGGCCGGGACAACGGCGGCCCCCTGAGCGTCGTCCAGTTCGAGCTGAGCCCCAAACAGATCAATGGGGAGCCCCGGGGCAATTACCGGATTTATGCCTGGAACAACGGCAGCACCGAGGACCTGGAGGGTAACCGCCAGCGCCACCGGGGCTGGGGGATTTCGCTGGATCAGCGCCTGGGCCGGGACTGGAACCTGTTTGCCCGCTATGGCCACCGGACCAGTGGTGAGGGCGCCTTCGACCAGGCCCTGACCGGCGGTTTCGAATTTTCAGGGGCCAGCTGGGGACGCCGGCATGACGCCATCGGCGTTGGCCTCGGCCTGTTGAAGACCAGCCAGGCCCAGAAGCTGGCCAGCGGCATCGGCGGCAACGAGCGGCTGGCGGAAATCTACTATCGCGGCAAGATCAACGAACACCTGGAAATTTCGCCCCACTACCAGTGGATCAGCCATCCCCAGGGCAACAGTTCCGTCCCGGACATCAACGTGCTTGGCGTGCGGGCCGCCTTGAGCTTCTAACCAGTTACTTGCAGATCCCGAAACGAAAAGGCCCCGGAGGGCTTCCGGGGCCTTTGTCACAGCAAGACGGGCATCAATGGACCCGGCGCACCTGGGCCCCCAGCCGGGCCAGCTTTTCCTCGATGCGTTCATAACCGCGGTCCAGGTGGTAGATGCGGTCGATGATGGTCTCCCCCTGGGCCGCCAGACCGGCGATCACCAGGGAGGCTGAGGCCCGCAGGTCGGTGGCCATGACCGTGGCGCCCTCCAGGCGCGCCACCCCCCGGACCACGGCATTGTTGCCCTCGATCTGGATGTCGGCCCCCAGGCGCTGCAGTTCGCTGGCGTGCATGAAGCGGTTTTCGAAGATGGTTTCCCGGATCGTGGCCACCCCTTCGGCGACGCAGTTAATGGCCATGAACTGGGCCTGCATGTCGGTGGGGAAGGCCGGATAGGGGGCGGTGCGCAGGCTCACGGACTTGAGCCGGGGCGGCGCCTTGAGGTTGATGGCATCGCGCTCCAGACGGATGTCGCAGCCGGCATCCATGAGCTTGTCCACCACAGAATCCAGATAAGCGGCGGAGGTCCGCAGCAGCCGCACCTCGCCCCCGGTGGCGGCGGCGGCGCAGAGGTAGGTGCCGGTCTCGATCCGGTCCGGCATAATCGCGTGCTCGGCCCCGTGCAGGCGTTCGACGCCCTGGATGCGGATCACGTCGGTGCCGGCGCCGGAAATGCGGGCCCCCATGCTCACCAGGCAGTTGGCCAGGTCCACCACCTCAGGCTCCCGGGCGGCGTTCTCGATGACCGTTTCCCCTTCGGCCAGACAGGCGGCCATCATCAGGTTCTCGGTGCCGGTGACGGTGACCATGTCGGTGCAGATGCGCGCCCCCTGCAGGCGGTTCGCCTTGGCGTGGATATAGCCCTGCTCCACGGTGATCTCGGCACCCATGGCCTGCAATCCCTTGATGTGCTGATCCACGGGCCGGGCGCCGATGGCGCAGCCCCCTGGCAGGGACACCCGGGCCTCGCCGCAACGGGCCAGCAGGGGCCCAAGCACCAGGATCGAGGCGCGCATGGTCTTCACCAGATCATAGGGCGCCAGGGGATTGTTCAAGCCGCCCCCGTCCAGCACCAGGCCATCGCTACCCTCCAGAGTCACCCCCACCCCCATCTGCCCCAGGAGGCGCAGCAGGGTGGAAATGTCGTTCAGATGCGGCAGGTTGCTGAACTTGAGGGGTTCGGCAGACAGCAGGGCAGCGCAGAGGATGGGCAGGGCAGCGTTCTTGGCCCCGGAAATGGTGACTTCACCGGAAAGGGCGATACCGCCCTGAATTGCAAGCTTATCCACGGGCACTCCATTCTTCCGGGGTATGGGTTTTCAGGGAAAGGGCGTGCAGTTCGCCGCTGTCCAGCTGGGCCCTGACCGTCTGGTTCACCCGCTGGTGGCGCTGCACTCGGCTCATGCCGGCAAATTCCGCACTGACCACCAGGGCCTCGAAATGCTGGCCGTCCCCGGCCACTTCCAGGTGGCTGCAGGCCAGGCCCTGGCGGATGAGATTTTCTACGGTTTCAGGGAGCATCATGATCAATAGCGCAGTTTCCAGCCCCGCTTGAGGAGCATCAGGGTGAGCAGGGCCAGGCCCGCAAAACAGAGGAGGACCACGGCCAGACTCACTTCCGGCCCCACGTCGGAAACACCGAAGAAGCCGTAGCGAAAGCCGTCGATCATGTAAAAGACGGGATTGTAATGGGAGACGGCCTGCCAGAACGCGGGCAGGGAGTGAATCGAGTAAAACACCCCGGACAACATGGTCAGGGGCAGCACCAGAAAATTCTGGAAGGCCGCCAGTTGATCGAACTTGTCGGCCCAGATGCCGGCGATCACCCCCAGGGTCCCGAGGATGGCGCCCCCCAGCAGGGCAAACGCCAGGGCCCAGAGGGGCTGGGCCGGCCACAGGGGAGCGAAGGGCAGGGTCACCAGCCACACCCCCAGCCCCACCACCAGGCCGCGCAGGGCCGCCGCCAGGACGAAAGCCCCATAGAAGGCCCCGTAGGAGATCGGCGGCAGCAGCACGAACACCAGGGAGCCGGTAACCTTGGACTGGATCAGGCTGGAGGAGGAATTGGCAAAGGCGTTCTGCAGCACCGACATCATCACCAGGCCGGGCACCAGGAAGGCCGTGTAGGCCAGCCCATGCACCAGGCGCTCTTCCCCCAGCACATGGCTGAAGATGAGCAGGTAAAGGAGGGCCGTCAGCACCGGGGCGGCCACGGTCTGAAAGGCCACCCGCCAGAAACGCAGCAGCTCCTTGCGCAACAGGGCGCCGAAACCTCCGCCCAGATCAAGCATGGGAAGCCTCCGCCCCTACCAGAGCCATGAACGCATCCTCCAGATCGGGGGCATTCAGGCGCAGGTCCTCCAGCCCCAGGCCGGCCTGGCGCAGGCTGGCCAGCACGGTTTCCACCAGCTCCAGCCGGCTCAGCTGCAGCACGACCTCCCGTCCGTTGCGGCGCTGGACCAGGGGCTCCAGGGAGGCGGGCAGTTCCTGCTCCCCGGACAGTTTCAGGGTCAGGCTGTGGCCGGAAAAACGGGCCAGCAGGTTGGCCGTGCTGTCCAGGGCCAGGATGCGGCCTCGCTTCAGCAGCGCGATGCGCTGGCAAAGGGCCTCAGCTTCTTCCAGGTAGTGGGTGGTGAGCACGATGGTGTGCCCGGCCTCGTTCAGGCGGCGGATGAAGCGCCACAGTCCCTGGCGCAATTCCACGTCGACCCCGGCCGTGGGTTCGTCCAGGACGATCACCGGGGGCCGGTGCACCAGGGCCTGGGCCACCAGCACCCGGCGCTTCATGCCGCCGGACAGGCGGCGCATGTTGGTGTCCGCCTTGTCCGCCAGATCCAGATTGGCCAGGATCTCGTCGATCCAGTCATCGTTGCGCCGGATGCCGAAATAGCCGGACTGGATGCGCAGGGTCTCGCGCACGGTGAAGAAGGGATCGAACACCAGTTCCTGGGGCACCACCCCGAGCCGGCGCCGGGCTTCCCGGTAATCCCCCTGCACCTCGTGACCGAGAACCCGGATACTGCCGGCGGAGGGTCTGGCCAGCCCGGCCAGGCAGGAAATCAGGGTGGTCTTGCCGGCGCCATTGGGACCCAGCAGACCGAAGAACTCCCCCTGAGCGATCTCCAGGTCTACCCCGTCCAGGGCGGTGAAGGCGCCAAAGCGCTTGACCACCCCGGCAAAGGCGACGGCAGGAACGGCTACGGGAGAGACGGAACTACCCATGGAGACAGGCCAGCGGGCCTCAGGCCCGCTCGAACAGGGCGTCGAGATCGTAGAGATCAGCCAGGGCCCGGAGGCCATCGGGCACACCGGTCAGGCGCAACTGGCCGCCGGCGGCCTGGTTCAGGCGCAGCCATTCGAGCAGCACCGCCAGGCCGGAAGAATCGGCCTGCTGCACCCCGGAGAGGTCCACCACCCGGTCGCTGCCGTCAAAAAAGCCACGGCCTGCTTCCAGCAGGCCGCGGGCATTCGCCATCACCATGGGCACCTGCACCAGCAGGCGGTCGGCTTCACAGCGGAGCATGTCTGACGGAATCTCAGGCCCCCTTGCCGCTGTCCAGAGCCTTGTTCTTGCTCGCCAGGGCCTGGATCAGGCCATCGATGCCCCCATTGCGCACTTCCTGGGCAAAAGAATCCCGGTAATTGGTCACCAGGCTGACGCCGGCCACCACCACGTCATAGACCTTCCAACCCTTGTCGGTCTTCTCCAGGCTGTAGTCCAGCTGGATCGGACGCCCGCCAGGCTGCACCACCTCGGTCCGCACCAGCACGTCGGTATCACCGGGGTTCATCTTGAAGGGCTTGTAGCGTACGGTCTGATCCCGGTAGGAGGACAGGGCGTTCGAATAGGTGCGCACCAGAAGCTCCTGGAACTGCTGGGCCAGCTGCTCCTTCTGCTTGGGCGTGGCCTTGTTCCAGTCCCGCCCCACGGCCAGGGAGGTCATGCGGTTGAAATTGAAATAGGGCAGCACCTTGGTCTGCACCAGGGCGATGGTCTTCTGGGTATTGCCGTTCTGGATATCCTTGTCCTGACGCACGGCCTTGAGCACGTCGTCGGTGACGGTCTTCACCAGGGCATCCGGCGCCGCTTCCTGGGCCAGAGCCACGGAACCGGTAGCAACGGCCATGCAGGCCGTCATCAAGAGAACAAACAAACGCTTCATCACATCAGATCCTGGTCTTAATTGTCGTCACGCCGGGGCGGATTGCCGTCATGCACCTGGGAAGCCCGACGCTGCAGGTAGCCGGAACGGATATAGGCATACTTGTCCAGGGCGGCTTCCTCGATCACCTTGTCCCCGGGCAGCAGGCCGGCGCGGACTTCGACGGCGCGCAGGGCCACGGCGCTGTTGCGCAGGGCCACGTTATCCACGTGCCACCAGAGGGGATAGAAGTACTGGTCCACGCCCCAGCCCACCAGGTCCCGGGAAGTATTGGGGCCGATCACGGGCAGGAAGACATAGGGGCCATCCGGCACCCCCCAGACGGCGAAGGTCTGGCCGAAATCCTCATCCCCCTGGTCCAGTCCCATCTCGCTGGCCACGTCGAAGAGACCGAAGATGCCCACGGTGGAGTTGATCAGCAGCCGGCCCAGACCGGTGAAGCCCTCCCGGGGCTTGCCCTGGAGGAAGGCATTGCCGCCCCGGCTGACGTCCCAGAGGTTCTCGTAGAAATTGTGCACGCTCATCTTGGCGGGCAGGGGCACGGCGGCATCGTAGCCCTTGGCCAGGGGCCGCAGGGCGACCTTGTCCAGGCCTTCGTGCACCTCGAACATGGTCCGGTTGAAGCCCTCGTAGGGATCCTGGGGGCTGGGCGCCCGGGTAGTGCCGGCGCAACCGGCCAGCAGCACTGCCGCCGCCAGGGCCAGGCTGCCTCGCCATCCGCGCCAGGCGGACTTCTGCTGGGTTTTCACGTTCATTTCGGATCCTGACCTTCAGCTGCCTTGTTGAAGAGGAACTGGCTCACCAGCTTCTCCAGCACTACTGCGGACTGGGTTTTAAAAATGGTATCGCCGGCGGCCAGCTTGCGCTCGTCCCCCCCCGGCTCCAGGCCCACATACTGATCCCCCAGCAGTCCGGAGGTATAGATGGAGGCAAAGGTGTCCTTGGGAAAGGTGTAGCGGGCATCGATGCTGAGCGACACCACCGCCTCGTAGGTTTCCGGGTCGAAACGGATGTCGCTCACCCGTCCCACCACCACGCCGGCACTCTTCACCGGCCCCCGGGCCTTGAGGCCGCCGATGTTATCAAACTTGGCCTGGAGTTGGTACGTCTGGTCCATGTGCACACCCGTGAAGCTGCCCACCTTGAGGGCCAAAAACAACAGGGCGGCGATGCCGAGGGCGACGAAGAATCCGACCCAGAGGTCTAGGGTGGTACGACTCATGAGGTTCCCCTGAACATGAAAGAGGTCAACACGAAATCCAGGGCCAGGATGGCCAGGGCAGAAGTGACGACGGTACGGGTGATGGCCCGGGACACCCCTTCGGCAGTGGGGGCGGAATCATAGCCCTCGAAGACGGCGATCAGGGATACCGCCACCCCGAACACCAGGCTCTTCAGGATGCCGTTCCAGACGTCGTAGCGGAAATCCACGGCGGACTGCATCTGGGACCAGAAGGAGCCGTCATCCACCCCGATCACCACCACCCCGATCAGCCAGCCGCCGAAAATGCCCATGCTGGAAAACATGGCAGCCAGCAGGGGCATGGAAATGACGCCGCCCCAGAAGCGGGGCACAACTACCCGGGCCACCGGGTCCACCGCCATCATGTCCATGGCCTTGAGCTGCTCGGTGGCCTTCATCAGGCCGATCTCGGCAGTGATGGCGGAACCGGCCCGGGAGGCAAAGAGCAGGGCCGCCACCACGGGTCCCAGCTCGCGCAGCAGGGAGAGGGCCACCATGGTCCCCAACTGCTCCGCCGAGCCGTAGCGCTGCAGAATCTCGTAACCCTGCATGCCCAGCACCAGCCCCACGAACAGGCCGGACACCAGGATGATGATCAGGGACAGGACGCCGCTGAACCAGATTTCCCGCAACGTGAGGGGATAGCGGCGCAGGGCGGCGCCGGAATTGAGCAGCACGGCCACGAAAAACCGGCTGGCGTAGCCCAGGCGCCAGATGCGCTCCACCACCTGGCTGCCCAGCCGGCACAGCGGCTCCAGAAGATCAGCCACGGGCGCCTCCCATCAACTCTTGCGCGAAGGGCGGGGCCGGCATGTGGAAGGGCACGGGACCATCCGCCTCGGCCTGGACGAACTGGTGCACGAAGGGATCGGTGGAATGCCGGATCTCCTCTGGGGTGCCTTCGGCCACCACCCGGCCGCCGGAAATGAAGTAGATGTAATCCACGATCAGCAGGGATTCCTGGATATCGTGGGTCACCATGATGGACGTGGCCCCCAGGGCGTCGTTAAGGCGCCGGATCAACTGGCCGATCACCCCCAGGGAAATGGGGTCGAGGCCGGTGAAGGGCTCGTCGTACATGATCAGGGCCGGGTCCAGGGCCACCGCCCGGGCCAGGGCCACGCGGCGGGCCATGCCGCCGGAGAGGGAATTGGGCATCAGATCCCGGGCACCCCGCAGACCCACCGCCTGGAGCTTCATCAGCACCAGATCCCGGACCAGGTCCTCGGGCAAATCCGTGTGTTCGCGCAGGGGGAAAGCCACGTTGTCGAACACCGACAGGTCGGTGAACAGGGCCCCGAACTGGAACAGCATGCCCATGCGCCGACGCAGGGCATAGATCTGGGCCTGACTCATTTCGTTGACCACCGCCCCATCCACCCGCACCTGCCCCGCCGAAGGCCGGAGCTGACCGCCGATGCAGCGCAGCAAGGTGGTCTTGCCGCAGCCGGAACCGCCCATGATGGCCACCACCTTGCCCCGGGGGATGCGCATGTTGATGCCCTGCAGCACGGGCTTGCCGCCATAATCGAACTGCAGGTTGTCAATTTGGACCAGATTGTCGCAGGACATGGGCAAAGGGAAGGGGACGCCGGGGCGGCCGAGTTCGTCGGGACCGGCCATTCTACCAGACGATCTCCGGCCACCTCCATGGCATCCCCATGACTATAATCGCCGACGCGGGCCCCACAGGAGACACCCATGCCGGACCAGAAGCCCCTGCTCCTCATCGTCGATGACGACCCCCTGCTGGGGGAGTCCCTGGCCTTTGCCCTGGCCGACACCTTTGACGTGCGCCTGGCCGCCAGCCGGCCGGCCTGCCTGAAGGAACTGGAACGGCTGCCCCGCCCCCCCGACCTGGCCCTGGTGGACCTGGGCCTGCCGCCCGCCCCCCACCGTCCCGGCGAAGGCTTCGCCCTGATCCGGGAACTGCTGACCCGCCAGCCGCAGCTGCGCATCCTCGTGCTTTCGGGGCAGGACGAGCAGGAAAACGCCCGCCACGCCCGCACCCTGGGGGCCCTGGAATTCATCCCCAAACCCTGTGAGCCGAGCCAGCTGCGCCAACTGCTGCTCAAGGTGCTGGACAGCCCCCCCGACGCCCATGCCGATGCCAGCCCCCTGGCGGGCCACAGCCCCGCCATGGAAAAGCTGCGCCAGCAGATCGCCCTGTGCGCCGACTCCCCCTACCCGGTGCTGATCACCGGCGAATCCGGCTGCGGCAAGGAAGTGGTGGCCCAATGGGGCCTGCACCGCCAGACCCGGCGGCGCCAGCAGCCCTTCCTGGCCGTCAATTGCGCCGCCCTGGCGCCCAGCCTCATGGAAGCCACCCTGTTCGGCCACACCCGGGGCGCCTACACCGGCGCCCATGAAGCCCAGGCCGGTTATTTCGAAGACGCGGGGGAAGGCACCCTGTTCCTGGACGAAATCGGCGAACTGCCCCTGGAGCTGCAGCCCAAGCTGCTGCGGGTCCTGGAAAACGGGGAATACCAGCGCCTCGGGGAAACCCACAGCCGCCGGGCCCGGGCCCGGATCATCGCCGCCACCAACCGGGATCTGCGCCAGGCCGTGCGGGAAGGCCGCTTCCGGGCCGACCTGTACCACCGGCTCTCGGTATTCACCCTGGAGGTTCCGCCCCTGCGGGACATGGGCGCGGACAGGCTGGTGCTGTTTACCCACTTCTGCGAGCAGCTGGCCGCCCAGCTGGGCCTGGCGCCCCCCAGCCTGGACAGCGACGCCCAGGCCCGCTGGCTGGCCTACCCCTTTCCCGGCAACGTGCGGGAACTACGCAACATCGTGCTGCGCCTGATCACCCGCTACCCCGGCCAGGTGCTGACGCCGGCCCAGCTGCTGCCGGAGCTGGAGCAGGATGAGGAAGCCCCCCTGCCCGCCAGCCACCTGACCGACCCGGCCGACGCCGAACAGCTGCTCCTGGCAGCCAGCCAGCACCTGGCCCAGGCCGCCCCCATCAACCTGGACGCCACCTTGAACCACTGGGGCCGGGCCTATCTGGAAGCCGCCCTGCGCCGCAGCCAGGGCAACGTGAGCCAGGCCGCCCGGCTCCTGGGCCTGAGCCGCAGCACCTTCTACAACCGCCTGGAAGCCTGGAGCCGCGATTGAGTCTCTACCTGGATCATTTCGGCCTGACTGAACCCCCGTTCCGGATCACCCCCCACACGGATTTCTTCTTCGCGGGCGCCGACCGGGGCGCCGTGCTCGACGCCCTCTGCTACTCCCTGGAGCACGAGGAGGGCATCATCCAGGTCAGTGGCGAGGTGGGCAGCGGCAAGACCATGCTCTGCCGCATGCTGCTGCAGCGACTGGAAGCCCGGGGCCGGGGCGGGGACACGGTATACCTGGCCAACCCCTCCTTGTCCCGGGAGGAAATCCTCGCCGCCATCGCCGCCGACCTGGGCCTGGAACTCCCGGACCGCAGCCCCCATGGCACCACCCGGGCCCTGCAGCAGGCGCTGCTGGAACGTTACGCCCAGGGCCGCCGGGTGGTGCTGCTGATCGACGAAGCCCAGGCCATGCCCGGCCCGGCCCTGGAAGAAGTACGCCTGCTCTCGAACCTGGAGACACCCCGGGAAAAACTGCTGCAGATCGTGCTGTTCGCTCAGCCGGAGCTGGACACCCGCCTGGCCGACCCGGCCCTGCGCCCCCTGCGCGAACGGATCACCCAGCATTTCCAGCTGCAGCCCCTGGCCAGGCCGGACGTGGCCGCCTACCTGGAATTCCGGCTGCGCGCGGCCGGCTACCGGGGCCCCAATCCCTTCACCCCGGCCGCCGTGGGGCGCATTGCCCGAAGCTCTGCCGGACTGACCCGGCGCATCAACATCCTGGCCGACAAGGCCCTGCTCGCCGCCTTCTGCGCCAACCAGCATCAGGTGGACCAGGACCAGGCGGCCGCCGCCATCAAGGACGCCCGCTTCCAGCCGATCGCGCCCGGCGCTGCCCGCTGGCTGCGCCCCCTGGCCCTGGCGGCAGGGGGCCTGGGACTGCTGGCCTTCCTGACGCTGGCCCTGCCGGGCATCCCCTGGCCCGAGCGCCCCGCCGCCCAGAACCAGGCCGTCGCCCGGGAAACCCGGGCCGCCCCCACACCCCCTGTCGCCCCCCTCCAGGCCGCTGCTCCGGAACAGGTGGAAGGCGATACCCTGCCGCCCCGGACTGCCGCCCGTCTGGCCGACTTCCAGAACTGGATAGGTAGAGCCGATCCAAGCCACTTCACCCTGCAGCTGCTGGTCACCGATGCGGGCAGCGCCGCCGACGTGGAACGCCTGCTCGGCCGGCTGCCGGCCCAGCTGGCGGACGGGGAGCTGCGCGTGTACCGCTCCGGCCCCCCGGGCCGGGAACGCCTGGGGGTGATCTACGGCGACTACCCCGACCGCCAGGCTGCCGGCGCCGCCCTGGCCCGGCTGCCGGGCAGCATCCGGGCCAGCGGCCCCTACCCCCGCCCCATCGCCCAACTGCGTTGAAGCCACGCCGAGCATCCAGGCGCCACGCTGTTGATGGGCAGGGGTGGCGTTCCCCTGCCTTGTCCGTTAGGATGGAGACGCCACACCCCGGGGAGTCTTGATTTTCTTCCGGCCACACCGTTTAATGCCAACAGCATCACCCAGAAGAGGTGAAAAATGGTTGTCCGCATCGCATCCCTCTGCCTGTTCCTGGCCCTGCTCGGCGCCTGCAGCGCGCCGGCCCCCCGGGACCCGGTCAAGGGCCACCTGACCCAGGAGCAGGCCCGCGCCGGCAGCCCGGGCGCCATCCCCGCCCCTGTCCGGCAACCCCTGGCCCTGCCGCCTCCCACTCCCGCACCGCGCGCGGAAACCTACAGCGTCGTGGTGCATAACGTCCCGGTCCGGGACCTGCTGTTCGCCCTGGCCCGGGATGCCAAACTCAATGTGGACATCCACCCGGGCATCAGCGGCAGCGTCACCCTGAACGCCATCGATCAGACCTTGCCCCAGCTCCTGGCCCGCATCACCCGTCAGGTGGACCTGCGCTTCGAACTCGATGGCCCGAATCTGGTGGTGATGCCCGACAGCCCCTTCCTGCGCCACTACAAAGTGGATTACGTGAATCTGAGCCGCAACGTCAGCGGCACCGTGGCCACCAACACCCAGATCAGCACCAGTGCCAGCGGCAGCGGCGGCGCCGAATCCTCCCTGGGGAGCGGCAACATCTCCAGCACCCGGGTGGAAAACAGCTCCCGCAACCAGTTCTGGGAATCCCTGGAAAAGAACATCAAGGACATCCTGCGGGAAACCGACAAGGTCCTGCCCGAAGGCAGCAGCGAGGAAGAGGAGGAGTTTGCCGGCGCCTTCAGCGGCACGCCCCAGCAGCAGCCGGCCAGCCGGGCCGGTAACCGCAACCAGGCCCAGCCCGGACTGAGCGAGGGCCAGGCCCGGGGCACCCGGGTGATCCGCCGCACCACCTTCCGGGAAGCAGCCTCGGTGATCGTGCATCCGGAGAGCGGGGTGATCACCGTGCGCGCCACCGGGCGCCAGCATGAGCGCATCCAGGAATTCATCGACAAGGTGAGTCTCGCCGCCCGCCGCCAAGTGATGATAGAAGCCACCATCGTCGAAGTGGAGCTGGGCGACGGCTACCAGCAGGGCATCGAGTGGAGCCGCATCTGGGCCGGCGGCGACAAGCGCTTCGGGGTCACCCCCACCACGGCCACCGGGGGCGTCAATCCCAGCCTCACCCCCTTCGTGCTCAGCTTCGTAAACCAGGCCAACCCCCTGGACATGACCCTCAACCTGCTGCAGTCCTTCGGCACCGCCAAGGTCCTCTCCAGCCCGCGCCTGTCGGTGCTCAACAACCAGACCGCCCTGCTGAAGGTGGTGGAAAACGTGGTCTATTTCAGCATCAAGGCCGACGTCACCCCGGGCAACGCCAACACCAACGCCATCGTCGCCTACACCACCACGCCCCAGACCGTTTCCGTCGGCCTGGTGATGACGGTCACCCCCCAGATCAGCGACAACGACAGCATCATCCTCAACGTGCGGCCCACCATTTCCAGCATCGCCGCCATGGTCAAGGACCCCAATCCGGACATTCCCAGCACCGTCTCCAACGAGATTCCCCAGATCCGCACCCGGGAGATCGAATCCGTGCTCCGGGTCACGAGCGGCGACATCGCCGTGCTGGGCGGACTGATGGAGGACCGCATCGACTACAAGACCGGGCGGGTGCCCGTACTTGGCCAGGTACCCCTGGCCGGCGAACTGTTCACCTCGCGCAACAATTCGGCCCGCAAATCGGAGCTGGTGATCTTCCTGCGCCCCATCGTGATCCGCGACCCCAGCCTCCAGGGCGATTATTCCTCCCTGCGCCCCTACCTGCCGGATCAGAGCTTCTTCCCCCAGCCCCCCGAGGCCCAGCCCCTCAATCCAGCCCTGCCGCCTGCCCGGGAGCAGCAGCCATGAGCCTACTCATGGACGCCCTGAAACGGGCCCCGCCCCAAGCGCCAGACCCCCAGGCCCGGGACACCCTGCAGCTGGAGCCCCTGGAGCCTGCGGCAGCCCGGGGCCTGCCCGACCTGGCCCAGCACCTGGATGCCGTCAATGCGGACCTGGCCGCCTCCCTGGGCGCGCCGGCTGGCACCGCCGAAAACCAGGAAAGGGGGCGCCAGGCCTTTCAGGTCCGGGCCCGCGCCGCCCGTCCGGGACGCCCCCTGCTCTGGATGCTGCCTCTGGGAGGACTGGGACTGCTGGCCCTGGGAGGCTATTTCTGGTGGCAGCTGCAGGCCCTGGAAAACCCGCCGCCCCCTCCAGCCGCCACCAGCCGCCCGGCCCCGGCAGCCCCCGCCGCCCCGCCCCCGCGGCCGGCGGAACGGGACGAACAGGCCATCCCGCGGGCCATGAACAGCCACCGGCTGGCCCAGGCGGTGGAGGCCCCGCCCCTGGAAACGGCCGCCCCCGCCACCAACACCGCCCCCGCCGAGCTGCGCATCCAGCGCCGGGCGCAGCTCCTGGACCCGGGGCTGCAGCAGGCCCATGCGGCCCTGGAACGGGGCGCCCTGGCCCAGGCCCGCCAGGATTTCACCCAGGTGCTGCAGCGGGACCCCCACAACCTGGACGCCCTGCTCGGGCTGGCCGCCATCGCCCTGCACGAAGGCAGCCCCGGGGAAGCCCAGCAGCGTTACCAGGCGGCCCTGACGGCCCACCCCCGGGACCCCCGGGCCCTGGCCGGCTTCCTGGGCCTGAACGGCGAACGGGACCCGGAAGGCACGGAAAGCCGGCTGCGCACCCTGCTCGGGGAACAGCCGGGTGTCCCGGCTCTGCATTTCGCCCTAGGCAACCTGCTCGCCGCCCGGCAGCGCTGGGCCGAGGCCCAGGCGGCCTATTTCCAGGCCTGCAGCCTGGACGGCAGCAATCCCGACTACCGCTTCAACCTGGCCGTCAGCCTGGAACAGCTGCGTCAGCCCGGCCCCGCCGCCAACTACTACCGGCAGGCCCTGGAGGCCGCCCGGCTGCGCCCCGCCACCTTCAACGCCGACCTGGCCCGGGAGCGGCTGCGCCTCCTTGAGGGAGGCCCACCATGAATGCCCCCCACCTGCACCGCCGGCCCCTGGGGCAGATCCTGCTGGACCAGGGCATCCTCTCCGAGGACCAGCTGCGCATCGCCCTGCTGGAGCAGATGAAGTCCGACCTGCCGATCGGCAAGCTGCTGGTGATCCTGGGCTTCGTCTCCGAAACCACCTTGCGGGACGCCCTGTCGGAGAACCTGGGCAAGGCCTGCATCGACCTGTCCCGGGCCGTGGTGGACCCCATGGCCCTGAAGCTGGTCCCGCGCCAGATTGCCAAACGCCACCATCTGCTGGCCCTGGACTACGACCAGGAACGGCAGCAGCTCACCCTGGCGGTGGCGGACACCAACGATCTGGTGGGCCTGGACCGGGTACGCAGCCTGGTGGGGGAGCAGGTGCGCATCGACACCCTGCTGGCCGGGGAATCGGAGATCGACCGGGCCATAGACCAGTACTACGGCCACGAGCTGTCCATCGACGGCATCCTGAAGGAGATCGAGACCGGCGAGATCGACTGGCACAGCCTGCAGACGGTGGGCGATGAATACAGCCAGCCGGTGGTGCGCCTGATCGACGCCATCCTCACCGACGCGGTGAAGCGGGAAGTCTCGGACATCCACTTCGAGCCGGAAAGCAGCTTCCTGCGCATCCGCTACCGGCTGGACGGCATCCTGCGGCAGATCCGGGCCCTGCACAAATCCTACTGGCCGGCCATGGCGGTGCGCATCAAGGTGATCAGCGGCATGAACATCGCCGAGACCCGGGCCCCTCAGGACGGCCATCTGGCCCTCTCGGTCTCCGGCCGGCCGGTGGATTTCCGGGTCTCCAGCCAGCCCACCATCCACGGGGAAAACATCGTGCTCCGGGTGCTGGACCGGCAGAAGGGCATCGTGCCCCTGGAACAGCTGGGGCTGACCGAGGACCACCTGGCCCAGCTGAAACTGATGATCGCCCGCCCCGAGGGCATCATCCTGGTCACCGGCCCCACGGGCAGCGGCAAGACCACCAGCCTGTACTCGGTGCTCAACCACATCAATTCCGAGCGCATCCACATCATGACCCTGGAGGACCCGGTGGAGTATCCGATGCCCCTGGTGCGCCAGACCGCCGTGGCCGAAGCCGCCAAGCTGGACTTCGCCAACGGCATCCGCTCCATGATGCGCCAGGACCCGGACGTGATCCTGGTGGGCGAGATTCGCGACGCCGCCACCGCCGAAATGGCCTTCCGGGCCGCCATGACCGGCCACCAGGTCTTCGCCACCCTGCACAGCAATTCCGCCGTGGGTGCCATTCCCCGGCTGCTGGACATCGGCGTCACCCCGGACATCCTGTCCGGCAACGTGATCGGCATCATCGCCCAGCGCCTAGTGCGGCGCCTGTGCGTGCATTGCAAGGCGCCGGCCCGGGCCGACGCTCAGGAATGCCGCCTGCTCGGCCAGGAGCCCCAGGCCGAGGCGCCGCGCATCTACCGCCCGGTGGGCTGCGAGCACTGCAATTTCCTCGGCTACAAGGGGCGCCTGGCGGTGATGGAACTGCTGCGCGTGGACCGGGAGCTGGATGACCTGATCGCCTGCCAGGCGACTCGCAGCGAAATCCTCGCCCACGCCCGCACTCGGGGCTTCCGCTCCCTGGCCGAGGATGGCATCCAGCGGGTCCTGGCCGGCGCCACCTCCCTGGAAGAACTGGGCCGGGTGGTGGACCTGACCGACAGGATGTAGGCCATGCTGTACGACTATTCCGCCGTGGATGCCGAGGGCCGCCGGATCGGCGGGCGCATGGAAGCCATGAACCCGGTGGACCTGGAGATGCGCCTCAAGCACATGGGCCTGGACCTGGTGCGCGGCAAACCCATCCGCCATCGGCCCCTGCTGGGCGGCTCCGGGGTGCCGCGCCGGGAACTGATCAACTTCTGCTTCCAGCTGCAGCAGCTGATCCGGGCCGGGGTTCCCCTGCTGGACGCCCTCACCGATCTGCGCGACTCCCTGGAGCACCCGCGCCTGAAGGAAGTCACCGCCAATCTGGTGGAGAATATCGAAGGGGGACAGACCCTGTCCCAGGCCATGGCCGCCCACCCCGGCCTGTTCAACCGGGTGTTCCTCAGCCTGATCCGGGCCGGAGAAGCCTCGGGGGACCTGGACCGGGTGCTGGACAACCTGACCGCCTCCCTCAAGTGGGAGGACGAACTCATCGCCCACACCCAGAAGCTGCTGCTCTACCCGGCCTTCGTCAGCACCATCGTGCTGGGCGCCACCACCTTCCTGATGGTCTACATGGTGCCCCAGCTCAAGCTCTTCGTCGGCAACATGGGCCAGGCCCTGCCCGCCCACACCCGGGCCCTGTTCCTGATCTCGGACCTGCTGCTCGACTACTGGTACGTCCCCCTGCTCCTGCCCGGCCTGATCACCGCCCTGCTCATCTACCTGCTGCACAACAACCCCCTGGCCCGGCGCCGCTTCGACGCCCTGAAGCTGCGTCTGCCCCTGGTGGGCGGCATTCTCAAAAAGATCATCCTGTCCCGCTTTGCCGGCACCTTCGCCATGCTCTACGCCGCCGGCATCCCGGTGCTGGAATCCCTGCGCACCACCCGGGACGTAGTGGGCAACCGGGTCATCCGGCGCGCCCTGGAACAGACCGAACAGGCCATCCGCGAGGGCCGCAACATGGCCGCCGCCTTCCAGGACACGGGGCTGTTCCCCCCCCTGGTAGTGCGCATGGTGCGTATCGGCGAGAGCACCGGCGCCCTGGACACGGCCCTGCTCAACGTCAGCTACTTCTACAACCGGGACGTGCAGGAATCCGTGAGCCGGGCCCAGGCCCTGATCGAACCCCTGCTCACCCTGATCCTCGGCACCCTGCTGGGCTGGATCATGCTTTCGGTGATCGGGCCCATCTACGACGTGATCAGCCAGTTGAAGCTCTAGATCATGGGCGCCCAACACCTCCTGCTCCTGGACAGCCACCAGCTCGGTCTCTACCGCTGGCACCAGGGCGAACTCCAGGAACAGGCCCGCCACCCCCTGGGCAGTGCCGGCCAGGCAGCCCTGGCCCGCTGGCTGGAAGCCCACCGGGACACCCAGCTGCGGCTGCTGGCGAACCTGGCCGAAGAGGGCTTTCAGGTGGAAACCCTGCCCTACCTGCGCGGCAAGGACCGGCGGGCCGTGCTGGAACGGCGGCAGGCCCAGCATTTCTTCGGCACCCCCTACGTCCTGGAAACCTCCCTGGGGCATCTGCAGACCCACCGCAAGGAAGAACGGGTGCTGCTGGCCGCCCTGACCCAGCCGGCCCTGCTGGAGCCCTGGCTGCAACTGCTGCAACAGGGACACATTCCCTTCGCCGGGCTCTACAGCCTGCCGCAGCTCACCGGCACCCTGTGCCGCCTGCTCGACCTTCCCCTGGAACGTTGCCTGGTGCTCACCGTGCACCCCCATGGGCTGCGGCAAAGCCTGGTGATGGGCGGGGAGACCGTATTCTCCCGGCTCACCCCCCTGGCCGACAGCAGCATCGCCGGCATGGCCGGCAGCATCGCTGCGGAAGCCCACAAGCTGCACCAGTACCTGACCAGCCAGCGCCTGATTGGCCGGGATGAACAGCTCACCGTCTGCCCCCTGGTACAGCAACGGGCCCTGGAAGCCGTGGGCCGGACCTGCCTGAGCCAGGGCCCCCTGGTGTTCCAGCCCCTGGAGCTGGGACAGGCCGCCAGCCGCCTGGGCTGCCACTGGGTGCCGGAAGACAGTCTGGCGGACCCCCTGTTCCTGCACCTGCTCGCCAGCCATCCCCCCCGGCACCAGTTTGCCCCGGCCCTGCTGCGCCAGGATTACCAGCTGGCCCGGCTGCGCCGGGGGCTGCTGGGGCTGGGCCTGATCATCCTGGCCGGCGGCCTGCTGCTCCTGGGACGGGAGCTGAACAGCATCCGCCTCATGCAGGGCGAACAGGCCCGCATGGAAGCCGCCGCCGGCAAGCTGCAGACCGAGTACGGGCAATTGCTGGCCGGCATCCCCGGCCTCAGCCTGGACCAGGAACAATTGCGCCGCCTGCTGGACCAGTATGACCGGATGCGGCAACGCCAGGCCCCCAGCCAGGCCATGGTAGTTCTGAGCCACGCCCTGGACGGGGTGCCGGAAGCCCGCCTGGAGCGGCTGTTCTGGCAATGGGAAGGCCGGCAGAGCAGCCTGACCGTGGAAGGCAGTCTGCCCCCCGGCGATCCCCGGCAGCAGGTGCAGCACTTCGAACGCCTGCTGCTGGCCCTGGACAACCGGGGCATCCGCAGCGAGGTCCTGAGCCATCCGGTGGACATGGCGCCGGACAAGCCCCTGCGCGGCGGCGATCAGGATGCGGACGGCGCCCCCGCCCCCGGCTTCCGCCTGCGCCTCTACTGGGAGCAGCAGCCATGAGCCCCCTGCAGGCACAGCTCCGACAGCTCTGGCCCACCCTGCTGCTGGCCCTGGCGCTGGCCGCCCTGGGCATCGCCCCCGCCTACTGGGGCTGGCAGGAAGCCAGCCGCGCCGCCCAGGCCCGGGACCAGAGCCGGGAAAAACTGCAGCAGATCCGCCAGCGGCTGGACCAGGCCCGGGCCGAGGCCGCAGAACTGCAGCAGGCCGGCCAGCGGCTGCAGGCCCTCCAGGCCCAGGGCTTCTTTGCCCGGGAAAACCGCCTGGAATGGGTGGAGCTGCTGCGCCAGACCAGGAACCGCCTGGCGATCCCTGCCATGCAATACGAGTTCCAGCCCCAACGCGCCCTGGAAGACGGCCAGGGGCGTTTCCTGGCCAGCCCCATGCAGCTGCAGCTGGGCCTCAACCATGAACTGGAGCTGCAACCCTTCCTGCAGGCCCTCTCCAGCCGCAGCCGGGCCCTGGTGCTGGCCCGGGAATGCGAGCTGCAGCGCAACCCCGGCCGCCCCCAGCCGCCCCAACCGGGCCCCAACATCCTGGCCCGCTGCAAGCTGGACTGGATCACCGGCCAGCTGCCTGGAGGCAATCCCCCATGAAGCTCCTGCGCTTCCGGCCCCTGCTACCCCTGCTGCTCCTGTTGGTCGGCAGCCCCCCCCTGGCGGCCCAGCCCGCCGGGCGGCTGTTTCACACCCCGGAGGAACGGGCCCGGCTGGAAGTGGAGAAACACCGGAACCCGGCGCCCGGCCAGGACCGGGGCCGCCACTACCAGGGCCTGGTGCAGCCCAGCCAGGGCCCGGCCACCCTGTGGCTGGACGGGGCGCCCCAGACCGGCACCCCCCCGGCCGGGCCGCGGGTCGGCGAACACCTCCCCGGCCCGGAAGGAAGCGGCGAGGATCTGCTGCGGGGCGGCCGGATCACCGTCAATCCCCCCCGCTCCGCCCCGCGCCCCTGAAGGATTTCCCCATGCCCGCCCCGCGCCAGTCCGGTGCCGCCCTGCTGATCCTGCTGCTGGCCCTGGCCCTGGGGGGGCTCACCTGGCTGCTGCAGCAGCCCGCCAGCCGCAGCAGCGCCTTCCCGGCCCGGGACCGGGCCACCGACCAGGCCCTGGCCCAGGCCAAGGAAGCCCTGCTGGGTTACGGCGCGGCCTACCCGGAATATCACCTGAAGGGCAGTCCGCCCCGGGCCGCCTTCGTGCCCGGCCACCTGCCCTGCCCGGACACCGGCAGCCCCCTGGGCCACGAGGGCACCGAGGCCGGCAGCTGCGGCGCCAAGGGGGTCACCGTGGTGGGCCACTTCCCCTGGCGCAGCCTGGGCATCCCCCCGCCCCGGGACGGCAGCGGCGAATGCCTGTGGTACGCGGTGTCCGGCAACTACAAGGCCAATCCCAAGGCTGACCTGCTCAACCCGGACATTCCCGGCCAGTTCCAGATCCTCGGGCCGGACGGCAGCCAGATCATCGCCGGCGCCCAGCCCGGGGAGCGACCGGTGGCAGTGCTGTTCGCCCCGGGACCGCCCCTGGCCGGACAGGTCCGCCAGCATCAGGGCGGCGAGTGCCGCCTCGACTACGACCCCAAGCAGTTCCTGGATGTGCTCCAGGGCATAGACAACAGCACCCCCGACAGCAGCGCCGAAGGCCTGACCCGGCTGATCGCCGGCACCCCGGGCGAGTTCTTCAACGACCGCCTGGTCTGGATCAGCCCCAGCGAGCTGTTCGAGGGCCGTATCGCCCGCCGCCCACCGCTCCCCCGGCCCCTGTTCGATGCCAGCTACCCGGGCAGCGGCATCGCCCTGACCCAGCGGCTGGCCGCCTGCCTGATCCGTTTCGGGGAACACAACAGCTGGCAGCGCCTGCCCTGGGCCGCGCCCCTGAGCCTGAACGCCCCGGCACCGGACACCTTCCGCAACGACAAGCTGGCCGACCAGGCCCTGCGCCAGGAAGGCCGTCCCCCGTTTTCGGTGGGCCGCTCCCAGCAGGTGCTGCAAAGCACCCTGGGCACCCTGCCCGGCTGTCTGCCAGCGGACCCGACCCACTCCGCCTGCCGCCTGCTGCGCAGCGACAACTGCCCGGAACTGCTGCCCGCCGCCGGCTACCCCACCCCCAGCGACGGAGCCGGGTACGTCAATAGCAGCGACGGCTGGTGGGACAAGTGGAAGGACCACCTGTTCTATCTGGTAGCCCCGGGTTTCGCCCCGGCCGCCCTGCCCGCCGTGGATTGCGACCTGAACCCGGAGCAGTGCCTGCAGGTTAATGGCCAGCCCTATGCGGCAGCCCTGATCTACGCCGGCGCGCCCCTGGCCGGGCAGCAGCGCCACCAGAGCAGCGAGCGCATGGACCCGGCCAACTACCTGGAAGGCCAGAACGCCACCACCCTGCAACTGGGCGGCCAGCAGCTGGAACTAGCCGGCAATGACCAGATCGTCTGCATCCAGGGCCCCACGGCCGCGGCCCCGGGCTTCAAGTTGGTCAGCAACTGTGGCAACCTGAACTGCCAGGCGGAAGCCGACAAGCTGCTGGCCCGGGTCAGCGGCCAGCAGAACCTCTGCCGGAACGGCCCGGACATCGCCCCCACATGCCAGATGGCCCGGCAGCAGCTGGCCGGCTGCGCCTGCCGGGGGGCAGCCGATGCCTTCCTGGCCCAGCCCTGCCTGGGCTCCCTCAACCCCGCCGCCTGCCAGGCGGCCATCCTGGCCCTGAAAGGATGTGCATGAAACCCGTGCCACGCGGCTTCACCCTCACCGAACTGGCGGTGGTGATGATCATCCTGGCCCTGCTGGTGGGAGGACTGGTGTTTCCCCTCTCGGCCCAGCGGGAAGTCCAGAAGCTGCGCCAGGCCGAATCCAGCCTGCACGACATCCGCGAAGCCCTGCTGGGCTACGCCGCCATCCACGGCTCCCTGCCCTGCCCGGACACGGACACGGACCGTACCGCTGCCGGCTACGGGGTGGCCGAAACCAGTTGCACCAGCACCGCCCAGGAGGGTTACCTGCCCTTCAAATCCCTGGGCCTGTTGGAGACCGACCCCTGGGAACAGCGCTGGCGCTACCGGGTGAACGCCCTGTTCGCCAACGGCGCCGCCCCCATCAACCTGGGCACGGGCTTCACCGGCAGCGATGCCCTGCTGGTGCAGAACCACGCGGGGGAATCACTGACCACCAGCCTCGAACGGCCGGTGGCCCTGTTCTACAGCCTCGGCCCCAATGGTCGGGCGGACGGGGAAAACCTGAGTTACGAGGCCAGCAACGGGCGCTACCAGGCGGGTACGCCGACGCCCGGCTTCGATGATCTGCTACAGTGGCTCGCACGCCCCATCCTGATCAGCCGCCTGATTGCCGCCGGACGCCAGCTCTGACCATGACCACCGAGCCCCAGCCCCCTTCCCCCCGCCTGACCTGGCTGGGCCTGAACCCGGAAGATACGGACAGCCTGCGCCTGCAGAAGTCCCTGCTCATCTTCGCCACCGGGCTGGTTTCCCTGGCCTCCATGGTATGGCTGCTGCTGTACTGGCAGCTGGGGCCCCGCTTTTCCAGCACCCCGGCCCTCAGCTTCCAGCTGCTCCTGGTGGGCAACCTGCTGCTGTTCCTGAAGCACCGCCATTTCGGCCTGTTCCGCCACACCCAGCTGGGCCTGCTGCTGTTTGCCCCCTTCGCCCTGCAATGGAGCATGGGCAACTTCATCAACGCCAGCGGCATCAGTCTCTGGGGCCTGCTGGCCCCGGTGGGGGCGGTGCTGATCTGCAGCCCCAGGGAATCCCTGGCCTGGTTCGTGGCCTTCCTGTTCCTCACCGGCCTCACCGGAGCCATCGACATCTACCTGGCCGCGGCCCAGCCCCCCCTGGCCGTGCCCGTGCATACCAGCCTGTTCTTCTTCGCCCTCAACTTCGCCGCCGTCTCCAGCATCGCCTACCTGCTCCTGCGTTACGCCACCCAGGAAAAACTCAAGGCCCGGGCCCGACTGGAAGAGGCCCACGCCCGCCTGCAGGAGGAACAGGCCCGCTCCGAGCGCCTGCTCCTCAACATCCTGCCCGCCCCCATCGCGGAGCGCCTCAAGCACGAGGACCAGACCATCGCCGACGGCTTCGCCGATGTGACGGTAATGTTCGTAGACATCGTCAATTTCACCCACGTGGCGGAAGGACTCTCCCCCCGCCAGGTGTTCTCCATGCTGAACCGCATCTTTTCCTGCTTCGACGAGCTGGCGGAAAGAAACGGCCTGGAGAAGATCAAGACCATAGGGGATGCCTACATGGTGGCCGGGGGCCTGAACACGGAAGAAGAGGACTACACCCTGGCCATGGCCCGCATGGCCCTGGAGATGCGCCAGCTTCTGGCCGTCAACGGGCCGACCAACGAACGCCACGTGGAAATCCGGATCGGCATCGGCACCGGCCCCGTGGTGGCCGGGGTGGTGGGCAAGAAGAAGTTCATCTACGACCTCTGGGGCGACACGGTAAACCTCGCCAGCCGCATCACCGCCGAAGGGGTGCCCGGCATGATCCAGGTGGATGAAACCACCTACCGCCGCCTGCGCGACCATTACCGCTTCCACGAGCCCCAGGTGCTGTACCTGAAGGGCAAGGGCAACACCACCGTGTACCGCCTGGCCGGAGACCTGGAGCCGGATCAGGCTTCCTGAGCAGCACTCAGGCCGGAGATGTCCCCGGCCCCGCTGCCGGCACCAGGGCAAACACCACCCGCCCCGGTTCATTGCACTGCAGTTCCAGTCGGTAGCCCCCCAGGGCGGCCTGCCGCCCTCCCTGATACAGGCCAATGCCCAGGCCATCCTCGGACGGCACCGGGGCCAGCATGAGCTTCCGGGCCAGGGCTGCGGGCACGGGGCTGCCGTCATCCTCCACCTCCAGGCCCCAGCCCTCCCGGTGCACCAGGCGGAGCCGGATGTGCAGCCCCGGCTCCCGGCGGCTCTTGGCCCGGGCGTTGTCGAGCAGGTTTTCCAGCACACTGTCGAAGAGCTCCCCGGGCACCGGCATGGCGCCCGCCTGTTCCAGCGCCTCGGCCGGGGCCTGGCAACTGATGCCCGTCTCACCCTGCGCCGCCTGACGGGCCTGCCACCAGGCACGCACCGGCAGCCAGCCGCCCGGCGGCTGCGCCCGAGGCTGCTGCAGGCGTCCCAGGGTTCCCTGCAGGCGCTCGGCCAGGGCCGGCAGCTGGCGCTGGATCAGCCGCCCCAGGGCGGCGCTGTCGCCCCCCTGACCGGCCGCATAACAAAGGTTCTGCAGGGCCTGGAGGATGTTCTTCACGTCATGGGTAACCCGGGCCCCGGTCTCATGGATGGCCTTCTCGTAGTTGAGCAGCTGCAGCTCCCGGGCCTGGCGTTTGACCTGGTAGAAAGCCAGCAGGAGCCGCAGCAGCCAGTCGCAATGCCAGCGCAGGACCGCCCCCGGGGGCTGGCGAAAATGGAGCTCCAGGCACAGCCCGGCCGCACAGCAGCGCTGCCGGCCCAGCCCCTTTGCCCCCTGGCTGCCCGCCCCGTCCGGCCCCTGCCAGCTGACGCCGGTGATCCAGGGCAGCTGCTGCAGACGCCCCAGGGCGGCTTCCAGGAAGGCCTCCGGATCGTCGCTGCGCTCGCTCGCCTCACTCAACCAGCGCACCCACGCTTCCATGGGCATGCCCAGGGACAGCAGGTAACGCCCCAGGGCCGCCCCGATTCCGGCAAAACCGGCCCGGGGATTCCAGGCCCAGGCCAGCAGCAACAGGCCGCCACCCAGGCTCAGGGAGGTGATGAACAGGGACCAGCCATACCCCTGTCCATCCAGGAAGGTGACCGCCAGACTGCCGAGCATGAAGACGGCCAGGAGCAGGAAGATCAGCAGACTGTGGATGAAGTCCACCGGCTGCTCGCAGTCCTCCCGGCTGCCGGGCAGCAGGAGCAGGCAGCCGGGCAGCAGGGGCAGCCACCAGGCAAAGGCCTCCCGGGGCAGGGCGCCGAGCAGGGCGGGATCCCGGGGCAGCAGGGGAATCAGGCCCAGCATCATCAGGCAGAGCAGGTAGGCAAAGGCGAGCAGCAGGCCCAGGCGGTGCCGCCCCCCGCCCAGACGCAGCCCCCGCCCGGCGATCAGGGCCGCCAGGGTGGCGCACCAGAGCAGCAGCAGCCAGGGGTTGAGCACCAGGGCCCAGAGGCAGACCAGGAGCACCAGGGCCAGGGTCTGGAACAGCCCGAGCCGCTGCCCCCCCGCCACCAGCGGCTGCCAGAGCAGGAACAGGCCCATGGCCATGGGCCAGAGGATGAGCCGGGCCTCCAGGGACGCCTGGAGCCCGAACACCAGCACATGCACGATGATCAGATGCCCGGCCAGCAGCAGCTGGGGCCGCTGCAGGAGCCAGCGGGCCGGGCCGGGATAGGCCTGTTTGTCCATCGCTTGCACACCCCCTGTCGAAATCCGGACACCTGGCAGCAAAAACCGGGCGAAACCCCCTTGATCTCCCAGGCATGGTTCATGCAGGACAACCAGCGTCAGACCCTACTGGAGGAGCTCATCATGAAACCCCGTCACCAATCCGGTTTCACCCTGGTGGAGATCGCCATCGTGCTGGTCATTATCGGCCTTTTGCTGGGCGGTGTGCTCAAGGGCCAGGAACTGATCACCCAGGCCAAGATCAAGAACGTCATCAACGACCTGAACGGCGTCTCCGCCGCCGTCTATGCCTACCAGGACCGCTATCGGGCCCTGCCAGGAGACGAAAAGAGCAGCATCGTCGAAGCCCGCTGGACCGGCCTCAAGGGCGGCGACGGCAACGGGGTGATCTGCGGCACCTACAACGGCACCGCGGCGGTGGGCGCCGGCAGCGGCAGCGCCTGCAGCGGCGAGAATGAATCCTCCCTGCTCTGGCAGCACCTGCGCTCCGCCGGCCTGGTTACCGGCGCCGGCAGCAGCGCCGATGCGCCCCAGAATGCCGTGGGCGGCTTCACCGGCATCCAGGCCGGGGCCTTCGGCATGCAGGGCCACGTGATCTGCAGCAGCAACCTGCCAGCCAAGATCGCCAGCTCCATCGACGCCCAGATGGACGATGGCTCACCGGCCACCGGCACCATCCGCGGCCAGGCCCAGGCCGCCCTGAATCCGGCCGCCGGTGGCGCCGTGCCCGCCGCCGACAGTACTTACGTGGATGACGGCAACCAGATCTACATCATCTGCAAATCCATCTAGGAAGATGGCCGGCCCCCGGGGCCGGCCGGCTCAGACCCGGGCCCGGGCGCCGCGTAGCAGACGCTCCTCGGCAGCCGTCAGGCCGGCGGGGAGCCCCAGGAGCACCACCACATCCCCTGCCTTGAGCCGGGTTTCCGGGGTGGGCTCCACGGCCTTGATGCCCCGGCGGCGGATGGCGCTCACCTCGCAGCCCAGGGCCCCCAGGTCCATTTCTTCCAGGGACAGGCCGATGCTGCCCGAGCCCGGCCCCAGCCAGACCGAGCGTAGCCGGGGCTGCTCCTCCTCATCCTCCCGGTCGCTCACCCCGTGGAAGAAGCCCCGCAGCAGCTGATAACGGGCACTGCGGGTGTCGCGCACCCGGCGCAGCACCCGGTTCAGGGGCACCCCCACCAGCACCAGGGCATGGGAGGCCAGGGTCAGGCTGGCTTCCAGGGATTCGGGCACCACCTCGGTGGCCCCGGCCTTGGAGAGCCGCTCGAAATCCCGCTCGTCCAGGGTACGCACCACCACCGGCAGTTCGGGCCGGTAATCACGCACATGCTGAAGGATTTTCTCCGCCCCCCGGGTGTCGTCCACCGAGACGATCACCACGCTGGCCCGCTGCAGCCCCGCCGCCAGCAGGGACTCCCGCCGGGTCGCATCGGCAAAGACCACACTCTCACCGGCCGCCGCCGCTGCACGCACCCGCTCCGGGTCCAGGTCCAGGGCCACGTAATCCACCCCTTCCTGGGCCAGGAAACGGGCCAGGAACTGGCCGCTGCGGCCAAAGCCGCAGATGATGGCGTGCTTTTCCGTGGCCATGCTGCTGGCCGCCAGCTGGGTCAGCTGCATGGACTTGAGCAGCCATTCACTGCCCGCGAAACGGGTCACGATGCGCTCGCAGTAATGGACGATGAAGGGGGCCACGAGCATGGACAGGACCAGGGCCGAGAGCACCACCTGCTCCACGTGCCGGGGAATGCGCCCGGCTTCGCCGAGCAGCACGAAGCCGAACTCGCCCCCGGCGCACAGCCATAGGGCGGCGCGGATCGAGTTGCCGGGGGAGGAGCCCATGCGTCGGGCCACCAGGCCGACAATCACCCCCTTGAGCAGCAGCAGCCCGGCCAGGACCCCGAGCACCGCCCACCAGTTGCGCAACAGGATGGGCATGTCCAGCTTCATGCCGATGGTGACGAAGAACAGGCCCATGAGCACATCCCGGAAGGGCTTGATGTCCTCCTCCACCTGCAGCTTGTACTCGGTCTCGGAAATCAGCATCCCGGCCACGAAGGCCCCCAGGGCCAGGGACAGGCCGGCCAGTTCGGTGACATAGGCCAGGGACAGGGTGATCAGGAGCACGTTCAGGGCGAAGATTTCCGAGGACCGGGCCCGGGCCACGAAATGGAACCACTTGCGCATCAGCCGCTGGCCGAAGAACAGGATCAGGGACAGCACCACGACCGCCTTGACCAGGGCGATGCCCATCAGCATCGCCATCTGTTCGGGGGGCTTGGACAGGGAGGGCAGCAGGATCAGCAGGGGCACCACGGCCAGGTCCTGGAACAGCAGCACCCCGATCACGTCGCGGCCATGGGGCGCGTCCAGCTCCATGCGCTCCGCCAGCAGCTTGGAGAGCACGGCGGTGGAAGACATGGAGAGGATGCCCCCCAGGGCCAGGCCCAGCTGCCAGGAGTGGCCGAACACCAGGGACAGGGCGGTGACCGCCCCCATGGTCACCGCCACCTGGGCCAGCCCCAGGCCGAATACCGTACGCCGCATGGTATGCAGCTTGGGCAGGGAGAATTCCAGGCCGATGGAGAACATCAGGAACACCACGCCGAACTCGGCCAGATGTTGGGCCCCGGAAACATCCTTCATGAGGTTGAAGGCATGGGGGCCGATCAGGGTACCCACCAGCAGGTAGCCCAGCACCGGTGGCAGGTTGATGCGGCGGAACAGGACCACCGCCAGCACCGAGGCTCCCAGGAGGACGAGGGTCAATTGCAGCGTATTCATGGGGAGCCGGGGCGGTGTTGTTATAATCCAGAGTAATCATAAACGCTCGCATCCCATGGCCCCAAGCCCTTCCGCAGCCTCCACCCCGTCCCGCCCCCCCGCCTCGCCGAGCCGGGCCGTGGACCTGGCCGCCCGGACCCTGCGCATCGAAGCCGATGCCCTGCTGGCGCTGATTCCCCGCCTGAACGGGGATTTCAGCCGCAGCGTGGAACTGATCCTGGCCAGCAGTGGCCGGGTCATCGTCAGCGGCATGGGCAAGTCCGGGCACGTGGCGCGCAAGATCGCCGCCACCCTGGCCAGCACCGGCACCCCCGCCTATTTCGTCCATCCCGGCGAAGCCAGCCACGGGGACCTGGGCATGGTCCAGGGCTCCGATGTGTTCCTGGCCCTGTCCAACTCCGGGGAAACCGAAGAGGTGCTGCGCATCCTGCCCGCCATCAAGCGCCAGGGCGCCAAGCTCATCGCCATGACCGGCAACCCGGCCTCCAGCCTGGCCCGGGAGGCGGACGCCCACCTGGATGCCAGCGTCGCCCAGGAAGCCTGCCCCCTGAACCTGGCCCCCACCGCCAGCACCACCGCCGCCCTGGCCCTGGGAGATGCCCTGGCCGTGGCCCTGCTCGACGCCCGCGGCTTCGGCCCCGAGGACTTCGCCCTGTCCCACCCGGGCGGCACCCTGGGCCGGCGCCTGCTCACCCACGTGCGCGACGTGATGCACGCGGCCGACACGGTCCCCACCGTGCATCCCGATGCCCCCCTCACCGACGCCATCCTGGCCATGAGCCAGGGGGGCCTGGGCATGACCGCCATCACCGACCCGGAATCCCGCATCCTCGGCATCTTCACCGACGGGGATCTGCGCCGGGCCTTCGCCCAGGGCCTGGACCTGGGACGCGCCATCATCGGCAGCCTGATGCACCCCAACCCCCACTGCATCGCCCCGGAACGGCTGGCGGTGGAGGCCGTGGACCTGATGGAGCGCCACCGTATCAACCAGCTCCTGGTCGCCGATGCTGATGGCCGGCTCCTGGGCGCCCTCAACATGCACGACCTGTTCCGTGCCAAGGTGATCTGATGCAAGCAGAAGCACGCGCCGCCCGTCTCAAGCTCATGGCCTTCGACATCGACGGGGTGATGACCGACGGGCGCCTCTATTTCACCGAAGACGGCAAGGAGTTCAAGGCCTTCAACACCCTGGACGGCCACGGCCTGAAACAGCTGCAGAAGGCCGGCATCACCCTGGCCATCATCACCGGCCGCAGCTCCGGCGCCGTGGCAGCCCGGGCCGCCAACCTGGGCATCCCCCACCTGTACCAGGGCGTGGAAAACAAGCGGGAATGCCTGGAGCGTCTGCTGCAAACCCTGCAGCTCCCCTGGGAAGCCGCCGGCTACATGGGGGACGACGTGGTGGATCTACCGGTGATGCTGGCCTGCGGCTTCTGCGCCGCCCCCGCCAACAGTCACGCCGCCGTCCTGCAGCGGGCCCACCAGGTGAGCCAGCGCCGGGGCGGCGAAGGTGCCGTGCGGGAAATCTGCGACTTCATCCTGGCGGCCCAGGGGCAGCTGGATGCCGCCCTAGCCCCCTATCTCCAGGCTCCCGCCGCCCCACAGCCGTGAGACCGGGCGCCTCCACCCTCTTTCCCCTGCTGGTGCTGAGCATCCTGGCCGGGCTGTCCTTCTGGCTCGAACAGGCTACGGAGGTCCCCCTGGTCAGCGACACCGGCAAGGCCCGCCACGACCCGGACACTCTGGTGGATCAGCTCACCGTGTTCCGCCACGGCCCGGACGGCCAGCTCAAGTACAAGCTGGTGGCCAGCCACATGGAACACTATCCCGATGACGAAAGCAGCCTGGTGGTCGCCCCCCGCCTGACCAGCTACCGCCCCGACGCCCCCGAAGTGGTGCTTACCGGCAAGACCGCCCTGGTCACCCAGGAAGGCAAGCACGTGCTGGTGCGGGACGAGGTGGTGGTGACCCGGGCCGCTTTTGCCGGCCGGGCCGAAATGGTGGCCCGGACACCGGAACTGACCGTCCTGCCCGAAGAAGGCAAGGCCTACAACCAGCACCCCGTGCAGATCACCCAGGGCGAAAGCTGGATGCGCGGCACCGGAGTCCAGGTGGATAACAACCTGGGCACCTTTTCCCTGCAATCCAGCGTCACCGGCGAGTATTTCCGCAAACGTCAGCCCCAGACCGAGACCAGACCATGATCCACGCTCCCTTTTTCCGGGCCCTGCTGCTCGGCCTCGCCCTGAGCTCCAGCCTCCCCGCCCTGGCCGAACGGGCCGACCGGGAAAAACCCATCGCCCTGGAGGCCGACAAGGTCACCATCGACGACATCAAGCGGGTCCAGGTGCTGGAAGGCAACGTGATCCTCACCCAGGGCACCCTGATCATTCATTCCGACAAGATCGTGGTGAGCGAGGATGCCTACGGCTTCCAGCGCGGCACCGCCTTCGGCGGCCCCAAGGGGCTGGCCCGTTTCAAGCAGAAGCGGGAAGGCAGCGAGGAATGGATCGAAGGGGAAGCGGAACGCATCGAGTACGACACCCGCACCGAAGTGGCGGAATTTTTCCGCCGGGCCTGGATCAAGAGCGGCGAAGACCGGTTGAAGGGCGACTACATCTGGTACGACGCCATTTCCGAACGCTACCTGGCTTCCGCCGGGGAAGGCCCCCAGAAAAAGCCCATCCGGGTACAGGCCACCATCCATCCCAAGACCAAGGGGGCCCCGGCAGCCGAAGGCAGCTCCGGCCCCAGCGGCCTGCAGCTCAAAAGCACGGGCGGACTGACCCCGCCGGAACACCCCTGAAGCACCGCCACAAAGCCCTTACACGAGCCTTACAAGCTCTTGTAAGCAAAGCGGAAAACTTCTTTGTGCGGCGCACAAAAATATGTTGACATCCGGATTTTCGTTCCTATAATTGGGCTCATGCTGCAACGCAACATTTGCGGCCCAGCGTTTCCCACCTTAGTCCTTTGATAGGAGCATCACCATGATCACCACTCCCGAGCAATTCGCTGTCGCCAACAAGGCTGCCGTTGATTCCATGCTGTCCCTGGCCAACACCGCCCTGGCTTCCGCCGAGCGCATTGCTGCCCTCAACCTGAACACCGCCCGCTCCCTGCTGGAAGATTCCGTCGCCAACACCAAGGCCCTGATGGGTGCCAAGGACGTGCAGGAAGCCATGTCCCTGCAAGCCTCCCTGGCCCAGCCCAATGTGGAAAAGGCCGTGGCCTACACCCGCAGCGTGTACGAAATCTCCGCCCAGACCAAGGAAGAGCTGTCCAAGATGGTCGAAGCCCAGTTCGCCGACTTCCAGAAGCAAGTCGCCTCCCTGCTGGACCAGGCCTCCAAGAGCTCTCCCGCCGGTTCCGATGTGGCCGTGGCTGCCGTCAAGTCCGCCATCGCCGCCGCCAACTCCGCTTTTGACAGCATGAACAAGGCTGCCAAGCAGGTTTCCGAAATGGCCGAAGCCAACGTGGCCGCCGCCACCAACGCCACTGTCAAGGCCGTGGGCGCCACCGCCGCTGCCGCCAAGAAAAAGACTGCCTAAGTTCTGGCATAGCCGCACAACCCCCGCTACGGCGGGGGTTTTACCATCCACAATCCGGAGGAAACCATGAGCACCCCGAACATCGAACAACTGGCCGCCGCCCAGAAGGCCAACGCCGAAGTGATGACCACCCTGATGCGCGCCGCCTTCAACGGCATGGAACGCCTGGCTGCCCTGAACATGGCCGCCTCCCGCGAATTCTTCAATACCGCCGTGAGCAACACCCAGCAGCTGCTCTCCGTCAAGGACCCCAGCGAGCTGTCCAAGCTGAACGCCAACCTGGCCCAGCCTGCCCTGGAAAAGTGGATGGATTACACCCGCAGCGTCTATGACCTGGTGAGCTCCGTCCAGAAGGAAGTAGGTTCCGTGGTCGAAGGCCAGTACGCCCAGTTCTCCAAGACCGCCGCTGCCAACCTGGACAAGACCAAGTCCGCTCCCGGCGGTGACATCCTGGCCGCCACCATGAAGTCCATGCTGGACGCCTCTGGCCGCGCCTTCGACCAGATGAACGCCATGGCCCGTCAGGCTGCCGACATCGCCGAAGCCAACCTGCAGGTGGCCGCCAACACCACCACCCAGGCTGCCGCCGCTGCCACCAGCGCCGCCTCCAAAGCCGCTGCCGCCGCCAAGAAGTAAGCCACTTCCCGGCCAGCAAAAAGCCCCGGTCGATGCCGGGGCTTTGTGCGTTTACGCGTCCTTCTGGCCGTCGCAGGGATCAGTCGCGCCAGACCCAATGGATGCCGCGCCGCTCCACCTCCTGGCGGATTTCTTCCATGGCCATGTCCACCCGGCTGGCCTCACCTTCCACCCCCAGCTCCAGGTGCCGGCGCTCCTTACCGATCAGGGAGGGCAGGGAGAACAGGCGCAGCTCCGGGTAGGCCGCCACGATGTGCTGCATCAAATCCAGCAGGGCCGACTCGTAGGCCATCTCCCCGGTGAGCAGGAAAGCCTTCTCCACCATGGGATGCTGGTTGAACAAATCGCGATAGAAGGTATCCAGGGCCCATTCGATCATGGGGTGGGCCATCTGAGGAAAGCCGGGCACGAAGTAGTGTTCCTTCACCATGAAGCCGGGAATGCGGTTGAAGGGGTTGGGGATGATCTCGGAACCCAGGGGGAAAGTCCCCAGCAGGCGCCGCACATCCGTCAGTTCATCGCCGAAACGCAGCCGCAGTTCGGCCTCGGCCTCCGGGCTCAGGGCAAGCCCCACCCCCAGGGCGGCGGCGGCCGCCTGGCGAGTGTAGTCATCCGGGGTGTTGCCGATGCCGCCACAGGAAAACACCACCTCGCCGGCCGCCATGCTGCGCCGGAACACCTCCGCCAGCCGGGCCTGGTCGTCACTGTGGTACTGGACCCAGGACAGGCGCAGCCCCCTGGCCGCCATCATTCCGGCCACGGCGGCAAAGTGCTTGTCCTGGCGCTTGCCGGAAATGATCTCGTCACCGATGACCACGAGACCGAAAACCTTGCTCTGCTGACTCACGTGCTGCTCTCCTGAATTTGCTGAGGGGTGATGCTGACCAGAGCCCCGCCGCGCAGCTGGCGCAGGGCTTCGAGACAATAGTGGATGTAGGCCAGGGCCGACAGGGCCGGCACCAGCAGCCCCAGGAGCGGCACGTGGGCCATGAGGGAAAGCACCAGCCCAAGGACGAACAAGGGCCAGGCGTGGGCCCGGCGGATTTCCTGCCATTCGGCCTCGGTGGCATGAACTGCCAGGCAGTCAAAGGCGAAGGTCTTGCGGTTGAACCAGGCCAGGAGCAGCAGGGGCAGGATCAGGCCCAGGCCGGGGATCAGCCACAGGGGCAGGCTGGCGAACCAGCCCAGGATGAACAGGCCGGTGGCCACGACACTGTTCCAGGCCGCCGCCACGAAACTGTCCTTGCCCAGGGCCGCCAGCTCCGGGTATTCCCGGGCCGCCACCTTTTCCAGCAGCCAGGGCAGGACGAAGATCGCCGCGATCATGGCCGTGGTCAGGTAGGCCAGGGCGAAGATCAGCATCCAGCCGCCCAGATAGGCCAGGAAGGTGGCCAGCCATACCAGCCCCCAGGAGGCCAGCAGGGTCATGGGCGGGTTCTGCAGCAGCCAGGCCACCAGCTCCCCCAGGCCGAACCAGGCCAAGCCCAGCCAGAGCAGCAGGGAAAAGCCGGCCGGGGCCAGCAGGTAGCGCCACAGACCCGGCCGGGCCAGGCTGGCAAAGCTCCTCATCAAGGCCGACAACACCTTAGCCATACTGGATTCCCTCCCACATCTTCTGCAAACGTTTGACCGATACCGGCACCGGGGTCTTCAGTTCCTGAGCGAAGAGGTTAACCCGCAACTCCTCCAGCAGCCAGCGGAACTGCTCCAGCTGGGGATCAAAGCGGCCCTGCTTGGCCAGCACCAGGGCCCGCCGCTCATACTGGGTCCACAGGGGCTGGTAGTCGGCCAGGGCCCGGGCGTCCCGGGCCGGGTCGGCCTTGAGCTTGTCGAGCCGCACCTGGGCCGCCTTCAGGTAACGGGGGAAATGCTGCAAGCGCTCGAAGGGGGTCTCGGCAATGAAGTGTTTGCCCATCAAGCGTTTCACCTGGGCATCGATGTCCGCCAGGGCCGCCCCGTGGGCCTTGAAGGCGGGCAGCTTCTTCAGCAGGGCCTGCCACTCGCTGAGCACCTGCCCCACCAGGCGGGCGATTTCCTGCATCAGCAGGCCCAGGCGCTGCTTGGCTTCGGCACAGCGGGCCTTGAAGCTTTCCGCGTCCGTGGGCCAGGGCTCGGTGAGGCAGGCCCGCTCGAAGGTCAGGTCGATGAGCTGGCGCTTCAGCTCCTCGCTGGAGCCCAGGTTCATGTATTGCATGGCCATCTGGGTGAGGCCCGGCAGGTTCTTCTCGAAATACTTCACCTGCTCCCGGAACTGCAGCATGAAGAGGCGCAGCAGGCCCCAGCTATGGACTCGCTGGGCTTCCTCCTGGTCGTCGTAGACCTTGAGGCTCACCGTCTCCCCGTCGTCGTGCAAGGCCGGGTAGCCGAGCACCGTTTGTCCAGCTACCGGGACTTCCATCAACTCCGGCAGTGCGCCGAAGGTCCAGTCCGTCAGCCCGGTGAAGCCGGAAGGGGTCTCGTGCAGCTCGGCGAATTCCTGGCGCGCCTCCTTGCCCCATTGGGCTTTCAGCTGGGCCAGGTTGCGCCCCATGTCCAGCTGCCGGCCGTGCTCATCCACCAGCAGGATGTTCATGGAGAAATGGGCCGGCAGGGTATCGGGGCGGAAGGCATCCGGGGTCACGGCCCAGCCCCGGGCATTGAGGCCCCGGGCGGTTAGGATGAACTCGATCAGGGGCGGGATGATGCCCTGGCCCATGCGCCGTTCGGCGGTGTTCGGGTCGCCCTGGACCCAGGCGATGAATTCCTCCACGAACTCGGGCACCGGCACCAGCTTGGCGCGGATCTTCTGGGGCAGGGTCTTGATCAGCTGCATCAGTTTTTCCTTCAGCAAGCCCGGCACCAGCCACTCCAGCCGCAGGGCAGGCAACTGGTTCAACTGGGCCAGGGGCGCGGTCAGGGTCACCCCGTCCCGGGCATTGCCGGGCTCAAAGTGGTAGGCAAGCGGGTACTCGACCCCGCCCACCTTGAGGTGATGGGGAAAGGCCTCGGTGGTGATGCCCGCCGCCGAGTGGCGCATCAGGTCGTCCTTGGAGAGGTGCAGCAGCTTGGGCTGCTCCCGCTCCGCCTCCTTGCGCCAGTGGTCGAAGGTGGCGCCGTTATGGATGCCCTCGGGAATCAGGTGGTCGTAGAAGGCGTAGATCAGCTCGTCGTCCACCAGCACATCCTGGCGGCGCTGCTTGTGCTCCAGGTTCTCGATTTCCCGGATCAGCTTCTGGTTGTGCTGCCAGAAAGGCCAGCGCCGGGCGTAGCTTTCTTCCACCTCGCCGCCCACCAGGGCCTGGCGGATGAAGATTTCCCGCCCCTCGGCCGGAGCCATGGGGCCGTAATGGACCCGCCGCTTGGGGGTGATGACCACCCCGTACAGGGTGGTGCGCTCCCAGGCCGCCACCTGCATGGATTTCTTTTCCCAGTGAGGATCGAAGTAGCTGCGCTTGATAAGGTGAGCGCCCACTTCCTCCAGCCATTCAGGTTCGATGCGGGCCACGCAGCGGCCGTAGAGGCGGGTGGTTTCGGTGATCTCGGCGGCGAGGATCCACTTGCCCGCCTTCTTCTGCAGGGGCGAGGCCGGGTGGATCAGGTAGCGGATGCCCCGGGCCCCCAGGTAGTGGCCGGTCTCGTCGGACTTGCAGCCCAGGTTGCCGAGCAGGCCCGTGAGCAGGGCCTTGTGGATGGCCTCGTAGTGGCCGGGAATCTCGTTTTCCTTCCAGCCCAATTCCGCCACCAGGGCATGCAGCTGGCCATGGACCTCGCGCCACTCGCGCATACGCAGGTGGGAGAGGAAGTTGGCGTGGCAGACCTCCACCAGTTTCTTGTTGGATTTCTTGTGCTCCACCTCGTGCACAAACCAGTCCCAGAGCTTGAGCCAGCCCAGGAATTCGGACTTGTCCTCCAAGCTTTTCTCGCTCGCCTGGGCGCCGGCCCCCGGGAACATGATGCGCCGGTGCTTCTCGTCCGCCGCCTGCTGCTTGTCCTGGGGCCGCTCCCGGGGGTCCTGGGTGGACAGCGCCGCGGCGATCACCAGCACTTCCCGCAGGCAGCCCCGCTCCTTGGCCGCCACGATCATGCGGGCGATGCGGGGGTCCAGGGGCAGCCGGGCCAGGGTGCGGCCCACCTCGGTGAGGCGGCGCTCGTCATCCAGGGCGCCCAGTTCCTGGAGCAGGGTGTAGCCGTCGCCGATGGCCTTGTCCGGCGGCGCCTCCAGGAAGGGGAAGCGCTCCACCTCGGTGAGCTTGAGGGACTTCATCCTCAGGATCACCCCGGCCAGGGACGAGCGCAGGATTTCCGGGTCGGTGAAGGGGGGGCGGGCGTTGAAATCGGCCTCGTCGTAGAGGCGGATGCACACCCCGGCCGCCACCCGGCCGCAACGGCCGGCCCGCTGCCGGGCCGCCGCCTGGCTGACCTTCTCCACCTGCAGCTGCTCCACCTTGTTGCGGTAGGAGTAGCGCTTGACCCGGGCCAGGCCCGTATCCACCACGTAGCGGATGCCGGGCACGGTGAGGGAGGTTTCCGCCACGTTGGTGGCCAGCACGATGCGCCGGGCGCCGGAGGGCTTGAAGATGCGGTCCTGCTCGGCGGCGGAAAGCCGGGAGAAGAGGGGCAGGATTTCCGTGTGCTGGGGATGGTGTTTGCGCAGGGCCTCGGCCGCGTCGCGGATTTCCCGCTCCCCGGGCAGGAACACCAGGATGTCGCCGGGGCCGGAACGGGCCAGTTCGTCGCAGGCATCCACGATGGCATCGAACAGGTCCCGCTCGTCGTCGTCATCCTCCGTCTGCACGGGCCGATAACGCTGCTCCACCGGATACAGGCGGCCGGACACCTCGATCACCGGGGCGCCGTCGAAATGCCGGGAGAAGCGCTCCGCGTCGATGGTGGCGGAGGTGATGAGGAGCTTGAGATCGGGCCGCCGGGGCAGCACCTCCTTCAGGTAGCCGAGCAGGAAGTCGATGTTGAGGCTGCGTTCGTGGGCCTCGTCGATGATGATCGTGTCGTAGGCGGAGAGGGTCGGGTCGGTCTGGGTTTCCGCCAGCAGGATGCCGTCGGTCATCAGCTTCACCCAGGATTCCGGCGAGGTCCGGTCCTGGAAGCGGATCTTCACCCCCACCCCGGCCCCCACCTGGGTCTGCAGTTCCTGGGCCAGGCGGGAAGCCACCGAGCGGGCCGCCAGCCGCCGGGGTTGGGTATGGCCGATCAGCCCCGCCGCGCCCCGGCCCAGCTCCAGGCAGATCTTGGGCAGCTGGGTGGTCTTGCCGGAACCGGTCTCGCCACAGACGATCACCACCTGATGCAGGCGGATCAGCTCGGCAATTTCCGCCCGTTTTTCATTGACCGGCAGATCGGACTGGAACTCGGGTCTGGGCAAGCGGCTGCGCCGCTCCTCCACCGCCGCCTGAGAAGCGGCCAGCAAGGCGGCGAAGTCGGCCTGCAGCTTCTCCCGCCGCTCGCCACTGGCCCGCTGCAGCTCCCGCTGCATGCCCCGCAGGCGACGCATGTCCGCCGTACGGCAAAGGATTTCCAGCCCGGCAGCACGCCGGCCCTGGTTTCTGGAATGACTGGATTGCATGGAATCAACTATCGAGGGGCTGGCAACGCCCAGCTGCCCAGGTTCAAAACGTGGGTATCAATCATGGGGGGCAGGACATCCCTGTGGCCCGGCAACACCTGAACCCAATGGATATCCCACCGCTTCTGCCGCAAGTATGTCGCAAACGAAGGGCGCAATGTATGCGGAGTTGCCGATTTGACCAAGCCCGCCGAACGTTGGGGCGATTAACCCGGCTGCCCATGGCCTGTTCAGTCAGGTAGCGCCGCAGCGTTCTAATCCGACCGCCATTAATTCCCCGGGAGCGAACTTTCTTAGCTCTTAGCACTCCCATGCAGCGAGTGCTAAACTACGCGCGACATGATTTGGAGGAACAAGCACCATGACTCAAGCCCTGGCTTTTCCCGTACCTTCGACCGCTGGCAACATCGATGCCTACATCCAGGCAGCGAACCGGGTGCCCATGCTCTCGGAAGCGGAGGAAAACCAGCTGGCCCGCCGCTTCCATGACGAAGGGGACCTGGAAGCCGCCCGGCAGCTGGTCCTTTCCCATCTGCGCCTGGTGATCTCCATTGCCCGGGGCTACCTGGGCTACGGCCTGCCCCACGCGGACCTGATCCAGGAAGGCAATGTGGGCCTGATGAAGGCCGTCAAGCGCTTCGATCCGGACCGGGGAGTACGCCTGGTCTCTTTCGCCATCCACTGGATCAAGGCGGAAATCCACGAATACATCCTGAAGAACTGGCGTCTGGTCAAGGTAGCCACCACCAAGGCCCAGCGTAAGCTGTTCTTCAATCTGCGCAGTCTCAAGAACGGTTTCGAGGGCAGCCACAGCCTGACCCCGGAACAGACCGAAGAAATCGCCGGCAAGCTGGGGGTCAAGGCCGAGGAAGTGGCCGAGATGGAAACCCGCATGACCGGCCATGACCTGGCCCTGGAAGGTAGCCCCGACGACGGTGAGGAGGCCTACGCCCCCATCGACTACCTGGCCGACTCCCATTACGAGCCGACCCGGGTGATCGAGGGCAAGGAATACGCCCGCCTCCAGGACGAGGGCCTGCGCACCGCCCTGGAAGGCCTGGACCCCCGCAGCCGCCGCATCATCGAGGCCCGCTGGCTGGCCGAGGACGAAAGCGCCACCCTGCACGAGCTGGCTGCCGAGTTCCAGGTCTCCGCCGAACGCATCCGCCAGATCGAGGTGAAGGCCCTACAGAAGATGCGCGGCCTGCTGACCGCCGCCTGAACCCGGCCCCACCCCAGCAAAAATGCCACCCGCGGGTGGCATTTTTGCTGGCATCAGACAGGTGCCGAAGACGGGCTCAGAAGACTTCGCCTTCGCGCAGGTAACGCCAGCGGCCGGCGGGGAGATCCCCCAGGCGGACCCGGCCCATGCGCACCCGCTTCAGCCCCACTACCTGGAGCCCCACCAGTTCACACATGCGGCGGATCTGGCGTTTCTTGCCTTCGCGCAGGACGAAGCGCAGCTGGTCCGCGTTCTGCCAGCTCACCTGGGCCGGCTTCAGGGGCTTGCCGTCCAGGGCAAGACCATGCTGCAGCAGTTCCAGCCCCCCGGGACGCAGTTCGCCTTCCACCCGCACCAGGTATTCCTTTTCCACCCCGGAATCCTCGCCGATCAACTGGCGGGCAATGCGGCCGTCCTGAGTCAGCACCAGGAGCCCGGTGGAATCGATATCCAGCCGCCCGGCCGGCGCCAGCCCCTTCAGGTGCCGGGGGTCGAACTCCGGCTCGCCTTCCTGGAGCCACTGGTTTTCCCGGCGGATCAGCACCACCGCCGGCTCATAGCCGGGTTCCGGCTGACCGGACACAAATCCGACGGGCTTGTTGAGCAGGATGGTGGCCTGACGAGCCTGCTGGCGCTTGGCTTCGGCGGCCAGGGTAACCTGGGCATCGGGACGGGCCCGGGTTCCCAGCTCGGTGACCCGCACCCCATCCACGAACACCAAGCCCCGCTCGATGTAGGCATCCGCCTCCCGCCGGGAGCAGAGTCCCCGCTCGGCCAGCAGCTTGGATACCCGGACCCCGGCCGGATTCTCGGCCGGCGGCGGACGCTGCCCTGCGGCCGGAGAACGGACGGGAGGCTCGCTCCTGGGCTTGCCGGCGGCAGGCGCACTGGAACGGCTGCGGCTGGTGCTGCCGCCAGGACTGCTGGGGCGTGCATCCCGGCCAGGCCCCGGGACCCGGACGCGCCGGGGTTTGGGCGTGTCGCTCACTGGATTTCCAGCAGTTCCACTTCAAAGACCAGGGTGGCGTGGGGCGGAATGACGCCGCCGGCCCCCATGGCGCCGTAGCCCATGTGCGGCGGGATGGTGAGCTTGCGCAGCCCGCCCACCTTCATGCCCTGCACCCCCTGGTCCCACCCCGCGATGACCCGGCGACCACCCAGCGGAAAGGCAAAAGGCTCGTTGCGATCATGGCTGGAGTCGAACTTGCTGCCATCGGTGAGCCAGCCCGTGTAGTGCACGGACACGTACTGACCGGCCTTGGCCTCTTCCCCATCTCCCACGCGCAGATCTTCAATGATCAATTCCTTGCTGTCGGCCATTTCCGGGCTCCTCTGTCTTGGGTTAAAGGCCGCAGTTTACCGGAGAGCGCCCGGAAAAATCCGGATTGTCTGCAAGCCCCGCCTCTTGCCGTGGCGCGGCAGCGCCACAGACCGCACTACAGGGAGGACAAGCGCGACCCTACAAACCTTGCTACTCTCTGCCGATAAGAAACACATAAGCGCCGGAGGCGCACACCGGGAGGAGTGAGACATGCTGACAACAACACAGACCAGGGGTGCCGGCCTGACCCTGCAGGCAGACGAGAGCGGTACCGCCCTGCTGGCCTCGGTGGAACCCGTGGCCGATGCGGGCAGTGTCGATGAAGACTGGCTGCGCCAGCAGGTGGAGGCCCTGGGTTACGGCCAGTTCCGCTACCTGCCGGAAGCCGCCACCCTGCTCCTGGGGCACTACAATGCCGGCCGGGCCGTGGCGGCCCTGCGGCTGGCGGAAGCCGTGGATGCCCAGCTGGAGATCCAGGTTTCCAAGGACGCCATGGAAGCCGCCCTGGACATCACCCCGGCCCAGGGGGGCAGCCCGGTGAGCAAGACTCAGGTACTCGCCGCCCTGGCCGAGAAGGGCATCACCGAAGGCATCCTGCTCGACGAAATCAACCAGGCCATCGCCGCTGGCGAAGCCCGGGGCCTGGTGATCGCCCGGGGCCGCCCCCCCGAGCACGGCCAGGACGGTTACTTCGAGAGCCTGATTCCCGCAGCCCGGGACAGGAAGCCCAGGCTGACCCAGAGCGGCCAGATCGACTACCGGGACATGGGCGACATCCTCGTGGTGCACCCGGACGATCCCCTGATGCGCCGGCACCGGGCCACACCCGGCACTCCCGGCACCACGGTGCTGGGTAATCCCATCCCCCCCAGGCCGGGCAAGGACGTGATGTACGCCACCAAACTCCAGGGCGTCAGCATTGCCCAGGGCGATCCCGACCTGCTGCTGGCCAGCCAGACCGGCCAGCCGGTGCAGCTCAAGGACGGCATGATGGTGGAACCGGTGTTCTCCCTGCCCGCGGTCAACATGGCCAGCGGCAATGTGAATTTCGACGGCAGCGTGGTCATCAAGGGGGACGTGAGCGCGGGCATGACCGTCAAGGCCAGCGGCGACATCGAGGTAGGCGGGGTGGTGGAAAACGCCCACCTGGAAGCCGGCGGCAGCATCCACGTCAAGGGCGGGGTGCTGGGCGCCATCGACCAGAAGAGCGGGGCCGACTACAGCATCCGCTGCGCTCACGACTTCCATGCCGCCTACGCTCAGAAGGCCCGGATCGAGGCGGGCGACAGCATCTTCATCGACGACATGGCCATGCAGTGCGAACTCACCGCCGGCCAGCACGTGAAGGTGGGCAAGGCCAAGCGCGGCCACATCATCGGCGGCCGCATCCAGGCCATGCTCTCCATCACCGCCCGGGTTCTGGGAGCCCCGAACCGCATCGCCACCCACTGCCACATCGGGGTGAATCCCAGCCTGCAGAAACAGGCCAGGGAACTGGCGGGGCAAAGGGACACCCAGGAAAACCAGTTGCTGGAGATCAGCAAGCTGCTGGAATTCGCCCGCCAGCACCCGGAACGGCTGCGCCCGGAAATGGTGGCCAAGGCCCGTCAGACCGCCGCCAACCTGTCGGCGGAAATCGCCCGCCTGCGGGACGAGGAAAAAGCCCTGGCCGACCAGATCGCCCTGGCCCAGGGCGCCCGGGTACTGGCCGAAGAAACCCTGCACGAGGGGGTGGAAGTGTACCTGGGCAGCCTCCATTACAAGGTGGTCGGCGACCACGGGGCCGGGCAGGTGGCCCTGGGCGACGGCGCCCTGGAACTGTCGGCCCCCCAGGCCTAGAAAAGCTCCCAATGCCCATCCCGCTCTCTGACACCAGACAGCCACAGCCTTGCGGCACCCCGCCCGAACCCCGCCCGCCCATCACCGGCCTGCTCCTGGCCGGCGGCCAGAGCCGGCGCATGGGACACCAGGACAAGGGACTGCAGCTCCTGGGCGGCAAGCCCATGGCCCAATGGGTGCTGGAGCGTCTGGCGCCCCAGGTGGACCAGCTTTGCATCAGCGCCAACCAGAACCAGGACCGTTACGCCACCCTGGGAAGCCCCTATGCCGCCCCGGTACTTCCTGACCGGCTCCCCGACCACCCGGGCCCCCTGGCAGGCCTGCACGCAGCCCTGAGCCAGATCCGGACGCCGCTCCTGGTCAGCGTGCCTTGCGATTCCCCCTTCCTGCCCCCGGACCTGGTCTCCCGTCTGTTCCTGGCCCTCCAGCAGGAGGGCAGCGACCTGGCCGTGGCCCGTTGCGGGGAACGCAGCCACCCGGTGTTCTGCCTCTGCCGTCGGGAACTGCTCCCCGGCCTGGAGGATTTTCTGCTGCGGGGCGAGCGCAAGGTCAGCCTCTGGCACGGGACCCTGCGGGTGGCGGAAGTCCCCTTCGACGACCGACCGGAGGCTTTCCTCAACCTCAATACCGAAGCGGAGCTGCAGGCCATCCGGGAGAGCCTGGCCGCGCCGGACTGAGCACTCCCCTCAGACGGGGGGAATCTCCCGCCACAGGCGCACCATGATTTCCAGCAAGCGGTGCGGAGGTATGGGCTTGTGCAGCACCGGCCAGCCGGCAGCCGCAAAAGCGTCGATCTGCTCCCGGGAAGTGTCGCCGGTGACGATCACGGCCCGGATCGGGCGGCCCAGCTGGCGGCGCACGGTATTGAGCAGCTCGATGCCGTTCAGCTCCCCGGGCATGCGGAAGTCGGTGACGAAGAAATCCGCCCGGGCAATGACCGGATCCGCCAGGGCGCTTTCGCCATCGGGGAAATAGCGCAGGCTGATGTCGTGACTGCCCAGCCAGGCTTCCAGAGCGCCGGCCACCAGGGGATCATCCTCCACCAGCACGCACAGGCAGCCCTTGAGCACGCCGAAATCCTCCTGCCGGGGGGCGGCCGCTTCCAGCCGGGCCGGCTCCAGCCGCTGCCCGCTCACCAGGGGAATGCTGATCTCGAAGGCGGTGCCCCGACCATAGCGGGACTGGCAGCTCAGGCCGTACCCGAGCAGGTCCGCCATGCGGCGCACGATGGAGAGCCCCAGGCCCAGCCCCCGGCCCCGGTCCCGCTGGGGATTGTCCACCTGATAGAACTCATCGTAGATGCGGGGCAACTGGTCCTCGCGGATACCTATCCCCGTATCCCACACCTGGATCACCAACTGCCCCCGGCGCATCCGGGTCCCCACCAGCACCCCACCCCACTCGGTGTAGCGGATGGCGTTACCCACCAGATTGCGCAGCAATCCCATGAGCAGCCCCAGGTCGGTCTCGAAGATCAGCGGCCGGGAGGGGAAGAAAAGCTTGAAACGCAGGTCCTTTTCCAGGGCGAGGGAGGCGAACTCGCTCTCGATGCGCTGGAAGATCTCGTAGATTTCCACCGGTGCCAGCTGCGGCGTCACCACCCCCGCGTCCAGCTTGGAAATGTCCAGCAAGGCGTCGAGCAGTTCCCCCAGGGCCTTGGTGGCCAGACCCAGGTTATGGGCGATTTTCTTCTGATCCTCGTTCAGGGGGGTGCGCCCCAGGGCCGAAATGAACAGGTTGCTGGCCTGGAGCGGCTGGCGCAGGTCGTGACTGGCAGCGGCCAGAAAGCGGGATTTGGCCACGTTGGCAGCTTCCGCAGCCTGTTTGGCGGCGAGCAGGTCCGATTCTGCCTGGCGCCGTTCGGTGATGTCGGTCAGGGTACCGGACATCATGATTGCCCGCCCCCGGGCATCCCGCTCCACCACCCGCCCCTGGGTCAGCAGCCAGCGCCACTTGCCGGCCCGGGACTTGGCCCGGAACTCCAGCCGGTGGAAAGGAATCTTGCCCTTCAGGTGGCGGCGCATGGAGGCGCGCATGCGGGGCAGGTCGTCCGGATGGATGTGCTGGGGCCACTGGCGCTGGCGCAGGGGGGAGTCGTCGGGACTGTAGCCAAGGATGGCATCGAAACGGGAACTGGCGGAAAACTGCCGGGCCGGGATGTTCCACTCCCAGAATCCCTGGTCCGAGCCCTCGATGATGCGCCGGTAGCGGGCATCCCCGTCACGCATGGCTTCCGCCAGACGCCGGCGGCGCTCCACGGCCACGAGCAGGAGCAGCAGCAGCACCAAGCCGGCAGCTTCCACCCGCATTTCGCCCAGCACCTGCAGCCCCAGCTCCCGCCCATCGGCTATGCACAGCACCCGCCAGGGGGCCTCCTGCAGGTCCCGGCCGCAGGCCAGCCAGCCCTCGCGTTTCAGGCACTCCCCGGACGGATGACTGAGCAGGGCCTCGGCCTGCCCCGCAAACTCCGGGGGCAGCAGTTCCGAGAGCATCTGCACCCGACGGCCGGAGATGCCGCCGGAGGAAGCCAGCACCTGACCACTGCGGTTCACAATGTACAGGGTGCCCTGGGAGGTCCGCTGCCCCCGCAGGTAGCGCTCCAGGGTGGTCAGGGTGAAGTCCAGGGCGACGATGCCGCGGAAACGCCCCAGCTCGTCATAGACCGGCGCCACCAGGGAGGTCATCAGCCCCTGGCCAGCCTGGTCCGGGTAGGCGTCCTGCCAGCGGATCTGGTGCCCTGGATTCCGCTGGGGCCCCATGGAGGCAAACAGGGGATGGGTGAGGAAAGTGTCGCTCCACTTCAGACGCTCCGCCATCTCCGCGCCCTTGTAGGGGTAGAGGCTGGTGAAGCCCTGGGCCGAGGTGTAGTAGATCCAGCTGGCCTCGGCCACACTCTCGCGCACATCGGCCATCAGGGGCGTCAGGGCCAGGGCGGCCGCCATTTCCCGAGCCCGGTCGGTGCCCGCTTCGGGCAGTCCGCCCTTGCCGAACAGATAGGCGCCCAGGCGGGCCGGATGCTCGGGGGGCAGCCCGGTGGTGACGAAACCGCCCGGGCGCGCTTCCAGAATCGCCATGGCGCTCACCGGCGGCGCACTGTCACTGCGTTGCAGCTCCCGCTCCGCCCCGGTGCGCAGGATGCGCAGGCTGGTCAGGGCCCCGTGGGCCGTGGCATCCACCCCGGCCGCCATGGTCTGCAGGCTCTGGCGGGACTGGGCCAGGGTCTGCTCCACCCGGTCGGTCCACAGCTGATAGAAGCCGAACCCCGCGCCGGCCAGCACGACCCCGCTGATCAGCAGGCTACCCAAGCGACGGGCGGGGGTACTCACACCAGGTTCCGCCGACCCGCAGGCCCGTTGCTGCCAAGCTTCATGCTCGTTCCACCCTCACGCAAATGAGGGTCAATTCTCGGGACTATCCGCTTGTCCTGTCAAACCCGGCAAGCACTTTTCCCGGGGATCAGGCAGCAATCCCTTCCGGAACGTAGTTCACCTGGCGCATGTGCCAGGCCAGGGCGGCGTCCATGGTGGCGGCGTGATTGTCGAACCAGGCCGGCATTTCCCCCGCCACCACCCGCCCCAGGCCCGGGTTTCCCTTGCGGGCCATGGACAGGACGCTGCGCAGGGAAGCGAGCACCCGCTGATGCTCGCCCACATGGCAATGGAGGGGCGGGAAACCGCTTTCTTCCATCCAGCGGTTCTCCTGGGCGAAATGGGCGTCGGTATGGTCGATCAGGGCTTCCAGGGCGGCAATGGCCTCCCCGTCCCCGGCCTGGGCCAGGGTGTTGACCAGGTCCACGAACTCCCGGTGAGTTGCATCCATGGGCTCGTGGCCCAGCTTATAACGGTCCTGCCATTCCATGGGGCTGTTCCTTGTCGGTATTGTGGGGCGCGCCAACGCTTGCTGACGCGGGCCCGAGTCTTTCACCCTCCTGCCGGCCGAACCTTGATCTACCGCAAATTTCCGGCCCAGGGAAAAAAAGCACCCAAACCTTTGACGCAACAGTCGAAATATGTATAATCACGGGTCCTTTTATGCAGCTCTTTGGAGTCCAACATGTACGCGGTCGTAAAAACCGGTGGCAAGCAGTATCGTGTGAGCGCCGGCCAAAAACTTAAAGTAGAACAGATACCGGCAGACGTTGGCGCAGAAATCACCCTTGACCAGGTCCTCATGGTAGGCGAAGGCGAGAGCGTGAAGGTCGGCGCCCCCCTGGTTGCCGGGGCAGCCGTCAAGTGCACCGTGGTATCCCACGGTCGTCACGACAAGATCAAGATTTTCAAGATGCGCCGCCGCAAGCACTACCAGAAGCACCAGGGGCATCGTCAGAACTACACCGAACTGCGCATCGACAGCATCGCTGCCTGATCGGAACTGAAGGAGTAAGACATGGCACACAAAAAAGCTGGCGGTAGTTCCCGTAACGGCCGCGACTCAGAATCCAAACGGCTTGGCGTCAAGCGCTACGGCGGTCAGTTCGTGCTGGCCGGCAACATCATCGTGCGTCAGCGCGGCACCGAGTTCCACCCCGGTGAAGGCGTGGGTTGCGGCAAGGACCACACCCTGTTCGCCCTGACCGACGGCACCGTTCAGTTCGCCATCAAGGGCGCCAAGAACCGCCGCTTCGTCAGCATCGTCCCCGCCGCCGAATAACCGGCCCCCGGGATTGCAAAGCCCTATCCCCGGATAGGGCTTTTTTAGTTTGTAGGAAAGCCCCATGAAATTCATCGACGAAGCAAAGGTTTACATCAAGGCCGGCGACGGCGGCAATGGCGTTGCTTCGTTCCGCCGGGAAAAATACATTCCCATGGGCGGTCCGGACGGCGGCGACGGCGGCCGGGGCGGCAGCATCTACATGCTGGCGGACCGCAACCTGAACACCCTGGTGGATTACCGCTACACCCGCAAGTTCCTGGCCCAGCGCGGCGAGAACGGCCGCGGCTCGGACTGCTACGGCGCCGCCGGCGAAGACATCGTCATGCGGGTCCCGGTGGGCACCGTGGTCTACGACCTGAACACCGAGGAACTCCTGGCCGATCTGCCCCAGGACGGCATGAAAGTTCTGCTGGCCCGGGGCGGCAAGGGCGGCCTGGGCAACATCCACTTCAAGTCCAGCGTCAATCGTTCGCCGCGCAAGTGCACCAAGGGCGAAGAGGGCGAGGAATTCGAACTGCGCATGGAACTGCGGGTGCTCGCCGACGTGGGCCTGCTGGGCCTGCCCAACGCGGGCAAGAGCACTTTCATCCGTGCCGTTTCCGCCGCCCGCCCCAAGGTGGCCGACTATCCCTTCACCACCATGCACCCCAATCTGGGCGTGGTGCGTGTCGATGACAACCGCTCCTTCGTGATTGCCGATGTCCCGGGCCTGATCGAGGGGGCCGCCGACGGCGCCGGTCTGGGCATCCGCTTCCTGAAGCATTTGCAACGCACCCGGGTGCTGCTGCACCTAGTGGATCTGGCTCCCTTCGACCCGGAAGCCGATCCGGTGCGCGACGCCCACGCCATCGTCCAGGAACTGGAAAAGTACGACCCCAGCCTGGCGGCCAAACCCCGCTGGCTGCTGCTCAACAAGCTGGACCTGATTCCCGAGGAGGAACGGCAGCAGCGGGTGGATGACTTCGTCGCCGCCTACCGCCAGCTTTCCGGCTTCGACGGCCCCCACTTCGCCATCGCCGCCATTTCCGGCGAAGGCTGCAAGACCATCACCTACGCCCTGATGGAAGCCCTGGAGCACATGGAACCGCCGCTCCCCCTGGGCGATGACGACGACGAAACGGACAGCCCCGCTCCCGTACAGGAATGACGACCACACTCGCCCAAGCCCGCCGCCTCGTGGTCAAGGTGGGCTCCGCCCTGATCACAGCCAACGGCACCGGCATCGATCTCGAAGCCATCCGCGACTGGGCCCGCCAGATCGCCGCCCTGCGCGCCGACGGCCGCCAGGTCCTGCTGGTGTCCTCCGGCGCCATCGCCTGCGGCATGCAGCGCCTGGGCTGGACCAGCCGCCCCCGGGAAGTCCACGAACTGCAGGCCTGCGCCGCCGTGGGCCAGATGGGCCTGGCCCAGATCTACCAGGAAGCCTTCGGTCAGCACCAGCTCCACACCGCCCAGATCCTGCTCACCCATGACGATCTGGCCGACAGGAAGCGCTACCTGAACGCCCGCACCACCCTCAACACCCTGCTGGAGCTGGGCGTGGTGCCCATCATCAACGAGAACGACACGGTGGTCACCGACGAGATCAAGTTCGGTGACAACGACACCCTGGGCGCCCTGGTGGCCAACGCCGTGGAAGCCGACGCCCTGATCATCCTCACCGACCAGCCCGGCCTGTACACCGCCGATCCGCGCAAGGACCCGGCCGCCACCCTGATCAGCGCGGCCGTGGCCGGCGACAGCCGCCTGGAAACCATGGCCGGCGGCGCCGGTACCCGGGTCGGCACCGGCGGCATGATCACCAAGGTGCTGGCCGCCAAACGGGCGGCCCGGAGCGGCGCCCACACGGTAATCGCCAGCGGCCGGGAACGGTTGGTGATCCAGCGCCTAGCCGCCGGCGAATCCATCGGCACCCTGCTGGCCTCCCAGACCGAACCCCTGGCCGCCAAGAAACAGTGGCTGGCCGACCACCTGCAGACCGCCGGCCAGCTGTACCTGGACGAAGGGGCCTGGAAGGCCCTGGAGGATGGCCGGAGCCTGCTGCCCATCGGCATCATTTCGGTGATCGGCGACTTCGAGCGGGGTGCCGCCGTGGCCTGCATCGCCCCCGACGGCCGGGAAGTGGCCCGGGGCCTGGCCAACTACGGCAGCTCCGACGCCCGCCGCATCGCCCGCTGCGCCTCCCAGGACATCGAAGCCCAGCTGGGCTACGTGGCCGAACCGGAAATGATCCACCGGGACAACCTGATCCTCCTGGACTAATCCCATGCACACGGGAGAGCCCCCCCTGGCGTCCCGCCGACAGCCCCTGGGTCGCCTGGCCCGAAAACTGGCGCGGCCGGCCTGAGCATGGCCCGGCTTGCGGTGATCGGCTGCGGCCCTGCGGGCCTGATGGGAGCGGAGGTGCTGGCCCGGGCCGGGCACCAGGTGCACTGTTTCGACGCCATGGCCACGGCCGGGCGCAAGTTCCTCATGGCCGGCAAGAGCGGCCTCAACCTGACCCACGCGGAACCCCGGCAGAATTTCCTGACCCGCTACGGCAGCGCCCGCCCCTGGCTGGAGCCCGCCCTCGAAGGCTTTTCCCCCGACGAGCTGCGCGCCTGGGCCCATGGGCTGGGCATCAGCACCTTCACGGGCTCCTCGGGCCGGGTCTTCCCGGAAGGCATGAAGGCCGCGCCCCTGCTGCGCGCCTGGTTGCAGCGGCTGCGCCAGCTGGGCGTGCACTTCCACATGCGGCATCGCTGGCTGGGCTGGCAGGACGGGGCGCTGCGCTTCCAGACCCCAGCCGGGGAACAATGCTACGACTACGAGGCCCTGCTGCTGGCCCTGGGCGGCGCCAGCTGGTCGCGGCTGGGGTCCGACGGGGCCTGGGCGACGCTGCTGACGGCCCGGCAGATTCCCGTCGCCCCGTTCCGGCCGGCCAACTGTGGTTTCGACGTGGCCTGGAGCCCCAGCTTCCGGGAACGCTACGCGGGTCAGCCGGTAAAGGCGGTCAGCGCTGCCTGTCCCGGCTTTTCCCCACGCCGGGGCGAGTTCGTGATCAGCGCCCAGGGGGTGGAAGGCAGCCTGATCTACGCCCTCTCCGCCCCCCTGCGGGATGCCCTGGCCCGGGATGGTCAGGCGGCCATCACCCTGGACCTGGTTCCCGACCGCCCCCTGGAAAAGCTGGCGGCCGAGCTCGCCCGCCCCCGGGGCCGGGATTCCCTGGCCAACCACCTGCGCCGTCGGGCCGGCATCGAGGGGGTCAAGGCCGGCCTGGTGCGGGAATGCCTGCCCCGGGAGCTGCTGGAAGATGCCAAACGCCTCGCCACGGCCCTGAAAGCCCTGCCGCTACCGGTCACCGCGCCCCGCCCCCTGGAGGAGGCCATCAGCAGCGCCGGCGGCCTGGAACTGCAGGCCCTGGACGGGCAGTTCATGCTCAAGGCCCTGCCCGGCGTCTTCTGCGCCGGCGAAATGCTGGACTGGGAGGCCCCCACCGGCGGTTACCTGCTCAGCGCCTGCTTTGCCACCGGCCACCAGGCGGCCCGGGGCATGCTGCACTGGCTGGCCGCCGGGAACGGCCAAGGTACAGCGCCGGACGCTGACGAGACGGGCTGAAGGAGAACAGCCTCAGCGCCAGAGGCTGAGAGGCGGGTCCATCAGCACGGCACGCAGGATGTCCCCCCGGGAAATGAAACCCACCAGCAGCCCCTGGGCATCCACCACCGGCACGCCGTCCACATCGAACTCCAGCATCACCTGGGCCACCCGGCGGATATCCGTGACCGGATCGGCAGTGACCACCGGGGAGCTCATCACGTCCGCCACCCGCCGCTCCAGCACGTCCCGGACACTGCCCTGATCCACGTTCAGGGCGGTGAGCAGGTTGCGCTCTCCCACCACCCCCACCAGATGTCCCTGCTCCAGCACCGGCGCCTGATGCACCGACCCCTGGACCAGGCTGCGCCAGGCCCGCTCCACCGGATCGGCCGCCTGCACACACAGCAGACGCCGCTGCATTAACTGATGGGCGTGATACAGGGGCCCCCGCTCCAAGTCCTGATGCAGCACCCGCCGATAGGCCTCCAGGGCCGCACGCCCCGGGGTCGAAGCAGGAAGCTCCGGCCCCAGCTCGTCTTCCCTCCCCGCCAACGCCGGAGCCTGGCGCAGACGCGCCGCCTCCCGTACCTGGGCCAGCTGTTCCAGGGTTCCCCGGAACAGGGGGCCGGACATGCCATAAATGGAAAACATCGAACCCTCCCGCGCCAAATCGTCATGCCCAGGCCCGTCATGCAGGCCATGGGAATTCTGCATTGCCCATGGTCACGCCCGGAGGGCCTTCTGTCAAAAGGGCGCCCCCCGGAAACAGCAATGTTAGAAAATGTAAAACTGGTGATATAAAGTGATTCCAGCCAAGCCTTGCGCCCAGCCAATAATTACAGGAGACACACCATGTTCCGCACCTCCAGCCTGAAAGGACGACTGACCCTGTCCGTCCTGGTTGCCCTCATCGGTCTGGTCCTGCTCGGGGCCTACCAGATCCAGCACCTGCGCACCCAGCTGCTGGAAGACCGTAAAGCCACCTTGCAGGCCGCCGTGGATATCGCCGTAGCCGTGACCAAGGATATCCAGGCTCAGGAGGCCAAGGGAGAGCTGAGCCGGGAAGCCGCCCAAAAACTGGCCAAGGATGTGCTGCGCAGCATGCGTTACCTGGGCACCGAGTACTTCTATGTGTACGACAGCAAGGGCATGGGGGTGATGCACCCGGTACGCCCCGAATACGAAGGACAAAGCCACTGGGACCGGCAGGACAAGCAGGGCAATTACACGGTGCGGGCCCTGGTGGGGGCCGCCCTGGACAAGAGCGGCTACACCCGGAGCCTGACCCCCAAACCCGGCAGCGATGTGCAGGTGGAAAAGCTGCAGCACCTGCAGCACTTCCAGCCCTGGGACTGGGTGATCGGCACCGGACTTTACATCGATGACCTGGATGTCGTGTTTTACCGGGAGCTGCGTAACGTCGCCCTGGTGGTAGTACTGGTGATCCTGGCCGTGGGCGCCGTAGCCCTGGGCGTGGCCCGGGCCATCCTGGCCCAGATCGGCGGAGAACCGGCAGAAGCGGTGCAGGCGATGCGCACCGTGGCCGCCGGCGACCTCACCGTGGCCCTGCACAACACCCGGGAAAACAGTGTGCTCGGGGAACTGAACCGGCTGGTCCAGGCCCTGCGCGCCATGATGGGGGATATCTCCCGGGGAGCCGAACAGGTGTCGGGCTCCGCCACCCAGATCAGCGCCATCGCCTCCCAGGTGGCCGACGCGGCCGCCGGCCAGACCGAGGCCACCCAGACCATGGCCGCCGCCATGGAGGAGCTGACCGTGTCCATCACCCACGTTTCCGACAACGCCCTGGAAACCGAACAGCACTCCTGCTCGGCAGCCGAACTGGCCGGCACGGGCGAAGCCAAGGTCATGGATACCGCCAGGACCCTCAACACCATGGCCGGCACGGTGGGGAACGCCGCCGGCACCGTGCGGGCCCTGTCCGAAAATGCCCAGGAAGTGGCCCGGGTGGCTTCAGTGATCAAGGACATCGCCGGCCAGACCAACCTGCTGGCCCTCAACGCCGCCATCGAGGCCGCCCGGGCCGGGGAGCAGGGCCGGGGCTTCGCCGTGGTGGCCGACGAGGTGCGGGTGCTGGCGGAGCGGACGGAAAAGGCCACGGTGGAAATCGCCCAGATCGTCAGCAGCATCCAGGCCGACACCCAGAAGGCGGCCACGGTCATGGATTCCGCCCTGCCCGAAGCGGAAAAGGCCAAGGCCTCGGCCGACGAGACCACCACCCTGCTGCACCAGATCGCCGAGGGCTCCCGCTCGGCCCAGGCCCTGGTCAAGGAAGTCGCCGCCTCCACCCGGGAACAGAGCGAGGCCAGCACCTCCCTGGCCCAGCAGGTGGAACGCATCGCCAACCAGGTGGAGCAGACCAGCGACAGCATGCGCCAGGCCGCCCAGGCGGCCCAGTCCCTGCTCGGCATCGCCCAATCCCTGAACTCGGCCACCGCCCGCTTCCGGGTATAGGTTCTCCGGATATAGGCACAGCAGCGCGGGACGGGGGAACTTCCCCCCGCCCGCATCTGCCGAACCAGGGTCGCTCACCACACGAAGGAAGCCGCCATGGAACTCTGCCGCCACGACCTGGGCAATCTGTTCGCCCAACTGGGGCTGGCCTCGGACCCAGCCAGCCAGAACCGCTTCATCGCCCAGCACGCCCCGCTTTCCCCGGACCTGCCCCTCGCGGCCGCCCCGTTCTGGAGCACCGCCCAGGCCGCCTTCCTGCGCGAGGAAATCCTCGATGACGCCGACTGGGCCGAAGCCATAGACGAACTGGACAGCCGCCTGCGGGCCTGAAACCCGTCCAGGCTGGCCCGTTACTTGCAAGATGGCGGCACGATCATCCCCCATGAGGACAGACCATGCCCACCACCACCCTGGACAAATCCGGCCAGCCCGTCGGCCCCGGTGATCAGATCCGCATCCTGGCCGTCACGCCCGACCCGGACATGGACGAGGAAGACCTGGAGCTGTTCCTGGAAATGGTGGGCTCCGTCTGCGAAGTGGAAAAGGTGGATGGTGATGGATATGCCTGGGTAACCATCTGGTGGGCCACCTCGGAAGGCTCCATCACCACCACCACCGCCCTGAGCCCGGGCCAGATGCAGAAGGTTAGCCGCTACTGAAAACTGTAGGCTTGTGCACAAGCCTACAGTCCCCCCGGATCAGCCCCAGATGCGATGGGCGCCCACGCTCAGGAGCCCCAGCCAGGTCATGAGCAGGGAGCCGCCCAGGTGCAGCATGGCCATCGCCAGCGCCCAGCCGGGCTGACCGGCCAGCAGGCGCTCCATGGTCTCGGCGGAAAAGCTGGAGAAGGTGGTCAGCCCGCCCAGGAAGCCGGTGATCACCAGCAGTTTCAGGGCCGGCGCCAGCCCCGTGTGCAGATGGAAGAGCCCCACCGCCACGCCCACCAGGAATCCCCCGATCAGGTTGGCCGCCAGGGTCCCCAGGGGGATGCCCAGCAACAGGGGATTGAGGGCCATGCCCAGCAACCAGCGGCACCAGGCTCCCAGGGCCGCTCCCAGCCCCACTGCCGCGAAATTCAGTCCGTTCATCCCTGATTCTCCTGCACAGGAACACGCAGCAAGGCCGGATACCGGCCCCACCTGCCCGGCCGCCGGGGGCTGCCGCCGGGCGGCTCAAGCGCTGGTTTCTCCCCTGTGTCTGCGTGCCGCCGTGCTTCAGATAGGGTTTTCAGGTTCATGGCAAGACTCCGGATTTTCCCGGCATTTTAGCCGCCCCCGGCGCCGCGGCGCCCCGCAACGGCCTCCCTGCCGCTAAAATGTCAGCCGACAGCATCGAACCCCAGGTAAATCGTGAGCAAACCCAACAGTACGCCCCTCCCCCCCGCCACCAATTTCATCCGCAACATCGTCGAGGCCGACCTGGCCGCCGGCAAGCACGCCCAGCGCCGCTGGGCCGGCCAGCCCGGCCTGGCTGAAAGCCATGCCCAGGCCCCTCTGGACCCGGCCAAAATCCGCACCCGCTTCCCGCCCGAGCCCAACGGCTACCTGCACTTCGGCCACGCCAAGTCCATCTGCCTCAACTTCGGCCTGGCCAAGCAGTTCGGCGGCCGCTGCCACATGCGCTTCGACGACACCAATCCGGAGAAGGAAGAGCAGGAGTACGTGGATTCCATCGTGGACGCGGTGAAGTGGCTGGGTTTCGACTGGCAGGACGCCCAGGAAAACAATCTCTACTACGCCTCCAACTATTTCCCCTGGATGCTCCAGTGCGCCGAGTACCTGATCGCCGCCGGCCACGCCTACGTAGATAGCCAGAGTGCCGAGGAAATGCGCGCCAACCGGGGCACCCTGACGGAGAAGGGCAAGGATAGCCCCTTCCGCAACCGGACCGTTGCCGAGAACCAGGACCTGTTCAAGCGCATGCAGGCCGGCGAGTTTGCCGACGGCGCCCACATCCTGCGCGCCAAGATCGACATGGCCTCGCCCAATATCAACCTGCGCGACCCGGCCATCTACCGCATCCGCCACGCCACCCACCACAACACCGGGGACAAGTATTGCGTGTACCCCATGTACACCTTTGCTCACCCCATTGAGGATGCCCTGGAGAATATCACCCACTCCATCTGCACCCTGGAGTTCGAGGACCAGCGCCCCTTCTATGACTGGCTGCTGGAGCGCCTGGCCGAGGGCGGCCTGCTGCAGCGCCCCCTGCCGCACCAGTACGAATTCTCCCGCCTCAACCTGACCTACGTCGTCCTCTCCAAGCGCAAGCTGATCCAGCTGGTGGAAGAGCAACACGTGAGCGGCTGGGACGATCCGCGCATGCCCACCCTCGTCGGGGCCCGCCGTCGGGGCTATACCCCGGAAGGCTTCAAGCTGCTGATGGACCGGGTCGGCGTCTCCAAGTCCGATTCCCTGATCGACTACAGCCTGCTGGAAGACTGCATGCGGGAGACCATGAACGAGATGGACGAGCGCCGTGTTGCAGTGCTCGATCCCCTGAAGCTGATCATCACCAATTACCCGGAAGGCCAGTTCGAGGACTGCCACGCCCCCAACCACCCCCTGAAGCCGGAGCTGGGCGAACGCACCATGCCCTTCGGCCGGGAGCTGTGGATCGAGGCCGAGGATTTCCAGGAGGTGCCGGAAAAGGGCTTCCGCCGCCTGTTCCCCGGCAACATGGCCCGGCTGCGTTATGGTTATGTGGTGACCTGTACCGGCTGCGAGAAGGACGATAACGGCAAGATCACCGCCGTTCTCTGCGAGTACCTGCCCGATACCAAGTCCGGCACCCCCGGCGCCGACAGCGTCAAGGTCAAGGGCAACCTGCACTGGGTGGCCGTCGCCCATGCCCAGGAAGCCCAGGTGCGCCTCTATGACCGCCTGTTCAAGGAGGCCAGCCCCGGCGCGGGCGAGCGGGACTTCCTGGAAGACCTAAATCCGGAATCCTGCCGCAGCATCACCGCCCAGCTGGAACCCAGCCTCAAGGATGCCCGGTCGGAACAGCGCTTCCAATTCGAGCGGCACGGCTATTTCGTCGCCGACCGGGTGGATTCCCGCCCCGGCGCCCCGGTCTTCAACCGGGCCGTGACCCTCAAGGATTCCTGGGGCAAGAGCGGGGGCTGAATCCCGCCAGGCACAGATCAGACAGGCGACGGCGCCCAGCGTCGCCTCCCCCACGGCTGCTCATGCAGGACGGCAGCCGCTCCCCCCATCCAGCAGCACTGCTGGCTCAGCCCCAAGTCGCCTTGCAGGACAAGACGATGGCCCGTAAGGCCAGCGAATTGGCGCTGCCCTGTCATGCCTTTGGCGTACAATCCCCTCGCCCAGCACAGTTCCGTGAGCTCTGACGCACGGCCAGGACTGTCGCCGTGACGGCACTGCAGTTCCGATAACCGCATTCCCAGCGGCATCGCCGCCATCACCCCATGACCCGAATCGCCGAAAACCACCACTTCCCCTGCAGCGACGGTACCAACCTCTTCTACCGCCGCTGGCCCGCCGTCGCGCCGCAACGGCGCGGCGCCATCATCCTCTTCCACCGTGGCCACGAACACGGCGGACGCATGGCGCACCTGGTCGACGAACTCGATCTACCCGATTTCGACTTCTACGCCTGGGATGCCCGCGGCCACGGCAACTCGCCGGGGCCGCGCGGCGATTCGCCGAGCTTCGGGCAATCGGTGCGCGACGTGCAGACCTTCATCGAACACATCCGCGACACCTGGGGCGTGGCCGAGTGCGACATGGCGGTGCTGGCGCAAAGCGTCGGCGCCGTGCTGATCAGCACCTGGGCCCACGACTACGCGCCGCGCGTGCGCTGCCTGGTGCTCGCCTCGCCGGCGTTCAAGGTCAAGCTCTACGTCCCCTTCGCCCGCCCCGGTCTGCGCCTGCTGCGCGCGCTGCGCGGCAATTTCTTCGTCAACAGCTACGTCAAGTCGAAGTTCCTGACCCACGATCCGGCGCGCCAGGCGTCCTACGACAGCGACCCGCAGATCTCGCGGCCAATCTCGGTGAACATCCTGCTCGCCCTCTACGAGGCGGCCGACCGCGTCGTCGCCGACGCCCAGGCGATCACCGTGCCGACCCAACTGCTTGTCTCCGGCGCCGACTGGGTCGTGCATCACGCGCCGCAGCACCAGTTCTTCGACCGCCTGGGAACGAGCGCCAAGGAGAAGCACGTCCTCGACGGCTTCTACCACGACACCTTCGGCGAGAAGGACCGCCACGTCGCGACCGCGCTGGCGCGCAGCTTCATCCTGCGCCAGTTCTCGCTGCCCTGGTCGCGCCCCGACCTGCGCCAGGCGCACCGCCAGGGGCCGACCTTCGACGAGGCGCAGGCACTTGCCCGCCCGCTCTCCCTGTTCAGCCCGCGCGGCCTGTACTGGGCCTTCTACCGCCTCGGCATGAAGCTCGGCGGCCTGCTCTCCGCCGGCGTCGCGCTCGGTCACCGCACCGGCTTCGATTCCGGCAGCACGCTCGACTACGTCTACCGCAACACGCCGACCGGCCGCGGCGCGCTTGGCCGGCTGATCGACCGCAACTACCTCGACGCCATCGGCTGGCGCGGCATCCGCCAGCGCAAGCTCAACATCGAGGAACTGCTGCGCGCGGCGCTCAACCGCCTGCAGGCGGAGGGCCAGCCGCTGCGCATCCTCGACATCGCCGCCGGCCACGGCCGCTACGTGCTGGAAGCGCTGGCCGACGCGCCGCGCCCGGAATCCGTCCTGCTGCGCGATTTCAGCCCGCTCAACGTGGACCAGGGCAGCGCCCTGATCGCCGCCAAGGGCCTGAGCGACATCGCCCGCTTCGAGCGCGGCGACGCCTTCGACCGCGCCTCGGTGGCGGCGGTGACGCCGGCGCCGACGCTCGGCATCGTCTCCGGACTCTACGAGCTGTTCCCCGACAACGACCGCGTCGCCGCCTCGCTCGCCGGCATGGCCGACGCCATCGCGCCGGGCGGCTACCTGATCTACACCGGCCAGCCCTGGCATCCGCAGCTCGAACTGATCGCCCGCGCCCTGACCAGCCACCGCGACGGCGAAGCCTGGGTGATGCGCCGCCGCACCCAGGCGGAAATGGACCAACTGGTCAGCGACGCCGGCTTCGAGAAGATCGAGCAGCGCATCGACGCCTGGGGCATCTTCACCGTCTCGCTGGCCCGCCGTCGGCCGGCATGAACGGCAAGCCGCCACTGCCCTGGAAGCGCAGCCTGCTCTGGCTGCTCTTCCTCGGCCCCTTCTTCTTTCTCAGCTACGGCCAGGCGAACCAGCTGGCGGCCAGCCGCGAGGCGGTGGCCAGCCTGTATTTCGCCTGGGAACGGCAGCTGCCCTTCCTGCCCTGGACCATCGTTCCCTACTGGTCGATCGACCTCCTCTACGGGCTGTCCTTCCTCTGCTGCCGCGACGCCCGCGCCGTCGACCGGCACGGCCAGCGCCTGCTCGCCGCGCAAGTGATCGCCGTCGCCTGCTTTCTCGCCTTCCCGCTGCGTTTCGCCTTCGCCCGCCCGGCGACCGACGGCCTGGCGGGCGCCATGTTCACCGCCCTGAGCGCCTTCGACCAGCCGTACAACCAGGCGCCGTCGCTGCACATCGCCCTGCTCGTCCTGATCTGGTTCCAGTTCGCGAAATTGCCGCTGGCCCGCCCCTGGCGCCTGCTGGTGCACGGCTGGGCGCTGCTCATCGGGATTTCCGTGCTGACCACCTGGCAGCACCATTTCATCGACGTCCCGACCGGCGCCGCGCTCGGCCTCTTCTGCCTCTGGCTGCTGCCGGAAGCCGGCCTGCGCTCGCCGCTGCGGCGCGCCGCCGATGCCGGCCACTTCCGGCTGGCAGCGCTCTATGCCGGCGCTGCGGCAGCCCTGCTGGCGAGCGCCATCAGCCTCGGCGGGCTGGCGCTGGTCCTCGCCTGGCCGGCGCTGTCGCTGCTGCTGGTCGGCTGGAACTACGCCTGGGCGGGCAGCGCCGGTTTCCAGAAGCAGGCCGGCGGCCACAGCCTCGCCGCGCGCTGGCTGTTCGCGCCCTACCAGTTCGCCGCCTGGCTCAATTCGCGCTGGTGGACGCGGCGCCACCCCGCCCCGGTGCATATCGCCGGCGCCGTCTGGCTCGGCCGCATGCCCGACGCGACCGCCTATGCCAGCGGCGGCTTCGGCGCCCTGATCGATCTCAGCGCGGAGTTGCCGGCACCGCGCCTCGCCACGCCGCATCACGTCCATCCCTGCCTCGACCTGGTGCCGGCGGCGCCGGAAGTCCTGGGCGCGGCGGCCCGCGAGATTGCCCAGCGGGTGGCCGACGGCCCGGTGCTGGTCGCCTGCGCCCTCGGCTATTCGCGCAGCGCGGCGGCGGTCGCCGCCTGGCTGCAACTGAGCGGCCTGGCTGCCGACACCGAAGCGGCGATCCGCCTGATCCGCGAGCAGCGCCCGCAGATCGTGCTCGACGACGGCTGGCGGGCAAGCCTGGCGCAAGTCGATGCCGCCGGGAGCGAACCCGCATGAGCCCGGCAGACCGCCAGCTCGCCGCGATCGGCTGCGCCATCTGCGCCCCCGCCAGCCGCATCGACGCCTGGAGCCGGCCACTGGCGCTGCTCGCGCTGGCCGGCCTGCTGCTGCCCCAGGTCACGGCGGCGAGTGCCGCGGCACTCGCCGCCAGCGTCCTGCTCGGCCTGCTGCAGGGCTATTGGGCGCTGCGCCTAGCTTTCGACCGACCGCTCTTCGCCCACTGGGCCGAGGCGGCCGACCAAGATGCGACAAGCGCGCTCGCCGCCTTCGACGCCGCGCTGACCGGCCTCGGCTGGCCGGTCGCCGACGCCGGGCGGCCGCTGGCCCAGCGCGTCGCCGCTACCCGCCGGCTGTTGCGCCGCCAGGGTCTGGCCTGTGCGGCGCAGTGGCTGGCCGCCACTATCGCCCTGCTACTCCTGTTGTCACGCTGAAGGCGCACCCCCTACTCGGCGCCAGCATGGCGAGCGCCCCAGGAACAGGAAAACAACCTCCGGAAGACTACCCATGAACAAAGGGGCCCGCGGGCCCCTTTGTTGTTTTACCTCACCGACCAGGGCTCATTCGCCCCTGGGCTCGCGCTTCTTGAAGGGCTTGCCGCCGCCGGCGGGACGATCCCCCTTCCAGGCCGGCTTGCCGCCGTGGGGACGGTCACCCGCAGGACGGTCGGAGAAACGCTCGCCGCCGTAGGGCTTGCTGTGGGGCTTGCCCGGGCCCTTGCGGGGCGGACGGCTATCGGCAGCCGGCGCACTCCCGTCTTCCCGGGCGATATTGAGCTGACGCCGACGCACCCAGGCGCTGCGCAGGATCTGCAGGGTTTCCCGATCCAGGTCGTCGGGCAGATCCACGGTGCTGTAGTCATCGAACAGGTCGATGCGGCCGATCAGGCGGCTGGGCAGGTTGGCCTCGTTGGCGATGGCGCCGACGATATCCTTGGGAGATGCCCCCTGGTTGCGCCCCACTTCGATGCGGTAACGCACCATCACCACGGCGTTGCCGCGATCATCCTCATTCACCTCGGTGGCGAAGGCGGGACGCTCGCGACGGGGCGGACGCTCTTCGTTGCCGAAACGATCTTCCCGTTCCCGACGGGGCCGCTCGGGGCGCTCACCACGCTCGGGACGGTCGGCCCGGGGAGGACGCTCGGTGAATTCCCGAACCTGACGCTGGGGCTTTTCTTCCAGCTTCAGGGGGCGATCCTTCTGGGCCATGAAGGCCAGGGCGGCGGCGACCCGCTCGGGGGAGGACTCCTGCTCGCTGGCCAGGTCGGCCACCAGGCTCTCGAAGAAGTCCAGGTCCTCGGAGGTCAGGGCCTTGGCCACCCGCTCCTTGAAATTGGCCACCCGCTTGTCGGTGACCGCCTGGTGGGTGGGCAGGGCCAGATGTTCGATGGGCTGGCGGGTGACCCGTTCGATGGTCCGCAGCATGCGCATTTCCCGGGGCGCCACGAACAGGATGGCGGTGCCGGTGCGGCCGGCCCGGCCGGTACGGCCGATGCGGTGCACATAGGCTTCCGCATCGTAGGGAATGTCGTAGTTGATCACGTGGCTGATGCGGGGCACGTCGATGCCCCGGGCGGCCACATCGGTGGCGATGATGATGTCCAGGGTGCCTGCCTTCAACTGCTCGATGGCGCGCTCCCGGGCCTGCTGGTTCATGTCGCCATTCAGGGCGGCGGCGGAATAGCCCCGGGCTTCCAGCTTCTGGGCCAGCTCTTCGGTGGCCAGCTTGGTGCGCACGAAGATGATGGCGGCGTCCAGGTCGTCTTCCACTTCCAGGATGCGGGTCAGGGCATCCAGCTTGTGCATGCCGGAAACCTGCCAGTAGCACTGGCGGATGGCGGCCACGGTCTGGGTGGCAGACTTGATCTTCACTTCCTGGGGGTCGAGCAGGTAGTTCTGGGCCACCCGGCGGATGGCTTCCGGCATGGTGGCGGAGAACAGGGCGGTCTGGCGCTCGGCGGGGGTGTGCTTGAGGATCCACTCCACGTCGTCGATGAAGCCCATGCGCAGCATTTCGTCGGCTTCGTCCAGCACCATGGTCTTGAGGCCGGCAAGGGACAGGCTGTTACGTTCCAGGTGGTCCATGATGCGACCGGGCGTGCCGACGATCACATGGGCGCCCCGGGCCAGCTGCTTCAGCTGGATGCCATAGCTCTGGCCGCCGTAGATGGGCAGCACGTGGAAACCGGGCATGTGCTTGGCGTAACGCACGAAGGCTTCGGCCACCTGGATGGCCAGTTCCCGGGTGGGGGTCAGCACCAGGGCCTGGGGCGTGGCGTTAGCCAGGTCCAGCTGGTTCAGGATGGGGATGGCAAAGGCGGCGGTCTTGCCGGTACCGGTCTGGGCCATGCCCAGCAGGTCCTTGCCTTCCAGCAGCACAGGGATGCATTGGGCCTGGATCGGGGAGGGGGTTTCGTAACCCACATCCACCAGCGCCTTCAATACGGATTCGGACAGGCCCAACTGGGCAAAGGATTCAACTTCTTCAGACATCACACACTCCCAATGACCGCCCTTGCGGCGGTCCTCACACAGCGGCACCCAAAATGGCAACAGGCCACGGCCGCAAAAAACCGGTTACTTAAGCCCCGGATAAATTCTCTTCGGAGAAATAAACCCACGCACCGAGGGCTTGCCCGGCGACTCGAAGGGCGACATTCTCCACAAAACCAGAGAAAAATCAAATAAAAATCAAATTACTACGGGAAAATACGGACCCGTCCGGGTTCAGGCAGCCGCCAGTTTTTCCAGCAGCCGGGCATGGATGCCGCCAAACCCCCCGTTGCTCATGACCAGGATCTGATCCCCGGCCCGGGCTTCGGCCACCACCCCTGCCACCAGCCGCTCCAGGTCGTCTTCCACCCGGGCCCTGTCCCCCAGGGCCGCCAGGGCTCCGGCCGCATCCCAGCCCAGCTGAGCACCATAGCAATAAACCCGGTCGGCCAGCTCCAGGCTGGCGGCCAGCCTGTCCTTCATGGTCCCCAGCTTCATGGTGTTGGAGCGGGGTTCCAGCACCGCCAGAATCCGGGCGTCCCCCACCTTGCGCCGCAAACCCGCCAGGGTCGTGGCAATGGCGGTGGGGTGATGGGCAAAGTCGTCGTAAACCGTGACACCGGCCGCCTGCCCCCTCACCTCCAGGCGGCGCTTGACGTTCTGGAAGCGGGACAGGGAATCCAGCCCCTGCTCCAGGGTCACGCCCACGTGCCGGGCCGCCAGCAGGGCCGCGCAGGCATTGGCCCGGTTGTGCTCGCCGGCCAGGGACCAGGTAGTGCGGGCCAGCTCTCCGCCGGGGCCGTGCAGCACCAGGGAGCCGTCCCTGTCATCCCCGCTCACCCGGTAACCTTCCGGGCTATTGAAGCGCTGCACTTCCGTCCAGCATCCCCGGGCCAGAACCCGGTTCAGACTTTCCTCCCGGGCATTGCTGACGATCAGCCCGGAAGCCGGCAAGGTACGCACCAGATGGTGAAACTGGGTCTCGATCGCGGCAAGATCGGCAAAGATGTCCGCATGATCGAACTCCAGGTTGTTCATCACCAGAGTCCGGGGCCGGTAATGGACGAACTTGGAACGCTTGTCACAAAAGGCGGTGTCGTATTCGTCCGCCTCGATCACGAAAAATGGGGTATCCCCCAGACGGGCGGACACGGAGAAATTCAGCGGCACGCCCCCGATCAGGAAGCCCGGGGCCATGCCCGCATCCTCCAGGATCCAGGCCAGCATGGAGGCTGTGGAGGTCTTGCCGTGGGTCCCGGCCACGCCCAGCACCCAACGCCCCTGGAGCACATGCTCGGCCAGCCACTGGGGGCCAGACACATAGGGCAAGCCCCGGTCGAGAATGGCTTCCAGCAGGGGATTGCCCCGGGAAATGGCATTGCCGACCACGAACAGGTCCGGCGCCAGGGCCAGCTGGGTCGGATCATAACCCTCCGTCAGCTCGATATCCGCGGCCCGCAGCTGATCGCTCATGGGCGGGTAGACACTGGCGTCGCAACCGGTGACCCGATGGCCAGCAGCCCGGGCCAGCTGGGCCACGCCCCCCATGAAGGTGCCGCAAATACCGAGGATGTGAATGTGCATGAAAGCTTTTCCGAGGAAGAAGAAAGGTTAGAATCGGGGCGCAATTTTACTTGATCCCATGACTATCGAGGCTTCCATGGCCCGCCACGAACGCGCCCGAGCGCCCCGCCCCAGCGTTTCCCGTACCCAGATCGCCAGCACCGCCGCCCGGCTCATGGCCCAGGACGGCATCACCGACATGGCCCAGGCCAAGAAGAAGGCGGCCCGGCAGCTGGGCCTGCCGGACAATACTCCCCTGCCGGACAATGCCGAGGTGGAAACGGAGCTGCGTCTCTACCAGGCTCTCTATCAGAGCGACACCCAGCCCGCCCTGCTGCGGCAGTTGCGCGCAGAAGCCGCCCGGATCATGGAATTTCTTGCGGATTTCCGCCCCTATCTCACCGGATCGGTGCTCGAAGGCACGGCCAGCAGCTTTTCCAGCATAGACCTGATGCTGTTCGCGGACAGCGCCAAGGAAGTGGAAATCTTCCTGCTCGACCGGGGCATGGACTTCGAGCACCTGGAACCCCGCAACGACAAGGCCGAAGCCGTGTTGCAGCTGTCCACCCCGGCCGCCGACATCAAGCTGATCATCTTCCCCCCCCAGCTGGAGCGGCAAAGCTTCAAGCACCGGGACGGCCGCCCCAAGGAGCGCATGCGCCTGGATGCCCTGCAGCAGATGCTGGAACACCCATGAAGACCTCCCTCGCCAAACTGCTGGCCATCGTCACCGTGGCCCTGGTCTCCCTGGCCGCCGGCATGCTGTTTTCCCGCCAGCAGCATCCTTCCGCCCCCCCCGGAATACCGGCCGTGGAAGGTGAAGCCGCCGCCCTCAACGGGCTGCTCAGCCTCAGCCTGCCGGACGCCTCCGGCCACATGAATGCCCTGGAGCAGTGGCGGGGACGAACCCTGGTGATCAACTTCTGGGCCACCTGGTGCCCCCCCTGCAGAAAGGAGATGCCGGCCTTTTCCCGGCTGCAGGAGCAATACCGCAACCGCAACGTGCAGTTTCTGGGGATTGCCGTGGATACGCCGGAAAACGTACAGGATTTTGCGGCTAAAACCCCGGTTTCCTACCCCCTGCTCGTGGGCGGCAACGAGATCCTCAGCCGAGCCAGAGACCTGGGCAACCTGAAAATGGGACTGCCCTTCACCCTGATCATCGACGCCCAGGGCCGTATTCATGCGCGCAAACTGGGGGGAATCGGCGAGGCCGAGCTGGAGGACCTGCTGCGCCAGACCCCGGGAACGGCCGCCGCTGCGGGCGGCCAGGCCGAACGGTAGAAATACTGGACAATTTGTCGCCAATTACGGCAAACTTGCCGCCATGACGAAGCAAAAATCCGCTTCCAAGACCGTGCCCCGGCCCCGTCTGCTGGTCCTCAACGGCCCCAATCTCAATCTTTTGGGGACCCGCGAGCCCCAGCACTACGGCTCGGTCACCCTGGACGACATCAACCTGACCCTGGCCCGCCGGGCCGAAGCGGCGGACGTGGACCTGGAAACCTTCCAGAGCAACCACGAAGGTGCCCTGATCGAACGCATCCATGCCGCCCGGCAGCAGGATGTGCGTTACATCATCATCAACCCCGCCGCCTGGACCCATACCAGCGTCGCCATCCGGGACGCCCTGGCCGCCGTGGCCATCCCCTTCGTGGAAGTGCATCTCTCCAACGTGCATGCCCGGGAACCCTTCCGGCAGCATTCCTATTTTTCCGATCTGGCCATAGGCGTGATCTGCGGCCTCGGCCAGCAGGGCTACCTGCTCGCCCTCGAATACCTTCTCAACAAACTCAATACGGACTGAGCCGGGCCCCGCCCAGCCTTTCCTGTTCACGGACTCCGGGAGATCCTCATGGACCTGCGTAAACTGAAGAAACTGATTGATCTGGTGCAAGAATCCGGCATTTCCGAACTGGAAGTGACCGAAGGGGAAGAAAAGGTGCGTATCGCCAAGTTCGCCCCCGCTGGCGCTGCCCCGATGCAGCACTATCAGGTGCCCATGGCCGCCCCGGTGGGCGCTCCCGCTCCGGCCGGCACCTCGTCGGTGAACCTGGACGACGACGATGACGACCTGCCCGACGGCCATGTGGTCAAGTCTCCCATGGTGGGCACCTTCTACCGCTCCCCCTCCCCCGGCGCCAATGCTTTCGTGGAAGTGGGCCAGAGCGTCAAGGAAGGCGACACCCTGTGCATCATCGAGGCCATGAAACTGCTGAACGAGATCGAAGCCGACGCTTCCGGGGTCATCAAGGCCATCCTGCTGGACAATGGTCAGCCGGTGGAATTCGGCGAACCCCTGTTCATCATCGGCTAACCGGCTGCGATCATGTTCGAAAAAATCCTGATCGCCAACCGCGGCGAAATCGCCCTCCGGGTGCAGCGCGCCTGCCGGGAGCTGGGCATCAAGACCGTGGTCGTGCACTCCGAAGCCGACCGGGAAGCCAAGTACGTGAAGCTGGCGGATGAATCCGTCTGCATCGGCCCGGCCCCCTCGGCCCAGAGCTACCTGAACGTGCCGGCCATCATTTCCGCCGCGGAAGTCACCGACGCCCAGGCCATCCACCCGGGCTACGGCTTCCTCTCCGAAAATGCCGACTTCGCCGAACGGGTGGAGTCCTCCGGTTTCGTCTTCATCGGCCCCCGGGCCGACACCATCCGCCTGATGGGGGACAAGGTTTCCGCCAAGGACGCCATGAAGGCGGCCGGCGTACCCTGCGTCCCGGGCTCGGACGGGGCACTTCCCGACGATCCCAAGGAAATCACCAAGATTGCCCGCACGGTGGGCTATCCGGTGATCATCAAGGCGTCCGGCGGCGGCGGCGGGCGCGGCATGCGGGTGGTGCACACGGAAGCCGCCCTGCTCAACGCCGTGACCATGACCAAGTCGGAGGCCCAGGTGGCCTTCGGCAATCCCACCGTGTACATGGAAAAGTACCTGGAAAATCCCCGCCACGTGGAAATCCAGGTGCTCGCCGACCAGCACGGCAATGCCGTGTATCTGGGGGAGCGGGACTGCTCCATGCAGCGCCGCCACCAGAAAGTCATCGAGGAAGCCCCGGCACCGCTGATCCCGCCGCGCCTGATTGCCCGCATCGGCGACCGCTGCGCTGAAGCCTGCCGCAAGATCGGTTACCGGGGTGCCGGCACCTTCGAGTTCCTCTACGAGAACGGGGAGTTCTACTTCATCGAGATGAACACCCGGGTCCAGGTGGAACACCCGGTCACCGAGGCCATCACCGGCATCGACATCGTGCAGGAGCAGATCCGCGTCGCCGCAGGTGAAAAGCTGCGCTTCAAGCAGCGCGACATCAGCTTCCGCGGCCACGCCATCGAATGCCGCATCAACGCCGAAGATCCCTACACCTTCGTGCCATTTCCCGGCAAGATCAGCTTTTACCACCCGCCCGGCGGGCCCGGCATCCGGGTGGATTCCCACATCTACCAGGGCTACACGGTGCCGCCCCACTACGACTCCATGGTGGCCAAGGTCATCGCCTACGGGGATACCCGGGAGCAGGCCATCCGCCGCATGCGCATCGCCCTGTCGGAAATGGGCGTGGAAGGCATCAAGACCAACATCCCCCTGCACCAGGAACTGATGCAGGACGCCCGCTTCGTGGAAGGCGGCACCAGCATCCACTACCTGGAGCAGAAGCTGGCGGACAAGGGCGAGGTCAAGAAATAAGCATGGCCTGGATCAGCGCCTCTTTCCTGACGGATGCGGCCCAGGCCGAGCCCCTCTGCGACGCCCTGCTGGAAGCGGGAGCCCTGTCGGCCAGCATCGAGGATGCCGACGCCGGGACCCCGGAAGAAAAGCCCCAGTTCGGCGAACCGGGCATGGAAACCCCGGCCACGGCCTGGGACCATTCCCGCATCGTCGCCCTGTTCGATGAAGACGCCCCGGTGGGGCAGATGATGGCTGCGGCCGCCGGCTCCCTGGGCATGGCCCGGGTGCCCGACTTTGCCCTGGCCCGGGTGGAAGAGGAAAACTGGGTGCAGCTGACCCAGTCCCAGTTCGACCCCATCCAGGTCTCCCCGCGCCTGTGGATCGTGCCTTCCTGGCACGAGAGTCCGGACCCGGCCGCCATCAACCTGATCCTGGATCCGGGCATGGCCTTCGGCACCGGCTCCCACCCCACCACCCGCCTCTGCCTGGAATGGCTGGAACGCTCCGTGCAGCCCGGCCAGGACCTGCTGGACTACGGCTGCGGCTCGGGCATCCTGGCCATTGCCGCGGCAAAACTGGGTGCCGCCAGCGTCGCCGGGGTGGATATCGATCCCCAGGCAGTCACTGCCGCCCGGGCCAACGCGGAACGCAACGGGGTGAGCGCCCGCTTCGAGGACTCGGCAGCCCCCCTGGCCGGCGAGTATGATCTCGTGGTGGCCAACATCCTCTCCAACCCCCTGCGCGTCCTGGCTCCGGCCATCTGCGCCCACGTCCGCCCCGGCGGCCGGCTGGCCCTGTCCGGCATCCTGGCGGAGCAGGCAGAGGAAATCATCGGCGTCTACGCCCCCTGGCTCCCCCTCACCGTGGCAGACACCCGTGAGGGCTGGGTCTGCCTCTCCGGCATCCGGCCATGCTGTTCCTGACCCGCTGCCCGGCCTGCAACACCACCTTCCGCATGACCCGGGAGCAGTTGCTGGTCCGGGACGGGAAAGTCCGTTGCGGTGCCTGCCGGCACGTGTTCAACGCCATGGAACATCTGCTGGAGGAAACGGCACCGGAAGAACTCCGCCCGGCTCCTGCTGCTCCTGCTGCTCCTGCTGCTCCTGCTGCTCCTGCTGCTCCTGCTGCTCCTGCTGCTCCTGCTGCTCCTGCTGCGCCAGCAAGCCCTGTCACTGCGGAGCCCCCTGCTGCTCCGCCCCCGGCCACCAGCGTTCCCGAGCCCGAGCTGGAAATCGAAATTCCCGTCGCCGCTCCGGAAACGCCCCAGGAGGCGGCAACGCTCCCCCCCGCGCCGGAACCTGAACCCCAGCCGGCCCCTGCCCCCGTGGCAACCTCCGCTGCTCCGGCCCAGAAACCGCGCACCCGGCCGGCGCCCCAGGAGCCCCAGTTCCATCCCGATGAGCTCGGCGCCCTGACAATCTGGCCGGCCCTGGGTCAGCACCAGGCCAAGCCGGAAGCCCCCCGCCCGCTGATCACCCCGGCAGACCTGGAGCCGGCCCCCAAGCCCCGGGACCCCATCGATGCCGCCGTGGAAGCCAGCGAGGCCCAGGCAGGTTCGGTCAAGCAGCAGGGCCTGGAAGCCGGACTGCTGGCCCCCCGGGACCTGACCGAGATTCCCGGCTTCTCCCGCTGGGCCGCCGCCCCCCTGGAAGCCATGGCAGCCCCTCCTGCGCCCCGGGCCCTGTGGCCGTTCGTCCTGGCCAGCCTGATCCTGCTGCTGACCCTGGCCGCTCAGGCGGCCCTGCACTACCGGGGCGAGCTGAGCCGCAAGCTTCCCGCCACCCAGCCCCTGTTCGAGAAGCTGGGCCTGGAGATTCCCCTGGCCCGGGAAACCGAGTGGATCAGCATCGAGGCTTCCGACCTGCACTCGGAGACCACCCCGGGCCGGCTGCAGCTGGCGGCCACCCTGCAGAACCGGGCCCCCTACCCCCAGGCCTGGCCGCAGCTGGAGCTGACCCTCACCGACACCTATGATGCGGTGCTGGTGCGCAAGGTCTTCACGCCCAAGGAATACCTGCCTGGCGATGCGCCCGCTGCCTTCACCCCGGGTGACACCCCGGTGCACCTGAACCTGGAAGGCGGCGAGCTGCGCCCCTCCGGCTACCGGCTATACCTGTTCTATCCCTGATTTTTCCTCCATCTTTCCGGAAGCAACTATGCACGCCCTCATCTGCGGCTCCATGGCCTACGACAACATCATGGTCTTCCCGGACCGCTTCAAGCACCACATCCTGCCCGAGCAGATCCACATCCTCAACGTGGCCTTCCTGGTGCCCGAGATGCGTCGGGAGTTCGGCGGCTGCGCCGGCAACATCGCCTACAACCTGCAGCTGCTGGGCGGCAGCCCGCTGATCATGGCCACCGTGGGGGACGACGCCGCCCCTTACCTGGAACGCCTGGACCAGCTGCAACTGCCCCGCACCCACGTACGCCAGGTGCCCGGCAGTTTTACCGCCCAGGCCTTCATCACCACCGACCTGGACGACAACCAGATCACCGCCTTCCACCCGGGCGCCATGAGCTTTTCCCATCTGAACAAGGTGGAACAGGCCAGCGGCGTCAGCCTGGGCATCGTGGCCCCGGACGGCCGGGAAGGCATGCTCCAGCACGCCCGGGATTTCGCCGCCGCCGGCATCCCCTTCATCTTTGACCCGGGCCAGGGCCTGCCCATGTTCACCGGTGACGAGCTGCTGGACTTCCTGGGCCTGGCCGATTACGCCTGCTTCAACGACTACGAGGCCAAACTGGCCTGCGAACGTACCGGGCGCAGCCTCGAACAGCTGGCGGAGCTGGTGCAGGCCCTGATCGTCACCAAGGGGGGCCAGGGCTCGGACATCTACTGCGGCGGACAGCGTCTGGAAATCCCCTGTGTCCAGGCCGAGGCCGTCGTGGACCCCACCGGTTGCGGCGACGCTTATCGCGCCGGCCTCCTATATGGCATAATCGCCGGCTGGAACATGGAACGCACCGGCCGCCTGGCCGCCCTGATGGGCGCCTACAAGATTGCCAGCCGGGGCCCCCAGAACCACGCTCCCAGCCGGGCAGAAATCGCGGCCCGCTATCAGAGGGAGTTCAACGAAGCACTTTGGTAAACACACCCAGGAGGCTCCCATGCCGGCCCGATCCCTCACCGCCCTGTTCGCCCTGTTGATCCTGATCCTGGGGGGCTGCTCCAGCCCCTCCGGCAATGTCTATACCCAGGACCAGGCCATGCGGCAGATGAGCGTCCAGTTCGGGGTCGTGGAGCAAGTCCGCGACGTGCTGCTGGAAGGCCGCAAGTCCGGGGTCGGCACCTTCACCGGCGGCGCCCTCGGAGGACTGGCCGGCAGCAACATCGGCCATGGCCGCGGCGCCATCGCCGGGGCCATCATCGGCGCCGTGGCGGGCGGCATCGCCGGCCACGCCATCGAGGAGTCGGCCACCCGGGAAGCCGCCCAGGAAATCACCGTGCGCCTGGATGGCGGCCACCTGATCAGCATCGTCCAGGCCGGCAATGAACGCTTTCAGCGGGGCGAGCGGGTGCGCATCCTGAGCGGCCAGGGAGAAACCCGGGTCAGCCACTGACCCATCTGCCGCACCCCTTGCGAACCGCCCCTCGGGGCGGTTTTTCATTTCCCCATCATCAAGCTGCAACACGGCGGTAACGGCGGCTCCCTACAGTTCATTCCACACTCCGCGAGACGAGGAATGACCATGGATGCCCTGAACAAACTGCTGCAACACCCCATCAAGCCGGCCCGCCCCAAGCTCTCCGTGGGCCTAGCCCAGGACAAGGAAGCGATACTCGAAGCCCAGCGCCTGCGCTACCGGGTTTTTGCCGGCGAGATGGGTGCCAAGCTGCCCAGCCGCATTCCCGGCGTGGATGAGGATATCTTCGACCGCTGGTGCGACCACCTGCTGGTCCGGGACGACAACAGCGGCGAGGTGGTGGGCACCTACCGCATCCTTTCCCCGGTCAATGCCCGCCGGGTGGGCTACTACTCGGAAGGGGAATTCGACCTGACCCGCCTGCAGCACCTGCGTCCCCGTCTGGTGGAAATCGGCCGCTCCTGCGTTCATCCCGACTACCGCACCGGCGCCACCATTGCGCTGCTCTGGCAGGGTCTGTCCCAGTACATGCGCGACAACGGCTACGACTACCTGATGGGCTGCGCGTCCATCAGCATGGCCGACGGGGGCCACGGCGCCGCCAGCCTCTACCACCGCCTGGCCCGGGGCGAGAAGTCCTGCCTCAGCCCCCTGGAGTACCGGGTCTTTCCCCGCTGCCCCCTGCCCCTGGAAGCCCTGCGCCAGGATGTGCCCGCCGAGCTGCCGCCGCTGATCAAGGGCTACCTGCGTGCTGGCGCCTGGATCTGCGGCGAACCCGCCTGGGACCCTGATTTCAACACCGCCGACCTGCCCATCCTGCTCTCCATGGCCCGGGTGGACAGCCGCTACGCCAAGCACTTCATGGGGTCCCGGGACTGAATATGGGCCCAGCTTCCCGGCCGCGCCTGCTGCGCGGGCTACGACTGATGTGGGTGGGCGCCCTGCTCCTCCGGGGCGCCCTCACCGTGCTGCTGCTCTACCCCTGGAGTTCCGACGCCCGCCGCATGGTCATGAAGCAGCGCTGGTCCGCCGCCATGCTCAATGCCCTGGGGGTGCGTCTGGAGCCCCGGCTGGAGGCGCTCAGCCCGGCCAGCCTGGTGGTGGCCAACCACATTTCCTGGCTCGACATCTTCGTCATCAATGCCGCTTTCCCGGCCGCCTTCATCTCCAAGGCCGAAGTACGCCACTGGCCCCTGATCGGCTGGCTGGCGGCGGTCAACGACACCGTGTTCCTGCGCCGGGGCAGCCGCGGCCATGCCCGGCTGATCAATGAGGAAATCGGCGCCCGGCTGGCGGCCGGCAAGCGGGTGGTATTGTTCCCGGAAGGCACCACCACGGACGGCACCCGGGTCCTGCACTTCCACGGCGCCCTGCTGCAGCCGGCCCTGGAGGCCCGCTGTCCGGTGGTTCCCCTGGCGCTCAGCTACCAGGACCAGGACGGGCAGCGCTGCCTGGCGCCCCGTTACGACGGGGACATCAGCGTCGGCGCCAGTCTGGCCAGCATCCTGGCCTGCCCAGGTCTGGTGGCACGCATCCAGGCCTGCCCGGCCCTGCAGCCGGAACAGGCCCAGCGCCGGGAAATGGCCCGGAGCGCCCGGCTCGCCATCACCCAGGCCCTGGGGCTGGAGACCGATCCGGAGCCGGAGCCTGGATTCAGTCTTCCTTCAGGGGCTGGCCTTCCCCGGCGCAGCAATCCACCTGAAACACCTGCCGGTCTTCCAGACGCACGGCGGACAGATGCCCTCCCCACAGGCAGCCTGAATCCAGGGTGAGCAGCCGGGGCAGCACCCGCAGCCCCAGGGCCGACCAGTGGCCGGTCACCAGCACCTGGCCGGCGCTTTTGCGGCCGGGCAGTTCAAACCACGGCACACAGCCCTTGGGGGCGTTCTCCACCTTGCCCTTGGCCTCGAAGTTCATCTCCCCGGCCAGGGTGCAAAAGCGCATCCGGGTCATGGCATTGACGATCACCCGCAGCCGCTCGGCCCCCTTCAGCTTGTTGGACCAGGCCGCCGGCTTGCTGCCCCACAGGCTGCCCAGGAAATTGCGATAACCGGGACCCTGCAGCTCCGCCTCCACCTCGGCGGCCAGGGCCCTGGCCTGGGCCAGGCTCCACTGGGGCAGCAGGCCGGCATGGACCAGGCAGTGGCCATGCTCCACATGGCAGAGGGGCAGGGTGCGCAGCCAGGCCAGCAGCTCATCCCGGTCAGGAGCGTCGAGAACGGCCTGCAGGGTATCGTCCTTGCCCCGCTTCGCCACCTTGCCTTCGGCCACCATCAACAGGTACAGGTCGTGGTTGCCGAGCACGGTCACCGCCGCCGGTCCCAGGGCCTTCACGTAGCGCAGGGTCTCCAGGGAATGGGGCCCCCGGTTCACCAGATCCCCCACCAGCCACAGGCGATCCTTGCCCGGATCGAAGTGGCAACGCTCCAGGAGGCTCATGAAGGAGCCGAAACAGCCCTGGATGTCACCGATGGCGTAAATGCTCATGACCGGCTCAGGGGAACAGCTCGGCGCTGGCCAGGGACAGCCCCTGGGCATCCTTGGCCGAGACCTGCGGGGTGTTGCCCTCCAGGGGCCAGTCCACTGCGATCTCCGGATCGTTCCAGGCGATGCAGCGTTCGTGGGCTGGCGCGTAGTAGTCGGTGGTCTTGTAGAGGAATTCGGCGCTCTCGCTCAGGGTGACAAAGCCGTGGGCAAAGCCCGGCGGTACCCAGAGCTGCTGCTTGTTCTCGGCTGAGAGCCGGGCCCCCACCCACTGCCCGAAGGTGGGCGAGGAACGGCGGATATCCACGGCCACGTCGAACACCTCCCCCTGGACCACCCGCACCAGCTTGCCCTGGGCCTGCTCCACCTGGTAATGCAGCCCCCGCAACACATGGCGCACGCTGCGGGAGTGGTTGTCCTGGACGAAATCCAGGCTCAGTCCGGTGGCCTCGCGAAAGGCCCGGGCATTGAAGCTTTCGAAGAAGAAGCCCCGCTCGTCCCCGAATACCCTGGGGGTCAGCAGCAGCACTTCGGGTATGGCCAGAGGCTGTACTTGCACGTCAGATCCTTTTTTCGTTCAACAGGCGCAGCAGATACTGGCCATAACCGTTCTTGGCCAGGGCCTGGGCCAGAACCTCCAGCTCCGCGCAGGAAATCCAGCCCTGGCGCCAGGCCAGTTCCTCGGGGGCCGCCACCTTCAAGCCCTGGCGCTGTTCGATGGTGGCAATGAACTGGCTGGCGTCGAGCATGGATTCATGGGTGCCCGTGTCCAGCCAGGCATAGCCCCGGCCCATGATTTCCACCTGGAGCTTGCCGGCTTCCAGGTAGTGGCGGTTCACATCGGTGATCTCCAGCTCCCCCCGGGGTGAGGGGCGGATGCTGCGGGCCACGTCCACCACCTCGCTGTCGTAGAAATACAAACCTGTGACGGCATAGTTGGAACGGGGTTCCCGAGGCTTTTCCTCGATGCTGGTGGCCTGACCCTGGGCATCGAAAGCCACCACCCCGTAACGTTCCGGGTCCTGCACGTGGTAGGCGAACACGGTGCCGCCGCTGTCCCGGGCATCGGCCGTCGCCAGCAGCTTGTGGAACTCGTGGCCGTAGAAGATGTTGTCCCCCAGCACCAGGGCGCTCGGGCCGTGGCCGATGAAGTCCGCGCCGATGATGAAGGCCTGAGCCAGGCCGTCGGGGCTGGGCTGCACCGCGTAGGAAAGGTTGATCCCCCACTGGGCTCCGTCCCCCAGCAGTTGCTCGAAGCGGGGCGTGTCCTGGGGCGTGGAGATGATCAGGATGTCCCGGATTCCCGCCAGCATCAGGGTGCACAGGGGGTAATAGATCATGGGCTTGTCGAAAATCGGCAGAAGCTGCTTCGACACAGCCAGGGTGGCAGGGTAGAGGCGGGTGCCGGAACCCCCGGCCAGGATGATGCCTTTACGCATGGAGAACCTCAGAGAATTTGTTGCAGTACATGGTCCAGCCCCTGTTGCCAGGGCGGCAGGTGCAGGCCGAAGGTCTGGCGCAGCAGGGCGGTGTCCAGCCGGGAACTGGCGGGCCTGGGCGCCGGGACCGGGTAGTCGCTGGCAGGGATGGGGCGCAGGCCGTCCGCTGCCAGGCGGAGCGGATATCCGGCCCGGCGCGCCGCCGCGAAGACGTGGGCGGCGTAATCGTGCCAGCAGGTTTCCCCGGCGGCCGCCAGATGGTAGAGGCCCCAGGGGAAGGGGGACGCCGGATTCTGCAAGTGACGCCCCAGAAGCTGAGCGGTCACGTCGGCAATCAGGGCTGCCGAGGTGGGGGCGCCCCACTGGTCGGCCACCACGTTCAGGCTTTCCCGCTCCGCCCCCAGGCGCAGCATGGTGCGGGCGAAATTCCCCCCATGGGCGCCGAACACCCAGGAAGTACGCAAGATCAGGCAGGGCGCCCCGCTTTGCTGCAGGGCCTGTTCGCCAGCCAGCTTGGTGGCGCCATAGACGCTCAGGGGATGGGTGGGATCGCTTTCCCGGTAGGGCTGGGTGGCACGTCCGTCAAACACGTAGTCAGTGGAGTAATGCACCACGGCGGCCCCCACCGCCAGGGCCGCCTCGCCCAGGACGCCAGGGGCCTGGCCATTGATGCGCCTGGCCAGGTCCTGGTCCCCTTCGGCCCGGTCCACGGCCGTGTAGGCCGCAGCATTGACGATGACCCGGGGCCGGACCTGCCGCACCAGCTGCCCCAGGCCCGCCAGATCGGCCAGGTCGCAGGCCTGCCGGTCCAGGGCGAGCAAGGGCCCCAGGGGCGCCAGGGCGCGCTGCAGTTCAAAGCCCACCTGGCCATGGCAGCCGGTGATCAGGATGGGACGGAGCGTCACGACGCAACCCCGGCCGTTCCGGCTGCTGCAGCCGCATCCCCTTCGTAGTGGCGCAGCACCCATTCCCGGTAGGCGCCGCTCTGCACGTGGCGCACCCATTCCTCATGGGCCAAGTACCAGGCCACGGTCTTGCGGATTCCGGAGGCGAAGGTTTCCGCCGGCCGCCAGCCCAGCTCCGCCTCGATCTTGCGGGCGTCGATGGCATAGCGGCGGTCGTGGCCGGGGCGGTCGGCCACGTGGGTGATCTGGCTGGCGTAGGACTGCCCGTCGGGCCGGGGCCGCAATTCGTCCAGCAGGGCGCAGACCTGATGCACGATCTCCAGATTGGTCATCTCGTTCCAGCCGCCCACGTTGTAGGTCTCCCCGAGCCGGCCGGCCTCCAGGATGCGCCGGATGGCAGCGCAATGGTCGCCCACGTAGAGCCAGTCACGCACCTGCCGGCCGTCGCCGTAGATGGGCAGAGCCTTGCCCGCGAGGGCATTGACGATGACCAGGGGAATCAGCTTCTCGGGGAAATGGAAGGGCCCGTAATTGTTGGAGCAGTTGCTGGTGCTCACCGGCAGCCCGTAGGTGTGATGCCAGGCCCGCACCAGATGGTCGGAGGCGGCCTTGCTGGCCGAATAGGGGCTGTTCGGCTCGTAGGGGTGGGTTTCCGTAAACGGGGCAGCTTCCGGGCTCAGACTGCCGTACACCTCGTCCGTGCTGACGTGGTGGAAACGGAAGGCGTCCCGGGCCTCGCCACTCAGCCCGGACCAGTAGGCCCGGGCGGCCTCCAGCAGGGTGAAGGTCCCCTCCACGTTGGTGCGCATGAATTCGCCGGGACCATGGATGGAGCGGTCCACGTGGCTCTCGGCAGCAAAATGCACCAGGGCCCGGGGCTGATACTGCTGCAGCAGGCGATCCACCAGGGCCCGGTCACAGATGTCGCCCTGGACGAAGATGTGGCGGGCATCGCCCTCCAGGGCTGCCAGGTTTTCCAGGTTACCCGCATAGGTGAGCTTGTCGAGGTTGAGCACGGGCTCAGCGCTGGCGGCCAGCCAGTCGAGGACGAAGTTGGCGCCGATAAAGCCGGCACCGCCAGTTACCAGGATCACGTCAGCCCCTTCAGGATTGGAGCCCCATTTTATGCCAGAGCGGCCATGAACGCCCGCCGGCTTGGAGGGCGCCCCGCCAGCCCCTATAATCAGCGTTTTCTAATAAACCAAGAGCACAGCCCCATGAGCAAGTCCTTCAGCACCATCACCAACGACCTTTCCAAGGCCCTGGGCACCTTCCGCAAGGAAGCCCCGGAAACCATGCAGAACTTCTACGCCCTGTCCCAGGGGGCCATGAAGGCCGGCGTCCTGTCCGAGCTGGACAAGGAACTGATTGCCCTGGCCATCGGCGTCACCGCCCGCTGCGACGGCTGCATCGGCTTTCACGTCAAGGCCCTGGTGCGCCTGGGGGTGACCCGGGAACAACTGATGGAAACCCTGTCCATCTGCACCTACATGGGTGGCGGCCCCGCCCTCATGTACGCCGCCGAGGCCATCCGCGCCTACGAGGAATTCACCGCCGAGAAGTAAGCGGCCGGAGGCGGACGGAAAGCTGCAAAGCCGCTTTCCACTCCACCCTCTGAGCGACAAGCTGCTTACCCCATGGCGCCCGTCAGGGCGCCCTTTGTTTTTACACAATCCTTGCAAATCATCACGTTAGGCACACGGACCTGACTGGCACGGCCATTGCTGAACGCCCTGGAACCCTGCGCCGGGCACCGCCTGGTGGCACGCACCCCGAGGACCAGACAATGACCGAGACCTTCTACGACGTATTGCGCCGCCAGGGCATCACCCGGCGCAGCTTCCTGAAATTCTGCAGCCTGACCGCTACCTCCCTGGGCCTGGGGGCTGCCGCCGCGCCCCGCATCGCCCATGCCATGGAGAACAAGCCCCGCACCCCGGTGCTCTGGCTGCACGGCCTGGAATGCACCTGCTGCTCCGAGTCCTTCATCCGCTCGGCCCATCCGCTCACCAAGGACGTGGTGCTGTCCATGCTTTCCCTGGACTACGACGACACCCTGATGGCCGCCGCCGGGCACCAGGCCGAGGCCATCATCGAGGAGATCAAGCGGAAGTACAAAGGCAACTACATCGTCGCCGTGGAAGGCAACCCGCCCCTGAACGAGGACGGGATGTTCTGCATCCAGGGCGGCCGCCCCTTCATCGACAAGCTGAAGGAAACCTGCGCCGACGCCAAGGCCATCATCTCCTGGGGCTCCTGCGCCTCCTACGGCTGTGTCCAGGCCGCCAAGCCCAATCCGACCCGGGCCACCCCGGTGCACAAGGTGATCACCGGCAAGCCCATCATCAACGTGCCCGGCTGCCCCCCCATCGCCGAGGTGATGACCGGCGTCGTCACCTACATGCTCACCTTTGACCGCATTCCCGAACTGGACCGCCAGGGCCGGCCGAAGATGTTCTACGGCCAGCGCATCCACGACAAGTGCTACCGGCGCGGCCACTTCGACGCCGGCCAGTTCGCCGAGGCCTGGGACGACGAGGGCGCGCGCAAGGGCTACTGCCTCTACAAGATGGGCTGCAAGGGCCCCACCACCTACAACGCCTGCTCGTCCATGCGCTGGAACGGCGGGGTCAGCTGGCCGGTGCAGTCCGGCCACGGCTGTATCGGCTGTTCCGAGGACGGTTTCTGGGACAAGGGCAGCTTCTATGACCGGGTCACCGACATCAAGCAGTTCGGCGTGGAATCCAACGCCGACCAGGTGGGCGGCACCGTGGCCGCCGTCACCGGCGCTGCCATCGCCGCCCACGCGGCCGTGACCGCCCTGGCCCGGGCCCGCAACAAGAACGAAACGAACGGAGAATAAGCCCATGAGCGCTTACGAAACCCAAGGCTTCAAGCTCGACAACTCCGGCAAACGCGTGGTCGTGGACCCGGTCTGCCGCATCGAAGGCCACCTGCGGGTGGAAGTGAATCTGGACGAGAACAACGTGATCCGCAACGCCGTGTCCACCGGCACCATGTGGCGCGGTCTCGAAGTCATCCTCAAGGGCCGCGACCCCCGCGACGCCTGGGCCTTCACCGAGCGCATCTGCGGCGTGTGCACCGGCACCCACGCCCTGACCTCGGTGCGCGCCGTGGAAGACGCCCTCAACATCCAGATTCCCGAAAACGCCCACCTGATCCGCAACATCATGCAGCTGAACCTGTATGTGCATGATCACCTGGTGCATTTCTACCACCTGCACGCCCTGGACTGGGTGGACGTGGTGTCCGCCCTCAAGGCCGATCCCAAGAAGACCTCGGAACTGGCCCAGAGCATTTCCTCCTGGCCCCTGTCCTCCCCCGGCTACTTCCGCGACCTGCAGAACCGCCTGAAGAAATTCGTGGAATCCGGCCAGCTCGGCCCCTTCATGAATGGCTACTGGGGCAGCCCGGCCTACAAGCTGCCCCCCGAAGCCAACCTGATGGCCGTGGCCCACTACCTGGAAGCCCTGGATTTCCAGAAGGAAATCGTCAAGGTACACACCATCTTCGGCGGCAAGAATCCCCACCCCAACTGGCTGGTGGGCGGCGTGCCCTGCGCCATCAACCTGGAAGGCACCGGGGCCGTGGGCGCGGTGAACATGGAACGCCTGAACCTGGTGAAGCACGTGATCGACCGGGCTGCCGAATTCGTGGAACAGGTGTACATCCCCGACCTGCTCGCCATCGCCTCCTTCTACAAGGGCTGGGGCTACGGCGGCGGCCTCTCCTCCCAGGCCATGCTCTCCTACGGGGACATCCCGGACAAGGCCAACGACTACTCGGCCGGCAACCTGCTGCTGCCCCGGGGCGCCATCATCAATGGCGACCTGACCAAGATCCACGAGGTGGACCTGAAGGATCCCGAGCAGATCCAGGAATTCGTCACCCACTCCTGGTACAAGTATCCCGACGAGACCAAGGGCCTGCACCCCTTCGACGGCATCACCGAACCCAACTTCGTGCTGGGCCAGAACACCAAGGGGACCAAGACCCGGGTCGAGGCCTTCGACGAGGGCGGCAAGTATTCCTGGCTCAAGGCGCCCCGCTGGCGCGGCCACGCCATGGAAGTGGGCTGCCTGCCGCGCATGGTGATGGCCTACCTGCAGCCCCAGCGCTACCCGATGGTCAAGGACACCATCGACATGGTCCTGAAGCAGCTCGACGTGCCCCTCACCGCCCTGTTCTCCACCCTGGGCCGCACCGCCGCCCGGGGCATCGAGACCCTCTACTGCGCCAAGCTGCAGCAGGAGATGTTCGGCCGCCTGATGGCCAACCTCAAGGCCGGCGATCTCAACACCGCCAACATCAGCAAGTGGGAACCCTCCACCTGGCCGAAGGAAGCCCAGGGCGCCGGCTTCACCGAAGCGCCCCGGGGTGCCCTCGGCCACTGGATCAAGATCAAGGACACCAAGATCGACAACTACCAGTGCGTCGTGCCCACCACCTGGAACGGTTCCCCCCGGGACCCCAAGGGCCAGATCGGCGCCTTCGAGGCCAGCCTGCTCAACACCCCCCTGGCCAAGGCCGACGAGCCCCTGGAAATCCTGCGTACCCTGCATTCCTTCGACCCCTGCCTGGCTTGCTCCACCCACGTCATGAGCCCGGACGGTCAGGAAATGACCTCGGTCAAGGTCCGCTAACCCCCAGCCAAGGAGAAAGCCATGCTATCCCAACAGGACATGCTGGAGGCCGAACGGCACGGCAGGCAGGTACGCTCGATCTACGTCTATGAAGCCCCGGTACGCCTGTGGCACTGGATCAACGCCGCCGCCATGGTGGTGCTGGCCGTCACCGGCTACCTGATCGGCAAACCCCTGCCGACGGTGCCCGGGGAAGCCGCCGACAACTTCCTGCTCGGCTACCTCCGCTTCGCCCACTTCGCCGCCGGCTACGTGTTCGCCATCGGCCTGGTGGCCCGGGTGTACTGGGCCTTTGTCGGCAACCACCACGCCAGGCAGATCTTCATGCTGCCCATCAGCAACAAGGCCTGGTGGAGCGAGGTGCTGTTCGAACTGCGCTGGTACCTGTTCCTGGAAAAGCACCCGAAAAAGTACGTGGGCCACAACCCCATGGCCCAGCTGATGATGTTCTTCTTTTTCACCATCCTGGCCTTCGGCATGCTCGTCACCGGCTTCGCCCTCTACTCGGAAGGCGCCGGCCTGGGTTCCTGGAGCGACAGCCTGTTCGGCTGGGTCCTGCCCCTGCTGGGCGGCTCCATGCAGACCCACAGCTGGCACCGCCTGGGCATGTGGATCATGATGAGTTTCGTGCTGCTGCACGTCTATGCGGCCATCCGCGAGGACATCATGAGCCGTCAGTCGCTGATCTCCACCATGGTTTCCGGCTGGCGCATGTTCAAGGACTGAGCGCCGCAAGGCCCCATGTACAACGATCATCATCTCTTGGCCCCGGGGCGCACACCGATGCACCCGGGGCGTTTTCTTGAGACCCGCTTTCTCGGCCCCCTGGGGGTCTCCCAGGAAGCCCTGGCCCGCACCCTGGCCATCTCCCGCCGCCGGGTCAATGAACTGGTGCGCGGCAAGCGGGGCCTCACCCCGGACACGGCCCTGCGCCTGGCCCTCCGCTTCGGCCTCGCCGCCGAATTCTGGCTCGGCCTGCAAACCGCCTGGGACCTGCACCAGGCCCGCCTGGAACTGGGCCGGACAGGTGACGGGGAAGCGCCGAAATCCCCCCCCGGGCCGCCTGCCCTCAATCCGTCTCCACCTCGTCGTAGGAAATGTAGCGGAGCTCCATGAGCAGGGCCTCATCGTCCATTTCCAGACGCCACAAGCGCACGAGTCTGCCCTCGCCCAGCAGTGTCACCCCGGCCCGGGCCAGACTGCGCTTCAGCTCGGACAGAGCCGCAGCCTCCACAAAAGCACCTACCGTCGAGGGACGCTTGCCGGGATGGTGAAACGGGTAAAAATCGTAGGCATCACTGTCCTCAGTAGCCGTTTCATCGTTGAGGCCCACCTCTTGCAAAAGAGGCGATGCCGCCCGTGAAGCCGCATCGGGCACGTCATCCCGGGCAATCAGGAATCCAGTTTCATCCCCGGCCAGCAAGAAGTGGCGCCGCATCCGCTTGAAAGCGCGCTCACCTTTCAAGGTATCCCCTTTGGGTTTTCCCAGGAATTCGTAAACACTGACGATGGCCTCGGGAGGAAACAGCCCGGGTCGCGCCGACCTGTCGGCAGTCTCCGGCTGGTAAGCCATGTAGGGTTGGCTGACGGCCTGGACATATGCCTCGGGCAGCTTCATGCCCAGCCTAGCCTCTGCCGCTGCGATGCTGGCCGCCGAGGCCGCCCCATGGCGCTCCGATGTCACCAACGCGCCGCCGCCCGTCTTTTTCAGGCGCGGCCGCCATTGCTCATGGATACGCTGGATGCGCTGCAGGACGGGCAGGGGCGCCAGCCGGGCAAAATCCGCTGCCAGTTCCTGCTGGGCATACAGCCAGCCCTTGCCGGTGATCCGGCGGGCTTTCCTGCCTCTGGCGGCAGGCTGGGACGTCCCGGACAGTTCGTAGAAGTGGGGCCCGGGCCCCGGACGGTAGGGCACCCGAACATTGGTAGCCTCATGGGCCTGCCGGGTCTGCAAACGGGAATGCCGCCGGCCATCGATACTGACCGTGACATCCTCGCGGGCAAAATCTTCGTGCAGGTCCGACTCGATTTCCCAGGCAAACTTATCATCGGCATGGGCCTGCAGGGGGAGCAACGCCAGCGTGACAAAGGTGCACACCAGGCGGAACGCCCCCAGGACCAAACGAAGGCTAAGGCTGAGATTCATCAAGGACTCCCCGGCGTTGTTGCAGGCAAGCGCGCGACAGGCCTGCCCGGGCTGCATCCACTCCCGGTGCCGCGATGCTGCGAGCGCCTCCTCGCTATTGGGGCATACGGAGCCCCGCCAGACAGGACCCTCCCTGCCACAGGGAACCTGCGGCGGGGAGGGGAGAGACAGGAGAAAGGCTCAGGCGGCAGCCTTGAGCTTGCTGTCGGCAGGCACCAGGGCCGGACCCTTGCGAATCAGCCCCAGGGGCGCGCCCAGGGGCAGCATGGTGCGGCCGAAGAAGTTGTTCAGGAAGATGGCGCCGGCGGCGTAGAAACCCAGCAGGGAGATACCCAGCTCGGACCAGGCGGCCAGGCTACCGAACAGGGCCGGCTGCACCCCGAGGATGGACAGGGCCAGGGAAGGCAGCAGGACGTTGATCAACACCAGGATGGCGGCGAACACCTTGTTGGCTTCAAAGGCGGCCACCATGATGAACAGGGAGAAAATGAAATAGCCGATGCAGGCCACAGCCAGCTGCTTGCCGTCGGCCTTGGCCGGATCGAAAGCACCCAGCCAGCCCAGGCTGATGGCCCAGTGCATGGCGACGGCAATCCAGAACAGACCGTAGGCGCCCAGAACGATGGAGCCGAAGTAGTTGTTCTTCTTGAAGTCCACGGCGGAAGCCCAGATCTGGGCAATGGACCCCAGGAACAGAGCCCAGGGAATGAGGTAAGTGACCCCTTCCGTCCAGTGCATCTTGGCGGAGGCGGCCACAAAGGTGACCATGGATAGCCCGAACACCCCCAGGGCGGTGGGATCGGACATGACGATCTTGGTTTCAGTCGGTGCCTGCTGCTGCATGCTGAGTCTCTCCAGAAAACAGAAAAAGAAATGAGGCGCCCGCTGCGGTTTATGGGTCTCCGGGTCCAGCCCGTGACCTTGGAATATTCGGACCGGCAGATTCTGGGGGCTCAATGAAAAGAAAGACTGATCTACATCAAACCAAGTGAATTCATTGTCTGATGTAAAACGTCATTTCTCACAAAAAAGCCCGACAGCTGCCAGGAAAACCACTCCACCAGGGGGAAAGCCGGCCCCCCAGCCCCTTCAGCGCAGAAATTCCCCGAACAGGAAAATCGTGGTTTCTGGCCAACAGGCCCGGGGCTTGCTTCTCGCACCACCACGGGACTCGCCCCGGCACCGGAGTCATGCCATGGATTGGGAAGATCGCTACGTTCTGGGCCATGGGCCCATGGATGCCATGCACAGGGAATTTGTCGACCTGGTGACAGAATTGTCGACGCTGCGCCAGGGGGAGTTGGCCCCCTGCCTTGCCCGTCTGGCGCAACACAGCATCGAGCACTTCGCCGCCGAGGAAGAATGGATGGCGGCCAGCCGCTTTCCCGCCAGCGCCAGCCACATCCAGGAGCACAAGCGCCTGCTGGCCACCCTGGCCAGCGCCCGGCGCTTGCTGGAGAAGGGTCTGGCGGCGCCGGCCCGGGCCCTGGCCGGAGAACTGCCGGGCTGGTTCCGGGACCATACGGCCAAACAGGATGCAGCCCTGGCCGCCCACCTCAAGACCTGCGGCACCGGGGGCGGACAGCCCGCCCCGGGCTAGAGCTTGAAAATATCCACCGGCGTCAGCTGCTCCCACAGCATCCAGCGGCCGCAGGCGTTCCGGACACTGCGGCTATCCCCGTCCCAGGGACCGCCCTGGCACAGGCCCCGGTCCTGCTCGGGATCGTATTCGATACTGTCCGGCTGCCCGGGCAGGGGACGGCGCCAGCCCTGCCAGCGCTGACAGGTGGCGCAACGACGCAGGGAGGAGGATTGACTGAGCATGGGGTAATTCTCGCCTGAATACGACTAAAAGCGTAAATTGGCAGCCCGTTTCCTTGCCCGCCCCTGCCCATGAGCACCCTCGCCCTGGATACCCCGCCCCGCCGCGATCTGGCCGTGATCACCCTGATCGGTGCCGTGCACGGGGTATCCCACTTCTTCCACCTGCTCCTGCCGCCCCTGTTTCCCTGGCTGATGGGGGAGTTCGGGCTCTCCTTCACCCGCATCGGCCTGACCATGACCGTGTTCTTCGTGGTCTCCGGGGTCGGGCAGGCAGCGGCGGGCTTCCTGGTGGATCGCTGGGGGGCAGCCCGGGTGCTGGCCGGCGGCATCACCTGCTTCATCCTCGCCGCCCTGCTGCTGGCCACGGCGGCCAGTTTCCCGGTACTGCTGCTGGTCGGGGGCCTGGCCGGCCTGGGCAACGCGGTGTTCCACCCGGCCGACTTCACCGTGCTCAACCGGCACGTCTCCTCGCCCCGCCTGGGCCACGCCTTCTCCGTCCATGGCCTGTCGGGCAACCTGGGCTGGGCCCTGGCGCCGGTGTTCATGACCGGCATCGCCACCCTGGCGGGCTGGCGTGTCGCCGCCCTGGCTGCCGCCCTGCTGGCCGTGCTGGCCCTGGGCCTGCTGCTGTCCTTCCGCCACCTGCTCGCCGATCCGCCCGGTCACAGCCGCAAGGCCGCGCCCCAGGGCGAGCATCCCCTGGCCTTCCTCACCGTGCTGCCCGTATGGATGTGCTTTGCCTTCTTCTTCCTGATCACCACCGCCTTCGGGGCCATCCAGAACTACGCCGCCCCCATCATCGAACACCTCTACGGCCTGGCCCGGCCCCTGGCGGCCGGCAGTCTTTCGGCCTACCTGCTCGGCGGGGCCGGCGGCATCGCCCTGGGAGGCTTCCTGGCAAAGAAGGGGGAGCACGACCGGATCATCGCCCTGATGCTCGGTGGCGCCGCCCTGCTGGCCCTGCTGCTGGCCACGGGCTGGCCGCCCGCCTGGAGCATCCCGGTGCTGATGGCGGGCATCGGCTTTCTCACCGGGGTGGCCGGCCCCTCCCGGGACCTGCTGGTGCGCCGGGCCGCCGTGGGCCGTTTCGGCGAGGCCGCCTACGGCCGCATCTACGGCTTCGTCTATTCCGGTCTGGATGCGGGCCTGGCCCTGGCGCCGCTGATCTTCGGCGCCTTCATGGACGGGGGCCAGGAAAGCCGGGTGCTGGTGGGCATCGCCCTGCTCCAGGGCCTGGCCATCTTCACCGCCCTGGGGGTGGGGCGCTACCTGCCGGCCCAGCCCGGGAGCCAAGGGGCTTCCCGCTAACAGCCACCGGCTGCAAACCTGCTTTCCACCCCTGCAGAGCCGGTCACCGCCCGCCCCCCCCGCCAGGCCGGGGCCGGCGGGACTGCCCCCGCCCTGGCACGGCTCTTGAATATGTAACGGACCCCGTTACACGAAGCTCCCATGTCCGCTGAACTCCATCCCGCCGCACCGAAGATCCTGGTCCTGGGCATAGGCAACCTGCTCTGGGCCGACGAAGGCTTTGGCGTCCGCTGCGTCGAGGCCCTGCACCAGGGCTGGCAACTGCCGCCCCAGGTCACCCTGATGGACGGCGGCACCCAGGGGCTGTACCTGCTCCCCTACGTCCAGGAGGCCGACTGCCTGCTGGTTTTCGATGCCGTGGATTACGGCGACCCGCCCGGCACCCTGCGCGAGGTGGTTGGCGACCAGGTGCCCCGCTTCATGGGCGCCAAGAAGATGAGCCTGCACCAGACCGGCTTCCAGGAAGTGATCGCCGCCGCCGGATTCACCGGGCAGCTGCCCCGGGAGCTGGTACTGATAGGCGTCCAGCCGGAAGAGCTGGAAGACTACGGCGGCAGCCTGCGGCCCCTGGTCAAGGCACGCATTCCCGCCGCCCTGGAGCTGGCCCTGCAGTGGCTCGAACGCTGGGGCGCCCAGCCTCAAGCCCGGGCGCCCGGGGAGATTCCCGACGGCGCCGCCGCCCCCTACCTGGGCGATGCGGCCCTGGCCATGGACTGCTACGAGGCCCAACGCCCGGACGCCCTGGCCGCCTGGCGCGTCGGCGACCCCCGCTTCCTCAACATCCGCGACCAGGCGGAGGAGTCCTGAGATGTGCCTGGGCATCCCCATGCAGGTCATCGAAACCGGCGAATTCCAGTCCCGCTGCCGGGGCAGGAACGGCGAGGCCTGGATAGACATGCGCCTGGTGGGCACCCAGCCCCCGGGCAGCTGGGTCCTGACCTTCCTGGACGCGGCCCGGGAGGTGCTGGAACCGGAACGGGCCGCCGCCATCGACGCCGCCCTGGAAGCCCTGGAACGGCTCCAGGCCGGCGCCCCCCTGAGTCCCGCCGACCTGGACGCCTGCTTCGCCGATCTGGTGGACCGGGAACCCCAGCTCCCCGACTTTCTCAAGAAGGACCGCCCATGAGCCCTGTCACCGAATTCACCCTGAGCGCCGCCCCCACCGGCCTGGAACGGCTGGAGCAGGCGATCCGCCGCCTGGAGAGCCGGCACGGCTTCCAGCGCTGCCACGATGCCGGCGATCTGCCTCAGGCAGGCCCGGCCCTGCTGCTCCTGACCGACGATCCCCTGCGCTTTCCCGAAGTGCTGGATGCCGCCGTGATCCTGCCCGAAGCCGTGCAAGGCCAGACCCCGGCGCCCCGCTGCCTGGTGGCCGACCCCGCTGCCAGCGCCGCCCTGGGCCCCGCCTATGGCGCCCCCCGGGCCCCGGCCGTGGTATTCCTGCGGGACGGCCAATACCTGGGCAGCCTGAACGGCATCCGCGACTGGGGCGAATACCAGGCCGAAGTGACGCGCCTGCTGGCCGGCCCGGCCCAGCCCAAACCCATTTCCATCCCCGTCATCAGCCAGGGAACCTGCCCATGAGCCTGCCTTCCGATCATCCCTTTGCCCGGGGCTTCCCCATTCCCGTGGTGGCCATGGGCCCCGGCAGCCAGGAGGATGAAACCCCCTGCTACCTGCCCATGCCCCAGGGCATGGACACCTTCGCCGCGCCGCGCCTGCCCGAGACGGCCGACCCCGCCGTGCTGACGGCGGTGGCCGCCCGCCTGCATGGCCTCCTGGACCGCATGGCCGCCGCCGGCTTTGCCCGAGCCGCCACGGTGAGCGAGGACCTGGCCTCCCTGCCGCCGGCGGAACGGGAAGCCCTGGGCCAGCTGCTGGGATTCGGCGAAGTGAGCGCCTACACGGTGGCCCCGCGCCACTGGCGCGTCCAGGAAACCGCCTTTGCCAGCCTGTGGCGGGTGCTGGGCCTGGATGAACGGGGCGCCATCATCGAGGACAGACTCCAGGCCGGGGCCATGCCGCCAGTGCTGGAGGAAGCCATGGCCGCCACCAGCAGCCGGGAACTGGAACCCCCGGCCTATCCGCCGGGCACCATGAACGCCCCCGCTCTGGTGCAGGAATTGCGCCGCCAGGCCGCCGCCTACCAGCCCGGCCAGCCGGCCCACGTGATCAACCTGACCCTGCTGCCGGTGAGCGAGGCGGACCTGGACACCCTCTACGGCTGGCTCGGCCACCGGGAGGTCTCCATCCTCTCCCGGGGCTACGGCAACTGCCGCATCACCAGCACCCGGCTTGCCCATGTCTGGTGGGTCCAGTACTTCAACACCATGGACGCCCTGATCCTCAACACCATAGAGGTGGTGGACATGCCCGAAGTGGCCCTGGCCGCCGTGGAGGATTTCGAGGACACTCTGGAACGCCTGCGGGACTACCTGACCATGCTGGAGAGCGAATGAACGGCTTCGAAGGCTCCTACGGCGGCGACGCCAGCCGCCTGGCCCCCGGGGACCGGCTGGAATGCGGCATCTGCTGGTGGGTCTATGACCCGGCCCAGGGCGACGCGCTGGGCGGCATCCCCCCCGGCACCCCCTTCGCCCAGCTGCCCGGGCACTGGGTCTGCCCCCAGTGCGAGGCCCCCCGGCACAAGTTCATGGTGCTGCAGGACTGAAGATGCCCGCCCCGGCCTGGAACCAGAATCCCGCCCCCGCCCTGGAAGCAGCCTTCCGCCACATCGCCGCCACCCGCATGGCAGGGCTGCCCATCGCCAATGCCATGCTGGAAGTGGAGGCCGTGGCCTTCCGCCGCTACGAACAGAGCGGCCACTGGCTGGGGGTGCTGATCACCCCCTGGGCCATCAACCTGCTGCTCCTGCCCGCCCCGGGCGCCCCCTGGCCGGACCCGGCTCCGGGCGCCAAGCACACCTGGCACTTTCCCTCCGGGGACTACGAATTCACCGTGGCCAGGGAAGAAGCCCTGGGCACCTACCACCTCTGCTCCCTGTTTTCCCCCCCGGCCGAATTCGATGCCCAGGAGGAAGCCCGGCAGACCGCCTACGCGGTGCTCGCCGCCCTGATGCTCGAAGGAGGCGGCGAGGAAGACCGGAGCGCGCCGCCGCCCCCGAACCGGCGGGCCTTCCTGGGGCTGGGCCGGTGAACACCGGCGCGCTGCGGGTCCAGGCCCGCTGGGCCGCCGGGCGGCTGGAGCCTCTCCAGGTAGAACTGCAGCGCCCGGCGGTGACGTCGCTCTTTCAGGGCCAGCCAGCCGCCCAGGTCCAGGCCAGCGCGCCCCTGTTCTACAGCCTGTGCAGCCAGGCCCAGGGCCTGGCTGCTGGCGCCGCCCTGGCCGCCGCCCGGGGCGAGGCCAACTGGACACCTTCTCCTGCCTGCACCCGGGCCCTGTGGCTGGAGGCCCTGCACGAGCACCTGTGGCGTCTACTGCTGGACTGGCCCGTAGCCCTGGGCCTGGAAGCCCCCCGGGAAGCCTTCGCCATCTGGCGCAAATGCCGTCAGGCCGACCCGGCCAGTTTCGCGGCCGCCACCCGGCAACTATTCGAACGGGCCCTGGGCCTGGACCCGGGCACGGGCCAGCCCCGCCCCGAAGGCCTGGCCGCCCGCTGCCTGAGCCAGCTGCAGCACCCACTCACCCTGCCTGCCCACGACGACGACGCCCTGCCGGACCCGGCCCCCTGGCTGGCCGACGACCAGGACCCGGCCGCCGGGATGAGCGGCCAGGAGACGGCAGCGGCAGACGGGGCCAACTCCCGCCGCATTGCCACGCCCCCCGGCCCGGGGTTAGCCTATGCCCGGCGCCTGCTCCAGGCCCTGGAGGCCTGGCAGGCCCTGGGCACGGAACAGCCCTATCCGCTGCGCAGCGCCGCCCGCCCGGACAGGAGACAGGGCCTGGGCCTGACCCGCACGGCCCGGGGCCTGCTGCTGCACGAGGCGGTACTGGAAGCCGGCGACCGGGTCGGCTGCTACCGGATCTGGGCCCCCACGGACCGGCTGTTCGCCGATGCCGCGCCCCTGACCCGGCTGCTGCAAGCCCTGGCCCCGGAAGATGCCGGCGCCACCCGGCGGGCCCTGGAGCTGGCCATCCTGGCCCTGGACCCCTGCGTCCCCTACGGGATTGACTGGACGGAGAACTGAATGCACGAAATGTCCCTGGCCGAAGGGGTGCTGCAACTGGTGGAAGACACGGCCCGGCGCGAGGGCGCCCGGCGGGTGAAGACCGTGGTGCTGGAGATCGGCACCCTGGCCAGCGTCGAGGTGGAGGCCCTGCGCTTCTGCTTCGACGCGGTGACCCGGGGCAGTCTGGCGGAAGGCGCCGCCCTGGAGATCCACCCGGTGCAGGGGGCCGGCTGGTGCCTGCCCTGCGGCGCCACCATCCCCCTGGAAGAACGCTACGGCATCTGCCCCCGCTGCGGCAGCTGTCAGGTGCAGCCCACGGCCGGCACGGAAATGCGGGTCAAGGAAATCGAGATCGACTAGTCGTTTGAGCGGAAGGAAGACGGACATGTGTACAACCTGCGGCTGCGCCAGCGGCGAAACCAGGATCGAAGGTCAGGCCGTGGGCCACGAGCATGAGCACCAGCACGGGGACGGCACCCGCCACAGCCACCCCCACGACCATGAGCACGAGCATGGTCACGGCACCGCCCACGAACACCATCACCATGGCCACGATCACGGCCACAGCCACGGGGATGGACAAGGCCACTGGCACCAGCACGAGGACGGAACCTGGCACAGCCACAGCCATGACGACCAGGCCCACGCGCACGGGGAGGCCGACCTGGATTACGGCAGCGGCGCCGCCCGCGCCCACGCCCCGGGTCTGAGCCAGGCGCGCATGGTGCAGATCGAGCAGGACATCCTGGCCAAGAACAACCAGTACGCCGCCGCCAACCGCCAGCGCCTGGCCGAAACGGCGATCCTGGCCCTGAACCTGGTCTCCAGCCCCGGCTCCGGCAAGACCACCCTGCTCACCCGTACCCTGGAGGCCCTCAAGGCCGAGCTGCCCCTGGCGGTGATCGAGGGTGACCAGGAAACCGCCTTCGACGCGGAACGCATCCGCGCCACCGGCGTCCCCGCCCTACAGATCAACACCGGCAAGGGCTGCCACCTGGACGCCCACATGGTGGGCCACGCCCTGGAAAAGCTCCCCCTACCCGAGGGCGGGGTGCTGTTCATCGAGAACGTGGGCAACCTGGTCTGCCCGGCCGCCTTCGACCTGGGCGAAGCCGCCAAGGTGGCGATCCTCTCGGTCACCGAGGGGGCCGACAAACCCCTCAAGTACCCGGACATGTTCCACGCCGCCCGCCTGATGCTGATCAACAAGACCGACCTGCTGCCCTACGTGCAGTTCGACGTGGACCAGGCCATCGCCTACGCCCGCCGGGTCAATCCCCGCCTGGAGGTGCTGACCCTGTCCGCCACCACGGGAGAGGGCTTCGACGCCTGGCTGGACTGGCTGCGCCAGCGCCTGGCCGAGGTCAAGGGCGCCCGCATCCGCCAGCTGGAAGCGGAACTGGCGAAGCTGAAAGGCGCCTGAGTTGCAGGAAGCGCGGCGCTTCCTGGTCACGGGTCTGGTCCAGGGGGTGGGGTTCCGCCCCGCCGTCTGGCACCTGGCCCGGGAACTGGGCCTCACGGGCTGGGTCAGGAACGGCCCCGCCGGGGTGGACATCCACCTGGAAGGCCCGGCCACGGTGCTGGATGACTTCGCCACCCGCCTGCCCGGCGCCGCCCCGGCCCTGGCCCGCATCGACAGCCTGAAGGCGACCGACGCCGCCCGGCAGCCGCACCGGGACTTCCGCATCCTGGACACCGCCGCAACCGACACGAACGAAAGCCCCCGGAGCGCCCCGGTCAGCACCGCCATCGGCCCGGACCTGGGGGTTTGCCCCGACTGCCTGGCCGAACTCTTCGACCCGGCCAGCCGCCGTTACCGCTACCCGCTCCTGGCCTGCACCCATTGCGGCCCCCGCTACACGGTGACCCGGCAGCTGCCCTACAGCCGCGCCGCCACCAGCCTCGCCCCCTTTCCCCTCTGCCCGGCCTGCAGCGCTGAATATGGCAATCCGGCCGACCGGCGCTTCCACGCGGAAACCATGGCCTGTCCCGACTGTGGCCCGGCCCACCGCCTGCTGGATGCCAGCGGCCAGCCTCTGCCCGGAGACCCGGTGGCCGGCGCCCTGACCCTGCTGCGCCAGGGCGGCATCCTGGCCCTGAAGGGGCTGGGCGGTTTCCACCTGGCCTGCGACGCCCGGAACCCGGCCGCCGTGGCCCGCCTGCGGCAAAGGAAGAACCGGGAGGCCAAGCCCTTCGCCCTGCTGGCAGCCAACCTCGCCTCCCTGGCGGGCTGGGCCAGTTGCGACGCAGGCGCGACGCAGCTGCTGCAAGGCCCGGCCCGACCCATCGTCCTGCTCCCCACCCAGACCGAGCCGGAAGCCCGGTTCCCCGGCGTGGCCCCGGGCCTCGCCCACCTGGGCGTAATGCTGCCCGCCACCCCCATGCAGTGGCTGCTCTTCCACGAAGCCGCCGGCCGTCCCGCCGGCAGCGGCTGGACCAGCGAACCCCAGGAACTGCTGCTGGTCATGACCAGTGCCAACCCGGGGGGCGAACCCCTGGTCACCGGCAACGCCGAGGCCCTGGAACGGCTGGCGGGCATCGCCGACGCCTACTGGCTGCACGACCGGGACATCGTGGTGCGGTGTGATGATTCAGTGGTGAGAGGCGAGTCGAGAGTCGAGAGCAACCCCCACTCGCCACTCACGACTCACCACTCACCACTCTCCACTAGCCACTCTCGACTACGCCACGGCCGGGGCTACACCCCGGAGGCCATCCCCCTGACCACAGACGGCCCCGACGTGCTGGCCCTGGGAGCCTGGCTGAAGAATGCCGTCTGCCTGACCCGGGGTCGCCAGGCCTTTCTCTCCCAGCACATTGGCAGCCTGGACAACGCCGCTACCTACACCTTCCTCGAAGAGACGGTGGCGCATCTGCTCGCCACCCTGGAAGTGCGGCCCGCCGCCGTCGCCCACGACCTGCACCCGGACTTCCCCTCCACCCGCCTGGCCCTGGAACTGGCCGAGCGCCTGGGAGTGCCCGCCTACGGCATCGCCCACCACCACGCCCATATCGCCGCCGTCTGCTGCGAGCACGGCGTCACCGGGCCGGTGCTGGGCCTGGCCCTGGACGGGGTGGGCCTGGGGCCGGATGGAGGACTCTGGGGCGGTGAGCTGCTGCGGGTGCACGGCAGCGACTGCCAGCGCCTCGGCCACCTGGCCCCCCTGGCCCTGCCCGGGGGCGACAAGGCCGCCCGGGAACCCTGGCGCCTGGCCGTGGCCCTGCTGCACCGGGCCGGCGCCGCCGACCGGGTGCCCGGCTGGCTGGCCCGGCGCTTTCCCGGCCGGGACCTGGGGCCGCTCCTCGCCATGCTGGACAAGGGTGTGAACTGCCCGCCCACCTCCAGCCTGGGCCGCCTCTTCGACGCCGCCGCCGCCCTCCTGGGCCTGCGCGCCGAGAACCGCTACGAGGCCCAGGCCGCCATGGAACTGGAGGCCCTGGCCTGGCGCCACGGACCGGCAGCACCGGACGCAAACGGCTTCCTCATCCAGGAGGAGCGCCTGGACCTGACGCCCCTGCTGCTTGGGCTCGCCGAGGAGGCCGACCCGGCCCGGGGCGCCGCCCGCTTCCACGCCACCCTGGTCCTGGCCTTGAGCGAGTGGGCCGCCTGGGCGGCGGCAAAGTCCGGGCTGGAGAGCATCGCCCTGGGCGGCGGCTGCCTGCAGAACGGACTGCTGGCCACGGGCCTGGAACAGTCCCTCCGGCAACGGGGCCTGCACCCCCTGCTGCCCCGGCAGGCGCCAGCCGGCGATGGGGGCCTGGCCCTGGGGCAGGCCTGGATCGCCCGACAATTACACAAGGAGACTCCCTGATGTGCCTAGCCATACCCGCCCGCGTGATTGAACTCACGGCGGGAGACAATGCCCTGGTGGACCTCGCCGGGGTGCAGAAGGAAATTTCCCTGGCCCTGGTGGACGACGTGGCCGTGGGCGATTACGTGATCGTGCACGTGGGCTACGCCCTCAACAAGCTGGACCCGGACGAGGCCGCCAAGACCCTGGCCCTGTTCGCCGAACTGGCAGCCAGCGAGAGACAGTAAAAAATTCGGAACCCATCGCAAAGGCGCTAAGGAAAGTCGAGAGTGGTGAGTCGAGAGCAGCCCCCCTCTCGACTCACCACTCTCGACTCCCAACAAAAACTTTATGAAATACATTGACGAATTCCGGGACGGGGATCTGGCCCGTAACATCGCCCGCAGCATCGCCGCCGAGGCCGACCCGGCCCGGGAGTACCGCTTCATGGAATTCTGCGGCGGCCACACCCATGCCATCTCCCGCTACGGTCTGACGGATCTGCTGCCGCCCAACGTGCGCATGATCCACGGCCCCGGCTGCCCGGTCTGCGTGCTGCCCATCGGCCGGGTGGACCAGGCGATCCGCATGGCCCTCGAACACGGCGTGATCCTCTGCACCTACGGGGACTGCCTGCGGGTGCCCGCTTCCGACGGTCTCTCGCTCCTGAAGGCCAAGGCCCGGGGCGCCGACGTGCGCATGGTCTATTCCACCCAGGACGCCCTGGCCCTGGCCCAGAAGCACCCGGAGCGGCAGGTGGTGTTCTTCGCCATCGGGTTCGAGACCACCACGCCGCCCACGGCCGTGGCCATCGAACAGGCCCGGGCCCTGGGCCTCGCCAATTTCTCGGTGCTGTGCTGCCACGTGCTCACCCCGGCGGCCATCATCGGCATTCTCGAATCCCCGGAGGCAAAAGCGGGGGGCGTGGCCCTGGACGGCATGGTGGGCCCGGCCCACGTCTCCACGGTGATCGGCAGCGCCCCCTACGAGTTCGTGCCGGAGCGCTACGGCAAGCCGGTGGTGATCGCCGGTTTCGAGCCCCTGGACATGATGCAGGCGATCCTGATGCTGGTGCGCCAGGTAAACCAGGGCCGGGCCGAGGTGGAGAACGAATTCACCCGGGCCGTTACCCCGGACGGCAACCGGAAGGCCCAGGCCCTGGTGGCCAAGGTCTTCCAACTGCGCCCCGAATTCGAATGGCGGGGCCTGGGCACGGTGCCCGACAGCGCCCTCAAACTGCGCCCCGAATACGCGGCCTTCGACGCCGAACTGCGCTTTCCCCTGCCCTACACCCCGGTGCCCGACCACAAGGCCTGCGAGTGCGGCGCCATCCTGCGCGGCGTCAAGGAACCCCGGGACTGCAAGGTATTCGGCACCGTGTGCACCCCGGAAACCCCCCTGGGCTCCTGCATGGTCTCCTCCGAAGGGGCCTGCGCCGCCCATTACACCTACGGCCGTTACAAGGACCTGGCAGCATGAGCGAACCCCGCAAGCAATACGTCCGTCCCCTGGATCTGAAGCACGGCCGGGTGGACATGGCGCACGGGGCCGGCGGCAAGGCCATGGCCCAGTTGATCCACGAGCTGTTCGCCCGGCACCTGGGCAACGAATGGCTGGACCAGGGGGACGACGGGGCGGTGCTGCCCGCCCCGGCCCCCGGTGAACAGCTGGTGATGGCCACCGACAGCCACGTGGTCTCGCCCCTGTTCTTTCCCGGCGGCGACATCGGCTGCCTGGCGGTGCATGGCACCATCAACGACGTGGCGGTGATGGGGGCCCGGCCCCTGTGGCTGTCGGCCGCTTTCATCCTGGAAGAGGGCTTTGCCCTGGCCGACCTGGCCCGCATCGTCGAGAGCATGGCCGCCGCTGCCCGGAAAGCTGGGGTGCCCATCGTCACCGGCGATACCAAGGTGGTGGAGCGGGGCAAGGGGGACGGGGTGTTCATCACCACCACCGGGGTCGGCGCCCTGCAGGCGGGGCGGCGTATCGGCGGGCAGCGGGCAAGGCCGGGGGACGCGATCCTGGTGTCCGGCAGCATCGGCGACCACGGCATGGCGATCATGAGCGAACGGGAGGGGCTGGGCTTTGCCTCTCCCATCGTCTCGGATACGGCGGCCCTGCATGGGCTGATCGAGGCGGTGCTGGCCACGGGAGCGGACATCCGGGTGCTGCGGGACCCGACCCGGGGCGGGCTGGGCACGACCCTGAACGAAATCGCCAGCCAGTCGGGGGTAGGCATGCTGATCGAGGAGAAGGCATTGCCACTAAACCCGGCGGTGGCGGCGGCCTGCGAATTCCTGGGGCTGGACCCCCTTTACGTGGCCAACGAGGGCAAGCTGGTGCTGATCTGCGCCGAACCGGATGTGGAGAAGGTGCTGGGGGCCCTGCGGGGCCATGCCCTGGGGCGGGAGGCTGCCGTGCTCGGCACGGTGGTGGAAGATGCCCACCATTTCGTCCAGATGACCACCTCCATGGGGGGGCGGCGCATCGTGGACTGGCTCACCGGGGACCAGTTGCCCCGGATCTGTTGAACGGTTTCAGGAGTTCCAGTGGCGCGGGCTGACCACCACATTGACGACTTCAAAGACCTGGTTCAGAACCACCTGGCGGGCGTCGTCGGCGTCCAGGGCGTTGGGAATCCGGTACAGTTCCCGGCGCCCATCAAGCAGACGGACGGCGGCGATGAACTCCCTGGGACCCGTCTTCTGGGGACGGGGACGGCGAACGGCGGCCTGCTTTGCCATGATGGGCTCCTTGGTTCCTGATGTGCGCATGGTAATGCATTCGAAGCCCATGAAAAATAAGACCAAAGTTGTGTTTTATGCATACATCACAGCTTTTTTGAAAAATCATGACTAAAGGCATAGAAAGTAGCACTTATCTCCGTTGCCACAGGTCCTTTCGGACTAATATCGCTAAACTATTGCTTTTTGCCTAAGTGATTGCCAGACAAGGAAATTCATTTTGAATAAACAGCTTCCCGGCATCCTGGTGGTGGATGACGAACTTCGCTCCCAGGAAGCCCTGGCCCGCACCCTGGAGGAGGATTTCCGGGTCTTTTGTGCATCTTCCGCCAACGCCGCCCTGGAATTGATGGAACAGGAGGCCGGGGGGCAAGGGGGCATCCAGATCGTCCTCTGCGACCAGCGCATGCCCGGCACCACCGGGGTGCAGTTCCTGGCCCAGGTGCGGGAACGCTGGCCCGAGGCAATCCGCATCATCCTCTCCGGCTACACGGATGCGGAGGACATCATCACCGGCATCAACGAAGCGGGCATCTGGCAGTACCTGATGAAGCCCTGGCAGCCGGAACAACTGTTGCACACCCTGAAGAGCGCCGCCGAGGTCTGGCGCCTGCAGCAGGAGAACCAGCGCCTGACCCTGGACCTGCGCACGGCGGCGCCGGTGCTGAAACGCCAGGTCAGTTCCAAGTACGACCGGGTCAAGCAGGCGTTCGGCCTGGACGGCCTGCTGCGGGCCCCGGGCAGCCCCCTGGAGGAAGTGGCCCGGATGATCCGCAAGGTGGCCCCCCACGACATCTCGGTGCTGATCAGCGGCGAGTCGGGCACCGGCAAGGAGATGGTGGCCCGGGCCATCCACTTCGAAAGCCGCCGGGCGAACCGGCCCTTCGTGGTGGAAAACTGCGGCGCCCTGCCCGACAGCCTGCTGGAAGCGGAACTGTTCGGCCACAAGCGGGGCGCCTTCACCGGCGCCGTGGAAGATCGCATCGGCCTGTTGCAGCAGGCGGACGGGGGCACCCTGTTCCTGGACGAGATCGGCGACACCAGCCCGGCCTTCCAGGTCAAATTGCTGCGGGTGCTGCAGGAGGGGGAATTCCGGCCAGTGGGCAGCAGCCGGCCCCTGTCGGTGGATCTGCGGGTGATCGCCGCCACCAACCGGGATCTGGAGGAGGAAGTCCGGGCCGGCCGCTTCCGGGAGGACCTCTATTACCGCCTCGCCACGGTGAGCCTCACCGTGCCGCCCCTGCGCCAGCGCCGGGACGACATTCCCCTGCTCGCCCGGCGCCTGGTGGAAGCCAGCGCCACGGCCCTGGGCAAGCCCGGCGCCCGGCTCAGCGACGAGGCCCTGGCCTGCCTGGCCGCCTGGCGCTGGCCCGGCAACGTGCGCGAACTGCAGAACGAGATCCTGCGCCTGCTGGCCTTTTCCGAAGGCGAGGAACTGGGCGCCGACCAGCTCTCGCCCCGGGTGCTGCGCGCCGCCGAGGCCAGCGAAGAGGCGGAGCTGGCCTTCATCGCCGGCGGCAGCGGCGGCCTCAAGGAGCGCATGGAGCGGCTGGAAGCCCGGGTGGTCCAGGAAACCCTGATCCGGCACGGCTGGAACATTTCCCGGGCGGCAGCGGAGCTGGAGCTGTCCCGGGTCGGCCTGCGCAACAAGATCCAGCGCTACGGCCTGGCCCGGGCCGGGATGGCCGAGGTGGAAGAGGAAGAAGCATGAACAAGCAAAGTGAAGGCGCAGGCAAAAGTCGAGAGTGGAGCGTCGAGAGGAACCCCGCTCTCGACACTCCACTCACCACGCTCCACTTTTTAGTTCTCACCTCTGCGATGCGTCCTTAAGCATGAGCCAAAACCTGCGACTCCTCTGGCTGCAGAGCGGCGGCTGCGGCGGCTGCACCCAGTCCCTGCTCTGCCACGAACGGCCCCTGTTTGCCGAACTGGCCGGGGCCGGCATCGATTTCCTCTGGCACCCGGGCCTGTCCCCGGCCAGCGGTCCCGAGGCCCTGCAGATCCTGGAGGATGCCGCCAGCGGCGCGGCGCCCTTCGACATCCTCTGCATCGAAGGGGCCATGCTGCGGGGCCCCGCCGGCAGCGGCCGCTTCCACCTGCTGGGCGGCAGCGGCAAGCCCATGACCGACTGGGTCGCCCGCCTGGCGGCCCGGGCCCGCTGGGTGCTGGCGGTAGGTTCCTGCACCGCCTACGGGGGTCTCTCGGCCGCCACCCCGGGCAATCCCCTGGAGGCCTGCGGCCTCCAGTACGAGGGCAACGGCAAGGGCGGCCTGCTGGGGCGGGAGTTCCGCTCCGGCGCCGGCCTGCCGGTGATCAACATTGCCGGCTGCCCCACCCACCCGGGCTGGATCGTGGATACCCTGGAAACCCTGGCCCAGGGCGGCCTGGTGGAAGATGAGCTGGACGAGCTGGGGCGGCCCCGCCTGTACGCCGACCAGCTGGTGCACCACGGCTGCAGCCGCAACGAGTTCTACGAGTTCAAGGCCAGCGCGGAAAAGCCCTCGGACCTGGGCTGCCTGATGGAGAACCTGGGCTGCAAGGGCACCCAGGCCCACGCGGACTGCAACACCCGGCCCTGGAACGGCGCCGGTTCCTGCCTCAAGGGCGGCTATCCCTGCATCGCCTGCACCGAGCCGGAGTTCGAGAACCCCGGCCATCCCTTCCTGGAAACCCCCAAGGTGGCCGGTATTCCCATCGGCCTGCCCACGGACATGCCGAAGGCCTGGTTCGTGGCCCTGGCCGCCCTGTCCAAGTCGGCCACTCCGCACCGGGTCAAGGAAAACGCCCTGGCCGACCATCCCCGGGTGCTGCCGGTGCAGAAAAAGACGGGGTTGAAATGAGCCGCCGCATCCTGGGCCCGTTCAACCGGGTGGAAGGGGATCTGGAAGTGATCCTGGATCTGGATGCCGGGCAACAGGTGGCTGCGGCCCGGGTCAACTCCCCCCTGTTCCGGGGCTTCGAACAGCTGCTCCTGGGCCGGGCGCCCCTGGATGCCCTGGCCATCGTGCCGCGCATCTGCGGCATCTGTTCCGTCTCCCAGTCGGTGGCCGCCGCCTCCGCCCTGGCCGGGGCCATGGACATCCGCCCCACGGCCAACGGCGCCCGGGCCACCAACCTGATCCTGGCGGCGGAAAACCTGGCCGACCACCTGAGCCACTTCTACCTGTTCTTCATGCCCGACTTTGCCCATCCGGCCTACGCCGGGCGGCCCTGGTACGAGGCCACGGCAAGCCGTTTCGCCGCCCTCCGGGGCAGTGCCGCCGGCCAGGCTCTGCCGGCCCGGGCCGGGCTGTTGAAGCTGATGGGCTTTCTCGCCGGCAAGTGGCCCCACAGCCTGGGCCTGCAGCCCGGGGGCACCACCCGGGCCCTGGGGGCGTCGGAGAAGATCCGCGTCCTGGCCCAGTTGCGCGAATGCCGCGCCTTCCTGGAAACCACCCTACTGGGCGACCGCCTGGAAGCCCTGGCCGGGCTGGATTCCCCCGCCGCCCTGGCGGCCTGGGCTGCCGGCCGGCCGGGGGATTTTCCCGCCTTCCTGGCCCTGGCCGCCGACCTGGGGCTGGAGCGGACCGGCCGGGCCTACGACCGCTTCCTCAGCCACGGCGCCTATCCGGAGGACGGCGCCCCCCTGTTCCCGGCCGGTTTCTGGCAGCCGGACCAGGGGCTGACTCCCCTGGCGCCGGAACAGATCAGCGAGGATAGCCGCCATGCCTGGCTGGTGGACGAGGAAGGCCCCCTGCATCCGCGCAACGGCCTGACCCGGGTGGAAGCCGAGAAGGAGGGCGCCTACAGCTGGTGCAAGGCGCCCCGCTATGCCGGCCAGCCCCTGGAAGTGGGCGCCCTGGCCCGGCAGTTGGTGGCCGGCCAGCCCCTGCTGCAGGAACTGGTGCGCCGCCAGGGCGCCAGCATCCTGGCCCGGGTCACCGCCCGCATGCTGGAACTGGCCCGGGTACTGCCGGCCATGGAAGGCTGGGCCCGGGCCCTGGAGCCGGGACAAGCCTACTGCGCCCCCGGGACCCTGCCCAACGAAGGCCAGGGGGCCGGCCTGGTGGAAGCCGCCCGGGGCAGCCTGGGCCACTGGCTGGAGTTCCGCCGGGGCCGCATCAGCCGCTACCAGGTGATCGCCCCCACCACCTGGAACTTTTCGCCCCGGGACAGCCGCGACCAGCCCGGCCCCCTGGAAAAAGCTCTGGAGGGCCTGCCCGCCGGGCCCGAGGCTCCCCCCCTGGTGCAACACGTGGTAAGGTCCTTCGACCCCTGCATGGCATGCACCGTGCATTAACCCGGACAGATACCCATGGAACGCTTCACCATTTCCCTCGATGAAACCCTGGCTGCCGAATTCGACGCCCTGGTGGCGGAACGGGGCTACCAGAACCGCTCCGAGGCGGTGCGGGACCTGATCCGCGCCGCCATCGGCGCAGCCCGAGCCCGGGAGGAGGCGGCCGGCCAGTGCGTCGCCAACCTCTCCTATGTTTACAACCACCATGAGCGCACCCTGGCAGAGCGGCTCACGGAAATTTCCCACGCCCACCACGACCTGACCGTGGCCGCCCTGCACACCCACCTGGACCACGAGCACTGCCTGGAATCGGTGGTGCTCAAGGGCCCCACCGGGGCCGTGCGCCGCTTTGCCGACAGCCTCACGGCGGAACGGGGCGTGCGCCACGGCCAGCTCAACCTGATCCCGCTCCAGGCCGAACACCACCACGCCCACGGTGCGCACGGGGAACCCCATGTCCACTACAAGCCCAGCCTCTGAGCCCCTGCCCGGCGCCCCCGAGAGCATGGGGGAGCAGGCCTGGATCCAGGTGATCCAGAAGATGGACGAGGTCTATAACGACCTGCTCCAGTACGAAGTGGCCCTGGAGGAGAAGAACGCCGCCCTGGAGGAGTCGCACCAGTTCATCGAGAGCATCATCGCCTCCATGTCCGACATCCTGGTGGTGTGCGACCGCAACGGCCGCATCCAGGAGGTGAATCCGGCCTTCCTGCAATTTTCCGGCAAGGACGAGCAGGAGCTGAAGGACACCTCCTTGTTCGACCTGTTCGCCGATCCGGAGGAACGGGCCCGGGCCCGCCACCTGTTTGCCGTGTTCGGCCAGGAGGGGGTGCATGACTGCGAGCTGCACCTGCGCGCCGGGGACGGCAGCGTCATGCCCGTCTCCCTCAACTGCACCCCCCGGGTCTCCCAGACCGGCAAGCTGATGGGCATGGTGGTCACCGGCCGGCCGGTGGGGGAACTGCGCCGGGCCTACCAGCAGCTGCGCCAGGCCCACGAGGATCTGAAGCGTACCCAGGGCCAGCTGCTGCATGCGGAAAAGATGGCCTCCCTGGGCCGGCTGGTAGCCGGGGTCGCCCATGAGCTCAACAACCCCATTTCCTTCGTGCTGGGTAACGTGCTGTCCCTGAAGCGCTACGCCGGCCGGCTTCAGGATTACCTGGACGACGTCCATGCCGATCCGCTCCGGGCGGCCGATCCCTACCTGGCGGCCCGGCGCCAGGAGCTGCGCATAGACCGCATCCTCCAGGACATGCCGCCCCTGATCGAAGGCATGATAGAGGGGGCCGAGCGGACCCGGGACATCGTGGACGCCCTGAAGCGTTTTTCCGCCGTGGACCGGATGCGGCCGGAGCGGGTCAATCTCACCGAGGTGGTGGAGCGGGCCGTACGCTGGGTGGCCAAGAGCGCCCCGGCCCATTTCGTCATCGACCAGGAGCTGCCCCGGGAGCTGTACTGCGTGGGTTCCCCGGGCCAGTTGCAGCAGGTGGTGATGAACCTGGTGCAGAATGCCTGCGACGCCGCCGGCCAGGAAGCAGCGCCCCGGCTGCTGATCAGCGGCCGCCAGGAGGACGGCGCGGCGCTGCTGGAATTCCGCGACAACGGCCCGGGCATTCCTGCCGAACTCATGCCCCGCCTGTTCGAACCCTTCTTCACCACCAAGCCCGTGGGCCAGGGTACCGGTCTGGGCCTTTCCATCAGCTACGGCATCATCGAGCGCCACGGCGGCAGCCTCACGGCAGCCAATGCCCCGGCTGGCGGCGCCTGCTTCACCCTGCGCCTGCCCCTGGCAAGGGATTGACCGGTCCCGCCGCCGGCAGACAAGTAACTTGCCACTGCCTTTACGCTAAATGACGTAGAAACAGGCCTTGGGTTTCCGGCACGGTTTTTGTATGATGATCTCTAAATTTCATCACACGATCCAGCCGCCGCCATGCATCGTCCGCTCCCGCCCCTCGCCCTGCTGCTCGCCAGCCTGCTGAGCTTCCCCGTCCTGGCCCACGACCTGTGGCTGGAGGCAGAAAAGGGCGCCCTGGTCCTGTACCAGGGCCACCGCCATTCGGCCCATGCGGGCAGCGACCAGGAACCCTACGACCCGGCCATCTTCCAGGGCGCCCGCTGCGGCAGCACCCTGGTCCAGCCCCTGAGCCGCAGCTATCCCCTGCGTTTTGCCGGCGACTGCCCCCGGCTGCAGCTCAGTCTCTCCAGCGGCTACTGGACCAAGACCCCCTGGGAAACCCGCAACACGCCGAAAACCGGGGTCTCCGGGGTCCTGAAGAGCTGGCGCTCGGAGGAGCGGCTGACCCGCCTGGGACGCTGGGACAAGCAGCTGGCCCAGCCCCTGGGCGAGGGACTGGAAGTCCTGCCCGCCAGCGACCCCTTCAGCCTCAAACCCGGGGAAAAGCTCCTGGTCCGGGTCTTCGACGGGGGCAAACCCGCCGCCGACGTGGCAGTGGCCTACGGCGACAGCACCCGGGGCAGCACCGGCCCGGACGGCAGCATCAACCTACGCCTGCGCCACTGGGGCGTGCAGCTCATCTCCGCCAGCCGGGAAACGCCCCTGGACGACGGCAAGGCCGACCGCCTGGTGCGCTCCGCCACCCTGCAGTTCGACCTGCCCCAGGGAGCCGCCCAATGAAAGCCCTGCTCCCCGCCCTCAGCTTCATCCTCATGCTGGGCCTCGCGGGCCAGGCCGGGGCCCATGAGGTTCACGTCCAGGTGAGCCCCACCCAGGCAGCCCTGATCCAGCTCAGCTACGCCGACGGCCAGCCCTTTGCCTTCGAGGCCTACGAGCTCTACCCGGGTGCAGCGGAACTACCGGCCCAGGTAGGCCGCACCGACGCCCAGGGCCGGGTGGTATTCCTGCCCGGAGGCACTGCCGACTGGCGCCTCAAGGCCTATGCCGCCGACGGCCACGGGACCGACCAGCGCCTTGAGGTGGCGCTCCCCGAACAGCCGGCGGCGGCCCCGGAAGCCGCCCCGGCCCAGGGGCTGGACCGCTTTTCCCGCCTGCTCCTGGGACTGTCCCTGATCCTGGGCGGTTTCGGCCTGTACCAGTTCTTCACCTGCAAAAAACGGAAATCCAGCCCATGAAGCCCCGTCTAGCTCCCCCCGCCCTGGCCCTGCTCGCCACCCTCAGCTGGAATGCACCGGCCCTGGCCCACCACGGGGTGGCCGGGGTGGGCGCCGCCGCCGTGGAAGGGCCCGGCTCCCCCATCGAATCCTCCAGCTCCGCGGTGCTGCCCGCCGGCAGCTGGCTCACCTACCTGAAACTGGATCACGCCCAGTACAAGAAATACGCCCCCGCCGAGCCCGAGGCCGACTACGCCCGCTACTGGATGACCGGCGTGGGCTACGGCTTCACCCCCTGGTTTTCCGCCTACCTGTTCGCCCCCTACCACGACAAGACCGACGAACCCAGGGGCTACACCTCCCGGGGCTGGGCCGACCTGTCGGTGATGGGCCAGCTGGGCTTCCGCTACGACGCCCAGAGCGGCTGGCAGCTGACCCCGGCCCAGGAAAGCCTGGACGATCTGGAGGACTGGCACTTCACCCTGTTCGGCGGCGCCACCCTGCCGACGGGCAATGCCAACGCCCGGGATACCCACGGGGAGATCGATCCGGGCAAGTCCCGGGGCTTCGGCAAGCCCTCCTTTTCCCTGGGCCTGTCCGCCGCCAAAATGCTCACGCCCAGGCTGACCCTGAACCTGGAAGCCTCGGCCATCCGCTTCCAGGAATACACCTACGCCGACGGCCAGCGGGTCAAGTTCGGCGAGGAAAACCGCCTGAGTGGGGCCCTCAACTACCGGCTGCTGGCCGATGCGGACCGAAAGTTCCGCCTCGACGGGGTGCTGGAAGCCCAGTTCCTGCACCTGGGCCGGGACAAGGCCGACGGGGTGGGCGAATCCGGCACCGGCGGCCGCATGGTGTACCTGATGCCGGGGGTGCGCGCCTACGTGGACCGGGTCTCCCTGGCCCTGGGCATCAAGAAGGCCGTGTGGACCCGCCTCAACGAATCCCACGAGCAGCAGGGAGCCGAGGGCAAGGAAAAGTACCGGGTGATATTCTCCGCCTCCTATCTGTTCTGATCCCCAGCCATGCACATTCCCGACGGCTTTCTGTCGCCCCAGACCTGGATTCCCGCCTATGGCCTGGCCGCCGGGGCCTGGTTCTGGGCCGCCCGGGACCTGCGCCAACGCCTGGATGAAAGCACCGTGCCGCGCCTGGCCATGCTCACGGCCCTGGCCTACGGCCTGGGGCTGATCATGGTGCCCCTGCCCGGGGGCAGCTCCGGTCACGCCCTGGGGGTGGCCCTGCTCACCCTGCTGTTCGGCCTCAGGCCCGCCTTTCTCGCCTACTCCGGGGTGCTGCTGCTGCAGGCCCTGCTGTTCGGCGCCGGCGGCGTCACCGCCCTGGCGGTCAATGCCCTGGCCATGGGCCTGGCAGGCGGCGCCGTGGCCCTGCTGCTGTTCCGCCTGCTGCGGCCGTTCCAGGAAAGCCTGGCGGTGCTGCTGGCCGCCTGGGGCTCGGTCATGGCCGGCGCCCTGCTCCTGGCCCTGGTGCTGGGCGCCCAGCCGCTAATAGCCAGCCGGGCCGACGGCAGCCCCCTGTTCTTTCCCTTCGCCTGGTCCGTGACCCTGCCCGCCATGCTCATCCCCCACGCCCTGATCGGCCTGGGAGAAGCGGCCCTGACCCTGCTGGTGTGGCGCTACGCCCGGCGCCGGGGCTGGGTGCAGACTGCCGCCGGGAGCCCTGTCACCCCATGAGCCGCCCCGCTCCAGCCGCCCGGGAGCGCCAGCTCCTGGCCGCCTATGGTGCCGCCCTGGTGGCCCTGAGTTTCCTGCATCATCCCGGGCTGCTGGCCCTGCTGCTGGCCCTGGTGCTGCTGGCGGCACGAGGCGATGCCGGGCCCCTGCTGCGCCGGAGCCTGGGGGCGACCCTGGTCTTCAACCTCTCGGTCAGCCTGGGTTACCTGCTGCTGCAGGCCTGGCAGGGAAAGCTGGGCACGGGCACCGGCCACTACCTGCTGACCATGAACCTGCGGGTGCTATTGATGGTGTTCCTGGGCTTCTGGCTGCTCACCCGGGTGAACCTGCTCCAGGCCCTGGCCCCCTGGCCCACGGCAACCCTGATCCTGACCCTGGCCCTGGGCCAGATCGAAACCTACCGGCGCCTGCTGAGCGACTTCCGCCTCGCCTTCTGCAGCCGCCATCCGGCCCCGCCCCGCCTGGGGGCGCGGCTCCGGCACGGCGCCAGCCAGGCCGGCACCCTGCTGGACAAGTCCCTGGCGGCCAGCACCGAGGCCAGCCAGGCCCTGCGCTCCCGGGGGGCTTTCGATGCCTGAATCCTGCCCCGCCCCGGTGCTCCAGGCCCGGGATATCTGCCATATCTGGCGCACCCCGGAAGGCCAGGAGCGGTGCCTCTTCAAGGGCCTCTCCCTGGAACTGGGGGCCGGCGAGAAGGTGGTGCTCCTGGGGGCCAACGGCTGCGGCAAATCCACCCTGCTGAAGCTCCTGAATGGCCTCCTGCCCATCAGCCAGGGCAGCCTCCACTGGCGCGGCGAGCCCATCTCCCCGGAACGGCTGCGCGGCCGGGAACTGGCCCGGCGTTTCCGGCGCGACTGCGTGCTGCTGTTCCAGCACCCGGAGGCCATGCTCTTCAACCCCAGCGTCGCCGAGGAGATCGCCTACGGCCCCCGGCTCCTGGGGCTGGAGGACATCCCCGCCCGGGTGGCCCGCTGGGCCAACGAACTGGGCCTGGAGCCCCTGCTGGCGCTGCCGCCTTTCCAGCTGTCCGGCGGGGAAAAGCAGAAGGTGGCCCTGGCCAGCCTGCTGGCCCTGGACCCGGGCCTGCTGCTCCTGGACGAGCCCACCGCCAGCCTGGACCCCCGGGCCAGCGGCTGGCTGGTGGATACCCTGCTGGACTCCCCGGCCACCGCCCTGATCAGCACCCACAACCTGAGCCTGGCCGCCGAGCTGGGCAGCCGCGCCCTGGTCCTGGGGGAGGGCGGGCAACTGCTGTTCGACGGCCCCCTGCGCCTGGCCCTGGTAGATCTGGGGCTGCTGGAGCAGGCCGGCCTCGCCCATCGCCATCGGCATCGGCACGGGAACCAGTCCCACGCCCATCTGCACGGGCACGACTGGGACACCCCTTGAGCCCCGGGAGCGGGTCCGGCTTGCTGCAAAGCAGCATGAGGGACAGGGGTCTGCTGCTTCACTTGCCCCCGGGATTGCAGTATCTTTGCCGGTTTCCCCCGCCCCCTGGCCCGGGATTTCCAGAATAACGAGGAACAGCATGGAAAAGGATCTGCGCGAGGCCGCGCTCGAATATCACCTTCTGCCCACCCCCGGCAAGATTGCCGTCCGCCCCACCAAGGGGCTGACCAACCAGCGGGACCTGGCGCTCGCCTACTCCCCCGGCGTGGCTGCCCCCTGTGATGCCATCGTGGAAGATCCGGCCAATGCGGCCCTGTACACCTCCCGGGCCAACCTGGTGGGCGTGGTCACCAACGGTACCGCCGTGCTGGGTCTGGGCAACATCGGCCCCCTGGCCGCCAAGCCGGTGATGGAAGGCAAGGGCTGCCTGTTCAAGAAGTTCGCCAATATCGACGTGTTCGACATCGAACTTTCCGAGAACGACCCGGACAAGCTGATCGAGATCATCGCTTCCATGGAGCCCACCCTGGGCGGCATCAACCTGGAAGACATCAAGGCCCCCGAGTGCTTCTACATCGAGGAGCAGCTCAAGAAGCGCATGAAGATTCCCGTCTTCCACGACGACCAGCACGGCACCGCCATCATCTCCGCCGCCGCCATGCTGAACGGCCTGAAGATCGTGGGCAAGAAGCCCGAAGACGTGAAGGTGGTCTGTTCCGGTGCCGGCGCCGCCGCCATCTCCTGCCTCAACCTGTGGTGCGACCTGGGGGTGAAGAAGGAAAACATCACCGTCTGCGACTCCAAGGGAGTGATCTGGGTCGGCCGGGACGAGAAGATGGACCCCACCAAGGCCCGCTACGCTCAAGTGACCGAAGCCCGCACCCTGGGTGACGCCATCAAGGGAGCCGACGTGTTCCTGGGCCTGTCCACCGCCGGGGTGCTGAAGCCCGAGATGGTGGCCACCATGGCCGCCGATCCCCTGGTCTTCGCCCTGGCCAACCCCAACCCGGAAATCATGCCCGAACTGGCCCGGGAAGCGCGTCCCGACGCCATCATCGCCACCGGCCGTTCCGATTACCCGAACCAGGTCAACAACGTCCTGTGCTTCCCCTTCATCTTCCGCGGCGCCCTGGACGTGGGCGCCACCACCATCACCGAAGAGATGAAGATGGCCTGCGTGCGCGCCATCGCCGAGCTGGCCGAAGCCGAGGTGGCCGATGAAGTGGCGCTGGCCTTTGCCAACACGCCCCTGGAATTCGGCCGCGACTACCTGATTCCCAAGCCCTTCGACCCCCGCCTGATCGTCAAGATCGCCCCCGCCGTGGCCAAGGCCGCCATGGATTCCGGCGTCGCCACCCGTCCCATCAGCGACTGGGATGCCTACCGGCAGCGCCTCTCCGAGTTCATCTACCAGACCGGTGCCGGCATGCGCACCATCTTCCAGGCCGCCCGCCAGATGCCGGCCAAGCGCGTCATCTACGCCGAAGGCGAGGATGAGCGGGTGCTGCGCGCCGTCCAGGTGGTGCTGGAGGAAAAGCTGGCCAAGCCCATCCTGGTGGGCCGGCCCCAGGTCATCGAGATGCGCCTGGAAAAGGCCAAGCTGAAGATGCGTCCCGGGGTGGACTTCGAGATCGTCAATCCCGAGGCGGACGAACGCTACCGGGAATGCTGGACCACCTATCACCAGCTCATGAAGCGCCGCGGCGTCACCATCGACATCGCCAAGATGCGGGTGCGCTCCGACGCCACCATCATCGGCGCCCTGCTCCTCAAGCTGGGCTACGCTGACGGCCTGATCTGCGGCATCTCCGGCCGTTTCGCCCACCACATGCGCCAGGTGGAAGAGATCATCGGCAAGGCTCCCGGCCACAACACCCTGGCCGCCATGAACCATCTGCTGCTGCCCGGCCGCGCCCTGTTCATCTGCGACACCCACGTCAACGAGAACCCGGACGCCCAGCAGCTGGCGGAAATCACCCTGATGGCCGCCGAAAACGTGCGCCGTTTCGGCATCACCCCCAAGGTGGCCCTGCTCTCCCACTCCAACTTCGGTTCCTCCCAGTCCGCCTCCGCCGTCAAGATGCGCGAAGCCCTGGCCCTGGTACAAGCCCAGGCCCCGGACCTGGAAGTGGATGGCGAAATGCACGGGGACAGCGCCCTGTCCGAGGACATCCGCCAGATCTCCGATCCGGAATCCCCCTTGAAGGGCGAGGCCAACGTGCTGGTGATGCCCAACCTGGACGCCGCCAACATCTCCTACAACCTGCTCAAGATGACCGGCGGCGACGGCGTCACCATCGGCCCCATCCTGATGGGTGCCGCCCAGCCCGTGCATGTGCTCACCTCCTCCGCCTCCGTGCGCCGGCTGGTGAACCTCACCGCCCTGGTGGTGACGGAAAAGGCCGAACGCTGACCTCCCCTGCCACAAGGCCGCGCCAGCTGCGCGGCCTTGTGCTTTAATGACGCCCGAAATAATTTTTCGGAGAATGCTCCATGAGCCAAGACAAATTCCGACTGGTGACCCGCAGCGACTTCGACGGTCTGGTCTGTGCCGTGCTGTTGAACGAACTGGACCTGATCGACGACATCAAGTTCGTCCACCCCAAGGACATGCAGGACGGCAAGATCGAGATCACCGGCCGGGACATCACCACCAACCTGCCCTACGTGGCCTCCGCCCATCTGGCCTTCGACCACCACCTGTCGGAGACCATCCGCAACACCGGCGAGCGCAAGAACCACATCATCGATCCCGAAGCCCCCTCGGCGGCCCGGGTGGTCTATGACTACTACGGCGGCAAGGCCCGCTTCCCGGAAATCTCCGACGAAATGATGGAAGCCGTGGACAAGGCCGACAGCGCCCAGTACGTCCAGGACGAAATCCTCGATCCCAAGGACTGGGTGCTGCTCAACTACCTGATGGATGCCCGCACCGGCCTGGGCCGCTTCCGGGAATTCCGGATCAGCAACTACGCGCTGATGATGGACCTGATCAAGTACTGCAAGAACCACACGATCACGGAAATCCTGGCCCTGCCCGACGTCAAGGAGCGGGTGGACCTCTACTTCGAACACGCGGAAAAGGCCAAGGAGCAGCTGCAACGCTGCACCACCGTGCACCAGAACCTGGCGGTCCTGGATCTGCGCGCCGAAGAAACCATCTTCGCCACCAACCGCTTCATGATCTACGCCCTGTTCCCCCAGACCAACATCTCCATCCACGTGATGTGGGGGCTGCAGAAGCAGAACACCGTGTTTGCCACCGGCAAGTCCATCCTGGACCGCTCCAGCAAGACCAACGTGGGCGAGCTGATGCTGAAGTACGGCGGCGGCGGTCACCAGGCTGCCGGCACCTGCCAGGTGGCCAACGACCAGGCGGAAGACGTGCTCAAGGAACTGGTCTCCCGGATCAACGCCGACGGCTGACCCTGGAAAAGCACCGCGAAAACCGGCCCCCGGGCCGGTTTTTTCATGGCCCCCTCCATCCCTTCCCATGCGCATCTCCCAACTCCGCCAGCAACTCGCCGACCTGGGCGCCCGCCCCGCCCACGCGGAACGGGTGCTGCGCGCCTGGCTCCAGGCCCGGCCCCTGGACGCCGGCCCCAGGAACCAGCCGGCCGAGCACAGCCTGCCCCTCACCCTGCGCCAGGCCCTGCCCGAACTCCAGGCCAGGCTGGCCGGCCTCGCCAGCCTCCAGGCCGAACACCCGGGGGCCGACGGCTCCGCCCGCCTGCTGGTCCGGCTCGCCGACGCCCAGAGCGTGGAAAGCGTGCTGCTGCCCCGGGACGGGGTCTGCGTCTCCACCCAGCTGGGCTGCGCCGTGGGCTGCACCTTCTGCATGACCGGCAAGAGCGGCCTGCTGCGCCAGCTGGAAAGCAGTGAAATCCTCGCCCAGGTGATCCTGGCCCGGGCCCGGCGCCCGGTGAAGCGGGTGGTGTTCATGGGCATGGGCGAACCCGCCCACAACCTGGAGAACGTCATGGAAGCCATCGAGCTCCTGGGCACCCTGGGCGGCATCGGCCACAAGAACCTGGTGTTTTCCAGCGTCGGCGACCCGCGCATCTTCGAACGCCTGCCCCGGGGCCCGGTCAAGCCCGCCCTGGCCCTCTCCCTGCACAGCACCCGGATGGAAGTCCGCAGCGCCCTGCTCCCCAAGGCGCCGGCCATGAGCCCCGCCGCCCTGGTGGAAGCCGGCGAACACTACGCCCGCAGCACCGGCTACCCGATCCAGTACCAATGGACCCTGCTGGCCGGGGTCAATGACACGGACGAGGAAATAGAGGGCATCGCCACCCTGCTCCAGGGCAAGTACGCGATGATGAACCTGATCCCCTACAACACCAACGAAGGCCTGAGCCACGCCCGCCCCGACCCGGAACGGATCGTCGCCATGGTGCGCAGCCTCAACCACCGGGGCATCCTCACCCGGGTGCGCAACTCCGCCGGCCAGGACGTGGACGGCGGCTGCGGCCAGCTCCGGGCCCGCAGCATGGAGGCGGATGGCGGCACCCCGATAGCCCCGCCCCGGCGCAAATCCAGGCCGTAAGCCCCGGGCTGCCGGCCGCACACAAACATGGCATAGTGCAGCAGGCCCGGGCCCCGTGCCGGGGTTCAGCCACCGCTTCCCTCCACCTCAAGGAACCGATCATGCGCAAACTGCCGGGAACACTCCTCCTGCTGGGCGCCCTGGGCATGCCCGCCCTGGGCTGGGCCCAGGCTCAGGCCTATCCCACCCAGGAGCTACTGTCCACCAGCACCACGGTGCTGGGCGAAACCATCCGCTACCCGGACAGCGGCCCGGCCCGGGTGACGGCCAGCATCGTCACCATTGCCCCGGGAGCAGAAACCGTATTCCACCGCCACCCGGCCCCCATGTTCGCCTACATCCTGGAAGGGGAAGTCAGCGTGGATTATGGCGACCAGGGCATCCGGGTCTTCCGCCAGGGGGAAGCCCTGATGGAAGCCATGCAGGCCCGCCACCGGGGCACCAACCAGGGCAGCGTGCCGGTACGCATTCTCTCGGTGCACATGGGCGCCGCCGGCACGGAAAACGTGGTCCTGGAAAAATGAGGCCGCTCAGGCCCCCGGGCCCAGGCTGAACAGGGGCGGCCAGGGGGACTCCCCATGCAGGAGCCAGCGGGCACTCTGGGGCCAGAGGCTGTCCCGGAAGCGGTCGTGGAAGAAGCCGAAATGCCCCAGGGCCGGCAAGCCCTGGGCCGGGGGGTCCAGCTGCACGAAATGGCGTTCGCCCTGGCGGAAATAGTCCAGCAGGCGCCGACTGGCGGCGGGGGTGGCGTATTCGTCCTGCCGGTCGGCCAGGGCCAGGATGCGGCCCTGGAAGCGTCCCATGCGCTCCTCCAGGGCCGGCCCCGGCAGGGGCGGGCGGGCATGGGGCAGGAAACGGTAGTAGCGGTGAAAGCTGGGGTGCAGGCGCAGCCCCCATTCCAGGGCCACGCCCCGGGGTAGGTCCTCGAGCCAGCCCAGGCGGCGCCCGGGAAAATAGCCGAGCAGCCCGGCCAGGGCGGGCATGAACAGGTGCCAGCGGGCCAGGTAGCCCAGGCGCCGGGCCGGGTGATAGTCCTTCCAGTAGGCGTACTGACAACCCACGAACAGGGCCCGCTCCACCCGTTCCAGGCTGGGCGCCAGCCCCAGGGCAAAGCCGCCGATGCTGTGGCACACGGCCAGGAGGGGTAGACCCGGGGCCCGCTGCAGCAGGGCCTGCAGGGCCCCTTCGCAGTCCAGGGCGCCCCAGTCCTGCTTGGTGGCCCGCAGGCGGCCCAGGCGCTCGGGCCGGGACTGGCCTATGCCCCGGTAATCCCAGGCCAGAACCCGGAAGCCCTGCTCCTGCAGCCACTGACCGTAGCGCTGGTAATAGCGGGCGGCCACCCCGGTGGCGGCATTGATAAGCACCGCCCCCCGGGGGCGGGCGGGCCCCGGCCAGTAATAGCCGCCCAAGCGGTAGCCATCCCCGGCGGGAAACTCGATGGGCAGGGGACTGGCGGCAGGATCAGGAGCACTGGAAGACATGGGCGGCGGCAAACGAGCGGCGCAGGGGTTGGTCGGCGGGCGGTGCCAGGCTCAAGCGGCTGGCGCCCCAGGCCTCAGCCAGCACCAGGCCGGCGGTGGGCAGGGTGCAGGACTGGCCGGGGTGCAGTTCCACGTCGCCCAGGGGCCAGGGGCCGGAGAGCATCAGGGCGCCCTCCTGGCAGCGGACCTCCCAGGCTTGGGCACCTTCCAGGCGCAGGAGTTTCCCATGTTCCAAGGTGAAAGAAAGGGTTTTCATGGCGGTTCTCCTCAAGGGAGGCACCAGCCTAGCCCCCGCCCGGGCTGCCGCACCCCTACGCCGCCAGCGCCCTGTTTGCCGCTGCCGGAGCCACTGTAATGGTCCGGCCGGCAATACAGTTCAGGTGCCCGCCCCCTCCCCGGCGGGCGCCGGCTGGGCTATGGTGGCGGTCAAGGAGAAAAAGATGATCTACCTGGACCGGGACGCCCAGTTGTCCCTCGTGGAACAGATGCTCAGCCAGCTGGCCGGGCTGATCCAGAACGGCCAGCTGCCGCCGGGCAGCCGCCTGCCCTCGATCCGCAAGCTGGCCAGCCAGACCGGGGTGAGCACGGCCACAGTGGTAGCCGCCTACGACCGGCTCACGGCGCGGGGGCTGATCGAGGCCCGGGCCGCCTCGGGCTATTTCGTCTGCCATCACCGGCCCCAGGCGGGACGGATGCCCCTGCCCATCCCCCAGCGCAGCGAACTGGACGCCGTCTGGCTGATGCAGCAGCTGCTGCAGCGCCACAGCCACGTGACCGCCGTGGGCAGCGGCTTCATGCCCGAACACTGGCTGGAGGACATGCTCTCCTCCCGCTTCCTGGCCCAGTTCGCCCGCAAGGGCAAGCGGGCCTACGCCGCCCCGGGGGCCGCCGAGGGCTATCCGCCCCTGCGCAGCCAGCTCTCCATGAAGCTGGGCCGGGCCGGCATTCCCGCGCCGCCGGAGCAGCTGCTGCTGACCTTCGGCGCCACCCAGGCCATGGACCTGATCTGCCGCAGCCTGCTCAGCCCCGGGGACACGGTGGCCGTGGAAGAACCCGCCTACTTCGGCCTGTACGCCCAGCTGCGGGCCCTGGGCATGAAGCTGGTGGGCGTGCCGCGCCTGGAGAACGGCCCGGACCTGGCGGTGCTGGAGGAAATTTGCAGCACCTGGCGGCCCCGGCTGTTCTTCACCCAGACCCTGCTGCACAACCCCACCGGCGGCTCCACCGACGCCAGCACCGCCTTCCGCCTGCTGGAACTGGCCCGACGCCATCAGCTACTGATCGTCGAGGACGACGTGTATGGGGACCTGCATCCGGCCCCCAACCCCCTGCGCCTGGCCCAGGCGGACCAGCTGGAGCGGGTGATCCTGGTGGGCAGCTTCTCCAAGGTGCTGAGCCCCGCCATCCGGGTCGGCTACATCGCCGCCACCCCGGAGCTGATCCAGCTGTTTACGGAACACAAGATCCTCTCCGTGCTCAACTCCTCGGAACTGGACGAGCGCCTGGTCTGCGAACTGCTCACCAGCGGCAGCTTCCACAAGCACCTGGAGCGGCTCCGGGCCCGGCTCTCCCACCACCGGGCCCAGGCGGTCCAGGGGCTGGCCCGGGCCGGGCTGGAGCCCCTGCAACGCTTCAACGGGGACCTGTTCATCTGGGCCCGGCTGCCCCCCGGAGTGGAGCTGCGGGTGCTGGTAGAGGACGCCCTGGAAAACGGCTTCCTGCTCACCCCCGGGGATGTGTTCTTCCTGCGCCACGCCCCGGAGCCCTGGCTGCGCTTCAATGCCGCCGCCGCCAACGACGGCCGGCTGTTCGACTACCTGGAACAACGCCTGGGCCGCCTGGCGGCCCGCTCCCAGACCCTGCCCTCCACTCTGCCCGCTCCCCTGCCCGCCACTCTGCCTCAAAAGGAATCCGCCCCATGAAACCGGACGCCGACTTCGCCCGCCACTTCGCCCAGGAATGGGTGGCGGCCTGGAACGCCCACGACCTGCCGCGCATCCTGTCCCACTACCGGGTAGATTTCGAGATGCACTCCCCCCTGATCGCCCAGCTCGCCGGCGAGCCCAGCGGCTGCCTGCGCGGCCACGGGGCCGTCGGCGCCTACTGGGCCCGGGCCCTGGAGCTGCTGCCGGAGCTGCGTTTCGAACTGGTGGATGTGCTGCTGGGGGCCGACGGCCTGGTGCTCTATTACCGCAGCCCCAAGGGCTGGGCGGCGGAAAGCTTCGTCTTCGACGACCAGGGCCGGGTGGCCCAGGCCCGGGCCCATTACGCCGTGCCGCCGGCCGGCGCCTGAACGGAACCGCGCCTTAGGGCAAGGCCGCAGCCTGGAACGCCGCCAGGCGATCCTCCAGACCGCCCTCCCGGCGCACCACCCGGGCGCTGGCCTGGAGCAGCAGGTCCCCCCGCCCCAGCAGCCGCACCTGACGCCGGGCCCGGGTGACGGCGGTGTAGACCAGTTCCCGGCTCAGCAGGGGACTGTCCCGCTCCGGCAGCACCAGGGCCACGGCGTCGAATTCCGAACCCTGGGATTTGTGCACCGTCATGGCAAAAGCCGGCTCCCAGGCGGGCAGCCGCCCCGGCGACAGGCGCCGGTAGCCCCCCTGGCCGTCGGCAAACCACGCCCCCAGCCCCTGGGCGTCTTCCAGCACCAGGCCGATGTCCCCGTTGAAGAGGCGGGTGCCCGGGTCGTTACGGCGGATCATCAGCGGCAGGCCCGCGTGGAGGCCCGTGGGACTGGCCCCGCCCGGGCCCCGGAAGGCCGCGGCCAGGCGGTTGTTCACCCCTTCCACCCCCCGCTCCCCCTGGCGGGTGGCGCAGAGCACCCGGAAGGTCTCGAAGGCGGCGAACAGGGGCGCCGGATCATGGCGGCCCTGGTGCCAGGCGGCCAGGGCCTGGCGATAGGGAGCGTAGCCCGCCTCCAGCAGGGCGTACTCGGCCCCGTCCAGGCTGCGGCCGCTGCTTTCCTGGTGCAGCAATTCGCCCCCCGCGGCAAAACAGGCCAGGGCCTCCCGCCCCTGCCCGGCGACCAGGGCCCGGGCCAGGCGCCCCAGGGGGGAATCGCCGGCGAAGCGGTGGCTGCGGCTGAGGCCCACGGCGGCATCCCCCAGGGGACCGGGAACGGCGGTCCATGGAGTCGTCTCCAGCACCTCCGGAGCCCAGCCGCACAGATCGGCCAGCTGGGCCCGGAAGGCGGGAGCCAGGGCAGCGCTCCCGGCCAGCACGGCGAACACGGCCCCGGCCTCCACCGCCTGCAGCTGGTGCGGATCGCCCAGCAGGATCAACCGGGTCCCGGCCGGCAGGGCTTCACAGAGCTGCAGGGCCAGGCCCAGGTCGAGCATGGAAGCCTCATCCACCACCAGCACATCCAGCCCCAGGGGGTTGCCCCCATGGTGACGGGGCGCCTCCCCCTCCGGCCCCAGACCCAGGAGGCGATGCAGGGTGCCGGCCTCCCGGGGCAGCCGGGCGGCAATGTCAGGCGGCAGTTCGGCGGCCCGGGCGGCCAGGGATTCCTGCAGCCGGGCCGCGGCCTTGCCGGTGGGTGCGGCCAGAGCGATGCGGCTGTCGGGGGCGTCGGCCAGCAGGCAGGCGAGCAGGCGCGCCACGGTGGTGGTCTTGCCGGTCCCCGGGCCGCCGCTGATCACCGCCAGGCGCCGGCACAGGGCCAGGGCCACGGCGAGCTGCTGGCCGTCCCCGGGGGGGGCGGCGAACAGCTGGCGCAACAGGGCCCGGGCCGCGGGCCCCGGCGGGGCCGGCAGATCCTGGTGACGCCGCACCAGGGAGCGGGCCAGGCGCACTTCGGCGGCGTAGTTGCGGGCCAGGTAGAGGCGCCCTTCCCCATCCAGCACCAGGGGTTGGCCCTGCTCCGGCGGCCCGGCCACCCCGGAGGCCAGCAGGGCTTCCCGGTCCGGTGCCGTTTCTTCCGGCCCCAGGCAGACATGGCCGCCGGCCTCGGCCTGGACCAGGGCCAGGCCGGCCCGGCCCGCCGCCTGCTGGGCTTCCGGCCCGGCGCCCAGCTGCCGGGACCAGCGCCGGCACTGGTCGGCAAAGGCCAGGGCGAGGAGATTCTCGCCGGACATCAGGGACGCGGGTGTTCCCCGACCCGGACGATCTTCAGGGTATTGGTGCCACCCACGGAACCGATGGGCTCGCCGATGGTGAGCACGATCAGATCCCCCTTCTCCACCACCCCCTGGTCGATCAGCAGCTGCTCGGCCTCCCACAGCAGCTGATCCCGATCCGTGTGCTGCTGGCTCATGAGCAGGGGATAGACCTCCTTGTAGAGCACCATGGTGCCCATGGCCTTGCTGTCCGGCGTCAGGGCATAGATGGGCACGCCGCAGTTGAGGCGGCTCATCCACAGGGCGGTGGAGCCGGACTGGGTCAGGGCGGCGATGGCCTTCACCTTGAGATGGTGGGCGGTCCAGATGGCGGCCATGGCGATGGACTGGTCGATGCGGGTGAACACCCGGTTGAGCATTTCCCGGTCCAGGGTCACCTCGGCGGAACGCTCGGCCTCCAGACAGACCCGGGCCATGGATTCCACGGTTTCCACCGGGTAGTTGCCGCTCGCGGTCTCGGCCGAGAGCATCACCGCGTCGGTGCCGTCCAGCACCGCGTTGGCCACGTCGGAGACCTCGGCCCGGGTGGGCACCGGGGAATGGATCATGGATTCCATCATCTGGGTGGCGGTGATGGTGATCTTGTTCTTGTCCCGGGCGGCCCGGATCATCTTCTTCTGCAGGGCCGGCACGGCCGCGTCCCCCACCTCCACGGCCAGGTCGCCCCGGGCCACCATGATGCCGTCGGAGGCATCCAGGATTTCCTCCAGGTTGGCCACCGCCTCGGTGCGCTCGATCTTGGCGATCAGGCAGGCGTGGCTGCCCGCAGCCCGCAGCAACTGCCGGGCCATGTACATGTCGGCGGCGCTCTTGGGAAAGGAGACCGCCACGAAATCCACTTCCAGGGCGGCGGCGGTCTTGATGTCGTCCATGTCCTTGGCGGTCAGGGCCGGAGCCGTGAGCCCGCCCCCCTGGCGGTTGATGCCCTTGTTGTTGGAAAGCACCCCGCCCTGGAGCACCCGGGTCTGGATTTCCGAGCCCCGCACCCGCTCCACCTGCAGCTTCAGACGGCCATCGTCCAGGAGCAGGATGTCACCGGGCACCACGTCCCGGGGCAGGTCCTTGTAATCCAGGCCCACCTTGTCCTGGTTGCCCAGGGGGCAGGCGGCGTCGAGGCTGAAGGCCGCCCCGTTCTCCAGGGTGATGCGACCTTCCTCGAACTTGCCGACCCGGATCTTGGGTCCCTGCAGGTCGGCCAGGATGCCCACGGGCCGGCCGATCCGGGCAGCGGCCTCGCGGATGGCCCCGGCCCGGGCCATGTGGTCCCCGGCCGTGCCGTGGGAAAAATTCATGCGCACCACGTCCACGCCAGCCTGCACCAGCCGTTCCAGGACGGCAGGTTCGGAGGAGGCGGGCCCCAGGGTGGCGACGATCTTGGTATGACGGCTCATCTGCTTGCATCTCCCTTGTTGTACCGCCCCCGGTCCGGGAACGGCGGCTTGATTCATCCTTAAAACCTCAGTTAAACCACAGAGGCACAGAGACGCCGAGGAAAAACAAAGACTTGTCCTGGAAGGCCAGGTCACTTTCCAGGTGAGCGCAGAAGATAATGCAAGCCATTGTTTTTTTGAACTTCTCTGTGTCTTTGTATCTATGTAGTGAGGTTTTTAGGTTCATTCCCCCCGGGCCAGCAGCTGCTGCACCAGGTGCTCCAGTTCGGCGACCCGGTTTTCCAGGGTCTGTACCCGGGCTTCCAGCCCACCGGCTGAGGGCGCAGCGGCGGGCAGCGGCGCGCTCACGTCCACCGGGCCGCAGAGCAGGTGCATCCAGCGCTGCTCCCGGGCGCCGGGCTGGCGGGGCAGTTTCACGGCCAGGGGACATTCCCGGCCGGCCAGCTCTTCCAGATAGGCTTCCACGGCCGAAGCATCGGCAAAGCTGTGCAGGCGCTCGCAATTGGCGCGCAGCTCGCTGGCCGTCTGGGGCCCGCGCAGGGCCAGCACCGCCAGGAGCGGCACCATGGGCCCGGGCAGCCCGTAGGTCTTGCCGAAATTGTGGGCATAACGCAGCACCCGCCCCGAAGCTCCGTAGGTTTCCAGCACCAGATTGCGGCTGCGCAGGGCCTCCAGGGCCTCCTGCACCTCACTCTCCTTGAGGCTCAGGACCGGGTCCCGGGAGGTTTTCTGGTTGCAGCCGGCGGTGAGGCTGTTCACGGTGAGGGGATAGACATCGGGGGTGGTGCGTTCCTTCTCGATCAGGACACCCAGGATGCGGGCTTCGATCAGGCTCAGGTCGGGGAGGGTTGCGCTCATGTAAGGCCTTTTCCGGATGAAGCCTCAATTAGAGCAGATTTCCGCTCCCCCCGGCGGAGGGGAAGACCGGCTGGAGCCCTTTCAGGGCGGGTTGAGGATGGCCTCGGCGAACTGTGCCATCAGGGCTTCGGGGAAGTCGTGGCCCATGCCTGGTATCAGGCGCAGCCGGGCGCCGGGGATGGCGGCGGCCGTATCCCGGCCGCAAGCAACGGGGATCAGCGGGTCCGCCTCCCCATGCAAGACCGTGGCGGGCAGCCGCAGCCGGGCCAGCAGGGGACGCCGGTCACCGCCCCGGAGCAAAGCCGCCAGCTGCCGGGCCACGCCGGAGGGATGGAAGCTGCGCCGGTATTCGGCGGCGAACATGGCGCGCAGCTCCGCTTCCGGGGTGGGATAGCCCGGGCTCATCAGCACCCGCTGACGGGCCAGGGCATCCTCCACCACGGCGGCCTCGTCCCGGGACTCGGGCAGGGGCGCGCACAGGGCCCGCTGGGCAGCCGGCGTGGGCGGCGGCAGGGCCGGGTTGCCGCTGGAAGACATGATGGAGGTGAGGGACAGGCAGCGCTCCGGATGCCGGGCGGCCAGGAGCTGGGCCACCATGCCGCCCATGGAGGCGCCCACCACGTGGGCCCGGGTAATGGCGAGGGCATCCAGCAGGGCCAGGGCATCGGCCGCCAGGTCGTCCAGGCCGTAGGGCACCGGCACCGCTTCGCCCCGCAGCAGGGCCCCGAGCCGGGGACGCCCCAGGTGGTCGAGCTTGCTGGAGAGCCCCACGTCCCGATTGTCGAAACGGATCACCTGGCAGCCGGCATCCACCAGGGCTTGCACCAGGGACAGGGGCCAGCGGGTGAGCGGCGTACCCAGGCCCTGGATCAGCAGGACGGCCGGCGCCGCCGGAGGGCCGAAGCGCTCCACTTCCAGTTGCAGCGGACCGATATGCACCAGGCTCACGGGAACTCCCTATGAAAAAGGGGCGCTGCGGCTCTGGCCCGGCGCCCCTTGTCCCATGCGACGCAACTCAGCCCTGGTAGCGGGCTTCCAGGGCGGCGATGGCGGGCAGGGTCTTGCCTTCCAGGAATTCCAGGAAGGCGCCGCCGCCGGTGGAGATGTAACCCACGTCGTCGGCGATGTGGAACTTGGCGATGGCCGCCAGGGTGTCGCCACCGCCGGCGATGGAGAAGGCTTCCGAGTGGGCGATGGCGGAGGCCAGCATCTTGGTGCCGCCGGCGAACTGGGCGTGCTCGAAGACGCCCACGGGGCCGTTCCAGACGATGGTGCCGGCATTGGCGATGATCTCGGCCAGCTTCACGGCGCTCTTGGGGCCCACGTCCAGGATGCGGTCATGGGCGGAGACGTCGTCTACGGAAATCTTGTTGGCTCGGGCCAGGGCGGAAACTTCGTCGGCCACCACCACGTCGGTGGGCAGGGGCACTTCGGCGCCGCGCTGCTTCATCATGTCCATGATGGCGTGGGCTTCCTTGACCAGGTCGGGCTCGGCCAGGGATTCGCCGATGCGCTTGCCGGAGGCGAGCAGGAAGGTGTTGGCGATGCCGCCGCCGACGATCAGCTGGTCCACCTTCTCGGCCAGGGACTTGAGGATGGTCAGCTTGGAGGACACCTTGGCGCCGCCGACAATAGCCACCAGGGGACGCTTGGGGTTGTGCAGGGCCTTGCCCAGGGCGTCGATCTCGCCTCCCATCAGGATGCCGGCGCAGGCCACCGGAGCGAACTGGGCGATGCCGTGGGTGGTGGCCTCGGCCCGGTGGGCGGTGCCAAAGGCGTCATTGACATAGACGTCGCAGAGGGCGGCCATCTTCTTCGCCAGTTCCTCGTTGTTTTTCTTTTCCCCCTTGTTGCAGCGGCAGTTTTCCAGCAGCACCACTTCGCCGGGCTTCACCTCGAAACCGCCGTCCACCCAGTTCTGCACCAGGCGCACCGGCTTCTTGAGCAGCTGCCCGAGGCGCACGGCCACCGGGGCCAGGGTGTCATCGGGGCCGACTTCGCCCTCGGTGGGACGGCCCAGGTGGGAGGTGACCATCACCGCGGCGCCCTTGTCCAGGCAGTACTGGATGGAAGGCAGGGAGGCCTTGATGCGGGTATCTTCGGTGATGTTGCCGGCTTCGTCCTGGGGCACGTTCAGGTCGGCACGGATGAAGACGCGCTTGCCGGCCACGTCCAGGTCGGTGAGTTTCTTGACTTGCATGGAAAGTCTCCTGTTATTGGGAATGGTGTGAAGTGTCGGGCCAGAGGCCCCGCCAGTACCGGGTCACGTCCAGCATCCGGTTGGCAAAGCCCCACTCGTTGTCGAACCAGACCAGCAGATTGATCAGCCGGGGGCCGATGCTGCGGGTCTGGCTGCCATCCACGATGGCCGAATGGGCATCGTGGTTGAAATCGATGGAGGCGTGGGTTTCCTCCGAATAGGCCAGCAGCCCCCGGAACCGGTCCGCCGCTGCCGCCTGGAGCCGGCGGTTGATCTCCCGGGCGCTCACCTCCCGGCCGAACTGCAGCACCAGGTCGATGGCGGAAACATTGGTGGTGGGCACCCGGATGGCCTTGGCCTGGACCTTGCCGGCCAGGGCGGGGAGCAAGCGCTCCACCCCCCGGGCCAAACCGGTGGACACGGGAATGATGGACTGCATGGCGGACCGGGTACGGCGCAGGTCCGTGTGGTGATAGCCGTCGATCAGGGGCTGATCGTTCATGACCGAATGCAGGGTGGTGAGCAGCACCTGCTCCAACCCCAGCTCCCGGCCCAGCAGATCGAGAATGGGCACCACCGCATTGGTGGTGCAGGAGGCATTGGAGACGATGCGCTCCCGCCCGGTGAGCAGTTCCTGGTTGATGCCATGGACCACCGTGGCATCCACGTCGGCGGCACTGTTGGCCGGATGGGAGAGCAGCACCCGGGGCGCTCCGGCCGCCAGGAAGCGGCTGATGCCGGGCCGGTCGCTGTACTGGCCCGAGCATTCCACCACCAGGTCTATGCCCAGGTCGTCCCAATCCACCGCCTCGGGCTCACTGGCATGGGTGACAGGGATGGCCCGGCCGTCGATGAGCAGATGATCCTCCCCGGCTTCCACCTGGCCGGGAAAGCGGCCGTGGGTGGAATCGAAGCGGGTCAGGTAGGCGATGCTGGCCAGGTCGGCCGGCTCGTTGATGGCGGCCACCTGGAGTTCCCCGGCCAGGCCTGCCTCGTAGAGGGCGCGCAGGAAGCAGCGACCGATGCGGCCATAACCGTTGATGGCAAGGCGGAGGGGGCGACAGGAGCCGGTCACGGGGCCAGGTCAGGAAATGGTTGAAGGGCGGGATTTTACAGGGTTGGCGCGAAAAAACCGATGCCTGGTCCGATGCCACCGACCGGACCCCGGTCATTGCCGGTGGCATGGAGCTTGCAGAGGCAGGCCATCCGGCATCCAGGAAGCTCATCATGCAGATCGACAACCGCTACACCGGCCTGAGCGCCTACACCACCAGCAGCTCCAGCAAGCGTAACAACGAAACGGATTTCCCCGGCCTTGGGGCCGTCAGCCAGAGCGACAACGAAAAGAGCAGCAGCGGCGCCAAGATCCAGACCCAGGAGGAAAAGGCTGCTGCCGCCCAAGCGGCCCATGAAGCCCTGTGGGCCCAGTTCAAGGAATACATGGAGAAGAGCCCGGCTGAACTGATGCGCGAGCAGGTGCTGAAGGACCTGGGCATCAGCGAGGAAGAACTTGCCGCCATGCCGCCGGAAAAACGTGCCGCCATGGAAGATGAAATTGCCGACCGGATCAAGGAAAAGCTGCTGGGCAAGAAGCAGGAAGGGGCCGATGAAGTGCGCCCCACCCTGAGCAGCACCTCCGATGCCACCCAGGCCCAGCTCAAGTCCTACATGCAGAGCCAGACGCCCAGCTTCCCCCTGCTGGAAACCGGGCTCAAGGCCTGAGCCCCTTCAGACCAGGGTAATGGCGATCCGGCCTATGCCCTGCACCGCTCCCACCAGGGTATCGCCCCGGACCACGGTGGACACCCCGGCGGGGGTCCCGGTAAAGATCAGGTCCCCGGGGGCCAGGCGCAGGTAGGTGGACAAATTGGCCACCACCTCGGCCACCTTCCAGCTCATCTGCGCCAGGTCGCCGGACTGGCGCCGCTCCCCATTCACCTCCAGCCAGATGCTGCCCGCTTCGGGATGGCCGGCCACCTCGGCCGGCAGGATGGGGCCGATGGGCCCGGACTGGTCGAAGCCCTTGCCCATGTCCCAAGGATGGGCCTTTTCCTTGGCCCGCTGCTGCAGGTCCCGGCGGGTCAGATCAAAGCCCACGGCGTAACCGAACACGGCCCCCAGGGCCTCCGGCACGGGAATATCCTGGCCCCGGTCTCCCAGCTCCAGCACCCCGGGACCGATGGCCAGCACCAGCTCCACTTCGTGCTGCAGGTTGCCGGTGGCGGGAGGATAGGCCACCGGCTGGGGCGACTCCCCGAGCACCGGCACCAGGGCGTCGGCGGGTTTGCTGAAGAAGAAGGGAGGTTCCCGGGTGTCGGCACCCATCTCGCGGGCATGGTCGGCGTAGTTGCGGCCGACGCAATAGACCCGGCGCACGGGAAAGCCCTCGGCCCGGCCAACGATGGGCAGGGAAACCGTGGGTGAAGGAGGAAACAGGTAAGTCATGGCAGCACCTCGGGGGAAAACCGGTCATAAAAAAACCGCCAGGCGTACCGGGCGGTTTCTGCTTCAGCCCGCAGGGGCTTACTTGGCGGCCATCCAGGCACGGGCGGCGTCGAGCATGCGGCAGGAGTAGCCCCACTCGTTGTCGTACCAGGCCAGGACCTTCACCAGGGTGGAACCGTCTTCGGCCTTCAATACACGCGTCTGCGTCGCGTCGAAGGTGGAAGAAACCGTGGTGTGGTTGAAGTCGGAGGACACCAGGGGTTCGTTGTTCACGGCCATGATGCCCTTCAGGGGGCCGTTGGCGGCGGCGGTCATCAGGGCGTTGATTTCGTCCTTGGTGGTGGCGCGCTCGGCGGTGAAGGTCAGATCCACCAGGGAGACGTTGATGGTGGGCACGCGCAGGGCGAAGCCGTCGAACTTGCCCACCAGCTGCGGCAGCACCAGGCCCACGGCCTTGGCGGCACCGGTCTTGGTGGGGATGATGTTGGCGGCAGCGGCCCGGGCGCGGCGCAGGTCCTTGTGGCGCACGTCCACCGTGACCTGGTCGTTGGTGTAGGCGTGCACCGTGGTCATCAGGCCGGACTTGATGCCGATGTTGTCGGACAGCACCTTGGCCACGGGGGCCAGGCAGTTGGTGGTGCAGGAGGCATTGGAAACCACGGTCATGGCCTGGGTCAGCACGCCTTCGTTGACGCCCATGACGATGGTGCCGTCCACGTCGTCACCGCCGGGAGCGGAGATCAGCACCCGCTTGGCGCCTTGTTCGAGCAGGGCGGCAGCCTTGGCCTTGGTGGTGTAGGCGCCGGTGCACTCGAGCAGGACGTCCACGCCGTGGCTGGCCCAGTTCACACCCTTGGGGTCCTTGGTGGAGTAGAAGGGAATCTTCTTGCCGTCGATGATGATGCAGTTTTCACCTTCGGTTTCCACGGAGGTGCCGAAACGGCCATGGGTGGTGTCGTACTTGAGCAGGTGGGCATTGGTGGCCAGATCGCCGGAGGCGTTGATGGCAACCACTTCGAACTCGTTCTGCAGCCCCTGTTCGTAGATGGCGCGCAGGGTGCAGCGACCGATACGACCAAAACCGTTGATGGCGACCTTGATAGCCATGACCTTCTCTCCTTTATTGGAATGTGTGTTCAGTTTGCGTCAAATCAGCAGCCCGGCTCAGAGCCCGGCCTTCACGGTGTTCACCACGTTGGCCACGGTGAACCCGTAATGTTCGAAAAGCTTGCCGGCAGGCGCGGAGGCACCGAATTCGTTGATGCTGATTACCGCCCCGTGCAGGCCCACGTACTTGTACCAGCCGTCCCCGTGGGCGGCTTCGATGGCGATGCGGCGCACGTGGCTGCCGAGCACGGACAGCTTGTAGTCCTTGCTCTGCCGGTCGAAGGCGCTGGTACAGGGCATGGAGACCACGCGCACGGCGATGCCTTCAGCGGCCAGGGCGGCCTGGGCGTCCAGGGCCAGCTTCACTTCGGAGCCGGTGGCAATGAGCACGGCCTTGGGATGCTCGGCGTCCGAGAGCACGTAGCCGCCCTTACGGATAGTCTCGGCGGCAATGGCGCCGGTGACCGTGGGCAGGTTCTGGCGGGACAGGGCCAGCAGGCTGGGCCCATCCATGCGTTCGATGCCATTGGCCCAGGCCACGGCGGTTTCGGTGGCGTCGCAGGGGCGCCACACGTCCAGATTGGGGATCAGGCGCAGGCTGGGGATGTGCTCCACGGGCTGGTGGGTGGGGCCGTCCTCGCCCAGGCCGATGGAGTCATGGGTGTAGACCATGATCTGGCGCTGCTTCATCAGCGCCGCCATGCGGATGGCGTTGCGGGCGTAGTCGGAGAACACCAGGAAGGTGGCGGTGTAGGGCACCAGGCCGCCGTGCAGGGCGATGCCGTTGGCGATGGCGGTCATGCCGAACTCGCGCACCCCGTAGAAGCAGTAGTTGCCCCCCTCGGTGCGGGTGACGCCCTTGCTGCCCTTGACGAAGGTCAGGTTGGAAGCGGCCAGGTCGGCGGAGCCGCCGAACAGCTCGGGCAGGCCGGGCAGGTAGGCGGCGATGGCGTTCTGGCTGGCCTTGCGGGTGGCGATGTTCTCCGCCTTGTCCTTGCAGGCGGCGACGAAGGCGGCGACCTGCTCGTTCCAGTTGGCGGGCAGTTCGTTCTTGATCACCCGGCGCTCGAACTCGGCGGCCAGTTCGGGGAAGGCGGCCTTGTAGGCGGCGAAGCGGCCGGCCCACTCGGTTTCAGCAGCGGCGCCCTTGGCCTTGGCATCCCAGGCGGCGTACACGTCGGCGGGGATTTCGAAGGGGGCGTGTTCCCAGCCGATGCAGGCCCGGGCGGCGGCGATTTCCTCGGCGCCCAGGGGGGCGCCGTGGCAGTCGTGGCTGCCGCCCTTGTTGGGGGAACCCATGCCGATCACGGTCTTGCAGCAGATCAGGGTGGGCTTGCCGGTCTCGGCCTGGGCGGCCTTGAGGGCGGCTTCCACGGCGGCGGCATCGTGGCCGTTCACGGCGGGGATCACCTGCCAGCCGTAAGACTCGAAGCGCTTCGGGGTGTCGTCGGTGAACCAGCCTTCCACATGGCCGTCGATGGAGATGCCGTTATCGTCGTAGAAGGCAATCAGCTTGCCCAGGCCCAGGGTGCCGGCCAGAGAGCAGGCCTCGTGGGAAATCCCTTCCATCAGGCAGCCATCGCCCAGGAAGGCGTAGGTGTAGTGGTCAACCACCGCATGGCCGGGCCGGTTGAACTCGGCGGCCAGCACCTTCTCGGCCAGGGCGAAGCCCACGGCGTTGCTGATGCCCTGGCCCAGAGGACCGGTGGTGGTTTCCACGCCGGGGATGTGGCCCACTTCCGGGTGACCGGCGGTGGGGGAGCCGAACTGGCGGAAATTCTTCAGGTCGTCGATGGAGACGGCGTAGCCGGTCAGGTGCAGCAGGGCATAGATCAGCATGGAGCCGTGCCCGTTGGAGAGCACGAAGCGGTCGCGGTCGGCCCACAGGGGATTGGCCGGGTTGTGCTTCAGGTGGCGGCGCCACAGCACCTCGGCGATTTCCGCCATGCCCATGGGAGCCCCCGGGTGGCCGGAATTGGCCTTCTGCACTGCATCCATGGCCAGGGCGCGGATGGCGCCAGTCAAGGGATTGAAGGAAACCTGCTGGGAACTAGCGCTCATGGAAAACCTGCTGCCGGGCGAAGGAAAGGGCTGAATTATCGGCGAAAAGCCCCCTTTTTGGGTAGGGGGAGCCGCAGGCGCCGCCCCGGAAGGCCCGGTGAAGCGCCCCGGAAAGCTCACAAAGCCCTGCGGCAAGGGCCCCCCGCTTTGGTAATATGGGGGAATCAGGGAGTTTCACCAATGACCAACAATATTCCCCTCCATACCCGCCTGCAGAACGAGAACAGGCTGCCCTCCCCCCGGGGCCCCGCCCTGGCGGTGCTGCGCCTGACCCAAAAGGAAAGTTCCAGCCTGGAGGACCTGGCCCACGCCATCTCCGCCGATCCGGTACTCACCGGGCGCCTGCTCAAGGCCGCCAATGCCGTGCGTCCCGTAGGCCAACGCCCGGTGGCCTCCCTCCGGGACGCCGTGCGTCTCCTGGGATTCTCTGCCGTCCGCGGCCTGGCCCTGGGCTTCTGCCTGCTCGGCGACCATCGCCAGGGGCCCTGCAAATCCTTCGATTACAAACGTTACTGGTCCGGCTGCCTGCTGCGGGGCCTGGCCCTGCAGGCCATCTGTCAGCAGGTCCGGGCCATCCCCGTGGAAGAAGCCTTCAGCCTCGGGCTGCTGGTGCGCATCGGCGACCTGGCCCTGGCCAGCGGCTTCCCCGAAAGTTACGAGGAAATCGCCCCCCTCTCCCCCCGGGAACGGGCGGCGGCGGAAAAAACCCGCTACGGCCAGGACAGTGCCGCCCTGGCCGCCGACATGCTCACCGACTGGGGCCTGCCCGCCATCTTCACCGACCCCGTGGCCTGGCAGGAGGCGCCGGACCGGGCCCCGTTCCGGGAAGACAGCCGCTCCTGGAACCTGCTCCAGGCCATCAATCTGGCTTCGGCCATCGTCCAGGTCTGCCTGGCCGATCCGGCCCAGCGGCGCAGCATGGTGGCCGGGCTGCTGATGCAGGGGGCCCGCCTGTCCATGGACCCGGACAACCTGCCCGAACTGGTGGACCGGGTGGTGGCCGAATGGCAGGACTGGGCCGGCCTGTTCGAGGTCCCCGCCGGAGAGCTGCCCCCCTTCGCCCAGCTGGCTCAGCCCCCGGGCCTGAACCCGGGCGGCGATCCCCTGCTGGAACAGGGGGATACGGAAAAGCTGCGGGTTCTGGTGGTGGACGATGAAGGCAGCCTGCGGGGCTTCCTGCGCGCCCTGCTGGAGCAGCTGGGCTTCGAGGTGATGGATGCCGCCGACGGTAGCGCCGCCCTCAAGCTGGCCGAGGAATGGCACCCGGACCTGGTGGTCTCCGACTGGCTGATGCCCGGCACCGACGGCCTGGAGCTCACCCGCCGCCTGCGCCAGACCGAAGAGGGCAAGGCCACCTTCATCCTGCTCCTGACCCAGCTTTCCGACGATGACAAGCTGGTGGAAGCCTTTGCCGCCGGGGTGGACGACTTCATCGGCAAGCCCCTCAAGCCCCGGGTGTTCGCGGCCCGGCTGCGGGCGGCCCGGCGCGTCATCACCCTGAGGAAGGAAATCGAACGGGACCGGATCAACTTCCAGCGCTGCGCCGCCGATTTCGCCGCCACCCACCGGCGCCTGCAGGACATGGCCCACAGCGACCCCCTCACGGGCCTGCCCCATCGCCAGCAGGGCATCACCCAGCTGCATCAGGCCGTGGCCCATGCCCGCCAGGAACAGTCGCCCCTGGCCTGCATCCTGATCACCCTGCCCTCCCTGGGCCCCATCAACCACCAGCTCGGCCGCCAGGCCGGGGACCGGTTGCTGATGCAGATCGCCCAGATGCTCAAGGCCGGGCTGCGCCCCGGAGACCGGCTGTGCCGCTACGGCGACCGCAGTTTCCTGGTGACCTGCCCCCAGACGGTGCTGGCCCAGGCCCTGACCGCCGCCCAGCGCATGGAAAGCCTGGTGGGCAGGCATTGCGAAGGCATCGCCCTGCCGCCCAAGGTCCGGGTCTGCTGCCTCGGCCCCGGCATGGGCAGCGAGGATGCCCTGCTCGACAGCCTGGAACACACGCCCCCCCTGGGAGCTTCCTGAGCCACCCATCATGGGCCCAGCCATCCTCCTCCCCCTCCTGCGCGGCCTGGGCCGGCTGGTGGGACGCCATCCTGGACTGCCCGTCCTGGTGCTGTGCGCCTGGACCCTGCCGGTCCTGGCCAGCACCGAGCTCACCCTGGCGGTACTGGCCTTTCGGGACAAGGCGGAAACGGAACAGCGCTGGCAGGCCACTGCCGATTACCTGAGCCAGTCCCTGCCCGGCTACCGGGTCCGCGTGGTGGCCCAGACCCTGCCGGAGATGCAGCAGGGCTACCTGGGTCTGGACCCGGATTTCGTGCTCGCCCAACCCACCCTCTACATCGAGCTGCACCACCGGGAACCCATGACCCGCCTGGCCACCCTGGTGGGCCCGGGCAAGACCGGCGACCGCTTCGGCGGCGTCATCCTGGTGGACGCCCGGCGTACTGACCTGAACCATCTGACCGACCTGAAAGGCCAGCGCCTGGCCGCCGTGAACCTGAGCTCCCTGGGGGCCTACCAGGCCCAGGCCCATACCCTGCTCCAGGCCGGCATCGACCTGCGCCGGGACGCCCGGGTGACCTTCACCGGCCAGCCCCAGGACCGGGCCGTGGAAGCCCTGCTGGCAGGGCAGGCCGATGCCGCCTTTGTCCGTACCGGGGTGTTCGAGTCCCTGCTGGCCGAGGGCAAGATTCCCCCCGGCCGCATCAAGGTCCTGGCCCCACGCCAGGAGCCCGGCTTTCCCCTGGCCCTGTCCACCCGCCTCTACCCGGAATGGCCTTTCGCCGCCCGCAACCGGGTCCCGGAAGCGGTGCAGAAAGCCGTGGCCCGGGCCCTGCTGGCCCAGCCCGCCGATCACCCGGCCTCCCGGACCGGCCAGTACCGGGGCTGGACCCTGGCGGGGGACTACCAGCCCCTGCGGGAACTTCTGGAAGACCTGCAGCTCCCCCCCTACGATCAGCGCCGCCTGAGCCTGGCCGAGCTGTGGAAACGCTACGGCCTGGTGCTGCTCTCCATGGCCGGGGCCGCCCTGGCGGTCCTGACCCTGCTGCTCTACGGCATGCGCCGCCTGAACCGGGAACTGCGCCGGGAAATGTCCGCCAGCCGGACCTACCTGAAGGAACTGGAGGCCGAACAGCGCCTGTTCGCCGAAGGCCCCGTGGCCGTACTGGTCTGGAGCGCCGCCCAGGGCTGGCCGGTCCTGTCCGCCTCCGCCAATGCAGCCACGGTGCTGGGCATTGCCGGGCAGCGCCTGGAGGCCCCGGAGTTCCGTTTCGTGGACCTGATCCTGCCCGAGGACCTGGCCCGCATCACCGCCGAGGTGGAACAGCACCAGCAGGCCCGGCGCCAGCAGTGGCAGCAGACCTACCGGATTCGCGATGACTGGGGCCAGATCCGCTGGATCAGCGACTTCACCATCGCCGAGCAGGACGCCACCGGCCAGGTCTGCCAGCTGCGCGGCTACCTGATCGACGACACGGCGCGCATGGCTCTGGAGGAGCGGCTGAAGCTGCTGGCCAGCGTCTTCGACAATGCCCAGGAAGGCATCGCCCTCACCGACACCCGGGGCACCATCCTGGAGGTCAACCTGAGCTTCTGCGCCATCACCGGCTACCTGCGCCAGGAGGTGGTGGGCCAGAACCCGCGCATCCTCAGTTCCGGCCGCCACCCTTCGGTGTTCTACGCGGCCATGTGGGAGACCCTGGCCCGGGAAGGCGCCTGGCAGGGAGAAATCTGGAACCGGCGCAAGAACGGGGAAGTCTTCCCGGAGCTGCTCTCGATCACGGCCGTGACCGACATCCGGGGCGTGGTGACCCACTACATCGCGGTGTTCACCGACATCTCCGACCTGAAGAAGCAGCAGCAGAAGATCGAGCGCCTAGCCCACTACGACATCCTCACCGGCCTGCCCAACCGGGCCCTGCTCGCCGACCGGCTGCAGATGGCCCTGGCCCAGGCCCGCCGGGAGCAGGGCCAGCTGGCCATCGCCTACCTGGACCTGGACGGCTTCAAGCCAGTCAACGACACCTATGGCCACAACGTGGGGGATGTGCTGCTCACCCGGGTGGCCCGGCGCCTGACCGCCGCCCTGCGCGAAACCGATACGGTGGCCCGGCTGGGAGGCGACGAATTCGTCCTGGTCCTGGGCGGCAGCCAGGAGCGCAACGACTACCTGCACACCCTGGACCGGGTCCTGACCCAGCTGGCGGAACCCTGCCCCCTGCCCGAGGTGAGCGTCACCCTCTCGGCCAGCATCGGCGTCACCTTCTTCCCCGACGACGACTCGGAGCCGGATGCCCTGATGCGCCACGCGGACCAGGCCATGTACCGGGCCAAGCAGGCCGGACGCAACCGCTACCACATCTTCGAAATCCAGGAAGAACGGGAATCCTCCCTGCGCCAGGAAAATCTGGTGCGCATCCGCCGGGCCCTGGAGCAGGATGAGTTCCTGCTCTACTACCAACCCAAGGTGGATATGCGCCGGGGCCGGGTGCTGGGCATGGAGGCCCTGATCCGCTGGCAGCATCCGGATCGGGGGCTGCTGGCCCCAGCCGAGTTCCTGCCCCTGATCGAGGACACGGAACTGGAACTGCGCCTGGGGGAATGGGTGATCGCCACCGCCCTGGCCCAGCTCACCTACTGGCGCAAGCTGGGCCTGGACATTTCCATCAGCATCAACATCGCCAGCCCCCACCTGCTGTCGCCGGAATTCCTCCCCTACCTCTCGGCCCAGCTGCAGGCCTACCCGCCCCTGCCCGCCGGGGCCCTGGAAATCGAGCTGCTGGAATCTGCCGCCCTGGCCGACATCAACGAGGTGGCCCAGGTGCTGGGCAGCTGCCGCAAGCTGGGCCTGGGCATCGCCCTGGACGACTTCGGCACCGGCTACTCCTCCCTGGCCTACCTGCGCCGCCTGCCTGCCGATGTGCTGAAGGTAGACCAGAGCTTCGTGCGCGACATGCTGCACGACCCGGAAGACCTAGCCATCGTCGAAGGGGTGGTGGGCCTGGCCCAGGTGTTCCACCGCCAGGTCATCGCCGAGGGGGTGGAAAGCACCTCCCACGGCATCATGCTGCTGCACATGGGCTGCGACCACGCCCAGGGCTACGGCATCGCCCGCCCCATGCCCGCCGCCGCTGTTCCCGGCTGGGTACGGGACTGGACCCCGGACCCGGCCTGGATCACCGCCGCCAGCCTGGAGCTGGAACGGGCCCACCTGCCCCTGCTGCTGATGGAGGTGGAGCACCGACACTGGGTGGACCAGATGCTCGCCTACGTCCAGGCTGCCGACGGCACCCATCCGCGCATCCCGCCCCTGAGCAGCGAGGAATGCAACTTCGGCCGCTGGTACCACAAGGCCCGGGAGCTGCAGCCCTACTGCCAGGACAGCAATTTCCTCGCCATGGACGAAGTGCACAGCCGCATCCACCGCCTCGGCCAGGTCATGGTGGAGGCCATTTCCCAGGGGCGGCGCCAGGATGCCCTGGACCGGGTCGGCGAACTATGCGCCGCCCGGGAACAGCTGGTGAACCTGCTGCACCAGCTGGTGGCCGCCGTGGTCCTGGGCCAGGACGACTAGGCGTTCCTGCGGCGGCTCAGCAGAACTGCAGACGCGCCCCGCTGCCCACCTCTCCGAGCATCTCGCCAATCCGCGCCGCCCGCTCGAACCCGGCTGCGTGGAAAGCCGCCAGGACGGCCGCTTCGGCCTCCGGGGCGCAGCTCACCAGCAGCCCCCCCGAGGTCTGGGGATCGGTGATCAGCTTCTGCTGCCACTCCCCCAGGCCGTCAGCCAAAGCCACCTCGGCCCCGTAGCCGGCCCAGTTGCGCCCCGAGGCGCCGGTGGCCACCCCGGCCTGCACATGCTGGACAGCCTCGGGCAGCAGGGGCAGGTCGGCAAAACGGACCCGCGCCCCCAGCCCGGAAGCCCGGCAGATTTCCAGCAGGTGGCCGGCCAGACCGAAACCGGTCACGTCGGTCATGGCATGCACCGAGTCCATTTCCCCCAGGCGAGCCCCCACCCGGTTCAACTGGGTGGTGAGCCCGAGCATTTCCCGGTAACCGGCCTCGGAGAGCCGGCCCTGCTTGAGGGCGGCGGAGAGCACCCCCACCCCCAGGGGCTTGCCCAGGATCAGGCTATCCCCCGGGCGGGCCCCGCCGTTCTTCTTGACCCGGTCCGGATGCACGAGCCCCAGGACCACGAGGCCGTAGATGGGCTCCACCACGTCGATGGAATGCCCCCCGGCGATGGGAATGCCGGCACTGTGGCAGACGGCGGCACCCCCGGCCAGAATGCGCTCGATCACTTCCAGGGGCAGCTTGTCCAGGGGCATGCCGACGATGGCCAGGGCCAGGATCGGGCTGCCGCCCATGGCATAGATGTCGGAGATGGCATTGGTGGCGGCGATGCGCCCGAAGTCGTGGGGGTCATCGACGATGGGGGTGAAGAAATCGGTGGTGGCCACCAGGGCCTGGCTGTCGTTCAGGCGATACACCGCCGCATCGTCGGAGGATTCGCTCCCCACCAGGAGCTGGGGCGGAATCACCGCTGCCGGGGTGGCCGCGAGGATGCGGGAAAGTACGGCTGGCGCGATCTTGCAGCCGCAACCGCCACCATGGGCGAAGGAGGTCAGTTTCAGTTCGTTCATCATGGGCAGAGACAGGGCTGGCGGTAGAATGGCGGCCCCGATAGCCGCCACGCCGCCATGAAAAATCCAGGGCTCGCCACCGTAGCACAGGTCCCCGACTACGCGGAAATCATCGATGTCCGCACCCCGGCCGAGTTTGCCGACGACCACATTCCCGGCGCCATCAACTGCCCGGTCCTGTCGGACGAGGAACGGGTGCAGATCGGCACCCTCTACCGCCAGGTCTCCCCCTTCGAGGCCAAGAAGGCGGGCGCGGCCCTGATCGCCATCAACATCGCCGGACATCTGCAGCAGCGCTTCGCCGACAAACCCATGGGCTGGCGCCCCCTGGTCTACTGCTGGCGGGGCGGCCAGCGCAGCGGCGCCATGCAGATCATCCTGCGCCAGATCGGCTGGAAGGCGGACAAGCTCGAGGGGGGCTACAAGGCCTGGCGCCAGAGCCTGATGCAGACCCTGGAGAGCCTGCCCCGGCAGCTCGCCTTCCACGTCCTGTGCGGCCCCACGGGAAGCGCCAAGACCCGCATCCTGCAGGCCATCGCCGCCCGGGGCGGCCAGGTCCTGGACCTGGAAACCCTGGCCGCCCACAAGGGCTCGGTGCTGGGCGTGCTGCCCGATGCGCCCCAGCCCTCCCAGCGCGGCTTCGAAACCCGCCTGTGGCAGGCCCTGAAGGACCTGGACCCGGCCCGGCCGGTGTTCGTGGAGGCCGAAAGCCGCCGCATCGGCCGGCTGCACCTGCCCGAGGCCCTGATGCACCGGATACGCCAGGGGCGCTGCCTGGAAATCCGGGCCCCGGCCGAAGCCCGGGCCGGGTTCCTGCTGCGGGATTACGACTATTACCTGGAACGCCCGGACTGGCTGGCCCTGTGCCTGGAAGGACTGCGCGCCCACCTGGGGCGGGAGCGGGTGAACCACTGGCAGCAGCTGGCCCGGGAAGGCCAGTGGCGCCCCCTGGTCCTGGAACTGCTGCAACACCATTACGACCCCCAGTACCGCCGCTCCCGGGCCGAGCACTTCGAGACCCCTCCCAGCCTGGGCAGCGTGGACTGGAGCGACCTCTCGCTCGCCGGCATCGAGGCCCTGGCCGGCCACATCCTGGCCCGGAGCGGCGCCTGAGGGGTTACGTCCGGGGGCAGTGGCTACAGGCGGCGGATCTTCTCCAGCAGGGCGGTGGTGGATTTCTGGTGGATGAAGGGAATGGAATGGACGCTGCCGCCCCAGCCGCGCACCTCCGGGGCCCCGACGATGCGCTCCACGGGCCAGTCGCCGCCCTTCACCAGGATTTCCGGCCGGCAGGCGAGGATGGCGTCGATGGGGGTATCCGCCTCGAACCAGGTCACGAGGCTGACGCATTCCAGGGCGGCCAGCACCGCCAGCCTGTCCTCCAGGCAGTTGATGGGCCGGTCCGCCCCCTTGCCCTGGCGCCGTACCGAGGCGTCCGAGTTGAGGGCCACGATCAGGGAGGCCCCCAGGGCCCGGGCCTGGGCCAGATAGGTGGCATGGCCCCGGTGCAGGATGTCGAAACAGCCGTTGGTGAACACCCGGGGCCCGGGCAACAGGGCCGCCCGGGCCGCCAGCTGTTCCGGGGGGCAAAGCTTGGCCTCGTAGGCCGGGGGAGCGTAATCCGTACTCATGGGGCTCATTCCAGGTTCTGCACCTGTTCGCGCATCTGCTCGATGAGCAGCTTCAGGTTCATGGCAGCCTGGGTCACTTCGGCCACGGCGGCCTTGGAGCCCAGGGTGTTGGCTTCCCGGTTCAGTTCCTGCATCAGGAAATCCAGCCGTTTGCCCACGGCGCCGCCGGCCTTGAAGATCCGCTCCAGCTCGTCCAGGTGGGTTTTCAGGCGGGCCAGCTCCTCGTCCACGTCGATGCGGGCGGCGAACAGGGCCACTTCCTGCAGCACCCGGCTGTCGTCGGCGCTGCCCAGGGCTTCTTCCAGACGCTGCTTCAGCTTGGCGGTGAAGGCGGCCTGGGCAGCCGGGATGAGCGGCTCCACCTGGGCCACCACGGCGCGCATCTGACGGCTGCGCTCCAGGATCACCGCCGCCAGCTTGTCCCCTTCCCGGGCCCGGGAGGCGGAAAACTCATCCAGGACCGCGTCGGCCAGGGCCAGGACCACCGGCCCCAGGCTGGCAAAATCCACCCCATCGTCACCGAACATGCCCGGCCAGCGCAGCACGTCGCTCACCGCCAGGGGCCGGGCTTCGGGCATCAGGGCCCGGACCTGGGCCTCCAGGGTCTGGAGCCCGGCGAGCATCTCCTGATTGAGGTTCTGCTGCACGCCCCGGGCCAGGGAAAAATAGAGCCGGCACTCCACCTTGCCCCGCCCCAGGCGGGCGCTGATCTTCTCCCGCACCGCCATTTCATAGGGGCGCAGCTCGTCGGCCAGACGGAAATGGATGTCGAGAAAACGGGAATTGACGCTCTTGAGTTCCAGGTGCAGGCTGCCGCCCTCGAATTCGCGGGTCAGGGCTGCATAGCCGGTCATGCTGTAGATCATGGAGTTTTCCGAAGGGTGAGGGGCATTCATGCCGCAGGAATCAATGGCTTTACAGTCCGGCTCCGAGACCGGACAATGCCGAGGCCAAGATCATACCTGCCACGCCAATGGGCCAACAAGCCAACACCGCACTACCCAGCGGATTCCAGCTCGAGGAATACACGATAGACCGCCAGCTTTCCCTGGGCGGTTTTTCCATCGTGTACCTGGCCCGCGATGCCGAGGGCAAGGCCGTGGCCATCAAGGAATACCTGCCCAACAGCCTGGCCCTGCGCGGCAATGGCGAGATCAAGCCGGTGATCACCCCCGAACACCTGGGGGCCTTCCGCTACGGCATGAAATGTTTTTTCGAGGAAGGCCGGGCCCTGGCCAAGCTGGCTCACCCGAACGTGGTGCGGGTGACCAACTTCTTCCGCGCCAATGACACGGTGTACATGGTCATGGAATACGAGCAGGGCCGCACCCTGCAGGAATTCATCCACCGGCACCTGGGCCACATTTCCGAACGTTTCATCCGGGGCGTGTTCACCCGGCTCCTGAACGGGCTGCGGGTAGTGCACACCAACAAGCTGTTGCACCTGGACCTGAAGCCCTCGAACATCTACCTGCGCACCGACAACACCCCGGTGCTGATCGACTTCGGCGCGGCCCGCCAGACCCTTTCGTCCGACAGCCCCATCCTCAAGCCCATGTACACCCCCGGCTTCGCCTCCCCCGAGCATTACGGCGAGCGCAAGAACCTGGGGCCCTGGAGCGACATCTACAGCATCGGCGCCTCCATGTACGCCTGCCTGGCCGGGGCCACCCCCCAGCCCGCCGACGAGCGGCTGCAGAAGGACCAGCTGATTCCGGCCATGGTGCGCTGGGAAGGCCAGCTCTCGGACCAGTTGCTGGAGACCATAGACTGGTGCCTGAACCTGAACCACCTCTACCGTCCCCAGAGCGCCTTCGCCCTGCAGAAGGCCCTGGTGGAAAACGGCGAACCCCTGCCGGAAAAACCGGTCAATGAATCCTGGCTTGGCCAGCTCGTAGACAAACTCAAGAAGAAATCATGAGATTCACCATTTACCAGGAAAGCCGCCAGGGTGGCCGGGAAAACAACGAGGACCGCCTGGCCCACTGCTATTCCCGGGATGCCCTGCTGATGGTGGTGGCAGACGGGATGGGCGGCCATTACTACGGGGAGATCGCCGCCCAGATCGCGGTCCAGACCCTCACCGATGCCTTCCAGCGGGAAGCCCGGCCCAGCCTCATGGATCCCTTCCTGTTCCTGCAGAAGAACATCGGCAACGCCCACCACGCCATCCTCGACTACTCGGCCGCCCACAAGCTGGAGGATTCGCCCCGCACCACCATCGTCGCCTGCGTGGTCCAGGACAACGTGGCCTACTGGGCCCATGCCGGGGATTCCCGCCTGTACCTGATCCGCAAGGGCCGCATCATCGGCCAGAGCCGGGACCATTCCCAGGTGCAGCTGCTCCTGGACGAGGGACTGATCTCCCCGGCCCAGGCCGAAACCCATCCGGAACGGAACAAGGTCTACAGCTGCCTGGGGGGCAACCATCCCCCCGAGGTGGAGTTTTCCCGCAAGACCCCCCTGGAGTCCGGTGACCTGATCGTGCTGTGTACCGACGGCATCTGGGGGGTATCTCCCGGCAACACCCTGGTGGAAGCCCTGAGGAACCCCAACCTGATGCAGGCCGTGCCCCAGTTCATGCAGCAGGCGGAACGCTGGGGCGGCGCCCACGGGGACAACCTGTCCATGATTGTGGTGCGCTGGGAGGAGAACTACACGGAACTCACCCAGAGCGCCGTGTCTACCCAGACCATGGGCCTGAACGAAATCACCACCAAGCTGGACGAATTCGGCCGCAACCCCAATTACAAGTCCGAACTTTCGGACGACGAAATCGAGCGCGCCATCGAAGAGATCCGCGCCGCCATCGACAAATACAGCTTCAAGAAATAAGGAACTCCATGCGTCCCAGCCAACGCGCCGCCGACCAGCTTCGGCCCGTCAAGATCACCCGCCAGTTCACCTGCCACGCCGAGGGCTCCGTGCTCATCGAGATGGGTAACACCCGGGTGCTGTGCACCGCCAGCGTCGAAGAAAACGTGCCTCCCTTCCTGCGCGGCAAGGGCCAGGGCTGGGTCACCGCCGAATACGGCATGCTGCCCCGCTCCACCCACACCCGCACCGCCCGGGAAGCCGCCAAGGGCAAGCAGACCGGCCGCACCCAGGAAATCCAGCGGCTGATCGGCCGCAGCCTGCGCGCCGTGATCGACCTCACCGCCCTGGGCGAACGGCAGATCACCCTGGACTGCGACGTGCTGCAGGCCGACGGGGGCACCCGCTGCGCCTCCATCACCGGCGCCTGGATCGCCCTGCACGATGCCTGCGAAAAACTGGTCGTTGCCGGCAAGATCGCCGCCAATCCCCTCAAGGACCACGTCGCCGCAGTCTCCGTCGGCATCTTCGAGGGCAGCCCGGTGCTGGACCTGGACTACCCGGAAGACTCCAGCTGCGACACGGACATGAACGTGATCATGACCGGCAAGGGCGGCATCGTCGAAATCCAGGGCACCGCCGAAGGCGAGCCCTTCAGCCGCCAGCAGATGAACGTGCTGATGGACCTGGCCGAAGCCGGCATCCGCCAGCTGGTGGCCGCCCAGGAAAGCGCCCTGGCCGCATGAGGGAGCAAAGCCCCATGAAGAAACTGGTCCTCGCCTCCAACAACGCCAAGAAACTGAAGGAACTGGTGGCCCTGGTCGCCCCCCTGGGCATAGAAGTGATTCCCCAGGGCGAGCTGGGCGTTTCCGAAGCGGAAGAGCCCCACTGCACCTTCATCGAAAACGCCCTGGCCAAGGCCCGGCACGCGGCAGCGGCCACCGGTCTGCCCGCCCTGGCCGACGACTCCGGCCTCTGCGTCGCCGCCCTGGGCGGCGCCCCGGGCGTACAGTCGGCCCGCTATGCAGGCGAACCCAAAAGCGACGCCCGCAACAACGAGAAACTGCTGGAAGCCCTGGCCGGCCACGCTGACCGGCGTGCCCACTTCGTCAGCCTGCTGGTGCTGGTGCGCCACGCAGAAGACCCCCAGCCCATCATCGCCGAGGGCGAGTGGCACGGGGAAATCCTGCCCGCCCTGCAGGGTGAAGGCGGCTTCGGCTACGACCCCCTGTTCCTCGACCCGGCCAGCGGCCAGACCGCCGCCGAACTGCCGGCGGAAATCAAAAACCAACGCTCCCACCGGGGCCTGGCCATGCAGAAGCTGCTGGAACGGCTGCAGGAACTCTGACGGAACAGAAAGCCTCAGCCCGCCCCTGGCATCACAAAAAGTCTTGTCCACGCTTGGTTTGCACCATGAGCGACCACCACATCCGCCTGACTGAGCCTCCCACGGGTTACGCCGATTGGTTGTCCGGGCTGAAAACCCGCATCCAGACCGCTCAGCAGCGGGCCACACTGGCGGTCAACCGTGAACTGGTGCTGCTGTACTGGCAGATCGGTCGCGACATTCTCACCCGGCAGGCTGAACAAGGCTGGGGTGCCAAGGTCATCGAACGGCTGGCCGAGGATTTACGGCTGGCCTTTCCCGACATGAAGGGATTTTCGCCGCGCAATCTCAAGTACATGCGTGCTTTTGCCGAGGCTTGGCCGGACGGGGAGTTTGTGCAGCAGGCTGTTGCACAATTGCCTTGGGGTCACAACCTGGTGTTGCTGGACCGCCTCCCCGGCCCGGAAACCCGGCGCTGGTATGCCGCCCAAGCCATCGAGCACAACTGGTCGCGCAATGTGCTAGTGATGCAGATCGAGTCCCGCCTGTTGGAGCGCAGCGGCGCAGCCATCTCCAACTTTCCCGACACCCTGCCCAGGCCCTGGGAGACAGAAGCCAGCCCATGGGGATTGCCGAGTACAAATTGCTGGAATCCCTGCCTGCCGAACTGCAAACCAGCCTGCCCAGTATCAAACAGATCGAGAGGGAACTGGCCGGAGTAGCTGCAGCGCCGGGGACGAACCCGCAGACTGACATCAAACCATGACCCCTTCCCGCATCATCCCCATCCTCCCCGCTGGCAAGACGGCGGGGGCGCCGCTGGAATTCAGGGTTTCGCCGCCCCTTTCCCTCTACATCCACGTGCCCTGGTGCGTGCAGAAGTGCCCCTATTGCGACTTCAATTCCCATGAGGCCAAGGGCGAGATTCCCGAGGCCGTCTACCTGGATGCCCTGGTGGCCGACCTGGAGAGTGCCCTGCCCCTGATCTGGGGGCGGCCGGTGGGCAGCATCTTCTTCGGGGGCGGCACTCCCAGCCTGCTTTCGGCCGCAGGGATCGACCGGCTCTTGATGGCGGTGCGGGCCCGGGTGTCTTTGCAGCCGGAGGCGGAAATCACCCTGGAGGCCAATCCGGGCACCGTGGAAGCGGAGAAATTCGCGGGCTTTCGCGCCGCCGGCATCAACCGGGTGTCCCTCGGCATCCAGAGCTTCAACCCGGCTCACCTCCAGGCCCTGGGCCGCATCCACGACCGGGACGAGGCCCTCCGCGCCGCCGCCCTGGCCGCCCGGCATTTCGAACGCTTCAACCTGGACCTGATGTATGGCCTGCCCGGCCAGAGCCTGGAGGAGGCCCTGGCGGACCTGGACACCGCCCTGGCGCTGCAGCCCCAGCACCTGTCCTGCTACCAGCTCACCCTGGAGCCCAACACCCGCTTCGCCGCCTTCCCGCCGGAGCTGCCGGAGCCGGACCTCTGTGCCGACATGCAGGACGCCATCGAGGCCCGGCTGGCCGCGGCCGGTTTCGACCATTACGAGACCTCGGCCTTCGCCCGGCCCGGCTACCAGTGCCGGCACAACCTCAACTACTGGCACTTCGGCGACTATCTGGGCATAGGCGCGGGCGCCCACAGCAAGCTCACCCTGCACGACCGGGTGCTGCGCCAGATGCGCTGGAAGCGGCCCGAGTCCTATCTGAAGGAGGTGGCGGCAGGCCGCCCGGTGCAGGAGGAAAGCCAGGTGGAGGCGACGCAGCTGCCCTTCGAATTCCTGATGAACGCCCTGCGTCTGAACGGCGGCTTCGACCCGGTCCTGTTCGAGGCCCGCACCAGCCGACCCCTGATCACCATCCAGGCCCAGCTGCAGGGGGCGGCCCGGGAGGGGCTGCTGGACCTGCAACCCGACTGGATCGCCCCCACGGACACGGGACGGCGCTTCCTCAACCGGCTGCTGGAACGCTTCCTGTAAGCCCGCCGGCAGGGGTCAGATGACTTCGACCCGGTTCCGGCCCATGGTCTTGGCCCGGTACAGGGCCTCATCCACCCGGGTGAGCAGGGCTTCGGAAACGGGGGTTTCCGGCTCGAAAGAGGACAGCCCTATGCTCACCGTCACCGGAATCGGCTGTCCCAGGGCATCGGGCACCTGCATCTGGCTCACCGCCCGGCGCACCCGCTCCGCCAACTGACGCGCGCCGTCCAGGGAAGCCCCGGGCAGGATCACCGCAAACTCCTCGCCCCCCAGGCGGCCGGGCACGTCCATGCGCCGCACGCCCTGGCGCAGCACCTCGGCAAAGGCCTTGAGCACCTGATCCCCCACCCCGTGGCCATGGTTGTCGTTGATGCGTTTGAAATGATCCAGGTCCAGCATCATGATCGCCGCCTGGCCGCCGAAACGGTGCAGACGCGACCATTCCTGTTCCAGCCGGTCCATGAAGTAACGGCGGTTGGGCAGTCCGGTGAGGGGATCGGTAGTGGCCAGGTGGCGCAGCTCCTGTTCCTGGGCCCGGCGCTGGCTCTGGTTCTGGAACACCACCACGGCCCCGGTCCGGCGCCCGGCCTCGATGATGGGGGTGACGGTGAGGGAGACTGGAAAACCCACCCCATCCTGACGCCAGAACCATTCGTTCTCGATCCGGCGCAGCTGGCCGTCTGCCAGGGTCAGGGAGACCGGGCAGCGGCCGGCCGGGTAGTGCTCCCCGGTTTCGTCGTGGTGATGGAACAGGGTGTGGGTATCCTGGCCCAGCACCATGGACTCCAGGGCCCCCAGCATCTCCAGGGCAGCCCGGTTGATGAACACGCAGCGCCCCTCCCCGTCCACCCCGTAGATGCCCTCCCCCGCCCCTTCCAACATGGCTGCATTGCGGGTCGCCAGCTGGTTCAGGGCCTGCTGGGTGCGGATGCTGTCGCTGATGTCGCGCACCATCACCAGGTAGCCGCTGGGATAGGGCTCCCCGTCGGCCAGAGCGCTGATATGGGCATGGAAATGGCGGCTATCGACCGCGGCCGCCCCCGGAGCGGGCAGGGCAAAGGTGAACTCCCGGGCCTTGCCGTCGCCGATGATGCCGGCGATGGCAATATCGAACTGATCCGCCACCGGGGCCGGCAGGCAGGCCCGGTAATCCAGGCCCAGCTTGTCGGCCAGGGCAGCAAAACAATCCAGGAAGCCTTCGGGCTGGTGCACCTCGCGCAGGAAGCCCGAAGCATCCAGGGCCAGCAGCAGCTCGGTCATGGAGGCAATCAGGGTGCGCTGCCGGGCTTCACTGGCCTTGAGGGCCAGCTCCGCCTGCTTGCGGGCGGTGATGTCGGTATGGGTGCCCAGGAGACGCAGGGGCCGGGCCCCGTCCCAGGCCACAGCCCGCCCCCGGCTCTCGATCCAGATCCAGCTGTCGTCGGCCCGGCGCATGCGGAATTCCACGGAAAAACCCTGGGTCTGGTCGAGCCGGGTGGCCATGTGTTCCAGGATGCGCCCCAGGTCTTCGGGGTGCACCAGCTGCTTGAAGCGCTCCAGGTGCACCGGGAAAGCCTGGTCGGCATAGCCCAGCATCTCGTAGGCCCGGGCGTCCCAGACCATCCCGTCACTGGGCACATGCCACTCCCACATGCCCTGCTCGATGGCCGCCAGGGTCTGCTGGTAACGCTCCGAAGTCTGGCGCAGGGCCTGTTCGGCCAGCTTGGCGGCCGTGATGTCCAGATGGGTGCCTACGGCCCGCAGGGGCTTGCCCTCCCCGTCCCGCTCCATGACCTTGCCCCGGTCCAGGACCCAGATCCAGTGCCCGTCCCGGTGCCGCACCCGGTGTTCACAGGAGTAGGCCGTATCCAGTCCCTCCAGGTGCCGGCGCAGCAGCTCCTGGACCCGGGGCCGGTCTTCGGGATGCACCAGCAGCTCCCAGGAGGAGACATGGGGCGGCACCTCACCCAGGGTATAACCGAGCATGGCCGCCCAACGTTCATTGAAGGTCACGTGGCCGCTGGGAATGTGCCAGTCCCAGAGGCCCAGGTCGGCACCAGCCAGGGCCAGTTCCACCCTTTCCTCCTGGGTACGCAGGCGGGCTTCCAGTTCCACCCGCTCGGTCTGGTCGATCAGGTAACCGCGCACCTGGCGCAGGCTGCCGTCGTCGTTCCAGTCGGCCAGGGTGAAATCGTAGAAGGAGCGCACCTGCCCTTCCCGGGTGAGCAGCCGGTAATGCTGCTCCCAGCTGGCCGCCCGGCTGGCCAGATGCGCCTCCACCTGGCGGACGAGCTGCTCCCGGTCCTCCGGATACACATGGTCGCTGAAACGCTGGCCGGGCGCCGTCATCTGGGCCGGGCTGTAGCCCAGAATCTGGGTCACGTTGTCGGAGATGTAACGCACCGGCCAGCCCGCCTCGGGACCCCAGACCACGGTGATCACCGGCCCACCCACGAACAGGCGGCGTTCGTCCTCCAGGGCCCGGGTGGCCGCCTGGATCCGCCCTTCCAGGCGCCGCCGGGTGAGGCCCAGCCCCCAGAGCAGGAGCAGCAGCACGACGCCGAAGGAGAGGCCGACCCCCGCCAGGATGCGCTGCTCCAGGGCCGCCTGTTCCGCCAGCATGTGGCTGCGGTCCATCCACATCACCACGGAACCCACGTGAGCCCGGCCCGGATCATCCTGATGCAGGTAATCGAAGAGGGGATAACGGATCAGCTGGTAATCCCGGCCCTGCCAGTGAAACAGGGAGGTGTCCAGACTGCTGGCCAGGGGCCGCAGGATGCCGCCCTGGCGCATCCAGTCCCGGATCTCCGGCCGGGAGCTGGCCTCCAGGTAGCAGTCGCACTCGCCGCCCTGGCTAGGCATGCCGTTCAGGGCCGCAAACTCCTGCCAGACATGCTGATCCACGTGCTCCCGGCGCAGGAGGATGGCAAACCCCGCGCCCAGCATCTGGTCCAGGCGGGAGAGCTGGGTATCGAAGGAGGTTCCCGCCTCCAGGGCGCCGATCACCGGCCGCCCGGGCCGGCTTTCATCACGGACCGCCACCACCCCGCGGACGCCCGAATAGATGCGCCCGGTTTCGAAGCCGGTACGGGAACGGCCGTCCTGATTCACCTGGACGATGATGTGGCGCAGCGCATCCATCCGGTCCCCGAAACGTTCCGGCATGTGCACGCGCAGGAAGGAAAGGGAGCCGGGCCCCAGGTGGAAATGCAGCTGGCGCAGGGCAAACTGGGCCTGCATGGGCTGCCACTGGGGCGCCAGATGGGCCAGCAGCGCCTGACGGGCCCGGGCAGCCCGGGGACCGCCGCCGCCCCCACCTTCAGCCAGCACCGCCTCCCGGCCGGCCCGGAACAGGGCCTGGACCTCCGGATCGGCGGCCACCATGGCCGCCAGGGTGAGCATGTGCTGCTCGATGTCGTCCTGGGCCACGGCAAAGGCCGACTGCATGCGCACCGCCTCGCTCTGCAGCCGATGCTGCAGCTGCTCCCGGCTCAGATACAGGCCCAGCCAGGCCACGGCGGCAAAAACCACAGCCAGAACCAGAACCGAGATCAGCGGCACCCGCAGGGAAGCCCCCGGCTCCCCGCCCGTGCCCCCCATGGCCGGCACCGGCATATCCTAGAGCACCACCTGGGTGCCCAGCTCCACCACCCGGTTCGAAGGAATCTTGAAGAAGGCGGTGACGCTGCCCGCGTTGCGGAACAGGGCAATGAACAGTTTTTCCCGCCAGAAGGACATTTCCGAGCCCAGCCGGGGAATCAGGGTTTCCCGGCCAATGAAGTAGGAAGTGTCCAGGGGCTCCAGCTGCAGGCCGTAGGGAGCACAGGCCGCCAGGGCCAGGGGCAGGTCGGGCTCGTCCTTGAAACCGTACTGGACGATCACCTGCCAGAAGTTTTCGTTCAGGCGCCGCACCTCGACCCGGTCGATATCCGGCACATAGGGCACATCGAAGAACTGCACCGAGAGCACCACCACCCGTTCGTGCAGGATCTTGTTGTGCATCAGGTTATGCAGCAGCGCATGGGGCACGCTGACCGGGTCCGAGTTGAGGAACAGGGCCGTGCCCGGCACCCGGGCCGGCATGCCCGCCGCCAGGGAATCGATGAAGGGCAGCAGCTCCAGGCGCTCCCCGGCCAGGCGCCGGTGCAGCAGGGCCCGGCCCTGCTTCCAGGTAGTCATGAGCACGAAGATGGCGACCCCGGCCACCAGGGGGAACCAGCCGCCGTCGGGAATCTTGAGGATGTTGGCCGCCAGGAAGGTGAGCTCCACGGCCAGGAAACAGGCAAACAGCAGGCCGGCCTTGAACCAGCCCCAGTTCCAGACCCGGGCCGCCACCACCAGGGCCAGCAGGGAGGTGATGACCATGTCCCCGGTCACGGCGATGCCATAGGCGGCCGCCAGATTGTTGGAGGAACGGAAGCCCAGCACCAGCACCATCACCGCCAGCATCAGCCCCCAGTTGATGGCCGGAACGTAGATCTGCCCCTGTTCCCGTTCCGAGGTGTGCTGCACCTCCAGGCGCGGCAGGAAACCCAGCTGCATGGCCTGGCGGGTGACGGAAAAAGCGCCGGAAATCACCGCCTGAGAGGCGATCACCGTGGCCAGGGTGGCCAGGGCCAGCAGGGGATAGAGGGCCCACTGGGGCGCCATCAGGTAGAAGGGATTGCTGGCGGCCTCGGGCTGGCTCAGGAGCAGGGCCCCCTGGCCGAAGTAGTTGAGCATCAGGGCCGGCAGCACTAGGGCAAACCAGGCCCGCTGGATGGGTTTGCGCCCGAAATGGCCCATGTCCGCGTACAGGGCCTCGGCCCCGGTCACCGCCAGCACCACGTTGCCCATGGCCACCAGGGCCATGGCCCGGTTGTGGTAGATGAACTCCAGGGCATAGGCGGGATGGGCCGCCAGCAGCACATGGGGATTGGCCACGATCTGGACGGCCCCCAGCAGGGCCAGCACCGCGAACCAGACCAGCATCACCGGCCCGAAGGCCCGCCCCACCAGGGCCGTACCGTGGTGCTGCACGTAGAAGAGCAGGAACAGCACCGCCAGGGTCACGGGCAGGACCGCGTGATGCAGGGCCGGCGCCGCCACCTCCAGACCCTCCACGGCGGAAAGCACGGAGATGGCCGGGGTCACCATGCCGTCCCCATAGAACATGGCCGCCCCCAGCACCCCCAGCACCAGGATCACCTGGTGGGAACGCCCTTCGGGCCGGGTGCCGTGCAGGGCCAGGGCGATCATGGCCATGATCCCGCCTTCGCCCCGGTTGTCGGCCCGCATGATGAAGATCACGTACTTGACGGAGACCACGATCACCAGGGCCCAGAAGAACAGGGAGAGGCTGCCGAGCACATTGCCGTCATCCAGGGCAATCGGGTGATTGCCGGCAAAGACCTCCTTCATGGCATACAGGGGGCTGGTGCCGATATCCCCGTAGACCACGCCCAGTGCCCCCAGGCACAGGAGCGCCAGTTGCCTGCCGCGAACATCCGCCGGAGCGTGGGTTTGCATATGAACCTCGAACTTGGAAAAGGCAGACCAGGGGCCGCCTCTGGCATCCTGGGATGTGCGGTTTAGCCGCCCAGGGCTTTCTTGAGGGAGGTTACTTCCTCTTCCGACTCATCGATGATGGACTGCAGGGTCTCCGCATCGAAGATGTCCGCCAGCATCGAGGTATCCACCGCCCCGTCGAGGCTGTCATCGCGCCAGGAGGCCACGGTATTGGCAATCTTGTTGGCCACGTAGAGCACGTCGGAGAGGCTCTGGATGCTGGCGATCTCCCGGTCCTGCTCATGCTCCTGGACCGCCAGCAGCACGGATTCCGGCTGCCCCAGGGCCGACAGCAGGGCATGCCCGATGTTGTCGTGCCAGCCCACCAGCAGGGCATGGAGCTCGGCCTTGTCCGCCACCAGCTCCGGGAAGTTGGCGGCCCGGGACATGAGATAGAACACGCCGATGTCGTGCACCAGCCCGGCAAACATGGCTTCATCGCCGTTGATCTTGGCCAGCTTCCGGGCCAGCACCCGGCACAGGGCGGCCACGTGGGCGGTGTGCTCCCAGAGCCGCTTGGAAATGTCCTCGAAGGCCTGCATCTGCTTCGACTGCAGCAGTTGCTCCATGGCCACAGCGAAGGACACGGTGCGTACCGCTTCCATGCCCACCCGCACGATGGCGGTCTTCACGTCAGCCACTTCCCGGCCCGAGGGGTTCATGGCCACGGAATTGGCCATACGGATGATCTTGGCGCTCATCAGGGGCTCGGCCCCCACCAGTTTGGCCAGCTGCTCCACATTCAGGTTGGGATTCTTCAGGGCGGTACGAACCTGGAAGGTGATGTCCAGAAAAGTGGGAAAGGTCACTTCGTCACTGGACAGGTCCCGGGCAATGTCCTCGAGGATCTTGAAGGTCAACTGGCTGGTCATGGCAGCGCTCTAAAAATTCCAAGCTTCTATTATCCCAGTTCCCCCGATGCCGACAAACCCTTTCTGGAAGCCCTTTCCGGCCCCTGGGACTTTCCTTTTCAATCAGCGGCTTCCGGACATGCCGGCCATCCCGGGCATGGCATTCGCCCATCGCAGGAAGAGCGCCAGGACCTCGCCCGGCCCAGGGCCCCGGAAAGGGGGCCAGGACGGGCGGCACATTCATAACCAAAAGCACTAAGCAAGGAAGCTAATATTCTTTTACTCTCCATTGCCCCGGGTTTAAGGTGGCGCCTCCGCCTGATTCCCAGAAAAGCCTCCCATGCTGGTCCCTGAACATCTGCACGCCCTCATCGTGGGGCTGATCCTGCTGGTCCTGTTCGCCACCTTCGTACGCGAATGGTTGAAGCCGGACGTGGCGGTCATGGTGGCCGTGGCACTGCTGCTGGGTCTGGGCCTGCTGCAGCCGAAACAGGTGCTCGGCGTGTTCAGCAACAGCGCTCCCATCACCATCGCCTGCCTGTTCATCATCAGCGGCGCCCTCTCCCGCACCGGCTGCGTGGATAAACTGGGCGAGTGGCTGGGCACCCTGGCCGGACAGAGCGAACGCAAGCTGCTCCTGGCCATGCTGGCCGTAGGGCTGCTGGTCTCCCCCTTCATCAACAACACCCCGGTGGTGATGGTGATGATCCCCGCGGTGATCGCCATGGCGGGGCGCTACAACATCGCCCCCTCGCGCCTGCTGATTCCCCTTTCCTACGCCACCATCCTGGGGGGCCTGGTCACCATGGTAGGGACCTCCACCAACATCCTGGTGGACGGGGTGGCCCGGGCCCGGGGGCTGGAGCCCTTTTCCATGTTCGAGATCACCGCGCCGGCCCTGATCATGGCCCTGGCCGGCTGTCTGTTCATGTTCTTCTTTGCCCAGCGCCTGCTGCCGGTGCGGGAGACCCTGACCCAGCAATTCACCGGCAGCGGCGACCGGCTGTTCATGACCGAACTGTTCGTCCCCGAGGATTCCCGCCTGCTGGGCCGCAGCCTCAAAGAGGCTCGCCTGAGCAACGGTGACATCCAGGTGCTGAACCTGTTCCGGGGTGAGCAGGAGATTGCCGACCCGGCCCCCGATACCCGCCTGGAGGCCGGCGACCGGCTGGTGGTGCATAGCCGCAGCAGCGCCATGATGGACCTGCGCAACTCGGACCTGATGGGCCTCCAGGTCCAGGGAGAACAGCACCACGACCTGGAAACCCTGCGCCGCCGGGATGTGGTGATGGTCGAAGCCATCGTCGGCCAGACCTCCCGCTACGTGGCCCGCCCCATCCGCGACCTGGACCTGCTGGCCCGTTACGGCATCCGTCTGATCGCCGTGCACCGCAAGAACGCCTCCTTCTCCCAGATCGGCGACGATTTCCAGCTCCAGTTCGGCGACGTGCTGCTGGTGGAAGGCACCCCGGCCCAGATCAAGCGCTTCTGCGACAACGGTGACCTGTTCGCCATCACCGACGGCAAACAGGTCACCAACCGCCAGCACAAAGCCCCCATCGCCCTGGTCACCATCGTCGGGGTGATGCTGCTGGCCGCCTTCGACGTGATGCCTATCGAAGGGCTGTCCATCATCGGCGCCGTCCTGGTGGTGGCTACCGGCTGCATCCGCGCCGACGAGGCCTACAAGGCCATCGAATGGCCCATCCTGACCCTGATTTTCGGGATGCTGGCCGTCAGCATCGCCATGCACGATTCCGGTCTGGATCAGCTCATGGCCAACCAGCTGGTGGGCCTGGGCCAGGGCCTTTCCCCCTGGCTCATGCTCTCCCTGGTGATCCTGCTCACCTCCATCGCCACCGAGTTCATCAGCAACAACGCCGTGGCCGTGCTGTTCACCCCGGTGGTGATCGGCGTGGCCCAGCAGCTGGGCGTGGATCCCCGGCCCTTCGTGGTGGGCGTCATGTTCGCCGCCAGCTGCAGCTTTGCCACCCCCATCGGCTACCAGACCAATACCCTGGTCTATAGCGCCGGCAACTACCGCTTTGCCGACTTCGCCCGCATGGGCATCCCGCTGAACATCATCACCTGGCTGGCAGCGAGCCTCCTGATCCCCCTGTTCTGGCCGCTGCAGCCCTGAACCAGGTCCACGGAAAAGGCCCCTCCGCGGAGGGGCCTTGTGCATGGGGCAGGGGGCGGGCACCTGTCGATGCCCGCCGGCTTGCGGCAGCTTATTCGAACTCGATGATGACCTGATCCACGGACAGGCTTTCACCGGCAGCGGCGGAGATCTTCTTGACCTTGCAGTCCTGGTCGGCCTTGAGGATGTTTTCCATCTTCATGGCTTCGATGACGGCCAGCTTCTCGCCCGCCTTCACTTCCTGACCCACGGCCACGGCCACTTCGCGCAGCAGGCCGGGCATGGGGGAAAGCAGGAACTTGGACAGGTCGGGAGCCTGTTTCTCGGGCATCATGGCCAGCAGCTCGGCGGCACGGGCGGACATCACCATCATGTCGGCGCGGGTGCCCCAGTGGAACAGCTGGTAGGTCATGCGGTGCCGTTCCACCTGCAGGGTGAAGGGCTCGCCGTTGCAGGTGCCGTTGAACAGGGACTGCCCCAGGCGCCAGCTGGAGAGGAGCTCGTACTTCTCGCCGTTGTACTCCACCAGATAACCGCCTTCGATGGGCTTGGCCACCACGGGGAAACGCTCGTTGTTGCGGATCACCACCCACTCGTCACCCACCTGGCGCTCGTGGCCGGGCAGCTGGCCGGAGACCTTGGCCGCCCGGTCGATGTAGGAGCGATGCACGTAGGCGGCCACGGAGATCAGCAGGGCCGGATCATCGTGGGGCACCATGGAGGCATCAAAGCCGTTCGGGTATTCCTTGGCAATGAAGCTGGTATCGAAGATCCCGGACTGGAAGCGCGGATGCTGCATCAGCGCGGCCTGGAACGGGATGTTGGAGCTGATGCCGCGGATCACGAAGGCGTTCAGGGCATCACGCATGCGGGAGATGGCCTGTTCCCGGGTGGAACCGTGCACGATCAGCTTGGCGATCATGGAGTCGTAGAACATGGAGATTTCGCCGCCGTCGTAGACGCCGGTATCCACACGCACCTGGCCCGGAGCTTCTTCCGGCGGCTGGAACTTCACCAGACGACCGGTAGACGGCAGGAAGCCGCGGAAGGGGTCTTCGGCGTTGATCCGGCATTCCATGGACCAGCCGTTGATCTTCACATCGGCCTGGGTCAGGGGCAGCTTCTCGCCGTAGGCGACGCGGATCATCTGTTCCACCAGGTCGAGGCCGGTGATCAGTTCGGTGACCGGGTGCTCCACCTGCAGGCGGGTGTTCATTTCCAGGAAGTAGAACTCCTTGGTCGCGCCGGAAACGACGAATTCGACCGTACCGGCGGATTCGTAATTCACGGCCCGGGCCAGGGCCACGGCCTGTTCGCCCATGGCCTTGCGCATTTCCGCATCAACGAAGGGGCTCGGCGCCTCTTCGATGACCTTCTGGTGCCGGCGCTGGATGGAGCAGTCGCGCTCGTTCAGGTACACGTAGTTGCCGTGGGAGTCGCCCAGCACCTGGATTTCGATGTGACGGGGTTCCAGCACGTACTTTTCGATGAAGACGCGGTCGTCACCGAAGGAGTTACGGGCCTCATTGACGCAGGAGGAGAAGCCTTCGTGGGCTTCGGCGTCGTTGTAGGCGACGCGCAGGCCCTTGCCGCCGCCGCCGGCGGAGGCCTTGATCATCACCGGGTAGCCGATCTTCTTGGCGATCTCGACGGCTTCGTCGGGACCGGCGATGGCATCGTTGTAGCCGGGGATGGTGTTGACCTTGGCTTCGATGGCCAGCTTCTTGGACTCGATCTTGTCGCCCATCTTGGCGATGGAGTAGTGCTTGGGACCGATGAACTTGATGCCCTGCTCTTCCAGGCGGCGGGAGAACTCGGCGTTCTCGGAGAGGAAGCCGTAGCCGGGGTGCACAGCCTCAGCGCCGGTTTGCTTGCAGGCGGCGATGATCTTGTCGGCAACCAGGTAGGACTCCTTGGAAGCGGCCGGCCCGATGCAGACGGCTTCGTCGGCCATCTCCACGAACAGGGCGTCCTTGTCGGCCTCGGAGTAGACGGCGACGGTCTTGATGCCCATCTTGCGGGCGGTCTTGATGACACGGCAGGCAATCTCGCCGCGGTTTGCAATCAGAATCTTTTTAAACATATGGGAAACCTCTCACCACAGAGACACAGAGGCACAGAGAGAAGCAGATGAACAAGGCTGTTCTCCGTATCCCGGTGCCACCGTGGTTAATGGAATTCATGTATCAGAGCGGGATGTTGCCGTGCTTGCGCCACGGATTTTCCAGTTTCTTTTCGGCGAGCATGGCGAGCGAACGGCAGATACGCTTCCGGGTAGCGTGGGGCATGATCACGTCGTCGATGAAGCCACGGCTGGCGGCCACGAAGGGGTTGGCGAACTTTTCCTTGTACTCGGCTTCGCGCTCGGCGAGCTTGGCGGGGTCGTTCTTTTCTTCGCGGAAGATGATTTCCACGGCACCCTTGGGGCCCATCACGGCGATTTCGGCGCTGGGCCAGGCCAGGTTCACGTCACCGCGCAGGTGCTTGGAGGACATCACGTCATAGGCGCCGCCGTAGGCCTTGCGGGTGATCACGGTGATCTTGGGCACGGTGCACTCGGCGTAGGCGTAGAGCAGCTTGGCGCCGTGCTTGATGATGCCGCCGTATTCCTGGGCGGTACCAGGCATGAAACCGGGCACGTCCACGAAGGTGACCACGGGGATGTTGAAGGCATCGCAGAAGCGCACGAAGCGGGCAGCCTTGATGGAGGACTTGATGTCCAGGCAGCCGGCCAGCACCAGGGGCTGGTTGGCGACGATGCCCACGGTGGAACCATCCATGCGGGCAAAGCCGGTGATGATGTTCTTGGCGTAGTCGGGCTGGATCTCGAAGAAGTCGCAATCATCGACCACCTTGATGATCAGCTCCTTCATGTCGTAGGGCTTGTTGTTGTTGTCCGGCACCAGGGTGTCGAGGGAATAGTCGAAACGGTCAGCCGGATCGTTGGTGGGCTGGACCGGGGGCTTTTCCTTGTTGTTGCTGGGCAGGAAGTTGATCAGGCGGCGCAGGTAGTTCAGGGCCTCCACGTCATTTTCGAAGGCCAGGTCGGCAACGCCGGACTTGGTGTTGTGGGTGATGGCGCCACCCAGCTCTTCGGCGGTCACTTCCTCGTGGGTCACGGTCTTCACCACTTCGGGGCCGGTGACGAACATGTAGGAGGAGTCCTTCACCATGAAGATGAAGTCGGTCATGGCCGGGGAATACACGGCGCCACCGGCGCAGGGGCCCATGATCATGGAGATCTGGGGAATCACGCCGGAAGCCATCACGTTGCGCTGGAACACGTCGGCATAGCCGCCCAGGGAGGCCACGCCTTCCTGGATACGGGCGCCGCCGGAGTCGTTCAGGCCGATCACGGGCGCGCCGACCTTCATGGCGTGGTCCATGATCTTGCAGATCTTCTCGGCGTGGGTCTCGGACAGGGAGCCACCGAACACGGTGAAGTCCTGGGAGAACACGAACACCAGGCGACCGTTGACGGTGCCATAGCCGGTCACGACGCCGTCGCCCGGGATCTTCTCACCCTGGTCCATGCCGAAGTCGGTGCAGCGATGCTCCTTGAACATGTCCCATTCTTCGAAGGAACCCGGGTCCAGGAACAGTTCGATGCGCTCGCGGGCGGTCAGCTTGCCCTTCTTGTGCTGGCTGTCGATCCGCTTCTGGCCGCCGCCCAGACGGGCCGCCTCCCGCTTCTTTTCCAGCTGGTGGATGATGTCGTGCATGTAGGAATCTCCTTCTAAAAGTCGGATTCGGGATTCAGATGTTTGAGCAGCCCATAGGCTGCGGCTGCGGGTGTCACTCGTCCGGATGCCACCTCCTGGGTGAGTCCGGGCAGGGCATCCTTCACGGCAGGATGGCGCCGGAAATACTGATTCAGACCGGAATGGATCAACTGCCACATCCAGTCCACCGCCTGACGGCGGCGTTTGTCCGCGAATTCCCCGGTGGGTGTCAGGGCATCCCGGTACTTCAGCACCTGGGCCCAGAAGGCATCGATGCCTTCCTGCTTCAGGGCACTGATGGTCACCACCGAGGGGGACCAGTTGGGTGAGGCGGGGCGCAGCATGTGCAGGGCGTTGTTCCACTGGGCCCGCACCACCTGGGCCGCCCGGGGATCGATGTCGGCCTTGTTGATCACCACCAGGTCGGCGATCTCGACGATGCCTTTCTTGATGGCCTGCAGGTCGTCACCCGCATTGGGCAGCTGCAGCAGCACGAACATGTCCACCATGCCCGCTACCGTGGTCTCGCTTTGTCCCACCCCCACGGTCTCGACGATGATCACGTCGAAACCGGCGGCCTCGCAGAGCAGCATGGCCTCCCGGGTCTTCTCGGCCACGCCGCCCAGGCTGCCGGCGGAGGGGCTGGGGCGGATGAAGGCTTCTTCCCGCTGGCACAGGGTCTCCATGCGGGTCTTGTCGCCCAGGATGGAGCCGCCGGTAACGGAGGAAGACGGGTCCACGGCCAGCACCGCCAGCTTGTGCCCCTGATCGATCAGGTAATTGCCCAGGGCCTCGATGAAGGTGGACTTGCCCGCCCCGGGCACTCCGGAGATGCCTAGGCGAATGGCCCGGCCCGTGCTGGGCAGCAAGGTGCCCAGCACCTGCTGGGCCCGTTCCTGATGATCCAGGCGGGTGGATTCGATCAGGGTGATGGCCTTGGCCAGCGCCCGGCGCTGGCCCGCCAGCACCCCATCCACCAGGGCCCGGTCAGGAGCGGCCAGCTCCTGCTGGCGGGCCTGGAAGGCGTCCGACATCTGCATGGCCAGGACTTAGCCGCGGGCCTTCTTGATTTCTTCGAGTACCTTGACGGCGGAGTCCTCGATGCGGGTACCCGGGCCGAAGATGGCCTTGGCACCGGCCGCGTACAGGGCATCGTAGTCCTGGGCAGGGATGACACCGCCAGCGAAGACGATGATGTCGTCGGCGCCCTGGGCCTTCAGGGCCTGGATCAGTTGCGGCACCAGGGTCTTGTGCCCGGCGGCCAGGGACGAGCAGCCCACGGCGTGCACGTCGTTCTCGATAGCCTGGCGGGCAGCTTCTTCCGGGGTCTGGAACAGGGGCCCCATGTCGATGTCGAAACCCAGGTCGGCGTAGGCAGTCGCCACCACCTTGGCACCCCGGTCGTGACCATCCTGGCCCAGCTTGGCGATCATGATGCGCGGGCGACGGCCTTCTTCTTCGGCGAACTTGGCCACCTGGGCCTTGATCTGTTCCCAGCTTTCCAAGCCTTCCACAACGCCTCCGTAAACCCCGGAAATGGTCTGGTTGTTGGCGCGGAAACGGCCGAAGACCTTTTCCAGCGCGTCGGATACTTCGCCGACCGTGGCACGCAGACGGATCGCCTTGACGGTGAGGTCAAGGAGGTTGCCTTCGCCGGTTTCGGCGGCCTTGGTCAGCGCATCCAGCGCAGCAGTGACGGCGGCGCTGTCGCGCGTCGCACGGATCTGCTTCAAGCGGGCGATCTGGGCCTCGCGCACGGCATGGTTGTCGATGTCCAGAATGTCGATCGGGTCTTCCTTGGCCAGCTTGTACTTGTTCACGCCGACGATGACGTCCTTGCCGGAGTCGATGCGCGCCTGCTTGTCGGCGGCGCAGGTTTCGACCTGCATCTTGGCCCAGCCGGATTCGACGGCCTTGGTCATGCCGCCCATGGCTTCGATTTCCTGGATGATGCCCCAGGCCTTGTCGGCCATGTCATTGGTCAGCTTTTCCATCATGTAGGAGCCGGCCCAGGGGTCGATCACGTTACAGATGTGGGTTTCTTCCTGGATGATCAGCTGGGTGTTGCGGGCGATGCGGGCGGAGAACTCGGTGGGCAGCGCGATGGCTTCGTCCAGGGCATTGGTATGCAGGGACTGGGTGCCGCCGAACACGGCCGCCATGGCTTCGATGGTGGTGCGCACCACGTTGTTGTACGGGTCCTGCTCGGTCAGGGACCAGCCGGAAGTCTGGCTGTGGGTACGCAGCATCATCGACTTCGGGTTCTTCGGGTTGAACTGGCTCATGATGCGGTGCCAGAGCAGGCGGGCGGCACGCATCTTGGCGATTTCGAGATAGAAGTTCATCCCGACCGCCCAGAAGAAGGACAGACGGCCGGCGAAGGTGTCCACGTCCATGCCGGAAGCGATGCCGGTGCGCACGTATTCCATGCCGTCGGCCAGGGTGAAGGCCAGCTCGATGGCCTGGTTGGCGCCGGCTTCCTGGATGTGATAGCCGGAAATGGAGATGGAGTTGAACTTCGGCATGTGCTGCGCCGTGTAGCCGAAAATGTCGGCGATGATCTTCATCGACGGCTTGGGCGGATAGATGTAGGTGTTCCGCACCATGAATTCTTTGAGGATGTCGTTCTGGATGGTGCCGGACAGCTTGTCCTGGGACACGCCCTGTTCCTCGGCGGCGACGATGTAACCGGCGAGGATGGGCAGCACGGCGCCGTTCATGGTCATCGACACGGAAATCTTGTCGAGCGGGATGCCGTCGAAGAGGATCTTCATGTCTTCGACGGAATCAATGGCGACGCCGGCCTTGCCCACGTCACCGGTCACCCGGGCGTTGTCCGAGTCATAGCCGCGGTGGGTGGCCAGGTCGAAGGCCACGGAAACGCCCTGGCCGCCGGCGGCGAGCGCCTTGCGATAAAAGGCGTTGGATTCTTCGGCGGTGGAGAAACCGGCGTACTGACGGATGGTCCAGGGCTTGACCGCGTACATGGTGGGCTGGGGCCCGCGCAGGAAAGGCGCAAATCCGGGCAGGGTGTCGGCGAACTCCAGGCCGGCCACATCCTTCTGGGTATACAGGGGCTTGACCGTCAGCCCTTCCGGGGTCTGCCAGTTGAGCTTGCTTACATCGCCCCCGGGAGCCTGCTTGGCAGCAGCGGCTTCCCAAGCATCCAGGTTCTCGGAGTTTTTGAATTGGTCGGACATGGTCGCCTCTCGCAGTCTGGTATCCATTTCTCAGTCGATTTTTTGGCCAAGTCACGGCAAAATCCGTGCTTCCACGCTTGCGCGCCCAAAAAGTTGACATCTTAGCCGGTGGATAATACTTTATTCATAATTATGAATGCAAGCGGCCCAGTGTCATCCGATACCCCGAGAACATGAGCGCCAGAATCGCCCCCACCGCCCTCTACCAGGAAGTCGCCGAGCGCCTGCGCCAGCGCATCTTCGCCCATGAATTGCTGCCGGGCACCTGGGTGGACGAACAGAAGCTGGCTGAACAATACGGCATTTCCCGCACCCCCCTGCGGGAGGCCCTGAAGGTGCTGGCCTCGGAAGGACTGGTGATTCTCAAGCCCCGGCGGGGCTGTTATGTGACTGAGATTTCCCCCCAGGACCTGGACGACATCTTCCCCCTGATCGCCCTGCTCGAAGGCCGCTGCGCCGCCGAAGCGGTGGCCAAGATGACTCCGGCTGACCTGGAGCAGCTGACCGCCATCCATGAACGCCTGGAACTCAGCGCCCGGGAAGAACGGATCGCTGATTTCTTCGAAGCCAACCAGGAATTCCACAAAACCATACAGGAGCTGGCCAACAACCGCTGGCTGCTGCAGGTGATCCAGGACCTGCGCAAGGTGCTGAAGCTTTCCCGCCTGCATTCCCTGTCCCTGGAAGGCCGCCTGCAACAATCCCTGGAAGAACACCGGACCATCCTGGCCGCCCTCAAGGCGGGCGATGCCCCCCGGGTGGAAAAAGCCATGCACGACCACCTGCTTTCCGGCCGGGAGGCCCTGGCCAGAATGCAGGAGCACCAGGCCGCCACCAAGGCCGCCTGAGGCTCAGGCCCGCCGCTTTCCCCCAACAAAAAACCCCGGCGGAAATCCCGCCGGGGTTTTTTCTGGCATTGAACCGAAATCAGTGGGCCGCTGCGCCTGCCGCACCGTAGCCGGTCTGGGCCCGGACGAACTGATCCTCGAAGGCTTCCATCTCGGCCTGAGCCTGGGCGCTGCCATCCATCTTGGACACCAGCCAGGCGGCCAGGAAGGCCATGGGCATGGCGAAGATGGCGGGCTGTTCATAGGGGAACAGGGGCGCAGGGTTGCCCAGCACGTTCACCCATACGGACTTGGAACACACCACCAGCAGCACGGCGGAAATCAGGCCCGCATAACCGCCGGCCAGCGCGCCCTTGGTGGTCAGCCCCTTCCAGTACATGGACAGGATCAGCACCGGGAAATTGGCGGCGGCGGCGATACCGAAGGCCAGACCCACCATGAAGGCCACGTTCTGCTTTTCGAACAGGATGCCCAGGCCGATGGCGACAATGCCCAGGCCGATGGTGGCGATCTTGGAAACCCGCATTTCCGAGGCTTCGGTGGCACTGCCCTTCTTGATCACCCGGGCGTACAGGTCATGGGAGATGGCGGACGCACCCGCCAGGGCCAGACCGGACACCACGGCCAGAATGGTGGCGAAGGCCACGGCCGCCAGGAAGCCGAGCAGCATGTTGCCGCCCACGGCCTTGGCCAGGTGCATCACCACCATGTTGCCGCCGCCGATCAGCTTGCCACCCACGACGCCACCCTCGAAGAACTCGGGGTTCTGGCCCACGATCAGGATGGCAGCCAGGCCCATCAGGAAGATCACGTTGAAGAAGTAACCCACGAAACCGGAAGCGTAGAGCACGGACTTGCGCGCCTCCTTGGCGTCGGTCACGGTGAAGAAACGCATCAGGATGTGAGGCAGGCCGGCGGTGCCGAACATCAGGCCCATGCACAGGGAAATGGCCGTCACCGGATCGGAGAGCAGGTTGCCCGGGGTCATCAGGCTGAAGCCCTTGGCATGCAGCTCCGTGGCTCGTGCCACCAGCTTGGTGTAGGAGAAATCAAACTGGGACAGGGCCAGCAGCATCACCAGGGTGCCGCCGAACAGCAGCATGCAGGCCTTGATGATCTGCACCCAGGTGGTGGCGATCATGCCGCCAAAAGTCACGTACACCATCATCAGGGCGCCCACGGCGATCACGGCGATGTTGTAGTCGAGGCCGAACAGCAGCTTGATCAGCTGGCCGGCCCCCACCATCTGGGCGATCAGGTAGAAGCACACCACGGTCAGGGAGGACACGGCCGCCATGGTCCGCACCTTGCCCTGGTTGAGGCGGTAGGCGGTGATGTCGGCGAAGGTGAACTTGCCCAGGTTGCGCAGCCGGTCAGCCATCAGGAACAGGATGCAGGGCCAGCCCACGAAGAAGGCCAGCATGTACAGGTAACCGTCATAGCCCTGGGTGTAGGTCATGGCCGTCAGGCCCAGCAGGGTGGCAGCGGACATGTAGTCGCCGGCAATGGCCAGACCGTTCTGGAAGCCGGTGATGCCGCCGCCGGCCGTATAGAAGTCGGCAGCCGACTTGGTCCGGCTCGCGGCCCAGTAGGTGATCCCCATGGTCATGGCCACGAACACCAGGAACATGGCGATGGCGTGCATGTTGAGGGGCTGTTTTTCGGCGGCGCCTTCCATGGCGGGACCCGCATGGGCCAGACCGGAGAGCAGCAGCAGGGACAGGGTCGTCAGGAGATGGCGCATCACTGGCTCTCCTTCCAGGCAGCCTGGACCACGTCCTGGGAAATGTTGTCGAATTCCCCGTTGGCACGGTGCACGTACATGGCGGTCATCAGCCAGAAGCAGATGAACATCAGCAGCCCGAAGACGATGCCGACGGTCCACATGGACCCTTCGGCCACCGGCTGGCCAATCAGCTTGGGATTGAAGGCAACGACCATCACGAAACCGTAGAACACCAGCACCACGATGGCGGAAAGGGCCCAGGAATAGCGGCTGCGGCGCGCCACCAGTTCCTGGAATTTGGGATTCTCACGAATCCGCGCGTAAACGGAACTACTCATTGGCTGAACTCCCTATAGTTTTCCGGCCGGTAGGCCGGCTCCTCTCTATCAGCCGTGCGCACCCCATATGCGCGCAAGGCGTGCATATTATATCTTATATAAGAATTTTTAATTCATAATTATTAAAGAACTTTCCCTATCTTGAATTTTCTCGCTCACCAGACCCAGGCCCGAACCTGGTGTTCCAGACGCCCTCCATCCCCCAGTTCACGCCCTGCGGCCAGCCGCCAGGACCACTGCTCCCCCGGCGCCCCCAGCCGTTCCAGCCAGGAGGAGTAGTCCATCACCTCCAGGATTCCGGCCGGCCCCAGATGCTCCTGGCGCCCATCCGCCAGCAGGCACCCCCGGGGCGCCAGCCGCCGGAGCCAATCCAGGTGCCCGCTCAGCAGGCCATCCTGCCAGGCCAGCAGACGGAACTCATCCAGCGCCGGACAGAGGCGTTCGGCCCAGGCCAGAGGCAACAGAGGTAATTGTGAGAACAGATTCACGGAGGCCACCCAGTCCACCGGCGGCAGCCCGGGCAGCCCCGGCGGCAGGGCAAAGACAGTCGCCAGATCGGCCAGGGAGGCCGATCGCCCCAGACCATGCAGCGCCGGCACCAGACCGGTCACATCCCCTTCGAGCAGATGCACATGAGGATAGGCACGGACCCGCTGGCGTACCTCGGGCAGATGCACCATATCCACCAGGAGCAGGGTATCGAAACGCCCGGCCAGCGCCGCCAGGGGCACGTCCAGCAACAGGCCGGAGCCGAGGACCAGCCCCGTGCCGCCACCAGGACCCGCAGCCCGACAAAGGAGATCCTGGCTACGCGCCAGGTGTGGCGCCCAGTCAGACGCACAGCGGCGGGCCCGGTGGCGCAGGGCGATGGCCTCGCGCAGGTACCCCAGGCGTCGAGCCTCAGGCAGGCAGGGCGTGGTCAGCCAGGCAAGAAGTTCGGACAGCAGGACACACCTCCGTCAGGAGGCCAGAAGCCCCCACAGCATTTTCAGGGCCAGGAGCAGCAGGACGGCAGCGAAAATCCTTTTCAACTGCCGCACCGGCAGGCGGTGCGCCAGGCGGGCCCCCAGGGGCGCCGTCAGCACGCTGGCCGCCACCAGCCCCACCAGGGCGGGAAGATACACGAAGCCCAGGCTGTGCTGGGGCAGGCCGGCCACATGCCAGCCATTGAAGATGTAGCCGGCAGCCCCGCCGAAGGCGATGGGAAAACCGATGGCCGCCGAGGTCCCGATGGCATGCTGCATGCGCACATTGCACCAGGCCATGAAGGGCACGGACAGCACCCCGCCACCGATGGCCACCAGACAGGAAAAAGCCCCTATGCCCAGCCCCACCAGCCCGGTACCCAAGGCCCCCGGCATCTCGCGGCTGGGCTTGGGCTTGAAGCCGACGATCATCTGCACCGCCACATAGAAGATGAACACGGTGAACAGCACCGCCAGCCAGGCAGCCGGAATGCGGCTTGCCAGCTCCGTGCCCAACAGGGTGCCGAGCAGGATGCCCGGCGTGATCCGGGCCACGATGGGCCACTGCACCGCCCCATGCTGATGATGGGCCCGTACGCTGGCTATGGAGGTGAACAGGATGGCCGCCATGGAGGTCCCCAGGGCCAGGTGCATCACCTCCCCGGCAGGAAACTGCTGGGCGGAAAAGACCATGACCAGCAGGGGCACCATCACCGACCCTCCGCCTATGCCGAGCAGACCGGCAAAAAAACCCGCGAAGGCGCCCAGCACCAGATACAGCAACCACCATTCCGTCATGGAAAATCCACCCATACGCGCCGCCCCGGGCCAGCCGCGGCGGCAAAGGGCGCATCTTAACAAGATCGGCCCCGCCCCTGGAACGAAGCTTGCGTCAAAGCCGTTCCATCGCACGCCCGGGGAGACTCCCATGAAAATCGAATCCAGCCAGATCCTGATGCAAATGGAACATCAGGCCGAACAGCAGTCCAGCGCCATCAGCCTGGTCCTGCCCAACGGGCCCGGCAACAGCTTTGCCGAGCTGTTTGCCTACCTGCGCACCCGCTCGGGCAGCGGCAGCCCCGCGGACCAGCCCCAGGACACGGAAAGCCCGGGAGATGCCCCGGGACTGCTCATGGCAAACATTGCCGGCGCCCGTCAGCTGCAGGTCAACGCCACGCCCCAGCAGAGCCGCCTGCTGCGGTTGGTGGAAGAACTGCTGGCCGCCCTGGAAGCCTTGCTGCTCCAGGTGGGCCGACATCAATCAACAGGCGAGGAGCCCCTGGCGGAACAGCTCGGCGCCGCCAGCGCCGAGGCCGCCGGAACGACGGGGGAAAACCGGGGTGGCCAACCCGCCTGGACCCGGATCACCCTGTCCCAGCAACAGGAAAGCGAAAGCCTCTGCTTTGCCAGCCAGGGCTGCGTAAGGACGGCCGAGGGCCGGGAAGTCAGCTTCCAGGTCAACTTCAGCATGGCGCGGGAAACCCGGAGCACGACGCTGGAATGGGAAAGCGGCGGCCTTTCCCGTCTGGTGGATCCCCTGGTGCTGAACTTTCCCGGCCTGGCTGCCGAACTGAGCGGCCAGCGCATCGCCTTCGACCTGAGCGGTGCCGGGCTGCAGGAAAGCCTGCCTTTGCTGACCGGGGCCAGCGGCTACGTGGCCTTCGACCGGAACGGGGACGGCCGCATCAACGATGGCAGGGAACTGTTCGGCGCCCAATCCGGGGACGGCTTTGCCGACCTGGCCGCCCTGGACACGGACGGCAATGGCTGGCTGGACGAAGGGGACGACAGCTTTGGCCAGCTGCTGCTCTGGCGCCCGAACCCGGAGGGCAAGGGGGAACTGCTGCAGCTCGCGGAACTGGGGATAGGCGCCCTGGCGCTCCAGTCCATTGCCACCCCCTTCTGCTTCAAGGACGAGCAGGGAGGGACCCAGGCGGTCCTGCGCCGCAGCGGCATCTGGCTCGGTGAAAACGGCGGTGCCGGCAGTCTGCAGCACCTGGATGTGGCCGTCTGAGCACGGCAAACAGCAGAAAAGCCAAAGGGCGACCGAAGTCGCCCTTTGGCTTTGATTTGGCCCCCGCGAGTGCCGTCAGGCCGGCATCCTGAACCTAGGGTCCAGAATGGCCACGTCCCAGCTGAATCAGGTGCGACTGCATACGAGTCGCTCACAACATCAACCTAACGGTTCGCAGCCGATGCCACGCAAGCATTGGTTCAAGGAATGTAGGGCCTTAACCAACACCGCAGGGGACACGAGGCGGACGGGTTGCACACCTTCCGGCAGGGCTCAGATATCGAGTTCCTGCTGGTCCAGCAAGGCGTTCAGCCGTGTGTCCATGGCTTCGATTCTACGCTTTACCCCGGAGCTGTCAAAGCTCATTTCTGCCCCCTTGGTGGCACTCAGATGCTCGTGGGCAATATTCAGCGCAGCCATCACCGCCACCCGCTCGGGTACCGTGTTCTTGGTCTTGTGGGCGATGTCCTGCATCTTGTCATCGACCATCCGCACCGCCGCCAGGAGGGCTTCCTGCTCCCCCGGGGGACAGGCCACCCGGTACTCGCGCCCGAGAATCTTCACATCGAGAAAGCTGGCTTCGCCGCTCATCTTCACTCATCCTCCGGGAGCTGGCCCATCAGGGCTTCCACCCGGGCCCGGGCGGCATCCATGTTGAGCCGCAGCTGGTCCCGCTCGGCCTCGACCGCAGCCAGCCGCTGCCGCAGGGCGCCATTGTCGGATTGCAGCCGCCCCACCAGGGCGACCACCTTTTCCACCTTGCCAGCAAGGGCTTCAAGTTCCATTTCCATGGCGCGCACTATAGAGGCTGAATCCACGCCGGGTCAAGGAGTAAGCACATGTTTTGAAGGTGATTTATCGACTCCGGCAAAGCCCCCGCAGCCGCGCCGCCCCGACCTTCGTGATACACTGCCGGCCGCCGCCCTCCGGGGCGGCTTTCGCATCAGGTGCTGCCGGCATTACCCTGCCGGCGGTTAAACGGGAAAGCGGTGCGTGCCTCTCCAGGCACCAAGCCGCTGCTGCCCCCGCAACGGTAAGCAAGTGCGGGTCCGTCTTCACGCCACTGGGCCTTGGGCCTGGGAAGGCGACGGATCAAGACTTGCAAGCCCGGATACCGGCCTCGAGGCGAACCCTTGGAAGTACCGCGGGGTGGCGGTGCCGGAAACCGTTTCCGCCCTCCCCGGACTTCCCTGTGCCAATCGTTGTTCCGGCCTGCGGGGACGCAGGTCCGAACGGGAGTCTCCATGTCCTTCAAGCAAAAGCCCCTGGCAGCGGCCCTGTGCCTGCTCGCCCTTCCCCTCAGCCCCGTGTCCGCCCAGGAAGACGAACGGAGCACCGAGGCCATCGTGGTTACCGCCAACCGCCAACCCACCCGCAGCAACGACCTGCTCTCCGACGTGAGCGTCATCGAGCGCAAGGAAATCGAGGCCGCCGGCCCCAATGCCAGCATCACCGACCTGCTGGCCCGCCAGCCCGGCCTGGAGATCAAGACTGACGGGGGTCCGGGCGCCAACTCCGCCGTGTACATCCGGGGCAGCAACGTGGGCCACACCCTGGTGCTGGTGGATGGCCTGCGGGTCGGCTCCGCCACCCTGGGAGCCGGCAACTGGAGCTACCTGCCCCTGCAGCAGGTGGAGCGGATCGAGATCCTGCGGGGCGCCGCCTCCTCCCTGTATGGTTCCGACGCCATCGGCGGGGTGGTGCAGATCTTCACCCGCAAGGGCGCCGGCCCCCTGCGTTTCAACGGGGAACTGGGCTACGGCAGCCACCGGACCAGCAGCGTCAGCGCCGGCCTGTCCGGCGGCCAGCAGGGCTGGAGTTACAGCCTGCAGGTGGGCAGCACCCAGGGACGCGGCTTTTCCGCCATCGAAAACCGGGACAACAGCGCCTACAACCCCGACCGGGACGGCCACCGCAACACTAGCGCCAGCGGCCGGCTGGCCTACGCCTACGCTCAGGGGCAGGAGCTGGGCCTGACCTTCCTGCACGCCCGGGGCTGGAATGAATACGACAGCGGCGGCCCCTGGTCCACGCCCCCGGGCGCCGACTACCGCCAGGACCAGCGCCTCTCGGCTTTCAGCCTCTACAGCCGCAACCAGCTGCACGAGCGCTGGACCAGCACCCTGCGCCTGGGGCAGAGCAGCGACGACGCCCGCCAGTTCATGGATGACGAGCGGACTGGCAAGATCCGCACCGACCAGACCCAGTACCAGTGGCAGAACGACATCCGCCTGCCCCTGGGGACCGCCTTGCTGGCCCTGGAACGGCTGGAGGAAAAGGTTTCCGGCGACCAGGCCTACGACCGGGAGCGGCGCCACATCAATTCCTTCCTGCTGGGCTGGAACGGTTACCTGGAACAGCACCGGCTGCAGTTCAACCTGCGCCGGGACGACAACTCCCAGTTCGGCGACAAGAACACCGGCTTTGCCGCCTACGGCTACCAGTTCACCCCGGCCCTGCGTGGCAGCGTCTCCTACGGCACCTCCTTCAAGGCCCCCAGCTTCAACGACCTGTACTGGCCCGGCTCCGGCAATCCGGATCTGAAGCCCGAAACCGGCAAGAACAAGGAAGTGGCCCTGCATTACGAGCAGGGGGGCCAGCACCTGTCGGCCACCCTGTATCGCAATGACGTGAAGAACCTGATTGCCTGGGCCCCGGAATTCCCGGGCAGCTGGAACTGGATTCCCCAGAACGTCAACAGCGCCCGCCTCCAGGGCCTGACCCTGGCCTACGAAGGCCAGCTCCAGGGCTTTGACCTGAAGGCCAGCGCCGACTTCCAGGACCCCCGCGACACGGACCTGGACAAGGTGCTGCGCTACCGTTCCCGGCGCCACGCCAGTCTGGCCGTGGGCCGCAGCCACGGCCCCCTGGACTGGACGGTGGAATGGCAGGCCAGCGGCAAGCGCTTCCAGGACGTGAACAACACCCAGTCCCTGGGCGGCTATGCCCTGGTGAACCTCCAGGCCAGCTACCGCCTGGCCCGGGACTGGGCCCTGTTTGCCCGGGCCAACAACATCTTCGACCGGGATTACGTCCTCAACCAGGACTACGCCACCGACGGGGCCAACTTCTTCTTCGGCGTCCGCTACGCGCCCCGTTAAGTCCCTGCCATGCCCAACCGCCGCCGCGCCCTGTTCGTCCTCGCCATCCTCCTGGGACTGGCGGGCCTGAGCCTGGGGGCGGCGCTGCTGGCCGGATCGGTAGCCACCGGCCCGGCAGAACTCCTGTCCCTGCTGGGCGGGGAACCCTCCCTGGCGGCCGAGGTGGTGCTGCAGCTGCGCCTGCCCCGGGCCCTGGCCGGCTTCGCCTGCGGCGGCCTGCTGGCCCTGGCCGGAGCCCTGATGCAGGTGCTGCTCCGGAACCCCCTGGCTGACCCCTACGTGCTGGGTATCTCCGGCGGCGCCGGGGTCGGCGCCCTGGCCGCCATCCTGCTCGGCCTCTCCGGCCTGGGGCTGGACGCCTTCGCCTTCTGTGGTGCCCTGGGCGCCCTGCTGCTGGTGTTCGGCCTGGCCCACGGGGATGGCAGCTGGACCCAGACCCGGCTGCTCCTCACCGGGGTCATCGTCGCCGCCGGCTGCGGCGCCCTGGTGGCCCTGATGCTCTCCATCGCCCCGGAATCCAAGCTGCGCGGCATGCTGTTCTGGCTCATGGGGGACCTCTCCCAGGCCGGCACCCCCTGGCCGACCCTGGGCTTCCTGGCCCTGGCCCTGCTGCTCTCGCTGCCCTATGCCCGGGAACTGAACCTGCTGGCCCGGGGCGCCGAAAGCGCCCAGACCCTGGGAGTGGCCGTGGGCCGGCTGCGGGGGCTGGTGTATTTCATCGCCGCCCTGGCCACGGCGGCGGCCGTCACCAGCGCCGGTTCCATCGGCTTCATCGGCCTGGTGGTGCCGCACCTGGTGCGGCTCGCCATCGGCAACGACCAGCGCCTGCTGCTGCCCGCCTCGGTGCTGGCCGGCGGCACCCTGCTCATGGCCGCCGACACCCTGGCCCGCACCATCATCGCCCCGGAACAGCTGCCGGTGGGCGTGCTCACCGCCCTGCTCGGGGTGCCCATCTTCCTGTTCCTGCTCTCCCGCACCGGGGGCCGCCCATGAGCCCCCTGCTCACGGCCCGGGAACTGGTGGTCCGCATCGGCGCCCAGGCCGTGTGCTGCGGCCTGGACCTGAGCCTGGCCGCCGGGGAAACCCTGGTGATACTGGGCAAGAACGGGGCCGGCAAATCCACCCTGCTCGCCACCCTGGCGGGCCTGCGCCCGCCCCTGGCCGGGGAAGTGCTGCTGCAGCAGCAGAACTACGCCGCCCATGGCCCCCGGGCGGCCGCCCGGCTGCGGGGCTGGCTGGGCCAGCACCGGGGCGACCCTTTCGCCACCACGGTCCTGGAAACCGCCCTCGCCGGCCGCCATCCGCACCTGGGCCGCTGGCAGTGGGAAGGCCCGGAAGACGCCCGCATCGCCCGCCAGGCCCTGCTGGACCTGGGTCTGCACGGCCTGGAGGAACGCGACGTGCAGACCCTCTCCGGCGGCGAACGCCAGCGCCTGGCCATCGCCACCCTGCTCACCCAGGAAGCGCCCCTGATGCTCCTGGACGAACCCTTGACCCACCTGGACCTGAACCACCAGATCGCCGTCCTGGACCTCCTGGCCCGCCGCACCCGGGCCGGCGCCGGCCTGATCTCCGTGCTGCACGACCCGGGCCTGGCCTGGCGCTACGCCGACCGGGTGCTGCTGATCTACGGGGACGGCCACACGGACCTGGGGCCCGCCGACGCACTACTCACCCCGGAACGGCTGCAACGGCTCTACGGCCATCCCCTGGCCCGGGTGGAGCAGGATGGCCGGGTGGCGTTCATCCCCTGCTGAAATGATGCGCTTCCTCCTCTTCCTCTGCTGGGTCCTGCTGGCCCAGAGCGCCCAGGCTGCCCCCGACTGCCCGCGCATCGTCAGCCAGTCCCCCTACCTGACCCTGGCCCTGGAGTGGCTGGGCCGGGGCCATTGCATCGTCGGGGTCTCCCGCTACGACCGGCAACGGCCGCGGCTGCCCCGCACTGGCGGGGTCATGGACCCGGACGGGGCCGCCATTGCCGCCCTGAAACCGGACCTGATCGTGACTTCCGACTGGACCTCCAGCACCACTCTGGAAAGCGTCACCCCGCCCGGCGCCCGGGCCCTGCGCCTGGACGGCTTCGGTTCCCTGACCGAAGTGGAAACCCTGCTCGCCACCCTGGCCCGGGAAAGCCGGGCCCCCGGCGCCCGGCAGAAACTGCGGGACTTCTCCCGCCGCTGGCGGCAGCTGGCCGCCCAGGTGCGGGGCAACGGGCGCCGGGTGCTGCTGGTTTCCGCCTGTTCCGGCAGCCCCTATTCCTTCGGCCGCCAGCATCTGGTCGGCGACATCTTCGCCCAGGCCGGGTTTACGGTCGTCGAAACCGCGCCCCGCATCCGCCACCTGCGCCCCGGGGAGGAAATCACCGACCTGGACACCCTGGTGGCCAGGACCAGGCCGGACATCCTGGTCTCCTTCACCCCCCAGTCCGCCGACCACTGCAGCATGATCTCCCCGGACCTGCCGGCCCGCATCGTCGGTCTCCAGGGGGACGACTTCTTCCACCCGGGCCCCGGCGTGCTGAAGGCCTATGCCCAGATGCGCGAACAGCTGGGCCCCACCCAGGAGCAGCAGCCATGAGCAAGGACGAACGGCACCAGAATCGCATGGTGCGCAAAAAGGAAATCATCGACCAGAAGATCGCCGCCGCCAGTGACGAGCGGGGGGTGCTGCTGGTCAATACCGGCAACGGCAAGGGCAAGTCCTCCGCCGCCTTCGGCCTGGTGGCCCGGGCCCTGGGCCACGGCCTGAAAGTGGCCGTGGTGCAGTTCGTCAAGGGCCGCTCCGACACCGGCGAGGAAGCCTTCTTCCGGGCCCAGCCCGGCGTCAGCTGGCACGTCTGCGGCGAAGGCTTCACCTGGGAAACCCAGGACGACGGCCGGGACCAGGCCGCCGCCGCAGCCGCCTGGCGGATTGTCCTGGAACACCTCAGCAATCCGGCCATCGGCCTCCTGGTGCTGGACGAATTCACCTACGCCCTCAAATACCGCTGGCTGGAAACAGAGCCGGTGCTGGCCGCCTTCGCCGCCCGGCCGATTCACCAGCACCTGGTCGTCACCGGCCGGGGCGCACCACCGGAACTCGTCGCCCTGGCCGACACGGTGACCGAGATGGGCGTGGTCAAACACGCCTTCCAGGCCGGCCTGAAAGCCATGCCCGGCATGGAGTGGTAATGCCCGCCTGCCCCGCCCTCTTCATCGCCGCCCCGGCTTCCGGCCAGGGCAAGACCACGGTCACCGCGGCCCTGGCCCGCTATCACGCCCGCCAGGGCCGGCGGGTGCAGGTGTTCAAGTGCGGCCCGGACTTCCTCGATCCCATGATCCACGCTGCCGCCAGCGGCCGGCCCTGTTACAACCTGGACCTGGGCATGTGCGGCGAGGCGGACGCGGCCTGGCGCCTGGCCCGGGCCGCGGCGGAAAGCGACCTGATCCTGGTGGAAGGGGTGATGGGCCTCTTCGACGGTCAGCCTTCCGGAGCCGACATCGCCTGCCGTTTCGGCATCCCGGTGCTGGCCATGATCGCCGCCGACGCCATGGCCCAGACCTTTGGCGCCGTGGCCCACGGCCTGGCCACCTACCGGCCCGGTCTGCCCTTTGCCGGGGTGCTGGCCAACCGGGTGGGCAGCCCCCGGCACGGGCAGATGCTGCGCGACAGCCTGCCCGAGGACATGGGCTGGTACGGGGCCCTGCCCCGGGATGCCGCCGCCAGCCTGCCGGAGCGGCACCTGGGCCTGTTCCAGGCCGCCGAGATCGCCGACCTGACCCAGCGCCTGGACCGGATGGCCGACGCCCTGGCCGCCACAGGGGCCGTGGACCTGCCGCCCGCCGTGGATTTCCCCCCGCTACCGGAACCGGCAATCCCGCCCCTGCTGGCCGGCAAGACGATCGCCATCGCCCGGGATGCGGCCTACGGCTTCATCTACCCGGCCAACCTGGATACCCTGCAGGCGCTGGGCGCCGAGCTGCGCTTCTTCTCCCCCCTGGCCGGCGACCCGCTGCCCGAGTGCGACGCCCTCTGGCTGCCCGGCGGCTATCCGGAGCTGCATGGGGCCAGCCTGTCCCGCCAGGGGCAGTTCTGGGCGGCCCTGAAGCAGCACGTGGCCGCCGGCAAACCCCTGCTGGCCGAGTGCGGCGGCATGATGGGCCTGTTCGAGGAACTGGTGGACAAGGAAGGCCAGCGTCACCCCATGGGCGGCCTGCTCCCCGGCCGCACCCTGATGCAGGCCCGGCTCGCGGCCCTGGGCACCCAGGCGGCGGAATTTCCCGAGGGCCGGATCAGCGGCCACACCTTCCACTATTCCCGCTGCGAAACCGCCCTGCCCCCGACCCTGTACGCCCAGCGCCCGGATGGCAGCCCGGGAGAGGCGATTTTCCGCCAGGGCAGTCTGCTGGCGTCCTACCTGCACCTTTACTTCCCCGCCAACCCCCAGGCACTGGCCCGGCTGTTGGGAGCGGTGTAGATTGGCGGACATCCCCCCACAGGAGAATCCCATGCGCGCCCTGTTCATTCTTGCCCTGGCCCTGCTGCTCGGCGGCTGTGCCCCCCTGGCCCCCGATGTCCGCGTCCATAGCAGTCCCGAGGCCGATTTCAGCCGCTACCGGACCTTCGCCTTCTTCGAGCCCCTGGGCACCGACCGGTCCGGCTACAGCTCCATCCTCTCCCAGCACCTGCGCACTTTCACCCGTCAGGCCATGGAAGCCCGGGGCTACCGCTACAACGAGGATCAGCCCGACCTGCTGGTGAATTTCAATGCCCGGGTACGGGACCGGACCGAGGTGCTGAGCATGCCCCACGCCGGCTACTACAGCTACCGGCGCGGCTGGTACGGCCCCTGGGGCGGCTACGACAACACGGTGATCCAGTACCAGGAAGGCACTCTGAACATCGACCTGGTGGATGCCCGCCGGAAGCAGCTGGTGTGGGAAGGGGTGGCCGAAGGCCAGGTGACCGAAGCCTCCCGCAAGGATATCCAGAACACCGTGCGCACCGCCGTGGAGCAGGTGTACAGCCGCTACCCCTACCGGGTTTCCCGCTGAAGGGCCTGGCGCTGGCGTTCCAGGAGGTAGGCCAACGCCGCCTCCGGCGCCAGGGGCCGGGAGAACAGGTAGCCCTGGATTTCGTCGCAGCCATTGCAGGACAGGAGCTCCAGCTGGTCCTCGGTTTCCACCCCCTCGGCGATCACGTTGAGGCCCAGGGAATGGGCCAGAGCGATGGTGCCGAAGGCAATGGCCCGGTCATTCAGGTCGTGCTCGATGTCGGCCACGAAGGAGCGGTCGATCTTCAGGTGATCGATGGGGAAGAGCTTCAGGTAAGCGAGCGACGAATAGCCGGTGCCGAAGTCGTCGATGGCCAGGGTCACACCCATGCGGCGCAGTTCCGTCAGCAGCTGGATGGCTTCCTTGGGCTGTTCCATCACCGCGCTCTCGGTGATTTCCAGTTCCAGCAGCTCGGCGGGCAATCCTGAATCTGCCAGGGCGCTCGCCACGGTCTCGATGAAGTCCCGCTGCTGCAGCTGCCGCGCCGAGAGGTTCACCGCCACCCGGATCGGCGCCAGGCCCGCCGCCAGCCAGGCCTGCATCTGCCGGCAGGCCTCCCGCAGCACCCAGGCGCCGATGCCCACCACCAGCCCCGTTTCCTCGGCGATGGGAATGAAACGGGCCGGGGAGATGGGGCCGTCTGCTTCGGTGGTCCAGCGCAGCAGGGCCTCCACCCCCGTGGGACGGCCGCCCCGGACCGAGAACTGGGGCTGGAAGTGCAGGCTGAACTCGCCCCGGGCCACCGCCTGGCGCAGCTTGCGCTCCAGGGTCAGGCGCTCGGTGGCGGTGCGGTTCATTTCCTCGGCGTAGAACTGGTAGGTGTTCCGGCCCGCCGCCTTGGCGTGATACATGGCCGTATCGGCGTTGCGCATGATGGTCTCCACATCGGCGCCGTCGGCCGGGTAGAGGCTGATGCCGATGGAGGGGCTGGTGTGCAGCTCATGTCCCTCGACCCGGATCGGCTGGGCCAGGGCCTCGATGATCTTGCCCGCCACCAGGGCCGCATCCGGCGCGCCACCCACGTCGGGCAGCAGGATCACGAACTCGTCGCCCCCCAGCCGGGCCACCGTGTCCGACTCCCGCACCGTGGCCGCCAGCCGGCCGGCCACCTCCATCAGCAACTGGTCGCCCACCTGGTGCCCCAGGGTGTCGTTGATGACCTTGAAACGGTCCAGGTCGATGAAGCACAGGGCCAGGTTCCACTGGTAGCGGCGCGCTTCGGGCAGGGCCTGCTCCAGGCGGGCCAGCAGGGAGAGCCGGTTGGGCAGCCCGGTGAGGGGGTCGTGGTGGGCCAGGTGGTTGATGCGGGCTTCGGCCCGCTTGCGTTCGGTGATGTCGGCCAGGATCCAGAGCTGATGCCCGGCGCCGCTGGCTTCGCGGATGCGGGTGATGTCCAGCCACATGGCGTAGTTGAGGCCGTTCTTGCGCTGCCCCGGCACCTCTCCGGCCCAGCGACCGTGCTCGGCCAGGGCCTGGTCGATTTCCGCCTGCTTGTCGTGGCTGCACAGGTGCAGCAGGCTATCGCAGGGATAGCCGAGCATTTCCTCGGCCAGATAGCCGGTGATGGTGGCGAAGGCCGGGTTGGCCGAGAGGATGTTGCCGGCCTCGTCGGCAATCAGGATGCCCACGGGACTGTTGGCGAACACTTTGTCAGCCAGGAGCAGGCGCTCCTCGGTCTGCTTGCGGTCGGTGATGTCCGTGTAGGTGGTGATGAAGCCGGCGACGCTGTTCTCCAGGTGCAGGGGATGCACCTCCAGCAGCTGGGTGCGTCCCGAGGCCCGGCGCCGCTCCCGCCGGTGCGGCTCGAACCGGGCGATCTGGGCCTGGCGCTGCTGCACCAGGGTTGCCGGGTCCCCGGGGCCCAGCTCTCCCCGCCGGGCCGGGATCAGGGTCAGGTCCCCGTGGGCCGCCCCTTCGAAGACCAGCTCCGGCGGCAGTTTCAGGGCCTCGACAAACCCCTGGTTCCAGTAGCGCAGGCGGAATTCCTCGTCAAAAACGCTCACCCCCTGGGGCAGGGAGGCCAGGATGGCTTCCAGATAGGCGGCCTGACGCCGGAAACGGGCCTCGGTCTGCTTGCGCTCGGTGATGTCCTGGGTGGTGCCGCTGGTGCGGATGGGCTTGCCGCTGTGCTCATCCAGGAACACCTGGCCCTGGTTGTGGAAGTAGCGCACCTCGCCGCTGGGCAGGATGACGCGGAAATCCACCTGATGGGGCTCGTGCCGGGCCAGGGAGGCGGCATTGATCTCATGGACCATGGCCCGGTCCTCCGGGTGTATGGCCTGGAGGAACAGGTTGTAGGAAGGCTGGATGGCGCCCGGCTCGTGGCCGAACAGGCGGTAGCACTCGTCGGACCACCACAGGGTGTTGCTGCGCAGGTCCCGCTCCCAGCTGCCGATGCGGGCGATGCGCTGGGCCTCCTGCAGCAGGGCCAGGTGGCGCTCCTTGAATGATTTCTGGACCATTTAGGGCAAGGGCCGGCGCCAGCCAGGGCGCCTGTCTCCGGATGTGGTTTTCTTGTCAGGCCCCATGATAGCCGAGGCCATCAGGAAAACCCGGGTTTTCAGCGGGCGCCGTGCTGGCGCAGCCAGTCCCGCCAGAGGCAGAACAGTTCCGGGTTCAGGGCCGCGATCACCTGGCGCCGCCAGGGGTTGGCCTGATCGAAATCATCCTCCCGGAAGGTGGCGGCACAGCCCCCCGCCTCACGCACCAGCAGGCTGCCCGCCGCATGGTCCCAGAGCCGCTGGCCCCCGTGCAGGACTGCATCCACCCGGCCGGCGGCCAGATAGCACCACTCCAGCACGCTGGAGCCGAAGTTGCGCTGGGAATAGATGGGGGAGGACTGCACCAGGTGGGCCGCCAGTTCCGCCGGCAGCCGCTTGAAATCGACGCAGGCCACGGCCCTGGAAAGCTGGTTGCCGGAAGGACGCAGGGGCAGGGGTTCGCCATTCAGCCAGGCCCCCTGACCTGCCACGGCGGAGAACATCTCCCCGGCCATGGGCAGATAGCTGACCCCCAGGACCGGCTTGCCGCCGCGCAGCAGGGCCACGGAAACGGCAAACTGGGGCAGGCCCACGAGAAAGTTGGTGGTGCCATCGATGGGGTCCATCACCCAGAGGCCCTTGTCACCGGCCTGCCAGGCTTCCCGCTGGGCACTGTCGGACATTTCCTCGCCCAGCATGGGCAGGTGCAGGAGCTGGCCCAGGGCCCGGGTGAGGAATTCCTGGGCGGCGATGTCGGCCTCGGAGAAGGTGGAACCGTCCGCCTTGTGCTGCCGGGCCACCTTGAGGAAGCGGGGCAGGATTTCCGTTTCGGCCACGGCCTTGAGGGCGGCTTCGACGCCGGGCAGGAGCTTGAGCAGGTCAGCCGGCATGGCTCAGGCCTCCCGCCACTTGATGGAACAGCCGATGGAGGCCTGCTGCTCCCGGGGCCCCTGGCCCGTGCGCGCCACCTGCAGCATGGCTTCGTACAGCTCACGGCGGGCATCCGCCGGACCGGGCTGCCGCCCGGAGGCATCGAGCCGGCCCCGGTACTGGAGCTTGAGTTCGGCATTGAAGCCGAAGAAATCCGGGGTGCACACGGCCCCATAGGCCCGGGCCACGGCCTGGGCCTCGTCGTAGACATAGGGGAAGGGGAAGGCCTGCTCCCGGGCCAGGGCCTGCATGCGCTCGAAACTGTCGTCCGGGTAGGCCACCGTGTCGTTGCTCATGACGGCGATGCAGCCCACGCCCTCGGCCGCCAGGGCGCGGCAGTCCCGCAGCAGCCGGTCCAGGATGGCCTGGACGTAAGGGCAGTGGTTGCAGATGAACATCAGCAGCAGCCCCCGGGGACCCCGGGCGGAAGCCAGACTGTGCAGCCGGCCATCGGTGCCGGGCAGGGAAAAATCGGGAGCGGACCAGCCGAAGTCACAGACGGGGGGATTGAGGGCGGCCATGGGCAAAGAATGCTGGAATTCAGTTGATAGATCGAACCTATAATAGCACCGATGAATTCCCCGAGATTTTTCTGCGACCGCCCCCTGGGACCCGGCGCCCGCCTTGACCTGCCGGAAGCCGTGGCCCGCCACGCGGTGCGGGTCCTGCGCCTGCCTCCCGGGGCCATGATCACCCTGTTCGACGGCCGGGGCGGCGAGTACCCGGCCACCCTGGAATCCATCAGCAAGGACCGGGTGGCGGTCAGCGTCGGCCCCTGGGATCCGGTGGAACGGGAATCGGCCCTGGCGCTGACCCTGGTACAGGCCATCCAGGCTGCCGACAAGATGGACTACACGATCCAGAAGGCGGTGGAGCTGGGCATCAGCGCCATCCAGCCGGTGGCAAGCCGGCGCAGCGTGGTGAAGCTCTCCGGAGAACGGCAACAGAAGCGGGAATCCCACTGGCAGTCGGTGGCCATCTCGGCCTGCGAGCAATGCGGCCGCAACCAGGTACCCCAGGTGGCGCCGGTGCGCCCCCTAGATGCCTGGCTGGCGGAATCGGGACAGACCCAGCCCGGACTCAGGCTGATGCTGGCGCCCGGCGCGGCCCACAGCCTGGAACAGCTGGGACCGGCCAGCCAGGTGACCCTGCTGATCGGCGCCGAAGGCGGGCTGGAGCCCGGGGAAATGGCGGCCGCGGCCCAGGCGGGCTTCATCCCGGTGCGCCTGGGGCCCAGGATTTTGCGTACGGAAACGGCGGGTCTGGCGGCCCTGGCGGCCATCCAGACCCTTTGGGGCGATTTCAAGGGGGAGTAAGCAGATGTTCGAATCGGCAGAGCTGGGCCACACCATAGACAAGGAAACCTTCAAGGCGGAAGTCCCGAAACTGCGGGAGGCCCTGCTGGAAGCCCAGTACGAGTTGCGGGAAAAAGGCAATTTCCCCGTGGTGGTTCTGATCAGCGGCGTGGACGGGGCCGGCAAGGGGGAGACCATCAACGAGCTGTACGAATGGATGGACCCCCGCTACCTGTCCACCCTGGCCTTCTCCGCCCCCAGCGACGAGGAAGCCGAGCGCCCCTTCATGTGGCGCTACTGGCGCGCCCTGCCCCCCAAGGGGCGGATGGGCATCTTCGCCGGCTCCTGGTACTCGATCCCCATCCACCGGCGCATCGACGGGGAAATCGACCAGGCCTTCTTCGACCAGCGCATCGACCAGTTCAACCGCTTCGAGGCGATGCTGGTCAATGAAGGGGCCCTGGTGCTGAAATTCTGGTTCCACCTTTCCAAGGACGGCCAGAAAACCCGGCTCAAGGCCCTGGAAAAGGACCCCCGCACCGCCTGGCGGGTCACCAAGGAAAGCTGGGAGCGGCTGAAGACCTACGACAAGCTCCAGGATGTGGCTTCCCACCTGCTGCGCATGACCAACACCCCCTGGGCCCCCTGGATCGTGGTGGAAGGCACCGACGACCGCTACCGCTCGCTGACCGTGGGCAAGATGATCCTCGACGCCCTGCAGAAACGCCTGGCCGACACCCGGGATCAGAACTACCCGGTCGCCCCCCCCATCTTTCCCAAGATCGACGCCCTGGACGTGCTCACGGCCCTGGACCTGGAGCAGAAGCTCAGCAAGAAGGATTACGAGACCCGGCTGGCCAAGGCCCAGGGCCGGCTGGCCGAGCTGGTGCGCAGCCCGGAGTTCGGCAAGCACTCCCTGATCCTGGCCTTCGAAGGGGCCGATGCAGCCGGCAAGGGCGGCAGCATCCGCCGCATTGCCGCTGCCCTGGATGCCCGTCAGTACCAGATCGTGCCCATCGCCGCCCCCACCGAGGAGGAGCGGGCCCAGCCCTACCTGTGGCGCTTCTGGCGCCACATCCCCAGGAACGGCCGAGCCACCATCTTCGACCGCACCTGGTACGGCCGGGTGCTGGTGGAACGGGTCGAGGGCTTCTGCTCCGAGGCCGACTGGCTGCGGGCCTATGCCGAGATCAACGATTTCGAGCACGAACTGGTGGCGGACGGCGCCATCATCGTCAAGTTCTGGCTGCAGATCAGCAAGGAGGAACAGTTCCGCCGCTTCAAGGAGCGGGAGGACATCGCCTTCAAGCGCTTCAAGATCACCGAGGAAGACTGGCGCAACCGGGAAAAATGGGACGAATACCATCAGGCCGTGTGCGACATGGTGGAGCGCACCAGCACCGGCGCCGCCCCCTGGACCCTGGTGGAAGCCAATGACAAGAACTTTGCCCGGGTGAAGGTGCTGGAGACCGTCTGCGCCCGCCTGGAAGCCGCCCTGAAAGACAAGAAACGCCATGACTGAAGCCAAATCCGCCAACCTGGCCGAATTCGTCTCCTGGTTCCGGCTGGTCACCCCCTACATCAACGCCTTCCGGGGCAAGACCTTCGTCATCGCCTTCGGCGGCAAGGCCATCGCCGGCCCCCTGGCGAAGACCCTGGCCTATGACGTGAACCTGCTCGCCAGCCTGGGCATCCGCCTGATCCTGGTGCACGGCGCCCGCCCCCAGATCGAAGAGGAGCTGCGGGAAAAAGGGCTGGAATCCAAATATCACCGGGGCTACCGGATCACCGACGCGGACACCCTGGACTGCGTCCTGGACGCGGTGGGCAGCGTGTACCTGGAAATCGAGGGCCTGCTCTCCCAGGGCCTGCCCAACACCCCCATGGCCAACAGCCAGATCCGGGTGATCGGCGGCAACTTCATCACTGCCCGCCCCCTGGGGGTGCTGGACGGCATCGACCTGCAATACGGCGGCTCGGTGCGCAAGGTGGATAGCGAAGGCCTCAAGGCCCAGCTGGCCATCGGCAACATCGTCCTGCTCTCCTGCCAGGGCAGCTCGCCCACCGGGGAGATCTTCAACCTGCAGATGGAAGAGGTGGCCGAAGCCGTGGCCATTGCCGTCAAGGCCGACAAGCTGGTGTTCCTCACCGACAGCCTGGGGGTCACCGACCAGGCCGGGGAACTGCTCGACGAGCTGACCGCCGACGCCGCCGCCCAGGTGAAGGAAGCCGAATGGCTGTCCCCCGACCTGCGCCGCTACCTGCCCTGCGCCGTACGCGCCAGCCGCCTGGGAGTGGGCCGGGTGCACCTGATCGGCTACGAACAGGACGGGGCCCTGCTGCAGGAACTGTTCACCCGCGAGGGCATCGGCACGGTGATCTCCCGGGAATCCCTGGAGCGCATCCGGGAAGCCCGGGCCGACGACATCGGCGCCCTGATCGCCCTGATCGAACCCCTGGAAGAGGACGGCACCCTGGTGCATCGCCCCCGGGAGGTGCTGGAGCGGGAAATCGAGAAGTTTTCCATCATCGAGCACGACGGCATGGTGGTGGGCTGCGCCGCCCTGTACGACTACGGCGAGGGGGTGGCCGAGCTGGCCTGCCTGGCCGTGCACCCGGCCCATCGGGAATGGGGCTACGGCGAGCAGCTGATGGAACGCATCCAGGCCCGGGCCCGGGCCGTGGGGGTGAAGCGCCTGTTCGTGCTCACCACCCGCACCGTGCATTGGTTCATCGAGCGGGGCTTCAAGCTCGAAAGCGTGGAAGAGCTGCCCCCCCAGAAGCGCCAGATGTACAACCTGCAGCGCCGGTCCAAGATACTGGTCAAGTCGCTATAATCGCGAAAACCTCATTTGCACCCACGGAGAACACCATGAGCAGAACCGTCAATTGCATCAAACTGGGCCAGGAAGCCGAGGGTCTGGACTTCCCTCCCCTGCCCGGCGCCATCGGCCAGAAGATTTTCGAGAACGTCTCCAAGGAAGCCTGGCAGCAGTGGATCCGCCTGCAGACCATGATCATCAACGAGAACCGCCTCAACCTGGCCGATCCGGCCCACCGCAAGTACCTGATGGAACAGGTGCAGAACCACTTCTTCGGTGCCGGTGCCGACCAGATTTCCGGTTACGTGCCCCCCAAGGCCTGACCCGGCTCAGCCCAGCAAAAAGCCCCGCGTCGCTGCGGGGCTTTTTGTTGGGTAAGACAAGGTAGTCAGGCCTGCTGGCGGTCCAGCTGCAGGCGCAGGCTGCGGCATTTTTCCTGGAGCGCCGCCAGTTGCCGGCGGGCCGCTTCCTGGCTGTGCCGCACGGCCGCCACCTTCTGCTGCAGGGCGGTGATGTTGGTCACGTAGGTCACGAGACAGTCTTTCAGGCTGGGGGATTTCTGTTCCATGCTGGGCTCCGGTATGAGAACGGCACCACTGTGCCGGTGCAACATGACAGGAACGGGACAGGCGGATGACGGTTGCCGCGCTGCCCTCAGCCCAGCCGGGCCAGCACCCAGGTCATGGCAAAGCCCAGGCCCAGGGCCAGCCCCATGCCGGCAAATTGGTGCAGGAAGAACTGGCGGTCCACGAAAGCCAGTTCCCGGGCCAGAAACTCCCCGTAGCGCTCGAAGCGCTCGCAGGGTTCCCCCAGGTCACGACAACTCATGTGCTGATGCTGGCAGTGACGGCAATCGGCCTGCTCATGGTTTTTTTCGCTGTTCATGCTGAACTCCTCGGAAGGGATGACCAGACCCCTATCTCAAGTTTCGTGCCAGGAAAATCGGGGAGAATGGGGCCGGAAAACAGCCCTGGCCCGGGCCTGAGCGCCCCAGGTGAAGGCAGGCACGGCCTGCCGGGGCGCCATCATGGTGCATTGCAGCACCGCCCCGGGGAGGGGCGGCCCGGGGATCAGACCTTGGACAGCTCCTTGTCCAGCTCTTCGGGGGTGGTGTGGCGCACGTTCAGGCCCTTGACCATGTAGATCACGTATTCGGAGATGTTCTTGGCGTGGTCGCCGATGCGTTCGATGGCCTTGGCCACGGCCATGATGTCCAGGGAGCGGGAGATGGTGCGGGGATCTTCCATCATGAAGGTGATCAGCTGGCGCACCACGGACTTGTACTGGCTGTTGATCTCGTCATCCAGGTGCACCACCTGGACAGCGGCCTGCACGTCGAGGCGGGCAAAGGCATCCAGGGCGCCGCGCAGCATCTGCAGGGACTGGTCGGCCATGTGGCGCAGGTCCACGTCCGGGGTGAAGGCGCTGTGCTGGCTGTGCAGCATGGCGCCGATGCGGGCGATCTTCTGGGCCTTGTCGCCGATGCGCTCCAGGTCATTGATGCTTTTCAGCACCGTGATGATCATGCGCAGGTCGATGGCGGTGGGCTGGCGCTTGGCGATCACCTGGTTGCAGGCTTCATCCAGCTCCACTTCCAGCTTGTTGATGTGCACGTCCTCGCGCACCACCAGGTCCATTTCCGCTTGGTCGCCCAGGTACAGGGCACGGATGGCCCGGGACACCTGCTGTTCCACCAGGCCGCCCATCTGCAGGACGCGGGTGCGCAGCTGTTCCAGTTCCAGGTCGAATTGCTTGGAGGTGTGATCCTGCAGGGTGGTACGGGTTTCGGTCATGGCGCGAGCAAGGAGGATGTGGGAAGTGCCAGAGCCTACCGGGGAATTGTTACAGCCGTATTGCAAGCTCAGTTGCGGACTAGGCGCTGCACCCCGGCTGCCGTGCCCAGCAGCAGCAGGTCGGCGCCCCGGGCGGCGAACAGGCCGTTGGTCACCACCCCCACCATCTGGTTGATGGCGGTCTCCATGGCCACCGGGTCGGTGATGGCAAGGCCGTGCACGTCGAGGATCAGGTTGCCGTTGTCGGTGACGAAACCCTCGCGCAGCTTCGGGGTGCCGCCCAGGGCCGCCAGCTGCCGGGCCACCTGACGGGCGGCCATGGGAATCACCTCCACGGGCAGGGGAAAGCGCCCCAGCACCGGCACCTGCTTGGAGGCATCAGCGATGCAGACGAAGGTATCGGAAACGGCGGCCACGATCTTCTCCCGGGTCAGGGCGCCGCCGCCGCCCTTGATCATGCTCATGCCCGGATCGATCTCGTCGGCCCCGTCCACGTAGATGGCCAGGCGCTCCACCTCATTCATGTCCACCACCCGGATGCCAAGCTGTTCCAGGCGCTGGCGGGTGGCCTCGGAACTGGCCACGGCCCCGCCCAGGCGCGCCTTGATGGGGGCCAGGGCGGCAATGAAGAGGTTGGCGGTGGAGCCCGTGCCCACCCCCAGGATGGCGCCGGCGGGCAGATGTTCGGCCACGTGGTCCGCGGCGGCCTGGGCCACGGCTTGCTTGAGTTCGTCCTGGGTCATGGTGGGGCTCACTGGGAAATGAAGAAAACTGGCCGGGATTCTACAGCCTGGGTCATGAGCCTGTAACCGGGGCGCGCTATAAATCCCTCCCCCCCGGAGAAATGGCCTACGACAAATGGAAAAAAGAACCCATGGCTGGCTGGGCAAGTACAAGGAACTGCTTGCCGCCATCACCTTGTTCCTGGTCCTGGACCTGGGCGTGCTGGTGTTCAACACCTTCACCTCCCACCTGATCGAGCGGGACACGGCCCTGATCAATACCGCCGGCGAACTGCGGGTGTACTCCCAGCAGCTCACCAAGTCCCTGCTCACCCTGCGCCAGGAGATGCAGGCCAGCGAGCCGATCCAGAGCAGTCTGGCGGAACTGGGCGAGGCCCACGCGGCCTTCACCAGCGCCCTGGGACAACTGCGCCAGGCAGGCCAGGGCAGCGGCCTGTGGCGGGCCCCCATGGACAGCTCGGGCCAGGAATTACTGACCCAGCTCGACGACTACTGGGGCCCCATCGGGGAAGCCGCCGCCCCCCTGCTGGACAATCAGCACCCGGCCGCCATGGATGTGGATGGCGCCGTGACCAAGGCAGTGAGCCGCAACGTGCGCCTGATGCAGCTGGCCGACGACCTCACCCGGCACCTGGAAGAACAGGCCGTGTCCCGGGCCGCCTGGCTGCGCTACATCCAGGTGGGGGCGATCCTGCTGGCCACCCTGAATTTCATCTTCATCGTCTTCAAGTTCATCCGCCGCCTGCTGGAGAGCGACCGCCAGGCCGAAAGCGCCCGCCGGGAAACCCGGGACATCCTCGACACGGTGCGGGAAGGCCTGTTCCTGCTCGGCCGGGACGGGCGCATCGGCCGGCAGTTCTCCCGCTCCCTGCCCAGCCTGTTCGGACTGCCGCTCCAGGGAGGCCAACCCCTGGAGCCCCTGCTCCAGGAACTACTGGAGGAGGAGCAGCACGAAGCGGCCCGGGATTACATGGACCTGCTCTTCAACCGCAAGGTGAAACCCGCCCTGCTGGAAGAGCTGAATCCCCTCCGGGAAGTGGCCCTGAAAACCCAGGAGGGACGCCGCAAGGGCCCCAGCCATCTGGCCTTCGAATTCACCCAGGTGCAGGAAAACGGCGAGGTCAGCGCCCTGCTGGTCACCGTCACCGACATCAGCCGGCAGATGCAGCTGGCCCGGGAGCTGGCCGTCACCGAAGCCCGGGCCGGTTCCGAGGTGGAAAGCCTGCTGGCGGTGCTGGATCAGGATCCCGAACAGGTGCGCGACTTCCTCCAGGCCGGGGACACCCGGCTCAACCTGGTGAATCAAGCGCTCCAGGACGTGAAGCCGGATACCCGGGCCTACGCGGAACTGATCAACCAGGTGTTCCGGGGCGTGCACTCCATCAAGGGTGAGGCCGGTGCCCTGGGCCTGATGGACATTTCCGCTCAGGCACACCAGTTCGAGGATCTGCTCACGCCCCTGCGGCGGCGCCATGACCTGACCGGCGACGACCTGATTCCCATCGCCTTCCAGGTGGGCGAACTGAGGGAAAAGCTGGCAAGGGTCCAGACCGTGCTCGCCCGGGTGAACCGCCAGCGGCAAACGGAGGTCGGCGCGTCCCATCCCTTTGCCGAGCTGAAGAAGCAGATCGAGCACCTGGCCCTGAAGGTCGCCGAAGACCTGAACAAGAAAGTGCGCATCGAAGTGGATTTCCCCAGCCAGGCCCCGGACCTGGACGAACGCCTGCTGCGCAACCTGCGCGAGATGCTGCCGCAACTGGTAAGGAACGCCGTGGCCCATGGGATAGAGGCCGAAGAGGAGCGGCTGCAGGCGGGCAAGTTCCCCGAAGGTACGGTACGGGTGGAATTCCTCCCGGCTGCGGACGGCAGCCTCTCCCTGTCGGTGCGGGATGATGGACGCGGCATCTCCTGCGCCCGCATCCGCGCCCGCCTGCTGGAACTGGGACACACGCCGGAGCGGGTGCAGGCCATGAGCGAGAAGGAACTGCTGGCCTGCCTGTTCACCCCCGGCTTCAGCCTGCTGGAAAAGGCCCATGAACACGCCGGCCGGGGCGTCGGCCTGGACCTGATCCGCGACATGGCGGCCCGGGCCGGTGCCCGGCTGCGGCTGTCCACCCTGCCCAACACCTACACCCAATTCACCCTGCAGTTCCAGCCCGCACCATGACCCTGAAACTGCTGATCGTGGATGACTCCACGGTGATCCGCAACCGGATCGCCCGACTCTGCCAGGACATGCGCCTGCCCTGCCTGGAAATCGTCGGCCTGGCTGGCGATGGCCGCCAGGCCCTGGCCCTGGCCGAACAATTCCGCCCCCAACTGGTGACCATGGACCTGACCATGCCCCAGATGGATGGCGACGAGTGCATTTCCCGTATCGTCGACCGCCTGCCCGAGACCCGCATCCTGGTGGTCTCCGCCCTGTCTGACAAAGCCACCGCCCTGAAAGCCATCAAGAAGGGAGCCCAGGGCTTCCTGCGCAAGCCCTTCAGTGATGAACAACTGGTGGAATCCTTGCTGGAGCTGATCCGTTGACCGCCCCCACCCCCATCAAGAAGGCCCTCAAACCCGCCGACGTGGAGGTTTTTGCCGAGACCATCGGCCACTACTTCGAACGTATCACCGGCGAAAAGGCCCTGGTGCGCACCGCCTACCTGCTCGAAACCGAAGCGCCCCCCCAGGACGACTTCAACGGCATGATCATCGTGCATGGCAGCTACCAGGGCAGCGTCTGCTTCGCCGCCCCCCGTGGCCTGCTGACCCATGTCCTGATGCGCATGGGGCAGCAGGAATATTCGGACGCGGATCACCTGGACATCGTGGGGGAAATCGCCAATACCCTGGCCGGCCGGGCCCGGCGGGTGCTCGGGGAAGGCCTGGAGATCACCCCTCCCCACACCTACACCCGGGCCGGCCGGGCATTGCCCTCCCCGGCCAGCGGCACACCCCTGGTAATTCCCTTCACCTGGCAGATCTATGCGGCGGTATTGGTGGTGCACCTGGACGTGCTCGGCTGAGGGGCTTCATATTCCGGCAACCTGAACGGCAAGGGGATGTAACTTTGGTCATATAGGCTGGAGGCTGGAGGTATTGCCCATGTCCAGCCCCGCGAGCCTGACCCTGTCCCGCCTGCTCACCGACAATCCGGCGGTGGACCTGATGGCCCGCCTCACCTACCCGAAGAAGATTCAGGTGGTGGGGCTGGTGGCCGGCATCGCCATCCTGCTCCTCACCGGGCAGCTCTTCTTCAGCCTCTCGGGCCAGATCGAGCGAGCCCGCCTGGAGCGCTCCGGCCTCTACCTGGTGGTCCCGGTCCGGCAGATTCTCGAACCCCTGCAGGAGCACCGGGGCCTGGCCCATGCCTATCTCTCCGGCGACGAAGGATTCCGGGCGACCCAGGGCCCCCGGCTGCAACGCCTGCTGGACGAGCGCCGGGCCAGCGTGGACGCGGCCATAGGCGCCGCCGAAAACGCCTTCCAGACCCATCTGCCGGCCCTGCTCCAGGACCGGCGCTGGCAGGAATTCCGCCATTCCTGGCGTGCCGCCGCCCAGGGCAGCGACCTGGAGCCCCGGGCCAGCCTGGAACGGCACAACCAGCTGGTGGCCCAGCTCAATGCCTTGATTTCCGCTGCCGCCGATGCCACCCATCTGTCCGTGGATCCCTATGTGGGCACCTTCTACCTGGCCCAGATGGTGACCCAGAATCTGCCTGCCGTCCTGGAACAGATGGCCCGCATCCGCGACATGGGCACGGGCTTCTATGCCAGCCACTACATCGACCGGGATGACAAGCATCTGCTCATTTCCCTCAACACCATGACCGCTGCCAGCCTGGATGGCTTGCGCCAGACGGTGCAGGACAAGGTGCTGCCCACCATGCCGGAACTGGGCAAGGAACTCACCCCCCGGCTCCAGGAAATGACCCAGGTGGCCGGCAGCGTGGACGCCTTCACCCAGATGAAGTTGATGGGCATGCTGTTCGACTCCAGCCCCACCGCCTTCTTCGGGGCCATGAGCTACGGCGACACGAGCCGGCTGGGAGCCTACGACGTGGGCCCCCGGGATACCTCGCTGGATACCGGCGAACCCATCGCCCCGGGTCCGATCGGCCGGGTCTACGGCACCCTGGATCAATTCACCCGAATTCTCGACGTCACCATCGAGCAGCGCCTCTGGGTGCTCTACCAGCAGCTGGCCCTGAATCTGATCGTCGCCGCCACCGCCCTGATCATCGTCATCTACATGCTCTGGCTGATGTATGTGGCCTTCCCGATCAGGAAACTGATCAGCGCCACCGAACTGGTGGCCGGGGGTGATCTGACGGTGAAGCTGGAGGTGGACCGCAACGACGAGATCGGTCAGCTGTCCCGGGCCTTCAACACCATGACCGAAGCGGTGCGCTATGCCCGGGACAACCTGGAGCAGCAGGTGGCCGAACGCACCGCCGACCTGGCCGCCAAGAACGAGCTGATCATGGACAGCATCAACTACGCCCGGGTGATCCAGCAATCCTATCTGCGCTCCTCCCAGGCCGACATGGCCAGCACCCTGGCCGACTGCGCCATGGTCTGGGAGCCCCGGGACGTGGTGGGCGGCGATTACCTCTACTTCCGCCGCTTCGCCGACGGCTATTTCTTCGCCCTCATCGACTGCACCGGGCACGGGGTACCTGGCGCCTTCATGACCCTGATCATGGCCTCCTACCTGAACAACCTGCTCACCCAAGCCAACCGCCACGACCCGGCGGGCCTGCTGGCGCGCATGAACCAGGCGGTCAAGGGCGCCCTGGGCCAGACCGGAACCGGCGTGGCGGCACCGGAACACGCTTCCGACGACGGCATGGACGCCGCCTTCTGCTGGGTGGACAGCCAGCACCAGCAACTGACCTATGCCGGAGCCCGGACGCCCCTCTACCTGCTGCCCCCGGACGCCCCGGAAGTGCTCCAGTACGACGGGGAGCGCATGGGCGTGGGTTACGTGGCCACCCCCATGGATTTTGCCTGGCGCAACCAGGTCATCGAGCTGCAACCGGGAAGCATCGTCTGCGTCAGTACCGACGGCCTCGTGGACCAGGTGGGAGAAGCCCGGCGCATGGCCTTCGGCAAGAAACGCCTGAAGCAGCAGATGCTCTACAACCGGGGCCTTGCCGTACCCGAGCTGCAGGCGGAAATCATGGCCGAGCTGCACGCCTGGCAGGGCAAGGAAAGCCGGCGTGACGACATCTGCCTGTTCACCTTCCGCCACCAACCCCCTGGAGACTGCCCATGAACCTGGACGACTTCGACCGCTTCCGCCGCCTGGTCAATGACAGCGGCGTCATCTTCTATTACACCGGCTACCTGTCCCACAACATCATCGGCGCCATCGGCGACGCCCTGCGCAGCAAGCTCGAGGCCGAGGACATCAAGGGTCCCACGGCCCGGCGCATCTTCTCCACCTTCATCGAGATGATGCAGAACATCCTCAACTATGCCGAGAACCCGGCCATAGAAGGCGACAAGGCCATCCTGCAGATGGGAACGGTAGCCATCGGCAATGCGGGGGAACGCTTCTTCGTGGTGTGCGGCAACAGCATGGGCGAGGAGCACGTAAGCCGGCTGCGGGGCAAGCTCGAACACATCCGCACCCTGTCCCTGGAGGAGATCAAGCAGGAGTACAAGCGTCGCCTGCGGGAGGAGCCGGAACCCGACAGCAAGGGCGCCGGCCTGGGTTTCCTCACCGTGGCCCGGGACGCCAGCGAACCCATAGAGTTCGACTTTCACGCCGATGCCCGCAACCAGGACATCCAGCATTTCTTCCTGAAAGCCACCATCTGAGGCCCCCATGATCCCCGACCTGTACCTTGCCCCGGAACGGGACAAACCCGAGGTGGACTTCAAGTTCTCCCGCCATCACCTGAGCCTGAAAGGCGAGACCTACCCGGAAAATGCCGCCCAGTTCTACGGCCCCATCCTGGCCGCCCTGCGGGTCTACCTGAACGACACCCGGGGCGCACACATCACCGTGGACATGGACCTGATCTATTTCAACAGCAGCAGCACCAAGATCCTGCTTTCCCTGTTCGAAATGCTTGATCAGGCGGCCCGGGACAACCAGGTGCAACTCAACTGGCACTACGACCCGGAAGACGAAACCGTGCAGGAATTCGGGGCCGACCTGGCCGAGGACTACACCGCCCTGGTCTACAACCCGGTGGCCAAATGACCCCTGACCCGGACGATTTCAACCTCTTCGAAGCCGAGGAGAGCCTGGCGCGCCGCACCGCCGAGCTGCTTGCCGGTCAGACCCTGCCGGCAGAGCTGGAGGCCCCCTGCCGGGAACTGCTGGGCGGCTACAACAAGCTGCTGCGCGAGACCCGGCAACTGATCCGCCTCTCCGACCGGCGCGAACGGGAGCTGAACCGCCTCAACCGCAAGCTCGAACAACTGACCAGCACCCTCGCCTACCAGGCCGAACGGGACCCGCTGACCGGCGCCTACAACAAGGGAGCGGCCACCCGCCTGATCGAGGCGGCCCTGGAACGGGAAGAGTTCGGCCTGCTGCTCTTCGACATCGACTTCTTCAAGCGGGTCAACGACAACCATGGCCACCCCTGCGGCGACAAACTGCTGCAGAACCTGGCAGACCTGGTCCAGGAAAGCCTGGGCCCCGAGGACCGGCTTGGCCGTTTTGGCGGCGAGGAATTCGTGATCATCCTGCGCCAGCCCTCCCTGATCGTCTGCAAGGGCTTCGCCGAACGCCTGCGCCGCCACGTGGAGCTCACCCCCTTTGACGGCGCCGACCAGGTCCTGCACATCACCCTCAGCTTCGGCCTGGTCCTCTGCCAGCCCGGCGACTCCTTCGAAGAGGTCTATCGACGCGCCGACCAGGCCCTCTACGCCGCCAAGCGCAATGGCCGCAACCGGGTCGAGGTCGCCGAATGAGCCAGCATCGCTGCGCCACCTGCCTGAAGCCCCTGGCGCCGCAGCGCGTGCGGGCCGGGGAAATCCTCTGCCCGGACTGCGAAACCCGGTGGCTGCAGCAACTGGCCGCCCGCCCCCTCACGAACGCCAAGCTCGGGGCCGAGCCCCGGCAAGGCCGCCCCCGTCAGTCCCGCTCGGCCGCCAGGCCTGAGCCCAAGCTGGATCAACCAGACAGCCCCGCTTTCCCCTGAGGCCCGCTCCGAAAAGGCAGGGATAAACGCCGCATCATGCCGCACGGATTCCCATAAACTGTATATACTGTTTATTCCGTAATAACCGATAAACAGGAGTCCAGCATGACCGAGCCAGTCACCCCGGCGGCCCCCGCCCCCGCCACCACCCCGGAGCCGGCAGCCCCTGCCGGAACAGCGGCAGGCAAACCCCGGAGCACCAAGGGCGCCGCCGCCAAGCCTACCGCCAAGCCTACCGCCAAGCCTACCGCCAAGCCTACCGCCAAGCCTACCGCCAAGCCCGCCGCTAAGCCCGCCGCCGGAACCCGCAAGCCGCCCGCCAAGGCAGCGGCTCCGGCGGCCAAACAAAGCACCAAACAAGCCGCCGCGACAGCCACACCAAGCACCACCGCTGCAAAGACCGTGAAGGCTGCCCCCAAACCTGCCGTCGTCCCCAAGCCCCCCCGGCAGAAAACCCCGGCGGCGCCCAAGTCCGCCAAGCCGGTAAAGGAGGAAAAAGAGGTGAAAGAGGCCGCCAAGCCGGAAAAGGTCAGCAAGCCGAAGAAAGCCAAGCTGATACGCGACAGCTTCACCATGCCCGAGCACGAATACGCCGCCCTGGGCGAACTGAAGAAGCGCCTGCTGCCCCTGGGCGTGGCCGCCAAGAAGAGCGAGCTGCTGCGCGCCGGCGTCGCCCTGCTGGCCAAGCTCGACGACCAGGCCCTGGGCGCCGCCCTGGCAGGGGTGGAAGTGATCAAGACCGGGCGCCCCGCCAGGAACAGCAAGTAAGGAAACAGCCCCCGGGCCGCCTCCTGGCCCCGGGGAACTGGCTGCTAAACTCCCGCTTTTTGCCCGGGAGTCATGAATGCCCTGTTTCGATAGTGCGGTGGAAGCCATCCACCAGAAAGGTTATTTCGTCGGCGAGCAGTTCTGGCCAGCGTCCGAGGCGCTGGCCATGACTGCAGCCTGCCAGGAACTGAAGCGGCAGGAACGCTTTCGCCCCGCCCGCATCGGCCGGGCCCAGGAAAAGCAACGCCACGAAGCCATCCGCAGCGACCTGATCTGCTGGCTGGACAGCGATCTCCCCGCCCCCCTGCAGCATTACCTGGACGCCCTGGAGGCCTACCGCCAGCAGGTGAACCGGGAGCTGCTGCTGGGCCTGGACCACGTGGAAGTCCACGCCGCCTACTATCCCCCGGGCGCCCACTACGGCCGGCACCTGGACCGGCACCGGGACGATGATGCCCGCACCCTCACCGCCATCCTCTACCTGAACCCGGACTGGCAAGCCGAAGACGGCGGCCTGCTCAGCATCGACCTGCCCGACGGCAGCCAGGCCACGGTGCTGCCCCGCCTGGGCACCTTCGTGTCCTTCCTCTCTGCCGAATTCCCCCACGAAGTGCTGCCCACCCGCCGGGACCGCCTGACCCTGACCGGCTGGTACCGCCGCCGGGGCAGCCCCTTCTGAAGCCCCGGCCCGCCAGCGGAGCTCCGGAACACCTGACAACTTTGCCTGGTACGGGAAGGCCAGGAATGGGGATAATCCCCCGTTCCTGCCAACCCGTCCGTACGCGGCCTCCCCCGCTACGGCCAACTAGGACTTCTGCATGCGGCGCTTCGAGTTCATCGACGGAAAATCGAGCAAATTCTGGGAAATCACGGTCAGCAACGAGGAACTCACGGTCAACTACGGCCGCATAGGTACCCAGGGACAAAGCAAGACCAAGACCTTTACCAGTGAGGCCGCGGCCCAGGCCGAAGCCGCCAGGCTGATCCGCGAGAAGACAGGCAAGGGCTACGCCGAAGTGAGCGGCAATCCCGACACCGACGCCGGACAGCCCGCAGCCCCCCAGGCGAGCCGCAGCGCCCCGCCCCGGGCAGTAGCTGCCGCAGCCCCGGCAGCTCCGGCCGCCCTGCCCCCCCAGGCCAGCACCAGCACGCCTCCCGCCCCGGCCCCTGAAGACGACCCAGCCACCGTCCACGACACGACGGACGGCCTGGCCTGGCCTTCGGCCGGCTTTGTCTGGACCGAGGCGTGGCGTGCCCGGCTGCCGGTGGTACGGGGCGTGCGGGTGGCAACTGAGCCCCTGGAAGCCGGCGATCTCGACAAGCTGCCCTTCGAGGGGGACCCGCGCCACTGCACCGACCTGAAGACCTGGCAGCAGTCCCTGCCGGCGGAGGCTGGCCTGGGGCAAGGGCTGTACCCGCTGGTGAAGGCGGCCGCCGCCCTGCACGGGGTCCCCTTCGCGGTGGAACTGCTGCTGCACACCGCCGCCGACTGGCGCCAAAGCAGTCACCTCAAGTATTCCTTCGGGCTCTCCCGCCCGGCCCGCTGGCTGCGCAAATATATCGCCGCCTGCAGCGATGCCGACCATGGCCGCTGCGTCGCCGTTGCCGAGCGCTTCCGGGGTGCGGACATCTATGGTGACAGCCTCATCTGCCACCTGTTCCCCGAGCAAGAGGCCTGGGCCGAGGCCTGCGCTGCCAACCCCGAGGTCCAGGAGGACACGGACATCCTGGCGCTGTTGTACGACACCGCCCTCTCCCCCGAAACCCTGCTGCGCATCCTGCGCGGCCGTTACGGGGAAGCCTTCGGCTGGGACGGCAGCCGCCACTCCCCCGGCCCCATCCTGCTGCAACTGCAGCTGCACGGCGTCGCCGCCCTGCCCCTGTTCGAAGCCGCCCTCAAGCAGTACACCCGGCAGTACTCCTACTTCCTGCCCGCCCTGGAACATCTGCTCCAGCTGCTCGAACAGCTGGAGGCCCCCGAGGTGTTTCCGCTCCTGTTCCGGCACGTGGAAGCGGCGCCGGTGCGGGAGCTGCTGCAACGGCTGGCCGCCCGCTGGCCGGCCGCCCTGTTCAAGACGGCCCTGCTCACTCCGCGCCGCAGCGACGCCCTGGAGGACTGGGCCGTCCGTCTCGGGGTGGAGCGCCCGGACATCATCGATACGGTCCTGGCGGCCAGCACCCCGGGAGAACGAGCCCGCCTGGAAACAGTGGTGCGCCAGCGGCTGCGCCCGGTCGAAGCCGACAGTGCCAGGCTGCCCCCGGCCTTGCGCCAGGCGCCGGCCGACCTGCCGGCGGCCAAGGGCAAAAAGCCGCTGCTGCCGGACTTCTTTCAGGCCCCGACCCTGCGCCGGCCCCTGCTGCGCGCCGAACTGGGCGGCGGCGCCCTGCCACTGGCGGCCATGGAAATTCTCGGCCGGCTGCTCGCCGCCAGCACCCTGGAAGCGCCCCGCCCGGAACTGGCCGAGGTCCGCGCCGCCTGCACCCCGGAATCCCTGGCCGATTTTGCCTGGAGCCTGTTCTGCGCCTGGCAGGTGGCGGGCTCCCCCAGCAAGCAGTCCTGGGCCTTCAGCGCCCTGGGCCTGCTGGGCAACGCCGGCACCGCCTACAAGCTGGCGCCCCTGATCCGCCTGTGGCCGGGCCAGTCCGCCCACGCCCGCGCCACCCTGGGCCTGGACATCCTGGCCGCCCTGGGGAGCGACGCGGCCCTGATGCAGCTCAACGCCATCGCCGAGAAGGTCAAGCACGCGGGCCTGCAGGCCCGGGCCCGGGAGCGTATCGACCACATCGCCCAGACCCGGGGCTTGAGCCCCGCAGAGCTGTCCGACCGGCTGGTGCCCGACCTGAGGCTGGACGAGCAGGGTTCGGTCTGGCTCGATTTCGGCCCGCGCCAGTTCCGGGTGCAGCTGGACGAGGCCTTGAAGCCCCGGCTGTTCGATGGCAGCGGCAAGATACTCAAGGACCTGCCCAAGCCGGGGCGCCAGGACGAAACGGAGCTGGCGGAGGCCGCCATCGCCCAGTTCAAGGCCCTGAAGAAGGAAGCCAAGGCCGTGGCCGCCCTGCACATTCCGCGTCTGGAGCGGGCCATGGCCGCCCAGCGGCGCTGGCAGCCCGAAGTGTTCCAGATGCTGTTCATCCACCATCCGCTGCTACGCCAGCTGGCCCGGCGCCTGCTCTGGGGCGTGTATCGCGACGGCATCGCCATGGACGCCTTCCGGGTGGCCGAAGATGGCACCCTGGCCGACCGGGATGACGAAACCTATGTCCTGCCGGCCCCGGACAGCGGCGCCGAAATCGGCATCGCCCACCCCCTGGAGTTGCCGCCGGAACTGCTGACTGCCTTCGGGCTGCGCTTTGCCGAATACGAGATCATGCAGCCCTTCCGACAGTTGGGCCGGGAAACCTATGTAGTGGACGAGGCCGAACACCGGGCAGGTGAATTGCTGCGGTTCAAGGACAAGGTGGTGCATTCCGGCGCCCTCATGGGCCTGAGCGCCCGAGACTGGGAGCCGGAAGAAGGGGGCTATTCGATCCGCAGTTTCACCAAGACCCTGGCCAGCGGCGAACAGGCATGTCTGGAGCTGGAACCCGGCATCCTGCTCGGAGAACTGGCCGCCGAGCCGGAGCAGACCCTGGTGCGCTTGGATTTGCCCTCGACTCAGACTTCCCCGGTCTGGGTCAGCGAGCTGATCCGCGACATCGAACTCCTCTCACCCAGGTAATCGGTACTCCGTCGGACGAGCCCGGGGCCCCTGTCTGCCATCCAGGGGAAAGGGAGTAAACTCTGACGGTGGTAGTGGGGTGCCGGAAAATACCGGTCCCCCGCACCGCCCCGACCCTCAAGCACGGAGACCATACCCCATGGACGAATTCATGCAAGCCGCCCTCGCCGAAGCCCGCCAGGGCCTGGCCGAAGGAGGCATTCCCATCGGTTCGGTGATCGTGCACCAGGGCCGCATCATCGGCCGGGGGCATAACCGCCGCATCCAGCAGGGCAGCCCCATCCTGCATGGGGAAATGGACGCCTTCGAAAATGCCGGGCGGCAGCCGGCCCGGGTCTACCGGGAATCGGTGCTGTACACCACCCTATCACCCTGCAGCATGTGCAGCGGCGCCATCCTGCTCTACGGCATTCCCCGGATCGTCGTCGGGGAAAACCGGACCTTCATGGGGGAAGAGGAGCTCTTGCGCAGCCGGGGCGTGAGGGTCGAGGTGCTGCAGGACGAAAGCTGCATCACCCTGATGCGGGATTTCATCGCCGCCCGACCGGACTTGTGGAACGAGGATATCGGCGTCTGAATCCCGAGGGCAGAAACAAGAACGGCGACGGTTGAACCGTCGCCGTTCTGCTTTCAGGAGAGGCTGATTTACTTCTTGCGCGCCGGCGGCAGGTCGGTGCAGCTGCCGTGTGCCACTTCCGCCGCCATGCCGATGGATTCGCACAGGGTCGGGTGGGGGTGGATGGTCTTGCCGATGTCCACCGCGTCGCAGCCCATTTCCACGGCTAGGCAGACTTCGCCGATCAGGTCGCCGGCGTTCATGCCCACCACCGCGCCACCCAGGATGCGGTGAGTTGCCGCATCAAAGAGCAGCTTGGTGAAGCCTTCCTCGGCGCCGTTGGCGATGGCGCGACCCGAGGCGGCCCAGGGGAACACGGCCTTCTCGAACTTGATGCCTTCGGCCTTCAACTGATCCTCGGTCTTGCCGGCCCAGGCGATTTCCGGGTGGGTGTAGGCGACGCTGGGAATCTGCAGGGCATCAAACGCAGCCTTTTCACCGGCAGCAACCTCGGCGGCGACGTGGGCTTCATGCACCGCCTTGTGGGCCAGCATGGGCTGGCCGACGATGTCGCCGATGGCGAAGATGTGGGGCACGTTGGTGCGCATCTGGGCATCCACGTTGATGAAGCCCCGGTCGGTCACCGCGACTCCAGCCTTGTCGGCAGCGATCTTCTTGCCGTTGGGGGTGCGCCCCACGGCCACCAGCACCAGGTCGAAGGCTTCCTTCTCGCCGCTGGAATAGGTGACCTCAATGCCTTCAGCCTTGGCTTCGGCGGCAGTGACGCCGGTGGCCAGCAGGATGCGATCGAAGCGGTGGGCGTTCTTCTTTTCCCAGACCTTGACCAGGTCCCGATCAGCGCCGGGCATCAGGCCGGGACCCAGTTCCACCACGGTGATGCGGGCACCCAGGCTGCTGTACACCGTCGCCATTTCCAGGCCGATGATGCCGCCGCCGATGACCAGCATTTTCTTCGGCACCTGGCGCAGTTCCAGGGCGCCGGTGGAGTCGATGACGCGCGGGTCGTCCTTGGGCATGAAGGGCAGGGCCACGGGCTGCGAGCCGGCGGCGATGATGGCGTTCTTGAACTTCACCACCTGCTTCGTGCCATCGGCGGCCGTCACTTCCATGTGATTGGGGTCGATGAATTGCCCCAGGCCCTGGAGGTGCTGCACCTTGCGGCCCTTGGCCATGCCGGCCAGACCGCCGGTGAGCTTCCCCACCACCTTGTCCTTGTGGGCGCGCAGCTTGTCGATGTCGATGGTCGGCGCGGCAAAGCTGACGCCGCAGTCGGCCAGATGCTGGGCTTCTTCCACCACGGCGGCCACGTGCAGCAGAGCCTTGGAGGGGATGCAGCCTACGTTGAGGCAAACCCCGCCCAGGGTGGCGTAACGTTCCACCAGCACGGTCTTTAGCCCCAAGTCGGCGGAACGGAAGGCGGCGGAATAGCCGCCGGGGCCGGCACCCAGCACCAGCATGTCGCATTCCACGTCGGCACCGCCGCTGTGGCTGCCAGCCACGGGGGCAACTACGGGCGCCGCAACCGGCGCGGCGGCCGGCGCAGAGGCTGCGGGGGCAGGTGCCGATGCAGCAGCGCCGGCTTCCACCTTGATCAGCAGGGTGCCTTCGGCCACCTTGTCGCCCAGCTTGACCAGCACTTCCTTGACCACGCCGGCAGCCGAGGACGGCACGTCCATGGTGGCCTTGTCGGACTCCAGGGTGCAGATGGCGTCGTCCACCTTGATGCTGTCGCCCACTTTCACGAACAGGTCGATGATGGGCACCGCATCGAAATCGCCGATATCCGGGACTTTGACTTCCACGAGACTCATGATGATCTCCTTCCCGGCTTACAGGGCCACGCGGCGGAAGTCCGCCAGCAGCTGGGCCACATAGACGTTGAAACGGGTGGCCAGGGCTCCGTCGATGACCCGGTGGTCGGCGGTCAGGGACAGGGGCAGGGTCAGGCGCGGTACGAACTGCTTGCCGTCCCAGACCGGCTTCATGGCGGACTTGTTGACCCCCAGGATGGCCACTTCCGGCGCATTGACGATGGGGGCGAAGTAGGTGCCGCCGATGCCGCCCAGGCTGGAAATGGTGAAGCAGGCGCCTTGCATGTCGGCGGGCTTCAGCTTGCCGTCCCGGGCCTGCTTGGCCAGGTCGCCGGATTCCTGGGCGATCTCGAATACCGACTTCTTGTCGGCGTTCTTGATCACGGGCACCACCAGACCGTTGGGGGTGTCGGCCGCGAAGCCGATGTTGAAGTACTTCTTCAGCACCAGGTTGTCACCGTCGAGGGAGGCGTTGAACTCGGGATACTTCTGCATCGCCTTGACACAGGCCTTGACGATGAAGGCGAGCATGGTGAGCTTGGCGCCGCCGCCCTTCTCGTTTTCCTTGTTGAGCTGGACGCGGAAGGCTTCCAGGTCGGTGATGTCGGCATCCTCGTGGTAGGTGACGGCGGGGATCATCACCCAGTTGCGCGACAGGTTCTGGCCGGAAATCTTCTTGATGCGGGACAGGGGCTGCACCTCGATCTCGCCGAACTTGGAAAAATCCACCTTGGGCCAGGGCAGCAGATCGAGGCCACCGCCCAGGGAAGCACTGGCGGCCGGAACAACGGCAGGCGGTGCGGTGAGCACGCCCTTGACGAAGGCGGTCACGTCTTCCTTGAGGATGCGGCCGTTGGGGCCGGAGGGCTTGACCTTGTTCAGGTCGGCGCCCAGTTCCCGGGCGTAGGCGCGCACCGAGGGGGAAGCATGCACCTTGCTGCCCAGGGGCGGCACAGGGGGCAGGTTCTGGGCTGCGGCGGGTGTGGCCACAGAGGCAACTGCGGCAGCCGGAGCCGCAACTGGAGCGGCGGAGCCACTGGCCGCCGACGCAGCAGCGGGAGCAGCGACGGCCGGAGCGCCAGTAGACGCAGCGCCTTCCAGCACCACGATCACGGCGCCTTCGGAAACCTTGTCGCCCAGCTTGACCTTCACTTCCTTGACCACGCCGGCAGCGCTGGAGGGCACATCCATGGTGGCCTTGTCGGATTCCAGGGTCACCAGGGCGTCATCCACCTTAACGGTGTCCCCTGGCTTGACGAACACCTCGATCACCGGCACTTCGGAGAAGTCGCCGATATCCGGCACCTTGACCTCGATGGGGCCGGCCGCCACCGCAGGGGCTGCAGGAGCCGCCGCCACCGGCGCAGCAGCGACGGGAGCTGGAGCGGCGACCGGGGCAGGTGCGGCCACGGCAGCGGCACCCGCCGCTTCCACCTTGATCAGCACCACGCCTTCCGACACCTTGTCCCCCAGCTGCACCAGCACTTCCTGCACCACCCCAGCGGCGCTGGAAGGCACATCCATGGTGGCCTTGTCGGACTCCAGGGTGCAGATGGCGTCGTCCACCTTGATGGTGTCGCCCACCTTCACGAATAGTTCGATCACAGGCACCGCATCGAAATCGCCGATGTCGGGCACCTTCACTTCAATCAGTTGGCTCATAGTCGTCTCTCCCTCAAACCTTCATGGGGTTGGGCTTGTTCACATCCAGGCCGTACTTGGCGATGGCCTCGGCCACCTTCTCCCGGGCGATGGTGCCATCGTCGGCCAGGGCCTTGAGGGCAGCCACGGTGACCCAGTGACGGTCCACCTCGAAGAAGTGGCGCAGCTTCTCCCGGGTGTCGGAGCGGCCGAAGCCGTCGGTGCCCAGGGTGACGTAGCGGCGGTGGATGAAGGGACGGATCTGTTCCGCGTAGAGACGGATGTAGTCGGTGGAGGCGATGACCGGACCACGGGTGTCGTTCAGGCACTGCTCCACGTGGGACAGGCGCTGGGGCTCCAGGGGATGGAGCAGGTTCCAGCGGGCAGCGTCCTGACCTTCCCGGGCCAGTTCGTTGAAGCCCGGGCAGCCCCACAGATCCGATTCCACGCCCCAGTCGTTCCGGAGCAGCTCGGCAGCGGCGATGACTTCCCGGAAGATGGTGCCGGACCCCAGCAGCTGCACCCGGGGACCGTCGGAGGCCAGGCCCTTCTTGAACTGGTACATGCCCTTGATGATGTCCGCCTCGGCCCCGGCCGGCATTTCCGGGTGCTCGTAGTTTTCGTTCATCACCGTCAGGTAGTAGTAGACGTCTTCCTGCTCCTGGTTCATGCGGCGCAGGCCGTCCTGGACGATCACGGCCACTTCGTACTGGAAGGTGGGGTCGTAGCTGACGCAGTTGGGAATCAGGTTGGAGAGGATCAGGCTGTGACCGTCCTCGTGCTGCAGGCCTTCGCCGTTCAGGGTGGTGCGGCCGGCGGTACCGCCGATCAGGAAGCCCCGGGCGCGCTGGTCGGCTGCCGCCCAGCACAGGTCCAGGGTGCGCTGCAGACCGAACATGGAATAGCAGATGTAGAAGGGAATGGTCTGCACCCCGTGCACCGAGTAGGCGGTGGCAGCGGCGATCCAGTCGCTCATGGCCCCGGCCTCGTTGATGCCTTCCTGGAGCACCTGGCCGGTCTTGGATTCCTTGTAGAACATGAGCTGGTCATGGTCTTCCGGCACGTAGTTCTGGCCTTCCTGGTTCCAGATGCCGTACTGGCGGAACATGCCTTCCATGCCGAAGGTGCGGGACTCATCGGGCACGATGGGCACCACGTGCTTGCCCACAGCCTTGTCCTTCAGGAGCATGTTCATGATGCGCACGATGGCCATGGTGGTGGACAGCTCCCGGCCTTCGCCGGAGGCCTTGAGCAGGGCCTCGAAGGCGGACAGGGCGGGCACGGCCAGGGGCTCGGCCTTGCGCCGGCGCTGGGGCAGGTAACCGCCCAGGGCGGCGCGGCGGGCCTGCATGTACTGCTGCTCGGGAGAGTCCTCGGGGAACTTCAGGTAGGGCAGCTTTTCCAGCTGATCATCGGGCACCGGCAGGCCAAAACGGTCGCGGAAGCCCTTGATGGACTCCAGGTCCATCTTCTTCTGCTGGTGGCTGGTGTTCATGGCCTCGCCGGACTGGCCCATGCCGAAGCCCTTGATGGTCTTGGCCAGGATCAGGGTGGGCTGGCCCTTGTGGTGCACGGCGGCGCTGTAGGCGGAGAAGATCTTGAAGATGTCGTGGCCGCCCCGGTTCAGTTGCCAGATGTCGTCGTCGGTCCAGTCTTCCACCAGAGCCTTGAGCTCGGGGGTGTTGAAGAAGTGCTCGCGTACGTAGGCGCCGTTCTTGGCCTTGAAGGTCTGGTACTCGCCGTCGCAGAGTTCCATCATGCGCTTCTTCAGGATGCCCTTCTTGTCGCGATTGAACAGGGCGTCCCAGTGGGTGCCCCAGATCAGCTTGATGACGTTCCAGCCGGCACCACGGAACTCACCTTCCAGTTCCTGGATGATCTTGCCGTTGCCGCGCACCGGGCCATCCAGGCGCTGCAGGTTGCAGTTGATGACGAAGATCAGGTTATCGAGCTTTTCCCGGCCGGCCATGCCGATGGCGCCCAGGGATTCGACCTCGTCGGTCTCGCCATCGCCCAGGAAGGCCCAGACCTTGCGCTGCTCGGCCTTGGCGGCGTCGATCAGGCCGCGCGAGGCGAGGTACTTCATGAAGCGGGCCTGGTAGATGGCCTGGATCGGGCCGAGGCCCATGGAAACGGTGGGGAACTGCCAGAAGTCCGGCATCAGCCAGGGGTGCGGGTAGGAGGAGATGCCCTTGCCGCCGGTTTCCTGGCGGAAGTTGTCCATCTGCTCCTCGGTCAGGCGGCCCAGCATGAAGGCCCGGGCATAGACGCCGGGCACCGAGTGGCCCTGGAAGAACACTAGGTCGCCGTCATGCTCGGCGCAGGGGGCATGCCAGAAATGGGCAAAGCCCACGTCGTAGAGGGCGGCGGCGGACGCGAAGGAGGCGATGTGGCCGCCCACGTTGGTGTGCTTGTTGGCGCGCACCACCATGGCCATGGCGTTCCAGCGGATGTGGGAGTGGATCCGGATTTCCAGGTCCGGGTCGCCCGGGTACTTGGGCTGCCGCTCGGCGGGGATGGTGTTGATGTATTCGGTGTTGGCGCTGTAGGGAATCTCGGCGCCCTTTTCGCGGGCCTCGGCGATCACGGCCTCGATCAGGTAGTGGGCCCGGTCGGCGCCCTCCTTCTCGATGACCGATTCGAGGGCATCCACCCATTCCTGGGTTTCCTGGGGATCCTTGTCCACCAGATGCTGGATTACTGGCAGTTGAGCCATGGTTTTGTCTCCTTCCACTGCGGTCGGGCCGCGCAGATTTGTAGTTGAGCGGCCGGTTGGTCTTCGCTGCCTGCCTGTTGAGCCGCAACGCCTAGCTTAATACGAACAGGAACCCTTAGATACCCGCCGTTTTTCACGATACAAAACACGCTTTTGTATAACGCAATAATATAACCGGCAAATTCCTGCGAATCCAGCCCCTCCCGGTGCTTTTGCCATACAAGTTTTCTATCCCGGCCAGACGCTTTTCCGGCTTCTTCCTATCTATGCCGCCGGCCCCTTCGGCCTGGGCCGTGAATCTGATAAAATCCTTGCCCTTCAAAGGGAAAGGGACCGCCTTTCCCGTTTTCTTTTTTTGCGGATGCAACGATGACGGCTCAAATTCTCGACGGCAACGCCCTGGCCCAGGAACTGCGCGCCAGCTTCAAGGAACGGGTGGCAGCCCTGACGGCCAAGGGGCACAAGCCCGGGCTGGTGGTGATCCTGGTGGGCGAAGACCCGGCTTCCCAGGTCTACGTGCGCAACAAGGTCAATGCCTGCGAGGCCGTGGGCATGCATTCCGAGAAGCTGGTTTATCCCGCCGACGTGGCCCAGTCCGTGGTCATGGAAAAGATCGCCGAACTGAATGCCGACCCCCAGGTGCATGGCATCCTGGTGCAATTGCCCCTGCCCAAACACTTCGACGAGGAAGCCGTGCTCGAAGCCATCGCCGCCGCCAAGGATGTGGATGGCTTCCATGCCGAGAACGTGGGCGCCCTGGCCCAGGGCAATCCCCGCTTCATCCCCTGCACCCCCTACGGCGTCATGAAGATGTTCGAGAAGGGCAACGTGGACCTGAGCGGCAAGGAAGCCGTGGTGATCGGCCGCTCCAACATCGTCGGCAAGCCCATGGCCCTGCTGCTGATCAATGCCGGCGCCACCGTCACCGTCTGCCACTCCCGCACCAAGGACCTGAGCTTCCACACCCGCCGGGCCGACATCGTCGTGGCCGCCGTGGGCAAGCCCAGGTTCGTCACCGCCGACATGATCAAGCCCGGCGCCGTGGTCATCGACGTGGGCATCAACCGCCTGCCCGCCGACCAGGGCGGCAAGCTCTGCGGCGACGTGGATTTCGAGGGCTGCAAGGCAGTGGCCGCCCAGATCACCCCGGTGCCCGGCGGTGTCGGCCCCATGACCATCACCATGCTGCTGGCCAACACCATCGAAGCCGCAGAACGCAACGCCCAGCAGGAGGCCGGTCGGTGAGCCCCCATCACCCCCTGGTCGGCGTCGTCATGGGCTCCGACTCCGACTGGCCCACCATGCAGGCCGCCGCCGTGATCCTCAAGGATTTCGGCGTCCCCTTCGAGGCCCGGGTGGTTTCCGCCCATCGCACCCCGGACCTGCTCTTCGATTACGCCGCCATGGCCGGCGAGCGGGGCCTCAAGGCCATCATCGCCGGGGCCGGTGGCGCCGCCCATCTGCCCGGCATGCTGGCCGCCAAGACCACGGTGCCGGTGCTGGGCGTGCCGGTGCAGTCCAAGGCCCTCTCCGGCGTCGATTCCCTGCACTCCATCGTGCAGATGCCCAAGGGCATCCCCGTCGCCACCTTCGCCATCGGCGAAGCCGGCGCCGCCAATGCCGCCCTGTTCGCGGTGGCCATGCTGGCCAATGACAACCCGGAACTGGCGGTAAAGCTGCAGAAGTTCCGCCAGGCCCAGACCGAAAAGGTCCTGGCCATGAAACTGCCGGAAGTGTGACCATGATCCTGCCCCCCGCCACCCTAGGCATGCTCGGCGGCGGCCAATTGGGCCGCTTCTTCGTCGCCGCTGCCCACGAGATGGGCTACCAGGTCTGGGTCCTGGACCCGGACAAGAACAGCCCCGCCGGCCTGATTGCCGACCGGCACCTGTGCGCCGCCTACGAGGATTACGCCGCCCTGGATGAACTGGCCGCCCGCTGCGCCGCCGTCACCACCGAGTTCGAGAACGTGCCCGCCGCCACCCTGGCCTATCTGGCCAAGTTCATCCCGGTGCGCCCCTCGGCCGAGGCGGTCTCCGTGTGCCAGAACCGCATCGCCGAAAAGAGCTTCCTGCGCGACCACGATCTGCCCCACGGAGATTTCATCGCCGTCACCTCGGAAGCGGACCTGGAAGCCGCCAATGCCGGCCTGTTCCCCGGCATCCTCAAGGTGGCCCGCTTCGGCTACGACGGCAAGGGCCAGGCGGTGGTGCACAGCTGCGCGGAAGCCCTGGCTGCCTTCCGCGCCTTCAAGGGCGAACACTGCGTCCTGGAGCAGAAGCTCAGCCTCGATTACGAAGTCTCCGTGGTCCTGGCCCGGGACGAGAACGGCCGGGTGAAGTGTTTCCCCACCGCCGAAAACCAGCACACCCGGGGCATCCTCGACGTCTCCATCGTGCCCGCACGGGCCTCCGCCTGCCTGGCCGACAACGCCCAGGAAATCGCCGAACGGATTGCCGAAAAGCTGGGCTACATCGGCACCCTGGCCGTGGAGTTCTTCGTCAGCAAGGGCCGGCTCTATGTGAACGAAATGGCCCCCCGGCCCCACAACAGCGGCCACTACACCATCGATGCCTGCGTAAACAGCCAGTACGAGCAGCAGGTGCGCGCCCTGTGCGGCCTGCCCCTGGGCGAAGCCCGGGCTCACTCGGCCTCGGTAATGGTGAACCTGCTCGGTGAACTCTGGTACGAGGGCGGCCATGCCAACGGACATTACCGGGAGCCGGACTGGTCCCGGCTGTACGCCATCCCCAACCTGAAGCTGCATCTGTACGGCAAGCACCACGCCCGTCCGGGCCGCAAGATGGGCCACTTCACCGTGGTGGGCGAACAGCTCGACGCAGTGTTGGCCACCGCCCTCGCCGCCCGCAAGGCCATCGGCATCAACGACTGAGCATGTCCCTGGACCCCGCCCTGCTGGCCCGGGCCGTCGACCTGCTCAAGGCCGGCGAGCTGGTGGCCCTGCCCACGGAGACCGTGTACGGCCTTGGTGCGGATGCCGCCAACCCGGCAGCGGTGGCGAAAATCTTCGCCGCCAAGGGCCGCCCCGCCGACCATCCCCTGATCGTGCACCTGCCCGGCGACGACTGGCTCGACCAGTGGGCCGCCGACATTCCCCAAGCCGCCTGGGACCTGGCCGAGGCCTTCTGGCCCGGCCCCCTGACCCTGATCCTGAACAAGCAGCCCTGGGTGCCCGACGCCGTCACCGGCGGCCAGGACACGGTGGGCCTGCGGGTGCCCGGCCACCCGGTGGCCCTGGAGCTGCTCAAGGCCTTTGCCGACGCCGGCAGCCATGGACGACACGCGGGCGGCATCGCCGCCCCCTCGGCCAACCGTTTTGGCCGCATCAGCCCCACCACCGCTGCCCATGTGCAGGAGGAGCTGGGCGAGCGGGTCCCCCTGATCCTGGACGGCGGCCCCTGCCAGGTGGGCATAGAATCGACCATCATCGACCTCTCCCGAGGCCGGCCGGAAATCCTCCGTCCCGGTCACATCGGGCCGCAACGGCTGGCAGAGGTCCTGGGCGACCTGCCCGCCATGCACCAGAGCCAGGGCGCCCCCCGGGTGTCCGGTTCCCTGGAATCCCATTACGCCCCGGTCACCCCGGTGCGCTTGCTGGCCCCTGAACGGCTGCTGGATTTCCTCACCCTGCAGCGTCACGCCGGCGTCCGCTGCGGCGTCCTCGCCTACGACCAGCCCGCCCAGGCCGGCATGCCCCACCTCTGGCGCATGCTGCCCGCCGATCCGGCCGGCTACGCCCACGACCTCTACGGCGCCCTGCGGGACCTGGACCATCAGCAACTGGGCCTGATCGTGGTGGAAGCACCACCGGCCAGCCCGGCCTGGAGCGCCGTCCAGGACCGCCTGCGGCGGGCCGCAGCCTGACCCTCGGCAAGGGAAAGAACCCCCTTAGTCCTAACGGGGGAATTGCTTTATCCTCACACCTACATAATCATTAGGCTATATATAAAGTAATAGCTGACACAGGGAGAAGAGCCATGCAACTGGACAAATACAGCGTCAATGCCCGCCTCTGGGTCTTTTCCAGCTTCGTCTTCATCGGCCTGATCCTCCTGGGGGGCGTTTCCCTGTTCGACATGCGCACGGCCATGCTCGAAGACCGCTACCAGAAGACCCAGTCCCTGGTAGCTTCCACCGGCGGCATGCTGGAAGGGCTGCAGAAGCAGGTCCAGGCCGGCAGCATCACCCAGGAAGAAGCCCAGCGCCTGGCCAAGGAAATGCTGCGCACCACCCGCTACGAGGGCAAGGAGTACTTCTTCGTCCTCAACAAGAATCTGGTGTACCAGGTCATGGGGCCGGCACCGGAACGGGAAGGCACCAATGCCACGGATATCAAGGACCCCAACGGCAAGCTGCTGTTCCAGGAGTTCCGCAAGACCATCGAAGCCGACCCCAAGGGGGGATTCGTGGATTACTACTGGCCCCTGCCCGGGTCCAGCGCTCCGGTGGCAAAGATTTCCTATGTGGCCTACTTCGCCCCCTGGGACTGGATCTATGGCACCGGCATCTACCTGGATGACGTGGACAAGGCCTTCCAGAAACAGGCTACGTTGCTGGGCATCATGATCGTGGTGATCCTGGCGATCATGGTGGGCATCTCCCTGATGATCAACCGCAGCATCCTGGGCCAGCTGGGCGGCGAGCCCGCCTACGCGGCGGAAGTGGTGCGCGCCATCGCCCAGGGCGACCTGACCCGGGAAGTCCGGACCGATCCGCAAAACCAGGGCAGCCTGCTCCACGCCATGGGCCAGATGCAGCAGAAGCTGGCGGAGATGTTCCGCCAGATCAACAGCATGGCGGCCCACCTCTCCCAGAATGCCGAGCACGTCGCCACCGCCGCGGCGGAGACCAGCACCGCCTCCCACGAGCAGGCCCAGTCCACCTCCGCCACCGCCGCCTCCATCGAGCAGATGACGGTGAGCATCAACGAGGTGTCGGAAATCGCCGGCCAGACCGAAACCAATTCGGAAGAGACCGCCCGGCACGCGGAACAAGGCGCAAAACTGGTGGGCGATGCCGGCGACGCCATGGGCAAGATTTCCAGCACCGTGGCAGCCTCTTCCGAGCAGATCCAGCTCCTGATGCAGAAATCCATGGAAATCGGCGGCATCGCCAACGTGATCCGGGAAATTGCCGACCAGACCAACCTGCTGGCCCTGAACGCCGCCATCGAAGCGGCCCGGGCCGGGGAAGCGGGACGCGGCTTTGCCGTGGTGGCCGACGAGGTGAGGAAGCTGGCCGAGCGCACCACCCAGGCCACCGGGGAAATCAGCGCCATGATCAGCGCCATCCAGAACGAAACCCAGTCGGCCGTGAGCGCCATGGACACCACCATGCCCCAGGTGGACAAGGGCATGGAACTGGCCGAGGCCGCCCGCAAGATGCTGGAAAACATCCACAGCCAGGCGCTGCAATCCCTGACCCAGGTGAAGGACGTGGCCCTGGCCACCCGGGAACAGGCCACCACGGCCAACGACATTGCCCGCCATGTGGAACACATCGCCAGCATGTCCGAGGAAACCAACGCCACCATGAAGAACAACGCGGCGGCAGCCCAGGAACTGGAACAGCTGGCGGTGGAACTGGGCCGCCTGGTGTCCTACTTCCGGGTCAGCTAAGGAGCAGAAACCCCGCCCTGGCCCGGGACCCCGGGCATAGCGCAGCGGGGCCGCCCCAGCCTGAATACAGGGACGCCGCTACCCCCCTCCCCGCCCCCGGTGCCTGCACCGGGGTTTTCACTTCAGTGCAGGGTTTCCTTGCCGCAGCACTGCTTGTACTTGCGACCGCTGCCACAGGGGCAGGGGTCGTTACGGCCCACCTTGGGGCCTTCCCGGCGGATCGGCGCGGGAATGTTGCGCCGGGCTTCCCAGAAGTCGTAAACCGACTGCACCAGTTCCGGCAGGGCCTCCCGGCTTTCCTGGACCCAGCGCGCCTCTTCCCGGGGCGAAACCCAGGCCTCTCCCGCAGCCAGCACGTCTTCCTTCAAGCTGCCGTTGAGCAGGAAGAACACTTCCATCAGCTCGGCCAGATCCTCCCAGTGCTCCCCGGCGGCCTCCTGCCAGGGCTGCTCTCCCAGGCCGGTGCCGAACAGGTAGGCATCCACCCAGGTGCCGTAATCCAGCTCATCTCCCTCCTCCTCCAGGGGATAGAGGAGCGGCGCCACCCCCTCGCCCTGGGCCAGGTCATCGGCAATCTGCACCTGCAGGCGCAGGGCCAGATCCCGGGCCCGGGCGCCGGCCTCGCCTTCCGCCTGTCCCAGAGCCTCGGGCAGCCACAGCTCCCGGGGCACGGCCTGGGGCGCGCTGCTCACGGCACAGAGGAAGGCCTGCAGCTGATCCAGCCCCATGGCTTCGCCAGCCAGCGCTTCGGAATCCAGCAGGGTTTCCAGTTCATCCAGTTCGGTTTCACTCAGGGCTTGATGGGCCATAGGGGCTCCTTGAAAGTGGGGCAAGAGGGAACGGCCGCCATCACCGGGCCGCGAACCAGGCCTCGGCGGCGGCCACGGTGGCGGCGATGTCCGCCTCGGTGTGGGCGGCGCTGACAAAGCCGGCCTCGAAGGCGGAAGGAGCAAAGTAGTGGCCGGCCGCCAGCATGGCATGGAAGAAGCGGTTGAAGGCCTCCTTGTCGCAGGCCATCACCCCGTCGAAGCTGTCCGGGCAGGTCTCGGCGAAATAGAGGCCGAACATGCCGCCCACGTGCTGGGCGCAGAACTTCACCCCGTGCTTTCGGGCCGCCGCCGTCAGCCCCTCGCAGAGCTGGTGGGTACGGGCCGTCAGGTTCTCGTAGAAGCCCGGGGCCTGGATCAGCTTCAGGGTAGCGAGACCGGCGGCCACGGCCACCGGGTTGCCGGACAGGGTGCCGGCCTGGTACACGGGCCCCAGGGGCGCGATCTGCTCCATGATTTCCCGCTTGCCGCCGAAGGCCGCCAGGGGCATGCCGCCGCCCACCACCTTGCCGAAGGTGGACAGGTCCGGGGTGATGCCGAACAGGCCCTGGGCGGAACCCAGGCCGACCCGGAAACCCGTCATCACCTCGTCGAAGATGAGCACGGCGCCGTGCTTCGCCGTCAGTTCACGCAGGGCCTGGAGAAATTCGGCGCTGGGTACGATCAGGTTCATGTTGCCCACCACCGGCTCCAGGATCACCGTGGCGATCTTGTCCCCGTGCTGGGCAAAGGCCTCGGCCAGGGCAGCCGGGTCATTATAGGGCAGCACCAGGGTGTGCTGGGCCAGGTCGGCCGGCACGCCGCCCGAGGAAGGATTGCCGAAGGTCAGCAGGCCGGAGCCGGCCTTCACCAGCAGGCTGTCGCTATGGCCGTGGTAGCAGCCCTCGAACTTCACCAGCATGTCCCGGCCGGTGTAACCCCGGGCCAGGCGGATGGCGCTCATGGTCGCTTCGGTACCGGAGGACACCAGGCGCACCATGTCCATGGACGGCACCAGCTGGCAGAGCAGGTCGGCGATATCCAGCTCTGCCTCGGTGGGAGCGCCGAAGGAGAGGCCCTTGACGGCGGCTTGCTGGACGGCGGCCAGCACGTCCGGGTGGGCGTGGCCGAGGATCAGGGGGCCCCAGGAGCCCACGTAATCCAGGTACTCCTTGCCGTCCGCATCCCAGACCCGGGCCCCGGCGCCCTTCTCGAAGAAGCAGGGCACCCCGCCCACGGAACGGAAGGCCCGCACCGGGGAATTCACCCCGCCGGGAATGTGTTGCTGGGCGCGTTCGAACAGAGTCTGGTTGCGGGAAGTCATGGAAGGTCCTCGAAAAGTCGTTGATAGGCGGCAGCCCGGCTGCGCAGGGCCGCCAGGTCGCCGGGATCCTGGAACAGGTCGGCAATCACCGCCACCAGGCGGGCGCCGGCGGCGATCACCGGGGCGGCATTCGCCAGGGTGATGCCGCCGATGGCGCAAGCCGGCAGCGGCAGCCCGGCTGCGGCCTGGCGGAACAGCTCCAGGGAGGCCCGGGCCGCCTGGGGCTTGGTGGCTGAGGGATGGACGGCGCCGAAGGCCACATAGCTGGCTCCAGCCGCCTGGGCCTGGCGGGCCAGCTGGAAATCCTGGTAACAGGAGGCTCCCAGTACCGCCTCCGGCCCCAGCTGGCGGCGGGCGGCGGCCAGAGCCCCGTCCTCCCGCCCCAGATGCACCCCGGCCGCCCCGATTTCCAGGGCCAGCTCCAGGTCGTCATTGATGATCAGGGCGGCGCCATGGGCCCGGCACAGCTCGTTCAAGTCTGCCGCCTGGCGGCGCAACTGCTCCGGCCCGGAGCACTTGTCCCGGTACTGGAGCCAGCGGCAGCCCCCGGAGAGCAGCGCCTCCACGGCCTGCATCAGGGCGGAACCCGCCAGCCCGTCGGGGGTGATGGCATAGAGCCCCCTCAGGGGCGGCAGGGCCTGAACCTCAGGCATCCTCGCCCGCCTCCGCCTCGCCCCGGGCCCAGAACAGGCGATCCGGGATGAACTGCCCCATGCCGGGGCGAAACCCGTGGGCCAGGGTCTGCCAGGTGTATTCCTGGGCTTCCCGCACCGCCTCCTCCACCTCGCTGCCCCCGGCCAGGCAGGCGGCGATGGCCGAGGCCAGGGTGCAACCGGAGCCGTGGTAGCTGCCCGGCAGGCGCTCCCAGTCATCCTGGCGCAGCAGACCGTTTTCCCCATACAGGGTATTGCTGACCTGGGCTGTCTGCTCGTGGGCACCGGTGAGCAGCACGTACTGGGACCCCAGGGCGAGCAGACGGGCCGCCACCTGGGCCAGGTCATCCTCGGGCCCCTCTTCCTCAGCCTCATCCTCCACCAGGCGGCGGGCTTCCACCGTATTGGGGGTGATCAGGGTGCACTGGGGCAGCAGCAGCTCGCGCATGGCAGCACGCAGGTCCTCGTTGGCGAATTCGTCGCCCCGCCCCGAGGCCAGGACCGGGTCCAGCACCAGAGGAATGTCCGGGTAGTCGGCAACGATCTCGGCCACCGCCACCACATTCTCCACGCTGCCCAGCACCCCCACCTTGAACGCCGCCACCGGCATGTCCTCCAGCAGGGCCCGGGCCTGGCGTTCCACGGTCTCCGAATCCACCGGGTGCACGCTTTCCACCCCCACCGTGTCCTGCACGGTCAGGGCGGTGACCACCGCCAGGGGATGGCAGCCCAGGCTGGCCAAGGTGAGGATGTCGGCCTGGATGCCGGCACCGCAGGAGGGGTCGCTGGCAGCGAAGACCAGGACCAGAGGAGGCACGGGGGGAGTAGCGATCATGGATTTACCGGCCATCACGCCCGGCGAATGCGGCGGAAGTGTGGCGGAGCAAAGGACGATTGGGTAAGATTGGCAGGGATTTTACCCGAAAGCGCCCCATCACCATGACAGAGCTGCAGGATTCCACTACACGGAGTTGCCGGACCTGGGTCTGTCTGGCCTGCGGCTGGGTCTATGATGAGGCGGTCGGCATCCCGGCGGACGGCATTCCCCCAGGCACCCCCTGGGAGGATGTGCCCATGAACTGGACCTGCCCCGAATGCGGGGCGCGCAAGGAAGATTTCGAAATGGTCCAGTTATGAATAGGCACCTGCACCGTTACGGCTTACACTTCGTTTCACGTCTGAAAATAACCCGGGCACTACAAGAACGGCACAACCTGGGGTCGAGGGGAAAGAATTGACGGACATCGCAAACCTGCGCGGCACGAAAGTCATGGTGATTGACGACAGCAACACCATACGCCGCAGCGCGGAAATCTTCCTGGTCCAGGCCGGCTGCCAGGTGGTCCTGGCCGAAGATGGCTTCGACGCCCTGGCCAAGATCGCCGACCACCAGCCGGACATCATCTTCTGCGACATCATGATGCCGCGCCTAGACGGCTACCAGACCTGCGCCCTGATCAAGAAAAATGCCCGTTTCCGCAGTACGCCGGTGATCATGCTGTCCTCCAAGGACGGCCTGTTCGACCGGGCCCGGGGCCGCATGGTCGGCTCGGACCAGTATCTGACCAAACCGTTCACAAAGGACAGCCTGCTGCAGACGGTGGCGAGTTTCGCCCCCCAGGGTGTCCAATAATCCGTTTTAGCTAGGGAGAAGCTGCAAATGCCAGTTCAGAAAATTCTCGTGGTCGATGATTCCCCCACGGAACGTTTTTTTGTCACCGACCTGCTCACCAAGAACGGTTACCAGGTCATCACCGCCGAAAACGGTGAGGAAGGCATCGCCAAGGCCAAGGCTGAACTGCCCGACCTGGTGATCATGGACGTGGTGATGCCCGGCCTCAACGGCTACCAGGCCACCCGCACCCTGACCCGGGATGAAGCCACCAAGAGCATTCCCGTCATCGTGTGCACCTCCAAGGGTCAGGAAACCGACAAGATCTGGGGCCTGCGCCAGGGCGCCATGGACTACCTGGTCAAACCGGTGAACCCGGAAGAGTTGCTGCAAAAGATCGCTGTTCTTCCCTGATCGGCGGCCCCCATGGCCAGACGCATCAGCCTGCGCGAGTTCCAGGAGCACCTGTCCCGCCGCCTCTCCGGCGTGGCCCAGGGTGAGAGTGCCTCGTCCCTGCTCGGGGTACAGGCCGGCCAGCGCTTCTGGCTCCTGGACCTGTCCGAGTCCGGCGAAATCGTTCCCCTGCCCAGCCTGACCCCGGTTCCCCTGACCCACAAGGCCTTCGCCGGCCTGGCCAACATCCGGGGCAATCTGCACGCGGTGACCGATTTTCCCGCCTTCCTGGGCGAGGAACCCACCTCCCTGCACAACCCGGCGGCCCGGCTGCTGCTGGTGGGGGCCAAGCATGGCAACAACGTGGCCCTGCTGGTGACCCGCCTCCTGGGCCTGAAAAACCCCGCCGACTTTGAAGCCGGCACCCCACCGGCCCAGGCCCCCGCCTGGAATGCCGCCACCCTCGTGGACCCCGATGGGCGCGAGTGGCATCGCCTGGATCTGAAAGCCCTGCTTTCCGATCCCCAATTCATGAATATCGTGGCCTGACCGCGGAGATCAACATGGCCTTCAAGCTGAACCTGCCCAAACTGTCCTTCGGGAAAAAGAAACCCAGCCCCGACAACGACATGACCATCTCGCCGGATCACCCGCCGGTTCCTGTCCGCCCCGCAGCCAAGGCCGGCAAGGTGGCGGGCAAGGGTGGTGCCCAGGGCAGCAAGCCGGTCATCCAGCAGATGCAGATGCTGGGCGGCGCCCTGATCCTGCTGTTGATCATCATCGGGACCCTGGTGTTCCAGGACAACCGCCAGTCCACCCACGGCACCGCCTACGTGTCCGCCGCCGGTGAGATGCGCATGCTCTCCCAGCGCATGGCCAAGGCCTCCTCCCTGGCCCTGCAAGGCAACCCCACGGCCTTCAACCAGCTGAAGGAATCCCGGGATACCTTCTCCCGCCTGCTGCAGCAGCTGACTGCCGGCGGCCAGATCAACGAAGTGGCCGTGCCCCCCTCCCCGGACAACGTGCGCGCCGAACTGGAATCCCTGGCCAAGCACTGGGCCACCATGGAAAAGGATGCCAACACCCTGATCGCCCAGGAAAAGAACCTGGTGGGTCTGGGCAAGAACGTGGCCTCCATCGACGGCCGCAACCCCGAGCTGCTTGACCTGGCCGAACAGGTCGCCGCCCTCAAGCTCCAGGGCGGCAGCAGCGCCAAGGAAATCGCCGCCGCCAACCAGCTGGTGATGCTGACCCAACGGATTGCCAAGAACGCCAGCGCCCTCTTGGGCGGCGAATCCATCAACCCGGAAGTGGCCTTCCTGCTGGGCAAGGACACCAACGCCTTCCGGGACATCCTCGCCAGCCTGCTGGAGAGCAATGCCAACATGCCCGAAACCCGGGAAAAGCTGGGTCAGCTGGAAGCCGTGTTCGGCGAATACCGGGAGGCCATCGGCGGCATCCTGGGGAACATGCAGCCCCTGGTGCTGGCCAAGCAGTCCGGCGCCCGCATCTTCAAGGAAAGCGACGCCCTGCTGACCGAAACCGACGCCCTGGCGGCCGCCTATCAGCGGGAGCTCTCCTCCCGGGGCCTGTTCATCGTCAGCGTCCTGGTGCTCACCGCCCTGGCCGTGGTAACCCTGGGCTGGCTGGCCAAGATCTACCTGGATGACACCCGCCGCCGGGCCGAGGAATCCGAGCGCCAGCGTCAGGCGTCCGAATCCACCAACCGTCAGAACCAGGAGGCCATCCTGCGCCTGATGAACGAACTGGGCGACCTGGCCGACGGTGACCTGACCGTGACCGCCACCGTGTCGGAAGACATCACCGGCGCCATCGCCGACTCCATCAACTACACCATTGAAGAACTGCGGGTGCTGGTGGGCCGCATCAACGACGCGGCGAACCGGGTGACCCAGGCCACGGAAATCGCCCGCCAGACTTCCGCCGAACTGCTGGAAGCCGCCGAGAAGCAGGGCTCCGAGATCGGCACCGCCGGCGAGTCGGCCCTGCAGATGGCCCACTCCATGAACGCCGTGTCCGGCCACGCCAACCAGTCCGCCCAGGTGGCCCGAGCCTCCCTGGACGCCGCCGAAAAGGGCGCCACCGCCGTGCAGGACTCCATCCGCGGCATGAACGAAATTCGCGAGCAGATCCAGGAAACCTCCAAGCGCATCAAGCGTCTGGGTGAATCCTCTCAGGAGATCGGCGAAATCGTGGAACTGATTTCCGACATTACCGAACAGACCAACGTGCTGGCCCTGAACGCCGCCATCCAGGCGGCCTCCGCCGGTGAAGCCGGGCGCGGCTTCACCGTGGTTGCGGAAGAAGTGCAGCGCCTGGCCGAACGCTCCGCCGAAGCCACCAAGCAGATCTCGGCCCTGGTCAAGACCATTCAGACCGACACCCAGGACGCCGTGTCCGCCATGGAACAATCCACCCAGGGCGTGGTGGAAGGGGCCAAGCGCTCCGACGCCGCCGGCCAGGCCCTGTCCGAAATCGGCCAGGTGTCCCGGGATCTGGCTGCCCTGATCGAGAACATCTCGGCCGCCACCCAGAAACAGGCCCAGTCCGCCACCCAGGTGGCCGAACTGATGCAGGACATTCTGCGCATTACCGAACAGACCACCGCCGGTACCACCCGCACCGCCGAGGCTGTGGATGAACTTACCGCCCTGGCTTCCGAACTGAAGGGTTCGGTCGCCGGCTTCAAGGTCAGCTGAGAAACCATTGCCCATGAATGCAGCCACGGACTTCGATCTCGGCCCCCTGACCTGGGTCAAGGGGGAGATCGACCTCGCCCTGGAACGGGCCACGGAAGCACTCCAGCAGTTCCGGGAACACGGGGACGCCACCCAGCTCAAATTCTGCCGCACCCACCTGCACCAGGTGCACGGGGCCCTGTCGGTGGTGGGCCTGGACGGGGTAACCCAGCTCACCGACGCCCTGGAAACCCTGCTGGGCGCCCTGGAAAGCGGCGCGGTCAGCCCCCCGACCCGAGCCCTGCCCGCCATCCAGGATGCCCTGGCCGCCCTGCGCCAGTATCTGGACGACCTCATGGCCGGGGAGCCCAACCAGCCCCTGCGCCTGCTGCCCACCTACCAGACCCTGGCGGCAGCCCTGGGCAAGCGTCCGGCCAACCCCACCGACCTGTTCTTCCCGGACCTGAACCTGCGCCCGCCCAAGCGTCCGGCCGGAGTTCCCCTGACCCAGGAAGAACGGCTGAAGCTGATCCGCTCCGAACGCAGCCGCTTCCAGAAGGGCCTGCTCGCCTGGCTGCGCCAGCCCGAAGGCAGCAGCGCCAGCAACGACGGCCTGACCCTGATGCAGGAAGCCCTGCGCCGCATCGAAGCCACCCAGATTTCCCCCTCGGCCCGGGCCTTCTGGTGGGCTGCCCTGGGCCTGGTCACAGCCCTGGCCCATGGCGCCAGCCGCGCCGGTGATGCCCGCTCCCTGTGCGCCCGCATCGACCTGCAGATCCGCCGCCTGCTGGAAGGTAACCCCGGGGTGGCCGAACGGCTGCTGCGGGACTCCCTGTACTTCGTCGCCCACAGCCCGGCCAGCGCCGACCCCCTGCTGGCGGAAATCCAGGCCACGTACCAGCTGGAACGCCTGATTCCCGCCCCGGAACGGATCAAGAGCCCGGGCCACGCACCCCAGGAAGCCACCCTGCGCCGGCTCAAGGAAACCATCGCCACCGCCGAGGAGCAGTGGAACCGCTTCTGCGCCGGCAGCGCCTCGGCCCTCACCGCCTTCGTGGACCAGACCCGCAACAGTGCCCAGCTGGCAGCTGACCTGGACCACACGGACCTGAAGCGCCTGGCCCAGGCCCTCACCGCCGCCGCCAACTGGCTGGCCCAGCAGCCCTCGCGCCAGTCCGATGGCGTGGCCATGGAAATCGCCACGGCCCTGCTGCTGATCCAGACCGCCCTGGAAAACTACACCCGCCTGGGCCAGGATTTCGCCCAGCAGGTGGACCTGATGGTGGAGCGCCTGCACACCTGCATGGCCGGGGAAACCCCCGCCGACAGCGACATCCCGCTCCTGGACGAAATGTCCCGCCGGGCCCAGGAGCGTCTGCTCATGGCCCAGGTGGCCCGGGAAATCCAGAGCAACCTGGCCCAGATCGAACAGGTCCTGGACGCCTATTTCCGCGACACCAGCAAGCGCCCCGAAGCCACCAGCCTGGAAGGCCCCCTGCGCCAGATCTCCGGCGCCCTGACCATCCTGGGCCAGGATGGCGCCGTGGCCTATCTGGGCGAGTGCGAACAGCGCATCCTCGCCTTCACCCGCCCGGACCAGCCCCACGAAGCCGCGGACTTCGAAGCCGTGGCCCAGCAGCTCTCCATCCTGGGCTTCTTCATCGACGCCCTGCAGCACGGCAACGTGGACTTCCAGGAATTCCTGCAGAAGCTCCAGGGCCAGGACAGCGAAGCCGAAGCCCAGGCCGAGCCCGAGGAAGAACTGGCCAGCCCGGAGCCGGAAGAAGAGGAAGAAGCCCCGGTCGCCAGCGTCGAAAGCCAGCTCGAACGGCTCAAGGCCGAGACCCGGCACCTGCTCGAAGCCATCAAGACACGGCCCGAAGACCCGGCCCTGCGGGACGACCTGCAGGCCCACCTGCAGGCCCTGCAGAAAGATGCCGACCTGGTGGCCGACCAGGCCCTGCTGGCCCAGGCCAAGGCCGCCCTCTCCGCCCTGGCCGAGAGCAAGGCCGACCAGCCGCAGATGCAGGCCGTGGCCGAAGCCCTGGCCCCCATCGGTGCCCAGCCCGAAGCCCCAGCCCCGTCCGAGGAAACCCTGCAGCTGGCCCAGGCCAGCACCGACGAGCTGGATGCGGAACTGCTCTCCATCTTCCTGGAAGAAGCCCAGGAAGTGCTGGGCACCATCGGCGACAGCCTCGCCACCCTGCGCCAGCAGCCCCACAACACCGACACCCTGACCACCATCCGCCGTTCGGTACACACCCTCAAGGGCAGCGGCCGCATGGTGGGGCTCAAGGATCTGGGCGAAACCGCCTGGGCCGTGGAGCAGACCCTCAACCTGTGGCTGCGCCAGGAACAGGAAACCAGCCCCGAACTGCTGGAAATGATCAGCCTCACCCACCAGGTGTTCAGCGTCTGGGTGGAGCACCTGGCCAGCGGCGACGGCCTGATGCCCGACCCCGCTCCCCTGATCACCCTGGCGGAACGGCTGCGCGGCGTGGAAAGCGAAGCCCCCGCCGCCCCGCCACCGCCTCCGGAGCTGGAAGCCCCGGCAGCCGAGCTGCTGCGGGAAGAAGCTCCCGCCCCGGTGGCCGGCCCCGAAGCCGACGAAGAGGAAATGCCCGCCGACCTGCTGGCTTCCCGCTTCGAACTGGGCTCCCTGGACATCGAAGAAGAACCGGAACCGGCCCCCGTCCAGATGCAGCCCCAGGAAGTGGAATCCCTGGAACTGATGCCGGCCCTGGACATGAGCTTCGACCTGGACGAGGACCTGCCCGCGCCTCCCGCCGCCGAACCGGAAGCCCCGTCCTTCATGGCCGAGCCGGCGCTGCCGGAAACGGCCCCGGAACCCGGCCCCCTGGAAATCGAATTCCCCCCGGAAGCGGAAGCGGTGGAAGAGGAAATCACCTTCCCCGAAGAAGCAGCGCCCCCCGAGCCGGAAGCCGAGCCCGAACCTGAAGCGCTCAGCGAACCCGAGGCCCCGACGATCCCCGAGGACGAAGGCCGAGGCCAGACCCTGACCGTTTCGCCCCAGCTCTACGAAATCTTCCGGGACGAGGCCCGGGGCCACCTGGACAATCTGCAGCACTTCCTGGAAGAGCTGGCCCAGGCCCCGGCCATGAGCACCCCCTTCGAAGTGGGCCGGGCCGCCCATACCCTGGCCGGCATCGCCGGCACCGTGGGCATCATTCCGGTCAACAAGCTGGGCCAGGCCCTGGAGCACGCCCTGCTGCGCCGGGACGCCGCCCAGCACCCGGACAGCCTGGAAGGCCAGGAAATCCTGCGCCAGACCCTGGACATGCTCGAAGGCATGCTCGCCCGGCTGGCCGAAGGGCACATGCCCGAAGCCCAGCCCAGCCTGATCGACGCCCTGTCCCAGCTCTATCCGCCCAAACCGGACCCCTGCAGCCAGCCCGCACCCGACCAGGACCTGGCCGCCGTGCTCGGCGCCGCCGCCCACGAAGAAATCCTGGAAGCGGAACAGCCCCCGGTCCCGGTGGCGGAGCCGGCGGTTCCTGCCGCCCCCGAAGCCGCCGCTCCGGCGGCGGTCCATGAAGCCCCCAGCGGCGACCTGCCCCCCATGCTCCAGGACGAGCTGGACGAACAGCTGCTGCCCATCTTCCTGGAAGAAGCCCAGGAACTGGTGGAAGGCTTCCAGACCCAGATCGCCGCCTGGCAGGCCGACAAGGCCGGTGAGGAAGCCCCCCACTCCCTGGCGCGCCTGCTGCACACCTTCAAGGGCAGCGCCCGCATGGCCGGCGCCATGAACCTGGGCCAGCTCACCCACGCCGTGGAAAGCCGGGTCAGCGAACTGACCCGCAGCCAGCAGATCAGCGACGGGGACCTGGAAGAAATCGAGGCCGCCTGCGACATCCTGGCCCAGACCGTGGAACGCTACCAGGCCGGTGATTACAGCCTGCCCGGCCTACCGGCCGCCGCCACCGAAGAAAGCAGCCCCGCCGAAACCGGCGCCCCGGCAGCCCCTGCGGCCCCGGTCCAGGCCGCTCCGGCCGCCAGCATCAGCACTGCCGCCCCGGCGGCACCCCAGCACCCGGAAGCGGCGGAAGCCGAAGGGGGCCAGCGGGCCCTGCTGCGGGTACGGGCCGACCTGGTGGACCAGCTGGTGAACGAAGCCGGCGAGCTCTCCATCGCCCGAGCCCGGATCGAAGGGGAAATGCGGGAACTGAAGGACTCCCTCCTGGACCTGACGGAAAACGTGATCCGCCTGCGGCGCCAGCTGCGGGAAATCGAAATCCAGGCGGAAACCCAGATCCAGGCCAACACCAGCCACGAGACCAAGGCCGATTTCGACCCTCTGGAGCTGGACCGCTTCACCCGCTTCCAGGAACTCACCCGGATGATGGCCGAGTCGGTAAACGACGTGGCCACGGTGCAGCAGAACCTGCTCAAGAACCTGGATGACGCCAACGCCGCCATCACCGCCCAGGCCCGCCTCAACCGCAGCCTGCAGCAGTCCCTGATGAGCGTGCGCATGGTGCCCTTCGCCAGCCAGAGCGAACGGCTCTACCGGCTGGTGCGCCAGACGGCCAAGGAAGTGGGCAAGCGGGCCAACCTGGAACTGCACGGGGGCCAGGTGGAACTGGACCGTTCGGTGCTGGAAAAAGTCCTCTCCCCCCTGGAACACATGCTGCGCAATGCCGTGGCCCACGGTCTGGAAACCCGGGACAAGCGGCTGGCCGCCGGCAAGGAGGAAATCGGTGAAATCAGCCTGGGTCTGGCCCAGGAAGGTAACGAAATCATCCTCACCCTGTCCGACGACGGGGCCGGCCTGGACCTGGCCCGCATCCGCGCCAAGGCCGAAAGCGCCGGCCTGATCGCCCCCGGCGAACAGGTGGACGACCACAAGCTGGTGGACTTCATCTTCCACTCCGGCTTCTCCACCGCCGCCGAAGTCTCCCAGGTGGCCGGCCGGGGTGTCGGCATGGACGTGGTGAAGACCGAGGTCACCTCCCTGGGCGGCCGTATCGAAGTCATCACTCAACCCGGCCAGGGCACCACCTTCCGCCTCTACCTGCCCCTCACCCTGGCGGTCACCCAGACCGTTCTGGTGCAGGTGGGCGAGCGCCTGTTCGCGATTCCCTCGGCCATGATCGAACAGGTCATGGAAATCCGCGACAAGCCCCTGAACGAGATGCGCGAGAAGGGCGAAGCCGTCTGGCAGGACCAGCACTACCCCTTCCACTACCTGCCCCGCCTCCTGGGGGACAACCAGACCCAGCCGGCGCACCGGCGCCTGTACTGGGTGCTGCTGCTGCGCTCCGGCGCCCAGCGGGTGGCCGTGCTGGTGGACGAAATGCGCGGCAACCAGGAAATCGTGGTCAAGAACGTGGGGCCCCAGATGGCCCGGGTGGTCGGCATCGCCGGCGCCACGGTGCTGGGGGACGGCCAGGTGGTGCTGATCCTCAACCCGGTGGCCCTGGCAACCCGCCAGCCGGCCATCAGCGCCAGCATCGAGTCCGCCGCCCCGGTGGCGCCCCAGGAAACCCCGGCGCCAGCCCCCGTCACCCATCAGCCCACGGTGCTGGTGGTGGACGACTCCCTCACGGTGCGCAAGATCACCAGCAAGCTGCTGGCCCGGGAAGGCTACCTGGTGGAACTGGCCAAGGACGGGGTCGATGCCCTGGAACAGCTGATCGACAAGATTCCCGACGTGATCCTGTCGGACATCGAGATGCCCCGCATGGACGGCTTCGACCTGGTGCGCAACATCCGCGCCGACGAGCGGCTGACCCAGGTGCCGATCATCATGATCACCTCGCGCACGGCGGACAAGCACCGCAACTACGCCATGGAAATCGGTGCCAACCACTACCTGGGCAAGCCCTACGACGAAGAGGAGCTGCTGCGCCTGCTGGCGGGCTATACGGGCCGCAGCTGACCCGTCCCTCCCAGCCCCAGCAAAAAGGCCCGGCGCAATGCCGGGCCTTTTGCATGGTGAAGGGAAAACCCTGGTTCAGGGGCGCTGCAGCTGGTACAGGTAGTCGATCAGGGCCAGGATGCGGACCCGGACGGTGCGCTCGCCCAGCAGGGGATCGGCATAGACCTGGGCCGCGTCGTCGGTGTAGCGCTGACCCCAGACGGGCATGGCCCGGGGACCGTGGGCCTTGACGGCCTGGCGGCCGTCTATGGTGTTGTACACCCGGGCGGTGGGGAAGACGCCGCCATTGTTCTTCTGCAGCTGGGACAGGTCCGGGGGCTGGATGCGCAGGAATTCGCCCATTTCCGTTCCTCCCTTGCCGTCCATGCCATGGCAGGCGGCGCAGCTGTTCTTGAACTCCAGCTTGCCCAGGTCCGCATCGTCGGCCCGGGCCATCCCGGCAGCCAGCAACAGGGACACCAGGGTCAGCGGCAGCAGGCGCTTGATCATGCTCATCTCCTTTTCGTACTCACTTGGCCCGGGGATTATCCCTCTTCGCCCGGCCCCGCGTCAGGTTTTCCCTTGCCCTTGATGGCCTCGAAACGGGCCAGGGTACGGGCCCGGGCCTGGGCGTGGTCCACGATGGGGGCCGGGTAATCGCGCCCGATCTGCACCCCTAGTTGCCTTTGCAGCAGGGGCGGCAGGGTCCAGGGGGCGTGGATGTACTTGTCCGGCACGGCCGCCAGCTGGGGCAGGTAGCGGCGGATGAACTTGCCCTGGGGATCGAACTTTTCCGACTGGGTCACCGGGTTGAAGATGCGGAACCAGGGCTGGGCATCGCAGCCCGTGGAGGCGGCCCACTGCCAGCCGCCGTTGTTGGCGGCCAGGTCGAAATCGTTGAGCTGCCCGGCAAAATAGCGCTCCCCGGCCTGCCAGCTGATCCCCAGGTCCTTGGTGAGAAAACTCGCCACCACCATGCGCAGGCGGTTGTGCATGTAACCGCTCTGGTTCAGCTGGGCCATGGCCGCGTCCACCAGGGGATAGCCGGTGCGCCCCTGCTGCCAGGCGGCCAGCCCCTCGGGCCAGTCGTCCCAGACCAGGGCGTCGAACTCAGGCTTGAAGCTGGCGCCTTCCACGTGGGGGAAGTGGTCCAGCAGCATGAAGTAGAAGTCCCGCCAGACCAGTTCCGCAAGCCAGGTTTCCGCTCCCTCCCCGCCCTGGCGCCAGGCCGCCGCTGCCAGTTCGCGGATGGACAGGGTACCGAAGCGCAGATGCACCGAGAGGTAGGAAACTCCCTTCGCGGCGGGAAAGTCCCGCAGGGCCTTGTAACGGCCCAGGCGATCCTGGAAATCTGCCCAGGCGGCCCGGGCCCCGGCCATGCCGGGGCGGATGCCCAGTTCCGCCAGGTTGCTGGGGGCAAAACCCAGTGCCGCCAGATCCGGCAGGGCGCTCGCCCGGGGCGGCGGAACCAGTTGGCCGCCGCCAGCAGGCTGTTCCGGATAGGGGCGCAGCCAGAAGTCGCCCCCCGGGGCCGCCAGCTTTTTCAGCCAGGCATTCTTGTAGGGGGTGAATACCGTGTACGGACGCCCTCCCTGGGTCAGCACCTCGTCCCGGTCGAAGATCACCTGGTCCTTGGGACAGACGAAGGTGATGCCCGCTTCCTCCAGGCGTGCCGTCACCCGGGCATCCCGGGCCTTGGCGGCGGGCTCGTAATCCCGGTTGGCGAATACGGCCTGGACCCCCAGCTCCCGGGCCAGGGCAGGGATTTCCTCCCCGGCCCGGCCGTGTAACACCAGGAGCCCGCCGCCCCGGGCTTCCAGGGCGGCCGCCAGCTGCACCAGGGAACCGTGGATGAACTCCACCCGCCGATCCCAGGGTTGGGGCAGGAGGTCGAGGATGTCCCGGTCGAAGACGAAGGCGCAATAGACCCGGCGGGCCTGGCTCAGGGCCTGGTACAGGGCGGCGTGGTCGTAGTCGCGCAGGTCCCGGCGGAACCAGACCAGGGCGGCATCCAGGGTAGTCATGGGGCGATCTCCAGGGCCAGCCGTTCCCGGACCGGATCGGCCAGCAGGGTTTCCAGTTCCAGGATCAACTCCGGCCGGGGCGGCAGCAGGCAGACCCCGGCCTGACTACCGTCCTCCAGGCGCCAGCCCGGGCGCACGCCGCGCACGAACAGGTAGCAGGCGCCCCCCAGATGCCGGGCCGGGTCGTAGTCGGGCAGACGGAAGGCCAGGAACCGGTGCAGGGCAAGCAGGTAGAGCCGGGCCTGGAGGTTGTAGCCGTGCTCGAACATGGCCCGCTGCATGGGGCCGGGGCCATAGTCGGCGGGCTGCCAGCCCAGGTGGTTGCTCTTCCAGTCGAGCACGTAGTAGCGCCCCTCGTGGGCGAACACCAGATCCATGAAACCCTTGAGAAAGCCCTGCAGGGCGGGAAAGGCCAGCTGGGGTATGGCCTCCCCGTACCGGTGCATGATGGCCTGGAGCCGCTCCGGCGCCAGCCGGGCGACGGGCAGGTGGAATTCCATCTCCACCAGGCGCCGTTCCCAGCCCAGGCGGCTGAGGCAGAGGGGGGCGCTGGCACCGGGCAGGGCCAGGGGCGTGGCCAGCACGTCAGCCGCCAGGCCCTCCAGCATGGCCAGGTACAGCTCCCCCTGGGCCGGGTCGCCGGGGGGATGCTGGATCAAGGCGGCCCGGGCCGCGTTGCGGCAGCTGTCCGGGCTGGTGAAATCCGCGAATTCGAAGAGGTGGTGGATGCAGTCCCCGGCCCGGGGGCCCCGGGGAAAGTGCAGCACGTCGCTGGCCGGCAGGGTGACTTCGGGTTGGAGCTGGGGCAAGGGCTCCACCCCGAGCAGGCCGTCGTGGTCGCTGCCGTCCCCCAGGCTGGCGCCCCGCACCAGCCCGGAAAAACTATCGATGCGCCAGTCCGGGCGCAGGGGGCGGCGAGCCTGGGCCACTTCCGGATCAGGCCCGGCCGGCAGGGCGTCGAGCCGGTAGCGGCCCGGCTCGGGCAGGGTTTCACTACTCGCCCCCAGGTCCTTAATCAGCTGCTGCCAGGCGGCCGCCAGGGTGGGGCCGTCGGGCAGCTTGCGGCTTTCCATGCCCAGCCAGTCCTCAGGACTGAGGCCGGCCCCGGCCACCAGCCAGTTGAGCAGGCTGCGGCTGCTCTCGGCCCGGCTCATGCTGCCTCCCGCCACGGCGCGGCCATAGGCGCCCCAGACCAGGTAGCAGCGCTGCACGGGCCGGGTCAGGGCCACGTAGTAGAGACGCAGCAGTTCCGCCGCCTGCTCCAGCTTGGCCGCCTGCTTGCCCGGGGCCTCCCCTTCCGGACGGTAGTCGAGCAGCAATCGCCCTTCTTCGTCGTGGTAGGCATGGCCGGGCAGGCCGTCGCTGCGGGGCTTGATGCCCCCCTCCCAGAGGAAGGGGCAGAACACCAGGTCGTATTCCAGGCCCTTGGCCTTGTGGATGGTGACGATGCTCACCAGGTCCCGGTCCGACTCCAGGCGCAGCTGGGCCACCTCGTCGGCCCGGGGCTCGCGCCGCTGGGCCGCAAACCAGCGCAACAGGCGCACCGGCTGGGGCGTGAGGGCTTCGGCCTGGTGCAGCAGCTCGAGGAGATGCAGGTGGTTGGTGAGGCGCCGCTCCCCCTCGGGCAGGCCCAGCAGCCGGGCCGAAAGGTGCAGCTCCCGCCCGGCGGCGCCCAGGGCCGGGATGATGCCCCGCTCCTGCCACAGCCGGTGCCAGCGGCCGAAGCGCTCCACCCAGGCGTTCAGGGCCGCCTCATCCTCGGCCAGGGCGGCAATGGCCTCGGCCGTCTGGCCCAGCAGGGGCGTCCCCAGGGCGGTCTTGAGGAATCCCGTGCGGGCCGGTTCCAGCAGGGCCGCCAGGAAGCGTTCCAGGTCTTCCGCCTCGGCGGACTGGAAGACGTTGTCCTGAGCCAGTTCGGCGGCTTTCAGGCCCACCGCCGCCAGGGCCTGGCGGATCAGCCGTCCCTGCTTGTGGGTCCGGACCAGCACCGCGATCCGCCCGGCCTGCAGGGCTGCGCTGCCGATGCGCAGCTGGCCCTGGCGCCCGGCCTGGAGCAGGCGGGCGATTTCCTCCGCCGTGGCCTGGGCCGCCCGGGCCAGGGCCGTGGGTTTGTCCAGCAGCGTCCCGTCCGCTTCCGGCAGCTGCCAGAAATGCAGGGCGGCCCGCTCCGGGGTGCTGCTGTCTGCCAGCTCCGCCAGGGGTTTTTCCCCCCGCCGGGTGGGCTGGAACGTCAGTCCGTCGAGCATGAAGGCCCGGGGATTGGCGCCGAACAGGGCATTGATGCCGGCAATCACCCCCTCCGTGGAGCGCTGGTTGGCATCCAGATGATAGTGGGCCCTGGCCAGATTCCGGGCCGCCATGTAGGTGTGCAGGTCCGCCTGGCGGAAGCTGTAGATGGCCTGCTTGGGGTCGCCCACCAGGAACACCGGCTGCTCGCCGCCGCCGTAGATGCGCTGAAAGATGCCGAACTGGAGCGGGTCGGTGTCCTGGAATTCGTCGATCAGGGCCGCCGGATAGCGCTGCCGCAGGCTGGCCGCCAGGGCCTCGCCCCGGGGCCCGGTGAGGGCCTGGTGCAGGTTGCCCAGGAGATCGTCGAAATCCACCCGGTGGCTGGCCCGCTTGCGCGCCGCCACCTGCCCCGGCGCCCATTCCAGGAAGCGCCGGAACAGGGCCAGGCGGTGGGCTTCCAGCAGTGTTTCCAGGGATTCCCGGGCCCGGGCCAGGGCATCGGCCAGATCGAAACAGGGATGGAGCGGGGGCTGCTTGCCGGCCCGGGTCTTCTTTTCCGCCAGCACCGAGGCCCGGAAGGCCAGGGCCTTCTCGGACAGGGGCCCCAGGGGCTGCCCGGCCTCCAGGTAGGCGTCCCAGTCCCGGGCGCCGGCGGCCAGGTCCTCCTCCTTGAAATACTTCAGGTCCGGCAGGCGGGCGCTGAGGAGTGCCAGCACCGCCTGCCGCTCCTGCTGCCAGCACCCGGCCAGAGCCGCAAAAGCCTGCTCCAGGGGACCCGTATCCGGGGCTGCCAGGGCCGCCGGGAGCTCCGGCCAGAGGACTGTGGCCAGGGGTTTCTTCAGGGCCCGCTGCAGCAGCCGTTCCAGCTGCTCCGGGCTCAGGCCCTGGCCGGTGAGCCAGTCCACCAGGGGGGCCGGCAGCTCCCCGTGGGCCACCTGCAGCCGCCAGAAATCCGCCACCACCTGGCGCACCAGGTCGCTGCCATCCCCCAGTTCCAGGGCAAAGGGCTGGGCGGCGGCAAAGGGGCTTTCCCCCAGGGCCCGCTGGCAGAAGCCGTGGATGGTGAAGATGGAAGCCTCGTCAAAGGCGGTCAAGGCCGCCCGAAGCCGGGCCCGGAGACTTTCCCGGTCCCGCCCCCGGGCCTCCTGGGCGGCCACGAAGCGGGGAATGAAGGGATCTTCCCGGTGCGCCTCCCCCGCCAGCCAGTCCAGCACCTCCACCAGCCGGGCCCGCACCCGCTCGCGCAGTTCGGCGGTGGCGGCATTGGTGAAGGTGACCACCAGCACCTGGTCCATGGACAGCTCCCGCTCCACCAGGAGCCGCAGCACCAGGCCGCAGATGGCCCAGGTCTTGCCCGTGCCGGCGGAGGCCTCGATCAGGGCCAGGCCATCCAGGGGGCAGTCATGGACGTCCAGGGGCAGGCTCATGGGCAGGGTCGTTCCAGCTCCTGGTCGGCCAGGGACAGGGGGTCCTCGATGGGTTCCAGGTGCGTGAGCACGTGCACGTGGGGCAGGGCCCGGCGGATGTCGGTCTCGATCAGCTCCACCTGGTCATGGCCCTGCTGCACGCTCCAGTGGCCGGGCACCAGCACATGCACGGTGACGAAGGCCCGGGCCCCCGCCTGGCGGGTGAGCAGGGCGTGGAAGGCGATGCCCTGGGCCTCGTAGGCCGCCAGGACGCCATGGATGGTCTGCAGCTGCTCCGGCGGCAGGGACTCGTCCATGAGCCCGGAGGCGGAACGGCGCACCAGCTTCACCCCGGTCCACACGATGTTGGCCGCCACCAGCAGGGCCAGCACCGGGTCCAGCCACAGCCAGCCGGTGGCCCAGACCGCCACCAGCCCCAGCAGCACCCCGGCGGAAGTCCACACATCAGTGAGCAGGTGGTGGGCATCCGCCTCCAGGGTGATGGAGCGGTGCTGGCGCCCGGCCCGCAGCAGCACCCAGCCGGTGAACAGGTTGATCAGGGAAGCCAGTACCGAGACCAGCAGGCCCACGCCCAGGGCTTCCAGGGGCTGGGGCGCGAGCAGACGGCCGACGGCGGCATAGGCGATACTGCAGGCGGCCGCCAGGATCAGGAAGCCTTCGAAGCCGCTGGAAAAATATTCGGCCTTGCTGTGCCCATAGGCGTGCCGGTCGTCGGCGGGCTGGGCCGCCAGGGTGATCATCCACAGGGCCATCAGGGCCCCGGCCAGGTTCACCAGGGATTCCAGGGCATCGGAGAGCAGCCCCACGGAACCGGTGAGCCACCAGGCCCAGGCCTTCAGGGCGATGGTGGCAATAGCGGCGCCGATGGACAGCCAGACATAGGATTTGAGGGAAGGTTGGGTCATGGATCAACAGGCCGGAAATGGGGAACCCCGAGGCCCGGATTCTAGCAGCCCGCCGGATCGGACCGGGAAGCCGGACGGCCCCGGGACGGCCGCCACCGTTCTTGCCCCTGCCCCCACGGCCTGGGGGCCCGCCTCAGCCCAGTTCCGGATCGTCCAGATGGGCCAGCAAGGGGGCCAACAGGCACTCCTGCCAGTCCAGGAATTCCGCTCCCAGGGGCTCGCCCTGGCCGCGCAGGGCCAGGGCCCACCAGGGATCGGCGGCTTCGCCGGCGCGCTGGGCCGTTCCCAGCCAGTGCTGGCGCCCCTTGGCCTCACCGGCCGTGTGCCAAGCCCAGGCCGTAGCCGGATAAAAAGCCAGGGGGCGCAGCTGCCCCTGTTGCCAGGCCTGCAACCAGACCGCCAGCAGAGCAGCAGGATCTGACACGGGGAGCAGGCGGAAGGTCTTGTTGCGCGCCACATGCAGGGTTTCCCGCGCCACTCCGGGGGGAGCCAGCAGGTTGAGGCAGAGGTGATCGAGCCAGGCGGCCAGGTAGTCCCCGGCCCGGGCCGAGGCACAGCGGTAGCGCAGCAGGCCGGCGGGGCCCCAGCCCTGGAGCTGGCCGTGCAGTTCCAGCCCCTGGAGTTCCAGGCGCAGCTCCAGGGGTTCGGGGGCCAGCTCCGCCAGCCGGGGCGCCAGATCCCGGGCATAGCGGCGCAGGGCATCCACCTCCCGGGTCAGCAGTGCCTCGCCCACCTGGCCGCTGGGCAGTTCGGGGCCGCTGCGGGCCTGGGCCAGGAGCTGCTCCGGCGCCGCCCCGGCCAGGGCGGCGGGGAGCAGCCGCCCGGCCAGACCGTAACGGCCCAGGCCATCCAGGAGCAGGGGCTCCTCGTCCTCCAGCTCCGCCTCGCTGCCGGGCAGCACCAGGCCCAGGCGGTCCCGCAGCAGGGCCCGGGCCGGGTGGCGGAAGAAGGCCTGGAGCTGGGCCAGGCCCAGGGAATCCGGCACCGCTGGCGGCAGGCCGGCGTTGAAGAACGGGGGTTGGCCCGGGGGCGGTCCGCCCGCTTCATCGTCGTCCTCCCCGGCCGCCAGGGGGGCGCTCCAGGCGGCGGTCTGGCTTTGGGCGGCCAGGGCCGCGGCATGGGCGGCGTCGTGGCTCAACAGCCGGGGGTCCGGCCGCCGGGGGTCGAAATAGACAGGGGAAAAGGCTTGCAGCGGATGCTGCAGGCGCAGCCGTTCCAGGGGAGCGCCGGTGGCGCGGCAGAGGAATTCCAGCAGTTCGGCCACCAGGATGGAGGGCGGCAGGGGGGCATCGTCCCGCTGGCTGCGGCCCGTGTAGCTCAGGTACAGCCCCTCCCGGGCCGCCAGGATCAGGTCCAGGAACAGGTTGCGTTCGTCCTGGCGCCGCTGCCGGTCCCCGGGCCGGGTTTCCAGGGGGGTGAGATCGAACTCCAGGGGCCGTTCGGGACGGGGGAAAACCCCGTCGTCCAGGCCCAGCAGGCAGATCAGCTTGTAGGGCAGCTGGCGCAGGCTGGGCAGGGCGGTGAAGGTGATGCTGCCGGCCGGCATGCCGCCCCGGGCCTGGGCCTCCAGAGCTTCTTCGAGAGCCAGACTGGCCGCCGCAGCGGGGATAGGGGTGGCCGGGTCCGCCTCGGCCATGGCCTGGGCCAGGGGCCCCAGGGCCGCGAGGATCTGGCGCAGGGCTTCGGCCTGTTCCGGGTCCGGCAGGCGCTCCCCCAGCCAGTTCAGCAGCAGCCCCTGCCACAGTTCCCGCCAGGCCGCCGCCGGACGCGGCTGGGCCAGCTCCCGGGCCAGGGCTTCCAGGTTTTCCAGGACCCGCCACAGGGCGCCCAGTACCCGGGCCCGGCTGCCGCCCAGACGAGCCGCCGGGGCGATGCCGGCAAAGGGTTCCCCGGCATCGCCCCGGGCATAGCCGAGCAGCAGCCGGCCGAGGGCGTCGCGCCAGGTGTGGCGCTCGTCCGGCGGCAGCCCGGCACCGGCCCGGGCCCGGGCGTCCAGGCCCCAGTGCACGCCAGCTTCCTGCAGGGCCTGGTGCAGGCGCTCCAGATCGGCTTCGTCCAGCCCCAGGGCGGCGGCCACCAGGGGTTCCTGCACCAGAGCGAAGACCTGGCTGGCGGGCAGCCGGGCCGGCGGCGCCGCCAGGTCCAGGAGCTGCAGCAGCACCCGGGCCACGGGGTTGTCCCGGGCCGCCTTCTGGCCGGTGATGGTGTAGGGCAACCGCCCGGCGCTGCCGAACACGGCTTCGATCAGGGGGGCGGCGGCATCCAGGTCGGGCAGGGCCACCAGCACGTCGCCGGGTCCCAGGGCCGGGTCGGCCTCGAAGCGGGCCAGGAGCTGATCCTGGAGGATTTCCAGCTGCCGGGCCAGGGAGTGGGCCACGTGGATTTCGATGCTGCGGTCGTCCCCGGCCAGGGGCCAGGCCCCGGGGGCTGGCGGCTGCAGGTCCAGCAGGCTGTCCTGGAAGCGCTGCAGCAGCAGGGGGCCGCCGCTGGCCTGGAACAGGCCCTCCTCGGCACTGGTTTCGGCCACGGTTTCCAGGATCAGCCCGAACAGGGCCTGGGTCTGGCGGCCCCAGTCGGCCAGCAGGGGGTAGCGGTCGTCCAGGTAGGCGTCCCGGCCGGCGGCTTCGAGCCGGGCCTGGCGTTTGCTGGCCACTAGCTCCAGCCAGTAGTCGCGGCAGGGATTGAGCAGGTAGAGATGCACCTCGGTCCAGTCCGCCAGCCGGGCCAGCAGCTTCAGGTACAGGGGCGGCAGGGAGGAGAGGCCGAAGATGTGCGCCTCGGCCGGCAGCCCGGCCCGGGCCACGCCCTCGGGGCCCAGGGCTTCCAGGGCGTCGAAGAAGGCGGCGGAAGGATGCTGGCTGGCCGTGCCCAAGCCTCCGGTGAAGCGCTGCCACAGGGCCATCTGCCAGGCTTCGTCCTGGCGCTCCCGAGGCCCGGCGCCGGGCAGGCGGGCCGGCTCGCCCCGGCTCCAGGCTACGAGCCAGTCGGGCCGGTAGGTGATGTAGGTTTCGAACAGGGTGGCCACCCGCCGGGCCAGCTCCAGGCTCATCAGCGGGTCCGCCTCGGCCAGATAGCCGGCCAGGCGCGGGTGGGCCGCCACCAGATCCGCCTCCTGGAACAGGCGCCAGAGGCGCCAGGTGCCCCGCTCCGGCGCAAAGGGGGAAACGGCTTCCACCGTGGGCACCAGCTGGGCGATCCGGTCCCACAGCCACTGGGCCAGGAAGGGAAACTCCACCCCGGCGGCCACCCCGTACAGGCTGGCCATGGCCAGCTGCAGGTCCCGCTTCAGGGCGGCGCTGGGGATGATCACCTCCTGGGCCCGGAAGGGGTCGGCCGGTGCCTCGGCCAGGCGCGCCAGGAGGCGGGCCTTGAGGATCTCGTAGCGGTTGGAGGTGTGCACATGCAGCATGGGCCGGATTGTACTGCGCCCGGGGAAGCCGGGCCGGCGTCTATAATGGCCGCTCCCGTTTCCCGCCGCCGCCCCGCCATGCGCATCCTCATCGTCGAAGACGACCGGGCCATTGCCGAGAACCTCTACGAGTACCTGGACGCCCGGGGGCACCAGTGCGACTACGCCCACACCCTGGCGGCCGCCACCCTGCTGCTCCAGGGCAGCAGCTTCGACGCGGCGATCCTGGACCGCAACCTGCCCGACGGGGACGGCATCGGCCTGGCCCGGCGCCTGCGCGCCGCTGGCAATGCCCTGCCCCTGCTCATCCTCACCGCCCGGGACACCCTGGAAGACAAGCTCACGGGCTTCGCCGCCGGGGCCGACGATTACCTGGTCAAACCCTTTGCCCTGCAGGAGGTGGAAGTGCGCCTCTCGGCCCTGGTCCGGCGCGCCGGAGCCCAGCCCCAAGCGGGCGTCTGCCGCCAGGGGCCGCTGGAATACGACGGCAGCGCCCAGGAGGTACGGCTCGCCGGCCAGCCCCTGCGCCTGCCCCCCAAGGCTCTGAAGCTGGTGGCGGAACTGCTGCCCCACCCGAACCGGGTGTTCTCCCGGCGGGAGCTGGAAATCGCCATCTGGGGCCACGAGCAGGAGTCCAGCGACAACCTGCGCAGCGTCCTGCATACCCTGCGCCGGGCCCTGGGGGAAGAAAGCGGCGTCCAGGTGGTCAATGTGCACGGCCTGGGCTACAAGCTGGTGTGCGCCTGAGATGAGCCCCCGCCGCCCCCCCAGCATGCGCCTGAAAATCGCCGTCTCGGTGACGGCTCTGGTGCTGCTGCTGATCCTCGGCCAGGCTCTGGCCCTGGTGTTCATGTACGAGGAAATGGAAGAGGAATTCATCGACAGCATCCTCGCCGAGCAGCTGGAATACAGCATCCGCGTCAGCGGCGCCTCGGAGCAGCTGGCCCTGCCCAACACCCCCAACATGCAGCTCTACCGCCTGCGCCCCGGGGAACCCCTGCCCGCCGGACTCACCCCGGAGCTGGCCGCCCTGCCCGTGGGCAACCACGAGATCTACCTGGGCGACCAGGAATACCACCTGGCGGTGCGCGACACGCCGGGGGCCCGCTTCATCCTGCGCTACGACGAATCGGAGCACCAGGCCCGGGTGGAGGCGGTGAGCACGGTGATCCTCTCCGGCGCCCTGATCCTCTGCGCCCTGGTGCTGGTGCTGGTGCACGCCCTGGCGGGCCGCCTCACCCGGGGCCTGGAAAACCTCAGCACCCGCCTGGCCCAGGGCCGGGGCGAAGCGCCCTACGCCCAGCCCGACATGGAGCGGGAGCTGCTGGCCGTGGCCCGGGCCCTGGATGCGGCCGAGCTGCGCCAGCGGGACCTGCTGGCCCGGGAACGGGACTTCAACGCCCACCTCTCCCACGAGCTGCGCACCCCCCTGACCGGCATCCGCACCGATGCGGAACTGCTGGCCAGTCAGACGGAGCTGCCGGAAGCCGTCCGGCGCCGGGCCAGCCGCATCATGACCGCCAGCGACCGCATCACCAGCCTGGCGGAAAGCCTGCTGCTGCTGGCCCGGGAAGCCCGCCCCGCCGCCCAGTGGCAGGAAGACGTGGACCTGGGCCAGGCCCTGGAGCAAAGCTGGCAGAGCCTGGCCCCGGCGGATGCCCGCCTGGAACTGCAGCTGCCTCCCGGCACCCTGTTGCGGGCCGACCCCGCCCTGCTCAACCTGGTGCTGCGCAATCTCCTGGACAACGCCCTGAAGCATGGGAACGGCAGCCCGGTGCGCTGCCGGCTGGAAGGTAGCCGGCTGCAGGTGCAAGATCAGGGCCCGGGCTTCGGCGCCACGGACCCGGAGCAGCTGTTCGCCCGCTTTGCCCGCCAGGGCCCCGCCGCCGGCCACGGCCTGGGCCTGGCCCTGGTGCGCCACATCTGCCAGGCCTGCGGCTGGCAGGCCACGGCCCGCAACGCCCCGGAAGGGGGCGCCCTGCTGGAAGTGGAGTTTGGCCGGGGCATCACAATTTCCTCACAGGTATCTCACTAAAGCCTCACGCCCGGCCCGGCAGACTCCCGGGCCATGAACACCCAGACCCTGTCCGCCGCCCATCCTGGGGACGGCCTCCGCTCCCGGCTCCGGCTGCCCCACTACACCTGCCGCCAGGAAACCCTGATCCTGATCGTCAGCCTGTGGTTCACCCTGGCCTGCAACGGCCCCTTCTGGCACGCCCTGCTGCAAGCCCGGCCCCTCTCCAGCCCCGGCGCCTGGAGCCTGGCCCTGGGGCTGGGGCTCAGCATCACCGCCCTGCATGCGTTGATTCCCGGCCTGCTGGGCAACCGCTATACCCTGAAGCCCCTGCTTGCCCTGCTCCTCACCCTGGCCTGTTGCGCCAGCTTCTACATGGCCAAGTTCGGCATCTACGTGGACCCGGACATGCTCAGGAACGTGCTGCGCACCGACCCGGCCGAGGCTAAAGAGCTGCTCACCTGGGACCTGCTGCCCCACCTGATCCTCTACCTGCTCCTGCCCCTGGTGCTGCTGCAACGGGTACAGCTCCGCCCGGTCAGCCGGGGCCGGGCGCTGCTGATCCGGGGCGCCGGGCTGCTCGTGGCCCTGATCCTGGGGGCCGGGGGTCTGGCCCTGAACTTCCAGGACCTGGCCGCCCTGATGCGCAACAACAAGGAAATGCGCTACCTGATCACCCCGGGCAACAGCCTCTATTCCCTGGGCCGGGTGCTGGGCAAGGATGCCCGGGCCGAAACCGGCCCGAAACAGGTGACCGGGCCCGACGCCGCCCTGGGCGCCGCCTGGAGCCAGCGGCAAAAGCCGGTGCTGTTCGTGATCGTGGTGGGAGAAACCGCCCGGGCCGCCAACTGGGGCCAGCACCCGGGCCCCGACGGCGCCCCCCGCAACAGCACCCCGGAGCTGGGCAGCCGGGGAGACCTGATCCAGTTCTCCGAGGTGACGAGCTGCGGCACCAATACCGAGGTGTCCGTACCCTGCATGTTCTCGGCCCAGGGCCGCCGCCACTACGACGAGGACGCCATCAGGAACAGCGAATCCCTGCTGCATGTCCTGGACCGGGCCGGTTTCAAGGTGGTCTGGCGCGACAACCAGGCTGGCTGCAAGGGCACCTGCTCGGGCCTGGAACAAGAGCGCCTGCACAATGCCCAGCTCCCGGGCCTGTGCGACGGGGAACGCTGCCTGGATGAAATCCTCCTGGAAGGGGCCGAACAGCTGGCCGCCGACGCCCAGGGCAACCTGGTGCTGGTGCTGCACCAGCTGGGCAACCATGGCCCCGCCTATTACAAACGCTATCCCGAACGCTTCCGCCGCTTCACCCCCACCTGCGACACCGCCGACCTGAGTCAGTGCAGCCAGGAAGCCATCGCCAACAGCTACGACAACGCGCTCCTGTACACCGACCATTTCCTGGCCCGCACCCAGGACTTCCTCAAAGCCAGGGCGGAGCGCTACGACACGGCCCTGATCTACCTCTCCGACCACGGGGAATCCCTGGGGGAGAACGGCCTCTACCTGCACGGCATGCCCTACGCCATCGCCCCCCGGGAGCAGACCCGGGTGCCCATGCTGATGTGGCTTTCCCCCGGCTACGCCAGAAGCTTCGGCCTGGACACCGCCTGCCTGCGCCGGGAGGCCGGCAAGCCCGCCAGCCACGACAACCTGTTCCACACGGTGCTGGGCCTCCTGGATGTGAGCACCCAGGCCCGGGACCCCCAACTGGACATTTCCGCCCCATGCCACAGCTGACCCCCTTCCCCTCCCGGACCGCCCCCTGGCGCTGGCCCGCCAGCCAGGCCCTGCTGCTCATCGTCAGCGCCCTGCTCCTGCTGCTGGTGTTCGAAAACACCAGCCTGGACATGGACATCGCCCGGCACCTCTACGACCCGGGACAGGGGGAATTCCCCCTGCGCCACCACTGGCTGTTCGACTACGTGCTGCACCACGGCATGAAGCAGGCCTCCTACGTGGCCGTGGCCGGGGCCCTCTATTTCTGCTACCTGGGCTGGAAGGGGGAGCTGGCCTGGCTGCCCCGGCGCAATGCCCTGCTGGCCGCCCTGGGCATGCTGCTGATCCCCATCGGCACCACCATCCTGAAGGACCTGACCCACCGCCACTGCCCCTGGGATCTGGTGGATTTCGGCGGCTTCGCCCCCTACCTGCCGCTCCTGGCCCCGCCCCCGGAAGGCATCAAGGCCGGCCAGTGCTTCCCCGCCGGCCATGCCTCGGCCGGTTTCCTGTGGATCGTCTGGGCCCTGGCCCTGCGCCCCGCCGGGCGCCGCCTGGCCCGCTTCGGCCTGGCCCTGGGCCTGGGACTGGGCGGGGTGATGGGACTGGCGCGCATGGCCCAGGGCGCCCACTTCCTCTCCCACACCCTCTGGTCCCTGTGGTTCGCCTGGGCCATGAGCCTGACCCTGGCCGTGCTGCTCAAGGCCGAGCTGGGCCTGGGCAGCGCTGCCGGAGAAGCCGGGCGGGAAGGCATGCTGAGCGGCGCGGCAGAAGCCCCCTGCAGCGCCGAATGAGGGGCCAGCCCCGGCCTTAAGACTGCCTTAAGGCCGGGACGCTAAGGTGGGAGCCGTTTTGCTACCGGCGCTCCCAACCCATGTCCCGTCCTTGCTCCCTGTCCCTCCCCGTCCTCTGCCTGCTGCTGCCCCTGGGCCTCGCAGCCTTCCCGGCCCTGGCCGCCGGCCCCCAACAACAGACCTTGAGCGGACGCCAGCTGCTCTCCCTGGGCATCAAGACCCAGACCCTGGACGCCCAAAACACCGCCCAGCTGCGGCACCTGCCCGGCAAGGTGGAAGTCCCCGCCGGACAGTTGCAGGTCCTGGTGGCGCCTCTGGAAGGTACCCTGCAGGAACTGCGGGTAGCCCCCGGCATGCCGGTCAAGAAAGGCCAGGTCCTGGCCCTGCTGGTCAGTCCCCAGGCCCTGGAACTGCAGCGCCAGCATGCCGAAGCCAGCGCCCGGAGCGCCCAGGCCAGAAACGCCCTGGCCCGGGACGAGCAGCTGTTCAAGGAAGGCATCATCCCCGCCGCCCGGCTGGAAAGCACCCGGGCCAGCGCCAGCGAGGCCGGCGCCCAGCTCAGCCAGAGCCGCCAGTCCCTGACCCTGGCGGGCGGCAAGCCAGGGCAGCTGGCACCGCTCCTGGAACTCCGGGCCGGCATGGACGGCATCCTGCTGGATCAACTGGCCCAGGTGGGAGACCGCCTCCCCGCCGCCACCCCCATCGCCCGCATCGGCCAGCTGCGCCCCCTCTGGATCAGCCTGCAGGTTCCGCCCGCCGTGGCCGCCCAGGTCAAGGCCGGTGACCGGGTCAGCCTGCCCTTGCTGGGGGTGGAAGGAAAGCTGCTGGCCGTGAGCCGCAGCGTGGACCCCATGAGCCAGAACACCACCCTGCGGGCCCAGGTAGACCAGGGCAGCGAACAACTGAGCCCGGGCCAGGCCGTGGAAGTGGACATCCAGGTCGGCGGCCAGCCGGGGCTGGCCCTCCCCAGCCGCGCCCTGGTTCGCCACGAGGGGCGGCTGCTGGCCTTCGTCCAGCAGGGCAGCGGTGATCAGCTCCACTTCACCCCCCGCCCGGTGCGGATTCATTCCCAGCTGGGCGACACCGTCATGGTGGAAGGACTGGCTCCGGGAGACCGGGTCGCCGTCCAGGGCGTCGCCAGCCTCAAGGCGATGCTGCTGGGCGCGGCGGAGGGCGAGTGATGCTGGTACGCCTGATCCGCTTTTCCCTGACCCAGCGCCTCCTGGTGCTGGTACTCACCCTGATCCTCGCCGGCTTGGGGGTGCGCGCCTTCCTGCAGCTGCCCATCGACGCCTTTCCCGATGTCTCCACCACCCAGGTGAAGATCATCCTCAAGGCCCCCGGCATGACGCCGGAGGAAGTGGAGGCCCGCATCGTCACCCCGGTGGAGCAGGAAATGCTGGGCATTCCCAATCAGCGCCTGCTGCGCTCCACCTCCAAGTACGCCATCACCGACATCACCATCGATTTCGAGGACGGCACGGACATCTACTGGGCCCGCCAGCAGGTGGGCGAACGCCTCTCCAGCGTCATGGACAGCCTGCCCCCCGGCGTCAATGGTGGACTGGCCCCCATCACCACCCCCCTGGGAGAAATGTTCATGTTCACCATCGAGGGGGACCTGCCCCTGGATGAGAAGCGCAGCCTGCTGGAATGGGTGATCCGGCCGCAGCTGCGCACGGTGCCCGGCGTCGCCGACGTGAACAGCCTGGGCGGCTACGTCAGGACCTTCGAGGTGGTTCCCGACAACACGGCGCTGACGGCCAGGGGCATTTCCATGGGCACCCTGCGCCAGGTGCTGCAGCAGAACAACCGCAATGACGGCGCCGGGCGCCTCAATGAGGGAGAGGAGTCCCTGCTGGTGCGCACCGAGGGCGCCATCCAGAGCCTGGAAGACGTGGCCGCCATCGTGCTGGCCAAGGGGCCCGGTGGCGTGGTGCGGGTGGGCGATGTGGCCACCGTGCGTTACGGCCACCTGACCCGCTACGGGGCGGTGACCCGGAGCGGCGAGGGCGAGGCGGTCCAGGGCCTGGTGCTGGGGCTCAGGGGCGCCAACGCCCGGGCCGTGGTGGCCGGGGTCAAGACCCGGCTGGCGGAAATCGCTCCGTCGCTGCCCCCCGGCATCAGCATCGTCCCCTTCTATGACCGCAGCTCCCTGGTGGACCGGGCCGTGCAGACGGTCTCCAAGGCCCTGCTCGAAGCCATCGTGCTGGTGGTGGTGCTGTTGCTGGCCTTCCTCGGCAACCTGCGCGCCGCCCTGGTGGTGGCCCTGATGCTGCCCCTTTCTGCCCTGGCCACCTTCATCCTGATGCGCAGCTTCGGCCTCTCGGCCAACCTGATGAGCCTGGGCGGACTGGCCATCGCCATCGGCATGCTGGTGGATGCGGCCGTGGTGGTGGTGGAGAACGTGGAAACCGAGCTGGCCCACGCCCCGGAAAATCTGCCCACCCTGCACCTGATCTACCGGGCCGCCCGGGAAGTGGCAGCGCCGGTGGCTTCCGGGATTTTCATCATCATCATCGTCTTCCTGCCACTCCTCTCCCTGCAGGGCCTGGAAGGCAAGATGTTCGGCCCGGTGGCGCTCACCATCGTGTTCGCCCTCTCGGCCTCCCTGCTGCTTTCCCTCACCGTGGTGCCGGTGCTCGCTTCCTGGCTGCTGCAGCGGGGCGTGCATCAGGAGCCCTGGCTGGTCAGAAAGCTCAATACGGGCTACGACCGCCTGCTGGGCTGGGCCCTGAGCCACACCCGGCCCCTGATCATCGGCGCCCTGGTCAGTCTGGTGGCGGCGGGGGGCGCCTATACCCTGCTGGGCAAGACCTTCATGCCAACCATGGATGAAGGAGATCTGATCATGCAGCTGGAAAAGCTGCCCTCCATCACCTTGGAACAGAGCCTGGCCCTGGATGGCCGCATCCAGCAGGCCATCATGGCCCAGGTGCCCGAGGTGAAGGCCATCGTCGCCCGCACCGGCGCCGACGAGCTGGGCCTGGACCCCATGGGCCTGAACCAGACCGACACCTTCATGGTGCTCAAACCCCGGGACGAATGGCGGGAGCCCGACCCGGACTGGTTGGCGGACCAGCTGCGCCAGGTCATGGCCGACTTCCCCGGCATCGGTTTTTCCTTCACCCAGCCCATCGACATGCGGGTTTCCGAGATGCTCACCGGGGTGCGCGGCGATCTGGCGGTGAAGATCTACGGCCCCGACCTGAACACCCTGAACCAGCTGGCCGGCCAGGTGGAAACCGCCATCAAGGGAACAGCGGGGGCGGAAGACACCTTCACCGTCAAGAATGAAGGGGTCCAGTACCTGCAGGTTAGCGTGGACCGCCTGGCCGCCGGCCGCTTCGGCCTCAACGTGGAGGACGTCCAGGACACCCTGAAGGGCCTGCTGGAAGGGCAGACGGTGGGCACCGTGATCGAAAAGGGACGCCGCCTGTCACTGCTGATCAAGGGCACCGAGGATGTGCGGGACAGCCCGGCGGCCTTCGCCGGCCTCTTCATCACCGCACCGGAGGGCCAGGCCATCCCGCTCACCAGTGTCGCCCGCATCGAACGGGTGGACGGCCCGGTGAAGGTGGACCGGGAAAACGCCCAGCGCTTCGTGGTGGTCCAGTCCAACGTGCGCGGCCGGGACCTGGTGGGCTTCGTGGAGGACGCCCGCCGGGCCGTGGAAGCCGGCATCCAGCTGCCCCCGGGCTACCGGATTGCCTGGGGCGGCCAGTTCGAGAACCAGCAGCGGGCCGCCGCCCGGCTGGCCGTGGTGGTGCCCATGGCCCTGGCGCTGATCTTCTTCCTGCTCTTTTCCACCTTCCGCTCGGTGCGCCAGGCGGTGCTGGTGCTCTCCAACATTCCCTTCGCCCTGGTAGGCGGCGTGTTTTCCCTGCTGCTGGCGGGCGAGTACCTCTCGGTGCCCGCCTCCGTGGGCTTCATCGCCCTGCTGGGGATCGCCGTCCTGAACGGGGTGGTGATGGTCAGCTACTTCAACCAGCTGCTGGCCACCGGCATGCCCATCGGCCAGGTGGTGGTGGAAGGCGCCAAGCGCCGCCTGCGCCCGGTGCTGATGACCGCCAGCATTGCCGCCCTGGGCCTGGTGCCGCTGCTGTTCGCCAGCGGCCCGGGCTCGGAGGTGCAGCGGCCCCTGGCCATCGTCGTGATCGGCGGACTGGTCACCTCCACCTTCCTGACCCTGCTGATCCTGCCCATCCTCTACCGCCGCTTCGGCCTGCGGCCCCAGACCCCCTTCCGGGAGACTGCCCATGTCTGACACCCCTCTTCTGCTCACCCTGATCGTGCCCCATGAACTGGAGGAAGCCGTGGCCGACACCCTGCTGGCCCACCCGGAACTGACCACGGGCTTTTCTTCCACCTCCACCGAGGGCCACGGCAGCTCCATCCAGCTGGTGGAAGCCGCCGAGCTGGTGTGCGGCCACGTGCACCGCAAACGCCTCGATACCGTCTGCAGCGACCAGGCCAAGGCCGACGCCATCCTGGCCCTGCTGCGGCAAGCCTTTGCCGGGGCCAATCTCTATTACTGGATAGTCCCGGTGCTGGCCCACGGGAGGCTGGCATGAAACACGCCCTCCTGCTCCTGGGAATTTGCTGGGCGGTATCGTCCCAGGCCACCACCGACCTGCCGCCGGAACCGGCGGTCCGCCAGGCCCTGCTCGACCTGCCCTCGGTCCGGGCCGGACGGGACGAACTGGCCCGGGGAGAAGCCCAGCAACGGCAGCTGGAAGCCGGCCCCCATGAATGGGCCCTGACCCTGGAAGGCCAGCGGCGCCGCACCAGCGGCGTGGACGGCAGCCCGGACAGCCGCAGCCGCGACTGGGCCGTGGGGCTGGAACGGGCCTGGCGACTGCCGGGCAAGGCCGAGCTGGATTCCCGCCTCGGGGCGGAGCAGCGGACCCTGGCAGAGGCCGCCGCCGCCGAGCGCATGTCCGGCGGCGCCCGTTTGCTGCTGGAAAGCTGGTTCGCCTGGCTGCGGGCCCGGGAGCAGTTGCAACAGACCGAAGAAGCCAGGGCAACCCTGGAGCGGGAAAGCCGGGCCGTGCAACGGCGCCGGGAGCTGGGCGATGCCTCCGAGCTGGAAACCCTGCAGGTCGCTGCGGCCCTGGCCCAGAAGGAAGCCGAGACTCAGGCCCGGCAGGGGGAACTGCTGTCCGCCCGGGAGCGGCTGAAGCAGCTGTTTCCCAGCCTGCCCCTGCCGGAGCAGCCCAGTCTGAGCCAGCCCCGCCCCCTGGAAGGCTCCCTGGAGCAATGGGAGCAGGAACTGCTGCTCCATGAGCCCGGCCTGCGCCGGGCCCGGCTGGAATCCGCCTACAGCCAGCTGCAGGCCCAGCGCGCAGACCGGGAACGCCTGGCCGACCCCAGCCTGGGGGTCCGGGTCGCCCGGGAAAAGGATGGTGAAGAGCGCCTGCTCGGTCTCACCCTCACCATTCCCCTGGGCGGCAGCGCCCGCCAGGCCGAGGCAGACCGCAGCAGGGCCGAAGCCCGCCTGAGCAGCGAGCACGAGGCCCAGATGCTGCGGGAAACCCGGGCCTCGGTCCGGGCCGCCTGGCTGCAGGCCCAAGGGGCCTATCAGGCCTGGCTGCGCAGCCGGGAGGCCGCCGCCGGCATGGCCCGGGCCGCCAGCCTGCAAGCCCGGGCCTACGAACTGGGCGAAGGCAGCCTGGCGGAATTGCTGAACGCCCGGCGCCTGGCATTTTCTGCCAAACTGGACGCTGCCCTGGCCCAGCTCGATGCCCTGGAAAAATACTACCGGCTGGAAATCGACCGCCATAAACTCTGGGACTTCACCCGGAACGAAACGCCGACACCGCCCCTGCCATGATCCAAACTGACAATGCCCAGCAGATCCTGCGCCGCCGCCTGCTCCTGGTAGGCACGATCACCGCCATCCTGGTCGGTCTGATCACCTGGTACACGGAAACCGAGCGCATTGACGAGAAGGTCCTGGCCCAGGCCGTGAGCGCCGCCCACCGCATCTCCCCCGCCAACCTGGAAGCCCACGAGCAGGGCAGCCTCTCCGATGCCGCCCTGGGGACCATGCTGGAGTACGTGGCGGCCGACCACTTCGGCATTGTCGAGCTCTACGACCGCCACAAGAACCGCCTGATCGAATACGTGCCCCCCGCCCTGGAGGCCCTGGAAGAAGAGCTGAAGCAGGGCGGGCACGTGGAACTGGCCCTCAAACCCAGCTACATGAAGCGCCTGGTCCAGGGCCAGTTCGCCCTGGTGGTGGCGGTTCCCATCGCCCGGCCGGGGGAGGCCCCCCGGGGTTACCTGGAAGGGGTGTATCTGCCCAGTCCGGAGAGCATGGCCCAGATCCGCGACGACATCACCCGGGCCGTGGTCCTGGTGGTGCTGGCCATCGTGCTGACCACCCTGACGGTCTATCCGGTGGTCCTGGCCCTGCACCGGGAAGTGCTGCAGCGCAGCCGTTCCATCCTCAAGGGCAACCTGGAACTGCTGGAAGTGCTGGGCAGCGCCATCGCCCAGCGGGACTCCGACACCAACGTGCACAACTACCGGGTCACCCTGTACGCCGTGGCCCTGGGTGAAGCCGCCGGAATTCCCGCCCAGGAAATGCGCAACCTGATCGCCGGCGCCTTCCTCCACGACGTGGGAAAAATCGGCATCTCCGACACCATCCTGCTCAAACCCGGTCGCCTCACCCCGGAAGAGTTCCAGACCATGAAAACCCATGTGACCCTGGGGCAGGAAATCCTGCACCAGTCCGCCTGGCTCCTGCAGGCCCGGGAAGTGGTGGCCCACCACCACGAGAAGTTCGATGGCTCGGGCTACATGGCAGGACTGGCGGGCGAGGCCATTCCCCTGAATGCCCGCATCTTCGCCGTGGTGGACGTGTTCGATGCCCTCACCTCCCGCCGCCCCTACAAGGAAGCCATGTCCGTCGCTGCGGCCATGGAGATCATGGGGCGGGACCGGGGCAGCCATTTCGACCCCCGGCTGCTGGATCTGTTCGTCCCCCTCTCGGCCGAGGTTTTCCAGCGTTACGGCGAAGCCGGTGAAGCCGACCTGCACCAGGCCCTGCTGCCCGTGCTGGAGCAGTACTTCATGGGCCAGGAAAAGTAATGCGCCTCCTCCTGGTGGAAGATGACCCGGTGCTGGGAGACGGCCTCAAGACCGGCCTCTCCCAGGCCGGCTTCACGGTGGACTGGGCGCAGGATGGCGCAGCAGCCGACGCTGCCCTGGACTGCGAGCAGTTCGCCCTGGCCATCCTCGACCTGGGCCTGCCCCGGCTGGAGGGCCTGGAGGTGCTGCGCCGCCTGAGGCGACGGGGTCAGACCTTGCCGGTGCTGATCCTCACCGCCCGGGACAGCACCGGAGAAAAAGTGGCTGGCCTGGATGCCGGGGCCGATGACTACCTGATCAAGCCCATAGACCTGGACGAACTGGCGGCCCGCATCCGGGCCCTGCTGCGCCGTGCCGGAGGGCGGGCCGCCCCGGTGCTGGAAGTGGGGCCCCTCCGGCTGGACCCGGCCTCGCACCAGGTGGAGCTGGAGGGGCAGCCCGTCAACCTGTCCACCCGTGAATTCTCCATCCTCCAGCTCCTCGTGGAAAACGCCGGCCGGGTGATCAGCCGCAGCCAGCTGGAAGCCGCCCTGTACGGCTGGGGCGACAGCCTGGAAAGCAATGCCGTGGAAGTGCACATCCATCATCTGCGCAAGAAGCTGGGCAGCGACAGCATCCGCACCCTGCGCGGGGTGGGCTACACCTTCCCCCGATGACCCCCGGCCGTCCCACTTCCCTGCGCCGCCGCCTGCTGCTGCTCCTGCTGGGCGGCTACCTGAGTTTCGCCATCGTGGTGGTGCTGCTCCTGCACCGCCACACCCACCATGAGGTGGATGAGCTGTTCGACGAGCAGCTGCGACAGATTTCCGTGAACCTGCTGCTGATTGCCGAGCACTGGCACGACGCCGAACCCCTGCCCGCCTCCCCGGTCCCCCAGATCGGGCGAAAGCGCTTCCGTTTCCAGATCATGGACACCGACGGCCGGCTGCGCTTTCGCTCGCCGGAAGCCCCCCTGGCCCCGGCCCGGGGGCCGGATGGGTACACCGACCACAATGACCGGGACGGCCACTGGCGGGAAATGCGCCTGACCTCGGAAGACGGGGAACATCAGGTCTGGGTCGCGGAACATCACGGTTACCGGGACAAGCTGATCCAGGAAACCATCGCCCACGTCCTGCTGCCCCTGGTGGTGGGGCTGCCCTTCCTCGGCCTCTGGGTCTGGCTGGCAACGGGACGGGGGCTCGCCCCCCTGGCCCTCGTCACCCGGGAACTGCAAACCCGGGGGCCGGAACACCTGGCCCGGCTCGCCGCCTCCCAGGTCCCCGCCGAGGTCCAGCCCATGGTCGGGGAACTCAACCGCCTGCTGGCCGAAGTGGATCACGCCCTGAACGCGGAACGCCGGTTTACCGCAGATGTGGCCCACGAACTGCGCACCCCCCTGGCCGCCCTGCACACCCAGAGCCAGGTGGCCCTGCGGGCCCGCAGCGATACGGAACGCCAGCATGCCCTGGAAAAACTCAAGCAGGGCCTGAACCGCTCCATCCACCTGGTGGAACAGATGCTGGTCCTGGCCCGCCTGGACCCCGAACGGGGCCTGCCGGACAAGGAGCGCCACCGGATCGTCCTGGGAGAACTGGCCGAGCGGGTCTGCGCCGACCTGGGGCACCTGATCCTGGAAAAACACCTGGAATTCGATCTGGACACCCAAGCCGGGCTGGTCATCATCGGCCAGCAGGACTGGCTGTCGATCATGATGCGCAACCTGGTGGACAACGCCATCCGCTACACCCCCGAGCAGGGCCAGGTCCAGGTCCGGGTATATGCGGACCGGGACGGCAGCTGCTGTTTCCAGGTCACCGACAACGGCCCGGGCATTCCCGAACACGCCCGCCAGGACGCCCTGGCCCGCTTCCACCGCCTGGACCAGAGCGGCAAGAGCGGCAGCGGCCTGGGCTTTTCCATCGTCACCCGGGTGGCGGAACTGCATGGCGCCCACCTGGAACTGGAAACCGCACCCGGAGGCGGGCTGGCAGCCCAGGTCCGCTTCAGGCCGGCCTAGCCGGCATTGACCCGTTCATCGCGGCTTGGCGCACGAGCGCCTGCAATCCATCGAAGGATTTGCGCATGCCGGCGGGTTTGCCGTGCCAGTGCACGCGCACCACGCCTTCAGGAAAAACATCAGCCGTGCGTCAGGGTGATCGGGTGATCCACGCCAGGCTGGAATGCGGCATCATAGGCGCCAGCGTGGCCCCTTGCCGGGATTTGCTCAATGCCGTTCTGGCGGCACTTTGAAGGGAAAAATCATGAAAACATCGATAGCCTTGATCCTGTTGCCGCTGTTGCTGACTGCCTGCGGCATCGAATCGGCCGGCAGCGCCGCCACCGCCGCCGCCGCGAAAAAGCAGGAAATCGAGCAGGGCAAGCAGACCATGCAGCAGTTCCAGCAAAAGCTGGACGCCGCCAATCAGGCCGCCCAGCAGCGCACCGATCAGGCCGACGCCGAAAAATAGTCCGGTATCCTGCAGAAGGTCACCGGTGCGCACAGCAGCTTAAGTTCCAAACCGAATGCAGCACTACGCTAGCACTGCAGCCAGCCCCGCTCGCGCAGCAGGGCCAGGCGTCCAGGGGGCAGGTAGGCTTTCATTTTCGTGCGGGGATCCACCTCCCCCGAGTTGTCCGCCAGCACCACCACGAAATCATCCGTCACCGGGGTGATCCCGGACCAGTCCAGCAAATTGAGCTGCCGGGCCACTTCCAGCAGCACTTTCCGGCCTGAAGCCTGGCTGCCCCGATCGGCCATCAGGGCCTTGTGGCGCAGGCACAGGCTGGTGAGCGTTTCATCGTCATCCAGCCAGCGTTCATGGGCATCTCCGACAGCACGGATCTCGTCCGGAGCCCACAAGTAATAACCCGGCGTTTCCGTCACCCCGGCCCGCCACGATTGCCGCCCCCAAACCAGGAATGGCGGCCAGGCGGCATCGAAATCCTCCTCGGTATAGCAGAGCAGCAAAGCGTACAGGGGCTCGTCCAGGGCCGCCTGGCGGACCAGCTCGGGAATCCGGCTCAGCAGCCGCTCCGTGATGGCCGCCGCCAGCTCCGGAATGCGCTCCCCTTGCACCGGGCGGCGGTAGCGGGTCCGGGCTTTTTCCACGGCTAGCCCTCCGGCATCGGTCCTGCAGAAGCTGATCCGCTCCAGCCCCCCGTCCCCATCGACTTCATAGTCGTAACGGTAATGGCAAGGCGCTCCGCCATCGTCAGTCTCCACGCCCTGCTTGCCAACAACCCTGCCCTGATCCCAGCGGAAAAATTCCGCCGAGGCGAGCATCTGCCAGGCCGAGCGAAAACGGCTGTACTGGGCCTGCAAACGGCCATCGGCATCGAGCAGGGAAAGTTTCGCGGCATGGACCTTCCAGCTGCCGGCGTCCTGGTCCAGGCTGAATACCAGCTTGGTGATCCGGCCCGCCCCATGCAGCCAGATGTCCTGGAAGCTGCCGTAGGCTGAGGCCATGACGATCCGTCCGGCGGCATCAAAGCCGCAGCGCACATGATCCTGCTCCCTGGCCTTGTCCTCCCTGAGCCAGCGGCCCCTGGGCGCCTTGAGAAAGCGGTAGTTGAGCTCGTATTCGAAGGGCTCATCCTGAACCATGGCACCACTGGCCCACCGCCAACTGACGACCTGGGCCAGGACGTTTTCCCGGAGACATCTGCCGGCCTCGGGATCCGCATAACGTTCGAACAGGGCCAGTACCTCATCGGCGCCGGCAAGAGCGGGCTGTGGGGAAAAAGCAGGGATTTCCGTCATCTTCCGGACATGAAAATTCATCACCACGGCATTATCCGGAGAAACACCAGCCCTCGCCAGGAGCCCCCAGGAGCCCCTATGAGGGCTGAAGCCCAGCCTCGGAGGCCCGAATCAGGGGCGGAGGAAAGAACACAAACCACAAAACCTCAGCCACAGCGCGCTGATGGAGATTTACTGGCTCATCGGCCACCGCATTCGCACCGAAGCGCTGGGCAACGAACGCGCCACCTACGGTGAGCAGATTGTCTCGACACTGTCGAGACAATTGGAAGCCGACTACGGGCACGGCCTCTCCGCGAAGAAACTGCGCCACATACTGCGTTTTGCCGAAGCCATTCCCTCGGAAGAAATTGTCTCCGCAGCGCGGAGACAATTGAGCTGGACGCACATCAAAATCCTGATACACAAATGTGTCGGCAGAGAGGCAGGGGCATTGCCAGCCCGCTCGGGCCGGCAATCACCGAATTGCGTTTCCCTTGAGCCCAGAATTGCCCCCGGAGCCGTCACCAGCGTTATCGTCCGGCCTCCCTCGGGCGATACCGGCTGGAGGCGCCACCCGGCGGTAACGTGAGGATACCGCTTCAGCCGCCCGGCAGGCCCAGGCGCACCTTCAGCCCTCCCAGGGGGCTGGTCTCCAGGTTCAGGCTGCCGCCGTACAGCCCGGCCAGGTCGGCGACGATGGAGAGGCCCAGGCCCGAGCCCGGCATGGCCTCGTCGGCGCGCACGCCGCGCTGCAGCACCGTTTCCCGCACCGCTTCCGGCAGGCCCGGGCCGTCATCCTCGATGGTGATCACGAGCTGGCCGTCGGAGCCGGACTCCAGGGCGACCTGTACCTGGCTTGCGGCCCATTTGCAGGCGTTGTCCAGGAGGTTGCCCAGCATTTCCTGGAAATCCTGGACGTCACCCCGGAAGGCCGCTTCTCCCCTCACGGGCAGCAGTTCCAGATGCAGGCCCCGTTCCCCATGCAGCTTGCCCATCACCCGCAGCAGGCCTTCCAGCAGCGGCCGCACCGCCACCCGCTGGCCAGGCAGCTGGGCGGAGGCGGCCGCCCGGGCCCGGGCCAGGTGGTAATCCACCTGGCGACGGGCGGTGCCGACCTGCTCCGTCACCAGCCGCCCCAGCTCGCCGGGCTCCCGGGCCGCGGCGTTGGCGAGAATGGCCAGCGGCGTTTTCAGGGCATGGGCCAGGTTGCCGGCCTGGGTGCGGGCCCGCTCCAGGATCGCGGCGTCGTGGTCCAGGACGCCGTTGAATTCTTCCACCAGGGGCTGGATTTCCGCCGGGTAGCTGCCCTGCAGCCGCGCCGCCTCCCCGGTACGCACCCGGGCCAGGCTGTGACGCAGGCGTTCCAGGGGCCCCAGGGCCAGCTTCAGCTGCAGGAACACCGCCGCCACCAGCCCCAGGGCCAGAAGCCCCAGGGCCAGGGCCAGGATGCCGGCAAAGTCCCGCACCGGCTGGCGCAGCACCGCTTCGTCGATGGCCACCATGAGGCGCAGGGGGCCCGGGGAAGCACTCTGGTCCGCCTCGGGCAGGATGACCCGGGAGAGGATCAGGAGGGGCACGCTGCCCGGGCCGGGCAGCCGGTATTCCTGCAGGGCGCCGGGGGCAGGTGCCGGCCCCGGGGGCAGGCTGAGGGCCCCGTCCCAGAGGGAGCGGGAGCGCAGCAGGGGCTGGCCGTCGGCGCCATCCACCTGCCAGTAGAGGCCGGAGTAGGGTTGTTTCAGGCGCGGGTCGCTCAGCTCCCGCAGGACCTGGGGCCGGCCCCCGGCATCCAGTTCCAGGTGGCCGGTGAGCTGGTTCAGGTGCATCAGCAGTTCGCCCCGGGCCTGGCGCTCCACGTGATCCTCGAACAGGTCCGTGAGGATCAGCCCGGTGATCACCAGGGTGGCCAGCACCCAGGCCAGGGTGCCGGACAGCAGCCGCCATCCCAGGGTGCCCGGCTGGAAGGGGCGGCTCAAGGACGGCCCGCCAGACGGTAGCCGAGGCCGCGCACGGTCTCGATCAGGTCCGGCGGCAGCTTCTTGCGCAGCCGAGCCACGAAGACTTCGATGGTGTTGGAATCCCGCTCGAAGTCCTGGGCGTAGAGGTGCTCGGTCAGCTCGGCCCGGGAGAGAACCTGATCCGGATGGTGCATCAGGTAGGCCAGCAGCCGGTATTCATGGCTGGTGAGATTGAGGGGGCTGCCGTCCAGGCTGATGCGCCGGGCCCGGGTGTCGAGCCGCAGGGGGCCGCAGACCACCTCGGCGGAGGCCAGGCCGTGGGCCCGGCGGATCAGGGCGCGCAGGCGGGCCAGGAGCTCCTCCATGTGGAAGGGCTTGGTCAGGTAATCGTCGGCCCCGGCGTCGATACCGGCCACCTTTTCGTGCCAGTTGTCCCGGGCCGTGAGGATCAGCACCGGCATGCTCCGGCCTCCGGCGCGCCAGCGGCTCAGCACCGTGAGCCCGTCGATGACCGGCAGACCCAGATCCAGGATCACCGCGTCGAAATCTTCTTCCTCCCCCAGGTACAGGGCGTCCCGGCCGTTGTCGGCCTTGACCGCCACGTGGCCAGCTGCCTCCAGGGCCTGGCCCAGCTGGGCAGCCAGATGGGGATCGTCCTCCACCACCAGGATGCGCATCAGGGTCTCCCTTCCGCGGCCCCGTGCCGATGCCTGCGACGCAGCAGGGTGCCGTCCCGGGCATCCAGCTCCAGCTTGCTCACCGCCCCGTCCGGGCGCAGCAGCTTGATCTCGTAGATCCACTGGCCGTGCTCCCGGTCCAGCTCCACTTCCAGCACCTGGCCCGGATAGTCTTTCTCCACCCGCTCCAGGACCTGGCGCAGGGGCATGATTTCCCCGGCGGCCAGGGCCTTGCGGGCCCGTTCGTGGTCGGCCTCATCGGCCAGAAGCGGCCCGGGCTGCAGGCCCACGAGGCCGAGCAGGAGGACGATCACGGAGAGTTTTTTACGCACGGGAGCACTCCTAAGCCGGGGACGGGACAGGGACCGGCCACACCCTAAACCGGAAAAGCTGAACCCAGGGTGAACAGGGGTTTCAGGATCAGTTCAGCCAGCCCGGCGCAAAGTACGGCCCATGGACCCACACCAAGGATGAAACCATGAATCGCCATCACCTCACAATCGCCCTCTTGAGTCTGACCTGCCTGACCGTCCAGGCCGGCCCCCGGGAGGATCTGCTGGCCGGCTACGCCCGGGAAGCGGGCCTGGCCGGCCCCGCCGCCTTGTCCGCCAGCCGGGGCGAAGCCCTGCACCAACGCCAGGCCGGAGGCGGCAAGGCGGACACGCCTTCCTGCACCACCTGCCACCAGAGCGACATCCGCCAGCCGGGCCGTACCCCGAGCGGCAAGCGCATCGAACCCATGGCCCTGTCGGCCAGCCCGGAGCGGTACACCGACCCGGCCAAGCTGGAAAAGTGGTTCAAGCGCAATTGCAACGAAGTGCTGGGCCGGGCCTGCACCGCCCAGGAAAAGGGTGACTGGCTCACCTACGTCCAATCCCGCTGAAAGGAGAACAGCATGCCTGCCATGATCCGCCCTCTGCTCCTGGGCCTCGCCGCCCTGGGGATTTCCGCCCTGCTCTACAGCCGCGCCCAGGCCGGCGGCGACCACTACTTCCCTCCGGTGAAGCATGCCCAGACCCTGGCCGAATGCGGCAGCTGCCACCTGGCCTTCCCCGCCTCCATGCTGCCGGCTGCCTCCTGGGAAAAGATGATGGCCAACCTGGACCAGCACTTTGGCGACGACGCCAGCCTGGACCCCCAGACCACGGCCGCCATCACCCGCTACCTGGTGGACAACGCCGGGGACCGGGGCGGCCGCTCCTACGGCCGCAAGCTGCTGCGCGGCGTGGCGGCAGACGAAGCGCCCCAGCGCATCACCACCCTGCCCAAGTGGGTGAAGGAACACCGGGAAGTGCCCAAGTCCGACTGGAAGAAGAAGGACGTGGGCTCCAAGGCCAACTGCGCCGCCTGCCACAAGGAAGCGGAACAGGGCTACTTTGAAGAGGATTGAACCTTAAAACCACAGTTAAACCACAGAGGCACAGAGACGCCGAGGAAAAACAAAGACTTGTCCTGGAAGGCCAGGTCACTTTCTAGGTGAGCGCAGAAGATGATGCAAGCCATTGTTTTTTTAACTTCTCTGTGTCTTTGTGTCTCTGTGGTGAGGTTTTTAGGTTGAAGGAGCTGATCATGAAAAAGCTGAGCACCACCGCCCTGCTGGGCGGCTTCATCGCCCTCCTGGTCCTGGCCTGGGGCGCCAATCTGCTGTTCGGGGCCGGTCTGCCCGCCGGCGATACCCTGTGGGTGATCCGGGCCGAAGCCCTGACGCTCTCGGGTCTTCTGGCCGTGGGGCTGATGTCCCTGATCATGGTGCTGGCCACCCGCCCGGTCTGGCTGGAAAAGCCTCTGGGCGGCATGGACCGGATCTACCGGGCGCACAAGTGGGCCGGCATCCTGGCCGGCATCGCCGTGCTGCTCCACTGGGGCGCTGACGAAGCCGGCGACCCCATCAAGGCGCTGATCGGCCGGAGCGGCAAGGTGGTCCGGGAACACGGGCCGGAACTCTATGAATCCCTGCTGCACCTGGGCAAGGAAATGGGCGAATGGGCCCTCTACCCCCTGCTGGGCCTGATCCTCCTCACCCTGTTGCGCTGGTTTCCCTTCAAGCCCTGGCGCCTGCTGCACCGGGTCATGCCCGCGCTATACCTGATGGGCGTCTTCCACGGCCTGTTGCTGGCCCCCCTGGCCTGGTGGCAGCAGCCTGTCGGCTGGGTCATGGGACTGCTGATCGCCGCCGGCAGCTGGGGCGCCCTGCTCTCCCTGCTGGGCCGGATCGGCAAACAACGCCAATACCAGGGGGAAATCCTGGCCCTGGAGCAACCGGCGGCGGACGTCACGGAAATCACCTGCCGCATGGAAGCCCCCTGGCCCGGCCACCGGGCCGGCCAGTTCGTGTTCCTCACCCTGCACGACCGGGAGGGCAGCCACCCCTTCACCATCGCCAGCGCGCCCCGGGAGGACGGCCATATCACCTTCGCCATCAAGGCCCTGGGGGATTACACCCGCAACCTGGCGGCCCGCCTCCAGGTCGGACAAAGCGTACGCGTGGAAGGTCCCTACGGCTGCTTCGACTTCCGGGGGGAAAAGCCCCAGGTGTGGATTGCCGGCGGCGTCGGCGTCACCCCCTTCCTGGCCGGGCTGGAAGCCCTGGGCCAGGCCCCGGCCACGCCCGTCAGCCTGCATTACTGCAGCCGCAGCCTGGCCAGGGACCCGTTTGCCGCCCAGTTGCAGACCCTGGCCGCCGGACTCCCCGGCGTACGCCTGCAGCTGCATGAAACAGACCGGGACGGCCCCCTGACGGTGGAAAAACTGCTGCAGCAGGAGCCACAACTGGCCGGCAGCGACATCTGGTTCTGCGGCCCCTCAGGCTTCGCCCGGACCCTGAAAACCGGCCTCAAGGCCCGCGGCCTGGGCCAGGTCCCCTTCCACCAGGAGGCTTTCGAGATGCGCTGACAGCCGCTCATCCCGAACAAATCGCGACAACCACTGTAGCGCCATGCGCTACAATTCTGCCATGATCAAGCATTTCCAACACAAGGGATTGCAAGCGTTTTTTGAGACGGGGAGCAAGGCCGGGATCAGACCTGACCATGCTCCCCGACTGGCACGCCAGTTGCGACAACTGAACGATGCCACCGCCCCACGTGAGATGAACATGCCTGGCTGGAAACTGCACCCGCTCACAGGCGATCTTGCAGGCCATTGGTCAGTCACCGTCAATGGCAACTGGCGCATGACCTTTGTCTTCGAAGGTGAGGATGCAATTCTGGTCGATTACCAGGACTATCACTGAAAGGAAAAAAATGGCCCGCATGCACAACCCACCCTACCCGGGGGAAACCTTGCGCGAAGATGTACTCCCGGCACTGGGACTGAGCGTGACCCAGGCAGCCCAGGAGTTGGGCATCAATCGCGTCACCCTTTCCCGGGTGCTGAACGGCAAAGCTGCCATCAGCGTTGATCTGGCCCTGCGTCTGGAGGCATGGCTGGACGGGCCCAGCGCCGAAAGCTGGCTGAAAGGACAACTCGCCTACGACCTGTGGCAGGCAGAACAACACAAGCCCCCCCAGGTCGCCACCCGCCGCACAATCCGGCGCTGACCGGCCCCCTGCAAAACAGGCGCCAGTCAGCGCCATGCCGGAGTTGCAGAGCTTTACCCCTGAATTTCGCCCATCAGAAACAGCTCCCTCTCAGGGCCACAGCACGCAGGCCCAGACTACTGCCATGAAGACCAGGGCGAAGAGCACGGCGGCGCTGCCCAGGTCCTTGGCCCGGCCGGCCAGCTCGTGATATTCGGGGGAGGTCTTGTCCACCACGGCCTCCACGGCGGAGTTGAGCAGTTCCACCACGGGCACCAGGATCAGGCTGCCCAGGAGCAGGGCCCGCTCCATACCATTGCGGCCCAGCCACAGGCCCAGGGGCACGCCTGCCAGGAGCAGCAACATCTCCTGGCGGAAAGCCGCCTCGTGCTTCCAGGCGGCGGCAATGCCTTTCTTCGAATAACCCAGGGCATTCCAGAGCCGCGTGAGGCCGGTCTTGCCCTTGAGATCGGCGGCGGAGGGCTGTTCGTTCATCCTTGAAACCTCATTTGAACCACGGAGACACAGAGAAAAAGCAAACCCTTGTGGTGCCCAGCAGCCACCCCGTCCGGGTTGTTGAAGGCCAGAGGATGAAGCCTTGATATCCCGCCTTGCTCCATGCCTCCGGGCCGCGGTGCGAAGAAACTCCGGTTCATGGTCGCTCCAGCAGGGGCTTCAGAAAGCGGCCCGTATGGCTTGCCGGCGTGGCGGCCACGGTTTCCGGGGTGCCGGCCACCAGGATGCGGCCACCGCCGCCGCCCCCTTCGGGGCCCAGGTCCACCAGCCAGTCGGCGGTCTTGATCACGTCCAGGTTGTGCTCGATGACCACCACGGTGTTGCCGTGGTCGGCGAGCCGGTGCAGCACCGAGAGCAGCATCTCGATGTCGGCGAAGTGGAGCCCGGTGGTGGGTTCGTCCAGGATGTAAAGGGTGCGGCCCGTATCCCGCTTGGAGAGTTCCAGGGCCAGCTTCACCCGCTGGGCTTCGCCGCCGGAGAGGGTGGTGGCGCTCTGGCCCAGGGTGATGTAGCTCAAGCCCACGTCCACCAGGGTCTGCAGCTTCCTGGCCACCACCGGTACCGCGTCGAAGAATTCCCGGGCCTGTTCCACGGTCATCTCCAGGATGTCGTGGATGTTCTTGCCCTTGTAGTTGATCTCCAGGGTTTCCCGGTTGTAGCGCTTGCCGTGGCAGACGTCGCAGGGCACGTAGATGTCGGGCAGGAAGTGCATTTCCACCTTGATCACCCCGTCCCCCTGGCAGGCCTCGCAGCGACCACCCTTGACGTTGAAGCTGAAGCGGCCGGGTCCGTAGCCCCGGGCCCGGGCTTCGGGCACCTGGGAGAACAGGTCCCGGATCGGGGTCAGCAGGCCCGTGTAGGTGGCCGGGTTGGAGCGGGGGGTGCGGCCGATGGGCGACTGGTCCACGTTGATGACCTTGTCGAAGTGATCGAGGCCGCGGATTTCGTCGTGCTCGGCGGGCTCGCTGATGGAGCCGTAGATGGCCTTGGCCGCCGCCGCGTAAAGGGTGTCGTTGATCAGGGTGGATTTGCCCGAGCCGGAAACCCCGGTGACGCAGGTCAGGAGGCCCACAGGCAGGTCCAGGCGCACGTCGCGCAGATTGTTGCCCCGGGCACCGATGACCTGCAGCTGCCGGGCCGGATCTGGCTGGCGGCGCTGCCTGGGTACGGCGATCAGCTTGCGCCCGGACAAGTAGGCGCCGGTCAGGGAATCCGGGTTGTCCGCCACCTGGGCCGGAGTGCCGTGGGCGACGATGGCACCCCCATGCACGCCGGCGCCGGGACCGATGTCCACCACGTAGTCGGCGGTGCGGATGGCGTCCTCGTCGTGCTCCACCACGATCACCGTGTTGCCCATGTCCCTGAGCCGGGTCAGGGTCTGCAGCAGCCGGTCGTTGTCGCGCTGGTGCAGGCCGATGGAAGGCTCGTCCAACACGTACATGACTCCGGTGAGACCGGAACCGATCTGGCTGGCCAGACGGATGCGCTGGGCCTCGCCGCCCGAGAGGGTTTCGGCGGAACGTTCCAGGCACAGGTAATCGAGGCCCACGTTGATCAGGAAGGAAATGCGGGAGGTGATTTCCTTCAGGATCTTCTCGGCCACCTGGGCCTTCTGGCCGGTGAGCTGCAGGGCCTCGAAGAAATCCCGGGCCTCGCGCAGGGGCAGGCGGTTGATCTCGTGCAAGGTTTTGCCCCCGATCTGCACATGGCGGGCCTCCTTCCGCAACCGGCTGCCGCCGCAGGTGGGGCAGGTCTGGTTGCTGATGTACTTGGAGAGTTCCTCGCGCATGGCCTGGGAATCGGTCTCCTTGTAGCGCCGCTCCAGGTTGGGAATGATGCCCTCGAAGGGATGCTCCTTGGCCACCAGCTTGCCCCGCTCGTTCAGGTACTGGAAGGGCACGCTCACCTTGCCGGAACCGTAGAGCACCGCTTGGCGCACCTCCGCGTCCAGGTCCTGGAAGGGGGTGTCGATGTCGAAGCCGTAATGGGCGGCCAGGGACTGGAGCATCTGGAAATAGAACTGGCTCTTCTTGTCCCAGCCCTTGATGGCCCCGGCAGCCAGGGAAAGATGGGGCTGGCTCACCACCCGCTTGGGGTCGAAGAACTGGATCACCCCCAGGCCGTCACACTTGGGACAGGCCCCCATGGGGTTGTTGAAGGAAAACAGCCGGGGCTCCAGTTCCTGCAGGGAATAGGAGCAGATCGGGCAGGCGAATTTGGCCGAGAACAGGTGCTCGGTGCCGGAGTCCATCTCCAGGGCGATGGCGCGGCCGTCCGCGTGGCGCAGGGCCGTCTCGAAGGATTCCGCCAGGCGCTGGCGCATGTCGTCCCGCACCTTGAGCCTGTCCACCACCACGTCCACCGTGTGCTTGTGGGTCTTGGTGAGTTTGGGCAGGGCGTCCATCTCGTACACCTGGCCGTCGATGCGCAGACGCACGAAGCCCTGGGCCCGCAGCTCGGCGAACAGCTCCAGCTGCTCGCCCTTGCGGTTGGCCACCACGGGGGCGAGGATCATCAGCTTGGTGTCCTCGGGCAGGGCCAGCACGTGGTCCACCATCTGGGAGACGGTCTGGGCCTCCAGGGGCTGGTCGTGCTCGGGACAGTAGGGCGTGCCGACCCGGGCGAACAGGAGGCGCAGGTAGTCGTGAATCTCGGTGACCGTACCCACGGTGGAGCGGGGGTTGTGGCTGGTGGCCTTCTGTTCGATGGAGATGGCTGGCGATAACCCCTCGATCAGGTCCACATCCGGCTTTTCCATCAGTTGCAGGAACTGCCGGGCGTAGGCGGAGAGGGATTCCACGTAGCGGCGCTGGCCCTCGGCGTAGAGGGTGTCGAAGGCGAGCGACGATTTGCCGGAGCCGGACAGGCCGGTGACGACGATGAGCTGGTCCCGGGGCAGATCCAGGCTGATGTTCTTCAGGTTATGGGTCCGGGCGCCGCGGATTCGGATGGCTTCCATGGAGTTTCTCTTGGTGTTCTGCGGGGTGGGGTTGGGGCTCAGCGCGGGGGGAGGCCGGCGCAAACCTGTTAATATAGTCGCTTCGTTGCGATGCACCAAAAACCTTTCCCGCCCATCCGTATCCAAGCTGTTCCTGCTGCCCCGCCCGTTTCCTTCATGAGTGAATCCCTCACCGACAGCCTGAGTCCGGAAGAACGCCGCACCGGCATGAGCCTGGCCGCCATTTTCGGACTGCGCATGCTGGGTCTGTTCCTGATCCTGCCGGTGTTCGCCATCCATGCCCGCCATATTCCCGGGGGCGATGACCTGACCCTGGTGGGCCTGGCCCTGGGCGCCTACGGCCTGACCCAGGCCTGCCTGCAGATCGCCTGGGGCGCTGCTTCGGACCGCTGGGGCCGCAAGCCGGTGATCGTCGCCGGCCTGCTGCTGTTCGCCCTCGGCAGCGCCGTGGCCGCCCTGGCGCCGGACATCCACTGGATCATCGTCGGCCGCGTGCTGCAAGGGGCCGGGGCCATCTCCGCCGCCGTCAGCGCCCTGGCCGCCGACCTGACCCGGGAACAGCACCGCACCAAGATCATGGCCATGATCGGCTCCTCCATCGGCCTGGTGTTTGCCGGTTCCCTGGTGGCCGCCCCCATCCTGTTCAGCCTGGTGGGCATGAGCGGCATCTTCTGGCTCACCGGCTTCCTGGCCCTGGCCGCCATCCTGGTGCTGCTCAAGGTGGTGCCCCCGGCGCCGCCGCCGGTGGCCGGGCCGGCGGTGTCCCTCGCCAGCGTGCTGCTCGAACCCCAGCTGGCCCGCCTCAATTTCGGCGTGTTCGCCCTGCACCTGACCCAGACCGCCATGTGGGTGCTGGTTCCCGCCGCCCTGGTCCAGTACGGCCATCTGCCTGTCGCCGAGCACTGGAAGGTGTATCTGCCTGCCGTGCTGCTCTCCTTCGTGGTGATGGTGCCCGCCATCATCGCCGCCGAAAAGAAGGGACTGATGAAACCCGTGTTCACCGGGGCGGTGGCCCTGCTGCTGCTGGTCCAGGCCGGTTTCTACTTCGCCGGCCAGAGCCTGTGGCCCCTGACCCTGTGGCTGACCCTGTTCTTCGTGGCCTTCAACATCCTGGAAGCCACCCAGCCTTCGCTGATTTCCCGCATCGCCCCTCCCCAGGCCAGAGGCAAGGCCCTGGGGCTATACAATACCCTCCAGGCCGTGGGCCTGTTCGTGGGCGGCATGGCCGGGGGCGCGCTGGCCAAGCATTTCGGGAGCGGCGCGGTATTTGCCGCCTGCGGCGCCCTGATCCTGTTCTGGCTGTGGCTGACCCGGGCCCTGCAGGTGCCCCGGCGCCAGGCCCCGTCCCACACCGCCACCTAATTCATTTAGCATTCACCATCTCAAATCAAGGGGAGTTTTCCATGGCATCGGTCAACAAGGTCATCATCGTCGGGAACCTGGGCAGGGACCCGGAAGTGCGTTACAGCGCCAGCGGCGACGCCATGTGCAACATCACCGTGGCCACCACGGACACCTGGAAGGACAAGGCCACCGGCGAGCGCAAGGAAGCCACCGAATGGCACCGGATATCCTTTTTCGGCCGCCTGGCGGAAATCGCCGGCCAGTACCTGAAGAAGGGTTCCCAGGTCTATGTGGAAGGCAGCCTGCGCACCCGCAAATGGACCGACAAGGAAGGCCAGGAGCGTTACACCACCGAAATCCGCGCCGATGAAATGAAGATGCTGGGCGGCCGCCAGGGCATGGGCGAACCCTCCGGCATGGGCGGCGGCAGTGGCGGTGGTGGCAGCCGCAGCAGCGCCCCGGCTCCCGACTACGCCCCGGCCCCCCCGGCCGCCCAAAAGAAGCCCGCCTTCAGCGACGATTTCGGCGACGACGACATCCCGTTCTAAAGCAGCCCTCCAGCAAACCGGCCCCTGCCCACCCCGGCAGGGGCTGCCACATCCCAGCCTTTCCCCAGCCTTTCTCTGGACGCTTTCCATCTGTCCGGCACAGGCCGCCCCCGGCCCCCTTCCCGTTCGTCCCTGAACCGCCGTAAAGCGACATCCGCCCCCGGAGCGGCACGACAAGCCTCGTCCACCTGCGGCTCACACTTCGCCGTTGCACAGCTCCCCTCTGTCATATAGCATCGATACCAAACGCATCAACATTGGTGACCATGCATTCATGGACACCCTCAGCTTCCTTCCCTGAACCCCGAGAATTCCTCCCTGCAACGGGGGACATCAACGTCCAGAAGGAATACCCATGACTGTCCCAAGCCCTGCCCGCACAACGTCTGAACGGCATGTAGCGCCCCCGCCATGGCGCTCCGGCACTCCCGCTCCCAGGTCAGCGAGGCCAGGTGGAAGCCGCCGATTCCGAAATTACCTTCTTCTGATTCAAGCAAGGACCAGCCATGAGTAAAACGATCATGATCGTGGACGATTCCGCGTCCCTTCGCCAAGTGGTGAGCATTGCCCTGAAAGGGGCGGGTTACGAAGTCGTGGAAGCGTGTGACGGGAAGGATGCCCTGAACAAGCTGGACGGGCGCAAGCTGCACCTGATCATCAGCGACGTGAACATGCCCAACATGGACGGGATCAGCTTTCTCAAGGCGGCCAAGCAGATTCCCGCCTACAAATTCACCCCGGTGATCATGCTCACCACGGAAGCCAGCGACGCCAAGAAACAGGAAGGCCAGGCGGCGGGGGCCCGGGCCTGGGTGGTGAAGCCCTTCCAGCCGGCGCAGATGTTGAACGCCGTCTCCAAGCTGGTTCTGCCCTAGGAGGATGCCCATGAGCGCCACCCAACTGGCCCTGGAAGGGGAACTCAGCATCTTCACCGCCGCCCTGGTCAAGGAGCGGCTCCTGGCGGCCCTGAACGGTGCCGACGCCGTGGAAGTGGACCTGTCCCGGATCAACGAAATCGACAGCGCCGGCGTACAGCTGCTGGTGGCCGCCAAAACCGAAGCCCAGGCCCAGGGCAAGAACCTGGGCCTCGTCCATCACGCGCCGGTGGTGCTGGAGATCCTGGACCTGTGCGATCTCTCGGGCTACTTCGGCGACCCGGTCCTGATCAGCTCCCGGAGGTAAGCCCATGTCCATCAACCTGGAAGAAGC
>NZ_AUCH01000004.1 GCF_000429665.1 Azovibrio restrictus DSM 23866
CTACGGTCATCCGCAGCCACGTCAGGAAAAGAAACTGAGTCGTACCGCCTTTGCCATTGCCGGCTGAAAGGAAACCCCATGTTCCTGTTGTTTCCCCTCCCGCGTTTGCTTTGAGACTGATCGCCCATCATGGCTAAACGGATCGCACCGACACGGATTGACGCCGATAACTCTTCCGGCAGCTTGCCTGCCGCTTGTACCGATTGGCGCACCGTGAGCAGATTCCATGTCGGCACGGGTCATAGAGAACCCACACCAGATGCCGGATATACGACTGCATGCGCTTTCCAGCTGCCAAACCTATCGTTCAGTTTCCTTGATTTCCGGGGGAGTCCATATACGAAATGTTAGGGCTCATAGGCTCGAAAAGTACCCTTGGTTTCTCACGGCCGCAGACTCTAGGGAAAGCAACAGCGCTGAAGCAGCAGACCGATACGGTACCCAGCAAGGATGACTCATCGCTTCCCGGTTTGCGGACACAGACGTCGCCGGGACAAGCAACTCCTTCGGGATGTTGGCAAGACTGTCGAGGAACCCACGAACATCATGCCTCTGTTCTTCGCTCAAGTAGCTACATGGCATTGTCACTATTGAGTCTCCATCGTTCCTTAGGTCCGCCAGGAGTTCCCAGGCGACGTTGTAGTTTCCCCAGGCGTCGCAAAGGGCTATGGGCTCCAATGTCATAACCTGGAGCCACTCCAGAAAGTTGTGAAGGGAGTATTCAAAGGACTCTTCAAGTGAGATGGTGTCCGACATTCTCGGATCTGAGCCCTAACGTTTGAGTTCAGGGGCGCGCCGCCGATAGGCGAAGCGTCCCATGCAACGAAAGGTTAGGTCTCTGTAATGACACGCTCTACAATCGACCAACATAGGAAATTAGATTTTCCTTTGACGGGCTAACCCACTCATGCTTGGCTGGATGTGCGCTCAGCTTGTCCTCCGGATCGAATAGTGAAACCCTGTCAAATACGCCAGCAGAAAGACCGTGTTTGATTCTCGACACAATGTGTTCATCTTCGTCGCGGAACCCAAAGCCGATAATGGCTAGGTCATTCTTAGTCATGGGGCCGCGGTTATCGAAGACAGCTCGGAGGCTATTGTTGTAGAACCGTAGTGCTTCGTTCGAAGCAATGATGCCCTTCTTGACCTCCTGATCGCCGACTACGAGAACAGGCCACCGGTATGGGGGGGTGTTGTAGTTGGTCTTTTTGAATGGCTTGTATCTTAGGTCACCATGAAGGTGGAACACTTTGACCTTTGCTGCTGCCTTTTGATCAAGTGCTCCGCTTCCTTTCCAGAAGTCAGTAACAATGTTTTTGCGCTTGTAACCGCGGCCGTAGATGATGTGGTCAAAGATTCCATCGAAATTGACCGTAAAGTAATTGATGGTGTCGTAGCTTGACACTAGCCTTTCAATGGCTGGTGAGAAGGCGTCCACGACGTCGAGCATTTGCCCTAGCGAAATCGTAAGTTGGTTTTCGATCTCGTCGAGGGCGCTGATGATGGACGCCTGTAGATCAGATTGCCTGAACAGATCAGAAAACGCCTTTTCGTCCATCTTGAAACGCTTCAGGTCTTGCTTCGTTCTCTCGATTGCAAGGTTCACCGTGAGAAGACCGCCCAGGATGTAGTCGAACGACTCTGGCGTAAACATTGCCTTTAGCTGAGGGTCAATTCTGGAAAAGACGCTAGTGCTGATCTTCTGGTAAGTAAAGTTCAGCATTTCGTCCGCTTGCGGACATGCGGCGGAGATACCAAGGTTGATACCGGCCCCGCTAAGAATCGTAAGTTGGCGCATGTGATGAGGAGTAGAGAGGTAGAAGTAAGAGACCTAACGTTTGACTTCAGGGGCCGCCGGAGCCCGAAGGGCGGAGGGAACCGGCAAGCAAAGCTTGCCGGCGGTCCCCTGGAAGGATGGGTTGGGCGTCACCGGTCGAGCGCGCTCAAGTGACTCTTTGATATCGGTCATGCGCGGACGATCTCCTGAGCGATGGCGTTCAATTTGTGTTCGGGCGGAACAATCTTCCGTCGACGCTCCATAGGCATTAGCCGCTCTGTGATGTCGTACCAGACTTCGTTTTCTTCGCATTCAACTCCAAGGTGAAGAAGATCGAGAACACCGACAAACTGAAAATTGACCTTTCCACCAAGCCCATTCTTGTACGAGTGCTGAGCTTTGCGTCCAACGTCTTTGGCAAGAGCCAGAGCGTGCCTAGCTGTCTCAGCCTGAACAATCACGATGCGTTCTTCGCACAGCCGTCGCTTGTTTGATGCGCCTTTGGTGACGACGCGATATTGAAACAGCAATTTCGCGGCGTACCGTTCAAGGGACTCTTGAGTAGTCGTCATAGCTGTGGTGACGCCCAACGTAGAAGTGAGCGGCCTGCGCGGCTTTTCGCGCAGGTCCGCTCGACTGCCAGGTTGGGCGTAACCACGGTTGTGTTACGCGAAGTACTTCTTGATGCACTCATACTCTGCGTTGCCTGAAACGATTAGGGATTCCTCGAATGATTCTGCGAGTATCTCGTGGAAGACATCATGGTTGGAAACAACAAAATGCCGACCTCTAGGCTTAAGCGGTGAGTTGGCATATGTGTAGGCGTTGTGAGCTTCAATGGGCCATTTTGAATCGGTCAGTTCGACGAGAAAGCTATCTCCCGGATTGCTTGGGTATATCCCTATCGCAGGACTGCAATCAGTACTGGCGCTGCGAACACTTCTTGCACCTTCAAACTTTAGCTTGACGAATGAAGGCGTCGTTTGCTCACCTTCGGCAAGCAGAAAAACTGAACATTCCTGGCTTGAGTAGATAAGAACAGCGTCTTCGATATGGTCATGCTGATATTGCAGAGCAATTGCGATTCCAGATTTCATCTGTCGTTCCGACCCGTTGTAAAGATGAATCCGCTCAACCAGCGGCACGTTCCACGATTGACGCCCAACGTAAAGTAGACGGCATTGTTACCGCATAAACTGGCCGGCTGCCGTATATCCTGGATGGCGCGGCAGTTACAAAGCCTTGCCGATACAGGCGATAGGAAGACCCCAGGCAATATTTACGAGAATATATGGCAGTCATACGCGGCGCAGTCCAATTGTGTTGGGATTGTGCCAGCCGAACTCCTGTTTGTCATTCTTTGAGCTTTTATTGCCTACGGCTGCTTTGGAGCAATTTACGCTACGTCCGCTACTGGCCGGGTGCCGTCCTACGATTCCGCCGAAAGCGGCCATTGACCACCATCAGTTACTGAGCGGCTGGAAACCGGCGCATTTCTGCCCGATCCCGGCGAGAAGCTCAAGGTCGGCAAAGGCCGACCAGCAGCCCATAAGCCGGGACCTGCTCAATCCGTACCAACCAAGCAGATCACCCCTCCACCCTCAAAAATCTCCTCGCCTGCTCAGGCTTTCTCTTTCCGGAAACGGGTATTCCATGTGGCGGGCGGTCTGGCGGGCGATGGTTTCGCCGTGCAGGTCGGCCACTAGGGTGAGGGCCATGTCCATGCCTGCGGCGATGCCGGCGGAGGTGATGATGTGGCCGGCCTTGACCACCCGGGCCTGGCGTTCCACCTGGACCCGGGGGAAACGGCTTTGCAGCAGGTCCAGGGATTTCCAGTGGGTGGTGGCGGGCAGGCCGTCCAGGAGCCCGGCGCTGGCCAGGATCAGGGCGCCGGTGCATACGGAGGCCAGGATTTCCACCCGGGGGGCCCGGGTGCGGACGAAGTCCAGCAGGGTTTCGTTGAACATTTCCTGGCGGGTGCCCCAGCCTCCCGGCACCAGCAGGATGTCCAGTTCCGGGCAGTTCTCGAAGCTGAAATCGGCCAGCACCTTCATGCCGCCCGTGGTGAGCACCGGGGCACCGGATTCGGAGATCAGGGAGACCTGGAAGGGGGAGGGGGCTTCCTGGTGGCTGCCTTCGACCAGACGGGTGACCGAGAACACTTCGAAGGGGCCGCAGAAGTCCAGGACTTCCACCTGGTCGAAGAGCAGGATGCCCAGTTGTCTGCGGGCCAGCATCAGCGCACCAGATTGCGTCTATGGACGGCCAGGTGGATGGCCAGGCAAGCCACGAAGGCGCCGCCCGTCAGGGCGTGCCAGCGTTTCTGGCCGACGGCGGCCAGGGCCAGGGAGGCGCCCAGGGTGACCAGCATGCCGCGTTTGGCGTAGCGGTTCAGGCGAACCCGGGTGGAGGGTTTGTAGGCGGAGCGCGGCCGGGCGAATTCCGCATCTGCCGCCTGGTCCACGGCGGCTTCCATGGTCTCCACTGGGACCCGGGCGGCATCGTATCTGAGCACGATGCTGCCGGCCCCCAGGTTGCCTTCCACCGCCAGGGCTGCGGGCAGTGCGCCCAGGGAGCTGAGCAGCCGCTCCAGGTGGGCGGGCTGGCGCAGGGCCGGGTCGCGCAGGCGGATGCGGCCGGGGATGGAGGCGACGATGCGGGTCATGGGTTCAACCGGTACGCAGGGCGTTGAGCAGGATGGCGATGGTACTGCCGTTGTGGGCGACGCTGGAAGCCACCGGCGAGAGCTTGCCGAAGGCGGCGGCGGCGAGGATGGCGGTATTGGCGCCGACGGTGAGCTTGAAGTTGCTGTCGATGCGGCCCATGGTGGCGAGGGCCATGGCCTTGGCGTCGGCCACCCGCTCGATGCCGTCTTCGAGCAGGGCGATGTCGGAGGTGAGCCGGGCGATGTCGGCGCCCTGCTGCATGGCGATGCCCACCTGGGCTCCGGCCAGGGCCGGGGCGTCGTTGATGCCGTCGCCGACGAAGGCGATCCGGTCGCCCCGGGCCTTCATCTGCGCCACCAGTTCCGCCTTCTGGTGCGGCAGCAGTTCTGCGTGGAATTCGTCCAGGCCCAGCTGCGCCGCCATTTCCGCCGCCCGCTGCCGGTGGTCCCCGGTGAGCATCACCAGGCGCCTGACCCCCAGCTGGCGCAGGCGCGCCAGGGTGGCGGCGCTTTCCGGCCGCAGTTCGTCCTTCAGGGCGATGACGCCCAACAGGCGGCCGCCGAAGCCGATGTAGAGCAGGGTCTTGCCCTGGCGGTAGAGCTGCTCCAGGGCCGGCTGGTGGGCATGGACCGGGATGCCTTCGTCTTCCACCACGAAGTGGCGGGAGCCGACCACGATGCGCTGGCCGTCGATGACGCTGGCCACCCCGTGGGCGGCGATGAATTCCACTTCCTTGTGGTCGAAGTGCTGCCCCTGGTGCTTGCGGGCCGCTTCCACCACGGCCAGGGCCAGGGGGTGGAAGTAGTGTTCCTCCACCGAGGCGGCCAGGTTGATCAGGTCCTTGGGGGAGTAGCCGGGATCGAAGGCGATGGAGTCGGTGACGGCCAGCCGGCCGGTGGTCAGGGTGCCGGTCTTGTCGAACACGAAAGTGTCTGCATCGGCCAGGCGCTCCACCACGTCGCCCCCCTTGAACAGGATGCCCTGCTGGCCGGAGCGGTACATGGCGGCCTTGAAGGCCACCGGAGTGGCCAGCTTGAGGGCGCAGGAATAGTCGGCCTGGAGCACTGCGGCGGCCCGCTGCCAGTCGCCGGTCAGGAGCCAGGTGCCGCCGGCCAGGCCGAGCACCGCCGGCACCAGCCGGTCCGCCAGCCGGGCCGCGTTCAGCTGCGATGCGCTCTTGGCCGAGAGGGACTGCTCCACGTAGTCGGCAATCCGCGCCGCCGCCGTGTTGCGTCCCACGTGCTCGGCGTAGATGCGCAGCCGGCCTTCCTCCACCACGGTGCCAGAGAGCATCGTATCGCCCCGCTTGCGGCGCACCGGCTCGCTCTCGCCGGTCATGGCGGCTTCGTTGACCATGGCTTCGCCGCCGAGCACGGTGCCGTCCACCGGCACGGTCATGCCGGTGGCGACGACGATGGTCATGCCCACGCTCACGCTGGCGCTGTCGAGCTGCCGCTCCTGGCCGTTTTCCTCCACCCAGACCAGGCCCGTGTCGGGCCGCAGCAATTGCTTCAGCAGGTCGTCGGAGCGGCGGGCGATGGACTGTTCCAGGTATTCCCCCAGGGCCAGCATGAAGATGGTGGCGTTGGCGGCGGTGAAGTCCCGCCGGGCGGCGGAAATGGCCACGGCCAGGGCTTCCAGCACGTGGGAGGTGATGCCTTCCTGGCGCAGGTCCTGGACCGCTTCGGCAAACAGGGGCAGGGCGGCGGCCAGGGTGGCCGGCATCTGCAGGGGGGTTGGCAGCAGGGGGCTGCCGGCCAGCAGGGCGCCGCTGACGGCGATGCCGGCGAGGCCGTCCCGGTGTCCGCCCGTGGGGCGGCGTGGGGCGTGGGCGGCCAGGTCCAGCTGCAGCAGGGCGCCGGCCAGCTGCTCTGCGTCGGTTTCTGCGGGTTCGAAGTGGATCACCAGGGTCCGTGCCGGCGGGTTGGCCCGGGCGGCCTGCACCCCGGGCAGGTTGTGCACGGCCCGCACCAGGGCTTCGGCATCCAGCCCGGCCTGGGCCCGGTAGCGGAAGCGGACGCGCCCGGGCAGGTGATGCACGGGCCGGACGGAGAGGAGGGCGGCGCTCACGTTCAGCTCCGCTGTTCCGCCTCCACCTCGGCGCGGATGTCGGCCATCTGTTCCTTGATTTCCTCGACCCCGCCCGCCACGGTGGCATAGACCTTCATGGCCGCCTTGGCCAGCTTGCCGCGCATCTCCTCGTCGCCGAGCACGTACACCGCCGCCGCGCCGATCAGGGCGCCCAGGATGAACTGCTCCGTCTGGCGCGAACCCAGCATGCCGTGCAGCAGGCCGCTGGGGTTGGCGGCGGCGGCATCGAACATGCCGTTCAGGGCGGCCGGGTCGAAGGCGCCAGCGCCCATGTTGGCGCCCATCCCGGCACCCATCCCGGCGCCATACATGCCCTGACCGAAACCGCCTTCGCCCCAGCCTCCCTGGGCCTGGCGTGCGGCGTGTTTCTTATGCTTCTTCTTGCCCATGTGTTTTCTCCTTGGCAATGGGTTCCTGTAACAGATGTTCGAGGGCCAGCACCGCGCCGGTGCCGAGGGCGGCGCTTAGCAGGGCCTGGCCGGTGCGGCCCTCCTGCCAGGCCCGGGCGGCGGCGGACCCGGCCGCCAGGGCGCTGCCGCCCTGCAGGGCCAGGCGCAGGGTGCGCCGGTCCAGGCGGGCCTGGCCGCCCCGCTGCTGGATCGCGCCCAGGGTGCCGGCGGCGACGAAGCCGCGCAGGAAATCGGCTCCGCTCCCCTCGGGGCGCGCATGGACCCCGGGAAGGAAGGGCTGGCGCCGCTTCATGCGCTTTCTCCATCAGGCCCGGGGGCCGCTTCCGGGGCGGCTGCCTGGGGCGCGGCCGCCGGGGCTGTGGCGCCTGTGGCGGTGGCCTTGGCGGTGACGGCCTTGGGGTTTGCAGTCTTGGGGCTTGCCGTCTTCTTCGGGGCGGCCGCCTTGGCTGTGCCCGTTTTGGCGGAGGCCGCCTTGGAGGTCTCCTTAGGGGCCCGCTTGGGGGCTGCTTTGGCCGCCGGCTGCGGGGCGGCGCTTGCGGGCGTGGCGGCTTCTGCCTGGGCGGCGGGCTTGCGGCTGCGCCGGGGTTTGGGGGCGGGGGTCTCCGGTGCGCTGGCTGCCGGAGGTTCCGTTGCGGCGGGGGTTTCCACCAGGGTGAGCCGTTCGCGCATGGCGGCGCTGGAGCTTTCGATGCGCGCCAGGCCGCCGGCCGTGGCCAGCCGCAGCTTGTCCTTGGCGGTGCCCAGGGTTTCCCGGGCCTTGTCGTTACGCCACAGCTTGATGGCAAAGGCGCCGGTGACGAGACCGGCGGCAAAGGGGAGCAGAGGCAGCATGGTCAGTCCTCCTGGGTTGAGGGTTGGGACGGGGAGTTGCGGTCCTGCTGGCGCAGGTAATGGACGGCGGCGCCGCCGGCAAGCAGGCCCGCGAGCATGGCCGGATGGGCGGCGCGCACCAGGGAACCCACCAGGCCGAAGGCGCCGTTCTGGCGCGCCAGCAGGGAGAAGCCCTGCTCCAGCACGCTGGTGAGCGGTCCGTGCCGGACGTAGGCCTGATTGGGCGGAATGCCCTGGGCGGCGTGGTAGCTTTCCCGGGCCACGGCCCCCTGCAGGGCGCGCTGGAAGGCGGGCAGGTGGTTGTCCTGGGAGGCCGACTGCAGGTTGAAGAAGACCCGCTGCACGTCGGCGGCGGCCACCAGGGGCAGCAGCCGCTGGTAGAGCTGCACGTTGGCGATTTCCCCGGCCACCCCACGCTCCAGGTTGGCGCGCCAGGTGGGGGCCACCGTGGTTTCCGCCGGATAGGGGTCCAGGGGGCGGGGCACTCCGTAGCGTTCGCAGAGCTTGCCCAGGGCGGCAACGTGCTGTTCCTCGGCCTGGACGATGTTGGCGAAGGGGGTCTGGGGGCCGAAGGATTCCACCACCTTCTGGTAGAAGGCCCGGGCCGCGTATTCGTCGTAGAGGGCGATGCGCAGGGCCTGGTGCAGCAGGGGGTAGGGGGCTGAGGGCTGGGGCGTGCGGCTGCGCAGGATTGCTTCGTCATAGTTGGCCATGACGTACCTCCGTGTATTTTTCCTCGATGATCCGGAACAGGGCGGCGGCGGCGGGGCTTTCCTGGCCGGCCAGCAGGTCGCTCCAGGCCGGGGCGGGAATGGTCCCCGTGTCGTATTCGATGGTGCAGGAGCGGGCCAGCTTGTTGAGGCGGATGTCCCGCACTCCCCGGATGGCGCCCAGGGCCGCGCTCAGGCCCTCGTCGCCCAGGCCCTGGAGGGCAGGTTCCTGGAGCACGGCGGTATCGATCTTGAAGCGGATGCGGCCGGGAATATGGTGCGCGATGCGCAGATAGGGGGCCAGCGTGCGTACTGCCGCGGCAAGGTTGAAATCCGGGTTTAAGGCGGTGTCCGCAATGGTGCCAATCGCGCTTCCGGCCATGATGTCCTCGTTTGAATGAGATGGGCTGGCTACCGCTGGGCGGATGGCTTGCGTGGGGGAATCGGCATCACCTTAGCATCGGTCTGCCTGCCGGGCTTGACCTAAGTCAAACCGGGAAAAAGCCGGGGAGGCCCTGTTCTAGCCACTTTCCAGCCAGATTCCAGTTCCGTTTCGGCCTCGGGACGCCAGGCGGGTTTGGCTCCCGCCCGGGATTTCAGGACAGGCTGCCGGTGTTCACCACGGGCTGGGGGCCCCGGTCGCCGCACAGGACCACCAGCAGGTTGCTCACCATCTGGGCTTTGCGTTCCTCGTCCAGGTGGATGCTGCCGTTCTTTTCCAGTTCCGCCAGGGCCATTTCCACCATGCCCACGGCGCCGGCCACGATGCGGGTGCGGGCGGCGATCACCGCGTTGGCCTGCTGGCGCTGCAGCATGGCCTGGGCGATTTCCGGGGCGTAGGCCAGGTGGCTGATGCGGGCCTCGATCACCTGGACCCCGGCCTTGCCCAGGCGTTCGGCGATCTGTTCCTGCAGGTGGTGGGAGATTTCCTGGGGGTGGCTGCGCAGGGCGATGTGGCTCTCTTCGGTGGTGTCGTAGGGATAGCTGGTGGCCATGGCGCGCAGGGCGGCTTCGGACTGGATGTGCACGAAGCTCTCGTAATCGTCCACGTTGTAGACGGCCTCGGCGGAGTCGGCCACCTGCCAGACGATCACGGCGGCGATTTCGATGGGGCTGCCTTCCAGGTCATTCACCTTGAGCTTGCCGCTCTCGAAGTTGCGCACCCGGAGGCTCACCTTGCGCTTGGCGCAGAAGGGGTTGCTCCAGCGCAGCCCGTCTTCCCGCACCGTGCCCACGTAGCGGCCGAACAGGCTTAGCACCGCCGACTGGTTCGGTTCCACCTTGTACAGGCCGGCGCCGAGGAAGATGCCGAGCAGGACCAGCAGCACGGCTCCCAGGGCCAGCAGCGGGGATAAGCGGAGGGGCTCCAGGAGCAGCAGGTAGAGGCCCAGCAGGATGCTCAGGATGGCGGCTGCCACGGTGGGGATGCCGGGCAGGGAGGAGACGGTTTTTTCCTTCATGGGAGCACCTCGGTTGGCTTGTGTCGCGCTATCCCATCACGGCAGCGCGCAAGCTGCAAGAGGCGGCCATGGATTTCTCCTTGGCCGTCAGGGCCGGGCTTCCGCTTCCGGGGGGCTGGAGAAATAGCGCCGGGGCTCCACGCCCAGGGTGCGGCGGAACATGGCGGTGAAGGCGCTGGCGTTCCGGTAGCCCAGCCTGGCGGCCACCAGGGCCACCGGCATGCCGCCCGCCAGGTGGCCCAGGGCCTCCACCAGCCTGGCCTGCTGGCGCCACTGGCGGAAGCTCATGCCGGTTTCCCGCTGGAACTGGCGGGCCAGGGTGCGGCTGCTGGTGGCCTGCTGTTCCGCCAGGGTTTCCAGGGTGGCCGGGTGGCCGGGGTCGGCGGTCAGGGTTTCGCACAGGCGGCGCAGCCGGGGTTCGGCGGGCATGGGCAGGTGCAGGGCGGGCAGTTTCAGGAAACGCAGCTCGCTTAGCACCAGGGCGGCGATCTGGCCGGCCCGGCCATCCCGGTCGTAGGCCAGGGGCTCTTCCAGCAGGGCCAGGATCAGGGCCCGCAGCAGGGGGCTGACTTCCAGCAGGCAGCAATGGCCGGGCAGGTTCGGGGCGGCGTCCGGGCGGATGTAGAGGGTGCGCATCTGCACCGGGCCGAGCATGATCACCCGGTGCGCCGTGTTGGCGGGTATCCACACCCCCCGCACCGGCGGCACCACCCAGCAGCCGGCTTCGGTCTCGACCCGCATCACGCCGCTGCCGGCGTAGATCAGCTGGGCCCGGGGATGGGTGTGGATGGGGGTTTCGCCGTTGCGGTAGTTCCTGGCCTTGGCGGTGACCGGGTGGGGCAGGGTCTGGTGTTCGTCGTCATGGCCGCAGCGCATGCTCGGGTCGGGGGTTGTCCAGTTCACGATAGTAGTTGTCAGGACGTGTGAGGAGTGGCCATTCTAGACTGGCTCCCCGTGTTACTGAGCCATTTTCCATGGACAAGACCCTTGCCGCCGAGCCGCCCCTGGCGGCCCCCACCGGGGCCGATCCCCTGCACGGCACCACCTACCCGGTGATTGCCGCCATCAGCTTCTCGCACCTGCTGAACGACATGATGCAGTCGGTGCTGCTGGCCATCTACCCGATGCTGAAGCTGGGCCTGAACCTGAGCTTTGCCCAGATCGGCCTGATCACCCTGGCCTACCAGCTCACGGCCTCCCTGCTGCAGCCCCTGATCGGGCTCTACACCGACCGCCGGCCCCAGCCCTATTCCCTGCCCCTGGGCATGGGCTTCACCCTGGTGGGCCTGCTCGCCCTGTCCCAGGCCGGCAGTTTCGCGGCGGTGCTGGTGGCGGCGATGCTGATCGGCATGGGCTCCTCGGTGTTCCACCCGGAATCTTCCCGGGTGGCCCGCATGGCGGCCGGCAGCCAGCCGGGCCTGGCCCAGTCCCTGTTCCAGATCGGCGGCAACCTGGGTACCGCCATCGGCCCGCTGCTGGCGGCCCTGATCATCGTGCCCCGGGGGCAGGCCAGCGCCGCCTGGTTTTCCCTGTTCGCACTCCTGGGGCTGTGCGTCCTGAGCCTGGTGGGGCGCTGGTCCAGCCGGCATGGGGCCAGTTTCAAGAAGCGCATGAAGGCCCAGGGGGACAATGGCCTGAGCCGCCGCCAGATCGGCTGGTCCCTGGCCATCCTGGGCCTGCTGATGTTCTCCAAGTTCTTCTACATGACCAGCCTGAGCAGTTATTACACCTTCTACCTGATGGACCGTTTTGCCCTGGAACTGCCCCAGGCCCAGACCTACCTGTTCGCCTTCCTCTTCGCCGTGGCGGCGGGGACCGTGGCCGGCGGCCCCATCGGCGACCGGATCGGGCGCAAGCAGGTGATCTGGGTGTCCATCCTGGGGGTGGCGCCGTTCACCCTGCTGCTGCCCCACGTGAACCTGTTCTGGAGCGGGGTGCTCTCGGTGTGCATCGGCATGATCCTGGCCTCGGCCTTCTCGGCCATCCTGGTCTATGCCCAGGAGCTGGTGCCGGGCAAGGTGGGGGCCATCTCCGGGCTGTTCTTCGGCTTTGCCTTCGGCATGGGCGGCATCGGCGCCGCCCTGCTCGGCCAACTGGCCGACGCCACCAGCATCGCCACGGTGTACCAGATCTGCGCCTTCTTGCCCCTGATCGGCCTATTCACCGCCTTCCTGCCCAGCCTCCGCCGGGGGAGATGAGAGCGCCGCCGCCCGGGGCGTTGCGGCTCCCGGGACGGCTGGGGGGCAGGGGCGGCGGTCCCGGGGCAAATTTCTTCTGCAGCCCGGTGAGGCGCTCGGTCAGCCCGGGCGCCCGGGTTAAGATGCGGGCTTACTTTGTTGCAATGGAGTTTGATATGCCCGCCTGGTTCCTGCGCATGAGCATCCGCTGGAAGCTGCAATTGGGATTCTTCGTGGTCACCATGATCACCACGATCTTCAATCGCCTGCTGGCCACCCACGAGCTGAGCAAGATGATCGCCGTTGCCCGGGCGGGGGAGGTGCCCGAGGCGGTGCTGGCCCAGATGATGGACAACCGGGCTGCCTACATCTTCAATTCCTTCTGGGAATCGGGACTGGAGTTCGCCGTGCAGTTCCTGATCATCGGCTTCGTGGCCACCCACTTCGTGCGCCCCATCCAGGCCCTGCGGGACGCCATGCAGGCCATGTCCCGGGGGGACCTGGTGCATACGGTGCAGGAGACCGCCAAGGACGAGCTGGGCCAGCTGCAGAGCAGCTTCAACCTGATGCGCCAGCGCTTTGCCGACATCCTGCGGGAGATCGAGGACAGCGGCAAACAGATGCACCAGTCGGCTTTCCAGGTGACCACCATCGCCCGGGAAATCGCCGATGTGAGCCGCAAGGAAGAAAACCGCTCGGAGGAGGTGGATCAGGCCACCCGCAGCCTGAACGACATCGCCCGGCAGGTGGAGGAGCGGGCCCAGACCGCCGTGGGCCAGTCGGCCCGGCTGGAGAGCCGGGGCCGGGAAGGCATAGAAAGCGTGCGCCGCAACATCCAGGTGATGGAGGAAACCGCCGCCGGGGTGGCTTCGGCCTCCACCAGCATCGGCGAGCTGGAGGCCGAATCGGCGCGCATCCACGCCATCATCGGCACCATCCGGGAAATCGCCGGCCAGACCAACCTGCTCGCCCTGAATGCCGCCATCGAAGCCGCCCGGGCCGGGGAAACGGGCCGGGGCTTCGCGGTGGTGGCCGACGAGGTGCGCAAGCTGGCCGAACGCACCAGTGACTCGGCCCAGGAGGTGACGGCCATCATCGACGGGCTGGGCAGCCGGGTGCGGGAGGTGACGGGCTCCATGGAGATGGTGGTGGAGCGGGTGGCGGACAGCCGCCAGGTGGCCGACCGGACCGTGGCCGTGATCGAGGAAATGGTCCAGGAAATCAGCGTCGCTGCCGAAAGCAGCCGCAGCATCTGCGAGGGCAGCCAGGGCCAGGTGGCCGAGCTGGACCGCCTGCAGCAGACCCTGGAGGCCCTGTTCTCGACCCTGCACGAGAGCGGCTCCAAGGTGGATGCCACGGCCGCCATCGGCGACACCATCTTCCAGGTCAGCGAGCGGCTCAACCAGACCATGGGCGGTTTCAAGTTCCACCGGGAGATCCAGGGCAGCCGGCCGGCCGGGGACAAGCGCGCCTATCCCCGGGCGGAAAACAGCTTGCGGGTGAACGTCCAGTACCAGGACAGCCTGCTCGAAGGGGTCTCCTTGGACATCAGCCTGTCCGGCCTGCGCTTGGCCCTGGCCGGGGAGCTGCCGGAGGATGTGGAACTGGGCCTGGAGGTGTTCCTGCCCCGGAACAGCCTGGAAGAATTCCGTAACCAGCGGCCCCTGCAGGTCCGGGGTCTGGTCATGTGGCGCCGCCGGGAAGGGGAGGGTTTCCTCTACGGCATCCGCTTCGAGCAGGTCTCCCAGGCCGATCGCCAGGCCCTGCGCCAGGCCGTGGCCTATTTCAATAAGCCGGCGGAGTACAACTGAAGATGAATTCCCCTGAAGGCATCAGCTTCGACACGGCCCCCAATCCCCGCCATGCCCTGATCTGGCTGCATGGCCTGGGGGCCGATGGCAGCGATTTCGTGCCGGTGATTCCCGAGCTGGGCCTGCCCGCCGGCACCGCCCTGCGCTGCATCTTTCCCCATGCACCCCTGCAGCCGGTGAGCTGCAACGGTGGTTACGTGATGCGGGCCTGGTACGACATCCTCAGCCTCAGCCCCCTGGAGCGGCGCATCGACACGGCCGGGCTGCAGGCCTCCTGCGCCCTGGTGGAGGCCCTGATCGCCCGGGAAGAGGCCCGCGGCATTCCGGCCAGCCGTATCGTCCTGGCGGGCTTTTCCCAGGGGGGCGCCGTGGCCTACAGCACGGCCCTGGCCCGCAGCGGCGCCCTGGCCGGGGTGGTGGCCCTGTCCACCTACATCCCGGCTCCGGAACTCCTGGGGCAGCTGCCACAGCACCGCCAGCTGCCGGTGTTCGCCGCCCACGGGGATGCGGACGAAGTGGTGGCCCCGGCCCTGGGGCTGGCGGCCCGGGACCTGCTCCTGGCCGGCGGCCTGCAGCCCGAATGGCACAGCTACCCCATGGGGCACGAGGTCTGCCTGGAGGAAATCCGCGACCTGGGGCGCTGGCTAGTGCCGCTTCTGGAAGGGTGACCCGGGTTCCTCACCACGGAGGCACGGAGAAAGGCTGGATTTCAAGGTTTTTTCCCTTGCCCTGCTGCGCAGCAGGCGGGGTAGCGGGTGAGGCAAGGGCAGCTTCAGTTTGCACGAGGGCGCGGCGGCCCGGAGCCGGGGGACACGATCGAATAGCCCGCCGGGTTGTGCGTGCTTGAGAGCACGGGAAGGCTGCGGCGGGTGATAGCCTGCAGCGGTTGAGACATTTCGAGTCGGGCAAGGAGCGCAAGGATGGACTGGATCATTTCCCTGATCATCGGCGGTGTGGTGGGCTGGCTGGCCAGCATCGTCATGAAGACCAATGCCCAGATGGGCATCATCGCCAATGTGCTGATCGGCGTGCTGGGCTCGTCCCTGGGTTACTGGATCGCCGGCATGCTCGGCATCGTCGCCACCGGGGGCCTGCTGCGCTTTGCCATCGCCGTGGCCGGCGCCTCCCTGCTGATCTTCATCCTGGGCAAGCTCGGGGTGTTCCGCCGGGGCTGACGGGGGCTCCGGAAGGCTGGCGGGGCAAGTCCGGTAGCTGTCAAGAATGCGGTAGCCCGGCCATTACGGTGGAACAGCCCCAGTGGCTGGAGGACCAGTACCGCCTGCCTGCCGCAGAGGTGCTGCGCCAGACCAGCAATTTCCTGGACCTGGGCGGCCTGAAGCGCTGATTTCTCCGGCCGGGCGCCAAGGCCCGGTCCAGCCTTATGGGCAGCAACATGGCGCCCTGGGGATGGGGCGCCATGTTTTTCCCCCATCTCAGAACTTGTATTTCAGCGTCAGCATGGCGCTGCGGGGTTCGCCCCAGGTGTAGGTGCTGTACCAGCTGAAAATGGTGTGGTACTTCTTGTCGAGCAGGTTGGTGACGTTCAGGTTCGCCGACAGGTTCCGGTTGATCTGATAGCTGGCCATGGCGTCCAGGAGCCAGTAATTTTCCATGGTGTGCTTGACGCTGTTGCCGTTCTGATCGGAAACCTGGTCCCAGGTCTTGTCCTGCCAGCGGGCGCCGCCCCCCAGGGTGAGGCCCGGGAGGAAGGCGGGCTTGTAGGTGCTGCTCAGGGTGAACTGGTTTTCCGGAGACAGGGTGGCCACCTTTTCCCCCTGCTGGCGGGAGATCTTGTGGTTGAAGCCGGCGTGGATCTGCCACTCGGGCGTCAGCCGGCCGGAGACTTCCACCTCGAAGCCCTTGGTGCGCACCCCGTCGATGGCCCGGTAGGCGGTGCCGCCGCTGGGGGTCAGGCCCCCCGTTTCCTCGGCGTAGTTGTCCTGTTCCAGGATGAAGTAGGCCAGGCTGGCGTTGAGGCGGCCGTTGAAGAAGCTGCCCTTGATCCCGGCCTCGTAGTTGCTGCCTTCGAGGGGGTCCAGGGTCCGGCCCTGCTGATCCTGGGCGCTCTGGGGCTGGAATATGGTGGTGTAGCTGCCGTACACCGAGTACTGCTCGTTCAGATCGTAGACCGCCCCCAGGTAGGGCACGACGACGCCGGATTCCTTGGTGGTTTCGTTCTCGTAGTCGAGCACCCGGCTGCCGGCGATCAGTTTGAGATCGTCGCGCAGGTTGAAGCGGGCGGCGGCGTAGATGCCGCTTTCCCGGGTCACTTCGTTGTTGCCGAACTTGTTCGCCGCCGGCAGCCGGCCCCACTGGGGTTCGGGGAGATGGCCGTTCCAGTCGTAGTAGCCGCTCACCTGGGTGCCGTTGGTCCAGTAGCCCTGATTGGTCCAGCGCCGTTTCGAATGGCTGCCGCCGAGCACCAGCTCATGCTTGCGGCCCAGGAGCTCGAAGGGCCCCGTGGCGTACACATCTGCGGCATTGGCGACCGTCTTGCCCACGTATTTGCCTTCCCAGGTCGACACCCCCTCGCCGGTGGCCGGGTCCGGGTTGCCGGAGGCCGCCGCGCCCAGGGGGGCGTCGTAGCCGTTGACCTGGTGGTTGAACTGGGCCTTCACCAGCCAGTCATTGGCGAAGGTGTGTTCCAGGGTGGCGAAGGCGGTGCGGGTGTATTGCCGCCAGCTGCTCCACTCGGCGCCGTTGTTGAAGGAGCGCGGCATCTTGTTGAACTTGCCGTTGGCGTCGAAGATGGGAATGCCGCCCCAGGTGGAGCGTTCCGGATCGTTGTTCTGGTAGTCGGCGCCCAGGGTGAGCAGGGTGCTGGGGCTGAGGTCGGCTTCAAGGATGCCGTAGAAGGTGGTGGTTTCCCGCTCATAGCCGTCCAGGTGCGAGTGGCGGTCCTGCCAGGCGGCCACGGCCCGGCCGCGCAGGCTGCCGGCCGGGTTCAGGGCGCCGCTGAAGTCGAACTGGGTGCGGTAGTTGTCGTCGCTGCCGGCCCCCAGGCTGATCTCGCCCTGGAAGTTCTTGGTCGGCTTTTTCCTGATCAGGTTGATGGTCGCCCCCGGGTCGCCGCTGCCGGTGAGCAGGCCGGTGGCCCCCTTGAGCACTTCGACCCGGTCGTAGATGGCCATGTCGCTCAGGGTGTTGCCGGCCGAGTAGGAGGCATTCCGGGTCATGGGGATGCCGTCGTACTGGAAATTGTTGATCGGGAAGCCGCGGGCGTAATAGGCCGTGCGCTCGCTATCCATGGTCGTGATGCTGATGCCCGGGGTATGGGCCATCACCGCGTCGATGGAAGTCAGGTTGAAATCGTCCATCTCCTGGCGGGTGACGACGCTGATGGTCTGGGGCGTCTCCCGGGGCGTCAGCACCAGCCGGGTGGCGGTGGCGATGCTGCCAGGGGTGTAGCTGCCCGTGCCTTCGGTGATCTCGCCCAGCTGGTTGGCGGTGACCTGGATGCCGGCCAGCTGGGTTTCGGCGCCGCTGGCTACGGCGGCAATGCGGCGCAGCACGTAGTTGCCCTGGCCCCGGTGCACGGCTTCCAGGCCGCTGCCTTGCAGCAGCCGGGCGAGGCCGGCGGCGGTGGAATACTGGCCTTCCAGCCCCCGGGTGTTCAGGCCCCGGGTCTGTTCCGACTCAAAGGAAAGGGTGATGTCCGCCGCGGCGGCAAAGGCGGGCAGGGCGCTGCCCAGGGGACCGGCGGGGATATGGAAACTGTGCACGGCGTGGCTCTGGGCCTGGGCCGGGCCCGCCACCAGCAGGGCGGCCGGAACCCCCAGGGCGAGGCCAAACAGGGCGGCAGCCAGGGCGCGGGCCAGGGGACGGGGGCGGGAAGGGAAGGAAGAAGGCATGGGCGGGTTCCTGCAAAGGTCGAAGAAGGATGGCGAGCGGTGCTCCCATCTGTCTGGCCGTGCGAGGAGCAAAAACAGCAACCCCCGGGCAGAAAAAATCACGCGGCCTCGACCCGCACCCAGTAGCGGGTGGCAAAGCGCAGCCGGATCGGCAGGGAGGCCGCCAGGTTGTCCAGCACCGCGTCCGTGTCCGCCAGGCGGAAGGCGCCGGACAGGCGCAGGTCCGCCACCTGGGGGGCGCAGACGATGCGGCCGGGACGGTAACGCTCCAGCTCGGCGAGGAAATCCTCCAGGCGGCGGTTGATGGCGATCAGCCGGCCTTCCCGCCAGGCTCCCGTGCCGGGTTCCAGGGCGGTGACCGGGGCACAGCCCCGGGCGGTGAAAGCGGTCTGCTGCCCGGTTTCCAGGCGCAGCAGCTGCCCTTCCCGGGGGCGGATTTCCACCGCCTGTTCGAGCACGGCCACCCGGGTTGCCTCCCCGTCCCGACGGACGCTGAAGCGGGTGCCCAGGGCGCGGATGGCGCCTTGTCCCGTATGGACCTCGAAGGGGCGGGGATCGGCGGCGGTCTGGACCAGGATCTCGCCATCGAGCAGGGTGAGGCGGCGCAGTCCGGGGCCGTAATCCACATCCACGGCGGAACCGGTGTTGATGTCCAGGGTGCCCCCGTCGGCCAGTTCGATGCGGCGCCGCTCGCCGGTACCCGTGCGCAGGTCGGCCCGGGCTCCGCGCCAGCCGGCTTCCACGGAGGGCAGCAGGGGAGCGGCAGCCAGGGCCGGCAGCAGCAGGCCCAGGAGCTTCAGGTTGCGGCGCCGCCGGCTGCTCCGGGCGCTGCTCAGGGTGGGCAGGGCCAGGGCGCCGGGGACGCCGTTCAGGCGCTGCTCCAGGGCCTGCATCCGCTCCCAGGCCAGGCGGTGGCTGGCATCCGCCTCCAGCCAGCGGGCCCAGGCGGCGCGTTCGGCGGGGGCGGCGGCCTCGTCCTGGAGCTGCACATACCAGCGGGCGGCGGCTTCCAGGGCCGCCCGGGGCAGTTCCCGGCCGCCCATGGCGGCGCCAGCCCGCCAGCCCGGGGCGGATTCCTGCGGTGCCGGCATGGGATCAGGCACTTCAGCAACCCTCGGCGAGCAGCAGGCACTGGGTCAGGGCCCGGGCCAGGTGCTTCTTCACGGTGGTGACCGAAACCCCCAGCCGTGCCCCGATGGCGGCATAGCTCAAGCCCTCGAACTGGGCGAGCAGGAAGATTTCCCGGGGCCGGGGGCCCAGCTCGTCAAGCATCCGGTCGATGGCGCACAGGGTCTCCAGGATCAGCGCCCGGGTCTCCGGCGAGACAGCCTGGGGCTCAGGCTGGGCCGCCAGGGTCTCGAGCCAGGCGGCTTCGAGGCTGTGGCGGCGGAAGCGGTCCACCATCAGCCCCCGGGCAATGGTGGCCAGATACTTGCGCGGCTCTTCGATGGCCGGCACATGGCGCCCCGCCACGATGCGCAGGAAGGTGTCCTGGGCCAGGTCGGCCGCCTCATGGGCATTCCCCAGCCGGCGCCGCAACCAGCCCTGCAGCCAGCCGTGATGGTCCCGGTAAAGTCTGGTGAGGGGATCGGCAGTGGCTATGGCGTGCAAGGCAAGCTCCAGAAAGCAGAGTGCTGGCTGGGCCGGAAGGCTTGGCTCGCGTTAGTTTTTGAGAATGGTTCGCATTGTTGCGGATTTGCCGGGGGGCGTCAAATGGGGGGGCTGGGTCGGCCCCAGGGTTCAGGGCAGGCCGTGGACAAAAAAACGGCACCTGGTGCTGGTGCCGTTGGGGGGCCGGGTTGGGCGGGGTCAGAAGGTGTATTTGGCCGTGACCATGAAGTTGCGCGGGGCGCCGAAGATGTTGCCGCCGGTGTTCCAGCCCAGGCCCTGGTAGTAGCGCTTGTCGAACAGGTTGTTGATGTTCAGGCGGATTTCGGTGTGGGCGTCGAACTGGTAGCTGCCGTTCAGGCCGACGATGGCGTAGCCGGATTGCCGGATGTTGGGATCGTCGCTGGACTTGGTCCGGTTCTGGGCGTAGAGCTTGCCGCCGATGCGCCAGCGGGAGAGTTCGCCGGGCAGGCGGTAGCTGGTGGACAGCTTGAGCTGGTGCCGGGGCAGGTCGCTGTCGTACTGCTTGCCGATGTTGCTTGCGTCCGCGTCCTTGGTGAATTTGGCATTGACGTAGGTGTAGCCGCTGGTGATCTGCCAGTTGGGGGTCAGGGCACCGGAGATTTCCAGTTCCACCCCCTTGCTTTCGACCTCGCCGGCGGCCCGCTTGCAGTATCCCCAACTGCTGCCCGGGCAGGGGTTGGGGCCGCTGAGGTCGTCTACGGCGCGGTTTTGCTGCTGGACCAGGAAGGTGGCCAGGCTGGCGTTCAAGCGGCCGCCGAAGTATTCGCCCTTGATCCCGAGTTCGTAGTTGGTGCCGGTGATCGGGTCGAGCAGTTGGCCGTTGCGGTCGCGGCTGTTTTGCGGCTCGAAGATCTCGGTCCAGCTGGCGTAGAGCGAGTGGCTGTCGTTCAGGTCGAAAACCAGGCCGGCGTAGGGGGTGACTTCGCGGTTGATTTCGAAGCGCGTGCCGTTGCTGTGGTTTTCGTTTTCGTACCAGTTGATCCGGGTGCCGAGGATGAGCTTGAGCGGATCGGCGAGGTTGAGGCGGGTGGCGGCATAAACGCCCTTCTGGCGGGCCGTGTAGGCCCAGTCCCAGAGGCTCATGTCGATCGGCGGCCGGGCGACCGCCGAGGCGTCCCAGTGGTAGGGATCGACCGCCGGGCCGGCGGCCGTCCAGGCGTAGCTCGACCAGCCGCCCCAGTTCTTGTTGTCGAATTCCCGATAGCTGGCGCCGAACATCAGCTCGTGGCTGCGCCCGAGCAGGGTGAACGGGCCGTTGGCGGCGATGTCGTAGCTGTCCTGGCGATTGTCGAGCCGGTAGCGCTGGCTGTTCTGGCGCAGCACGCCGCCGTTCAGGTAGAGGCCGGAGAAGAGCATGTCCTGTTCCGGCCGTTTCCACAGGGCGGCGGCCTTGAGCTGCCAGCCGTTGGCGAACTTGTGGCTGAGGTCGGCGAAGAGGCTCTTGTCGGTCTGCTGCCAGTAGTCGAAATCGTTGGCGGTGTTGGCCGAACGGCTCAGGCCGGCAAGGAAGCTGCCGTCCGGGTTGGTCGGGTGGCCGGGGACGAAACCATCGTTGTCTACGTGGCGGTAGTGGAAGCCCAGGGTCGCCATCGTCGCCGGCGTCAGGTCGGCTTCAAGGATGCCGTACAGCTGCTGGTTGCGGTCGTGGGCGGTGTCGTAGAACTGCTTGCTGTCCTGCGCCGTGGCCACGGCCCGGCCGCGCAGGGTGCCGGCGGCGTTGAGGGGGCCGCTGACGTCGATGGTGCTGCGCAAGTTCTGCCAGCTGCCGGCGCTCAGGGTGATGCTGGCCTGATGGTCTGCGGTCGGCCGCTTGCGCACCAGGTTGATCGCCGCCGAGGGGGTGCCGGCGCCGGTGGTCAGGCCGGTGGCGCCGCGCACCACTTCGACCCGGTCGTAGATGTCGAGACCGTCATTGTCGGCATTGAAGGTGCCGTTGGCGCCGGTGCTGGTCGGCAGACCGTCGATCAGCAGGTTGGAGACAGGAAAGCCCCGGGCCAGGAAGCTGCCCGATTCGCCGCTGTAGTAGCCCTTCTGCATGACCAGGCCGGTGACGTTCTGGACGGCGTCGTCGAGGCTGGTCAGGCCCAGGTCGTCGATCTGCTGGCGGCTCAGGACGCTGATCGACTGGGGTGTTTCCCGGGGCGACAGGCTGAGCTTGGTGGCGGTGCTCATGGCCCCGGTGGTGTAGGAGCCGGTGTTTTCCGTGGTGCCGCCCAGGTTGCCGGCGGTTACCGTCATCGGCGCCAGGGTGATTTCGCCCGAGGCCGGTTGCGGCAAGGCCCGCAGGGTGTAGCCGCCGTTGACCTGGGGAACGGCTTCCAGGCCGGTGCCTGCCAGCAGCCGCTCCAGGGCTGCATCGGCACTGTAGCGGCCGTTCACTCCGGGGCTCTGGCGGCCGGCGGTGAGCTTGGGGGAATAGCTGAGCAGGGCGCCGGAAATCTGGCCGAAGCGGGCCAGGGCCGTATCCAGGGGGCCGGCAGGAATGGCGTAGGTCTGCGGAGCCCTGGCGCTGGCGGTGTTTTCGGCAGCCTGGGCGGTTTGGCCCAGGGCGGCCGGCAGGGCGGTGCAGCCGAGACTGAGCAGGGCCACCTGCACGGCACGGCAGCAGGTTTTCAGGGGGGCGCGCTGGTGGGGGCGCAGGTGGGTAGATGGGGAGGCGGGGTGGCCGTGGCTGTGCATCGAATTTCTCCTGTGGACGAGGGCTGTCATGGCGTCTGTCGCACGAGAAACGAAAACGGCTCAGGGGGCGGGATGTTTTTTCAGGCGCGGGGGCGGATCGCCGTCCAGTAGCGGGTGCGCCGGACGATCTGCACGGGCAGGGTGTTGCTCAGGGCTTCCAGGACCCGCTCAGTGTCGTCCAGGGGAAAGGAGCCGGACACTTCCAGCCCGGCTACCCGGGGGTCGCAGAGCAGCCAGCCCGGGCGGTAGCGGCCCAGTTCGGCGGCAAAATCGGCAAGCCCCATGGCGTGCACGATCAGCATGCCCTGGTGCCAGGCGGCTTCGGTGTCCGCCACGGTGCCGGGGGCGTCGCTGGCGTCGGCCGTGAAAGCGGCCTGCTGGCCGGCGTTGAGGATCAGGGCAGGCGCTGCGCCCAGTCGGGGGCGCAGGGCCACGGCGCCCTCGAAAACGGCCACCTGGCTGCGGCCTTGATGCTGGTGCACGCTGAAGCGGGTGCCTAGGGCCTGGGCGCTGCCTTCGGCGGTGCTGACCAGGAACGGGCGTCCCGCCTCATCCGCCGCCGTGGCGATGTGGATACGGCCGACGTGCAGATGGAGCCGCCGCTGCCGGCCGTCGAAATGGATGTCCACGGCGCTGCGGGTGTCGAGGGTAAGCTGGCTGCCGTCGGCCAGGGTGAGCTGGCGCCGTTCCCCGGTGCCGCTGCGGTAGTCGGCAAGCCAGGGACCGGCCGGGTGCTCCCGCGCTACCGCCCAGGCTCCGCCGCCGGCAAAAACCAGCAGCGCCAGGGCCTTGATCGCCTGGCGCCGGGCCGGGCTGCGCGGGGTGGCCAGGGTGGCGTGGGCGAGGGCGGCGGGCAGGCCGGTGGCGTGCAGGCGCTGGTGGGCGCTGGCGATGATCTGCCAGGCCTGCTCGTGTTCGGGGCGGGCGGCCCGCCAGCGCAGGCAGGCGGCCCGGACTTCGGGGGGGACAGGGTCGGCTTGCAGTTCCACCCACCAGCCCATCGCGGCTTCGGCGATTGCGGGGGGAATGGGGTGTCTGCCTGGGGCGGCGGGATTCATGGGGCGCTGGCGAGGTCGGCGAAGTAGAAGAGGGCGCCGGCCTTGACGATGTGGCGTTTGACGGTGGCGATGGAAATGCCCAGTTCTGCGGCCACCTGGGCGTGGCTCAGGCCATCGAGCTGGGAGAGCAGGAAGGCGCGGCGGACCAGCGGGGGCAGGGTGCCGAGCAGGCGGTCGATCTGGCACAGGGCTTCCAGCCACAGGGCCCGGGTTTCTTCCGAAGGGGCGGCGAGCTCCGGCTGCCGGGCCAGGGCCTCGAGCCAGGCCTGTTCCAGATAGTGGCGGCGGAAATGACTGGCCAGCACCCGCTGGGCGATGGTGGTCAGGAAGGCCCGGGGTTGTTCCGGAACGGCCGGTTCAGCCTGGGTGAGCAGACGCAGGAAGGTGTCGTGGGCCAGGTCGGCGGCCAGGTCGCTGCAGGGCAGGCGCCGACGCAGCCAGTCCCGCAGCCAGCCGTGATGTTCCCGGTAGAGGGTGCTCAGGGAATCGGGCGAAACGGCAGTGTTCAAGGGGGCCTCCGGCAAACAGGATGCTGGCTGGCCCGGCGGGCTTGGCTTGCGTCAGTTCTTGAGAATGGTTCGCATTGTTTCGGATTTGGCGGAGGGCGTCAAATCGGGAGGCTGGGTTGATGCTGCCCGGGATGGGCTGGTTTCGCTCCGCTCCCTGCCATGGGCTGCCTGCCCTCGGCCAGCTTAGGGAGCTTAGGGAGCCGTCCCAGAAAGAAACTTCAGGAACAGGGCGGCCTGGCCTTCAAGGACGGTTTCGCTGGTTGTACATAGCAGCAGCTGTCTGGTCGCCCATGCATCTTCCAGTGGCAGCACATCAATCTTCGGGCTCGCCAGGCGCTGGGCCGTTGTTTCAGGAACGATGGCGATTCCGACGCCGGCGGCGACCAGGCTGATCACGGCATCAAAGCTCCGGACGCGCACCCGGTAGTGGATTCCGCGTCCATATAGCACCGCTTTGCTCTGGATGAACCGGCTCAGGCCCGTCTCGGAGGGCAGTCCAACAAAGGGGTGCTCAAGCAGCTCGGCGAATCGCGCTGCGGGTTTTGCTAAAGGCGGGAATGCCAAAGGGGTTACCGCCACCAGGCGATCTTCCCGGAACGGCCGTGTCGTCAGCCCCTCGGTTCCGACGTAGTCGGCGACGATGCCGATATCGGCCTGCTCCTGCCGCATGGCCAGCAGTGCATCCTGGCTTCCAAGCTCCCGCAAATCGATATCCACATCCCGATGTTCGGCCAGGAAGCGCCCGATCAGTGGCGGCAGATACTCCGTCATTGCAGCGGTATTGCCGAGTACGCGTATGGTGCTTCGCATGCCGTGGGCGAATGCCGCCATTTCAGCGTGCAATAGTTCGAGCTCGCGCTCCAGACGGCCGGCATGCCTGAGCAGGGTACGCCCGGCATCCGTCAGCCGGATGCCTGACTTGGAACGGTGCAGCAGCGCTGTGCCCAGGACATGCTCCATCTTCTGCAGACGTGTGCTGGCCGCCGCCAGCGAAAGGTGCATGCTGACGGCTCCATGGGTGATGGATCCCGCCTCCGCCACGGCAGCAAACAGGTGCAGATCGAATGTGGAAAGGCGATGGGGCAAGGCAGATCGGTGGACAGGCATAGGCATTCCTTCATTTTATGTGAAGGATATCACTGCCTATTAGCGATCGACATCGGGCATCCTTCGCATGATCATGGGTCCATGGAAACGAAACACTATCTGATCATTGCTGCCGTATTTGTCGCGGCCGGGGGGGTGAAGGGCATCTCCGGCCTGGGGCTGCCCACCATCTCGATGGCGCTGCTCAGCCTCGTCATGCCCCCGGCGAAAGCCGCGATGCTGATGCTCCTGCCGTCGTTCACCACGAATGTGGCCCAATGCCTGGGGCCGAACTGGCGCTGGCTGGTCAAAAACCTGTGGCCCATGTGGTCCTGTCTGGCGCTGTTCACGATTTTCAGCCCGTTTGCCAGCATCGATGCCGCCGGAGGGCATGCCACCCTGTTGCTGGGGCTGGTTCTGGTGGCCTACGGCATCTGGGGGCTGATCAAGCCGGCCTTGCCGAATGGCCGGCATCACGTGCGCTGGGTGGGTGGGGCCATCGGCATGTTGTCGGGTTTGATTGCAGCGGCAACGGGCGTCTTCGTCATTCCCCTGGTTCCTTATGTCCAGTCGCTGAGGCTGGACAAGGAAGCATTCATACAAGGGCTAGGTATCAGCTTCATGGTCGCCACCGTCGCCCTGGCCATCCGGCTTGGAACTGCCAATGCGGGGGCGCTGCTGGACCATGTTCCTGGCTGCGTGCTCGCCTTCTTGGCCGCTTTTCTGGGGTTGTGGATGGGGGCGCGCCTGCGAGGGCACATGAACCCTGTCCAGTTTCAGCGGGCCCTGTACAGCGTGTTTGCTGTGCTTGGCCTGATCATGGTCGGCCGCGCGCTGTAACCCGCTCGTTCAATGGCCTCCGACCGGAACTCCCTGCTGCTTGCCCACGGCCTGGAACGGGCCTATCGCATGGCACTGGGGCTGGAAACTGCGGCACGGAACAGGATGGGAGATGCCGATCCTCCGTTGGCGGAACTGGCCCAGTGGCTGTTTGCTGCGGAACTGCTCAGCATCCTGGATGACCTCAGGTCGGCGTTCCTGATCCAGCAGGCAGGCGGTATTGTTGCCCGGGACGGCGAGTCCGATCCATGAGTCCGGGCTGAAGCGGGACCGTGCTCAGCTCCCGCTCCGGAGCACCAGCAGCCGCAGCCAGTGGGCCCGCCAGGCGAGCAGCAGGGTAACCCCGGTGGCGGCGCCGGCCAGCAACATCACCCAGACCAGCACCGCCATCGACGGTCGGTCGGCAATGAAGCAGAACACCGCCGAGAGCAGCAGGCCGGCCCAGCCCGCCAGACGCAATCGCCGGACGGTGCCTGGGCCCAGGCTTGCCTGACGGCCGAAAAGCTGGCGCCAATGGACTTCCAGGCTGAGGGCCAGCCAGCCCATGCCGGCGAAGGAGAACAGGGCCGCCAGGGCCTGGGTCAGGGTTTCAGCCATGGGCCACCTCGGCAGTCATCGGGGCTACGGTTAATTGCTGGCGCTGCGCCAGCTTGCGCGCCGACCAGACAGCCAGCCCAGCCGTCACCAGCAGGCTGAGATCGACGCCGGCCACCGCCCAATAAGGCGAGCTGAGCATGGTCTTGAGCAGGTGGTCGCCGGTGCACAGCCAGTTGAGGCCTACGGCGGCCAGGGCCAGCAGCGCCGTGGCATGGCACTGTTCGCGCCAGGCCGGGTTCATGCGCGCCTGGGCCACCGGTCCGCTGCGTACCAGGGCGTGTACCAGGGCCAGGAGCCAGAAAGCCCAGAAGCCGAGCTTTTCCCACTCCCCCTTGCCCGCCATCTCGGCGGGCAGCAGGCGGTTCATGACCAGCATGCCGATCGTGGCGATGAGCATGCCGGTCACCGTCGTCACGGCCAGCGCATCGACGATGCGGCTGCCCTGGCTGCCGGTTTCCGCATGTTTCCTCTTGCGTTTTTCCACGAAGAAGATGAAGCCGGTGGCGATGCAGACGCAGCCGAGCAGGCCACCCAGCACATAGAGCCAGCGCAGGGTCCAGTGTTCGAAGTGCTGCAGGTGCAGGCCGGTGAGGAATTCGTTGATACTGCCCACCGGGCTAGGCGGCGGTTCCTCGCGCAGCACTTCGCCGCTGCTGGCCTTGAAATGGATGGCCTGACCCACCAGGGCCACCTGGTCGCTGCCGGCCCGGTACAGGCTGACGTAGCCGTTGGCGTCGCCCAGGTGCTCGATCTTGAGGAAGCCCACTTCACCCGGCATGTCGCGGGCCGCCCAGCGGCGCTTGGCTTCAGCCACCATGGCGTCCACCGAGGCCAGCGGCGCGGTGATTCCCGCCGGTTCGTGGGGCAGGCCGGTGTGCTCGGCTTCCAGTACTTCGTGCTGCTTGTGCAGCGGCTTGAGCAGGGTATGGCCGACCGGGAAGTAGAGCGAGCCGGCAAAGATCACCAGGCCGGTGAAGGCGAAGAAGAAGTGGAAGGGCAGGGCCACCACCCCGGTCAGGTTGTGCAGGTCCAGGGCACTGCGCTGGGTGCGCTTCCAGGGGCGGAAGGTGAAGAACTCCCGGAAGATCTTGCGGTGCATGACCACGCCGCTGACCAGGGCCACCAGCATGGCGAACCCGGCCAGCCCGACCAGCCAGTAACCCAGGGTGAGCCAGGACCAGTTGAGGCTGTAGTGCATGGGGTAGAACCAGTCACTGCCGATCTTCAGCTTGTCGTCCACCAGGAATTTACCCGTGCGGGGATCGATGGTGGCCCAGCCGTGCACATGAGCGTGCTCGTCGGCCTCGTCCTTCAACTTGTTGGGTACGTCGAACTCGGCGCCGATGCGCAGCACCGGGTCCCGGTGCGTGGTGTAGGCCCAGAGCGAGGCCATGGGCAGGGTCTCAGGGGGCGGCAGCGTGCCGATCACCCGCTCCTGGGTCGCCGCCATGTCTTCGGGGTGGGGTTTCAATTGGGCGTACACCGGTTGCAACAGGGTGTCGAAACTGGGCATGGGCTGCGGATCGAAGCGGGTTTCGGGAATCGCCCAGCGGTCTATCTCCCGGTCGAATACCGAGAGGGCGCCGAAGAAGAAGGCGGCCATGAGCACAAAGCCGAGCACCAGACCCAGCCAGGTGTGCAGCCAGGCCATGGCATGCGTGAAACTCTGTTTCATTGCTTGTTCCTTATCGGGGCACGTTGACGGTCTAGGGTATGGTTCATATCATGGGGAATATGAAACGCATCGTCCTCGATACCAATATTCTGGTTTCCGCCGCTCGCAGTCGGGAGGGCGCTTCGTTTGCCGTATTGCAGGCCCTGCGCCAACGGCGTTTTGTGGCACTGGTTTCCGTACCGCTGATGCTGGAATACGAGGCTGTACTCAAGCGTCCCGAGCAGTTGCAAGTTGGCGGGCGGACGCTGGCCATGGTGGATGCTTTTCTCGATGCCCTCTGCCTGCATGTGGAACCGGTGCATCTGCACTATCTGTGGCGACCGCAGACCCGTGATGCCGCCGATGAAATGGTGCTGGAAACCGCCCTCAACGGCCGTGCCGATGCACTGGTCAGCCTGAATACGGCCGATTTTTCCAAGGCGGCCAGGCGCTTTCGCCTGAGCTTGCTTACGCCAGGTGCGTTCTATCAACAACATCTGCTGTTTCCCGAAAAGGAGCATTGAAATGGCCAACTATGCTTTGCGCGTTCCTGAGTCCCTGTTTGAATACGCTCGTGGCGTGGCGGAAGAGGAAAAGGTTTCCATGAACCAGTTTTTCGTGACCGCCATTGCCGAAAAAGTGTCGGCACTCAAGACCGAAAGTTACTTCCGCGAACGGCTGGCCCGCGGCGAAGACGCGGCTTTCGACGCCTGGCTTGATGCCAGTCCGGCCAGCCCGCCCGAAGCCGGGGACGAAATGCCTCGTTGAATGCATCGGTTCAACCCAGCAGCACCTGCTGCAGCCCCAGGGCGGCGGCGCTCATCAGCACTGCGCCGCCGCCCAGCAGGGCCCAGACCCGGGCCAGGCTGGGGGCGGCGAAGGCCCACAGGAACAGGGGCAGGAAGACCAGAAAGGCGAGCAGCAGCAGCGCCGTCTCGGCTTCGTGGAAATCGATGCCCAGGGCCACCAGTCCCGTCACGCCCAGGGTGGTGAAACCCCAGGTAAAGGCGTAGCCGCCGAACAGGGCGGCGGCGAGGCGGTGCAGGGCGGTGTGCTCCTTACGCCTGCCGGGGGCGTTGGGCGGGGCGGGGGCTTGCAGGGAGGGGGCAGTCATCGGTGCTGGGCCATGGGTAAGAGGTTCATGGGAAGGTGGCCGGGGCAGGCCGCCTGGCCCGCCCCGGCTACCCGGTTCAGAGTTTGTAATCCAGGGACAGCAGCACGCTCCTGGGGGCGCCGTAGATGGCGCCGTACTGCACCGTGCGCAGGTATTTCTTGTCGAACACGTTGTTGATGTTCAGGCGCAGGGTGGCCTTGTCGCTCAGTGCGTAGGCGGCAAAGGCGTCGGCCAGGGCATAGGCGTCCTGCCGGGCGCCGCCGCTCTTGGAAACGTCGGATTGCCAGCGCACCGCCGCACCGACCCGCAGTTCGGGGAGCATGGGAACCCGGGTGTCGGCGCGCAGTTTCAGGGTCCGCCGCGGCACCCATTCGTAGATGTCCTTGCCGTCGGCGCCGGTCAGCCTGAGTGCGGTGTAGCCGGCGGTGATCTGGGTATTGGCGCTGATGCGGCCCGTGGCTTCCACCTCGAAGCCCCGGGAAGTCACGTCCTTGGGTTCGTAGTAGTTCTGCTGGGCCACGGGGTCGAAGCCGGCGATGGTGGCCAGCCCTTCCTGCCTGGCGGAGAACAGGGCGAAGGTGGTCAGCAGCTTGCGGTTCAGCCATTCGCTCTTGACCCCGATTTCGCCGTTCACCCCCTTCATCGGCGCCAGGAAGGCGCCGTTGATGTCGCGCTGATCCTGGGCCTGGAAGATGTCCGAGTAGGAGGCATAGGCCAGGGTGTCCGGGGTGAGGTCATAGGTCAGGCCGAAATAGGGGCTGGTCTTCTCGGTGGTTTCGTTGTCCAGGTTGGTGCCGCCGCCGTAGATTGCGGTGCCGTCCCGTTTCAGCTTGATGGCGTTGAGGCCGACGATGCCCTTGAGCCGGTCGGTAAGGGCCAGGCGGGTGGCGGCGTAGAAGCGGGTGATGCTCTGCTCCCCGTCCGACGCCACGCTCCTGGCACCCCACTCGGGTTCCGGGTAGACGTCCCCGTCGTAGGGGAAGGCCGGCATGACCGGGAAGGTGGCCCCATCGTAGGAATAGGTCAGGCTGGTCTGCTTGGAATGGCTCAAGCCGAACACGGCTTCATGCTGGCGGCCGAAGGCCATGAAGCGGCCGTTCAGGTTCAGGTCCAGGATGTCGCTCTTGGTTTCGCTGTGGCTGCGATAGGGCCAGCCGATCAGGCCGGTGTTGTCGTCGTTCAGGTAGCCGTCGGCGGTATAGGCGTAGAACAGCCGGGTGGCGCCCCTGCCCTTGGTGTGGTTGTAGCTGACCTTGGCTTCCCAGTCGGGCGACAGGGTGTGGGCGTATTCGATGAAGGTGTTGAGGGACTTGTTGTTCCAGCGCGTCCAGTCCTGGGAGGTGGAGGCCGAGACGTCGAAATCGGCCAGCCTGCCGTCGGCGTAGGGCAGGGTCAGGGAGCCCCACATGGGGGAGCGCTGCCTGGAATCCTGGTAGCTCAGGCCCAGGGTCAGTACGCCATCCTGGCCGATCTGCCCTTCGAGCACCCCGTACAGGGTGGTGCGCTTGTCGTTCAGGGCGCGCAGGTAGGAATCCTTGTCCTCCTGGGCGAGCACCAGTCGGCCGGCCCAGCGGCCGTCCTCGGTCAGCACCTTGTTGTAATCGACGGCCAGGCGTTTGGTGCCATGGGAACCTGCGCTGAGCTGGACTTCGCCCCCGTCCTTGTTGGTGGGCCGCTTGCGCACGAAATTGATGGTGCCCGAGGCATTGCCGACCCCGGTGAGCAGGCCGTTGGCGCCCCGGATCAGCTCGATCTTCTCGAACAGGAAAGTGTCCAGCTGGCCTTCCACCAGGCCCCAGTCGTTGGTCATGCCCAGGCCGTCGATCTGGGTCAGCATGACGTCGAAGCCCCGGGCGTTGTAACCGGTGCGGTTGGTCTCCCACTCTTCCACGTTGATGCCGGTACCCATGCGCAGGGCGTCGTTGCTGTTGCTGATGCCGAAGTCGCGCAGGCTTTCCTGGTCGATGGTGCTGATGGTCTGGGGCGTTTCCTTGACCTCCATGGGCAGGTTGGTGGCGCCCTTGGAAACGCGGAATTCCCGCTTGTGCTGGACGGTGACCGTGGGCAGCTGGACTTCGCCCCGGGGGCTGGCCACGGGGGCCGGACGCAGTCCGAAACTGCCGTCGGCCTGGCGGAAGGCTTCCAGGCCGGTGCCCGCCAGCAGCGCGGCAAAGCCGGACTGAACGGAATGGCTGCCCTGCAGGCCCGGGCTGGTCTTGCCCTGGGTGACTTCGCCGCTGGCGGTGAGCAGGACGCCCGCTTCCTCGGCAAAACGGTTCAGGCTGGCGGCCAGGGGGCCGGCGGGGATGTGGTAGCTCCTGGCCGGGGCGGCCGCCTGGCTGCCGGCGTTCTGGGCCTGTGCTTCTGGTGCCCAGCCGGCCAGGGCGACGCTGCCGGCGATGGCCAGATGCACGGCAAAGGCCAGGGGACGCAGGGTGAAGGTGCGGTGTTGCGCGGCAGGCGCGACGAAATCCGCTTGGCCCTGCTGCTGGATACGGTGTGTTGACATGGACGATTCCCCCAAATATTGAACTTGATGTTTGGGAAGCCTGCCGTCACGGGAATCGCGCTGGCTGCCTGGGCGCCCAGGGCGGGGGGCAAGGCAGGGCGATCCCGGAGGATGCCGCCTTGCCGCTTGGGTGGCTGGTGATGCTCGATCAGCTTGCTTCTCACCTGGTAAATCGGATGAGCCGCAAAAAGGGGAACAGCTGCCGAAAAAGAATTTCATCCTGAATACCCTGCCACCGGGGCAGGGAGATAGGCGGGATTGCAGGACTTCATCCCCTGGCCTTGCACAACCCGCAAGCTGCGGCAGCCGGGTGGCATCCGGGCTGCCTCGGTGTGCTCTGTGTCTCTGTGCTTGAAATGCGGCTTTTTGTGTCATGGCTGCGCCTCGACCGTCACCCACCAGGGCAGGGGGCGCCGGATGCGGATCGGCAGGGTGTTTTCCAGCATGGCGAGGGCCCGTTCCATGTCGTGGGCGGGATACACCCCCATCACGCTCAGGGCCGCCACTTCCGGCGCCACGCCGATGTGGCCGCTCTGGTAGCGGGCCAGCTCGTCGATCAAGGCCTGCAGGGGGATGTTCTCCGCCACCACCAGGCCCCGGTGCCAGGCCTCCCGGGCCCGCTCGGCCGGCTGGACGGGGGCGATGCCATCGGCGCTGAACGCCACCCCTTGCCCGGCTTCGATGCGCTGCACCTGGCCTGCACGGTTGCTGAGCTCGACGGCGCTTTCGAAGACATTGAGCCGGGTCTGCTCCTCCTCCTGGCGGACGGAAAAGCGGGTGCCCAGGGCCTGCAGGCGGCCGTGGCGGGTGTCCACGTAGAACGGCCGGCCGTGGGGATCGTGGCCGGTCTGGATCAGGATCTCGCCGGCCGCCAGCCGGAGCAGGCGGGCCTCGGCCCGGTAGTCCACGCTCAGGGCGGTGTGGGTGTTGAGCCAGACCTGGCTGCCGTCGGCCAGGGTGATCTGGCGCTGCTCGCCGATGGCGGTGCGGTAATCGGCGCCCCAGGCCAGCAGGGCTGCCGGCAGCGCCGTATGGCGCCAGCCTAGCCAGCCGGCCAGGCCCAGACCCGCGGCGCCGGCCAGCCCGGCCAGCACCTGGCGCCGCCCCGGGCCATCGCGCCGGGCGGCCTTGATCCCCGCCAGCGCCGCCTGATGGCCGCCGGCCCGCAGGGGCGCAAAGCGCTGGCTCACCGCCTCGATATGGGCCCAGGCCCGGGCATGGGCTTCCGATTGCTTCAGCCAGGCTTGCCAGGCCTGGCGCTCCGCTGCGCCAGCCGTCTCGCCGTGCAGGGTGGCATACCACGCCGCCGCCGCCTCCAGGGCCTGGTAATCCGCTGCGGTGCTGCCGGTTGCGGCTGGCGCCGTGGTGACCCGGGAGCCCATCTCAGCCCGGCAACCCGGCTTCGATCAGGGCGCACTGGAGCATGGCCTGGGCCATGTACTTTTTCACCATGCGCTCGGAGACTCCCAGCTGGGCGGCGATTTCCCGATAGGGCAGGCCATCCACCTGGGCCATGACGAAGGCGGCGGCGGCCTTCTGGGGCAGGCGGCCGAGCATGTCGCCGATTTCCAGCAGGGTTTCGACGATGAGGGCCCGCTGTTCAGGAGAGGGCTCGAGGGCTTCCGGACGGCATGCCAGGGTCTGCAGCCAGGCCTGTTCCACCTCCCGGCGGCGCCAGAGGTCTATGCACAGGCCGTTGGCCATGCTGCGCAGATAACCCCGGGCCTCGGGGGGCGAGTTGAACTGCCGGGGGCTGGCGAGCAGACGCAGGAAGGCATCCTGGGCCAGGTCCGCCGCATCCGCCGCGCAACCCAGCCGCCGCCGCAACCAGCCTTGCAGCCAGCCGTGGTGGTTGCGGTAAAGCGTGGCCAGGGGATCGGACGCGGCAGCAGTGTTCAACGACAACTCCAGAGAACGGAAAGCTGGCTGGCCCGACGGGGTTGGCTGGCACTGGTTTTTGAGAATTGTTCGCATTGTTCCGGATTTGCCGGGCGGCGTCAAATGGGGCGGAACAGCGAAGGTCCATGAAAAACAGCACCCGCGCGGGGTACCGTCCGGGTGTTGCGGGCTGGCGCTCAGAACTCGTAGCGCAGGCTGGCGCTCAGGCTGCGCGGGGCGCCCCAGGTGTAGAACAGGCCCTGGGAATCGAAGTTGGTGAGGCCGGCGAAGTAATTCTTGTCGAGCACGTTGTTGAGGTTGGCGCTCAGGCTCAGCTTGTTGTTGATCTGGTAGCGGGCCATCAGGTCCAGCAGCCAGTAGGCGTCCTGGCTGAGCCTGGCGCTGCCGCGCTCGACCGAGGTCTGGCTTTGCCAGCGGGCGGCGGCGCCGACGGTGAGGCCTTGCCAGCCCTCGCTCCGCAGGCGGTAGGTGGTGCCCAGCTTGAACTGGTGCTTGGGCGTCGCGCTGGCGCTGTCGAGGTCGCTGCTGTTCTGCACGTAGCTGCCCTGGGCCTGCCAGCCGCGCGCCAGCTCGCCCGAGAGTTCGAGTTCGTAGCCGCGCCGGATGACTCCGGAGACCGCCTTGTAGATACTGTCGCCCTGGGCGTTGAGGCCGATTTCCTCGGCGACGTTGTCGGTGCGCATCCAGAAATGGCTGATGCTGGCGTTCAGGCGCTTGTCGAAGAATTCGCCCTTGGCGCCGATCTCGTAGGTCAGCCCTTCTTCCGGCGGCAGGGTGCGTTCCGAGGCGTCCTTGGCGCTCTGGGCGTTGTAGATGCTGGCGTAGCTGGCATAGACCGAGACCTCGCGGGCGACGTCGACGACCAGGCCGGCGTAGGGGGTGACCACGCCCTTTTCCTTCATCCGGTAGTTGTACCAGCTGATGTCGGTGACGTCCTTCTGTTCGTAGTCCGAGACCCGGGCGCCGAGGATCAGCTTGACCGGGTCGGCCAGGGACAGCTGGCTGGCAGCGTACACGTAGCGGCGTTTGCTGCTGAAGTAGTCGGACGAATAGGCCAGCGGATCGGCCGGTTCGGGAATGACGCTGCCGCCCTGGCCGTAGTCGACGCCGGGCAGTACCTGGTTGGGCTGGTCGCCGCGCAGCAGCGTCGTCCGGCTGCGTGCGGCGCCGGCGCCGAGCAGCAGCTTGTGCTCGCGGCCGAACAGCGAGAACGGCCCCTGCAGGTCGAGGATGATGCTCTGGTCGCGGGATTCGATGTCCTTGTACAGGCCGTACTGGGCGGTCACCGCCGGCAGCGCGTAGCGCAGCGAGCCGATGCGCATCTCCGGCGTCTCGATGCCGTCGTGGGTCACCTGCAGCTTGCCGGTCCATCCGTTGGCGAAGCGGTGTTCGAGGCGGGCGAAGGCGTTCAGCGAATCCTGCTTGTAGCCGGCCCAGGGGGCGCCGATGTTGTAGTCGCGGGCCATCCGCGGCACCGCATTGCCGTTGCCGTCGAAAGCCTGGATCGGCGTCGTGCCGCCGGCGCCGCGCACTTCGCGCTGGCGCCAGGTGAGGCCGGCGCCGACCGTGGTCGCCGGGCCGAGGTCGTATTCCACCGTGCCGTACAGGGTCGAGGCGTCGCTGTCCTTGCCGTTGAAGGTCTTGCTCTCCTTGTGCGCGGCGACCAGCCGGCCGCGCAGGCTGGCGTCGGCGTTGAGCGGGCCGCTGACATCGGCGTCTAGCCGGTAGGTGTCCCAGCTGGCGGCGCCGACCGTGGTGCTGGCCTGGAAGTCGCGGGTCGGCCGCTTGCGGATCAGGTTGACGGTGGCGCCATAGGCGCCGTCGCCGTTGACCAGCCCGGACGAGCCCTTGAGCACTTCGACGCGGTCGATGTCGGCGAGGTCGTCGAGGGTGTGCACGATGTGCGTGTTCCAGCCCCAGCCGGTGCTGATCCGGCGGGCGCCGTCGGTCTGCAGGTTCACCGAAGCGCCGCGCACGTTGAAGCTGTTCATGTCGTTCTGCCGGCTGACGGTGACGCCGGGCGCCTGTTCGAGGACGTCGGTCAGCGTCTCCAGCTTGAAGTCGTCCATGCGCTGGCGAGTCATCACGGTGATCGACTGCGGCGTCTCCCGCAGGCGCAGGGCCAGGCCGGTGGCGGTGCCGCTCGGCCCGGTGGCGGTGTAACTGCCGCTGCCTTCGGTGATGCCGTTACGTTCGGCCTGGGCGGAAACGGTGACCGGGGCCAGGGTGGCTTCGCCGGAAACCGGGGCGGGGATGCGGCGCAACTGCCAGCCCTTGTCGCCCTGGACGGCTTCCAGCCCGGTGCCTTGCAGCAACTGCTCCAGGCCCTGGGCCGGGCTGGCGCTGCCTTTCAGGCCGGGGCTCTGCTTGCCGGCGGTGAGGCTGGCGTCGATGGTGAGCAGGATGCCGGCCTCGGCGGCGAAGCGGTTCAGGGCCTGATCCAGGGGGCCTGCCGGAATGTCATGGGAGCGGGCGGCCTGGCTGGATTGGGCCCGGGCATCGTCGGGCATGCTGCCCAGGCAGGCGCAGGCGGCGAAGAGGGCCAGAGCGATGGGGGTGTGCCGGTGGTGGCGGGGGAGGATGTGGGGCATGGGTTTTCCTTCTCGTCAGGTCGATGTGCCCGGGAAAACGGGCTTCATCCACCTTCCCGGACGAGAAGGAAAAAGTGCTACGGTCAGTCGTGTTTTTGTGGTGCGCCGGAATCCTGCCAGCCAGCCACGATCAGGGCCAGCCAGCCGAACATCAGGCAGAAGCCGCCCAGGGGCACGACGTAGATGAGGGGACCTTCGTTGATGCCGGCGATGATGCGAAGCAGGTAGATGCCGCCGGCAAATCCCAGGATGCCCAGGGTGAACAGGGTCCCGGCCAGGTTGAGCCAGAGACCGGGGCGTTGGCGGCACCAGAGGGCGACCCCGAGCAGGGCCAGGGTATGGAGCATGTGGTGCAGGCTGGCAGCCCGGGCCCGTTCCAGGGCCAGGGGCAGTTGTTCAGCGGGCACGAAGGCGGGCAGGCCGTGGGAACTCCAGGCGGCGACGCCGACACCCAGGGCGCCGAGCAGGCCGGTGAGGGTGATCAAGAAGCGGAACATGGGCAGATCTCGAGCAGAGGTGGTTAGCGGGGGCCAATGGTAGCCCAGTAACGGGTCAGGTAGCTGATGCGCACCGGCAGGGCCTCGCTCAGGGCGGCCAGGATCTGCTCGGTGTCATCCAGGGGAAATACCCCGGACAGGAGCAAATCCGCCACCGCCGGATCGCAGCGCAGGATGCCCTGCCGGTGCCGGGCCAGCTGGGCGGCGAAATCGCCCAGCCGCTGGCGTTCGGCGATCAGCAGGCCCCGGGTCCAGGCAATGGCATTGCTGTCGGCCCGGCCCTCGGGAATCACCCCGCTCCGGTCGAAACGGGCCTGCTGGCCTGCTTCCAGCCGGTAGCCGGGAGCTTCCCCGGGGGCGATGGCGACGGCTCCCTCGAATACCGCGACGCGGATTTCCGCGTCCGTTTCCTGGACCCGGAAGCGGGTGCCCAGGGCCTGGATGCGGCCCAGCCGGGTTTCCACCAGGAAGGGGCGTTTCACGGCGGCCTGGTCCACCGCCGTGGTGACCAGGATTTCTCCCCGGCGCAGCTGCAGCCGCCGCTCCCGGGCGTCGTAGTGCACGTCGATGGCGCTGGCGCTGTTGAGATCGACGCGGGTGCCGTCGGCGAGGATGATCTGCCGGCGCTCCCCGGTCGGCGCGGCCTGGTCGGCCGTGGCCAGCTGCCACTGGGCGGTCTGCCGTGCGCCACCGGCGGCGATGCCGGCCCCGGCCAGCCAGAGCAGGGCGCTGAGGAGACGCCGGCGTCCCTGCTTGTCCGGGGCGCGGCGCAGCACCTGGCCGCCGATGCCGCCGGGCAGGCCGGCTAGGCGGGCCTGCAGGCCCTGGGCTTTCTGCCAGGCCTCCCGGTGGGCGGGGGAGGCGTTCAGCCAGGTGCGGAAGTCGCTTTCCTCAGCGGCGCTGACGGCGCCGGACCAGAAGGTGACCTGCCACTCCAGGGCCTGGTGCAGGACGGGGTCCAGATCGGAGCCGGGGTTTGCCATGGCTTACTGGTGGCCGCCAGCGGGCGGCGCTGCTTCCAGGGCCGCGTAACAGGCCAGGGTGGCCTTGAGCATGTACTTGCGCACGGTGGCCTGGGCAATGCCCAGGCGTTCGGCGATGCTGCGATAGGTCAGGCCATCGAACTGGGAGAGCAGGAAGGTCTCGCGCACCAGGGATGGCAGGCGCTGCAGGGCGGCGTCGATGGCGACCAGGGTCTCGATCACCAGGGCCCGGCTTTCCGGCGAAGGGGCGTGGGCTTCGGGCAATTGCGCCAGGGCCTCCAGCCAGGCCTGTTCCAGCTGGCGGCGCCGGAACTGGTCCACCATCAGGCCCTTGGCGATCTGGGTCAGGTAAGCCCGGGAAAAGGCCGGCTCCGGCAGGCGGCCGGAAACCAGCAGGCGCAGGAAAGTGTCCTGGGCCAGGTCGGCCGCTTGGTGGGAACAGTTGAGCTTGCGGCGTAACCAGCCCTGCAGCCAGCCATGGTGTTCCGAATACAAGGCGGCGATGGACGGGGTGGCGGTGGGGGTGCTCAAGCGGGCCTCCGGCAAGAAGCAGCTGGCTGGCCCGTGATGCGACAGGCGTGGCTTGCCTTATTTGTTGCGAACGTTTCTCATTGTGGCAGTCCCTGCCTTTGGGGTCAATGACCGGGTCTTCAGGCCATGCCGTACCGACCGGCGTGCCAATCCTTGACCCGGGCCTGGGCTTCCCAGAGGCGCCGGTAGCGGCCTTCGTTTTCCAGCAGTTCGGCGTGTCGACCGTGCTCGACCAGGCGGCCGTCGTCGAGGACCAGGATCTGGTCGGCGCCGACGATGGTGGACAGGCGGTGGGCGATGACGATCACCGTGCGCTCGCGGACCAGGGCGTCGATGGCCCGCTGCACGGCGACCTCGCTCTCGCTGTCGAGGGCGGCGGTGGGCTCGTCGAGGATGACGATTGGCGCTTCCTTGAGCAGGGCCCGGGCAATCGAGATGCGCTGGCGTTCGCCGCCGGAGAGGCGGCCGCCGATGTCGCCCAGGCGGGTCTGCCAGCCCTGCGGCAGGCGTTCGATGAAATCCAGGCAGCAGGCGGCCCGGGCGGCGGCCTCGACCTGGGCGTCGCTGGCGTCCGGCCGGGCCATGCGGATGTTGGCGAGCACCGTATCGTCGAACAGGTAGACGTCCTGGAAAACCACTGAAATCAGGCGGTTCAACTGTTCCGCCGGCATCGCCCGGAGCTCGACCCCGCCGATGCGGATGCCGCCCTGCTGCGGGTCGGCATGGCGCAGCAGCAGCCGGGTCACGGTCGTCTTGCCGGAACCGGAGGGGCCGACCAGGGCGGTCAGGCTGCGCGCCGGCAGGCGGGCACTGAAGTCCTCCAGGGCCGACCGTTCGGCCTGGGCGTAGCGGAAGCTGACCCGGTCGAACTCGATGTCGTGGGTGTTCGGCGGGGCGGCCGCGTCAAGCACCGGCAGCGGCGCCACGGCGAGCAGTGCCTGGATGCGCTCGAGGGCGCTTTCAATCAGTTCGAGGATGGCCGTGTACAGCACGAAGGTGGCCAGGGGTTCGCCGAAGCGGACGACGATGACGAAGCTGGCGGCGAGGATTGCCGGATCAAGGCTGCCTGCCGCCACCCAGCTGACGCCGGCGGCGAGCAGCAGGAGCAGGCCCAGTTCGACGACGCTGGTGATGACGATGTTGGGCCGGGCGCCCTTGCGGTGGCCGATGGTCTGCAGCCGCTCCAGATCGGCGAAGCTCTGCTGCAGCCGCTGCGCCTTGTCGCCGGCCTGGCAGGCGGCGCGCAGCACTGGCAGGCCCTGGGTGTATTCGAGCACGTCGGCGCTGGTGCGGGCGTTGGCTTCAGCCAGTTTGCGCATGCCGCGGCCGAAGGCCGGGCGGCGCCAGCGGTAGAGGGGGACGATCGCCGGGAACACCAGCAGCAGGCCGAGGCCCAGGCGCCAGTCCCAGCAGGCCAGGGCGAGGGCGGTGGCAAGCGGCGTCAGCAGTGCGGCCAGGATCAGGTTGAGGATGGTCAGGGTGTAGTTGAGGTTCTCGTCCACGCTGCCCAGCAGCATCGCGTTGAACTCGCCGGCCCGTTTGTCCTGGATGCGTTCCAGGGGCATCCGCCGCAGCTGTTCGCCGAGGCGGGTGCGCAGCCGGTGGGTGGCGTCGGCCATCCGTCCGGTGTAGTCGAAGCCCTGGCCGAGCCAGCGGCAGCCGGTGGCGAGCAGGGCGAGCAGGCTCATGGCGGCAAGCCAGGCAAGGGCCGCGGCGCCATCGTGCCGGCTGAGCAGGGCGACGAACAGCGGCACGATGCAGGCCAGGGCCAGGCCCTGGAGCACGGCGGCGGCGGCCAGGCCGGCCAGGCTGTTGCGCAGCGCCGGGGCGTGCGGGCCGACGCTGTCGAGCAACTGGCGATAAGTGGTCTTCCAGGGGGTGATCGAGGGCTGGGTCATGGGGTTTTCCCGCTTTCTTCGTGGTCGACCGCAACATGCCGCCCGGCCGGGTCCAGGGCCCAGTGGCGGGCCGTTTCGTAACTGCGCCAGAGGCGCCCATAGACGCCGCCGGCATCGACCAGGGCCTGGTGCCGGCCACTTTCGGCCAGCCGGCCCCGGTCGAAAACGAGGATCTGGTCGGCGTCGCGGATGGTATTGAGGCGGTGGGCGACCATGATCACCGTCTTGCCGCGCATCAGCTCGGACAGGGCGGCGATCAGGGCCGCCTCGTTTTCCGGGTCGGCGAAGGCGGTGGCCTCGTCGAGCACCAGGATCGGCCGGTTCTGCAGGATCGCCCGGGCGATGGTGATGCGCTGGCGCTGGCCGCCGGAGAGGAAGGCGCCGCGTTCGCCGGCCAGGGTCTCGTAGCCCTCGGGCAGGGCGCTGATGAAGTCGTGGGCCTGGGCCGCCCGGGCCGCCGCGACCACCGCCGCCATGTCGGCCTCGGGTACGCCGAGGCGGATGTTGGCGGCGATGCTGTCGGCGAACAGGAAGGTGTCCTGGAAGACGAAGGCCACGTGGCGCAGCAATTCGTCGTTGTCCAGGTCGCGCAGGTCCACGCCGCCGATGCGGATGCTCCCGGCCGCAACGTCCCAGAAGCGCGGAATCAGCCGGGCGACGGTGCTCTTGCCGGCGCCGGAAGGGCCGACCAGGGCGGTGATGCTGCCCGGCGGCACGCGAAAGCTGACCTCGCTGAGGGCCTCGTCGGCGTCGGCGGTGTAGCGGAAGCTGACCCCCTCGAACTCGATCGAGGTATCGGCCGGCCGCTGCCCGGGCCGGGCCGGGGCCGGCAGCACCGGAGTGGCCAGCACCTGGCCGATGCGCGCGATCGAAAGCTTCACCTTGTCCACCATGTGGCTCAGGCTCATGGCCGGCATCATCGCCTCGGCCATGCCGGTGCCGACCAGCAGCACCGCCAGCCAGGTGGCGAAGCCGAGCTGTGCGTGCCAGTTCAGCCAGGCGCCTAGCCAGAGCAGGACCAGCAGGGTGGGCAGGGGATTGAGCAGGGCCATGGAAAAGCGGGCCGGGAAGCCGGCCTCCCGGTACCACTCGCTGAGCATCGCCCGGTAGGCTTCCAGGGCCTGCTGATAGCGGCCGAAAGTCGCCTGGCCGCTATCGAAGGTGCGCACCACCGGCATCGCCTGGACGAACTCGACCACGGCGGCGCTGACCTGTTCCCGGGCCGCGTTGTAACGGCGCACCATCTCCTGGCGATTGCGCATGGCCAGGCTGAGGACACCGAAGCCGACCAGCAGCACCGCCAGCGCCCCCAGGGCCAGGCGCCAGTCGAGCCAGAGCAGGGCGACCAGGGTCAGGACCGGGGTGACGTAGGCGCGGGCGTAGAGCGGCGTGCTGTCGGCGACGAAAACGTGCAGGGCCTTCACGTCGTCGTGGATGACCTTGGCCAGGGCCGCAGCACCGACGCTTTCGACATAGCCCATGGGCACCTGCGCCAGGTGACGGCTCAGTTGCTGGCGGAGCAGGGTTTCCAGGCGGAAGGCGGCGTAGTGGGACTGGTCGAAGGCGGTCAGGCGCAGCAGGTAGGCGAGCACGGTGCAGGCAAGGACGCCGGCCCCGGCCTGCCAGGGCCAGTCGCCCGGGTGCTCGAGCAGTTGCTGCACGGCGAGGGCCAGCAGGCCCATGGCGACGAGTCCGGCCATGGCGGCCAGGACCGCCAGGGCCATGGCCAGGCGGATCTGGCCGCGTACCGGGTCCATGATCCGCCAGGGGCTGGCCGCCGGCGGGGTGGGGAGGTCAGTGTGGGGCATGCAGGTTGTCCTTGGGTTCCCGTTCGTAGGCTGGCCAGTCGTCCAGGTAGAGGGCCGGGACGCTGGCCTGGGGCGGCGCGTCCCAGTTCAGGCGGCCGTCGATGCTTTGCAGGCGGCGCGCTGCCACCGGGCTGCCGGCCCCTTGCCAGCCGCCGTCGCGCCAGACCCAGCGTTCGCCGGCAGTGCCGGCGGCGCGGACGTCGGTCGCCAGGGGCGGGCCGAGCCAGCGATCCACCTGGTCGGCGGCGGCGACGCTGCCCAGGGCGGCGACCAGATCGCCCTGGCGGCGCAATTGCGCCAGCAGCGCCTGGATTTCCGCCGGGCTGAGCCGGGCCGCCCAGTTCAGGGCGGCCAGGGGGGCGTAGTCGGCCGGCCAGGCCTGGCGCGGCGCCAGGCTCAGGGGGCCGACCGGGGTTTCGGTGCCGGCCAGGGCTTCGGTGGTGCGTTGGGCGCCCCGCGTCAGCAGCGCCTGCAGGGCCGCGACCCCGTCTTCCTCGGCGACGCAGAGCAGGCCGATGGCGCCGGGCAGGCCGCTGGCCAGCCAGGCGCTGCCGGCGCCTTCGCGCAGGTCGGCGGCGTCGGCCACGCTCCGGCGGGCCAGGGCGGCGGCGATGTCGGCGCGTCGGGCGAGGCGGCCGGTGCCCTGGCCCGCCACGTCCCAGTGGGGCTGTTCGGCGAGCAGCAGCAGGCCGCCGGCCAGGGCTGCGTCGCCATCCCCCGGCGGCAGGCCCCGGGGCCACTGGGCGACGCTGCTGACGGCAGGGGCGCTGCCCAGGTGGCGGGCGACGCAGCGCTGCATCCGCTGCAGGTCGTCGGCTACCGCCAGGGCGTCCGCGCCGCGGCTGGCGTCGTGGATCAGCTTGAGCCCGGCGACTTCGGTGGTCCGGGCCCGCTGGGCGGCGAGGGCGGCAAAATCGAGCAGGCCGGCCAGTTGACCGTCAGCGCCTGCCGCCGGGTGTCCGGCCACTTCCACCCGCCAGCGCCACTGGCCGGCCGGGGCGGCGGCGCCGTCGGCCAGGCTGGCGCGCCAGGCCGGCAGGGCAAAACCGGCGGCCAGGCCGAGGCGGCTGCGCTCGGCCGGAGTGCGGATCACCCGCTCGCCGTCCAGGCCCAGGCGCGGCATCACCTCCCGGGCGCGCAGCCAGAAATCGTCGCCGACCAGCCAGGCTGGCCGGGCCAGGACGCCGTCGTCGCTCACCGTCCAGCCGGCCACCGGCAGCCGCCAGGCGAGTTCGATGCGGCAGTCCCGGGAGCGGCAGTTGGCGGCGGGGATGGCCAGGTGTTCGTCGTCCACGGTGGCGCCGACGCTCTGACCGTCTACCCTGGCGTCGAGGAGTTCAAAGCCGTGGGGCAGCCGGGCGTGCAGGCTGCTGCCGTGTACCCGCACCCCGTCCAGGGTCCAGTGGCCGCGCAGTTCGCGGCTGGCCGGTACGACCTGCAGCAGCACCTCGCCGCCGGCAACGCTGAACTCGGCCGCCGCGGGCAGCCAGCGCCGTTCCCAGTCGGCATCGCCGGCCAGTTCCTGGTCGCGGGTCTGGTAGCCGCCTTCGACCACGTAACGCTGTTGCAGCCAGGCCGAGCAGCCCGCCAGGGCGACGATGCCGGCGACGACGGCGAGGCCGGGGCCGCCGAACAGGCCGCGGCGCCATTGCCCGAGGCGGCTGCGCCAGCCGGCATCGCAACCGCGCCGGGTGACGACGGCGGCCAGCGCGACCAGGGTGGCGGCCAGGGCCAGCTTGAAGGCGTCGCTGGCGATCAGTTTCTCGACCCAGGGCGCGAAGCCGCTCAGGCCGGAGAGGGCGATGCCGACGCCGCGCCCGATCTGGTGGGGCGGGTAATTGACCAGGCCGACCTCGAAATTGACCACCATGATGAAGGCGGCCAGGATCGCCGCCGCGTGGGCGGTGCCCGGGTGGCGGATCAGGGCGTGCAGCAGCAGGGTAATCGCCGCCAGCTCCAGGATTGCCGGCAGCAGGACGCCGCCCTGATGCAGCAGGGGCAGCAGGATGGCGGCCTCGGGGGTGGTGAGCAGGCCGACCAGGATGGTGCCGGCAGCCGGGATGGCGACGCAGACCAGCCCGACCACCAGGGCGGCGACGGCGCGCCCGGCTAGGCGGACCGAGTTGGGGGCCGGCGTCGCATCGAACATCTCGCACAGGCCGGGCTGCTCGTCGCGGCGGGCAGCCAGGCCGACCATCGCCGCGGTCATGAAGACGACGATCAGGTAGAAGGTCTGGGTGAGCACCGGCGAGACGAACTCGGCGCGGGCCTGCATCGGTCCCCAGGCGTGCTGGATGCCGTGCACGAAGGCGGCGGCGACGGCGAGCAGGACCAGCAGGGCGACGGCGATCCACAGGCTGCGCCGGGCCAGGATCAGGCGCGCCTGCCAGGCGGATTCGGCGACCACGGCGGCCAGCCAGGAACTGCGCTGGACCGGGCCGGGCAGCGGCGCGCTGGCGGATTTTGCCGAAATCTGATGGTCGACCGTCAATTTCCGCGAATTTCCCTCGCCGCGGCCGTGCACCAGGCTTTCCCGCCGCGTCCGCCAGATCGCCAGGGCCAGCAGCAGCAGCGGCAGGCCGCCCCAGAGCAGGCGGTTCCAGGCCAGCGCCGGGGTCAGGGCGAGCAGGGCGCTGCTCTTCTGCTGCGGCGTCCATTGGTCCACCACCTGGTGCTCGGCCTCGGCAAAGCCGGAGGGATCGAGCACGGTGACCAGGAAGGGATCGGCGTGGCCGCCCTTGAAGACGATCATCGCCACCATCCAGAACGCCATCAGCAGCGCCGCCACGGCGAAGGCGCCGCCGACGCTGCGGCTGCGCAGGGCGGCGATGTAATAGAGGGCGCCGGCGCCGGCCGCCAGGGGCAGGGTGAAGATCAGGAAGGCCCAGGCGAAGGCGGCCCAGGGCGCGGCGGCCACCGAACCGGGGGGCACCGCGCCCAGGCTTTCGAGCAGGGGCGCCAGCAGGAAGCCGAGAATCTGCGAGGTGCCGAGCAGCAGGGCCACCCCGAGGGCGCCCAGGTAGCGGGCGGCGAGCAGTTGGCGCAGGGAAACCGGGGCGGCGAGCACGACCTCGTGCAGTTGCGCGGCCCGGTCGCGCACGATGGGCTGGGCGAAGACCCAGGCCCAGGCGAAGAACAGGAAGAAGGCGTCGCCCGAAGTCATCATGTAGACCAGGGCCGGAGCGTTGCGCGGGATGTCCACGGCGCCCATGGAGCGCAGGTTGTCGGCGCTGGTCATGACGACCAGGATGTAGGCGCTGAGCACCAGGTAGATCAGCGGCAGCACGCCGCCCTTGAGGCCGGCCCGGAACTCGTGCCAGGCCTCGCGCAGGAGGAAGTTCATTTACGCCTCCTCGTCGCTGAGGCCGGCGGCTGCCAGGGCCACGTGGTAGGCGTCTTCCAGCGTCGCCGGATGGGGCTGGAAGCCGGGGCCGGGCGATGCTTCGGCGAGGACCACGGCGAGGGTGCCGCCAGGCACGGCGGTGAGCTGGACGGCGGCGGGCAGGGCTTCGCCGCGGGGCACCACGCGCGCCCAGAGGCGGCCGGCCAGGGCCGAACTCAGTTCGGCCGGGGTGCCCTCGGCAACGATGCGGCCGCGGGCCAGGATCGCCAGCCGGGCGCACAGGTTCTCGATGTCCTCGACGATGTGGGTAGACAGCAGCACCACGGCTTCGGCGGCGACGTCGGCGAGAACCCGGTGGAAGCGGTTGCGCTCGGCCGGGTCGAGGCCGGCGGTGGGCTCGTCGACGATGAGCAGGCGCGGCGAGCCGATCAGCGCCATGGCAATGCCGAAGCGGCGCAGCATGCCACCCGAATAGGTGGCCACGGCCCGGTGCGCGGCGTCGCCGAGGTTCACCCGCTGCAGCAGCGCCTCGACTTCGGCGCGGCGTTGCCGGCGCTCGGTACGCCCCTTGAGCCAGGCGAAGCGGTCGAGCAGGTCGCGGCCGCTGACGCCCGGATAGGCGCCGATGGTCTGCGGCAGGTAGCCGAGGCGGCGGCGCAGGTGGTCCGGGTCGGCCAGCACGTCCACCCCGTCGAGCTCGATCTGGCCGGCGTCGGGGGCCTGCAGCGTGGCCAGGGTGCGCATCAGCGTGCTCTTGCCGGCGCCGTTGGGGCCGAGCAGTCCGTAGAGTCCGGGGGGAACGCTCAGGTCGATGCCGTTCAGGGCCTTGACGCCGTTGGCGTAGGTCTTGGTCAGGCCGCGCAGTTGCAGGCCGGAAGTCGCGCTCATGGATACCTCGTGGTGAAAAAATGCCGGCGCCCGGGACTAAGCCCGGGAGCGCCCGAAAGACCGCCCGCCGGGGCGGCCGGGGATCAGAAGTGGTAGCGGGCGCCGATGCCGATCCGGCGTGGCTCGCCGAAGCTGGCCATGGTGATGCTGGAGGAGGACATGAAGCCGTTGATGTATTTGGTGTCGGTCAGGTTGTGCACGAAGGCGTAGAGGTCCCAGTCGGCGAAGCGGTAGCCGGCCTTGAGATCCACCGTGGTGTGGCCTTTTTCGCGCACGAAGCTTTTCTGGGCGTCGTCGTAGAACATCACCCGTCCCTGGTTCCGCACATCGACCCGGCCATAGGCCCCGCTGGGGGCGAGATAAGCAGCGCTCAGACGCAGGGTGTGGGAAGGGGTGTTGGCGATGGTTTCGCCGTCGAAGTTGTGGCTGCCGGTGTCGTAGTCGTCGTACTTGGCGCTGATCAGGCCGAGGGCGCCGCTGAGTTCCCAGTGGCGCGCCGGTTGCCAGCCCACTTCCAGCTCGGCCCCGGTCGAATGGGCCCTCTTGGCATTGCCGGTGGTGTACAGGGCGCCCTGGGCCTTGTAGATGTGGATGTCCTCGATGTTCATGTGGAACAGGTTGGCCGCCAGCGTGACGTTGCCGGCCTGGCCCTTGATGCCGATTTCGTAGTTGTCGGAAATCTGGGGCTCGAAGCGGTTGTCGGCGGTGCTGCCACCACTGGAAAAGTAGTTGTAGCCGCCGGGCATGTAGCCCTTGGCGTAGGAGACGTAGGCGGTCCAGTTCTTGTGCAGCGGATAGCTGAGCGCGGCCTTGGGCAGGAAGGTGCTGGCCCGGTTGGTGTCCGCCATGCTGTACATGGCCGGGCCGCTCAGGCCCACCGGCAGGTAGTAGGTGTCGATGTCGAACTTCTTCTCGATCTGCTGCCAGCGGCCTCCCAGGGTCAGTTCGGCGGCGCCGATGGGGTAGATCAACTGCCCGAACAGGGCCTGGGTCTTGCTGTCGGTGAGGGAGTGGGCGTCCATGCCGAAACTGCCCAGGTAATCCATGGTGCTGGGGTCGAAGTTGGGGAACTGCATGCCGTAGGGGCCCTGCTCGTGCTTTTCCTTCTCCAGGTAGAGGCCGGCCACCCAGCGCAGGCCGGTCTTGGCACTGCTGGACAGGCGCAGCTCCTGGGACCAGGTTTCGGTGCGGGAGTTGTTGAACTGGCTCAGGCCGGTATAGAGGGGGCTGGTGCCGAAGTCAGCGTCGTAGATGCCTTTCATGGTGAAGGTCTTGTGGGTTGTCACCGCATCCAGGGTGACGCCGTCCAGGCGCCAGGTGAGGGCCAGACTCTGGGCATCGGTATCGCCGGTTTCCCGGGTCCTGGTGTCATAGCTGGCCTTTTCCGCGTCGCTCCGCCTGAATTCACTCAGGGAAGTGCCACCGGCCAGGGCCTGGGTATTCTTGTACCAGTGACCGGTGCGCCGGTCCCGGGACAGGGTCAGCTTGGCGTCCAGATCCGCGTGGGGCGTCCATAACAGGTAGCCCCCCAGTTTGCCGGTCCGGTCTGCATCCGCCTTCTTTTCCATCCCCGGCCAGGTATTCTCGATCCAGCCCTCACTGCTGTCGTACTGGCCGTTGATGCCGGCGTACAACTGCTCCTTGAGCAGGGCGCCGGCTGCATTGAAGCTGCTGTAGCGGGTGTCGTTGCTGGATAGCTCCAGGCCCACCGAGCCGTGCCATGTGTCGCTGGGCTTCTTGGTGACGATGCTGATTACCGCGCCGATGGCGTCCTTCCCGTAGATGGAACCCTGGGGGCCGCGCAGCACTTCCACCCGCTCCACGTTGGCCAGGGATGGATCGAAACCATAACGGTTGGAGTAGGGAATGCCGTCGATGTAGACGACTACCGGGTTGTTGTTGGTGAAGATGGAGGTGTTGAGGCCCCGGAAGCTGACGCCCATGCCATTGCCCCCGGCGCCGTTGACGAACATGTTGGGAATCTCGCCGACCACGTCGGCCACCTTGGTGATGCCCTTTTCCTGGAGTTCGGATTCGCTGATGACGGTGATGCTCTGGGGGATGGACTGGGCATCCTGTTCGATCTTGTTGGCCGAGACGGTGACCGTGGTCAGCGTCTGGTCATCGGCGGCCTGGACGCTGCTGGTTGCGATCACGGCCATGGCGACGGCCAGCAGGCGGGGACGGGAGGGGAAGGGAAGGGTTTTTTTCATGATCATATCCGGCGGGTTGGGCGCTGTTCAGGCAGGGGTTTTCGTCTTGGCATGCACGATGCAGGGGGACTTGCCGGAGAGACCGGGGAGGCGGCTCAGCCACGGAAACAGGCAGGCCGGAAAGCCACGCATCCGGGGGTAGTTCTGGATGTGGATGGCGCCCATCAGCGGCGAGCAGCTGCGCAGCATCGCTTCCAGTTCGTGCCGGGCAATGCCCCAGGGCATGGGGGGGGTGCGGTAGTGCCGGGTTTTCCAGAACCCTTCGGGGCGCGTGGTCAGCCGCGAGAACCAGTGGGGGATGGTGTCGAACATCAGTTCCACTCCCGGGAAGCGGGCGATGATCGCTGCCAGCAGGGTTTTTACCTGGGCTTCCTCGAAGTACATCAGCAGCCCCTGGGCGGTGACGAAAACGCCCCGGGAGCCATCCACATGATCCATCCAGGACAGGTCCAGGGCGCTCTTGCCCAGGTGGCGGCAGCGTTCGCTGGGGGCCAGGAAGCGTTCACGGACGGCGATGGATTCCGGCACATCGACGCACAGCCAGCGCACCTGCCCGTCATCGCAGCGCTGGAACTGGGTTTCCAGGCCGCAGGCCAGTTCCACCACGGTGCCGCCCGGGTGGGCCTGAAGCCAGGGTTGCAGGGCCTGGTCGAAGACCAGGGAGCGGATGGCATGGGAGGAGTCCGGGTGGCCGAAGCTGCGCAGGTAGTCGTACTGGAGGGATTGGTAGATGCGCACGGCGTCCGGGTCCTGCAGCCAGGCATCGGCGCGCATGGCTTCGCTGGCCCGGTTGTGCAGGGTCCACAGCATGGTTTCCGGGACGCCGGTGAGATTGCAGGTCTGGGAGGTCAAGATGAAATTCTCCGAATGGGTTGATTTATCAAATCGGAGTAGATGATAATAATTCCCGTTTGTCGCGCTACCCGGATCGGATTAGCTGTTGCCCGAATCGGTTCACTGTCCAGGGGGAAAGCATGTCGCTAGCTGCACGCAGATTTGAGATGAGCAGGGAAATCCGGGCTTCGGAGGTGCTGGCCGATATCTCGGTGCTCGGCCTGGGGCCCGGCCACAGCTGCAATCTGGCCCGCATTCCTCTTCAGGACGGGGTCGATCTGTTGATCTGGCATGGCTGCTTCGCCCAGCCCCTGGAATTCACGATGCGTGACGACAGCAACCTAGTTCATTTCGGTTACGTATTGCAGGGGCGGACCCAGTGCGAATTCAGGAGCCAGACCAGGGCCGAATCCCATGAGGTGGGGGCCGGGGCCGGGTATATCCATTTCGGTCCGGACCGCCTGGGCCGGTTTCGTCACCAGAAAGGGGGGATTGCCAGCGTCACAGTGATGCTCAGACCCGATGTCCTGGCTTCCTGGGAAGACGAGCAGGGATGCGGCCTGCGCCAGGAGGTGGGCACCGGCAACTGCTTCATCGATGGCTGCCATGGCCCGGAGCTGCACGCCACGGCCTTGTCCCTGAGTCAGTCCTGCCGCGCCATGACGGCCGGGGCCGAAGGCCCGGTGCGGAGCCGCCTGTGGATCGAGGGACAGGGCTTGTCCCTGCTGGGCCTGTTCCTGGAAAGCCGCGCTCCCGCGGCTGACCGGGGCTTCAGTCAGGAAGACCGGTCCCGGTTGCAGCGGGCCCGGGACCTGCTGCTTGCCGATCTGGGCAAGGCCCCCAGCCTGAACGACCTGGCTGCCGAGAGCGGCCTGAGCCTGCTCAAGCTGAAGCGGGGCTTCAAGGCCATGTTCGGCAACAGCGTCTACAGCCTGTTTCTGGAGGCGCGCATGCACGAGGCCAGACGACGTCTGCAGGCGGGCCGGGCGACTGTGACCGAGGTGGCCATGGACCTGGGGTACAGCAACGTCAGCCATTTCTCGGCAGCCTTCCGCCGGCAGTTCGGGATCAATCCTGCTGCGCTGAAACGCTAGGGTTTGGGAACGTGGGAATAGTGCGGGCGGACGCTTGCAGGCGTCTGCCTGAGGCTGATGGTCTGCTTGAAGCGCAGAAGGGGGAGTCCAGCTACTGGCTGCCGTTCCGGCATGGCTGGGAGACAGGCAAAGAAAAAGCCCTGACAGGTCAGGGCTTTTTCTCGAATCCTGGCGGAGAGGGGGGGATTCGAACCCCCGTCAGGGTATTACCCTGAACACGCTTTCCAGGCGTGCGACTTAAACCACTCATCCACCTCTCCGGGAAGGCGCGCATTGTAGCAGGGTTTGCGGATTTGTCCACGTTTTTCGGGGGTGTCTTCTTTTTTTCTGCTCTGCGCGCCTGATCGTGCGCTAACGGGCGGTGGGCCGCAGGCTCCCGGTGGTGTTTTCTGCCCGGGTCTGGGGCGGGTTCAGCGGGCCTGGATGGGGATGATGCGCTGGGTCTTCAGTTTGCCCACCACGTGCATTTCGCATTTCTTGCAGTCGAAGGTGAGGGTGAGTTTTTCCTTGCCGTTCACCAGGGTCATGGGGTCGGGGCGGATGCCTTTCACTTCCTTGGGGCAGAGGTTGAAGCTGTAGCGCAGGCAGTGCTTGGTGATCATCAGGGACACCTCGCCGGCTTCCTGGTTGGTTTCGTAGGCGGCCTCGATCACGGAGACCCCGTGGCGGCTGTAGAAGGCGTGGGCCTTCTGGTTGTAGACGTTGCCCAGGTAGGAGAGGGCGGATTCCGGGTAGGGGGGCGGGTTTGCGGCGGGGGCTTTGCGCTCCGGGCGCCGGTAGGCGGCGGCCCGGGCGGCGTCCAGGGCTTCCACGGCGTCCCGGCGCAGACCGTTGACCACGCTGGCGGGCAGGAACCAGGCCTGGTCCGGGGGCAGGCTCAGGGAAAGGTCGATGGCCTCGGCCCGGTACAGGGTGTTGCCCAGCTTGGCCAGGTTGTCGCGCAGGCCGGTGAGGGCCCGTTCTGCATCCTTGGCGGGCTCCTTGGGCTGGGCGATGCTGGCGGCGGCGGTGATGCCCGTCTCGTCGGTGAGCAGCAGGGCGAAGCCCTCGGGGGTTTCCTCCAGGCGCAGGTGTACGCCGATGCGCCGCTCGGCGGATTTCTTTTCCAGCAGGCGCTCGAAACTTTGGTCCCGGTTGCGGTACAGGAGAGTGCCCTGGGCCAGGTCGGCGGGCATTTCGTTGGGGCTGCAGCGCCAGATGGAGTTCTTGCCCTTGCCGCTGCGCTGTTCGGCGGTGTTGATACGCAGGCCCACCAGTTCCTGCTCCGGGTCGAAGTAGGAGAGGCCGTCGCCATTGTGGAGTTCGGCTTCGGTTTCCACCTCGAACCAGTTGGGGCCAAGCTGATTCACCCGGCCCAGGGCTTCGCCGGAGAAGGCGGGGGTGTCGAAGGCGCCGATGTCGGCCTTGCGGTCATGGACGAAATAGTCGGTGGCGCCCCGGTTGAAGGTTTTTTCCGGCTGGGGCGTGAAGGTGTAGCTGCAGCGCCCGGCGGAGGCCTGGCAGTAGCGCTCCGGGTGGGCTGCCAGGATGCCGTCCACTAGACTGCGGTAGTGGGCGGTGATGTTCTTCACGTAGGACAGGTCCTTCAGCCGCCCCTCGATCTTGAAGGAGGTGATGCCCGCATCCGCCAGGGCCAGCAGGTTGGCGCTCTGGTCGTTGTCCTTCATGGAGAGCAGGTGCTTGTCCTGGGCCACCAGCTTGCCGTCCTGGTCGGCCAGGTCGTAGGGTAGGCGGCAGGCCTGGGAGCATTCACCCCGGTTGGCGCTGCGGCCCGTGTGGGCGTGGCTGATGTAGCACTGGCCCGAGTAGGCGACGCAGAGGGCCCCGTGGATGAAGAATTCCAGATTGCAGGAGGTGGCGGCGGCGATGCGCTGAATCTGCATCAGGTTCAGCTCCCGGGCCAGGACGATCTGGGAGAAGCCCACCTGGTCCAGGAAGCGAGCCTTTTCCAGCGTACGTATGTCGGTCTGGGTGCTGGCGTGGAGCTGGATGGGGGGCAGGTCCAGTTCCAGGAGGCCCATGTCCTGGATGATCACCGCGTCGGCCCCGGCCTCGTGGAGCTGCCAGATGATCTTGCGGGCCGGTTCCAGCTCTTCGTCCTTGAGGATGGTGTTCACCGTCACGAATACCCGGGCCTGGTAACGGTGGGCTTCCCGGGCCAGGCGCGCGATGTCGGCTACCGTGTTGCCCGCGTTGGAACGGGCCCCGAAGGCCGGGCCGCCGATGTAGACGGCATCGGCCCCGTGCAGGATGGCTTCGATGCCGTAATCGGCGTTCTTGGCGGGGGCGAGGAGTTCCAGGGGACGGGGGCTTGCGGCCATGGGATCACAGGAGGGCATGAGGGAAGGCAGAGAAAGACCGGGAGGCGGGATAAAGGTTCCCGAAATGAAAAAGCCCGCCGTAGGGGCGGGCCATTATGTCACAGGCGGTGTTGCCGGCGGAAAGGGCTCAGGCGGCGGTGCGACGGGCCTGTTCCTGGCATTTCTGCTTCCGGGGGCAGACGGGGGCGCTCAGGCCGTGGATGCGGGCCATCTTTTCGGTGGCGACACGCATGGCACAGCAGGATTCCCGCAGCTCGCTGGAAGTGATGTAGGTCTTGCCTGGATGTAGAGGTCTGGGGCTCATGATTTTTCCACGTAACAGGATGCCTTCTCATTAAACCATGGTTAATTGATTCAACAAAACAGCATTTGCTTATTTTTTCATGGGCTTGGGTATGATGGCGGCCCCTTGCAAGGATGTTGCCCCATGGAAGAACGCATTACCGATCTGGAAATCAAGTTCAGCTTTGCCCAGGATCTGCTGGAAACCCTGAACACCACGGTCTATCGCCAGCAACAGCAGATCGACTTGCTGGTGCAGGAACTCAAGGCTCTGCGCCTGCAGATGCAGAGCATGGCGCCGGCCCAGGGTGGGCGTAACCTGGCGGACGAAATCCCGCCCCACTACTGAGGCGGGTGGTCGGGTTCCAGCGTTGCCTTGAGGGCGGAAAAGCAGCGGGGATCGATGGCGCTTCCCAGGTTTTCCGCCATGATCTCCAGGGTCTGATCTACGGGGATGGCGCCCCGGTAAGGCCGGGCGGCGGTGATTGCATCGAAGATGTCGGCCGTGGTGATGATGCGGGTTTCCAAACAGATGGCCTCGGCCGCCAGCCCCCGGGGGTAGCCTTTGCCATCCAGGCGTTCATGATGGGCCCCTGCCACCCGGGCCAGCTCCCCGAAGGCGCCGATGCGCGCCAGGATGGCTTCCGTATAGGCCGCGTGCTGTTGGACCGCGCGCCATTCGGCGGCATCGAGCTTGCCCGGCTTGTCCAGCACCGCGTTGCTTACCCCCAGCTTGCCGATGTCGTGCAGCAGGGCCGCCCGGCGCAGCCAGCGCCGCCGCTCGGGGGAGAGGCCCAACTGGATAGCAATCCGGTCCGTGTACTCGGCTACCCGGGCGCTGTGTCCGGCGGTGTAGGGGCTTTTCGAGTCCACCACCTGGCCGAAGGCTGCGGCAATTTCGTCCAGGTAATCATCATCCAGGGGAACCTCGAACAGGCCGGGCTCCAGGGCAAACAGGGCCTGGGGCAGGCTGGGATCGGTCAGCATGGACCAGAACTCACTATCCCCGGCCAGGGTCTCACAGGCTTCCACCAGCCGGGGATCGAACCAGCTGGCGCTGCGCTGGCGGATTTCCTGCAGGGCCGCCTGGGGGCCGCCGGAATGGTGAAAGACATCCATCACCTGGGCCAGTAGAGCGATCCGGGCGTAAATGGGAATGGCGCTTCCGGCCAGCCCTTCGGGGAGGCCCCGGCCGTCCCAGTGCTCGTCCAGGCTGTGGATGCCCCGGGCCACGGCTTCCGGAAAGCGCAGGGTGCGGGCAATGTCCGCGCCTCTCTGGCAGCGGGTCTGGATCAGTTCGGTGGCCAGTTCCTGGCTATGGCTCATGGCCGAGAACAGGGCGCTGAAGCGCTGTGCCAGCCCGGCCTGCAATCCCGTGTGGCGCAGGATGAAATCCAGGGCCTGGGGCAGGCTGTCGCCCAACTGTTTGTAATCCCGCTTGAAGCTGAGGTCGTCGGTGAGGTAGAGCTGGCAGATTCGCGCCGCGTTGCTGCTGCAGCCCAGGTCCTTGAGTAGCAGGGTGTAGTAGAGCTCCCAGAGCTGCTTTTCCTCCAGGCCCACGCGGCGCCCCAGGTGCATGCCGATCCAGCAGCAGCGGACGCAGTGGCCTTCGGGTTGTCCCTCGGTGATGTCCAGGGCGTAACTCAGGGCCCCCATCAGTTCGGCGAGTTTGAGCTTGGGCATGGGCGGGTTCTCCTGGAGGGCGCGCTCCTCGGACAATCCGCTTGCCGCCGCGTTCCCGGATTGCCGTTGGTCTCAGTTCCGTAGCCGCACCGGTGCGGCGATCCAGGCGATGCTGCCCAGTACCATCAGGGCAATGCCCAGCCACTGCAGTTTGTGCCAGGGGCCGCCGCCCTGTTTCAGGATGGTGAATTCCTCCAGGAACACGGTTTCACAGGCCCCGTTGCCCGTGTCGCTGCGGGTGGTGCTGGTGCCGCGCCGGAACGGGGTGCCGTGTTCATGGGAATACTCGGCCAGGTAGCCACGGAAATGGATCTGGTCGCCCACCCGGGTGTTCTTGATGCGCCGGATCAGTTCCGGATCGTCGCTGAGCAGGTGGTTGTTGGAGATGGCGGTCTGGTCGAAGGCCTGGTAAACCTCGTTGGAGTCGGTTTGGAAGTAGCAGGTGAACTGGCCGCTGGAGAAGGAAACCTGGCCGTAGCTGGCGTTGTTCAGGTTGTCGCCCCAGAGCACGCACAGGTCGGCCACGTTGAGGCGGTCATTCCATTCCTTGTGCAGGTAGTCCCACCAGGTATCGCTGTCGTGGCGGCTGACCACCAGGCCCCACAGCTCGTAGCGGTACAGGGGCTGGATCCGGTAGTTGATCTGGCCGACGCTGCGCTCGAAGGCCGGCATGGTGACGGCCTTCTGCAGGGGCTCTTCCTGCAGGGCCGGTTGCAGCAGCCCCGGGGCCGGCAGTTCGTGCTTCTTCCACAGGGCGGCCAGCAGGAGGCAGAGGCCGGCGACGAACAGCAGTTTGGCTAAGCGGTGCATGGGGCGTGTCTTGAGAAGAGTGGTTTCAGGAATTTCCGGCTGGGTCTACCACGGCCTGGAGCCAGTATTCCAGGGCGGCCAGGTGCCACAGCTTGTTGCCCTGCAGGGGGGTGAAGTGGCCCATGGGGTCGGCCAGCAGGCGATCCACGTAACTCCGGTCGTACAGGCCCCGCTGGCGGCAGCTGGGGGATTCCAGCACCTCCCGGATGAACTCGAAGAATCCCCCGCGCAGGTATTTGAGGGCCGGGGTGGGGAAATAGCCCTTGGGCCGGTCGATCACTTCGTCCGGCAGCAGGCCCCGGGCCAGGTGCTTGAGGGGGTACTTGCCGCCTTCCCGGAGGCGCAGGGCAGGGGGCAGGCTCATGGCGGTTTCCACCAGCTCCCGGTCCAGGAAGGGGACCCGGGCTTCCAGGCCCCAGGCCATGGTCATGTTGTCCACCCGCTTCACCGGGTCGTCCACGATCAAGGTGGTGGCGTCCAGGCGCAGAACCTGGTCCAGGAAAGTGTCGGCGCCGGGTTCCCCGAGGCGGGCGGCCACCAGGGCCGAGGCATGATCGGCGGTGGCCCAGGCGGGCGCCATCATGGACTGGTATTCCGCCTGGCTGCGGTCGAAGTAATGGCGGGAGAAGCGCTCCAGCGGGGAAAGTTGCGGAGATTCCGCGTCCATCACCGGATACCAGTAATAGCCGCCGAACACCTCGTCGGCTCCCTGGCCGGAGAGCACGGCCTTCACTTCCTTCTTCACCTCCCGGGCGAGCAGGTAGAAGGCCACGTTGTCCTGGCTGAACATGGGTTCGGCCATGGCGGCAATGGCTTCCGGCAGCTTCTCCAGCACTTCCCGGTCAGGCATCAGGTAGCGCTGGTGGCGGGTGCCGAAATGCCGGGCCACCAGGTCGGAGTAGTGGAACTCGTCCCCCTTTTCTTCCGGCTGGTCGTGAAAGCCGATGGAGAAGGTGAAGATGTCCTGCTGGCCCAGTTCGGCCAGCAGCCCCACCAGCAGGCTGGAATCCACGCCGCCGGATAGCAGCACCCCCACGGGGACGTCGGCGGCCAGGTGCTGGCGTGCCACGGCCGCCTTCAGCCGCTCCCGAACCTGAAGCAGGTAGGAGGCGGTATCAGGTTCTGGGTCCGGGCGCCGGGCTTCCAGGTGCCAGTAGGCCTGTTCCCGGGACTGGTTCCGGACATCGATGCTCAGGCGGGTGGCGGGGGGGAGCTTCCTCACGTCACGCAGCACGGTGTGGGGGGCGGGCACCGAGCCGTGCAGGGTGAATTGCAGCTGCAGGCCAGCGGGGTCCAGCTCCCGGGAGATGTCACCACCGGCCAGCAGGGCCGGCAGACTGGAGGCAAAACGCAGGCGGCGGCCGTTGCGGCTCAGGTACAGGGGTTTGATGCCGAACCGGTCCCGGGCCAGGAACAGGGTGTGTTGGTGCAGATCCCAGAGGGCGAAGGCGAACATGCCGTCCAGCCGTTCCAGGCAGGCCTCGCCCCAGGCATGGTAGGCCTTGAGGATCACCTCGGTGTCGCCGTCGGAGAAGAAGTGGTAGCCGAGTCCCAGCAGTTCCCGGCGCAATTCCCTGTAGTTGTAGATGGTGCCGTTGAAGACCAGGGCTAGTCCCAGCTCCGCGTCGTGCATGGGCTGGTCGGAGTTTTCCGAAAGATCGATGATGGCCAGGCGCCGGTGTCCCAGGGCCAGGGGGCCGTCGGAGAAGCTGCCGCCATGGTCGGGGCCGCGCCGCTGCATGGCATCCATCATCCGCCCCAGGGCCGGCAGGTCCGCCGTCTGGCCGTCGAAGCGCAGTTCTCCACAAATGCCGCACATGTTCTTGTTCCTGTTGTTGTCCGGCGCTGCCGGTGTTGGGGGGGCAATGCCGGAATTCTAAAGGTGAGGCGGCCTTTCCGGGAGGGTGGAAGGCCGTTGCGGCAGAGAATGGCGATCAGGTGTTGACTTCGGTTTTTTGCTCCGTATAATGCGGCCTTCGCTTTAGGCGCGTAGCTCAGCTGGTTAGAGCACCACCTTGACATGGTGGGGGTCGTTGGTTCGAGTCCAATCGCGCCTACCAATTTAAAGACGGAGCAGCTTGTGATGTTTTTCCGAACTACCACTACCACAGTTCAGAAACGCTAAGCGAGTTCGCATTCGTCCTGGTAGTACCCAAAAAAAGTGCGGCTCAGCCGCACTTTTTTTTTGCCCGACAAATTAGCCCCGACAATTCCTGGAGCGCCAGATCATGCCTGATATCAAGTTGCCCGATGGTTCCATTCGATCCTTTCCCGGCCCCGTGACCGTGGCCGAAGTGGCGGCCAGCATCGGCACAGGTCTGGCCAAGGCCGCCCTGGCCGGCCGGGTGGATGGCAAACTGGTCGATACCTCCTTCTCCATCGCCCAGGACGCCGCCCTGGCCATCATCACCGACAAGGATGTGGAGGGGCTGGAGGTCATTCGCCACTCCACGGCCCACCTGCTGGCCTATGCGGTCAAGGAGCTGTTCCCCGACGCCCAGGTGACCATCGGGCCCGTCATCGAAAACGGCTTCTACTACGACTTTGCCTACAAGCGCCCCTTCACCCCGGAGGACCTGGCCGCCATCGAAAAGAAGATGGCCGAGCTGGTCAAGCAAGACATTCCCGTGAGTCGTGAAGTCTGGTCCCGGGATGAGGCCGTCAAGTTCTTCCTGGAGCAGGGGGAAAAGTACAAGGCCGAGCTGATCGAGGCCATTCCCGCCGACCAGGAGGTCTCCCTGTACCGGGAGGGCAATTTCATCGACCTTTGCCGCGGCCCCCACGTGCCTTCCACGGGCAAGCTCAAGGTCTTCAAGCTGATGAAGGTGGCCGGCGCCTACTGGCGCGGCGACTCCAGGAACGAGATGCTGCAGCGCATTTACGGTACCGCCTGGGCCAAGAAGGACGAGCTGGAAGCCTACCTGCACATGCTCGAAGAGGCGGAAAAGCGCGACCACCGCAAGCTGGGGCAGCGCCTGGACCTGTTCCACTTCCAGGAAGAGGCCCCGGGTTCCGTGTTCTGGCACCCCAAGGGCTGGTTCCTGTTCCAGAAGCTGATCGCCTACATGCGCGACTGTCAGGAGAAGGCCGGCTACGTGGAAGTGAATACCCCCGACGTGATGGACCGCAGCCTCTGGGAAATTTCCGGGCACTGGTTCAATTACCGGGAAAACATGTTCACCACCCAGACCGAAGATGAGCGGGTGTTTGCCCTGAAGCCCATGAACTGCCCTGGTGCCGTCTCCATGTACGCCCAGGGCATCAAGAGCTACCGGGACCTGCCCCTGCGCATGGCTGAATTCGGCAAGGTGCACCGCTACGAACCCTCGGGGGCCCTGCACGGCCTGCTGCGGGTGCGCCACTTCACCCAGGACGACGCCCATATCTTCTGTACCGAAGAGCAGATGGAAGCCGAGTGCCGGGATGTGGTGAAGCTGATCTTCGAAATCTACAAGGATTTCGGTTTCGAGAACGTGCGGGTCAAGCTCTCCACCCGGCCCGAGAACCGCATCGGTTCCGACGAGACCTGGGACAAGCTCGAAGGCGCCCTGGCCCAGGCCCTGGAGCACATGGGGGTGGAGTACACCCTGTTCCCGGGTGAAGGGGCTTTCTACGGGCCCAAGCTGGAGTTCGTGCTGCGCGACGCCATCGGCCGGGACTGGCAGTGCGGCACCCTGCAGGTGGACATGAATCTGCCCGAGCGTTTCGACATCAATTACGTGGCTTCCGACAACACCCACAAGCGGCCGGTCATGCTGCACCGGGCCCTGTTCGGTTCCCTGGAGCGTTTTGTCGGCATCCTCATCGAGCACTACGTGGGTGCCTTCCCCCTGTGGCTGGCACCGGTCCAGGCTGTCGTCATGAGTATTTCCGAACACCAGGCCGAATACGCCGCCGATGTGGTGAAAAAGCTGCGCCAGGCGGGTCTCAGGGCCGAGGCGGATTTGCGTAACGAGAAAATTACCTATAAAATCCGCGAACATAGTATGAACCGACTGCCCTATCTGCTCATCGTGGGTGACAAGGAAAAGGCAGGAAATCTGGTTGCCGTGCGTACTCGCAGTGGTCAGGACCTGGGGCAGATCAGCCTGGATGACCTGATTGCACAGCTTCAGAAAGAAGCTGCAGTGCGGGGGAGCACGGCATAGTTTTTGTCTGTTTTCAGGAGTCTAACCATCGCTCTGAACAAGTCGCATCGCCTCAACGAAGAAATCAATGTGCCGGAAGTCCGGCTGATTGGAGAAGAAGGCGAACAATTGGGGGTCGTGAGTTCCAGGCAGGCCATGCATCTGGCTGAAGAAGCCGGTCTGGACCTAGTGGAAATTGCACCGCTGGCTCAGCCGCCGGTCTGCCGGATCATGGATTACGGCAAGTTCAAGTACCAGGAGGCCAAGAAGGCCCACGAGGCGAAGCTCAAGCAGAAGCAGGTCCAGGTGAAGGAGATCAAGCTCCGCCCCGGGACTGATGAAAACGACTACCAGATCAAACTCAGGAACATGATCCGTTTCCTGGACGAGGAGGACAAGGTCAAGGTGACCCTGCGCTTCCGGGGCCGTGAAATGGCCCACCAGGAGTTCGGCATGCGCCAGCTGGAGCGGATCAAGGCCGACCTGGAGCCCTATGGCCAGGTGGAGCAGATGCCCAAGATGGAAGGGCGGCAGATGATCATGATCATCGCGCCGGCCAAGAAGAAGCTGGAAAAGGCTGAAAAGCCGGCAGGCAAGCCTGCCGAGCAGGCCGAGTAAGAAATTCGGATGGACCGCTTCGGCGGTCCTCCATAAAAAGTGACGTCGGGTAGTGCAAGCGTCTCCGCAGGAGGCCACCTGGCGCCACGACATTAGGAGCTAACCATGCCCAAAATGAAGACCAAGAGCAGCGCCAAAAAGCGCTTCACGGTCCGTGCTGGCGGTACCATCAAGCGCGGTCAGGCGTTCAAGCGCCACATCCTCACCAAGAAGACCACCAAGTGCAAGCGTCAACTGCGCGGTGTTACCGGTATTCACGAGCGTGACGTGGCTTCTGTCCGCGCCATGATGCCCTACGCGTAAGGAGATAGAACATGCCGAGAGTCAAACGTGGTGTAACGGCGCGCGCGCGTCACAAGAAGGTTCTGGACCAGGCCAAGGGTTACCGCGGTCGTCGCAAGAACGTATACCGCATCGCCAAGCAGGCGGTGATGAAGGCCGGTCAATATGCCTACCGTGACCGCCGTCAAAGGAAGCGCCAGTTCCGCGCCCTGTGGATCGCCCGTATCAACGCGGCTTCCCGGGAACTGGGCATGAAGTACAGCACCTTCATGAATGGTCTGAAGAAGGCCAACATCGAAGTGGACCGCAAGGTTCTGGCCGATCTGGCCGTGTTCGACAAGGCCGCCTTTGCTGCCCTGGCCGCCCAGGCCAAGGCCCAGCTCAGCGCCTGAGCGAAAGCTGCTTAAAGGAAGGAGGCGCAAGCCTCCTTTTTTCATTTCAGGGTGTGACCCATGCAAGATCTCGATCTCATCGTCCGCGAAGCAGAAGCTGCCTTCGCCGCTATCAATGACCCGGATGCCCTGGAGCAGGTGAAAGCCCGCTACCTGGGCAAGAGCGGTCAGATTACCGAATTGCTCAAGGGCCTGGGCAAGCTGCCGCCGGAAGAAAAGAAGACTGCCGGCGCCGCCATCAACCAGGCCAAGGTCGCCGTCGAGGCTGCCCTGAACACTCGCCGGGAAGACATCCGGCGCGCTGCCCTGGAAGCCCGTCTGGCCGAAGAGGCCCTGGACGTGACCCTGCCCGGGCGCGGCGAGGGCAGGGGAGGCCTGCATCCGGTCACCCGCACCCTGGAACGCATCGAGACCCTGTTCCGCTCCATCGGTTTTTCCGTGGCCGACGGCCCGGAGATCGAGGAAGACTTCTTCAATTTCACCGCCCTCAACACCCCCGAGGAGCATCCGGCCCGCTCCATGCACGACACCTTCTATCTGCTCGACGAGCAGGGCAAGGTGGCCGAGAACGTGCTGCTGCGCACCCACACCAGCCCCATCCAGGCCCGCTACATGCAGGCCCATGTGGCCAAATACGCCGGCCAGGCGAGCATGCCGGAAATCCGCATCATCGCCCCGGGGCGCGTGTACCGGGTTGATTCCGACGCCACCCACTCGCCCATGTTCCACCAGGTGGAAGGCCTCTGGGTGGGTGAGGACGTGTCGTTTGCCGACCTGAAGGGGGTGATTGCCGATTTCCTCAAGAGTTTCTTCGAGACGGACGATCTGCAGGTGCGTTTCCGCCCCTCCTTCTTCCCGTTCACCGAGCCCTCCGCCGAGATCGACGTGGCCTTCATGAGCGGCGCCCTGAAGGGCCGCTGGCTGGAAATCGCCGGCTGCGGCATGGTGCATCCCAACGTGCTGGCCCATGCGGGCATCGACGCGGAGCGCTACACCGGCTTCGCCTTCGGCTTCGGTCCCGACCGCCTGACCATGCTGCGCTACGGCGTGAACGACCTGCGTCTGTTCTTCGAAGGCGACCTGCGCTTCCTGCGCCAGTTCGTCTGATCTGCCCCCGAGTTCTGCTGCGCAACCTTAGACCCAATACCACGAGCGTCCCATGAAATTCTCCGAATCCTGGCTGAGAACCTTCGTCAATCCCGCCCTGTCCAGCGCCGAGCTTTCCCATCTCCTGACCATGGCCGGTCTGGAAGTGGAAGAGCTGGACCCGGTGGCCCCCGCCTTTGACCAGGTGGTGGTGGCCCAGGTGCTGGAAGTGGTCAAGCACCCGGATGCGGACCGCCTCAATGTCTGCCAGGTAGACATTGGTAGCGGCACCCCCCAGCAGATCGTCTGCGGCGCCCCCAACGTGGCCCCCGGCCTCAAGGTGCCCTGCGCCCTGCCCGGGGCGAAGCTGCCCGGGGATTTCAAGATCAAGGTAGCCAAGGTGCGCGGCATCGAATCGAGCGGCATGCTCTGCTCGGCCAAGGAGCTGGGCATTGCCGAGGACGCCTCCGGTCTCCTGGTGCTGCCCGCCGACGCCCCCGTGGGCAACAGCATCCGCAGCTATCTGGACCTGGACGACCAGCTCTACACCCTGAAGCTCACCCCCAACCGGGCCGACTGTCTCTCCCTTACCGGCATCGCCCGGGAAGTGGCCGCCCTGACCGGCACCCCTGCCACCTATCCGGCTATCCAGAGCGCTCCCGTGAGCGCCGGCGCCAGCCGTGCGGTGCTCCTGGAAGCCAGCCTGGCCTGCCCCCGCTATTGCGGCCGGGTGATCAGCGGCGTGAATGCCAAGGCCGCCACGCCCGATTGGATGCGCCGCCGCCTGGAGCGCAGCGGCCTGCGCAGCATCTCCGCCCTGGTGGACGTGACCAACTACGTGCTCCTGGAACTGGGGCAGCCCCTGCATGCCTTCGACAACGCCAAGCTGAACGGCACCGTGCGGGCCCGCATGGCCGGGGCTGGTGAGCAGTTGAAGCTCCTCAACGAACAGAGCGTCATCCTGGCCGAAGACGTGCTGGTGATCGCCGATGACAGCCAGGCCCTGGCCATGGCCGGGATCATGGGCGGCGAAGCCAGCAGCGTCACCCTGGAGACCACGGAAATCTTCCTGGAATCCGCCTTCTTCGCGCCCAAGGCCATCGCCGGCCGGGCCCGTCGCTACAACTTCTCCAGCGATTCCTCCCACCGCTTCGAGCGGGGCGTGGACTTCGGTAACACCCTGAACGCCCTGGAGCGGGCCACCGCCCTGGTCCTGGAAATCTGCGGCGGCCAGGCCGGCCCAGTCACCGAAGCCCTGGCTCAGCTGCCCGAACACCAGCCCGTGCGCCTGCGTACCGCCCGGGTGAAGAAGGTGCTGGGTGTGGCTTTCAGCGCCGATGAGATCGCCGCCCTGCTGGACCGCCTGGCCCTGCCGTTCAGCCGGGAAGGGGAGGACTTCATCATCACCCCGCCCAGCTATCGCTTCGACATCGAGATCGAAGAGGACCTGATCGAGGAAGTGGCCCGCCTGCACGGCTACGACAACATTCCCGCCCCGGCCCCCGTGGGCAAGCTGGCCATGCTGCCCCAGGGCGAGGACCAGCGTCCCCTGTTCCGGGTGCGCCAGCAGATGGCCGACCGGGGTTTCCAGGAGGTGGTCAATTTCGCCTTCGTCCAGGAAGCCTGGGAACAGGATTTCGCCGCCAATACCAACCCGATCCGGCTCGCCAACCCCATTGCCAGCCAACTGGCGGTGATGCGCTCCAGCCTGATCGGTGGCCTGGTGGAAAACCTGGCCACTAACCTGAAGCGCAAGCAGTCCCGGGTACGCCTGTTCGAGCAGGGCCGCTGCTTCCTGCGCGATGCCGGCGCCGCCCCCGTGCCCGGCTACTACCAGCCCTGGCGCCTGGCCGCCCTGGCCTACGGCACTGCCCAGCCCGAGGGCTGGGGCACTGATGGCCGCAAGGTGGATTACTTCGACCTGAAGGGCGACCTGGAAGCCCTGCTGGCTCCGGCTCAGCTCAGCTTCGCCCGCCTCCACCATCCCGCCCTGCATCCGGGCCGGTCCGCCAGTGTCAGCCTGGACGGCCAGGTGATCGGCTATATCGGCGAACTGCATCCGGAGTGGGTGCAGAAATACGATCTGCCCAGCGCCCCGGTGCTCTTCGAGATCGAACTGGAAGCAGCAAGCCGGGCCCGTCTGCCAGCCTATGTGGAGGTCTCCAAGTTCCAGCCCGTCATCCGCGACCTGGCCATTGTGGTGGATCAGCAACTGCCTCTGCAGGACCTGTTGGCGGGCATGAAAAAGGGCGCCCAATCCCTGGTCCAGGACATCCAGTTGTTCGATGTTTACCAGGGCAAGGGAGTCCCCGAAGGGAAAAAAAGTCTTGCTTTTCGTATAGTTATGCAAGATACTCAACGGACTTTGCTAGATGCGGAGATCGACGCCGCACTGGCCCAGATCACCGCTTATCTAGAACAAAACTTTGCGGCCCAGTTGCGGGCATGATCCCCAGTCCGACCATGATGACCCTCACCAAAGCCGAACTGGCCGATCTTCTGTTTGAACAGGTCGGCCTGAACAAACGCGAAGCCAAGGACATGGTGGAAGCGTTCTTCGAAGAAATCCGTAATGCCCTGGAACGGGGCGAAGGCGTCAAGCTTTCCGGCTTCGGCAACTTCCAGTTGCGCGACAAGCCCCAGCGCCCCGGGCGCAATCCCAAGACGGGCGAGGAAATTCCCATCACCGCCCGTCGTGTCGTCACCTTTCATGCCAGCCAGAAGTTGAAGGCCGAGGTGGAGCAATCCTTCGATGGAAGCCAAGCCTAAAAACCCGGGTGGGGAGGAACTGCCTCCCATCCCGGCCAAGCGCTATTTCACCATCGGTGAAGTCAGCGAGCTGTGCGGCGTCAAGCCCCACGTGCTGCGTTACTGGGAGCAGGAGTTCACCCAGCTGAAGCCGGTCAAGCGGCGCGGCAACCGGCGCTACTACCAGCATCACGAAGTGCTGCTGGTGCGGCGCATCCGGGAACTCCTTTACAGCCAGGGCTTCACCATCAGCGGGGCCCGCAACCGCCTGGATGAGGGCGCCATGGCGGCGGCCGAGCCGGCGGAAAGCCGGGCCCTGAGCATGGGCCAGATCCGTGCCGAGCTGCAGTCCATCCTGGCCCTGCTGGGTGGACCGAGCGTGGGCAGCAACGGCTGACCCGGGTTTCGGGAAAGTAAAAAAACATCCAGAAAAGGCTTGGCAATCCAGGCCTTTTTCAATAGAATACGCGCTCTTTTGCAGCGCGCCCGTAGCTCAGTTGGATAGAGTACTTGGCTACGAACCAAGGGGTCGGGCGTTCGAATCGCTCCGGGCGCGCCATTTGAAAGAGAAAGTCCAGGTTGAGAAATCTGGCAATAATCGGGAAAACTGGTTTTTTCCGGTGTTTCACCAAGTTTTGCAGCGCGCCCGTAGCTCAGTTGGATAGAGTACTTGGCTACGAACCAAGGGGTCGGGCGTTCGAATCGCTCCGGGCGCGCCATCAAAACATGAAGAAGGGCACTCCTTTTACGGGATGTGCCCTTTTTTCATTTCCGTTTCCGGCAAGTCGCCGGGGTCCAACGGCGCGATATGGCCCGGTTTTCCACCTGTTTGGGCATGGCCGGAAGGTGCTCGGGCTTTCTGTCGCTAGGTTTTCAGCCTCCGGCCCGCAAATCCTCGGCAGTTGCTAGGTCTTTCCCCTGGGTTTCCCTGTTTTGCCCATGGCGGCCATGTTCCATCAGCAGTTCCGCAAAGGCCTGGGCCAGGGGATGGGCTTGTTGGGGGAGCACCAGGGCGCGTTGAGCCAGGGCGTCCGGGTCTGCCAGGGGGATCGGGGTAATGCCGGTCTGGCGCAGGTTGAGCATGGAGGCTGGGACCACGGCGATGCCGAAACCGGCGGCCACCAGGTCGAGCATGGAGGTCTTGCGGCTGATGACCCGGGCTGTGGCCGGGACGAAGCCCCGTTGCAGGCAGAGGTCGGTGACCCGCCGGGCCAGGCCGCCCCGCTCCCGGTGCACGGCGGCCACGAAGGCCTGTTCCCGTAGTTCGGCGATGCCGAGCTGGGAGCGTCCGGCCAGGGGGTGTCCGTCCGGGAGCAGGACCCACAGCCGCTCTGCTTCCAGTTCCCGAAGTTGCACCCGGGGTTCCCGGCCCAGCACCGGCAGGCGGATCACGCCCAGGTCAGCCCGGCCTTCCGCCACTTCCTGCAATTGCAGTTCCGAGGCAACCCGGTCCAGGTGGATGCGGGCGCCGGGGCTCTGTTCGAGAAACGCCTGGATCGCCGGCATCAGGCTGCCCACCGGGGTGGAGCTGGAATGCAGCAGGCGCAGCACCCCGGCCTTGCCCTGGGCCAGCTGGGCCCCGGCTTCGGCGGCGGCCATCAGCTGTTCCTGGATCTGGCCGACCCGCTCCCGGTAGAGCTGGCCGGCGGCAGTCAGGCTGACGCCCCGGGCTTCGCGCTGGAACAGGGGGAAGCCCAGTTCCGTTTCCATCAGGGCGATCTGCCGGCTCAGGGCCGGCTGGGCGATGAACAGGGCCGCCGCAGCCTGGGTGAAGCCTCCCAGCTCGGCGACGCTGAGGAAGTAACGGATCTGTTTCAGGGTTGGCATGCTGAAAAGGTATGGATGCCTGACTAATTCGATATTTGTTTTATACCTTGGCCCTTCGGAGAATCCCAGCTCTTTCTGCCGGAGCGGTCTGCCATGTTTTCCTCCTTTCCTCCCCTCGTCTTTCTCGACTGGTTGCCCACCTGGCTGGCCCTGGTGCTGGCCTACGGGGTTTTCACCCTGGTGGGTTTCGGTTCTGCCCTGGTGGCCAGCGGCCCCCTGGCCCAGGTGATGCCGGTGGCCCGGGTGATTCCCTTGCTGGCCTTGCTGGATTTTTCCGGCTCTGCCCTGCGGGGCTTCCGGGCCCGTCGGGCGGTGGCCTGGGGGCCTTTCGCCCGCTTGTTCCCGGGCATGTTGCTGGGCCAGCTCCTGGGGGTACTGCTGCTCTCCCGTCTGCCGGGCCGGCTGATGGCGCTGGCCCTGGGGGGCTTCGTGATCTGGCAGGGCATCCAGGGACTGCGCCGGGCCGCCGCCAGCCCCTGGAGCGGCCGTCCGGCCTTCTGGCATGGGCTGCTGGGGGGCGTGCTGGGGGGCTTGTTCGGCAGCGGCGGGTTCGTCTATGCGGCCTATTTGCAGCGTCACCTGGAATCCCGGGAGGCCTTCCGGGCCACCCAGGCCGTGCTGATCGGCTTATCCACCGCCTGGCGCCTGCTGCTCTGCCTGGTCTGGGGGCTCCTGGACCTGGCTTTGCTGCAGACTGCCCTACTGTGCCTGCCGGCCATGGCCCTGGGGGTGTTCCTGGGGCACCAGGTGGATCTGCGCCTGGGGCGGGAGCAGTTGTTCCGCCTGCTGCACGGCTTGCTGGTGGTGAGTGGCTCGGCTTTGATCTGGAGGCAGTTCGCCTGAGCCGGGTGCTTTCCGTTCCAGTGGTTCTGGCGGTTCTCCTGCCTGTTTCGACAGGGGAAAATGACGCGGGCCTATGCTATCGTGCAGCTATCGGCGGCCCGTTGCCTGGTGCAGGCTGCCCATCTGGAGAGAGAGCATGTCGGAAACGAATATCGAGGCCTGGGACAATTTCCTGTTCCTGCTGGACTGGCTGCTGGCCGTGGAGTCCCGTTACCCGGGGCATCTGCAGTTCGGGCTGGCCTATGTGGATTATGAGAGTCCCCGGGTGCTGGGGGAGGCCTTCGGGGCCCGGCGGGCGGCCATGAAGCTGGATGAGGTCTCCCATTCCCTGCGCCGCCTGTTCCGCAAGAGCGACCTGGTGGCCAGGGACGGTAGCGATGTCTGGATTCTGGTGCCCTATACCCCGGCTGACGAATCCCTGGCAGACAAGATTGCCTACATCGTGGAGGCGGCCTCCCAAGGAGGCTTGCAGATCATCGAGCGGGACATCGTGCTGTTTTCCCTGCCCCTGGAAGCCGGGCAGGTGCCGCCGGGGCTTGCGGCCCGGGATCTGCTGGCCTACCTGAAGAACAATCGTGAGGCCCTGGCCCTCAGGGAAGTGGTGCTGCCCGCCGTGGCTTGAGGCGGGGCGCTCAGCGGCTGCCCCAGGGCATCACCGGCACCGTGGAGATGCTGTTGGCCGGGGCTCCCTCGATCAGCTTGCGGCTGATGGCCAGATACACCAGGGTCTGGTTCGGGGCATCCCAGAGGCGCACCACCCGGGTCTCCTTGAACAGAATGGAGGTGTCCTCGGAGAACACCGTCTCCTGCCGGGCCAGCTTGGGGGGCAGGGTGATGGGGCCGGTCTGGCGGCAGGCCAGGGAAAACTGGGAAGGGTCCTGGGCCAGCCCCAGGGAACCGGCCACGCCGCCGGTGCGGGCCTGGCTCACATGGCAGGTGACGCCCGGCACCTGGGGGTCCTTGAACGCTTCCACGCACACCTTGTGATTGGCCCCCACCAGCTTCCAGGCGGTGGTGACGCAGCCCACCTCATCGGCCTGGGCCGGGGGCAGGAGCAGCAGGCCCAGGAGGGCGGCGGCGAGTCGGGGCAGGGGCGTGTTCATGGGCATCTTCCTCGTTCAGGGGGCGGCCAGCAGCCCCAGGCTTTGAAGACCCTGGGCCAGGCCGTCGGCCAGGGCCGCGTAACCGGCGGCATTGGGGTGGATCTGGTCGGCACGCCACTCGGGCCGGCCCAGGACTTCGGAAAGCACCTCCGCCACCAGGGGCACCTGTTCCTCGCCGGCCAGCTCGGCATAAATGGGGGCATCCCCGGGGCGGCTCGCCACCAGGGCCATCAGGGAAAGCTCGGGGACGGCCACCAGCACCGCCTGGGCGCCCTGGGCCCGGATCAGCTGCAGAATGCGGCGCAGGTCTTCCTTCACCTGGGCCTGGGGACGGCGGCGCAGGAAATCGTTGCCCCCCAGCTCCACGATCACCAGGGCCGGCCGGTGCTGTTCCAGCAGGTCCGGCAAGCGCTGCAGGGCCCCGGCCGTCGTGTCGCCGGGAACGCCGGCGTTCTCGATCTGCCAGCCCGTCCGGGCGGCCAGCAGGCTGGGCCAGTCCTCTCCGGGGCTGGCGCCGGTGCCGTGGGTGATGCTGTCCCCCAGAGCCAGCACCTTGCTCCCCGGCGGCATGGCCTTGCCCCCGGGCTTGGGGGAGCAGGCCGCCAGCAAGGGCAGGGCGGCAAGGCCGAACAGGCAGGCGCGGCGCCGCATGGGCTAAAACAGGGAAGGTTGCATGGGGGCCAGGTTTTCCCGTTTCACCGTCAGGCGTACGGGCACCCCCTTGCGGCCTATGGCTTCCACCACCATGCGTCCGGCAGAAGCCTCGGCAATGACGCGGACATTGCGCACCTGGCCCTTCTGGGAACGGCCTGAAAATGCCACCAGGGTACCGGCGTCGGGGAACCAGGGAGTGCGGGAACGGGACATGGGAAGCGGGATACACGCAATTCGGGAGCCCCAAGGCTACCTGCACAAGGCCAAAATATATAGCTGTATAAAATCACAGTGACTAGGCAATTTCCTCCATAGGTGGATAATCGCGTCTCCGAATTCTTTTACACAGGAACTACACACCATGAACAAAACCGAACTGATCGAAGCTCTGGCCTCCAAGTGCAACCTGTCCAAGGCCTCTGCCGGCAACGCCATCGACGGCCTGGTGGACATCATCACCGAAGCCCTGGCCAAGGGTGACAGCGTCAGCCTGATCGGTTTTGGTACCTTCTCCGTGGGTGAGCGTGCTGCCCGTACCGGCCGCAATCCCCAGACCGGTGCCGAACTGAAGATCGCCGCCTCCAAGGCAGCCAAGTTCTCCGCCGGTGCCAAGCTGAAGGCTGCCGTCAACGGCAAGTAATCGGCCGACCGGCCCCCAGGGGCCGGCCTGCGACCTCAGTGGTCCCTGTGAAAACCCGGTCTCTGGACCGGGTTTTTACTTGCCGGAGCCTCTTAAAAAGGCAGCTTTCCCTGCCTTTCCTCCGTTTCCTCAGACTCCTGCCCCTGGGGCACCAGGGCGCCGCAGCGCACCCCCAGCAGGCGGATCTTCCTTTCCAGGGGCACCCGCTTCAGACACTCCCCTGCCGCCCGCCGTATGGCCGCCGCGTCCCCCACCGCCACCGGCAGGGTCACATCCCGGGTCACCGCCTGGAAATCCTCGTAACGCAGCTTGATTCCTATGGTGCGGCTCAGGTAACCCTTTCTGGCCAGATCCGCCGCCACCCGCTCGCACAGGGCGGTGAACTGGCGCGACAGCTCGGGCCGGTCCTGGCGCACATGCAGGTCCCGCTCGAAGGTGGTTTCCCGGCTGATGGACTTGGGCTCCCGGCTGGTCACCACCGGGCTGTGATCCACCCCGTGGGCCGCCCGATGCAGCCAGGCCCCGGTGCCAGCGCCGAAGTGGCGCACCAGGAAATCCTCCGGCGTGGCCGCCAGGGCACCGATGCTGTCTATGCCCAGCCGCTCCAGCCTGGCCGCTGCCTTGGGGCCGATGCCGTTGATCTTCCGGGGCGCCAGGGGCCAGATGCGGGTGGGAATATCCGCCGCCTCCAGCAGGGTGATGCCGTCCGGCTTGTCCAGGTCGGAACATATCTTGGCCAGCAGCTTGTTGGGCGCCACCCCCACGGAACAGCTGAGCCCCGTGGCTTCCAGCACCGCGCCCTTGAGGCGTTGCACCAGGGGCAGGGTGGGTTCCGGGTGATCCGTGAGGTCCAGGTAGATTTCATCTATGCCCCGGTCCTCGATGGTGGGGGCAATGGCTGCCACAGCCGCCTTGAAGCGGCGCGAATAATCCCGATAGGCCTCGAACTGGGCCGGCAGCAGGATGGCCTCCGGGGCCAGCTGGGCCGACTTCATCAGCCCCATGCCGGAAAACACCCCCAGGGCCCGGGCCTCGTAGGTGGACGTGGTCACCACCCCCCGCCCGGCGTAATCCCTGAGGCGGGCAAAACGCCGGCTGCCGTCGGCCAGGGTCTCCGGCGCATGCACCCGGGCCCCGCCCACCACCACCGCCTGACCCTGCAGCTCGGGGTAGAAACGCAGCTCCACCGAAGCGAAGAAGGCGTCCATGTCCAGGTGGGCGATGCGGCGATTACTGTTCATTCGTACAGTATATCGGGCTTGGCGGGGTGAATCGAGCCGCTACAATGGGCCCTACCCAGGACAAACGCCCGCCGCCATGTGGAAACCGCAGCACCGATCCGGCCAGCTCCCCCTATCCCTCGGAGAAACCTCCGCTCCCTTGGAGGGTCGGCTGCCGACGGCCCATGGGCTTGCAGGTTCGGAGCCATGAAGGGGGCACGGCATCTGGCGTGGGGGCTGGATCATCTGGGGGGGCTGGTGCTGCTGGCCCTGTTGGCCGTCTCCTGTTCCTGGCCCTGCGGCCCGCCTGGGTTGCCGCAAGGATACAGCCCGCCATGGACATGGAGCAGGTCATCCAGATCGTGGGGAAGGCGCCGAGCGCAAGTCATGGGGCCGAAGCCTTCTGCTCCCGCTATTCTGCATACCCGCTTCCGGAAGCCTGCCCGCCCCGGGAAGGGCGGCGCGTCCATATCTGGCAGCTTGGCATCGACACGGTGCTGTTCGTGCTGGTGGATGAACAGGGGCGGGTTGTGGCCAGCGGGATTTTTGATACCTGAGCCTGTGCGTTTTGATGGGAGCTGGCAGCAGACATTCTGTGCTCTCATATGGCATGCTGCCTTATCCGTTCGCTATTTCATCCTGAGGCAACATGTCGCTACGTAATCTGCTGAAAGCTGGTGTTTTGGCAATGCTGATGCTGTTGTTCCTGGGGACTTTTCTGGTGCTTTTCAGGTCTATGGAACCCACGGATGTAAACATCAGGAGGCATGTCCTGCTGGTTGATCTGGACCAGATACCAGTGGGAACGGCAAAAAGGGTGGATAGTGCCAAAGGACCTGTTTTCATCGTTCATCGGGCGCCAGCAGATTTGCTGGAGTTGGAACGGTTATCCAGCCAAGTACGCGATCCCTTGTCCCGGGCGAGTCACCAGCCCCCATATGCTAGAAATATCCACCGCTCCATCAAACCTGAATGGTTTGTTGCCAACGGGGGGAACCTAAGGGGGCTTCCTGTGCGTTATGAGTTGCTGCCGTTTCCTGGCCCTGAGGGGTGGTCTGGAGGATTCTATGACCCCTACGACGGCGCCATGTTTGATAAGGCCGGACGGGTGTTTTCATCAGGCCATCCGCTCCAAGAGAATCTGTATGTTCCCGAGTATGAGTTCCTGACGGTGAACTCCTTGGCCATCTATCCGTTTGGGCGTCCGTAACCGTCCCTTTTTGCTACGGTTCCAGGCGTCGATTGGCCTCCAGCTGTCGCCACTCCTGCCATTCGGCAAAGCGTTGCTCCAGCACCGGCCTGACCCGTTCATAGTTCTTCCAGCTGTCCTCCACGTGGTAGGTGCTGGGGTACTCGAAACCGTTCGCTTCCGCATGCTGGTTGAAGATACGGCAGTAATCATCCAGGTAGCTGCTGAACGCCTGACGAAGTGCTGAAAAGGGGGCCGCATCCGGGGCTGCCCGGGCAGCCGGCAGCTTTCCCGTGGCTGTGCTTGCATGCGGGAGGGGGCCGCCCACCTGCAACTGTCTGCCAGCCAGGGAGGCCGGCCCGCCCCATGCCATTCGATTGACTTCGGGCGCGCACCCCATACAATCGTCCGCAGCCCACCTGCGTGCAGCACTACCAGCTGTCGATTGCTTCTGAGGACAAACATGTCTTACCCAATGCATATCCTGGTTAACGATTTCGCAATCAGAAGCTTTCGTGAGACCGCAGACAAGGACTACATTGCTGCAAGGATGGCTTACCGGGCACAACTTATCCAGCCGTTCCTGTGGTCTGCCCTGCACTGCTTGGAGAAGTACGTCAAAGGTATTCTCGTACTTAATCGAGTGAAGGCCCATAAGGGCCACAGTGTGCTTCCTGGCATAGAGGGAATGAAGCTGCATGGCAAGTTTGAACTCGACCTCAGCGCCGGTACTGTGGAGTTCATCAAGAACCTTGAAGACTATGGGGCAGAGTATCGGTACTACGAGGTTTCATACGATATCCAGCCATTCGAGATCATCCGATTCGATCGTGCTGTTTGGGAGATTAGAAGGTATTGTCAGCCGTTGGACTATGACATCGTGGACGTGAATGGCAAGACGGTGAACTTGCTGACTAACGAGCTTGATCGTATCCACCAGGCGAAAGCTAAGCACGAAAAGGGGACGTGCATCCGTGGCGGCATCCTAGAGAAAATCATCAGCAACAAGAACCACCCAGCGCGTGAACCTCTGATCTGGAAAAACTTGTTCTTTGGCCCATCACGACGCAAGGGCGTGAAGATGCGAGCAGATTGGGAAGCAGGCAATTCGCCTTTCTTCATATACCCAGAGATCATCGATGAGGTGATCAAATATGTGTATATCCCTAAGGACATTGCAGAAGGTGTACGTCAGTTCGCAAAGCAACGAGCTGCGGAGAAAGCGAAGGTTGAGCAGGACGCAGAGAATAGTGCGAAACGCGTAACCAATCAGTCGGACAAGATAGGCTAAAAGGTAGGCCAAGCAATTCCTTACGTGTCCAGTCCCGCCCCATAAACCAAGAGCCGCATCAGCGGCTCTTGGTGTGTTTGTCGGTGCTATTCCTCTTCCAACTTGGCCAGTACCGGGTCCTTGATCAGCCCGACGCCGGCGCCTCTGCGGGCGCGTTGGCCCAGGTGCTGGATTTCCGAGAGCAGTTCCTTTTCCTTGCCCCGGAAGACGCCGACGATCTTTACCACCGGGCCGGGGCTGGTGATGACCTGGGTTAGGGTTTCCTTGTCCTTCAGGTTGATGATCTGCACCCCCTTGCCGCCGGAGAGGCGCTTCATCTGTTCCCGCTCGAGGACCAGCAGGCGGCCGTCGCTGGAGAGGGCGGCCAGGTGGGTCTGGGGCGGTTGGGCGGGGACCTTCACCGGGCTGAGGATGGCGGCTCCGTCTTCCAGGGTAAGGAAGGATTTGCCCGCTTTCTGGCGTGAGAACAGGTCGGCCAGGGTGCAGAGGAAGCCGTAGCCGGAGGTCTTGGCCACCAGCAGTTCTTCTTCGGGTTTGCCGGCGATGACGTGGGCGATGCGGCTGGCGCCCAGTTCCACGAAGGAGGAGAGGGGGGCGCCCATGCCCCGGCCGTCGGGGAGGGCCGCCACGGCCACCGTGTAGGCCCGGCCGTCGCTGGCGAGAATGGCCAGCGAATCGACGCTGCGGCATTCGTGGGCGGAGCCGAGCCGGTCCCCGTCCTTGAAGGCGACGCCGGAGAGGTCCAGGCCGTGGCCCTGGCGCACCCGGGCCCAGCCTTTTTCGGAGACGATGACGGTGACGGGTTCGTCGGCCACGGCGGCCACTTCGGAACGGGAGGCCATGGCGGCGGGCTGGATCACCGTGCGGCGGGCATCCCCGTATTTTTCCGCGTCGGCCTGGATTTCCTTGATCACCTGCTTTCTGAGCAGGGTGTCGCTGCCGAGCAGCCGTTCCAGGCCGGCCTTTTCTTCGCGCAGCTTGGCCAGTTCCTGTTCGATCTTGATGCCTTCCAGGCGGGCCAGCTGCCTGAGGCGGATTTCCAGGATGTCCTCGGCCTGCCGGTCGGAGAGCTTGAAGCGTTCGATCAGGGCGGGCTTGGGCTCGTCGGATTCGCGGATGATGCGGATCACCTCGTCGATGTTCAAAAAGACGATGTGCCGGCCTTCCAGGATGTGGATGCGGTCATCGGTCTTTTCCAGCCGGTAGCGGGTGCGGCGTTCCACGGTCTGGACCCGGAAGCGGCACCATTCGCCGATCAGGTCGGTGAGGGATTTCTGGCAGGGGCGGCCGTCCAGGCCCACGGCCACCAGGTTGATGGGGGCGGTGGTTTCCAGGCTGGTGTGGGCCAGCAGCAGGGCCACGAATTCGTCCCGGTCCTGGCGGGAGCTGGCGGGCTCGAACACCAGGCGCACGTCGTCGTCCTTGCCGGATTCGTCCCGGGCCTTGTCCAGCTGGGAGGCAAACAGGGCTTTCAATTGGGCGGCGGATTGCTCGATGGCCTTCTTGCCGGCCTTGGGCTGGGGGTTGAGCAGGTTGCCGATTTCCGAGAGCACTTTGGCGCTGGAGACGCCGGGCGGCAGTTCCTTGAACACCACCTGCCAGGCGCCCCGGGCCATTTCCTCGATTTCGTAGCGGGCCCGCACCCGCAGGCTGCCCCGGCCGGTCTTGTAGGCGCTGGCGATGTCGGCGCTACTGGAGATGATCTGGCCGCCGCCCGGGTAGTCGGGGCCGGGCAGCAGGGTCATCAGTTCATCGACCCCGGCTTCCGGGTGCTGCAGCAGATGCACGGCGGCGCTGGCCACTTCCTTCAGGTTGTGGGAGGGAATTTCCGTGGCCATGCCCACGGCGATGCCGGAGGCGCCGTTCAGGAGCGAGAAGGGCAGCCGGGCCGGGAGGAAGGCGGGTTCGTCGAAGGAGCCGTCGTAGTTGGGCTGGAAATCCACGGTGCCTTCGCCCAGTTCGGCCAGCAGCAGTTCGGAGATGGGGGTGAGCCGGGCTTCCGTGTAGCGCATGGCGGCGGCCCCGTCCCCGTCCCGGGAGCCGAAATTGCCCTGACCATCCACCAGGGGATAGCGCAGGGAGAAGGGCTGGGCGACGCGCACCATGGCGTCGTAGGCGGAGGAGTCCCCGTGGGGGTGGTATTTACCGATCACGTCGCCCACCACCCGGGCGGATTTCACCGGCTTGGCGGTGGCGTTGAGGCCCAGCTCGCGCATGGCGAACAGGACCCGGCGCTGCACCGGCTTCATGCCGTCCTTCACGTCCGGCAGGGCGCGGCCCTTGACCACGGCCACCGCGTATTCCAGGTAGTCCCGGGAGGCGGATTCATGCAGCAGGATGCTTTCCCCGTCGTCCTCGTCCTGGATGTGCACGCTCAGGCCCGGGGGTTCGGGCGGGGCGCCGCCATCGTCCCGGGGCGGCTGGGCGGCTGCTGCAGCCGGAGATTCAGGGGCTGTCGGGGCGGCGGCGGGCAGGTCCGGGGCGGCCGGGGGCGCGGCGGCGGTTTCGGGGGCTTGCGGTTGATCCGCGAAAAGATCGGGGGTCTGGTCGTCCATCACTTACATCTCCGCGCCCACCAGGGCGCCGTTGGCTTCCATCCAGGCCCGGCGGCCGGAGGCTTCGTTCTTGCCCATGAGCATGTTCAGCACCGGGCCGGCTTCGTCCCGGCGCGGCAGGCGCACCCGCATCAGGCGGCGGGTGTCGGGGCACATGGTGGTTTCCCACAGTTGTTCTGAGTTCATTTCGCCCAGGCCTTTGAAGCGGGAAATGGAAACACTCTCGGGCTTGATCTTTTCCAGCTTGAGCTTGTCCAGGGCGGCTTCCCGCTCGGCATTGTCCAGGGCGTAAATCTTCCGGGGCGGGCGGTTCTTGCCCTGGCCGGGCACGTCCAGCCGGTACAGGGGCGGCTGGGCGAAGTACAGGTGACCGTGTTCGATGAGCTTGGGGAAGTGGCGGTAGAACAGGGTGCACAGCAGCACCCGGATGTGGGAGCCGTCCACGTCCGCGTCGGTCATGATCACCACCTTGCCGTAGCGCAGGTTGGCCAGCACGGCGTCGCCCGCCTCGGGGCCGTGGGGGTCGATGCCCAGGGCCACGGCGATGTCGTGCACTTCCCGGTTGGCGAACAGGCTGCCGGCTTCCACTTCCCAGGTGTTCAGCACCTTGCCGCGCAGGGGCAGGATGGCCTGGGTTTCCTTGTCCCGGCCGGACTTGGCGGAGCCGCCGGCGGAATCCCCTTCCACCAGGAAGATCTCGTTGCGGGAGATGTCCTCGGACTGGCAGTCGGAAAGCTTGCCGGGCAGGATGGCGACGCCGGACTGCTTCCTCTTTTCCACCTTCTGGCCGGCCCGGGTGCGGGCCTGGGCCGCCTTGATGGCCAGCTCGGCGATCTTCTTGGCGGCTTCCGGGTGCTCGTTCAGCCACAGCTCCAGGGGGTCGCGCACCATGCGCGCCACCAGGGCCACCGCGTCCCGGGAGTTGAGCCGCTCCTTGGTCTGGCCCTGGAAGGAGGGGTCCAGCAGCCGGGCGGCGAGGACGAAGCTGGCCCGGGTGAACACGTCCTCGGCGGCCAGCTTCACCCCCTTGGGCAGCAGGGCGTGGTGCTCGGCGAAGCTCTTCAGGGCGTCGAAAGCGGCCTGGCGCAGGCCGGATTCGTGGGTGCCGCCGGCGGGGGTGGGGATCAGGTTTACATAGGATTCCCGCGCCAGCCCCCCTTCCAGGGTCCAGCAGATGGCCCAGGCGGCGCCGGAGCCGGGGGGGAAATTCTCGTCATCCTTGGGGGCGTATTTCTCGGCGGCAAAGATGGGGGCTGCCAGCTCGTCCTGGATCTGTTCGGCCAGGTACTGCTGCATGCCCTGCTGGAAACACCAGTTCTGGGTGCTGGCGCTGCCGTCCGCCTGTTCGATGGTGAGGCTCACTTCCAGGCCGGGCAGCAGCACGGCCTTGCTGCGCAGCAGCCGTTCCAGCTCGCCCAGGGGAATGTGGGGGCTGTCGAAGAAGCTGCCGTCGGGCCAGGCCCGCACCCGGGTGCCGCTGGCCTTCTTGGGGGCTTCGCCCACCTGGCGCAGGGGCTCGATCACGTCGCCGCCGGAGAAGGCCATCAGGTGCCGGCCGCCGCCCCGGGTGACTTCCACCTCCAGGCGGGTGGACAGGGCGTTGGTGACCGAAACGCCCACCCCGTGCAGGCCGCCGGAGAAGCGGTAGGCCGAATCCCCGTCGTTCTTGTTGAACTTGCCCCCGGCGTGCAGGCGGGTGAACACCACCTCCACGGTGGGCACTCCTTCCACCGGGTGGACTTCCACCGGAATGCCCCGGCCGTCGTCCTGGACCGAGACCGACTGGTCCCGGTGCAGGGTGACCTGGATGCGCTTGCAGTGGCCCGCCAGGGCTTCGTCGGCGGCGTTGTCGATGACTTCCTGGATGATGTGCAGGGGACAGTCCGTGCGGGTGTACATGCCCGGGCGATGGCGCACGGGTTCCAGGCCTTTCAGGACGGCAATGGATTCTGCGGTGTAGCTCAAGGTGTTCTCCGGCAGCAGGCCCCCTGGACGGAGGCCCGGATGGGGTTGCTGGATTTTGCAAAGGCGCGAGTTTAGGCCCAATGGGGGGTTCAGCAAAACGGAGCCATTAAATATCAGAACGGATGGCTTTTGCTACCGTCCTGCTTTCCGGGCCTGGGCGCTGGCTGAAGGGTGTTCAGGGAGCGTTAAGTTCATGGCTCCTAAAATCATGGATGAGCAGGGCGGCGGCTGCCGCTCCCATGTGCCCTGCGTTTCCATGAACAGGTTGCTTTTATGAAACATCTCCAGGTACGCGCCCAACTGGCCACGCTGGTGGCCGGTCTTTGCTTCATTTTGCTGGTGGTTGGCGGTGGGGGCATCTATGGCACCTGGGTCAATCACCGCATGTTCCAGCTTTCCATGCAGGATGGCCGGATTACCGATGAGCTGGCGCGGCTGAACAGCCGGATCTTTGATTCCCGTCTGCACATTGCCCAATCCATGATTCGCGCTTCTCCGGAAAAGCTGGTGCAGGAGGGCAGGGTGATCGCCGAGAACATCACCTTGATCCGTGCTTCGCTGGCGGCCCTGGAAGCTTTCGAGGTGGATGAGGGGAGCGCCGCCGCCCTGGTTTCTATGGGCCAGGTCAGTAAGGAATTTACGGATGCCTATCTGGCGCAGGCGGCCAGCGCCCTGCTGGCAGCGGATGAGGCGGCGCTGGAAAGACTGGTCACGGAAAAAGCCGATCGGTATTACCAGCCCATCAAGCAGTCCCGGGAAAATGTCGCCCGGGCCCTGGCGGAGCGCAAGGAAGGCCACTTGCAAGCGGCAACTCAAACCTATCAATTCACCCTGTACGGGGCGATTGCCCTGTTGGTCAGCGGCCTTCTGCTCTCCCTGGGGGGAAGTGCGGCATTGATCAGGACCATCGGCCGGCAGGTGGGCGGGCTGTTGCAGGTCTTGCAGCAGGTGGAAGCAAACAAGGATCTGCGGGTTCGCGTGGAAGTTTCCGGAAGCAACGAACTGGCCGCCATCGGCCAAGGCCTGAATCGGGTGCTTGCCGGTTTGCAGGGGCTGATGGCGGAATCAAGCCGGCAAGCGGAACAAGCCCGGATCACGGGGCAGGAACTGGGCATCCACGCCCGGGAGGCCGAGCTGGCTGCCAGTCATCAACATGAAGCCATTGCGAGTACCGAGTGTGCGCTGGCTGAAATCGTGGCCCAGGTCCATGATATTACCCGGCAGACGGGGGATGCGGCCCGACTGGCCCGGGAGGGGGAGGCCAGCGGCGAGCAGGGCGCCCGGATGGTGAGCGAGGCGGCCCAGGAGATGACCCGCATCGCTGACTACATTCAGCTTTCTGCCGGTGAGATCGCCAAGCTGGAACTGCAATCCAGCGAGATCAACCAGATGGTTTCCGTGATTCGGGAGATTGCCGAGCAGACCAATTTGCTGGCCCTGAATGCGGCCATTGAGGCAGCCCGGGCAGGGGAGTCCGGGCGGGGTTTTGCGGTGGTGGCCGACGAGGTGCGCAAGCTGGCGGAGCGCACCAACAACGCCACCCTGCAGATTCAAAAAACCATCGAAAGCATTCGCCAGGAAACCGTGGCGGCTGTGAGCAATATGGAAAAAGGCAGTTCCCAGGCCCGGGTGGGGGTGGAGATGGCGTCCCGGGCCGCCCAGGCTGTCGTTGCCTTGCGCGAGCGCCTCTCCACCATCTGTCTGGGGGTGGCGGAGATTGACCGTGCTGCCTGCACCCAGGAAGACGCCTGTGCAAAAGCCAGCCAGCGCATGGGGGAGTTGGGCGTATTGTCCGGTAGCAGCAGGGCCCTGGCGCAGCGAACCCTGGAATCCGCAGGGGATGTGGAACGGCTCAGCGAGCAACTGAGGGCATCGGTCAGCAGCTTTCAACTGTGATTGGAAGGGGAATCATGCGTTTGTTATTGGTGGAAGATCAGCCGGTTTTATCGGAAGCGATAGGGAGTCACCTGAAGGCGCAGGGGATTGCCGTGGATGCCGTGCTGGATCTGAAGGGGGCCCAGGCTGCCGTGATGGCCGAGGAGTTCGGCGCCATCCTGCTGGATTTGTCCCTGCCGGATGGGGATGGCCTGGACTTTCTGATGCGCTTGCGGCGTGAGGAAAGGCCGGTGCCGGTGATCATCATGACGGCCCGGGACCAGATCCGGGACCGGATCAAGGGCCTGGAGGCGGGAGCCGATGATTATCTGGTCAAGCCCTTTGACCTGGATGAAATGGTGGCCAGGGTTTATGCCGTAACCCGGCGTTATGAGGGCAATCCCAATCCCCTGCTGCAAGTGGGCGATTGCCAGATCGACAAAACCGGGCACCGGGTCTTGCTGCAGGGGGGCGAGGTGCGGCTGACCGCCAAGGAGTGGGCGCTGGTGGAAAAACTGGTTTCCAAGCCTTCGGCCATCGTGTCGAAGGAGCAGCTGGAGCAATCCCTGTACTGTTTCGACGATGAAATTGGCAGCAATATCGTCGAAGTCTATGTAAGCCGTATCCGCAGCAAGCTGGGCAAGGCCTGCATCGAGACGGTACGGGGGCTGGGCTATCGTTTCACCGGGGTGTGTGGATGAAGCCCGGTATTGGCAAGCGCCTGTATTTCAGCCTGGGCAGCACCTTGGCCGTGTTGTGGCTGACGGTGGTGGCTTCGGTGGCCTGGGTGGTGGAGCACGAGACCAGCGAGGTGTTCGACAGCGCCCTCCAGGAAACCGCCCAGCGGCTGCTGCCCCTGGCGGTACATGACATTACGCTGGTGGCTCAGGGGGCGCCGCTGCAGACCCTGGATCACATCGCCCATGATGAACACCTTGTGTATCAGCTACTGAACCGGAGTGGCGAAGTCCTGTTGCATTCCCACAAGGCTCCGGCGCGTCCCCTGCACCCTGCGCTGGCCAACGGCTTTTACAACGTGGAGCAGCAACGGGTTTATGTGGACGTCACCCGGGACGGAGAATTCATCATCCAGGTGGCCGAGTCCCTGGGGCACCGGCAGGACACCTTCTACAACATCCTGACCTATCTGCTGTTGCCGCTATTGGGCCTGTTGCCCCTGGCGGGATTGGCCATTTACTGGTCGGTACGGAGCGCCCAGCGCCCGATCCGTAAATTCGACCTGGATATAGCCAGCCGCAATGTCAATGATCTGCGGCCGCTGCCGCTCGATGACCTGCCGGTGGAGCTGTGCGGCGTCGGTAAATCCGTGAATCTGCTGCTGGAACGCTTGCGCCTGGCACTTGAAGCGGAACGGAGCTTTACCGCCAACAGCGCCCACGAACTGCGTACCCCCGTGGCCACGGCCATGGCCCAGTTGCAGGTGCTGCAACATGAGTTGTCGGACCCGCTTGCCCGGGAGCGGGTGACGAAGGCTTCGGAGATGCTGGATCGGCTGCAGCGCATGGGCGTCAAGCTCCTGCAACTGGCCCGTGCCGAGTCCGGTGTGGCCCTCTGCAACGAGCGTTTCGATCTGGGCATGTTGCTGGGGATGCTGTGCCGGGATTTTGCCCTGACGACGAAGCGTGAGCTTTTGTACCAGCCCCCGGGGCATCCGGTCTGGGTACTGGGGGATATCGATGCCGTGGGAATCGCCCTGCAGAATCTGCTGGAGAATGCCGACCGTTATGGTGCTGCGGGTACGCCCATTGAAATCCGGCTGGAGCCGGAGGGGAGGGTGGTGGTCAGCAATGATTGCGAGCCGATCCCCCCCGAGAAAATGCAAAAGCTGCGTCAGCGGTTTTTCCGGGGCACCCAGGAAAAACAGGGGTCAGGGCTGGGGCTTTCCATCGTTGAGGCCATTGCCAGGCAGAGTGAAGGCAGCCTGCAGTTGCAGTCACCCTGCCATGGCCATGCCCGAGGGGTTTCGGCCAGTCTGGCGTTACGTCTGGATGGGGCTTGAAACGTGTCGAATTTTTGCCGGGTACAGGAAAAGCGCTAGGGCCTGCCGTTTCAGGTTCTATTAAGGGTGGGTCCGTATAGTGCAACTCATGGGTTCTGGTTTGAACCCCTTACACAGGAGACACACCAATGAGCAGCTCATCCAAAGCTTATCAATTCACCATCAGCGGCAATGCCGTAACAGCTGTCTACAAGGTGGAGGGCGGTCGCGTGAAGCTGGAGCACATGGACAGCGACGAGACCTGGACGTTCGACGGTAGCAACGTCGTGAAAACCGAGATGAGCGACGGCCGTCTGGAAACGACGACGTACGCGGATGTCGACGGCGATGGTCTGTTTTTCAAGACCGGCAAGACTTACTCCGGTACGGGTTTGAAATCGGATGGCGATGATGATCTGAGCCATTCGGGGGGCAGCTCCCTCATCCCCAACACGTCGGCTTACAGCGAAGAGGGCCTGCAATTCGCCCTCGATGCCAACGGCGTGGTGACGGCCGTCTCCGAGGTCAAATACGGCTACCTCGAGGCCGATACCATGGGGCCGAACGAAACCTGGCTATCCAGCGGCCAGGATGTGATCAAGATCGAAACCAAGCTCGGCCAAGTGGAAGCCTGTCTCTACTCCGATGCCAACCAGGATGGCGTCTTCCAGAAAAGTTTCGGGCTGGAGGTATTGACCGGCACGAACCCGCTCTCACTGGAGACCTACAAGTTCACCTTGGCCGATGGTACGAAAGCGACGGGGGATGTCGTCGTTGCAGGGGATGCCATTAGCGGTGCGATGGAGTTGGGAAAGCGCGGTTGGAAGGCGGACCATATCGACGCCAACGAAACTTTCCAGGTGGTGGAAATCGGCTCCGACAACCTGCTCCTCAAGACCTCGACCCAGAAGAGCGGCGAAATCGACTTCAGCGTGTTCCGGGACGACGACAACGATGGCCTATGGACCAAGATTGTCGAAGGTGAGACGCGGGGCACTTTCATGACCCAGGACGGCCAGGTGAATCTGGTGGGTATGGCGGATGCGGGTCTTCTGCAGCTGGCCGATGCGCTGATCGCCTGAGTAAACGTGATACCCCCGGGGCGGTGATGGCTGCCTGTCACTCCCCCGGAAGTCCCATGGGCCACCTGATGCGATACATCGGGTGGCCTTTTGCACAAGAGGGCCCGGGATGGCAGACCCGTGCAGCGCTATGGTTCCTGGGGCGGTATGGCATGACAGGCGCGCAGCATTGAGCGGCTTCACCCGGACTTGAGACTGGACGGAATGACGGTTTTCCCTGGTAACCGGTAAAATGCCGCTCCTTTAACCCGGAGCAAACCCAATGTGCGGCATTGTGGCGGCGGCAGCGACAGACAACGTGGTCCCGGTCCTGATCGAGGGCCTGAAAAAGCTGGAATACCGGGGTTATGACTCCGCCGGCCTGGCCGTGCTGGGGGCCGAGGGCCTGGAGCGGCGCCGGGCCCTGGGCCGGGTGGCCGAGCTGTGCGCCCGTTGCGAAGGCCTGGCGGCCAGCACCGGCATCGCCCACACCCGCTGGGCCACCCACGGGGCGCCGGCCGAGCATAACGCCCACCCGCACATTTCCGCCGGCCTGGCGGTGGTCCATAACGGCATCATCGAGAACTACGAGGCCCTGAAGGCGGAGCTGCTGGCCCAGGGCTACCAGTTCAGCTCCGAGACCGATACCGAAACCATCGCCCACCTGATCGCCGCCAGCCTCAAGATCCAGCCCGATCTGGCCGAGGCGGTGCGCCTCACCTGCCAGCGTCTCAAGGGCGCCTACGCCATCGCCGTGGTGGCCGAGGCCCAGCCGGGCCGGGTGGTGGTGGCCCGGGAAGGTTCGCCCCTGCTCCTGGGGGTGGGCGAGCGGGGCTATTACGCCGCCTCCGACACCTCGGCCCTGCTCCAGGTGACCCGCCAGGTGATCTACCTGGAAAACGGCGACCTGGCCGACCTGCGGCCCGACAGCCTGGTGATCCGCCGCATCCAGGGCGAAGCCGGGGAGGCCGTGAGCCGCCCGGTGGTGCTCTCCCAGCTTTCCGCCGACGCGGTGGAGCTGGGCCAGTACCGGCACTACATGCAGAAGGAAATCTTCGAGCAACCCGAAGCCCTGGCCAACACCCTGGAAATGGTGGGCGGCGCCAAGAGCGTGCAGCCCGGCCTGTTCGGGGCCGAGGCCGCCCGCCTCCTGGACCAGGCCGACTCGGTGCTGATCCTGGCCTGCGGTACCAGCAGCCATGCGGGCATGGTGGCCCGCTACTGGATCGAGAGCATCGCCGGCCTGCCGGTGACCGTGGAAATCGCCAGCGAATACCGCTACCGGGAATCGGTGCCCAATCCCCGGCAGCTGGTGGTGGCCATCTCCCAGTCCGGGGAAACCGCCGACACCCAGGCGGCCCTGCGCCACGCCCGGGACCAGGGCCAGCCCCTGACCCTGGCCATCTGCAATGTGGCGGAATCGGCCATCGTGCGGGAATCGGCCCTGCGCTTCATCACCCGGGCCGGTCCCGAGATCGGCGTGGCCTCCACCAAGGCCTTCACCACCCAGCTGGCGGCCCTGTTCCTGCTCACCCTGGTGCTCGCCAAGCTCCGGGGACGGCTCTCCGAGGCCGACGAGGCCGCCCATCTGCAGGCCATGCGCCACCTGCCGGTCGCCGTGCAGAAGGTGCTGGCCCTGGAGCCGGAAATCGCCGCCTGGGCCCGGCGTTTCGCCAACAAGCAGCACGCCCTGTTCCTGGGCCGGGGGCGGCATTATCCGATCGCCCTGGAAGGGGCCCTGAAACTGAAGGAAATCTCCTACATCCACGCCGAAGCCTACCCGGCCGGGGAGTTGAAGCACGGCCCCCTGGCCCTGGTGGACCGGGAGATGCCGGTCATCGCCGTGGCGCCCAACGACCACCTGCTGGAAAAGCTCAAGTCCAACCTGCAGGAAGTGCGGGCCCGGGGCGGCGAGCTGTTCGTGTTCGCCGACCAGGGCTGCCAGCTCCCCGCCGACGACGCGGACGGGGTCCATGTGCTGGCCCTGCCCGAACACTACGGCCCCCTTTCCCCCATCCTGCACGTGGTGCCCCTGCAGCTCCTCTCCTACCACGCGGCCCTGATCAAGGGCACCGACGTGGACAAGCCCCGCAACCTGGCCAAGTCGGTCACGGTGGAATAAAAGGAATCCCATGAAAGTACTCGTCACCGGCGCCGCCGGCTTCATCGGCAGCAACGTTTCCCGCCGCCTCCTGGAACGGGGCGACCAGGTGGTCGGCCTCGACAACCTGAACGACTACTACGACCCCCAGCTGAAGCGGGACCGCCTGCAGCGCCTGGAACCCCAGGCCGGCTTTAGCTTCGTGAAGCTGGACGTGGCCGACCGGCCGGGCATGGAACAGCTCTTTGCCGCAGAAAAGTTCGACAAGGTGGTGCACCTGGCGGCCCAGGCCGGGGTGCGCTACTCCCTGAAGAATCCCCACGCCTACATCGACAGCAACCTGGTGGGTTTCACCAACATCCTCGAAGGCTGCCGCCACAACCAGGTGGCGCACCTGGCCTACGCCAGCAGTTCCAGCGTCTATGGGGGCAACACCAAGATGCCCTTCTCGGAACACGACGCCGTGGACCATCCGGTCAGCCTCTACGCTGCCACCAAGAAGGCCAACGAGCTGATGGCCCACACCTACAGCCACCTCTACGGCCTGCCCACCACGGGGCTGCGCTTCTTCACCGTCTATGGCCCCTGGGGCCGGCCCGACATGGCCCTGTTCCTGTTTACCAAGGCCATCCTGGAAGGGCGGCCCATCGACGTATTCAACCACGGCAACATGCAGCGGGACTTCACCTACATCGACGACATCGTCGAAGGGGTGATCCGGGTGCTGGACAAGACCGCCACCCCCAACCCGGCCTTCGATCCCCTGCAGCCGGACCCGGGCACCAGCCACGCCCCCTACCGGGTGTTCAACATCGGCAACCACGACCCGGTGCCCCTGATGGATTTCATCGCCGCCATCGAAAAGGCCCTGGGCATGGAGGCCCAGAAGAACTTCCTGCCCCTGCAGGACGGGGACGTGCCCGCCACCTACGCCGACGTGGACGCCCTCAACGCCTGGGTAGGCTTCGCCCCCGCCACGCCGGTGGAAGAGGGCGTGCGCCGCTTCGTGGCCTGGTATCGGGAGTACTACGGCAAGTAAGAAGGCTTCGGGTTCCTGGTCGCCCCCTCAGCCCAGATGGCCGCAGCTGGCGCTCAGGCGGATCAGGGCCTGGGCGGCTGCGGTTTTTTCCTGGGGGTCATCCAGGTGGCGTTCCAGGGCTTCCAGGGCGCGCCACTGGAACAGGGGGGCCTGCTGACTGCAGGCCAGGGCGTGGGCTTCGCGCAGGCAGTCCAGGGCTTCCTGGTGCCGCTCCGGGCCGCAGTGGAGCAGGGCTTCGCCGCGCATGCGGAAGAATTCGGGGAGGTAGTAGAGGTCTTCCCGCTTGCGGCACACGGCGATGATTTCCTCAATGCCGGCGGCGCATTCTTCGTAGCGGCCCAGGTGCAGGCAGGCATCGGTTTCCATGGCCACGAAAGTGCCTTCCACCACCACCATGGCCACCCGGGCCGCCGCCACGGCGGGGCGGATGGCTTCCAGGCCCCGGGCGTCGCCCTGCACGGCCATGCTCCAGCCCTTGAGGGCGCTGCCTGAGGCCAGCCACAGGCCCAGGTCGTGGCGGCTGGCCAGGGCCAGCAGTTCGTCGGCCAGGGCGCCGGCCTGGACCGGCCGGTGCATCAGCCGCTGCAGCATGGTGGCGAAGGTGAGGGCAAAGCCCAGGGTGTGGGCGTGTCCCAGCTGGCGGGCGGCCTGGATCGAGCGTTCACTGGTGGCCTGGGCCGCTTCGGCTTGGCCGCTGATGAGCTGAATCCAGGACAGGAAGGCCATGGAGGAGATCCCCGTGTCTTCCCCGTAGGTGTTGATCAGCTGGGTGGAGGAGAGGGTTTCGCCCAGGGCGATGGCGCTTTCCAGGTGACGCCGGGCTTCTTCGTAACGGGCGAGCCAGAACAGGTTGTTGCCGTAGGCGTAGTGCACCTGCATGGTCTGGTCCGGCTGGCCCGAGATGCGGGCGATCCGTTCCAGCTGCTGGGCGAATTCCAGGGGGTAGGCTTCCGGGGTGCAGGAGCGCCCGCCCAGCCACAGGCCCCAGGTCACCGGGAACAGTTCCGCGTCTTCCTGGACCACACGGCTCAGTTCCAGGGCTCGGGAGAAGCAGGCCTTGGCGGCTTCGGCGCCGTAGCCGCGCATGGCGATGAGCAGGTTGCCCAGGGCGGCCTGGAGCGGGAGTTCCAGGGCGGCGGTTTTGTCCTGCTCCTGGCCGGCCAGCTGTTGCAGGCCGCTTTCGAAGTGGAACAGGGCTTCCTGGTTGGCGGAGCGGCTGGCGGCCAGCTGCCCGGCCCGCAGCCAGGCAGCAGCGGCGGCCAGGGGCTGGCCGGCGGCGGCCAGATGCTGGGCCAGGCGCTCGGGGACCTCGGCTACCAGGGCGGCGAAGGGGCCCTGCAGCAGTTCGGCCAGCCGGCCGTGCAGGGTCTTGCGCTCGGCCAGGGGCAGGGTCTGGTAGGCAGCGTCCCGGATCAGGGCGTGCTTGAAGCGGCTCCGGGTTTCATCGCCGGGGTGGATCAGGTCGGCGGCCTGCAGCCGTTCCAGGCCCAGGGCGAATTTCTGCGGGCTGTCCTGCCACAGGGCCCGGAGCAGGTCGAGCTGGAAATCGCGGCCGATGGCGGCGGCCTGCTGGGCCAGGCGCCGGGCTTCGCTGCCGGCGCTTTCCAGGCGGCTGGCGAGCAGGCTCCAGAGGGTGCCCGGCACCTGTTCTCCCGGGTGTTCGCTGCAGGCCCGGGCCATTTCCTCGATGTACAGGGGCACCCCGTCGGTTTTCTGCAGCAGGCCCGCCAGGGTCTGCTCATCGAGCTGCCGGCCACCCATGCTCAGGCGGGCCAGACGTTCCGCCTGGCGGCTGGCCAGGGCGCCCAGCTGCAGGCTGCGGACCCCGGGCAGGGGCGGGAATTCCGGGCGGGAGGTGAGCAGGATGAAGGTGGGCAGCTGGCCGTCCGCCAGGTACTGGCGCAGCAGTTCCAGGGTGGAGGGGTCGGCCCAGTGGATGTCCTCTATCACCAGCAGTACCGGGTGGCGGCTGGCCAGGCTTTCGAGCAGGGCGATGATGGCGGCTTCGCTGGCCTGTTTGCGCTGGGCCGGGGTCTGCTGCTCCAGCCTGGCGGGGTCGCCCAGGCCCAGGAGTTCCAGCAGGGCCGGCAGGTGCGGCCGCAGGGGGCTGCCCGGGGGGGCCAGCCAGCGTTCTAGCTGCTGGCGGCGGCTGGCGGGGCTGTCCTCCTGGCCGGCCAGCTGCTGGTCCAGGGACTGCTGCAGCAGGTCGGTGATCGGGTGATAGGGGGTGTGCTGGGATTCCGGGTTGCAGCGCAGCTTGCGCCAGGCGCCGTCGTCCTGGAGGGCGTCGATCAGGCTGTTGACCAGCCGGGATTTGCCGATGCCGGCTTCCCCCTGGAGCAGCAGGGTCTGGCGCTGGCCCCGCCGGGTGCGTTCCCAGAGCACCTGGAGCAGCCGCAGTTCCCGGCGCCGGCCCACCAGGGGGGTGAGCTGCCGGGCTCGGGCTTCGAGCCGATGGGTGGCGCCGCTGGGGCCGACGATGCGCTGCAGGCTTAGCTCGCCCAACTGCAGCACCGGGGTGAGCAGGAAATAGCCTTCCACCAGGCGGGCCATTTCCGGGGTGACGGAAATTTCCTCCCAGCCGGTGTGCTCGGCCAGCCGCGCCACTTGGCGGGAGAGGTGGCCGGTGGTGTCGGGCAGGTTGTAGCGGCGGTCATTCACCACCCAGCCGCTGTGGGCGGCGGCGCGAAAGTGCAGGCCGGCAAATTCCTGACGCCGCCGGGCCAGGTTCAGGGCGGCGCTGACCGTGCGCCGGGGGCAGTCCTCATGGGCGTTGGGGTAGCCGAAGTAGGCGAGGATCCGGCCCATGTGCACCGGGACGCAATAGCCCCCGTGCTGGTTGAGGATCTCCATGGCCATGCCGTGGGCGGCCCCCAGGGCGCCGCTCTGCAGCTCCGGGTCTTCTTCCGGGGGCGGGGCGATCTCGCAGGCCAGCAGGCACACCAGGCGGCGTTCCTGGGCCACCCGTTCCCCCTGGCCCGGGGGCTGGGCCGCCAGCTCCCCCTGGCGGATGCGGCGCAGCAGCTCCTGGGTTTCCGCCTCCGGCGCCACACCCAGCTCCTGATCCAGGACGGCCCGGCAGGTTTCGAACTGGGCCAGGGCGGCGCTGGTCTGGCCGGAGAGGGCCAGCAGCCGCATCAGCTGCCGGTGGCTTTCCTCGGACCAGGGGTCCAGGGCCAGCTCCCGGCGGCGGGTGACGATGGCCTGCTCCAGGTTGCCTTCCCGCTCATGGCTCTGGGCCAGCTGGCGCAGCAGGGTCAGGGCCCGGCCCTGGAGCTGTTCCCGCCGCTGTTCCAGCCAGGTCTCGAAATCCGGGGCGTCCGGCAGGCTGAGTCCATCCAGGAAGGGCCCCCGGTACAGGGCCAGCTGCTGTTCCAGGGCGGCCGTGTCGCCGGCCCGGGCCGCGGGCGGGTCCTGGAGGAAGGCGTCCACGTCCAGCCAGTGCGGTCCCTTGCGGTTGAACTCCAGGCTGTTCCGGCCCGCCAGCAGGCAGGTTTGCGCCAGTTCCTCGTGACCCAGGGCGGCCCGCAGGTCGTGCAGGGTGCGGCGCAGGTTGCTGCGTGCCGTCTCCGGCCGGTTGCCGGGCCAGAGCAGGTCGGCCAGGCGTTCCCGGGGATGAACCTGTTCCGCTTCACAGGCCACATAGGCGAGCAGGGCCCTGACCTTGTCATAGCCGAAGTCGCGCAGCTGGGTTCCGTCCAGAAAAACCTTGAAGCCGCCCAGGAAATGGAGCGCAAGGCAGGGAGTTGGGGTGGGCATCTATGTCTTTTGTTATCGGCGCTTTGGCGTAGCGAACGTTCTACGAACGCTCGGTTTATAGCATGGGGCGATGCCTGCGCGGAATACCCAGGCGGCTCCTGCCGCCCTCCGCACGGGTCCGGCGTCCTGTCTAGGGGTTCAGGCAAGGCGGGTATTGGACAGACATAGCGATAACACCATGAATGACATCGAACTGCACCGAGTCAAGCTTCTGGTCGAGCAGGCCCGGGCCGGGCGGCAGACGGCCTTCGCCGAACTGGTGAGCATGCACCACCTGCGCGTCTGGCGATTCATTCTCAAATCGGTACACAACCCCCAGGATGCGGAGGAGCTGGCCCAGGAAACCTTTCTGGCCGCCTGGCGCAGCCTGGGCAGCTACCGGGGGGATTCCAGGTTTTCCACCTGGCTCCTGGGCATTGCCCTGAATCTGGCGCGCAACCACTGCAACCGTTCCCCCTCCCGGCGGGAAGTGGAACTGCCTGAAGCCGAACAGCTGGAATCCCTGCTGGCCGAAGGGCTGGACCCCTACGAGCTGGTGCGCCAGAAACACAAGCTCGAAGCCCTGCAGGAGGCCATGGCCCAGCTGCCTCAGGAACTGCGCGAGGTGATCACCCTGGTGCGCCTGGAAGGGCTCTCCCTGGAAGAGGCCGCCGGCCTGCTCGAGATTCCCCTGGGAACCGTCAAGAGCCGTCTGTCCCGGGCCCGCAGCCGCCTCGTCGAGGACATGCACGCCCATTTTTCCTGAGGCGAGAACCTTTGTTGAAATCCTGTTACTCAGTTGTGACGATGACGATATCTCCAATCCTCTGGGGGGCTAGATGAGCAGTATGGAAACGACGGAGCTGGACACCTGCCTGGATCTGCTGGCCCGTTACTACAGTGCCCGCCAGCCTTCTGCCGATGCCCTGCCGCGCCTTCTGGCGCGGCTGCAGCAGGAAGGGCGCCGGGAATTGGCGGATAACGAACTGGACTGGCTGGCGGCGGCGGGCACCCCTTTCCCGCCGGTGGAGCCGGACGACAAGCCCTGAACCCGGGGGCGCCTCCTGCGGGAGGGGTGGGTTCGGGGCAGTGACCAACCCGATCCGGACTACCCGGACCTTTTGCAGAAGGAGAACACCCCATGCAGTTGCCTGAACAATTCCTGCAACCCCTGCAGCGGCTGGTGCAGCTGGAGCCCCAGTTGCTGGCCGTGCTGGCCTCGGAGCGTCACCTGCCCACCTGTCTGCACACCTTGAGCGCCGCGGCGGAGCGGCATGGCATCGGCCTAGACCGGGAGGGCCTGGCGGCCGCCCTGGAGCCCCGGGCTCGGGACGGGGCCTGGGCCCTGGATGACGAGGTGCTGGGCAAGGTGGCGGCAGCGGGGCAATACACCCAGCGCCCCGACCCCTTCGCCGGGGCCCAGCCGGTGATTCGCGACGGGGACAGCCCCGGGGAGATCGACCCCTGGGCCACCATCACCCTGGGCTGAACCGGCCTTGATCAGCCCTTTCACCCGCAGCCTTCAACAACCGGCGTTTCCTCCGGGGACGTCACTGCATCGAGGAGCGCAAGCATGTCGCAACGGGATGAGGAATTGAGACAGGCCATCGCCGGCCTGGAGGATGAAAGCGGGCTGCTGGGCCTTCTGGGTGCAGCCAGGAGCAGCGAGGAACTGTTATCTGCCCTGGCGGGCACCCTCGAAGCGCGGGGTTTTCCGGTCAGTCCGGCCGAGCTCCAGAGCTGGTTTGCCCAGCGTTTCCAGGCCGAAGCCCTGGACGATGAGCGGCTCGCCAGCGTGGCGGCCGGTGTGGGGGTCAATGCCCAGATCACCGATTCCGTAACCCAGGCCAACGTGAAAGTGATCGGCGGGGCGCCGGCCATGGCCATGGGGCCTCTCTATCAGCAATTGTTCGATCTCATGAAGAGCACGGCACCCACGGTTTCCAATTTAATCTCGGGCAGGTAAGGCCTGCGTTGAACAGCAGCGTTCCGGGGCCGTTCATGCGGGGCAGTGGTAGGGCCGCGTCGGCGGACCATGAAACGGACGAACAGGCCTTCATTCGGGAGCTGGTGCGGCGCAACCAGGGCCTGAGCGCCAGCCCGCCCGGGCGGGGCGAGCGGCGCGAAGAAGCGGCGGTGCGCCGACGCTGGCAGCGCTGGCTGCGCTTCGGCGGCGGCCGCGACTGGGGCCTGCTGAAGCGCCGCATGAAGGCCGAGGGCCTGCGTCCCGGGGCTCTGTATCAGGCGGACCGCCTGAGTGCCGCTCCGGCGCAATGGCCCGCCTGGGCCCGGCTCCTGCCCCGGCTGCTGCACCATGCCCGGGTCCTGGCAGCCCGGCCCGACTTGGGGGAAGCACTGCTGCCGCCCGGTGCGGCGGCCTTGCCCTTTGCCCTGGTGCTGCTGCCCGGCCTGCTTCTGGCCCGGGAGCTGCGCACCTGTCCCGACCCGGAATGCCTGGGGCCCGATGCCCTACAGGGGCTGGAGCTGGCCCTGCTGGAGCGGCTCGGGGAAATCGCCGCTTCCTGCCTGTACACCCTGTTCGATGCCCAACGGGGCATCTCCCCCCAACTGCTGGCCCTGTATCGGGAGCTGCCCGGGGCACCCCGGGAAAGCTATGCCGCCTTTGTCCGGGCCCAGCTGGCAGGGGGCTACCGGGAGCTGGGGGAACGCTGGCCCGTCTGCCTGCGCCTGCTGGCCGGGGAGGTGCAGGCCTGGGCGGCGGTGTGCGACGAATTCCTGACCCGGCTGGAGCGGGATTATGGGGCGATCCGGGCAAGCTTCTTTGACGGGACGCCAGCCCCCGGACCCCTGGCTGCCCTGGAGGCCACCGCCTCGGACCCCCACGCGGGCGGGCGCCGGGTGCTGGGCCTGGTGTTCGCCTCCGGGGCGCGCCTGATCTACAAGCCCCGGCCCCTGGACATGGAGGTCGTGTTCAACCGCAGCCTGGCCTGGATGAACCAGGAAGCCGGAGCGGTGCTGCCCCGGCAACGCCTGACCCGGCTGCTGCCCCGGGAAGATTACGGCTGGATGGAGTGGGTGGAAGCCAGTCCCCTGGCGCCGGGGGAGGAAACCCTGTTCCATCGCCGCCTGGGCGGGCTGCTGGCCCTGTTTCGGGCCATGCAGGGCGTGGACATGCACCTGGAGAACCTGGTGGCGGCCGGCAGCTACCCGGTGTTCGTGGACGTGGAGTGCCTGCTCCATCCTTCGACCCTGCCGTTTCTGGAAATGGACAACCCGGCAGCCAGCCTGGATGCGGAGCTGCCCCGGGAGCTCTTCAGCCTGGGCATCCTGCCCTTCCACAGCGCCGGGGCCCGGGACGGGCGGCTGGTGGATTTCGGCGGCATCGCCCGGCAGGCGGACCCCCGGGGGGTGGAGGTGCCGGTGTTCCGCCAGAGCAACAGCGACTGGATGGTTCCGGACCGGGCGCCCCAGGTGCGCAGCACCCACCATCAGCCCCGGCGTCAGGAGGGCTGGGTCGATGCCCTGGCCCAGGCTCCCGTGCTCGCCGCCGCCTACGGAGCAACCCTGGCCTGGCTGCTGTCCCGGCGCGACTGGCTGCTCAGTGATGCCGCCAGCCCCTGGCAGGGGCTCTCGGCCGCCCGGGGCCGGCACCTGGCCCGCAGCACCTGGAGCTATGGCACCTTGATGGAAGCGGCCCTGGCCCCCGAGGCCCTGGAAGACGGGATCATGTTCGACCTGAGCTTCGAGGCCCTGTACCGCAACATGCCCCTGCTGGCGCCGGGCTACCGGGCCATGGCTCCCGCCGAGCGGCAGGACCTGCGCCACCTGGACGTGCCCCGCTTCGGCTTCCGGGCCGGCAGCCGGCAACTGCTGGATGCCCAGGGCCAGGCCCTGGGGGAGGTGCATGCCCGGACACCCTTCCAGTCCATGGCGGCCCGGCTCCAGGCCCTGATCCCCGAACAGGTGGCCGTGGAAGCCGCCTGCCTGGAGCGGGTGCTGACCCCTTACCAGCCTCCCGCCGACGGGGAGCTGGCCACCCTGAGCGCCCAGCTGCTGGCGCAGCGTCTGATCCTGCCCAGCGGGCGTCAGCTCTGGCTGGGCCTGGGCAACCACGGGGACGGGATATGCGTCCGCCCCCTGGGCCCGGGGCTCTACGACGGCAGCGCCGGCCTGGCCCTGGCCCTGGCCGCCGCCGGGCGGGTCCAGGACTGCGCTGCCACGCGGGCGGCGGCGGGCGGGCTGCTGGCGGACCTGCTCACCCTGTTCGAGCTGGCGGGCCCTCCGGGGCCCGGCTACGACCGGGGCATGGCCGGCCTGCTGGTGGCCGGGCTCCATGTCGCGGAACTGGGCGGGGATGAAGTCCTGGCCGCCCGCCTGGGGGCCCTGGCGCGGCGCTGGGCGGAAATTCTGCTTCAGGGAGGGCGGCAGCCCGGGAATCAGCCTACCGATCTGCTCAATGGTCAGGCGGGGCTGCTGCTGGCCTGGCTGCACTGCCAGCGGCGCTGGCCCGGGGAAGCCGCCTTCCTGGCGGCGGCCACCCAGGCGGGCGAACAGCTGCTGGCCCGGGCCCGGCGCACGCCCCTGGGGCTGGCCTGGCCCCAGGGGAGGCATGGCCTGAGCGGTCTTTCCCACGGCGGCAGCGGCTACGCCCTGGCCCTGGCGGCCCTGTACCGGGCCAGCGGGGCAGGGCATTGGCGCGCTGCGGCCTTCGCGGCCCTGGCCCACGAGGCAGCGCTGTTCGTGCCCGAGTGGGGCAACTGGCGCGATCTGCGCCACTTTCAGGGAGACGATCCGGGTCAGTGCCGGCAGCAGGGCTGCTCCTGGTGCCACGGGGCCCCCGGCATCGCCCTGGCCCGGGCCGCCCTGCTGCGGCTCCTGGACGGGGACCTAGCGCCGGGGGAGCGGGGCGCCCTGGAGCAGGAGCTGGAGGTGGCCCTGGCCACCACCTGCCGGGTGCTGGCCAAGGACGCGGGGCCGCCCCTGGACGACCTGTGCTGCGGCCGGGCCGGGGGCGCCGACATCCTGCTCGAATGCGGCCGCCTGCTGGAGCGCCCGGAACTCATGACGCTGGGGCACCGGGAAGCCGGCCGGCGCGCCGATCCCGGGCGCTGGCGTTACTGGTTCACCGGCAAGGAGCTGGCGGGTACCGATCTCTCCCTGTTCAAGGGCAGCGCCGGCCAGGTGTACCTCCAGGCCCGGCTGGCGGCGCCGGAGCGGGTGCCCTGCATCCTCCTGCCCTGGCAGGGTGACTGAAAAAATCCAGGCAGATCGGGAACCTGGGCCGTCCGGCCGTTACTCACGCTGCATGAACCCCATCACAAGGAGCGTAGTCATGGCCCAGGAATCAAGCGTATGGAAGCGGCTGACCCGCCTGCTGGAGCAGGAACCCGCCCTGGCGCAGCAGTGCCAGGCGGCCGGCAACCTGGAAGAGGCCCTGAAACTGATGCAGGCCACCGGAGCCCGCCTGGGCATCGCCCTGGGCTGGACGGAGCTGGCCGAAGCCGTGCAGGGGAAGGCGGGCAGCGCCCTGGAAGACGGGGCCCTGGAGCAGGTGGCGGCTGGGACCGGCGTGTCCGACAACCTGACTTCGCTGCTCACTGTACTCAACACCTTCGGCAGTGCCTGGCAGATACCGGGCCGGCCCTGAGCCGGAACCTCACCCCTAGAGAAAGGAAAGATCATGGAAGCATCGCAACAGACATTGAAAACCCTGAGCCAGCTGCTCCTCGAGGACGAGGCCCTGCGCCGCAAGGCCCAGACCCTGGGAGATCCGGAGCTGGTGGTGGACTGTCTGGTCCAGGGCGCTGCCGCCCGGGGCCTGCCGCTGGAAGTCGGGGAGGTGCGTGCCGCCCTGGCCCAGGTGCAGCCCATGCAGCCCGGTGGTGCCCTGAGCGACGACATGCTGGACCGGGTGGCCGGGGGCATGAATATCCACGAGTGGAACGCCATGTCGGTGTTTTCCCTGGGAGTGGCCTGTTTCGTCATGAGCGCCAACAAGGCCAAGGAAGAGGCCGCCATGGGCGGCGATGACCACATCGATTTCTCTTTTGGTTTCTGCGCCAACTGAGCGCCGGGGAGCGAGACATGAAAGAAGGCGAAGCAATGGAAATGGTGAGCCGCTTGCTGCAGCGGGCCCGGGAGGACCAGCAGTTCCTGGCGGCCCTGCAGCGGGACACCGTGGGCACCCTGAAGGCGGAAGGCCTGGCCTTTCCGCCCTGGTTGCGCCTGATGGGCCTGGAGCATGGGGAACCGGTGTTTGCCCTGGTCCTGCCCCCGGCCTTGGGCGGGGAACTGGATGACGCGGACCTGGAAGCCGTGGCGGGGGGCGGTGGCATCAGCTTGGAGTGGGACCAGTACGGCAAGGAAAAGAAGTGAGCCAGGTCTGCCGTGTCCGGCGGGCAGCTTGAGGTGTCCGGCATGAACGGGCCATCCCCGGCCGTGCTGGAGGTCGCGCCCCTGGTGGCGGCAGAACTGGAGGCCGCCCGGGCCCTGACCTTTCCCGCCTACCGGCCCCGCCTGGAGGCCGCCCTGGAACAGCGGGCGCCGGCTCCCGGCTGGCAGACCGGCGTCCTGGGGGCTCGCTGCCAGGGAAGCCTGACCGGCCTGCTGCTGTACTCCCTGGTCCCGGAAACCGATGGCTGCCGCCGGGTGCTGCTGCATTCCCTGGCCGTACAGCCCGCCTGGCGCCGCCAGGGCCAGGGGCTGGCCCTGCTGGCGGCCCTGGAAGCCGCCTTGCCCCGGCCCGGGCGCTACTGCCTGGAGGCCAGCTACACCACCCGGATGCCGGGCTGGCGCGGCTTCGAAGCCTGTCTGGAGCGGGCCGGCTGGCCTCAGACCCAGCCCGGCCTGCTGCTGGCCCGGGCCCATGGGGGCGTGCTGGCGGCGCCCTGGGTGACGCCGGGCCTGCCCCTGCCGGAGGGATTCGAGTTCTTCCCCTGGTCCGGGCTGACCGGGGCGGAAGCCAGCAGTCTGGAAGCGGAGCTGGAACGGGGGGACATTCCCCGGGGCCTGTCTCCCTTTGCCGAAGCCCGGGACCTGGAGCCGGAGGTCAGCGTCGGCATCCGCGCCCAGGGCAGGGTGGTGGCCTGGATGACGGTGCTCCGTTCGCCCCTGATGCCCGATGCCCTCTGCTACCGCAGCCTGTTCGTCCGGCCCGGCCTGCGCATGGGCCGACGCCTGGGGCCCCTGGCCCTGGCAGAAGCCATCCGCCGCCATCTGGGCGGCCCTCTGGCCCGGGAGCGGCCCCTGGGAGTGTTCGGCATCTCCCGCTCCGAGGGCCGGAAAATGCTCAACTTCTTCGAACGGCGCCTGCTGCCCTACTGCTTTGAACAGCACGAAAGCCGCCTGGCCCGCAAGGAACTGACGCCGGTCTGACCGGCAACCCTGCCGGGCCGTGGGCCTGGACGGTGGGGATTTCATCAGGCCCAGGAGACTGGATATGCAACAGGAAGCGCTGCAGGCCGCATGGACACAGTTGGGGGAACGGGTCGCCCGGGACAGGGCGTTCCGCCAGCGGCTGCTGGCCTCCACCCGGGAAACCCTGGCGGCCGAAGGGGTGGTGCTGCCCCCGGGCCTGACCCTGCATCTGCACGAAAATGCTCCCGGGGAGCTGCACGTGGTCCTGCCGCCCCTGGCCGGGGAACTGTCGGACGGGGACCTGGAATGGGCGGCCGGGGGCTATTTCGACCAGAACGGCGAGTGGGTGGAAACCTACCGCAAACCGGTTTGAGGAGGTCCCATGGACAAACAGCAAAAGCTCACCCGGGAAAACCCGGAAACAGCCGGGGCGGAACCCCTGAACGAAGCCGACCTGGCCCGGGTGGACGGTGCCGGCCAGGGGCAGCAGAGCAAGTACCACGTGGAGGTGCACAGCGACGCCAGCATGCCCGAGGGCCTGGCCCGGGTGCTGGACATCATCCAGGGCGCCATCAAGCCCCGTTCCTGAGACGGAACCTTTGTCGCCGGGGCGTTACCCAGTTCAGGTAAGGGGCGCCGCCCCCGGTGTTTTTCCAGGCGAAAGGAAGATTCATGGAGCAGGACATGCAGCAGGAAAAAGAACGCCAGGTCCTTGAGCGGGCCTGGGCGGACCCGGCCTTCAAACAGCAGTTGCTGGATGATCCCGTGGCCGTGCTGCGCGCCGCCGGAATCACTGTGCCCGACGGCGTTCAGGTGCGCGTCGTGGAGGACACCCGGGAGCTGGTCCATTTCCTCCTGCCCGCCCGCCCCGGGGCGCTCGCCGATGGGGTCCTGGAGCAGGTGGCCGGCGGCCTGCCCGACAGCTTTGGCAGCATAGCCTGCCATCTGGCCGCCCCTCGTCCCGGCGCCCTGTCTCCATTTTTTTGAGTCTAAGGAGTCATCCCATGGAAGCGATGCAAATCACCGAACAAGTGGCCGCGCTGTTGCGCCGGGCCGCGGCGGAGCCCGCCTTTCTGGCGGCGCTGCTGCAAGACACCGCCGCCACCCTGGCCCGGGAGGGCGTGGCTTTTCCCCCCTGGCTGCAGTTGCAGCGCCTGGAAGGCGGCCAGCCCCTGTTCGTCCTGAAAGGGCTGGCCCTGTCCGGGGAACTGGCGGACCAGGATCTGGAACTGGTGGCAGGCGGCAAGTCCCAAGCCTGGAAAGATGCCCATCTGGGGATCTAGGCTCATCTCGTTACAGGAAAGGAAGCACCATGCAAACCCATGATCCCCAGCAAGGCCAGCCCCTGGATGACGAGGCCCTGGACCAGGCCGCAGGCGGAGCCTCGTACACCCTGACATTCACCAACAGCTCCGCCCAGCTCCCGTCGGTGGCAGTGTTCCAGACCTATAAAGGCCAAACCCTTGCCCCTGCCAGTGTGGCCTGGTTATCCAAGCCGACATGGACCCCATCCACCCAATTCGACTGGACGGTGGATTACAGCGTTTATTCGACGCTGCTCGGGACAACTGGGAAATGAGGGATCCTGAATTGGCTGCTTACCGGCAGTTGCTGGAGCAGCTGCTGGCCGATGACTCCCTGCTGCAGCGTCTGAGCCATGACCCGCAAAGCCTGTGTTCAGCCCTGGTGCCGGCCGGCGCGGGGTTGCCCGATGGAGTGTTGCAGGCGGTGGTTGGGGGTGTCTCCCCATCGGGGGCCGGATATTTCGATAGGCTGGCCAATCTGGTTCTGGCCAGCCGGACAGTCCAGTATTCCCGTCTGGAGGGGGGGCTCCTGGCCAAGGCAGAGGGGCTGGCAGAGCTGCAGCAGCGCCTGCGGGCGGAGTTGGACACCCTGGGGGCCGGGTGAGGCAGGGGGGGAGCAAAAGATCCCCCGGGCCGTGAACCTTTTTCGGGGGGCTGTTACCCAGAGCTGACCGTTCCTGTTTTCGGGGCGGTAGCGGCGCCCCTGGGGTGCCGGTGTGTGCCACCGACTCTGGTTCCTGCCCCATGAAAAGACTGTTGCTTGCCCTGCTGTTCCTGACCCAGCTTGCCGCCTGCGTCACCACCCGCTACGAGTACCACCAGCCCCGCAGTTCCGAGGGGCGCATCTGTACGGCCCAGTGCCTGAACAGCAAGCAGCAGTGCGAGACCATGTCCAGCATGGCCTACAACCAGTGCCGGCAGAACTACAACATCTCCCAGCAGCTCTACAACCAGTGCAAGAAGCGGGACAAGAAGGACAAGTCCTGCATCCCGCCCACCTACTGCTACCAGGACCGGGACGATTGCGAGGACAACTACCGGGAGTGCTTCAAAGCCTGCGGCGGCAAGATCCGGGTGGTGGAGGAGGAATAAGTGCGAGGCGGCCAGCTCCCCGTCTGGGGGCGCCTTCTGGGGCTGGCGCTCCTGGGCTGCGCTCCGGGGCTGCCTGCCCTGGCGGCCGGGCCCGGTCCGGGGGCGGCCCTGGATCTGGAAACAGTGGTGCGCCAGACCCTGGCCAGGAATCCGGCCATCCTGCTTCAGGAACGCCAGGTGGAGGCGGCCCGGGGCGGCATGCAGCAGAGCGCCGGCCAGTTCGACCCGGTGCTGCAGCTGACGGCCCGGCGCAGCCGCGAACAGGAACCCCTGAATGCCTATTACCGCAAGCTGTACCGGGCCAGTTACGGGGAGCAGGGCGGGGTGGATGCGATCCAGTCCGACACTTCGGGCCTCAGCCTGGGGCTGGACAAGCCTCTGCGTAACGGCATGGTGCTGTCCACCAGCCTTTCGGTCACCCGCAGCGAGGGGACCCGCAACGATTTCCAGGGTTGGGAACCCCAGAACCTGGGCAAGGTGGGCTTCAGCATCAACATTCCCCTCCTGAAGGGCAGCGGCCAGGCCGCTGTCGCCGGGGAGCGGGCCAGTGAGCTGGAGTGGCAGGCCAGCCGCCAGGAGCTGCGCCAGACCCTGGCCCAGAGCCTGGTCAGCGGGGTGGGGGCCTACTGGAAGCTGCTGGCGGCCGGCAAGAGCCTGGAGATCGCCCGGGAAGGGGAGCTCGGCATGGAGCGGCTGCTGGACGATACGCGCAAGCTGATTGCTGCCGATGAGCTGCCGGCGGCGGAAATCAACCTGATCCAGGCCCGCCTGGCCGACCGGCGTTCGGCCCGCATTGCCGCCGAGCAGAGCCTGCTGCAGGCCCGCCAGACCCTGGGGCTGGCCATGGGCCTGCCCTACGGGGAGGCCATCGCCGGCCTGGACGTGCAGGGGGATTTCCCGCCGCCGCCCCGGCAACTGCCGGAGCAGCTTCCCGATGCCCGGCCCCTGGTGGAAGGGGCCCTGGCCCGCCGCCCCGACCTGGAGGCGGCGCGGCTGCGGCAGGAAGCGGCCCTGGTGCTGGCCGACGCGGCGCGCAGCAATCTGCGGCCCCAGCTCGACCTGAACCTGGGCGTGGGTTACGCGGGCCTTGCCGAAGGCGGCAGCGGCCGGCATTACTACGATGCCTTCGGGGAACACACCACGGGCGCCAGCGGCGGCGTCACCCTCAGTTACCGCTGGGCCCTGGGCAACAACAGCGCCGAAGGGGGGCTGGCCCAGCGCAACGCCCTCCATGACCAGGCCAGCCTCAATCATTACAACCTGGCGCGCAGCATCAGCCTGGCGGTGGAGGCCACCCTGGCCGGCCTGGTGCGCAGCGCCCGGCAACTGCTGGCTTCGGAGGAATCCGTGGCCATCTACCGGGTCAGCCTGGAGAACGAGCGCATCAAGAACCGCCTGGGCTCCTCCACCATCCTGGACGTGCTGTCGGTGGACGAGAGCCTGCGCAACGCCCGCTTGGCCCACGTCAATTACCAGCTGAACTACCTGATGGCCCTGGCCAACCTGGGTTACGAGACCGGCGCCCTGGTGCGGGACGAGTCGTCGGCCCAGCAGGTGGACCTGGGGCGCTTCGTCAGCATGCCGCCCCTCAACGGGGCTCCCGAGTAGGAACGATCATGCAGAAACCCAAGGGCATCTTCCGCCAGGCTTCCCTGGACCGCCTGGCTTCCCCGGAACAGCTGGACCAGCTGGTCCAGGTCACTTCGCCCCGGGCCTGGGTGGCCCTGGCCGCCATCGGCGCCCTGCTTCTGGCCGCCCTGCTGTGGGGCATTTTCGGCAGCATTCCCAGCAAGGTCATGGGCTCCTGCATCCTGATCCGTCCCGGAGGGGTGGATGAAATCGTGGCCCCGGGCAACGGCTGGGTCAGCGACATTTCCGTGGTGGCCGGGGAGCAGGTCCGGCACGGCCAGATGATCGCCCGGGTGGAGCGGGGCGACAGCATGGAACAGATCAAGAGCGCCGAGGCCAAGCTGCACGAACTCCGGGCCCAGCAGGACAAGCTCCAGGCCATCAATGCCCGGAGCGAAGCGGAGCAGGGGGCCTACCTGAGCGACATGGAGCGCAGCCTGCGCACCAAGATCAGCGCCGCCGAGGAACAGGCCCGCACCCTGGAGCACAAGATCCAGAACCAGGAGCAGCTCCTGGAACAGGGGCTGATCACCCGTCAGGCCCTGCTGGCCACCCGCATGGAGCTGGCCAACGTGCGCCAGGCCGTGGACGCCAGCAAGAACGAAATCCGCCAGCTGGGGGTGCGCCGCCTGGAGAGCCGCAAGCAGAGCGACAGCGAGCTGAGCAACCTGGCCATCCAGATCAACGAGGCCGAGCGCAACCTGGCCACCCTGATGCGCAGCACCGACCAGGCCTCCCTGGTGTTCAGCCCCTTCAGCGGCCGGGTGCTGGAAATCAAGCTGTCCGAGGGCAGCCCGGTGAGCGCCGGCACGCCGATCCTGACCATGGAGCAGACCGGGCCCGCCGTGAGCGACCTGGAGGCGGTGGTGTACATCGCCCCCCTGGACGGCAAGAAGGTGAAGACCAACATGGACGTGCAGATCGCTCCCTCCACCGTGAAGCAGGAGGAGTTCGGCCTGATGCTGGGCAAGGTGAAGAACGTGGCGGATTTCCCCTCTTCGGCCGAGGGCATGCAGCGGGTCCTGAAGAACAGCCAGCTGGTGCAGCAGCTGGCGGCCGGGGCCGCCCCCATTGCCGTGCAGGCGGACCTGACCCCGAGCAGCGACACGGTGAGCGGCTACAAGTGGACCTCGCCCCAGGGGCCGGCGACCCGCATCGAGAGCGGCACCCTGTGCACCGCCACCATCACCGTCAGCAATCGCCGGCCCATCAGCCTGGTGATTCCCATTCTGCGCGAGAGCCTGGGGCTGTAAGCCATGGAGCAGCCGAACAAGACTCCCGCCGCCTACTGGCGCAAACGCACCCCCACCGTGCTGCAGATGGAGGCGGTGGAGTGCGGCGCCGCGGCCCTGGGCATCCTGATGGGCCATTACGGCAAGTTCGTGCCCCTAGAAGTGCTGCGCCAGGCCTGCGGCGTTTCCCGGGACGGCAGCAAGGCCAGCAACGTGGTCAAGGCGGCGCGCAGCTATGGCTTCGAGGCCCGGGGCTTCCGCTACGAGCCGGCGGAAGTGCTGGCCCTGCAGCAGCCGGTGATCGTGTTCTGGAACTTCAATCACTTTCTGGTGCTGGAGGGGGTGAGCAAGGCCGGGGTACATCTCAACGACCCGGCCAGCGGCCCCCGCACCGTGAGTCAGGAAGAATTCGACGAAGGCTTCACCGGGGTCACCCTGGTGATCGCCCCGGGGCCGGATTTTCAGCCCGGCGGCGAGGCCAGCAGCATCTTCACCGGCCTGCGCCGGCGCCTGCCCCTGGGCGAGCCGGCGCTGCTGTTCCTGGTTCTGGCCGGCCTGTTCCTGGTGCTGCCGGGCCTGGTGCTGCCGGTGTTCTCGAAGATCTTCATCGACGACTACCTGATCGGCCACCTGGACAGCTGGATCAAGCCCCTGCTCCTGGGCATGGGGGTGACGGCCATCCTCCAGGGGTTGCTGATCTGGCTGCAGCGCTACTACCTGACCCGCTTCCACGCCAAACTGGCCATGGCCACTTCGAGCCAGTTCTTCTGGCACGTGCTGCGTCTGCCAGTGATGTTCTACGCCCAGCGTTCCGCCGGCGACATCAGTTCCCGGGTAGCCATCAACAACCGGGTGGCGGAACTCCTCACCGGGGAACTGGCGACCACGCTCCTGAACGTGCTGGTGTTGCTCTTCTATGCCGCCCTGATGTTCTCCTACGACCTGGTGCTGACCCTGGTGGGCATGGCCGTGGCCGTGTTGAACGTGGTGTTCTTGCGCCAGGTGGCGCGCCAGCGCAAGGACGTGAACATGAAGCTGGCGGCCGACGGGGGCAAGCTCCTGGGCACCTCCATGAACGGCCTGCAGATGATCGAGACCCTGAAGGCCTCGGGGATGGAGTCGGATTTCTTCGCCAAGTGGGCCGGGCACCATGCCAAGGTGGTCAATGGCCTGCAGCAGATGGGCAGCCAGGGCGTGCTGTTGATGGCGGTGCCGCCCCTGCTGACCGCCCTGAACGGGGTGCTGATCCTCTCCCTGGGGGGCCTCCGGGTCATGGACGGGGCCCTCACCATGGGGACCCTGGTGGCCTTCCAGAGCCTCATGGCCAGCTTCCTCCAGCCGGTAAACCAGCTGGTGGCCCTGGGCGCCGGCATCCAGGAGATGGAAGGGGACATGAAGCGCCTGGACGACGTGCTCGAATACGCCCCCGATCCCCAGGCCGACCCGAGCCAGGCCCCGGTGGCCGAGGCCCCGGCCCGGCTCGAGGGACTGGTGGAGCTGCGCCAGGTGAGCTTCGGCTATAGCCCCCTGGAGGCGCCCCTGGTGCAGGACTTCAACCTGGTGCTGCGGCCCGGCACCCGGGTGGCCCTGGTGGGGGCTTCGGGCTGCGGCAAGTCCACCCTGTCCCGGCTGGTGATGGGGCTGTACGAGCCCTGGAGCGGGGCAATCCTGTTTGATGGCAAGCCCCGCAAGGAATGGCCCCGGGCCACCCTGGTCAATTCCCTGGCCATGGTGAGCCAGGAAATCGCCCTGTTCGAGGGCAGCATCCGGGACAACCTCTGCCTCTGGGACGATTCCATTCCCGAGGAGCAGCTGGTGCGGGCGGCCCAGGATGCCTGCATCCACGATGCCCTGGTGACCCGGCCCGGGGGCTACGACGCCCCGGTCCAGGAAGGCGGCGCCAACTTCAGCGGCGGCCAGCGCCAGCGCCTGGAAATCGCCCGGGCCCTGGCCGTCAATCCCCGGGTCCTGGTGCTGGACGAGGCCACCAGCGCCCTGGACCCCCTTACCGAACGCCTGCTGGACGACAACCTGCGCCGCCGGGGCTGCACCTGCCTGATCGTCGCCCACCGCCTGAGCACCATCCGGGACTGTGACGAGATCATCGTCCTGGACCAGGGCCGGGTAGTCCAGCGCGGCACCCATGAAGAAATGCGCCTGGCGCCGGGGCCCTATGCAGCCCTGATGCAGGCGGCCTGAGGACTATCCCATGCACGACTCATCGTCCTCCCTGCCTACCCTGTTCGCCGAGCGGGGCCAGGCCGTCACGGCCCGGGCCGGCCAGCCCCTGCTGCTGGAAGGTGCCGGCCAGGCCTGGTGGGTTGCCGCCGGGGCCGTGGATCTGTTTCTCAGCCGCCTGGAAGCGGGCGAGCCCGTGGGCGCCCTGCATCCCCTGGGGCGTCGGGAAGCGGGGTGCTCCCTGTGGGGCCTGCCCGGCCAGCGGCCCGCCCGGGACTGGGGCCTGGTGGCCCTGGGCAATAGCGGTTGCCGGCTCCTGGCCCTGGACCCCGCCCTTCAGGCCGAAGCCTGGCCGGCGGCAGCCCGGGCCCGGGAGCTGGAGGACTGGCTGGCATTCCTGCTGCAGCCCCTGGCCGGCCTGCCCCCCGAAGCCGGAGTGCCCCTGGGGGAAGCGGCGCCCGATGCGGTGGAGGCCGGCGCCATCCTGCTGGGCCGGGAACAGCTCTGGGTGGACCTGGAACAGGGGGCCTGGCACTACCTGGGGGACCCGGACTTGTCCCTGCCGCCGGGACCCGTGCCCCTGCCGCGCCAGGCCTGGCTCCGGGCCGGGGAGGGCAGCGTTCCCGCACGCCTGCAGGTTTGTTCCGGGCTGCCGCAGGCCGCCCGGCTGGAAAGCGGCTGCCAGGTTCTGGCGGCCGGGTTGTGGTCTGCCCTGGTGCGTCAGCTGGAACAGGGGCTGGCGGCGGAGGACGCCCGCCTGCAGCAGAAAGAGGTACGGGAGGCCGGCCATCTGGGCGAGGCCCTGGGGCGGCTGGCCGCCATTCTCGACGGCGGTGCCGGGCCCGGCCAGACCAGCCGCAGCGCCGGCAGCGCTTCGCCCCTGCTGGCCGCCTGCCGGCGCCTGGGGGAGGCGGCCGAGATCCAGTTCCTGGCGCCGGCGGCCGGCGGACCGGCGGGGCCCCGGGACCCGCTGGCGGAAATCGTCGAGGCCAGCCGGGTGCGCCGCCGCCGGGTGGCCCTGCGGGGCGCCTGGTGGCAGGGGGACGGCCTGCCCCTGCTGGCCTTCCGGCGCGAAGACGGCCGGCCCCAGGCCCTGCTGCCCGGGCCCCGGGGTTACCGCCTGGCGGACCCGGATGGCAGCCCCCCCCGGCCCCTGGACGGGGAGATGGCGGCGCAGCTGGAAGATTTCGCCTGGGCTTTCTACCGCAGCTTCGGCGACCGCCTGCTGGGGGTGGTGGAGATGCTGCGTTTCGGCAGCCGGGGCTGCCTGCGGGATTACCTGATGGTGCTGCTGATGGGGGTGGCCATCGGCCTTTTGGGAATGGTCACGCCCCTGGCCACCGGCATGCTGTTCGACACGGTGATCCCCGGGGCCGACAAGAACCAGCTGCTGCAGCTCACCCTGGCCCTCCTGGCCGGTACCCTGGCGGCCAGCATGTTCGAGATGACCCGGGGCTTTGCCATGCTGCGGGCCGAGGGGCGCATGGACGGCGCCATCCAGTCCGCCGTCTGGGACCGGCTGCTGCGTCTGCCCACGCCCTTCTTCCGGGATTATTCGGCCGGGGACCTGGCGGTGCGGGCCAACGGCATCAACCAGATCCGCCAGGCCCTCTCGGGCCACGTGCTGCAGACCCTGCTGGCGGCGGTGTTTTCCTCCTTCAACCTGGTGCTGCTGTTCCATTACAGCGGCCGCTTGGCCCTGGTGGCCCTGGGGCTGGTGGCCCTGGCGATGCTGGTCACCGCCGTCGCGGGCTGGCTGCGCCTGCGCCACGAGCGGCACCTGGCCCAGGTGGCGGGGACGATTTCCGGCCAGGTGTTCCAGTTCCTGGGCGGCATCGCCAAGCTGCGCACCACCGGTGCCGAGACCCGGGCCTTCTTCAACTGGGCCGCCAATTACGGCCGTCAGCAGGAACACATGTTCCGGGCCCGCATGGTGGGTAACGCCCTGGAGGTGTTCAACAGTCTGTTCCCGGTGCTCGCCAACATGCTCATCTTCGCCGTCATCGCCTTCTGGCTGGCCGGGGAGCGGGATTTCAGCACCGGCCAGTTCCTGGCTTTCAACGCTGCTTTCGGCGGCTTCCTCGGCGCCATGCTGGCCGCCACCGGCACCGTGATGGCCATTCTCAACGTGGTGCCGGTCTACGAGCGGGCCCGGCCCATCCTGCAGACGCCGCCGGAAATCAGCGCCGGGGGCGCCCACCCGGGCACCCTGAGCGGCGACATCGAGATCAGCCACCTGTCCTTCAGCTACAGCCCCGAGGGGCCCATGATCCTCAAGGATGTGAACCTGCACATCCGGCCCGGGGAGTTCGTGGCCGTGGTCGGGGCTTCCGGCTCCGGCAAGTCCACCCTGCTGCGCCTCCTGCTGGGCTTCGAGCAGCCCACCCAGGGCGCCATCCACTACGACCACCAGGACCTGGCCGGCCTGGACCTGGGGGCCCTGCGCCGACAGCTGGGGGTGGTGCTGCAGAACGGCCAGCTGATGTCTGGGGACATCTTCACCAACATCGTCGGTTCCTCGCCCCTGACCCAGGAAGACGCCTGGGCGGCCGCCACCCAGGCGGGCATCGCCGCTGACATCCGCGCCATGCCCATGGGCATGCATACGGTGGTCAGCGATGGCGGCGGCACCCTGTCCGGGGGCCAGCGCCAGCGGCTGATGATCGCCCGGGCCATCGTGCATCGGCCGCGCATCCTGTTTTTCGACGAGGCCACCAGCGCCCTGGACAACCAGGCCCAGGCCATGGTCAGCGCCAGCCTGGAGCAGTTGCGCGCCACCCGGATGGTGATCGCCCACCGGCTGAGCACGGTCATCCACGCCGACCGGATCCTGGTCATGGCGGCCGGGGAAATCGTCGAGTCCGGCACCTATAGCGAGCTGATCGAGGCGGACGGCCTGTTTGCCGACCTGGCCCGGCGGCAGATCATCTGAGGAACCCCCATGGACCTACCGGTTTTCTTCCATCGTCTGCGGCCCCGTGGCCCCGTCTGGGGCCTGGGGCTGTTCTCCTGCTTCTTGCTGCTGCTGGGCATGGCCAGTCTGGGGGGCTGCGCGCGCTGGGACGATCCGGCCGTGGCCCGGGCCAAGCGGGCCGCCGCCGGGGAAGGGGAGGTGGTGATCGGCGCCGTCTGGCCCTGGGACGGCCACAAGGGCACCCTGTGGCAGGGCATCGAGCTGGCGGCGGAGGAAATCAACGCCAAGGGCGGGGTCCTGGGCCGGCCGCTCCGCATCGTCAAGGAAAACGACGAGGCCTCCCTGGCCAAGGGGCGGCGCATCGCCCAGCAGTTCGTGGAAAACCTGGACATGGTGGCGGTCATCGGCCACCTGAATTCCTACATCGCCCTGCCGGCCTCGGCCATGTACCAGGCGGGGGGCATGCTCTATCTGACCCCCGGGGCTTCCAACTACCAGATCAACCTCCAGGGCCAGAACCTGGTGTTCCGCTCCTCCCCCAGCAACCGCAGCCTGGGCACCCACATGGCCGAATACATGGCGGCCCTGGGCTACCGCCGGGTGGCCATCGCCTACGTGAAGGACCAGACCAGCCAGGGCATGGCCAATTATTTCGAGCAGCGGGCCCGGGAACTGGGCCTGACCATCGTGGACCGCCGCTCTTACACCGTGGGGGCCGAGGATTTCTCCCAGCTGGCCCACACCTGGCAGGACCTGTACCAGTTCGATGCCATCTACCTGGCCGGCAACATGCCCGAAGGGGGGCGCTTCATCAGCACCCTGCGCCGCCTGGGCATGACGACCCCGGTCATGGGCGGCGACGGCATGGACACCCCCAAGCTGCTGGAACTGGGGCCCGTGGCCGAAGGCGTGGTGGCGCCGGAAATCTACGCTCCGGGCAGCGAGCGGCCCCAGGCCCGGCATTTCGAAGCCCTGTTCGAGAAGAAATACGGCCATCCGCCGGATTCCTTCGCGGCCCAGGGCTACGACGCCCTGCAGGTGGTGGTCCAGGCCATGGAGCGGGCCGGCAGCACGGTGCCGGCTCAGGTAGCCGAGGCCCTCCGGGCCACCCGGGACTGGCCCGGGGTGACCGGGGAGCTGAGTTTCGACGCATTCGGGGACGTGCCGGACAAGGGGCTGGGGCAGAAGGTGGTGCGCCAGGGGCGTTTTGTCAGCCTGCCGTTCCCGGCAGCCGGGGAGGAAACCCATGAAAAATGAACGACGCAGGGTCCTGGGGCAGCTGGGCCTCATCTCCGGCCTGGCGCTGCTGCCGGGCCGCGGTCTTTGGGCGGCCACCCCGCTGCTGGCGCCGGAGCTGCGCCAGATCGTGGCCCGGGGCGAGCTGCGGGTGGCCATGCCCAGCTTCGATTCGCCGCCTTTCTTCTACCAGGACCAGGGCAGTCTCAAGGGCCTGGATGTGGATATCGCCGCGGGGCTGGCCCGGGTGCTCCAGGTGCCGGTCCGTTTCGTGCGCCAGGCTGCCAGCTTCAACGGGGTGGTGGAGCAGGTGGCGCGCCGGGAGGTGGATCTGGCGGCCTGCAAGATGTCGCGCACCCTGGCCCGGGCCCGCCAGGTGCGTTTTTCCGATCCCTATTTCATCAGCCGTCATGCCCTGCTGCTGAACCGGGTGGTGTTCGCCCGCCAGGCCCGGGGCCGGGAGCTGGCCCAGGTGGTGCGCCAGTTCGACGGCAGCCTGGGGGTGATCCGGGACTCGGCCTTTGCCGATCTGGCCGCCCAGAACTTTCCCCGGGCCAGGCTGGTGCACTACGACAGCTGGGAGGCGGTGCTGGCGGCCCTGGAGCGGGGCGAGGTGGTGGCCGCCTACCGGGACGAGCTGGAAATGCGCCGCCTGTTCCAGCGCGACCCCAGCCTGTCCCTGAGCCTGCGCCTGGTGGCCCTCACGGATACCGAAGATGCCCAGGCCCTGGTGCTGCCTCCCGATGCGGAGCAGTTCCTGGCCCTGGTGAATCTCTATCTGCAGCAGCAGCGGCTGCGCTTCAGCATCGAGCAGGTGCTGCATTACGGGGAGCTCGGCTCATGAAGCTGCATGACGTGGATTGGCGCCGCCTGGCCTCCCGGCCCAGCGTGGTGATCGCCAGCCTGGCCGCCGGGGTCTGCTTTGGCCTCTGGTATCCGGCCGAGGCCCAGGCCCTGGGCCTGTTGAGCGAGGTGTACCTGGGCCTCCTGAAGATGGTGGTGCTGCCCTTCATGGTGTCGGCCATCATCTTCAGCCTCTACCGCCTGTTCCAGGACCCCCAGGCCAGCCACATCCTGGCCAGCATCGTCGGCTACTTCTGCCTGGCCATGGTGCTGGCCGCCCTGCTCGGGCTCCTGGTGGCGGCCCTGGGCGGGCCGGGCCGGGACCTGGCGCCGGAAACCATGCTGCAGCTGGGCCGCCTGGTGGGGGCCGGGAATGGCGGGGTGAGCGACGAGGTGGCACTGGGCGGCGAGCTGGTGACTCCCCAGGCCCTGGGGTTTGCCGACATGCTGCGCCAGATCATTCCGGGCAACATCTTCGCCGCCCTGGCCCAGGGAGAAACCCTGAAGGCCTTCATCTTCGCCCTGCTGTTCGGCTGCGCCCTGTCCCAGGTCTCCCGGGAGGTGGCCGATTCCCTGAGCAGCACCCTGGAGAGCGTGTTCCATACCTGCCAGACCCTGACCCGCTGGTTCAACTACTTCCTGCCGCCGGTGCTGTTCGCCATGGTCTCCAGCCAGATCGCCAGGACCGGCATGGAACCCCTGAAAGCCATGCTGGGCTTCATCCTGGCCATGAGCGGCAGTTCCCTGGTGCTGGTGCTCCTGTCCTTCTGGATTCTGGTGCGGGTGAGCGGCTGCGGCTGGCGGGAGGTGCTGGCCAGCCAGCGGGAGCCCCTGACCATGGCGGTGGCCACCCGCAGCAGCCACGCCTGCATGCCGGCCATGATGGAAGCCCTGGTGGAGCGCCTGGGCTTTCCCCATTACCGGATCGAGCTGCTGGTGCCCCTGGGGGTGTCCATCCTGCGCATCGGCCCGGCCCTCTATTACGCCGTGGCCACCCTGTTCATCGCCCAGCTCTATGAGCGGGACCTGAGCCTCACCGAATACACCATCGTCTTCATTGGCTCCATCCTGGCGGGCCTGGCGTCCACGGGCATGAGCAGTCTCCTGGTGCTGTCCCTGATCGGCCTGGTATGCGGTTTCCTGGCCCTGCCGTTCGAGGCGGCGCTGGTGCTGTTCGTGGCCGTGGAGCCGGTCTGCGACGTGTTGCGCACCCTGGTGCTGGTGGCGGGCAACAGCGCCGTGGCGGCCCTGATCTGCGGCCGCCCGGTGGCGGTGGCCCAGCCCGGCCTGCCGGAGGCCCGGCCATGTTAGGGGTGCTGGGGGGCATGGGGCCGGCGGCCACGGTGGATTTCCTCGCCAAGCTGGTGGCCCTGACCCCGGCCCGGCGGGACCAGGAGCATCTGCCGGTGCTGGCCGGGCTCCTGCCCCAGGTGCCGGACCGCAGCGCCGCCATCCTGGGCCAGGGTCCTTCGCCCCTACCGGCCCTGCGCCACAACCTGGAACTGCTGCTCCGGGGCGGGGCCCAGGCCGTGGCCATTCCCTGCAATTCCAGCCATCACTGGCATGAGGCCCTGCAGGCCGAGTGTCCGGTGCCCATCCTGCACATCGCGCAAGCCACGCTGACGGCACTCGCTGATACGGATGGGCCGGTGCTGGTGCTGGCTACCCGGGGCTGCCTGCAGTCCGGCTTCTACCAGCGCCATCTGGAGGCCCGGGGCCTGGCCTGGCGGATTCCCGATGCCGAGGGCCAGGCCCGGGTGGACCAGGTGATCGCCCTGGTGAAAGGCGGCGACGCCCCGGCGGCGGCTCGGCTCCTGGACGAGTGGTGGCAGGGCATGGCGGGCCAGGTGGGCAGCGTCATCATGGGCTGCACCGAGATTCCCCTGGCTGCCACTAGGGTGCCGGCCCCGCCATTCCGGCTGGTGGACAGCAATCTGGAGCTGGCCCGGGCCAGTGTCGCCCATGGCCTGCTGCAGGGCTGGCTGTCTCCGGCCGGGGCGGCGGCCCATGGCTAGCCTGGCCCCCGAAGCCCTGCAGCGGGAGCGGGCCCTGGCCGTGGGCCTGGTCCTGGATGCCCTGCTGCTCTTGCCGTACACGGCGGTTTCCCTGTGGCAGGGCAGCAATGTGCTGCTGGCCGAGGCGATCCGGGTGAACCTGATGTTCGTCATCACCGTGGTCTCCTTCGTCATGCTGCGCCGGGTGCACCGGGGCAGCCTGGCGGATTTCGATTACGGGGTGGGCAAGCTGGAGCGGGGCGTTTCCGCCCTGGTGAGCCTGCTCCTCATGGCCGGGGGCTGCTTCGTCCTGTGGCGGGCCTTCCAGCCGGTGGTGCCGGCCCAGGGGGGCGGGGCCCTGCTGGGCATCCTCTTTGCCGGCATCAACTGGCTGGTGAATCTGGTCTCCCTGCTGGCCCTGTGGCGGGCCGAGGGACGCAGCGCCTCCATCATCGTCAATACCCAGTACCGGGCCCGTCTGGCCAAGACCCTGGGCTCCACGGTGGTGCTGGGCTCGGTGATCCTGGGGGCTGTCCTGGCAGGGGCCCGGGTGGCGGCCTGGGCCGATCTGGCCGGCTCCCTCTGCGTCGCGGCGATGATGGCCGGCACCGCCTACGGGATGATCCGGGAGGCCATGCCGGACCTGCTCGACAAGGCCCTGGCCGAACCCCTGCAGCAGGAAATCAACCGCTGCCTGAGCCGCCATTTCATGAGCTACGAGGAACTGCTGGGGGTGCGCACCCGGCGTTCCGGTAACCAGCCCCAGATTGAGCTGACCCTGGGGTTTGCCGGGGACCTGCCCCTGGCCCGGGTGTGCGCGACCACGGAGCGGATGCGGGCCGAACTGGAGGCCGCCATCGAGGGGGCGCGGGTGACGGTGATTCCCGTGAGCGTGGATGGGGCCGGTCATGGCTGAAGAACGGTTGCGGCCCCGGGTCTCCCTGACCCTGAAGGTAGTGGCCCTGCTGCTCCTGGCGGCGCTGCTGCCCATGCTGCTGGTGAGTCAGCTGCAGCTGCGGGGCAGCCTGGAAGCGGTGCAGTCGGCGGAGGAAAAAAGTCTGCTCCTGGAGGGCCAGAGCCTGGCCCGGCAGGTGGATCAGCTGCTCGAACACAAGCGCCAGACGGTGCTGATGCTGGCCGAGCACCGCCTGGTCCAGGATTTCCTGGCAGCCCCGCCCGGGGGGCGCCAGTCCCTGGCGGCAGCGGTCCAGGGGCATCTGCAGCTCCTGATGCGGGGCAATCCGGAGTTCGCCAACCTCTATCTGCTCGACCCTCAGGGGGTGTTCGTGGCCGTCACCGACCCGGAGCTCCTGGGAGAGCGGCGCCAGTTCCGGGAATATTTCCAGCGGGCGGCGGCGGGGGAGATGTATGTCTCCAACCTGCTCATGGGCATCCGCACCCCGGAGCCGGGGGTGTATTTTTCCGCCCCGGTGCGGGGGGCCGACGGAGCGCTGCTGGGGGTGGCAGCGGTGGAACTGCAGGGGGCCGCCATCGAGGCCATCCTGGCCCGGGCGACTTCCGGCCATCAGGCCTTTCTGGTGGATCAGGACGGGTTGGTCATCAGCCATCCGGAAGCGGCCTGGCGCTACCGCAGCCTGGGGCAGCTGGACCCGGCCCGGGCCGCCGCCATCCGCGCCAGCGGTTATTTTCCCGACGGCACCCTGACGCCCCTGGGGCTGGCGGGCCTGGAAAACCTGCGCGGCGGGACCGGGCAGGGCGGCTTCTTCCCCTATCGGGGCAGTGACGGGGAAGCCTGGCTGGCGGCCGCCACCCCCTTGCAGCGGCAGACTTGGACCCTGTTGCTGGCGGAGCCGGAACGGCTGTTCCGGGCTCCCCTGGATTCCCTGTTCCAGCGCAGCCTGGGCTTCCTGGCCCTGGCCGGGCTGGGCCTGCTGCTGCTGGCGGTGGCCTGGGGCCGGGCCCTGAGCCGCCCCCTGCTGGCCATGACCGAAAGCGCCGCCCGCCTGCAGCGGGGCGATTACGCCGCCGCCCTGGAAGCGCCGGCACTGCTGGCCCTGGACGGCCGCCGGGACGAGCTGGGCACCCTGGCCCGGGTGCTGCGCCACATGGGGGAAGAGGTCTACCGGCGCGAATTCCATCTGGACCAGCAGGTCCGGGTCCGAACCGCGGAGCTGGAGCAGGCCCATGCCCGGGTGGCCGGGGAGCTCTGCCTGGCCCGGGAGATGCAGCAGGCCATCCTGCCCCAGGATTTCCCCCGGGGCCCCGGCTGGGCCTGCCACGGGGCGATGATCCCGGCCCGGGAGATGGGGGGCGATTTCTATGACTGCATCCCCCTCGCAGGGGGGCGCCTGGGGCTGGTGGTGGCCGACGTATCCGGCAAGGGGGTGCCGGCCGCCTTCTTCATGGCCGTCTGCCGCACCCTGCTGGAGGAGGCAGCCCGGGAGCTGGAAGCCCCCGGGGCCGTGCTGGCCCGAGCCAACGAGCTGCTCTGCGCCAGGAATCCCCTGGCTTTCTTCGTCACCGTCCTGTACGGGGTCTTCGACCCGGCCCGGGGCCGCTTCACCTACGCCAGCGCCGGCCACCATCCGCCCTTGCTGCGCCGGGCCCCGGGCTGGGTGAGCGCCGGCCCCACCGCCTGCGACCTGGCCCTGGGGGTGCTGGAAGGGGCGGATTACCAGGAATTCACCCTGCAGCTGGGCCCCGGGGACCTGCTCCTGCTCAGCACCGACGGGGTGGACGAGGCCTGTTCACCGCAAGGAGAACAATTCGGTGCAGTCCGCCTGCAGCAGTGGCTGGCAGCGCGGGCCCCGGGCGCCGATCCCGGGGACTGCTGCCGGGACCTGCTCCAGGAGCTGGGCGAGTACGAGGCGGGAGAGGCGGCCGATGACGTGACCCTGCTGTGCCTGAGTCTCACCGACCCGGCCCCGGGGGCCTGGCAGTGCTGGGAACTGCCGCCTCGGCTGGAATCCATCGGCGTCCTGGCCCGGGCGCTGGAAATCTGGCTGGATGCCCGGGGAGCGGCGGCCGCCGGGCTGGCCTACCCGGCCAATCTCAGTCTCGACGAGCTGCTCACCAACGCCATCACCCACGGGCAGCCTGCCGACGGGGCTGCCCCGTTCCGGCTCGGGGCGCGCCTGGACAGCGTCGGGTTGGCGCTGCAGCTTCACATCCCCTGGCAGCGCTTAGACCCCTTTGCCGCCGCCCCGGCCCCGGACCTGAGCCTGGGGGTGGCGGCCCGGCCCGTGGGCGGCCTGGGCCTGCATCTGGTGCGTTGCTGCATGGACCGCTGCGAGGCCCGGGTGGATGCCCTGGGCACCTGGATCGAACTCTACAAGAGATTCAACGACGGAAAGGACAGACCATGACCCTGGCAACAACCCTGGAAACCCTGGGGGAAAACCGCCACTGCCTGCGCCTGGAGGGCCGGGTGGACAGCCTCACGGCGACGCAGCTGGAGCAGGCCCTGCTGGGCCTCTGGGACGGGGCGGAAGCCCGGGTGCTGGTGGATTTCCAGGCCCTGGATTACATCTCCAGCGCCGGTCTGCGGATCATCCTGATGGCCGCCAAGCGCGCCCTGCGGGGCCGGGGCCGGCTGCTCCTCTGCGCCCTGCAGCCCCGGGTGGCGGAGGTGTTCGAGATGAGCGGCTTCCTGAAGATTCTCGACGTGGCCGCAACCCGGGAACTGGGGCTGGCCCAGCTGGCGGAGGCGGCTTGATGAGCGCCCCGGCCCAGGGCCATCCGCCGGAGCCGGGGGGCAACCAGGATGCAGCCGAGGCAGCTGCCGCTCTCCCGGCCCAGGCCCTGTCCTGCGCCCGGATGGAAGAAGTGGTGGGCGGCCTGAATCTGGATGGCCTGCCCGCGGGCTTGCTGCGCGATACGGTCAACATGCGTCTGGTGGAAGGGCTGTCCTACGGGGATATCGCCCTGCGGCTGAACATCTCCGAAGCCCTGGCCCGCAAGTGCTTCGAGCTCGGACGCCGCCGGCTGGCGGGCCCGGGGGAGCCCTGAGGCCGTCTTGCTGCTACAGTGAGCTCCGGCCCACTGGAGGGAGCACGGCATGGGAGAAGCATTGGAGTATCGCAACTGGTTCGACCAGGGCGGGCAGGGATATGCCAGGTACCGGCCCCACTATCCGGAAGCCCTGGCGGCCTTCCTGGCCGGCCTGGTTTTTGACCGGCGTCTGGCCGTGGATGTGGGCTGCGGCAACGGTCAGCTCACCGGCCTCCTGGCCGGGCATTTTCAGGCCGTGCTGGGCGTAGACCCCAGCGCCGATCAGCTCGCCCATGCCGAGCTCCACCCGGGCATCCGCTACCAGTGCGCTCCGGCGGAACAGCTGCCCCTGGAAGCCGGGCAGGCCAGCCTGGTGACGGCGGCCCAGGCGGCCCACTGGTTCCATCTGCCCGCCTTTTATGCAGAGGTGCGCCGGGTCTGCCGCCCGGGGGGCGTGCTGGCGCTGATCAGCTACGGGGTGCCGGATCTGGAACCCGAACTGGACGGGCGCTTCAAGTCCTTCTACCGGGACGAAATCGGCCCCTGGTGGCCGGCGGAACGGAAACTGGTGGACGAGGGCTACGCCAGCCTGGATTTTCCCTTCGCCGAACTGGCCGCGCCGCCCCTGGCAATCAGCCTGGAATGGGACCTGGCGGGGCTGCTCGGCTACCTCTCCACCTGGTCCGCCGTACGCCAGGCCCGGGAGGCGGGCCGGGAAAACCTGCTCCGCGATTATGGCGAGGCCCTCCGCCAGTCCTGGGGCCCCCCCAGCCGCCAGCGCCGCATCCGCTGGCCGATCCACATGCGGGTCGGCCGGGTGTGAGGGGGGGCCCCCGGGGGCTGGCTTTATGTAGAATTCTCAGCCTCCCTTGATTCCGCATGATTACATCTGCAACTAGGCCAACGAGAGATATTGGCCAGGGGCCAATATCTCGAAAAATCTGGTCCGTGCCGCTGACTGAGGGGGCCCGAGATCCATCTCGTTAATCAGAGATGCCATGGCTGACAGCAACACACTTGTTGATGTTAGGCTTGTGAAAAAGCGTTCTCGAAGTTTTATTCGGTTCAACAAGGTACTTACCTACATGATTATTCGACAGATTCATATCAATGGTTTTAAATCGATTCATGCCGAGAAGATTGAACTGGGCCGGGTCAATTGCTTTATCGGTGCCAATGGTGTGGGTAAGAGCAACGTGCTGGAAGCCATCGGTGTGCTGGGGGCCGCTGCCAATGGCATGGTTGATGACGAAGCCCTATTGCGGCGGGGCGTTCGCGCGGGTTTGCCGCGTCTATTCAAGAGTTCCTTCGCTGCGGAGCGCACCCCGGCCCACATCGGAGTCAAGGCTGAGGGGCCGGATGGTTCGGCTTACCGGGTGTCCCTGCTCAATCCGCTAGATTCGCCCGAGCCTGCCTGGTCTTACAAGACCGAAGTGCTGACTGATGGTATCGAGGAAATTGTTTCCGATGGGGTGCGCAACAAGAAGAACCTCAATCCTAAGGCAGGGCTGGCGGCGTTGCGCCTGGTGGAAGTCGCCCCGGATAATGTGGCAGCGCGGCTGATGCTGTGCCTGCAGAATTACGCCATCTATTGCCCCAATACTCCGGCGCTGCGCGGCATGGTGCCCGATCCGCAATCGCGTGCGCCGGTGGGTTTGAGCGGAGGTCAACTGGCCGAGGCCTTTGCCGCCTTGCGTCTCCGCTACGCGGATCCGGATGCGGCGAGCACACCACTGGACGAGGTGCTGGAGCTGATCGACTGGGTGGATGATATCGATACCACGACCCACGGGGCGAACCTATTGTCGCCCAAGGTGGCCCGAACCAAACTGATGCTCAAGTTCACCGACCGTTACATGAACAAGAGCCGTAATGAGTTGACCGCATACGATGCCAGCGAGGGCGCTCTGTATGTCATTTTCTGTGCAGTCCTCTGCTTGTTGCCGAATGCCCCCAGGCTGCTGGCCATCGATAATCTCGATCAGGCGCTGAATCCGCGCTTGCTGTCGCGCCTGGTTTCGCGGCTGGCGGGTTGGTTGCGGATGAACGGTGAAGACCGACAGTTGCTCTTTACTGCCCACAACCCTGCAGTGCTCGACGGCCTGGATTTGTCTGATCCTGAAGTGTGTCTTTTCGCCGTCGAGCGGGATAGTCAGGGCATGACCCGGGTGCGGCGCCTGATCATGAGCCCGAAATTGCTTGAACTGAATGCCCAATATCCCTTGTCCAGGCTCTGGCTGATGGGACATCTGGGAGCGGTGCCGAATGTCTGAGCCGCTACGAATTGCCTTGGTGGCCGAGGGGCCAACCGACTACGAGTTGATCCATGCGGCCTTGTTGGCGGTGTTGCCGCAGCCGTTTCATATGACCTTGCTGCATCCTGAAGTTACCAGACCGAGGTTCGGTGGAGGATGGGGTGGGGTGCTCAAATGGTGTCACGATACAAGCCTCCGCCACACCGGCCCCTTGAGCCAGGATCCGACGCTGTCGCTATTTGATCTGATCATCCTGCATGTCGATGCCGATGTGGCGACGTCTGCTTATACCGATTACGGGAGTGACTTGGCGGCCCTGGCACAAGGAAGTGGCTGGCGAGCGCTGCCATGCGCTCAGCCTTGCCCGCCGGCAGCGGATACCTGTGCTGCTTTGGCGCAGGTTTTATCTGGCTGGCTTGGATCGGTTGTTGCAGATGCACGAACCGTTTTCTGCATTCCGGCTCAGTCGACTGGTGCATGGCTTGCCTGTGCGGTGTTACCGCCAGAGAGTCCTTGGTTGCAGGGGGCGGAATGCCGGCTCGAGTTGGAAAACCAGCTGGCAATCTTGCCAAAAGGGCAGAGGATCAAGAAGAACCCGTCTGATTACCGCAAGCATGCCGTGAAACTGACTTCAAACTGGGCTGCGGTCAAGAACATTTGTCTTCAGGCAGCAGTGTTCGAGTTGGCAGTGATAAGCGCAGTTTCATAGTTTTTATGAGCCGGTTGGTGTTTTATCCACATTTATCTTGAGCGGGATAAAAGTGGTCAGACCAGTTTTCTGCGTCTCTTCAGTGAGCAGAGAATTTCAGGAATGACGCGGTCTGCTGACATCAGCCCCCCATCGCCTTGCGCAATGACAGGGGCCGCATGTCGGTCCAGACGGTTTGGATATGGCCCAGGCAGCTGCTCTTGTCCCCCGAGAAGCCGGCGTTGTTCCAGCCCAGGGGCAGTTCGCGGTTGGCGGGCCAGATGGAGTACTGCTCTTCGTGATTCACCACCACCATGTACTGGGTGGTGTCTTCCATGCCGCCGGATACCTGGTTGAGTTCCGCTTCGCTCAGTTCCAGGAGCTGCTGGGGGGAATTCTGGGTGGTGCTCATGGGATGCCTTTCCTTGCCAGGGGAAGCCCGGGGCTTCCCCCTGGGTTCAGTTTCTCGGTTTCACGTCCATGCCTTCGATGGCCTGGATGATGCGGCCATTCCTGGCGCATTTCACCGAGGCCACGTGCTTTTCGTTGACCTCCACGTCCACGCCGGCCTCGGGGCCCTGGTCCGGGGCCATCTTGTCCACGCTCCAGGTGACGCTATAGACGGTGTTGCCGTTGGGAATGTCCAGGGCGTAGGTCATGTAGCGTCCGATGCCCTGCCACTGGAAGGTGCTGACTTCCCCGCGGGGGGCGCGCACGACGATCTCCGGCGCCGCCTGGGGCTTGCCGAAGGAATAGTCTATGGTCTTGCCGCTGTCGCACACCTGAATCTGCTTGCCCTTGGCCGTCAGGCACTGGAATACCAGCGTGGCAGGGGCAACACATTCAGGGGCGGCCAGGGCGGGCAGGGTGGTGCCGGCCAGGAGCAAGAGGGGGATCAGGCGGGTGGGGTGGTGCGGCATGGGACCTCCGTCAGCGGGATTCGGCCAGAGCGCTTTCCCGGACACCCTTGCGGCCTTCTTCTTCGCCGACCAGATGCAGCTTGGTGCGAGCGTAGAGCAGGCCCATCTTCACTTCCTGCCAGATGTAGTAGAGCTTGCCGGGGGCGGTGGTGATTTCGATGCTATCAGTGTTTTCCGCCGCGGAGGTGATCACGTGCTTGCCCGGGGGAACTTCCTTGTAGAGATAGGTGTGGGCGCCGGTCTTGCCCAGCAGGTAGCCGTCTACGGTCACGTTCATGCCCACGGCGGCGCCCATGGATTCGTTGCGGTAGATGTAGATGCCCGAGCTGTCGGGTTTGGCGGCGAAGGACTTCAGTTGCTGGTCCTTCTGGGCATCGCCCATGGGAACCGAGGCACAGCCCACCAGCCCGACGGCGATGAATAGTGCGCACAGGGTCTTGTTCAGCATGGTTCATTCTCCAGGTTTGCAGGGTTGGCATCCGGGACGGCGCCCACGGATGATCTGGAGCATCTGTAACCGATGGCGGAAAAAGGATCGCTGGAGCGGCAGATTTTGTGGCTGGCGGCAGGGAAATGCGGGGAGGCGGCCCGGGGTGGGAGGGCAAGTTGGCCGGCCTGTGGTAGTATCCGGCTCCTGGCCGCGGAGTGGTAGTTCAGTCGGTTAGAATACCGGCCTGTCACGCCGGGGGTCGCGGGTTCGAGTCCCGTCCACTCCGCCATGCAGCGAAAGGCGAACCTGGTTCGCCTTTTTCGTTTATCCCACGAACATTGAAAATCCTGCCATGTTTGACGCCGTCCGCAACAACAAACGCATCGTCCAGGTCTTCCTGCTGCTGATCACCGTGCCTTTCGCCATGTGGGGCCTGGATTCCTACATGAATGGCGACGGCGGCGCGGCCCAGGTGGCCCGGGTGGGGGATGCCAAGATCACCCTGAACCAGTTCCAGCAGGCCATGCGCGAACAGCAGGACCGGATGCGCTCCCAGTTTCCCGGGGTCGATGCCAAGCTGCTGGATTCTCCCGCCATCCGCGAGAGCGTCCTGAACGGCCTGGTGGACCAGCAACTGCTGCTCCAGGAGGTGAACAAGCAGCGCCTGGGGGTGAGCGTGGCCGCCCTGCAGGAGATGATCGCCAACATTCCCGCTTTCCAGGAAGACGGCAAGTTTTCCCAGAAGCGCTATGAAGAAGCCCTGAGGAGCCAGGGCATGAGCCCCGTTGGCTTTGAAGCCCAGCTGCGCCGGGACATGGCCCTGCAGGCCCTGATTGGCGCCGTGGGCGAATCCGCCTTTGTGCCCCGGACCGTGGTGGACCGGGTGGTGGCCCTGCAGGTGGAGAGCCGCCAGGTCCAGGAGTCCCTGATCTCCGCCCAGGCCCTGAAGGCCGGGGTGAAGCTGGAAGCCGGGGAACTGCAGAAGTTCTACGACGAAAACCAGGCCCGTTTCACCCTGCCCGAGCAGGTCAAGGTGGAGTACCTGGTCCTGTCCCAGAAGAATCTGGAGGCCAAGGTCAGCGATGCCGAGGTCAAGGCCTGGTACGAGGAGCATAAGGCCCAGTATGCCCTGCCCGAAGAGCGCCGGGCCAGCCACATCCTGCTGTCCACCGACAGCGGCGACAAGGCCAAGATCAAGGCCGAGGCGGAAGCCCTGCTGGCCCAGCTGCAGAAGAATCCCGGCCAGTTTGCCGAACTGGCCAAGAAGCGCTCCCAGGATCCCGGCTCTGCCGCCAAGGGGGGCGACCTGGGCTTCTTCGCCCGGGGCATGATGGTCAAGCCTTTCGAGGATGCCGCCTTCGGCCTCAAGGAAGGGGAGCTGTCGGGTCTGGTGGAAACCGATTTCGGCTTCCACATCATCAAGGTTACCGGCGTCAAGGCCGCCCAGCCCAAGCCCTTTGCCGAGGTCAAGGGCGAGATCGAGGCGGACCTGAAGCGCCAGAGCGCCGCCCGCCAGTTTGCCGAAGCCGCCGAGGGCTTCACCAATATGGTCTATGAACAGTCCGACAGCCTGAAGCCTGCGGCCGAGCACTACAAGCTGAGCCTGCAGCAGTCCGGCTGGCTGACCCGCCAGGGCGGTGCGGCTGCCGGGGTGCTCAACCATCCCAAGCTGATGGAGGCCCTGTTCAGCGACGAGGTGATCAAGAACGGCCGCAACACCGCCGCCCTGGAAGTCAGTCCCGGCACCCTGGTGGCGGCCCGCCTGCTGGAACACAAGCCTTCCACCCTGCGCCCCTTCGATGCCGTCAAGGCGGAGATCGAGAATCAGCTGAAAGAAGCCAAGGCCATGCGTGCCGCTGTGGAGCAGGGCGAGGGCAAGCTGGCGGCCCTGAAGTCGGGCAAGCAGGAAGGCGTCAGCTGGGGCGGTAGCCAGAATGTTTCCCGCATGGCCCCCGGCAAGCTGGACAGCCCGGCCCTGGCCGCCGTGTTCCAGGTGGATGCCGGCAAGCTACCGGGCTTCGCCGGGGTGGAACTGCCGGGAGTGGGCTACGCCCTCTACAAGGTGAACAAGGTGGAGGCCGGCCAGGTGGACCCGGCCCTGGCCCAGGCCCTGGGGCAGCAGCTCTCCAGCATCGCCGCCCGGGCCCAGGTGGAGGCCTACATGGCCTCCCTGCGCCAGCGCTACAAGGTGGAAATCAACAAGGCGGCCCTGGCCACCAAGGAGTAAGCGACTTCCCCACCCCTGCCGTCGCCAAGACGGCGGGGCGAAAAAAAGCCGACCCGAGGGTCGGCTTTTTGCTGGGCCCGGGGGCCGGGATCAGGCGGGCAGGGGGTCGGCGTTGCCCAGGGCCGTGGAGTGCATGCCGCCATCCACGTAGAGGATTTCGCCGGTGATGCCGCTGGCCAGATCGGAAAGCATGAAGGCCGCAGCGTTACCCACTTCGTCGATGGTGACGTTGCGGCGCAGGGGCGCGTTATGGGAGTTGTAGGCCAGCAGCTTGCTGAAGTTGCCGATGCCGGAAGCCGCCAGGGTCTTGATGGGACCGGCGGAGATGGAATTGGCGCGGATACCCTGGGGCCCCAGGCAGAAAGCCAGGTAGCGGGTGGCTGCTTCGAGGCTGGCCTTGGCCAGACCCATGGTGTTGTAGTTGGGCATGGTGCGCTCGGCGCCCAGGTAGGAAAGGGCCAGCAGGGCGGCATTGCGGCCCAGCATCATGGGGCGGGCGGCCTTGGCCAGGGCCGGGTAGCTGTAGGAGGAAATTTCGTGGGCGATACGGAAGGCGTCCCGGTTGATGCCTTCGAGGAAATCCCCTTCGATGGCTTCCGCGGGGGCGTAGGCGATGGAATGCACCAGGCCGTCCAGGCCGTCCCAGTTCTTTCCCAGGGTTTCGAACAGGGCGGTGATCTGCTCGTCGCTGGCCACATCGCAGGGCAGGACCAGGTCGCTGCCGAACTCGTTGGCGAACTTGCGCACCCGCTCTTCGAAACGTTCATTCTGGAAAGTGAAGGCCAGTTGGGCACCTTCCCGGTGGCATGCCTTGGCAATGCCATAGGCGATGGAATGCTTGGAAAGCACCCCGGTGATCAGTATTTTTTTGTCGGCGAGAAAGCCCATATGTAACTCCCTGTCAGGACGAACCGGCGGATTATAGCGGAATCGGAATGCTATGCTGCGCTGCAAGGAAACTCTTTCCCCATTGCCTGCCGCCGGGGCCGTCCGAGGCGGGGTTCGGCCTCTGGTCCAATTCTGTCGGGCTTGATAAAGTGTAAAAGATTGTGAGAATCGATCTTGAATGGCGGTTTTGTTCGGCTTAATTCGGTCCGGGACAAAAAATCCGGGAACGGGGGCCTTGGCCCGGGCCGTTGCGGTGTCGGGAAAGTGCCCCCCGGCACCGGCCGGATGCCAGGGCCGGAGCGCTTTTCCGGCAGCCGGCCGGGCCCTTGCCGGGGCCGGGATCGTCATTGTCAATCTGTCATTTCTTGAACGGGATCAACCATGTTTCGCCTTGCCTCCAAACGGCTTGTCTTGATTTTTGCCGGCCTGATCGGGATTTCTGCGCTAGGAGCCGCCTGGTATCTTTTCCAGGGGGAAACGGCCCCGGCTTCGGCCGGGAAGCATGGAGGCCCCTGGGCCGGGCCGGTGCCCGTGCAGACCGTGAAGGCCCAGAAGGGGGAGCTGCAACTGCGCCTGCGGGCCATCGGTACGGTAACGCCCCTGGCCGCCGTGACCTTGAAGAGCCGGGTGGATGGGGAACTGCTGCGGCGCAGCTTCAAGGACGGCCAGTTCGTGCATAAAGGTGAGCTGCTGATGGAAATCGACCCGGCCCCCTACCGGGTCAAGCTGGATCAGGCCGAAGGCCAGCAGCAGCAGAACCTGGCCCAGCTGCGTAACGCCGAGACCGAGCTGGCCCGCTACCGTAAGCTTTTCGAGCAGGATTCCATTGCCCGCCAGCAGGTGGAAGCCCAGGAAGCCCTGGTGAACCAGCTCAAGGGCACCTTGAAAAGTGACAAGGCCCAGGTGGACGAGGCCCGCCTGCAGCTGGGCTGGACCCGTGTCGAGGCCCCCATTTCCGGCCGGGTGGGGCTGAGCCGGGTGGACCCGGGCAATCTGGTGAGCAGCGGGGACGCCGAGGGCCTGCTGAGCATCACCCAGGTGAAACCCATTGCCGTGATCTTCACCATTCCCGAGCAGGAGCTCGCCCTGGTGCGGGAGGAAATGGCCGCCGGCCGCCGCCTCACCGTGGAAGCCCACGACCGGGAAGACCGCCGCCTGCTGGCTGCGGGTTTTCTGCTCACCCACGACAACCAGATCGACACCGCCACCGGCACCGTGCGCCTCAAGGCGGAATTCGCCAACGAGGACGAGGCCCTGTTCCCCAACCAGTTCGTAAACACCCGCCTGCTGGTGCGCACCCTGAAGGACGTGGTGACCGTCCCCGCCGACGCGGTGCAGCACGGCAACAAGGGCACCTATGTGTATGTGGTCCAGGACGGCAAGGCCAGCATCCGCCAGGTGCGTCTGGGCGCTTCGGACGGCAGCCGGGTGGTGGTGGAGGAAGGCCTCCAGGGGGGCGAGCCCGTGGTCCTGGAAGGGCTGGACCGGCTGCGCGAGGGCAAGGAGGTGATCCTGCTGGAAGATGGGGACAAGCCGGCCACCCAGCCCGCCGCCAAACCGGCGAGCCAGGGCAGGCCGGGCCGGGGCGGCTAGTTTCATGAACATCTCCCGCCCCTTCATCACCCGGCCGGTGGCCACCACCCTGCTGATGCTGGCCATGCTGGTGGCCGGGCTGCTGGCCTGGCGGCTGCTGCCGGTGGCGGCCCTGCCCCAGGTGGATTACCCCATCATCCAGGTGTTCACCTTCCAGCCCGGGGCCGGGCCCGAGGTCACGGCGCGCACCATCACCGCGCCTCTGGAACGCCGCCTGGGCCAGATTCCCGGCCTGAAGCAGATGCACTCCAGCAGCTCCGGCGGCGCTTCGGTGATCACCCTGCAGTTCGCCCTGAGCGTGGACCTGGGGGTGGCTGAGCAGGAGGTCCAGGCCGCCATCAACACCGCCTCCAGCCTGCTGCCCAACGATCTGCCGACCCCGCCCATCTACCGCAAGGTGAATCCCGCCGACGCGCCCATCCTGACCCTGGCGGTCTCCTCGGCGGGCCTGCCCCTGCCCCGGGTCCATGACCTGGTGGACACCCGCATGGCCCAGAAGCTGGCCCAGCTTCCCGGGGTGGGCATGGTCAGCCTGGCGGGCGGCCAGCGTCCGGCCATCCGGGTGCAGATCAATCCCCAGGCCCTGGCCGCCCATGGCCTGAGCCTGGAGGAAGTGCGCAGCGCCATTGCCGCCGCCAACTCCAGCCAGCCCAAGGGCAGCCTGGACGGCCCCTACCGCTTCGTGATGGTGGAGGCCAACGACCAGATCAAGTCGGTGCCCGAATACGAGCGCCTGGTGGTGAGCTGGAAGAACGGCGCCCCCCTGCGCCTGGGCGACATTGCCCGGATTGAGGAAGGCACCGAGGACCGTTTCCAGGCGGCCTGGGCCGGATACTGCCAGGGCGGGCAGGGGAGCACGGGGGCCTGTGCCACCCCGGTGCAGGTGCCCGCCGTGCTGGTGAACATCCAGCGTCAGCCGGGCGCCAACGTCATCGAGGTGGCTGACCGGGTGCGCCAGCTGCTGCCCCAGCTGACGGCCACCCTGCCGGCGGCGGTGGATGTGACGGTGCTCACCGACCGCACCCTTTCCATCCGCGCCTCGGTGCGGGACGTGCAGAAGGAGCTGGTGTTCGCCGTGCTGCTGGTGGTGCTGGTGACCTTCCTGTTCCTGCGCCGGGCCGCCGCCACCCTGATTCCCTCGGTGGCCGTGCCCCTGTCCCTGGTGGGCACTTTCGGGGTCATGTACCTGGCGGGTTTCTCGGTGAACAACCTGTCCCTGATGGCCCTCACCATCGCCACCGGCTTCGTGGTCGATGACGCCATCGTGATGCTGGAGAACATCGCCCGGCACCGGGAGGCCGGGGCCTCACCGCTGCAGGCGGCCCTGCGGGGGGCGGCGGAAATCGGTTTCACCCTGGTGTCCCTGACGGTTTCCCTGATCGCGGTGCTGATTCCCCTGCTGTTCATGGGGGACGTGGTGGGTCGCCTGTTCCACGAATTCGCCGTGACTCTGGCCGTGGCCATCCTCATCTCCCTGCTGGTCTCCCTCACCCTGACCCCGATGATGGCGGCGCGCATGCTGGATCAGCCTCCGGCCCAGGGGGAGCAGGGCGGTTTCCTGGACGGCATCATCGGCCGCTACGGCCGCTGGCTGGACTGGGTGCTGGAGCACCAGACCGCCACCCTGCTGGTGACCCTGGCCACCCTGGTGCTCACGGGCCTGCTCTACGTAACCGTGCCCAAGGGCTTTTTCCCGGTCCAGGACAGCGGCGTCATCCAGGTGGTCACCGAGGCGCCCCAGTCCATTTCCTTCGCCGCCATGGCCGAGCGCCAGCAGGCCCTGGTGGGGGTGGCCCTGGAGGACCCGGACGTACAGAGCCTGTCCTCCTTCATCGGTGTCGATGGCAGCAATGCCACCCTGAACAGCGGCCGCATGCTGATCAACCTGAAACCCCACGGGGAGCGCAGCGCCGGGGCAGACCGGATCCAGCAGCGCCTGGCGGATTCCCTGGGCCAGGTGCCGGGCATTTCCGTGTGGCTGCAGCCGGTGCAGGAGCTTTCCATCGAGGACCGGGTGAGCCGCACCCAGTACCAGTTCACCTTATCTACTCCCGACGAGGCCCTGCTTTCCGAATGGACCGGGCGCCTGGTCTCGGCCCTGAGCCAGCGGCCGGAACTGGCGGGGGTGGCTGGGGACCTGCAGCGCCAGGGCCTGGAAGCCTACGTGGAGATCGACCGGGATGCGGCGGCCCGGCTCGGCATCAGCGCCACCCAGGTGATCAACGCCCTGCACACGGCCTACGGCCAGCGCCAGATCGCCACCCTGTTTACCCAGGCCAACCAGTACCGGGTGGTGCTGGAGGTGGACCCCCGCCACGCCGGCGGCCCCGCGGCCCTGGAGACCACCTATGTGCCCAGCGCCAGCGGTACCCCGGTGCCCATCTCCACTGTGGCCCGCGTGGTCCAGCGCCAGGCAGTCCTGGCCCTTGCCCGCCAGGGGCAGTTCCCCGCCGCCACCATTTCCTTCAACCTGGCCCCCGGGGCTTCCCTGGGAGCGGCGGTGGATGCCATCGAGGCCACGGCCCGGGCCGAGCAGCTGCCCCCGGCCGTGGAGCTGCATTTCCAGGGGGCCGCCGAGGCCTTCCGCGCTTCCCTGGACAACACCCTGTGGCTGATCCTGGCGGCCGTGGTCACCATGTACATCGTCCTGGGCATCCTCTACGAGAGCACCATTCACCCGGTCACCATCCTGTCCACCCTGCCTTCCGCCACCGTCGGCGCCCTGCTGGCCCTGCACCTAGCGGGCCGGCCCCTGGACATGGTGGCGGTGATCGGCATCGTGCTCCTGATCGGCCTGGTGAAGAAGAACGGCATCATGATGGTGGACTTCGCCCTGGAGGCCCAGCGGCACCAGGGGCTGACGCCCCGGCAGGCGATCCACCGGGCCGCCCTGCTGCGCTTCCGGCCCATCCTGATGACCACCCTGGCGGCCCTGGTGGGGGCCCTGCCGCTGATGCTGGCCGGCGGCTCCGGCGCCGAGCTGCGCCAGCCCCTGGGCCTGGTCATGGTGGGCGGGCTGCTGTTGAGCCAGGTCCTGACCCTGTTTACCACCCCCGTGGTGTATCTGTTCTTTGACCGCCTCGCTACCCGGCGGCCGGCCGGGGCGGAGGCACAGGGGTGAAGTTTGCCAGCCTCTTCATCCGCCGCCCGGTGGCCAGCTGCCTCCTGGCCCTGGCCCTGCTGCTGGCCGGTCTGCTCGCCTACCGCCTGCTGCCGGTGGCGCCCCTGCCCGAGGTGGAATTCCCCTCCATCGAGGTGAGCGCCACCCTGCCCGGGGCCAGTCCCGAGAGCATGGCGGCCACGGTGGCGACGCCCCTGGAGCGGGCCCTGGGCAGCATCGCCGGGGTCTCGGAGCTGACATCCTCCAGCTCCCAGGGGGCGACCCGGGTGCGGCTGCAGTTCGACATCGGCCGGGACATCGATGCCGCGGCCCGGGACGTGCAGGCCGCCATCAACGCCGTGCGCGGCCAGCTGCCGGCGGGCATGCCCGGCAATCCCAGCTACCGCAAGGTGAATTCCTCCCAGGCGCCGATCATGGTGCTGGCCCTGGGCTCCCCCAGCCTGGCGCCGGGGCACCTGTACGACATGGCGTCCACCATCCTGGCCCAGAAGATCGCCCAGATCGACGGGGTAGGGGAGGTGAACATCGGCGGCAGCGCCCTGCCGGCGGTGCGGGTGCAGCTCAACCCCGGGGCCCTGGCCCATTACGGTCTGGCCCTGGACGAGGTGCGCAAGGCCATTGCCGAGGCCAACGCCTTGCTGCCCCTGGGGGTGCTGGAGCTGGAGGACAGGCGCTGGCAGGTGGGCACCGGCCCAACCCTGCGCCAGGCCGAGGACTACCGCCAGCTGGTGGTACGTTACCGGAACGGGGCTCCGGTGCGCCTGGGGCAGGTGGCCCAGGTCAGCGATAGCGTGGAAAACCGCTACAGCAGCGGCTTTCACAACGAACATCCGGCGGTGCTGCTGCAGGTGTACCGCCAGCCGGGGGCCAACATCGTCGCCACCGTGGATGCCATCAACGCCCAGCTCCCGGGCCTGCGGGCCCTGCTGGCGGAGGATACGGAGCTGACCGTGGTGGTGGACCGCAGCCCCGGCATCCGCGCCACCCTGGCCGAGGCCCACCTGACCCTGTGGATCGCGGCCATCCTGGTGGTGCTGGTGGTCTGGGCCTTCCTGGGGGACCTGCGTTCGGCCCTGATTCCCAGCCTGGCGGTGCCGGTCTCCCTGATCGGCGCCTTCGTGATCATGTATTTCCAGGGCTTCTCTCTCAACAACCTGTCCCTGATGGCCCTGATCGTGGCGGCGGGCCTGGTGGTGGACGACGCCATCGTGGTGCTGGAGAACATCGAACGGCACATCGCCAACGGCATGGGGCCTTACCGGGCCGCCATCAAGGGGGTGCAGGAAGTGGGCTTCACCCTGCTGGCCATGAACCTTTCCCTGGTGGTGGTGTTCCTCTCCATCCTGTTCATGGGCGGCATCATCGAGCGCCTGTTCCGGGAATTCACCATCACCCTGGCCGCCGCCATCCTGGTGTCCCTGGCCGTGTCCCTGACCCTGACGCCCAGCCTTTGCGCCCACTGGCTCAGGCCCCGGGCCGAGTCGGGCGGAAGCTGGCTGGCCCGCACCTCGGCGCGCAACTTCCATCGCCTGCAGGGCTTCTACGGGCGCAGCCTGGACTGGGCCCTGGGGCACCGGCTGCTGGTCCTGGGCCTGTTTGCCGCCGTGCTGGGCCTCAACGTCTACCTCTACCTGGTGATTCCCAAGGGCCTGCTGCCCGAACAGGACACGGGCCAGCTCCAGGGCTTCGTGCGCGGCGACGACGGCTTTTCCTTCCAGGTCATGCAGCCCAAGATCGAGGTCTATCGCCAGCAGATACTGGCCGACCCGGCCGTGGCCGACGTGGTGGGCACCAGCGGCGGCAGCGGCGGCATCAGCAATTCCTGGCTGATGGTGCGGCTCAAGCCCAGGAGCGAGCGCCAGGACAGCGCCCGGCAGGTGATCGACCGTCTGCGCCGCCAGGCGCCGCCGGTGGCCGGCGGCATGCTGTTCATGCGGGTGGCCCAGGACATCCACCTGGCGCCGCCGGTCAATTCCAGCGAGCAGGAGGTGCTGCTCATGGGCACCGAGCTGGGGGCCCTGAAGGAAGCGGCGCTCCAGGTGTCGGCGGCCATGAAGGAGCTGCCCGAGCTGGTGGATGTGGACAGCTTCGGGGGCGAGGAAACCCAGCAGGTGACCCTGGACATCGACCGGGAAGCCGCCCGCCGCCTGGGGGTGGACCTGCAGACCGTGGGCAGCGTGCTGAACAACTCCTTCTCCCAGCGCCAGGTGGCCACCCTCTACGATCCCCTGAACCAGTACCGGGTGGTGATGGAGCTCGACCCCCGCTACACCCAGACCGCCCAGGTGCTGGAGGAGCTCCAGGTGATCACCGCCGAGGGCAAACGGGTGCCCCTGTCCACCTTTTCCACCTGGCGCTACAGCCTGGCCGGGGACCGGGTGCACCACTTCGAGCAGTTCGCCGTGGCCGGCATAGGCTACGGCCTGGCCCCGGGCGTCCATGCCCAGCAGGCCATGGCGGCCATCGACCAGGCCCTGGCCCGGCTGATGCTGCCCAGCGCCGTGCATGCCAAGCACTGGGGCCAGGCCGGCGGCCTGCAGACCACCCTCCAGTCCCAGCCCCTGCTGATCCTGGGGGTGCTGATCACCGTGTATTTCGTGCTCGGCATCCTCTACGAGAGCTACCTGCATCCGCTGACCATCCTGTCCACCCTGCCGTCCGCCGGCATCGGCGCCCTGCTGGCGCTGCTGGCTACCGGCACGGAATTCAGCCTGATCGCCCTCCTGGGCCTGTTCCTCCTGATCGGGGTGGTGATGAAGAACGCCATCATGATGATCGACTTCGCCCTGCAGGGAGAGCGGCGCCAGGGGCTGGCGCCGGCCGCCGCCATCCGCCGGGCTGCCCTGCTGCGCCTGCGCCCCATCCTGATGACCAACCTGGCCGCCCTCCTGGGGGCCCTGCCTCTGGTGCTGGGTATGGGTGACGGCGCCGAACTGCGCCGGCCCCTGGGCATCGCCATCGTCGGCGGCCTGGCCGTGAGCCAGCTGCTCACCCTGTACACCACCCCGGTCATCTACCTGACCCTGGATCGCCTGCGTCAGCAACTGCTGGCCCGGCGCCGCAAACCCGCCGACCCGGCCCTGGCCGGCTGATGCCCACCTTCACCTGCTCCTTGTGCCCATGAAACCCCTGCCTCTTCGCTCCCTGTTCGCGCTGCCCCTGGTTCTGGGACTCTGCGCCTGCGCCATCGGCCCCGAGCACCAGCCCTCCCGCCTGGACAGCATGCCGGCCAGCTTCAAGCACGGGGCCGGCTGGCTGCCGGCCACCCCCGGCGGCGGGACGGAAAGAGGGGATGCCGCCTGGTGGCGGCCCTTCGCCGATGCCCGCCTGGAAGGGCTGCTCCTGGAACTGGCGACGGCCAATCCCGGGCTGGAGCAGGCCCGGGCCCGGCTGCGCCAGGCCGAGGCAGCCTTGAAGGGGCAGCAGGCGGAACTCTTCCCCCAGGTGCAGGGCAATGTGGCCGTGAACCGCAGCAGCAGTGCCGGGCAGGTGAGCAAGAGCCACGACCTGGGGCTGGCCCTGAGCTGGCTGCCGGATCTCTGGGGCCGGGTGCGGCGCCAGACCGAGGCGGGCCGGGCGGAGCTGGAGGCCGCCGAAGCCGAAACCGCCGCTCTGCGGCTCTCCCTGCAGACCAGCCTGGCGGAGAACTACGTCACCCTGCGCATCCTGGACCGCCAGCGCACCCTGCTGCAGGAGACCATCACTGCCTACGAGCGCTCCCTCACCCTGACCCGCAACCAGTACGAAGCCGGCATGGCGGCCCGGGCCGACGTGGTCCAGGCCCAGAGCCAGCTGGAAAACGTCCGGGCCCAGCTGCTGGAGCTGGTGGACCAGCGGGCCCGGGCGGAAAACGCCATCGCCGTCCTGGCCGGGCGGCCCCCCGCCGCCCTGGACATCGCTGCCGACGCCAGCCTGCCGGAACTGCCCGCCGCCCCGGCGGCGGTGCCGGCGGCCCTGCTGACCCGGCGCCCTGACCTGACGGCGGCGGAACGGCGGGTGGCCGCCGCCAACGCCCGCATCGGCGTGGCCATGAGCGCCTGGCTGCCGGACCTGACCCTGAACCTCTCCGGCGGCTACCGGGCCGGCCAGGCCAGCGGCTGGCTGGATGCCCCCAACAAGGTTTGGGCCGTGGGTCCGGCCCTGGCCCTGACCCTGTTCGACGGGGGCGCTCGCAGCGCCCAGGTGGATCAGGCCGAAGCTGCTCAGGAAGAGGCTGCCGCCGCCTGGAAGGCCGCCGTGCTGGCGGCCCTGCAGGAGACCGAAGACGCCCTGGCCCGGCTGCGGGCCCTGGAAGACCTGTCCCGCCAGCAGGAGAAGGTGGTGGCCCTGGCCGAGGAGAACGAACGCCTGGTCACCAACCGCTACCGGGAAGGGCTGGTCTCCTTCCTGGAAGTGGCGGTGGCCCAGAATGCCACCCTGGCCGCCCGGCGGGCCGCCCTGGACGTGCGGCGCGACCGGCTCCAGGCCAGCATGCGCCTGGTGACCGCCCTGGGCGGCGGCTGGCCGGGCCTGGGCGGGGCAGGGGAGTCCGGTGCGTCCGGTGCAGAAGCGGTGGCGGACCGGGAAAAATCCTGATCCGCTTTGGGCTACACTTTCGCCCATGCCGAATCCCGTCAAACTGCTGCTGCCGGCCCTGGCCGTGTTCCTCGCCGCCTGCGGCCAGGTCTGGAATGATCCCTACCCCCTGGCGGAGAGCGGCGCCAACATCCTCTACACGGCCTTCACCGAGCGCCCCAAGCACCTGGACCCGGCCCAGTCCTACACCGAGGAAGAATCGGTGTTCACCGGCCAAATCTACCAGCCGCCGCTCCAGTACCACTACCTGAAACGCCCCTACACCCTGGAACCCGCCACCGTGCGCCAGGTGCCGGAGCCGGAGCTCTACGACGCCGCCGGCCGCCGTCTGCCGGCCAATGCCCCCGCCGGGCTGGTGGCCGAGAGCGTCTATGAGCTGCAGCTGAAGCCCGGCATCCGCTACCAGCCCCATCCCGCCTTCGCCCTGGACCCGGCGGGCCGGCCCCGCTACCTGGAGATGAGCCGGGCGGAGCTGGCCGACAAGTACGTGATCGGCGACTTTCCCGAAACCGGCACCCGGGAGCTCCGGGCCGAGGATTACATTTACCAGATCAAGCGCCTGGCCCATCCGCGCCTGAACGTGCCCATCTTCGGCATGATGGCGGAGAAGATCGTCGGCCTCAAAGAGCTGGGGCAGGCCCTGGAGGCCGCCCACAAGGCCAATCCGGAGCAGCCCTGGCTGGACCTGGATGCCTTTCCCCTGGCAGGAGTGCAGCAGGTGGATGACTACACCTGGCGCATCCGCATCAAGGGCCGCTATCCCCAGTTTGCCTACTGGCTGGCCATGCCCTTTTTCGCCCCGGTGCCCCGGGAGGTGGATCGTTTCTTCAGCCAGCCCGGCATGTCGGAAAAGAACCTGACCCTGGACTGGTGGCCCGTGGGCACCGGCCCCTACATGCTCAGCGAGAACGACCCCAACCGGCGCATGGTGCTGTCCCGCAACCCCCATTTCCAGGGCGCCACCTACCCCTGCGAGGGTGAGGCCGGCGACCAGGCCGCCGGCCTCCTGGCCGACTGCGGCAAGCCGCTGCCCTTCATCGACCAGGCGGTGTTCACCCGGGAAAAGGAAGCCATTCCCTATTGGAACAAGTTCCTCCAGGGCTACTACGACGCTTCCGGCATTTCTTCCGACAGTTTCGACCAGGCCGTGCGCGTCGATGTGGGTGGGGACGTGTCCGTCTCCGAGGAGATGCAGGCCCGGGGCATCCGGCTTCTCACCACCGTGCGTTCCTCCCTGTTCTACATGGGTTTCAACATGAAGGACCCGGTGGTGGGCGGCATGGACGAAGCCTCGGCCAAGCTGCGCCAGGCCCTCTCCATCGCCCTGGACCAGGAGGAATTCATCTCCGTGTTCATGAACGGCCGGGGCATTCCCGGCATGGGCCCCCTGCCGCCCGGCCTGTTCGGCTTCGAGGCGGGGGAGCGGGGCATCAACCCCTATGTCTATGACTGGGTGGACGGCAAGCCCCGGCGCAAGTCCGTGGCGGAGGCCAAGCGCCTCCTGGCCGAAGCCGGCTGGCCCAATGGCCGCCACGTCAGGACCGGCGAACCCCTGGTGATCAACCTGGATACCACGGTCGGGGGCATGGGAGACAAGGCCCGGCTGGACTGGCTCACCCGCCAGTTCCAGAAGATCGACATCCAGCTGGTGGTGCGGGCCACGGACTTCAACCGCTTCCAGGACAAGCTGGAAAAAGGCACGGTGCAGCTCTACTTCCTGGGCTGGAATGCCGACTACCCGGACCCGGAGAACTTCTTCTTCCTGCTGCACGGCAAGGAGGGGCGGGCCCATCACCAGGGCGGGCAGAACTCCTCCAACTACGAGAATCCGGAATTCGACCGCCTGTTCCTGCAGATGAAGGCCATGGAAAACTCCCCGGAGCGCCTGGAGCTGATCCGCCGCATGAACCGCATCGTGCAGCACGACGCGCCCTGGATCTACGCCTTCCACCCCAAGAGCTACGTGCTTGCCCACAGCTGGCTGAAGAACCGCAAGCCGGCGGACGTGAGCAACAACACCCTCATGTACCAGCGTCTGGACTACCAGGAACGGGAACAGCGCCGGGCCGAATGGAACCCGCCCCGGCGCTGGCCCCTGCTGGCTATGGCGGTGCTCTTGGTGCTGCTGTGCGCTCCCGCTCTCTGGCTTTATCGCCGCCGGGAGCGCCGCGCCGCCTTGTAAACGGCGGCCGCCGGCCCGGCGCCGGCCCAACTTCCTGCCGGAAATCACCTGGACCCATGGTCATGAAAGCTGCAGCCATGGATAATCGATGCTTTTGACATGGGATATCCACATGGAAAACCGTAATGGCTGGGCCCTGGTGCTGATGGGCGTCTTACTCGCGGCAGGCATGAGCGCCGCCGCCTTCATCCTGGGAGGCAAGTTCAAGACCCTGGGAGACAATCGCCAGAGCATCGTCGTCAAGGGGCTGGCGGAAAAACCCGTGCAGGCCGACCTGGCCGAATGGTCCCTGGGGCTGCGGGTGGAAGGAGCCCAGTTTGCCGAGGCCCTGGAAAAGATGCGCAAGCTGCGCCCGGTGCTGAACGAATTCCTGGCCACCCAGGGCTTTCCCGCCAGCGGCCTGGAAGAGGGGCCCGAGGAAGTGGTGCCGAACATGGTGGAAGAAGCCAACGCCCGGGGCGATTTCCGCATGGTGCAGCGGGGCTACGTGGCCAGCCAGCAGTTGCTGCTGCGCAGCCAGGACCTGGCCCGGGTGACCCAGGCCCACAAGGCCATCATCCAGCTCGCCGCCGAAGGCCACCCGGTCACCTACGATGCGCCCCGCTACCTGATTTCCGACCTGGAAAGCATCAAGATGTCCCTGATCGGCGCCGCCACCCGCAACGCCCGCCAGCGGGCCGAGGAATTTGCCCAGGTGGGCAACGTGCAGGTGGGCACCATGCGCTCGGCCTCCCAGGGAGCCTTCTACATCCTCCCCGCCAGCGCCAACAGCGATGCCAGCGACTACGGCGGCGTCTACGACAAGAGCACCATCGCCAAGAAGGCCCGGGTGGTGGTGACCATAGACTACGGTATCGAATGATGGCTACCCGGCGGGCCTGGCGGAGACTGGCCGGGGGGCTGCTGCTGGGTCTGGGCGCCTCCGGCATCCTGGCCGCCGAGGCGAAAGTGGATCTGGTGCGGGTCCTGAAAGGGGAGCGCAAGCTGCAACTCCTGGCCGGGACCCAGGTGCTGCGGGAATTTCCCGTGGCCCTGGGGGGCAATCCCCTGGGCCACAAGCAGCAGGAAGGGGATCGGCGTACCCCCGAAGGCCGCTACCTGCTCGACTACAAGAAGGCCGACAGCGCCTTCTACAAGGCCATTCACATCTCCTACCCGAACGGGGCGGACCTGGCCGCCGCCAGGAAACGGGGCGTCGCCCCCGGCGGGCAGATCATGATCCACGGCCAGAAAAACGGCCTGGGCGCCCTGGCCCCCTGGACCCAGCGCTTCGACTGGACCGACGGCTGCGTGGCCCTCAGCAACGAGGACATGGAACAGGTCTGGCAACAGGTCCCGACCGGCACCCCGGTGGAACTGCTGCCGTAGTTGCGGGGGAGAGGCCCGCTCAGGAGCCCCAGTCCGGGTTGCAGACGACCAGGTGGGGAGCGTTGCTGAAGTAGCGGTCCTGGTCAGCCAGATGCGCATGCTCCCATGACTGGCCTCGACACTCCATTCCGTCGGCACAGCGCTCCAGGAACCTGGCAATCCGGCGTAGTTCCTCCGGTGTGGCAACCAGGGTTATTTCGGCCAGTTCAGCTGGCACGATTTCTTCAATTTTCAGACCTTGGTCTGCATAACCGTGAATTTTCATTTTTTTGGGCGGAGTCTTTACCAGAGCCCATTTCGAAAAACAGAGGATTTTCCGGAAATTACAGCCAGGGGCAACAGGAGAATGCCAAACGTGCTGATCACACTTAACCACATGGCCCAAAGCGGTGGAGATCTCCAGAACAGGTAGGCGAGCGCCATTCCCCAGGTGTTTCCTGTGCCATCACCGAAGGAAGGGAAAACAAAGATCAGCACCAAGGGGAGAAGAATTGCTGTAGCCAGCCATCGCCCCCAGAGCAGTCGTCGAGCAAGACCTATCGCCGTCAAAAGAAGAAAAAATGCAATGGTCAGAGCAACCCATTTCCCATCGATGCAGGCAAGGAAAATGAACGATCCGGCAGTAAATAGGAGCACTAAAAACCATCGCATCATATCCTCTATAGGCTTCATTAATTTCTCTGCTAATGAGGTTCAAAAAAATAGTCTGGTTGTTCGGCGTGCGATTGATTTTATGTGCTCAGCAGGGTTTTGGTGGGGCATGTTGGGGGGCGTTAATCAAGATTTGCTTTTTTAATTTTTATGAGTCCACCAGTAAGCAGGAAATACTACCGGGCCAATCAGCCAGAATCCAGTGATCCATGCCGTTCGTTTCCAGGCACTATCATGGGTGTGCCGGAATGCGTGTGCGGAGAAAAACAGGGTGATTGAAAATTCTGTTATAAAGTACAGAAAAAACCACCATTCAGCCAATAGCTCCAGGAATCTTCCCGCTCCCGGAGGAGCAATAAAAATCTCCATTGGTGGTAGTGAAATTGCATAGAGGGAAATGATTGGGAAAAAAGCCAGGATTCCCATTGGTGCTGAATGGAACGTTTTCATGTGCAGACCCCGCGGGGTGATTTGGCGGAGGAATGTTGCGTATAACAATTGAGGCTGGCATACCAGTCGCGGATGGCTAGCCCCCATCAGATTATTCGAGCACGATCAGAATTTCGCAGTACATCTTTTTCAAAGATTGAGAGAGTTCCTGAACGTCTCAACGCTCCCATTACACATGGAATCATTAAGAATGGTAAGGTCTGTTGTCCGTAAACATACGCCGATAGAATGGCCAATTGGGAAACTTGATACCTGTTCCACGTGGCCGATGTGACCGTCTAGGTAACGAATGGTGTACTGAATGCGGTAGCTTTCCTCCGCAATTTGCTTCCCTAGGATACTTCCGATTACCGCACCGGCGAACTGTGCGCCAATATGACCTGATACCGAGTAATTCCAGTTTGATGGACTTCCCGAAAATGCCTTGTCAACATAGGCGGCTGAACCAACTGCTTCACCTAGCTGTGAGCTAGTGGTACGGCCTAGGGTAGATATGTCCTGCAACTGACGATCTGTTACTACGCCGACCTCGCTGCTCGTGATCATAATGATTCGATGTCGCTTATCCAGTAATTGTCTTTCCGCAGGCGATAGTTGTTCATAGAACTCTTGGAGAACGACAATCAATGGCCGGATGTTACGTTCGGCTTCGTCGACGTTCTGCTTTGCTTGAATACACTGCTCGGTTGTGGCAACGGTGCAGAAATACTTGAGGCGAATCTTGTGCCATTCCACTTCACCCACGTGATCGCCGTACTTCTTCAGTTTGTCAGGGGCAAACGTTTCAAAGCCGAACTGAAGGACCTTAGGATAGTTTTGCACCAAGCTGCGCGCTCGAGAAAAAGCATCTGGCGTTTCCTTTGAAAGCTGGTATTGCATGGATTCGAATGCCGCAGCCCAATTCTCCTGGTGCGCAAAGTCCTCCATGCGTGTGACTTGAGTAGCGCAGGCAGCTAAAAGCGAACAGACCATCACAGTGGCGGCATTACGCATGGTATTTTCTCCGCAAATCGGTTTCATAAGAGCTAACCTGGAGGAGAGCAATCTGCTCAGCTTTTCAATCAGGACCGGTGGAATGATGGAGGGCACGGAAGTCCGCTTTGGATGCCGCCAATGGGAGCGATCAGCAGCCACCATAGTTCTTTTTTCCACTTTTGGTGATCGTATAGGTTCCGCCACGAGGGCCAACATAGCAGCCAGGAGGAAGAGAGCGAGAGGATTGCGGTGATACGTGCGTGGATTGGATGTTAGGAGTTTCTGTTGATTTGGAAGTATTAGGTTTTGCTGTGCCACTGTGATGACAGTGATATTCACCGGTCTTTCTATTGGTGTGACAACCATCTGCATCTATTCCTCCGGGGTGTCCCAATGCCACGGGGCTCACGAGGGCAGCAAGAGCGACAAGGATCGATTTTCTATGCATGGGAAATAGCTTGAGTGGCCGACGGCAGGTGCTTCCGAAGGACGAAATACAATACTAGAAAGATCGCGGTGAGCAGCAGCAGGAGGGGCGCGCCCGTCAGCCAGTGCCAAATTGAGAAACTTCCCATTGGACCCCCATATATTTTAATGAATTATTGTATTGTCATCCAAAATGGATCGGCTGACTATAGGGCGCATCGAATAACCCGAGATTTTCAGTTAATCCGGCTGCAGAACAATCGAACCCAGTTCAACTTCTTCGGCAAATCACCGCTTTTCTCTGCGGTGTTGCCCTTGATTCCGGCCTCCTGGAAATACAACAGCCGCTTCAGGTTGTAGCAGGCCACCATCATCATCATCGCAAAGCTCGCCCGCGCCTGACCGATGGTGCGGATCACTTTGCCCCCCATCTACGCAATCGCCGCGAACGGATGCTCGACCCGGGCACGTGTCTTGGCGATGCGTTTGTTACGCCGCTGCTGGCACTCGGACAGCGGCTTGTTGCGCGCGCCCTTCCTCTGGATCCGGTTACGGAAGCCGTTTGCCTTCAACCTTGCTTCATGCTCTTCGGAGGGATAGCCCCGGTTGCCATGGACATCCCGGCTCGTGTTCTGGGGGCCAGAACCTTGTCGAAGTGCTGACTGTCGTGTGTGCTGGCTGTGCCGGTCTCGGAGCAAGTCAATCTCGGCCGCCAGTGCCTGAGGCTCGGGCCAGGATTCCCATTGATGCTGAATGGAATGTTTTCATGTGCAGACCCCGCGGGTGATTTGGCGGAGGAATGTTGCGTGGATCGGGCTTTTGTACATGAATTAATTATTCAGGAATCCGGATTGGCAGTGCTTGTGCTTTGAATCGTTGCACAAAGTCTCTGGCTTGTTCTAGATTATCGGGGTATCGCTCACGACACCATATGTATCCTTCCTTGCTATATATTTTTTGAAATATGAATCCGTGGTTGACCAGAAATCTAACTTTATCCCATTGCTTTGCGTCTGACTTCTTTGGGGGGCGGAAGCGAATATCCATTTGTACAGATTGCCCATCACAGTTCGGACAGGTGCGATAAAAAACATCTTTCTCAAATGGCCGTTTGAAAGTTCTGAGGCATTTGAAGCAGGTGTATGGGGTGAGAGTGGATTTCATTTTTTACATCGGGCTGGCAGTAAATGTGACCTCGTGGAACTAGCCTAAAAATTGTTGAAGACGCGAGGCAACGGGTTCTCCTGTGGCAATCAGTATGCTGTGATGGTTATCAAAGATGATCCAGTCCAGTGATGGGCTGGCAATCGCATATTCGAAATATCGACATTCCGCAATAATGGCGGAAAATACTGATGGATTCCCAGAAAAGACTGGCCAGGGAGCGAATTCATCATCAGACGCAAAAAGCCATGTCTCCATGTCTGGGCATAGACTGGGCAAATAACGGTAGCCTTGGTGGATTGGGTCGGTAGTTACAAAAGACAGATCTTTTCTCAAAGAATCCCACCACCATCGAGCTGTTGGCTCCGCGACAAACCTTTCTTGAACCATGTAAATGTTTCGTTCAGCCTCTGCGGGTGGCAGGAGGCGAACACTCGACTCCAGCCCTAATTCACAAATGGTAGATGTGATTTCGTCGGCGATGGTCATGGGGCTGGTGTTTTATGTGAGGGAAAAATGTTATTTATTTGGATGCTTTTGTTTTTTATTTTTTTATGTGAGCAATGCTGTTCCTCAAGGCCATGATGATATCGTGCAGGTATCGTGAAACGACCTGGGAAACCGAGGGATATCATGAATTGCACTGATATTTTCAAACAACCAAGGGTTGGCAGTTATTTTTGGGGATGCCACTTTTTTGTATGGCCCTCCTGGGAGAGCCCAATCGAAGACATAAAGGCCAATGGCTGCATAGTCTTCCCAGATGTTTGCTGTGCCGAGATGAGGGGTAAGTATGTTTTCAGAAATGGCGGTGTGCTGAATATGGTTATTTGCAACTGAATCGGAATAAAAGCCCTCGCCAGCAGTTGCAAACAAGGCAATGTTGCCTTCGCTATCGAGGGAAAACCAGTCAAACTCTATGCCTCTCAGATCAGGTGGCATGTCACAATTTATTTTTGCGCGCACCTTGGAGAGGAAAATTAGAAATGCCAAACGATGTTTACAGTTTGGGCAGTAAAAATCTTTGGCAAGGCTAGGTTGTTCTACTTTTTGAATGAGTTGGAGTGGGTAATCTGGATGTGGCCCTGCTGGAAGGCCAAAATAATCCGGATGGTACGAGCCAAAATCCGCATCGCAAAAATCGCAGAGCACCAACTCGTGACCCCAGATCGAAAAGACATGATATTCGTGCTCACCTCTCTCGAATTCTTCAAGCTCTGAGGGAGAGTGTCCGCAATCGAAACATGGAGCAACGGCACGCTCTTCTAGTGAACTTGCACAAATTGGACAGAGGGGGAGTTTCATGAGGTTTAATGTGCGAGGTGAGGGGCCGGCGGGTCAGGTGGCTTTTGTACGGGAAGATTCAGCCCATTTTTCTGTAGTGCGGAAGTTTCCGAGACCGACGGTGTCAAACTCGTCCTTTCCATCTTCAGGGGTAACACCCAAGATACGCAATGCTCGGCTAATCGGAGAATTTGGCCATACACCAGAATAGGGTGTTGAGGAAGGTGAAAATATTAATTCGCCCCCAAACCACACCATGGCATCCTGACCTCCTTGGCCTCCGAAGTAGAACGTCGTAACAAAGGCGACAGGAGTAGCGCGCGAGATATCTGTCGCGAGTGCTGCTGTGCCAGCACTTAGTTCTTCAAGTATGGTTGGCCGTGCATTGCCTGGGTGAGAATCCAGTTCGACCGCCAATGCGTGGGTGACGGGAAGTAGTGCGAGTCCTTGGGGAAGCTGACACAGCGCAGCTTCCTTCAAAGACCGCACATGGCTTTGAAGGTAATCGGATTTGGCAATAAGCGCTTTTACGTCGTGCATGGGAGTTGCCTGCCTACCTTAATCGCTAGAACGCGTTACGAGAACCGGGGGAGAGAAACCTCTGGCTTCCTGATTGGGTTGCTGTATCAAAGCCCCCACCTCTCACGAATTGCTTCCTTCATCACCGCTTCTGTATCGACGCCCATTTCCTTGAGCTTGGCTTTAAATACCTCGATATGCCACCAAGGGCAGCTGGAGTCTTGGCACGGCGTATCCGGGTCTCCTTCGTGTTCGAACTCTAAATGGAAGCAGAGCCAATGCATTTGCTCGAACAAATCATATTGCTCGGCGCTGACAACGACTGGCTTGTTGCAGCGCTTACATAGCTTCGGTTCCGTCATGTTTTTCCTGCACCTGGAAGGTTGTCACTTTTCTATTGCAACCCACGGTTGTTCTGAAATTCATAATACTGAAATTGCCAATTACGGAAAGCGGCCAAATAAGGCGCGTACGTGAAACCGGAAAATACTGGTAAAACCCAAGACTTTCACGGCCAATGGTCTGAAATCGCCTGTTTCCAATTTGTTTCATGATGCCCTGTAAAAACCTCAGGTTGTTCAGAGGGTTATTGAAGATCGCTAGGGGGTAACAAAAATAAAGGCAAATGATTTTTTGAGGTTTGGCATGGTTTTTTTCTAGAGAAATTTTATTAGATATTAGAATGTGTACCAAACGTAGTCGTCTTCACTGCGATGTAATATGTCTCCACAATTTGAGGTAATGAGATGGCGGCGAATTGGCTGCTCGCCGGTGATGATGGAGTCGATGATTCGCCCTGCATACCATTCTGGAGCCTTGCCAGCCTTGGGGTATTTGATGTAAATTTCCTCGCAACAGGCTAGGTCGATGAATGCGAAAACTTCCACTGTGAAATATTTGTTGCCATAGCCAAGAGCCCGTTCAAAAATATTTAGTTTGAACGGTTTTTTTCTTTCTGGAGCAATGTTTTTCTTTGCGATATTGATGTCGATAGCTTCGATGCTTCTGCTCGGAATTATTCGTACATTTCCGGCGCCATATTGAATGATTGAGAATTCGCTCTGCAGGAACGTGTTGGGTACTCTCTCAATGTCTTGATCCGAATTTATGGGGTAGATCGCTTCTTTTTGAAGGTTGGAGATGGACTTTGAAAGGACGGCATCTTTGACATCGTCTGATGTCCAGCTCTGCTGAATTAAGAAAGTCTTCACATAGGTCTTGTATTTATTGCTGCGTCTAGATGATTCCATTTCAGCGGTGAGCAAACTCTTAATAGTCTGTGTGCGCAATTCTTCTGCGCTAAGCATTGAACCATTTCGGTAGCAGCGTCCGGTTTCTTTATATCCGTATAGAGATACCATAATAAGGCTGGCAATGAGGGCAGACAGTGCCGGTATGAACATGAACCCTAGCCGTTTACGCATGGGGCACCTGTGAATTATGGCTTTGGCATGTATGTGTCGTGTTTTTGGGGAGTTCAGGAACTTCTTCAAAGTGAGTTTCGCTAGTTGGCCCATCAATTAGCTGGGCAACGTTGTAGATAGTGTCCACTTGGGCCTCGCGAATAACATCCATCAAGTCATCGGGGTCGATTCCCTTGTTTAGGAGTCTCAGAACTGCATCACCGCCTATTACCGGCAATTGCGAGAGGTTCGTCTCGTCAACGACCAGGCTCCAAAGGCCACGTACTAGCAACTCAGATAACAGAGAATGGGCGTCGAACCCTGAAAGATCATTGACGATAGATTCAGCTTGCTTGTGCTCGACACCCAGGCGCTGAAGTTCTTCCACAACTGGTTGATGTTTCATTGGCTGGATGCCTGTGGTTCGCCATCACCGGCGCGCAAACGCGGAGCGCAGCGGAACTTTTGCGCGTCCGAGTGGATGGCGTTGTTAGCCTTCTGCTCTGAGTACTTGCTCATAAATCGACTGTCGCTTTAAGCGATCTTCGCTTACTTCGCCTAGATCACGATATGTTTCGCAGCATGCAAGAACCAACGCCTTAAACTCTCTTGGCTTATCAATCACCATATCTATGATTTTTTGTGACCACTGCTCAATCTTCCTGTTTCGTAACGCCGGGCGGGGTGAGCCAGCAATTCTATGTGACAGCAGCGACATAATATGCCATTTAAATCTTCGCGCCTCCGGCGGAATCTGTTTATTACTGAACAGCATCGCCATTCTGTAGTACACCAAACAGCTTGTATAATAAATAATTTCTCGATTTTCTTCGCTAAATGCGGTGCTAGATATGCTTCTGTCAGAAAATATTTTTCGCGGAAAACGGTATGAAAGATCGGGCCGATCAAGGTACACGGCAGAAACGCAGCGTGCGAGAATTTTTAGATCGAATACCTTTACACCAGGAACGCCTTGGCCCACGTATTGCCTATCTCTACGTTCGAAATAGAGACGGTTTTCATCCTCGGTGAAAGAATTGAAATACGTTTCAATCCTGCGCGCGACAGGTTGTAGAGAAAGAAATTGGTCGTCATCAATCTTTGTTTGGCTATTGGTTGCGCGCACTAAGTCCGTGAAAACGTCTTCGCTATCAGTCTCAATAACCTTTAAAGAAACCATCATGTCATCACTAAGGTTATCCTTATTAATCCACAGAACATTCGATGTTTGACAACCGTTAACGATTTGAAAATCAACGAATGTAATGCTCAACCCTTGAACCCTGACATCCGGACTAACAATCGTGATCCCATTATTTAAAACAGGGAAACGCGAATGCGATTCATCACTTCTAATTGTTTCCCCAATTGCGCTATTGACAGGGTTGTCTGGCCCAAGAAATGCTCTTACGTTTTCTTCGAATACGTGCATTCGAAGCCGCCCCGTTTCATCGGAGAGCATATTGTCTACAAACTTCTTCGCTGGCACCACCGCGAGATACGCTTCCTCAACACCCGCGATGTTTGGCAATGCGGCTACCGAAAATGCATCCACTCTTGCTTCAATAGGCGCAGCCGTCATTTGAAACGCGCGCCCGATACCCTCTCTATCAAGAATTTCGTAATCAACCGAAGAAAAGTATCCCTCGTCAACAAGTCTGGCTATTAGCTCAGTCTTTGCCCGCTCGACTTCCTCTGGCGCTAGATATCTTCCGGTGTAGGAAAACCGAATAACAAGACCCAATTTTCCGTCGCGAATAGACCCGGCCTTATCTACCGCAGCCATGTAGACATCCTTGGCATTAGCTTCAATCGCGTCCTTTGGCGCATCTCTGAAGTTGTGGCAAAATCTTTCTATTGCGGCATGGAACTTCAAAATTTCGCCTAAATCGATGTTTTCGGAAGTCTTTGCTTGGACAAGAATTACCTTCGCGTCATGATTTCGTCTTCCATCAGCTAATATCTCTTCGCAGTCTTCACGGGAAAGCATAACTTCTTGATCGATTATTACTGCAACGCCGTCTAGCCCGTCATCTCCGGTAGTTGTTGTTATATCAGCCAAATCATAGCTTTCGACGACCTCCGGGGTCACTACACAATGATTTACTAGGCGCTCAAATTGATCAGCCTCGTCCATTTCTTGGAGTTGGTAGCTATCTACAAAATCGCGTAGTAACGCAGCGACGATTCTATGCACAATTTTTCTCCGAATAACTCTTGCTGAGGCTAACGTAAAGTCGATTTCATTATTGATGCAGATTCCGCCGTGCTGCCATCCATCCTTGCCGATGTTTCAGGTGCAGTCTGGCGGCTGTGTGGCTTTGGAATGGGGGACGAATTATTTCCAAGGATAGATGGCGGCAGAACATGGCGTGCTGCGGGGATATGCGGCGTCATCGCCATCCATTCTGGTTTGCCGCCGTATACGCTGGGGAACATGATGCCTCCAGAGCTCCTGGTCATGGGTGAAGGGTTTTATTTACGCTGGGTATGACACGGAAGCAAATCAATCCGCGACTTTGCCGGGGCGTCTTCGGGGCGTGATTTGCCGCTAGCGCGACAGCATAAGGATGGCGCGTTCTTATGTCGAGTGGGTGCGTTGCCAGGGAGGGCCTGGCGGGGTGGGGTTTTCGGGCTGGTGCCGCCCTGGGGTGGGCGGGGGGGGCTTGTCAGTAGATGAACCGGTGCCGCAGGCTTTCCAGGTTCAGTTCCTGCAGGATGGCTTCGGCCCGTTCCCGGGCGTCCCGGCGGGGGCCGCCGGTTTTGCTGGCGATGATCAGCTCGTTCTTCATGGAGTGTTCCCAGCCCACCAGTTCCGTTACCGTCACCTGGTAGCCCCGGGCCTGCAGCAGCAGGCAGCGCAGCACGTTGGTCAGGTGGCTGCCGAATTCCCGGGTGTGGATGGGGTGGCGCCAGAGTTCAGAGAGGGGGGTTTTGCTGAAGGATTCGTTCTTGTGCTGCCGCAGGGTGGCGGCCACTTCGGCCTGGCAGCAGGGGACCAGCACGATGAAGCGGGCCTGCTTGGCCAGGGCGAAGCGGATGGCGTCGTCGGTGGCGGTGTTGCAGGCGTGCAGGGCGGTGACCAGGTCCACCTGGGCCGGCAGTTCCGGGGTGGCGATGGATTCCTCGACGCTCAGGTTGAGGAAGCCCATGCGGGCAAAGCCGAGTTTTTCCGCCAGTTCCCGGGATTTCTGCACCAGTTCCGGCCGGGTTTCGATGCCGTGGATGTGGCCCTGCTCCCTGGCCTTGAGGAACAGGTCGTAGAGGATGAAGCCCAGGTAGGATTTGCCGGCGCCGTGATCGGCGACGCAGTAGTCCTGGCCGTCGGCGGCCAGTTCGGCGAGCAGGGGTTCGATGAAGTTGTAGAGGTGGTACACCTGCTTCAGCTTGCGCCGGGTGTCCTGGTTGAGTTTGCCGTCCCGGGTCAGGATGTGCAGGGCCTTGAGCAGTTCGATGGACTGTTCCGGGCGGATTTCGGGGATGGGGGGCGCAGCCTTGGACATGGGCAACCGGCAGTGGGGCAAAGCCGGCATTCTAGGCCCTGGGGCGCCAATGCCCAAGCCGGGGGCGTCAGGCCTGTTCCAGGGCCCGGAACATGGCGCAGCGGCGGAACACCTCTTCCGTGGGGGGCAGCTGTTTCTGGTTGCAGTATTTGGCGCTCAGCTTGGCCAGGCCCTTGATGTCCCGGCCCGAGGCCTGGGGGAAGATGTCGGGCAGGCGCTGGAGCAGCGCCGGGGCGATTTCCAGGCCGAACTGTGCGGCCATGACGGCCCAGATCCGCAGCCGGTCATCCCGGCTGGGGGGATGAAAGCGGATCAGGGCGATGCAGCGGGAGACGATGGCTTCGTCGATGTCATCGACCCGGTTGGTGGTGAGGAACAGGAGCCCGTTGAAATATTCCAGCACCCGCAGGAAGACGCCGACCACCGCGTTCATGGTGATGTTGTCGTCGCGCCGCTTGATGTACACGTCGGCCTCGTCGATGAGCATCACCGCGCCCCAGCGCTGGGCGCGGGTCAGCACCTCCTTCAGCGTCTTTTCCATCTCCGCCACATTGAGGCCGAGCTGGCCGGAGTGCACCCGGTAGAGGGGCCGCCGGATGATCTCCGAGTACACCTCGGCAGTGAGCGTCTTGCCCACCCCCGGTGGCCCGGCGCAGAGCACCGTGGTGCCGCCCGACTTGCCGGCGACGATGTCGTCCATCAGCACGTCCATCTCGGCGGTGAGGATATCGATCAGGTCGGTCTGTTCCGGCGGCAGCACCAGCTTGTCCTTCAATTCCGGCTGGTAGGCGTAGGGTGCCATGTCGTCCACATGCACCCAGACGTAGTGGTGCAGGTCCAGGTGGAACATGAGGATGTAGAAATGCACGGGCAGTTCGGTGAACAGGCCCTTGGCGATGCCGTCCCGGGTGTCTTCCACCTCCGCCTCTTCCTTGCCCGAGAGCCGGGCGTTGCGCTGCACCCGGCGCACGAACCTGGCCAGGATGTCGCCGGTGGCGTCCATGCTCAGCACCCGCTCACCCAGGATGCCCTCGTCGTTTACCAGCCGCGCCGGGCTGCCGGTGGAGGAGAGGATCACCTGATCCTTGCGGGCGTAGTCGGTATCCCGGTGGGTGGCGTTCGGGTTCTCGGCAAACCAGCCGGTGCCGGTGCCGGAAAACTGGGCCCCGTAGCGGGCCCGCCAGTCGAAGTAGCGGGCCGCGTTTTCTTCGTAGCTGGCCAGGAGGGCCGGGGTCTCCTTGACGTAGCCCTTGGCGGCGAGGAGTTCGGCCACACTGCGGCCGGCGATGTCGGGGCCGGAAATGCGCAGGGTCACCGCCGCCATGCGGGCCCGGGAGTTGGCCTTTAGCTCCAGGTGAATCCGGCCGCTTTCCTCTTCGGACGGGGGCGTGTAGTCCAGCCGCGCCACCACCCAGGCCAGGGGCTTGCCGGTGATCGCTGCGGAAAACAGCCAGCCCCGGGTGGCGTCCTCGGCCAGGTAGCGGGCGATGGCTGGCACCGCCATTTCCAGCTCCTCGGCCTGGAACCGGTGTCCCGGAGTGGCCAGTGCCTGGCGCAGGGTGGCGATCTGGGCGGCCCGGGCCCGCTCCTCCCCGTTGCCTTTTTCATAGCGTTGCTGCAGCAGGTCCAGCTCCCCGGCCTGGAGCGCCGCGAAGGGGATTTCCACCCGGTTGCCAAAGCGCAGCTGTTCTCGCAGGAACTCCAGGCGGGGAAAGGCCTGCAGCATGGCTTCGGCGTGGGGACGATCGATCTGCAGCTTCATCGGTGCGGCTTCCGGAGGGCGATGGAGCGGGGAAAGCCAGTTTCATGCCTTCCTGGTTCTCATGGAAAGTCCATGGAAAACAATGGATTGCCCGCCTGCACCTTTGTCGGGCTTGCGACACATGGGACAATTGCCCCCCGTTTCCGGAAACCTCCCCCATGCACCCGCGCAACAAGAATGCCGACGGCTATGACCTGGCCGCCCTGTGCGCCACCTCGGCGGCCCTCGCCAAGTACCTGAAAACCAGCCCGGCCGGGACGCCGACCCTGGATTTCGCCAACCCGGCGGCGGTCAAGGCCCTGAACCGGGCCCTGCTGCTGCACCACTACGGCATCCAGGGCTGGGACATTCCCCAGGGTTACCTGTGCCCGCCGATTCCCGGCCGGGCCGATTACCTGCATGTGCTGGCCGACCTGCTGGCCAGCTGCAACAAGCAGCACATACCCACCGGCCCCGGCCTGCGCGGGCTGGACATCGGCACCGGCGCCAACCTGGTGTATCCCCTTATCGGTCAGGCCGAATACGGCTGGTCCTTTCTGGGCGTGGACATCGACGCGGCGGCCCTGGCCAATGGCGGGAAAATCCTGGCGAAGAATCCCGCTGCTGCCGCGGCCATCGAGCTGCGCCACCAGCCGGTGTGGGAGCATATCTTCACCGGCATCCTGCGCTCCGGGGAGCGTTTCGACTTTTCCCTGTGCAATCCGCCCTTTCATGGCTCTCCCGACGAGGTGCTGGCGGTCAGCCAGCGCAAGTGGAACCAGCTGGGCAAGCCGGGGGCGAAGCGGGGGGCGGCCCAGCCCCGCCTCAACTTTGGCGGCGGCGGCACCGAGCTCTGGTGCGAAGGGGGCGAGCGGGCCTTCATCAGGACCATGATCGAGGAAAGCGCCCGGATTCCGAAGCGGGTGCTGTGGTTCACCACCCTGGTTTCCAAGGCCGACAACCTGGTGCCCATCGAGGCGGCCCTGAAGCAGGCCCGGGTGGTGGAGTCGCGCATCCTGCCCATGGCCCAGGGGCAGAAACAGAGCCGGGTGGTGGCCTGGACCTTCTGCGGCAACGGGGAAAGGGAAAAATGGCGGCGCGAGCGCTGGAGCAGCCCGGCGGCCGGGGAGGGCAGGGCGGCAGAGGGCTAGGTGCGCCCGGGGGCTGAGGTCCGCAGAGGGCTGAGGTGTGCTGGGGGGGCTGAAACGGGCCGCCGGGAGGCCAGGCCGCGCCGCCCTGTCAGGGCTCCAGTCCCGCGTCGGCCTCCTGTTCCGGCAGCAGGCCCTGGGTCCGCAGCCGCGCCTTGAAGGCCTTCATGACCGGGCGGGAAATGGCGCTTTCGGCCAGGACCCGGCGCTCGTAGAGCAGCTCCTTCAGGCTGTCGTCCGCCGTCTGGCGGGCCCGGGCGATCAGGGCATGCAGCTCCACCCCGAAGCGCAGGCCCGGGGTCTGGCCGCGCTGCACCTCCAGGGCGTCGTAAAGGGCCGTCATGCGCTCCTTTTCTCCGGGTGCCATCTTGCACTTGCCGTCCAGGATCTTCAGCATCACTGCAGTGGCGCAATCCACCTCGCCGGGCTCCAGGGGATGGGCGGCCAGCCAGGCCGCCACCTGTTCCTGCTTCATGCGTCGGCCGCCAGGGCGGCGAGCAGGGCCGGGTAGCCGCCGTCTACGCTGTACACCCGGCTGTAGCGGAAGTCCGCGAACATGCGCGCATAGGCCTGGCTGCTCTGGCCCTGGTAGCAATAGATGAGCACCGGGTTTTCCCGGGGCAGGCGCTGCATCCAGGCGGCCAGCCGGGTTTCATCCAGATGGGCGGCTCCCGGGGCGTGGCCGCTCCGGTAGCTCCGGGCGTCGCGCACGTCAAAGAGGGTGAGGCCGGGTTCGTCCCGGATCAGGCGGGCGGCTTCGGCGCCCGGGATGCATAGGTAGGCTGGCTGTGTCATGGCAGGGCTCCTGGGGTTTTCTCCGGCCATGCAGGGATGATGCCAGGGGCGAAGCGCCGGAAAAATCCGGGCACGTCCCTTGCTGCTGGCGGTCCAATGGGGATTCACCCCTCCAACCAAGGCCGTTTCATGTCGGATTTCCCACAAGCCTCCCCCCTGCTGGCCTACCACCAGCGTACCCGGCACCATTTCGAGGCCTACGCCGAGGGGCCCGGGCAGCTGGACTGGGACGCCCAGCCCGATCCCTTCCGCCACTATGCCGGGGCGCCCCGGCTTTCCCTGCCCCTGACCGGGGACCGTTACGAACGCCCCTTCGCTACCCTGGACCAGCCGCACCCGTCGCCGGTCCTCCCCGACCTGCACAGCCTGGGCGCCTTGCTGGAGCTGAGCTTCGGCATTTCCGCCTGGAAAAGCTGGGGTGGCAACCGCTGGGCCCTGCGCTGCAATCCCTCCTCGGGCAACCTGCATCCCCTGGAAGCCTATCTGCTCTGCGCCGGCCTGCCCGGGGTGGCCGACGGGGTGCATCACTACGAGCCCCGGGAACATGTGCTGGAAACCCGGGCCCGGGTGCAAGGCCCGCCGGCCCGGCCCTGGCTCGCCATCGGCCTGAGCAGCGTCATGTGGCGCGAGGCCTGGAAATACGGGGAGCGGGCCTTCCGCTACTGCCAGCTGGATGTGGGGCACGGCATCGGCGCCCTGGGTTACGCCGCCGCCCTGCTGGGCTGGCGCCTGGCGCCCCTGGCCTGTCCCGGAGGCACCCTGGCCAGCCTGCTGGGGCTGGACCGGGAAGCGGACTTTCCCCCGGAGCGGCTGGCCTACACGGAGGCGGAGGAGCCGGAAATCCTGCTGGCCCTCCAGGGCCCGGGGCTGGAGGCGCCGCCCGGGGACTGGCCAGCCTGGCTGGAGGGAGCCCTCTGGCAGGGCCGCCCCAGCCGGGTGGATCCGGCGCCCGGCTACCGCTGGCCGGTGATCACCGCAGCCGCCGCCGCCAGCCGCGCTCCCGATCATGGGATTTCCGGCGGGGCAGGGGAGGCGCTGCCGCCTCGCTTACCGGATTCTGGCCCGGATTTCAGCCCAAGTTCCGACCCGGAGTCCGAGGTCGCCGTCGTGCTTTCCGGCCCGGGGGCAGGGGCTCCAGTCGCGATTCCCGGCCCGGGCTCCGGGGCCGTTCCCCGCATTCCCGGCCCGGGGCCGGGCGCTGCCGCATTGATCCGCCAGCGCCGCAGCGCCCAGCGCTTCGACCCGCGCCAGTCCCTGGCGGCGCCGGACTTCTACCGCATCCTGGATGCCCTCCTGCCCCGGGCCCGGGCGCCTTTCCTGGGCCAGGAGGCCGCCCCGGCCGTGCATCTGCTGCTCTTCGTGCAACGGGTCCGGGGCCTGCCGCCCGGCTTCTACCTGCTGCCCCGGGAACCCCGGAGCGGGACCGAGCTGCTGGCGGAGCTGGCCGCCGGCGATGGACGCTTTGCCGGCCACCGGCCGGTGCCGGAACTGGACCCTGACTGCCCGGCCCAGCTGGGCCTGGAACTGCTGGCCGGGCTGGAGCTGCAGGAGCTCCAGCGCCTGGCCCGGGCCCTTTCCTGCCACCAGGACATCGCCTCCACCAGTGCCTTTTCCCTGGCCATGCTGGCCGACTTTTCCCGCCTGGGCCCGGAAGGCCATGCCTATCGCCGCCTGCTGCGGGAAGCGGGGCTGATCGGCCAGGCCCTGTACCTGGAGGCCGAAGCCGCCGGGGTGCGCGGCACCGGCATCGGCTGTTTCTTCGACGAACCGGTGCGCCAGACCCTGGGCCTTCAGGACGCCCGCTGGCAGAGCATCTACCACTTCACCGTCGGGGCGCCGGTGCCCGATACCCGCATCGAAACCCTGCCCGCCTATCCTTCCCGCTCCCAGGAAAACCCATGAAGCCCGGGGCCTGTCGTTTTCTTCCCGGGAGTCGGGCAGGAGGGCAGGCCGGGCTCTGCGGCCGGCGGGATCAGAATTTCAGGCTGGCCTGGGCAAACCAGGCGCGCCCTTCGGTGAGTACCGAGTTGTAGTAGCGCTCGTCGGTCAGGTTGGAAATGGCGAGGCTGAGATCCAGGTTGCGATTGACGTGGTAGCCGAGCTTGGCATGCACCAGACGATAGGCGTCGTAGGAACCATAGACCCCGCGCACGTCATCGGAGTTGTCGGAGTTGAAATAGCGGGATGAAGCGTACTGGTAGGCCAGGGTGCCGAAGTAGCGGGAATCATCGTAGTTGAGGGCCAGGTTGGCCATGTGGCGGGGCACGGAAGTCAGCTGCTTGCCTTCCGAGGCCGGATCGCCCTTGTTGCTGAGAATCTTCGTGTCCAGGTGGGTGTAGTTGGCCATGAGCCGCAGGGAGGGGGTGAGCGGTTGCGTCAAGGCCAGTTCCAGGCCGCGGATTCTGGCCTTGCCCACATTGACCCGGTCCACGACGCTGGTGGTGGAGTTGACCACGGTGGTCATGGTCGAGTGCATGTCGGAGATTTCGGTCTGGAAGACATAGGCCTTCATCAGCCCCTGGTTGGCCGTACCCTGCTCGATACCCAGGTCTATGGTCTGGCTGGTTTCGGGTTTCAGATTGGGGTTGCCCTGATAGGTCGTCGTCACGCCGCCGACGTTGCGCGAGTAGTTCCGCGTCAGGTCCCGGATGTTGGGGGCATTGAAGGCGGTGCCCCAGGAGGATTTGAGCATGGTCCGTTCCAGCAGCTGATAGCCCAGGGTCAGCTTGGGGGAGATGTTGTCCTTGGTGCTGGAGGGATGGGCCTTGTTCAGGGCCGGGTTGGCGGCATTGGCCGGGGTGCTCCGGTCATAGGTGAAGCCGTCGTGGAAATGCCAGTTTTCATAGCGGGCCCCCAGAGAGGCGGACAGTTTGCTGCTGACCGGAATCTGCCAGTCGCCAAACAGGGCAATGACGCGCTCCTGTCCGCCGGAAGTGGTGGTCTTGCCGCCCGTTCTGCTGCCTTCCTGGGTGTAGTTGCCGAGGTTGTAGGTGTCCGCAACGCTCTTGGTGGTCTTGAGCTGGGTTCCGAGCAGGAGGATGGTGTCCCCCAGGGGCTGTTCGAGCAGCGCGTCGAAGAGATGATTCTCGGAATAGCGGGGGGTGAGCACCCCGGCGCCGCCATCCAGGGGGCTGGTTGCCCCGGCCTGGACGGTCCGGTTGGCGGTGGTGTACCACTCGTCCACCCGGATTCCGGCATACCGGAGCGACAGGCGGGAGTTGGCGAAGCGGTGCTTCCACCCCAGTGTCGCCACCTCGTTGGTCATGTCGTTGATGCTGCTCGAGAAGCTGGATACCGGCACCACCGTGGTGCCATAAAGGGTCTTGCCCGCGCTGTCGCGGAGCTGCGATTCGGGGTCCTGATACTGGTTGTGGATGTTGGAGCGGGTATAGGAAAAATGGACGCTGTCCCGATCCGTGGCCTGCAGTTCGGCGCGAATTCCCAGGTCCTGCTTTTCCTGTTCGCCCCGGCCGGTGTTGCCGACCAGGTAACGGATGCCCCCGGTGGGGCTGCTGACGCGCTCCGCCCCGGTGACGCCGCCCACGTTCGGGTTCCCGGTGGACATGACCATGTCGGAGCGATAGCCGTCCGAGTTCATCCAGCCGTAGGAAACCTTCACCTTGAGGACATCGTTGAACTTTTTCGCGGCCGAGAGATAGCCGCGCATCAGGGCCTTCTGGGCGCGTCCATCCTCGAAGGCCTCCCCGTAGCCGAAGCTGGCCCGGTATTCCTCCTTGTCGGGCATGGCCGTGACGAAGTTGATGACCCCGCCCATGGCGCTGCTGCCATACAGGCTGGAGAAGGGGCCGCGCACCACTTCCACCTGCTGCAGGTCCTCCACATTGACGCCGCCCAGCACCTGGTTTTCCCCGGCATAACTGGTGGAAATGGGGACGCCGTCCACCAGCACCATGGTTCTGCCGCTGCCCGATACGCCCCGGATCGACATGCCCGGCACCATGTCGGACTGGCCGCGCAGCTGCCCGGTGACCACGCCTTCCAGGCCGCTCACCAGTTCCTTCAGGCTGGCTCGCGGCGTGTTCTCGATATCCTTGCGGCTGACCACCGAGACGCTGCCCGGGGCATTTTCCAGCTTGATCTCGGTACGCGTGGCCGTGGTAATGACCACCGGCAATACCGCTTCGGATTCGCCCGGCTCGGCCTGGGCAAGGGGCGCCAGGCAGCTCAGGACGGATGCGGTGCACAGGGCCAGGGGACGCAGCTTGCCCGGGAATTTGCCTGGGGTCGGAACAGTGTTCATGAGTGGATTCCAGATTTCGATTGATGGGCCCCCGGGGCGGAGCGCTTGCTGGCGGCCTGCTGGCGGAGCCAGTCCCGGTTGGGCGCGCATGCTATCCACGGGGATATGCCCCGGGAATGCGACAAGTTGTCGCAGCCCCCCGCCCATGGGCCGGGCGGGGGGAAAGTGGCAAATCGCCGCAGCCCGGCGCTGGTCTGAAACAGGGGCAGTGTCCGGCCCTTGCCTGCCTGCCGGGGCCGACTTCCTGCGCTGCGGCAGCGTCGCTGCCTGGGGGCCGGCACCGGGTCCGGAGTGCTCCAGCGGGTTGCCAAAACCCCGCATTTCTCTGAAGATGCCCCTCCCGCCGTCTGCCCCGCCCGCCATGACCGATCTCTTCGCCGCCGCCGAGCCGCCCAAGTCCGCTTTTCAGCCCCTGGCGGAGCAGCTGCGTCCGGCCAGCCTGGACGAGGTGGTGGGGCAGCAGCACCTGCTCGGGCCGGGCAAGCCCCTGCGGCTGGCCTTCGAGGCGCGCCAGCCCCATTCCATGATCTTCTGGGGGCCGCCGGGGGTGGGCAAGACCACCCTGGCCCGGCTCATGGCCGATGGTTTCGACTGCGAATTCATCGCCCTTTCCGCCGTCTTTTCCGGGGTCAAGGAAATCCGCGAGGCCATGGCCCAGGCCGAGGCCAGCCAGCGCCTGGGGCGGCGCACCATCCTCTTCGTGGATGAAGTGCACCGCTTCAACAAGTCCCAGCAGGACGCCTTTCTGCCCTATGTGGAGTCGGGCACCATCACCTTCATCGGCGCCACCACCGAGAACCCCTCCTTCGAGGTGAATTCGGCGCTCCTGTCCCGGGCCGCCGTGTATGTGCTCAAACCCCTGAATGAAACGGAGCTGGGCCAGCTCTTCGACCGGGCCCGGGAGCGGGCCCTGGCCGACCTGAATTTTGCCGGGGAGGCCAGGGAACGCCTGATCGGCGTGGCCGACGGGGATGCCCGTAAGCTCCTGAATCTGCTGGAGCAGCTGCGCATCGCCGCCCGTGGGGCCCGCATCAGCGACATCGACGGGGAGTTCGTGGCCTCGGCCCTGGCCCAGAACCTGCGCCGCTTTGACAAGGGGGGCGATGCCTTCTACGACCAGATTTCCGCCCTGCACAAGTCGGTGCGGGGCTCCAGTCCGGACGGGGCCCTGTACTGGTTCGCCCGCATGCTGGACGGGGGCGCCGACCCCCGCTACCTGGCCCGGCGCCTGGTGCGCATGGCCTGGGAAGACATCGGTCTGGCCGATCCCCGGGCCGCCCGGGTGGCTCTGGATGCGGCCGACACTTACGAGCGGCTGGGCTCGCCGGAAGGGGAGCTGGCCCTGGCTCAGGCGGTGATCTATCTGGCCGTGGCACCCAAGTCCAATGCCGGCTACATGGCCTGGAACGCGGCCCGGGCTTTCGTGGGCAAGGACAAGTCCCGCCCGGTGCCCGAGCACCTGCGCAATGCGCCGACGAAACTGATGAAGGAACTGGGCTACGGTAAGACCTACCGCTACGCCCATGACGAGCCGGAGGCCTACGCCGCCGGGGAAAACTACCTGCCCGAGGGCATGGGCGAACCCGGCTGGTACCAGCCCGTGCCCCGGGGGCTGGAGGCGAAGATCGCCGACAAGCTGGCCCATCTGCGCGCCCTGGACCGGGCCGCCGGGAAGGAGGACTAGCATGGGGCGCCGCTTGCCGCTGTTGCTGGCGGGGCTGCTCTGGTCCCTGGGGGGATGGGCAGCCGAGGATCTGTGTCTGGAGCAGGAGCAGGTGCTGTTTGCCTGCCATACGGGCAAACGCCTGGTGTCGGTGTGCGCTTCCCGGGGCCTGAGCGAGTCGGCCGGCTACCTGCAGCTGCGCTATGGCCAGCCCGAGGCGGTGGAGCTGGTCTGGCCCGAAGCCTCCTTTCCCCGCCACCACGTGAGCCAGGGGGAGCTGTTCTACAGGGGCAAGGCGGGGCGCTACCTGCGTTTCACCATGGACCGGACCCGCTTCGTGGTGTTCAACGTCAAGGACCGGGACAGCGGCCTGGTGATCGAACAGGACCGGGCGGTGATCAGCAAGCAGCTCTGCCAGGGCACGCCCACGGTGCATTTCCAGGGGCTGCCCCTGCCCGTGACCGAGCTCCTGGCGGTGAGCAGCCGCTAGCCGCGGCTAGCGGACGATGGAAAACCCGACCCGCAGGGTGGGGTCCTGGCGGATGTTGTAGTCCAGCAGGCTTTCCCCGTAGCCGCTGAAGAGCTGGAAGTGGAGGAAGCCGCCGGTGCGGCTGAACAGGGGTTCCCGCAGGGGGACGGAGAGGTCCAGCTGGCCGCTGGCATAGCCGCCCGTGCCCTGGCGCAGACGGGCCCCCAGCATCCAGCCCCGTTCGTGGCCGTAGCGCAGGATCCAGTCCGCGTGGCCCCGGTAGCGGGCGATGTCCGGGTTGTCTTCCTTTTCCAGATAGTTGTAGAACTTGGGCGCGAAGATCAGGCTGCTGCCGTCGGCCAGGTCCCGCCGCCACACGGGCTGGATGAACAGGGTGTCGATGCTGCGGGAACTGAGCCCGTCCTTGCCGTTCGATTCGTGTTCGTAGCCGCCGCGCCAGTAGCCGGGCAGCAGGGCATGGGCCGGCTCCAGCTTGCCCTGCCAGAACAGGCTGGGGCGGTAGCTGGTGTCGTGGAAGGGCTTGGATTCCCCGTGCAGGTCCCAGAGGGAGGTCTGGGTGTAGCCCAGGTGCATGCTCCCGAGCAGGGGCAGCAGCCGGGCGGGCAGGGATTCCCGGTCGAACAGCCGGTACTTGAAGCTGAGCTGGAAGCGGGCATCCAGGCCCTCCCGGCCGCCCAGGACGAAGTACATGGGTTCGTGGGCCGAGAGGGCGGGTTCGTCCTCCGGGATCGGGTCCAGGGGCGCTGCCGGCCGGGCGGGAGCCGGGCCGCTGAGCTGCTGCAGGGCGTCTTCCCGGGGCGGCGGCGTGGTTTCCGGGGCTGGTGCGGCCAGCAGGGCCAGCTGGTTCGAGGGCTGCTGCGCCAGGCTGGCGCGCAGCACGCCCTGGAGCTGGGCCGGCAGCCGGGCCTGGTAGCGGCGCCGCTGGGGCGTGCCCGGGTCAGCCGCCTGCAGGGGCAGGTGGCTGATGCTGCCGTCTGACCGGTGCAGCTGGAGTTCCAGCTGCTCGGGCCAGGGGCCGGCCCCGTCGGGGGGGATGACTTCCAGTTCCAGCAGCTGGCCGGGGCGGATGTCCGCCCTGGGGGTGGCGATCAGCCAGTCCTGGCCGGCCTGGGCAGTACCGGGGAGCTGGGCCAGCAGCGGGCCCAGCAGCAGCGCCAGCAGGGGGGCCGGGCGGCGGGACAGGGTGGGGCGCATGGAAAACCTCGCAAGGGGTCCGGAATTCAGGGGAACCCAGGGTAACTCAGGATGGCTCAGGATAGGGTCTGGGGCACGATGTGCTTCTTGATCCAGGCCAGCATGTCGTCCCAGATCTGGCGCTGTTCCTTGGGGGCCGGCATGGCGGTGGCGTTGGGCAGTTCGATGGTGATGACCGGAATGTTCTTGTGTACCCCGCCGAAATTGCCCAGGGAGCCGGGATAGACCCCCAACCGGTTCAGGTTGAGGCGGCCGAAGCGGCGGGGCTCCTGGGCCGGGCCGTCATAGTCGAGGATGCCGTAGGGGGCGTGGATGGAGACGATCACATCCGGCTTGAAGCGCTCGATTTCCTGGTGCAGCCAGCGGGTTTCCGGTTCCGACATGGGCTTGGTGCCAGGGAAGCGGCGCGGGTCTTCCTTGGTGCGCTGCTTCCAGTAGGGCAGGGCGTCGGCAAACCAGTCCGGGGTGGGGAAGTTGCGGTTCAGGTCCACCCCGTTGCCGTTGGTGCGCCGGGAGGGCCGGGCCAGGAGCCCGTCGGGATTGGAAAGGGGGGCGATGCGCCAGTGGTACTGGCGGGCTTCGGCTTCTCCCAGCCAGTCCATCCAGCGGAAGACGATGGAGACCGAGGTGAGCTCGTCCCCGTGGATGCCGCCGATCACGAAGATCCGCGCCGGCCGCTGCTGCACCGGCTTGCCGGTGTTGGTCTTGAGGGCGGAAAGCTTGAGGGGGGCGGCGGGCACGTCGCGGATCATCAGGGGCCGGCCCTGGACCGAACGCATGTTGCCGGGCTCCAGGCCCAGCTTGCGGCAGGATTCCGCCTCCACGCTCCGCAGGCGCTGGGCCAGGGTGTCGCACCAGCTCAGGGTTTCCGGATGCTGGGCAAGGGCGGGCAGGGCGAGGCTGGCGAGCAGGAAGGTGGCGGCGATCCGTTCGGGCAGGCGGCAGGACATCGGCAATCGGGACGGGAATGCGGGAAAGCCCGTAAGGATAAGCCCTGGGACCTGCCAGGGAAACCTCCTGGGTCCGTTTTTACCTTTTGCGGCAGCCGGTCCGGCGTGCCGGGCTCGCGTATAATCGCCCCTTTGGCGCCGTCTTGGCCCGTTCAGCCTCCATCAGAAGATTCCCATGCTCGATATCCAACTTCTCCGCAGCCAGCTCGATAGCGTGGCCCAGCGCCTCGCCACCCGGGGCAAGGCCATCGACTTCAGCGGCTTCACCGCCCTCGAAAACGAGCGCAAGACCCTGCAGACCCGGACCCAGGAGCTGCAGAACCAGCGCAACACCCTGTCCAAGCAGATCGGCGTCCTCAAGGGCAAGGGGGAGGATGCCGCGCCCGTCCTGGCCCAGGTGGCCGAGATCAAGGCCGAACTGGAAGCCGCCGAAGCCCGCCTGACGGAACTGCTGGGGCAGTTCAACGCCATCCTGGCGGCCCTGCCCAACCTGCCCCATGAGTCCGTGCCCCTGGGGGCGGACGAGACCGGCAACGTGGAAGTGAAGCGCTGGGGCACGCCCCGGGCCTTCGATTTCCCGGTCAAGGATCACGTGGACCTGGGCGAATCCCTGGGCCTGCTGGATTTCGCCGCCGCCGCCAAGATCGCCGGGGCCCGCTTCTCGGTGATGAAGGGCCAGCTTTCCCGTCTGCACCGGGCCCTCGCCCAGTTCATGCTGGACACCCACACCGCCGAGCACGGCTACACCGAGGTTTACACCCCCTACCTGGTCAATGCCGACAGCCTGTTCGGCACCGGCCAGTTGCCCAAGTTCGAGGAAGACCTGTTCAAGGTGCCCCGGGGCGAGGAGGCCGCGCCCCTGTACCTGATCCCCACCGCCGAGGTGCCGGTCACCAACATCGTCCGGGATGAAATCCTGGCCGCCGAAGTCCTGCCCCTGAAGCTGGTCTGCCACACCCCCTGTTTCCGCTCCGAAGCCGGTTCCGCCGGCCGGGACACCCGCGGCATGATCCGTCAGCACCAGTTCGACAAGGTGGAGCTGGTGCAGATCGTCCATCCGGAAAAGTCCTGGGAAGCCCACGAGGAATTGACCCGCCACGCCGAAGTGATCCTGGAGAAGCTGGAGCTGCCCTACCGCCGCATGACCCTGTGCACCGGCGACATGGGCTTTTCCTCCGCCAAGACCTATGACCTGGAAGTCTGGCTGCCGGCCCAGAACACCTACCGGGAAATCTCCTCCTGCTCCAACTTCGAGTCCTTCCAGGCCCGCCGCCTGCAGGCCCGTTACCGCAACGAGAAGAACAAGCCGGAGCTGGTGCACACCCTGAACGGTTCCGGTCTGGCTGTGGGCCGCACCCTGGTGGCGATCCTGGAGAACTACCAGAACGCCGACGGCAGCATCACCATCCCGGCGGCGTTGCGGCCCTACATGGGCGGGGCCGAGCTGATCAGCCCGCTGGCCTGATCTCCTTCTTGCTCAGCTTGAGGCCAGTCCCGCCGGGGCTGGCCTTTCCTTTTGGATTGCCGCTCTCGCCCATGCCTTCCTGGATGTCTTCCAGGGGGCGGTAGGGCAGTTCGTGACGCAGCAGGATGTCGTAGAACATGCGGATGTTCTCCACCATCACCACCGCCTCGCCCCCCCGGGCCCGGCCGGATTTCAGGCGGCTGTAGTACTCGGGGCGGGACAGGAGCGGCAGGACCTTCTTCATCTCGAACCAGGAGTCGGGATCGGCGCCCACCTGCTTGGCTATGGTGCGCGCCGCATTGAAATGGCCGGGCCCCACGTTGTAGGCGGCCAGGGCCTGCCAGGTCCGGTCCGGCTCCGGCGTGCTCTCGGGGATGTAGCTCTTGAGTAGATTCACGTAACGGGCTCCGGCCAGGATGCTCTCCCTGGGGTCCAGGCGGTTCGAGACCTTGAGCCGGTCCGCAGTTTCCTCGGTCAGCATCATCATGCCCCGTACCCCGGTGGGACTGGTGTTCAAGGGGTCCCAGTGGGATTCCTGGTAGGACAGGGCCGCCAGCAGGCGCCAGTCGATCTCGGTTTCCAGCTGCGCCTGCTTGAAGAACGCCCGGTATTTGGGCAGCAGGGCGCTGATGCGGTTGATGAAGGTCACCACGTCCATCTGCCGCAGCCGTTCCAGGTGGCCCAGGTAGCGGTCGCGCAGGTAGGTCAGGGTGGGGCTCTGGGTGAGTTTGGCGATGAAGGCCTGGGCCCGGTCGAAAACTTCCGGATTGCCGTCGGCGGGGAACAGCCAGGCGATGGGATGGGCGGCGCCGATTTCCAGGCCCGGTTGCAGCATCGGGTAGAAGTTCAGGCCCATGTCCAGGATGGCCCGGTCCACCAGGACGATTTCCACCTGCCGTCGGGCCAGGGCTTCGAGCAAGTCCAGGGGGGTTTCCGAGGGATAGGCCTCAATCTTCAGCCCGGGAACCTTGCCCTGCAGCTCCTGCAGCGCCCGGTACTGGCGGCTGCCCTTGCTGGCCACCACGGTCTGCCCTTCCAGGCTTTCCAGGTTGCGGATCGGCAGGGCCGCCTCGTGCCGCACCAGCACGTCGGTGCTGGTGAAATAGGGATTGCTGTACTTGAACTGGGTATCCGGCGACGGCGTGAGCCAGCCGGCGGCCAGGTGGCCCTCATGCCGGGCCAGGCGCTCCCGGATCTCGTGGCGGGGCACCACCACGAAGCGCACCGCTACCCCCAGCTCGGCAGCGAACAGTTGCACCAGGTCGTGCTCCAGGCCGCTGGCTTCTTCTCCTTCGGCACCGCTCTCGTAGGTCAGGGGGCCGGGATGGGTGAGCACCACCAGCTCCTGGCCCGGGGTGGGAAAGGGCAGGGGCCGCCCGCAGCCGGCCAGCACCAGCGCCGCCAGGCCCACGCCCAGCAACGCCAGACGCCCTCCGAGGGTGAAGCGGGCGGTCAATCGTGCTATCATCCGCGCCTTCCGGAGAGGTACCGAAGTGGCCATAACGGCGCCGACTCGAAATCGGATGGTCGGGTAAAACCGGCACGCGGGTTCGAATCCCGCCCTCTCCGCCAGCCCCTTTCTCCCCCTGGGCCATCAGCCGCTTCCCCAAGCGGCTTTTTTGCGACCCGCTCAGGCCGGGGCTCCGGGCAGCCGACGGCAAGGCCCGTGGCCAGCCCAGGCCGACGGCTTTCCCGGTGCCGGATAGGCGTCGTGCGCAACCCTGTGAACATTCCCCGTCCTCCTGATTATTGTTACCTGCTTGTTGTACCTGCGATCCGCCATGGCCCTGGTGCCCGGGATTGTACATCCTATGACGTTAGGGTAAATCGGGGCTGGGCCGGAAGGCGGATTTCCCGGATTCTAGCAGGAGCGGTTTTTGCCACCTCTCCGCGACCAGCGCAGTGGCTTCCTGGCGCGTGATGTGGGTCTCTGGGCCATCAGTCTTTGTCGCGAGCCTCTGCGTAAGGCGTTCCGGAGCACCGGCTATACCCATGTATGATGATGGGGTTTTTGCCCCTGTCCCGAATCCCGTTTTTCTGGTCGGCCCATGCTCTCACGAAGAAAATTCAATTCCGCTCTGTCTTTAGTTGCCCTTCTCCTTATGTCGGCTGGAAAAGCCTGGGGACAGGGTTCGAAAGCCGAGGCGGAGAAATGGTTCAAGGATTTGCAGGACATGATCACCCGGCCTTACCCGAAGCGCGTGACCAGTTCGCCCCTGGCGGGCATGGGGCGAGAGTCCATGGATCGACACCTCGTGGCCACCCCGCGCCGCAAGACGGCTCTATTCCTGCAGCAGTCGGGGGACTATGAAAATGACCGCCATATGAACGAGGACATGGAGTTCGCCATGGAGAAAGCCATCGGCGCATGCTATGCGGTCCTGTGCAAGCACATGGCCGCCAAGTATGGTCCGGCGCTGAGCACCACTGGGGCTGGCCTGCCTCTGCAGCAGCGGATCAGGCCGGATGCCGATGACGAGGTGCTTCGCCTCAAGAGCTACGAGACCGGCGCTTATTACGACAACGGGGACTCTGGCAAGGCCAGTTTCTGGAAGGTAGGGGCTGACTATGTGTGCATTCAGGAGGTAAGGATTCGTGGCGATGGTGATTTCGAGTTCTACGTCATCGCCACCATGACGCCGCCCGAACCCGCATAGTCGGGATTGCCCTAGCCCTTGCTCCATCGCCGGCATGGGGGCAACAGGATTATCAGGACAGGAATGCTAGGATAGCGCCATGTCACAACCAGAACGTTCAACCCAGCAGCGGGCCGCGATCATGGCGGTGTTCCGCGATCACCCCCACCCCATGCTGCCCGGGGATGTCCAGCAGCTGGCCAGCAGGATCAGTCCGAGGCTGGGGATTGCCACCGTCTACCGGAACATCAAGAGCCTGGTGGCGGAAGGATGGCTGGAGGCCGTCCATCTGCCCGGCGAGAATCCCCGCTACGAGCTCCGGGACCGGCCCCACCACCACCATTTCCAGTGCCGGACCTGCGGCCGGGTGTTCGATATTCCCGGCTGCCCCGGCACCCTGGAAAACCTGGCGCCGCCGGGCTTCCTGGTGGATGGCCACGAGCTGACCCTGTACGGGGTGTGCGGCGAGTGCCGGGCCACCGCAGGCGCCTGAGGCCGGGCGAAAACTCCCACACAAAGGCATGATGGCCGATGCCCCAGGGCTGGCTTTGGCGCAGTCCTGGGGGTATCTTGACGGGCTTGTCCAATGATCTTCCTGGCTGGCCAGGAATGATATCCACAGGAGAGCAACATCATGACGAACGCGAAAGAGGCGGCTCCGGCTGCTGCCGTCAGCCCCAACCCGGCGACCGAAACGCCCAATCCGGCCATCCGCAAGACGCCGCTGGACATCAAGGTCCTGGCCAATGTGGCGCGGCTGACCGGCTCGGTTTCCCCCATGTCCCTGTTCCTGGCCATGGCCGATTGGGCTGGGCACCTGGCCTGGGCCCCCGGCAAGCGTCTTGATCTGCTCAGCATGGCCTATGTCCAGGCCCAGGCCCTGTGGCAGGAAGCCCGCAACCAGGACGGGGCCCCGGCAGGGCGGCCGGACCGGCGTTTTGCCGATCCTGCCTGGCAGACCTGGCCCTTCAACCTGCTCAGTCAGGCCTTCCTGGCCAACGAGGCCTGGTGGCAGGCGGCCACCACGGGCATTCCCGGGGTGTCCCGCCACCATGAGCACGTGATGTCCTTCATGGCCCGGCAGATGCTCGACCTGTTTTCTCCCGGCAACTATCCCCTCACCAATCCGGTGGTGCTGCAGAAGACCCTGGAGACCGGGGGCGCCAACCTGGCCCAGGGCATGCGCAATTTCATCCTGGACCTGGAGCGCCAGACCAACGGCCATCCCCCGGCGGGCACCGAGAACTTCGTGGTGGGCCAGGATGTGGCCGTCACCCCGGGCAAGGTGGTGTATCGCAACGCCCTGATCGAGCTGATCCAGTACGCTCCGAGTACCGAAAAGGTGCACCCGGAGCCGGTGCTGATCGTGCCGGCCTGGATCATGAAGTACTACATCCTCGACCTGTCGCCCCACAACTCCCTGGTCAAGTACCTGGTGGACCAGGGCCACACGGTGTTCTGCATTTCCTGGAAGAACCCCGGCATAGCGGAAGCCTCCCTGGGCATGGACGACTACCTGGCCCTGGGGGTGGAAGCGGCCCTGGATGCCATCAATGCCATCGTGCCGGAGCAGAAGGTCCATGCCGCCGGTTACTGCCTGGGGGGAACCCTGCTTGCCATCGCCAATGCGGCCATGGCCCGGGACGGCCAGGAACGCCTGGCCTCCATGACCCTGTTTACCGCCCAGACCGACTTCACCGAACCGGGTCAGCTGGCCCTGTTCATCGACGACAGCCAGCTGGCCATGCTGGAAGCCCAGATGCGGGATACCGGCTATCTCACTGCCGGCCAGATGGTGGGCGCCTTCCAGCTGCTCAATTCCTACGACCTGCTCTGGTCCAAGATGGTCAACGAATACCTGCTCGGGGAACCGGCGCGGATGAACGACCTGATGGCCTGGAACGCCGACGCCACCCGCATGCCGGCCCTGATGCACGCCCAGTACCTGCGCCGCCTGTTCCTCAATGACGACCTGTCGGAAGGGCGTTACCCGGTGCGGGGCAAGCCGGTGGTGCTGTCGGACATCCGTACCCCCACCTTCTGCGTCGCCACGGTGACCGACCATGTGGCCCCCTGGCGCTCGGTGTACAAGCTCCATTACCTGACCCCGGCGGAAATCACCTTCGTGCTCACCAAGGGCGGCCACAACGCCGGCATCGTCAGCGAACCGGGGCGGCCGCGCCGGGACTACCAGATGCAGGAACGGCCGGCCGGGGGCAACTACGTTTCCCCCGACGACTGGCTGCAGCAGGCCCCCCGCCATGAAGGCTCCTGGTGGACGGCCTGGTCCGCCTGGCTCCAGGCCCGTTCCGGCGCCCCAGTGAAGCCGCCCCGCCTGGGTGCGGCCCAAAAGGGCTACGCCCCGCTCATGGACGCCCCGGGCACCTACGTACTGGAAAAGTGACAGCCGTCTCCGGCGCCCTGGGGGGCCGGAGGCTTTCAGCTGGAGAACACAGGGCCTGTCACCCCGGAGGCAAATTCCGGAGGTGACAGGCCCTGTTCATGGGGCTGCCGGGGCCAGGCCGGATAAGGCCAGAGGAGGCGTTTCGTAATTGGAATCCGAAGATCAGTTCGAGGGTTGTGTGCTGGGCCTGGCACTTGGCGATGCCCTGGGAGCGCCCTTTGAAGGGGGGGCGGTCGAGCGTCTCCTGTGGCGCTTGATCGGCACGACCAGGGCGGGAGAGATGCGCTGGACGGACGACACCCAGATGTCGGTCGATGTGGCGGAATCGCTGCTTGCCCGTGGAGCGGTGGATGCCGACGACCTGGCCCGGCGCTTTGCCCGGAGTTACCGCTGGAGCCGGGGGTATGGGCCGGGGGCGGCAAGGGTGTTGAAGAAGATCGCCGCCGGACAGGACTGGCAGCTGGCCAACAGATCCGTCTATCCGGAAGGCTCCTATGGCAACGGCGGCGCCATGCGGGCGCCGATGCTTGCCCTTTTCTACGCCCGGCGCCCCGATGCGCTGCTTGAGGCCGTGGAGCAGGTCACCCTCATCACCCATGCCCATCCCCGGGGCGTCGAAGGGGCGCTGCTCGTGGCGACGGCCACCCTGCTGTCCCTGCGGCAGGCGGACCCGCTGGAAATCCTGCTGGCTGCGGGGGCCTGTTCCCGGCATGTGGAGTTCACCCGGAGCATCGACATCGCCGCCACCTGGCTGGCCGCCGGAGTCCTGCCCAAGCCTCGGCAGGTAGCGGCGGAGCTGGGGAACGGGATCGCAGCGGCCAGGTCCTGCGTGACGGCCCTCTTTGTCGCCCTGAGCTTTGCGGACCGACCCTTTGATGAGATGCTGGACTTTGTCACCCGATGCGGCGGCGACACGGACACCCTGGGGGCGATGGCGGGGGCCGTCTGGGGAGCAAGACGAGGAAAAGCCGGGCTGCCCCTGGAAAAGCTGCGCCGCCTGGAGCAGGCAAGCCGGCTTTCGACCCTGTCCCGGGCCCTGTACTCGGGGCGCTGCGCTGCCGCCTGAGCCTGCAGCGGCTCAGCCTCAGCCGTCCGGCTCCAGCTCGGGCGCCAGAATCCGGCAGAGTTCGGCCATCGGGGCTTCGCCGCCGAGCATGAAGTGCTCGCCGGCCATGGGCAGGGTGGTGGGAGGCGCGGGGAGCAGGGCTTCCCAGGCGTGGGCGGGGTTGCGTTCCGGTTCCGGCAGTTGCGGCAGGGCCAGGGCGCTGGGCTGGCCGATCAGGCCCAGGGTGTTCCGCAACAGCACGACCCGGGGCCCGGGTGCCAGGGGCGTCGGGCGGTAGTCGGCCAGCAGCTGGGCGTGCACCCGCATCAGGATCTGGCAGCGGCGCAGATAGGCGGCCAGGGCCTGTTCCTGGTGCGGTACCCGGCAATGTTCGAGGAGGTGCCGGGCACCGTGTCCGCTCTGGGCGTTGAAGGGCAGGCGGGGCAGGGCTTCCGGGGGCAGCAGCTGGCGGGCCTGCCACTGCAGGGCCAGCTGGTTGGTGATCACCTGGAGCAGCAGGCCGTTGCGGCTCCAGTGGCAGATCTGCTGTCCCAGCTCCGCCCGGGGGGCGAAGGCATCCATCAGGATCAGCTGGGCCACCGGCTCCCCGGCCGCCTGGAGCTGCCGGGCGATCTCGAAGGCCAGGACGCCGCCCATGGAATAGCCCCCGAGCAGGTAGGGCCCCCGGGGCTGAACCTGGCGCAGGTCCCGGAGATAGGCGGCGGCCATGGCTTCCAGACGGTAGAAGAAGGGCGCTTCGGCGTTGAGTCCGGGGGCCGCGAAGGCGTACAGGGCATGCCCGGTCTCCAGGTATTTGGCCATGTGCCGCACCCAGGTGAGTTCGCCGGCGATGCTGTGGATCAGGAACAGGGGGCGGCCCTTGCCGGGGCGGATGCAGAGGGCGTGGGGCAGGCTCATGGACGGTTTCCGGTGGCTGGCCAGGGGACCGCTGCCGGGAAGGCGGCGGCATGGAAGGAATGGCGGCTGATGCGGGTGCCCGCCGCCAGGGCCAGGGCGGCGCTGTAGCCGGCCGGCGCTTCCAGGACGTGCAACTGCCAGCCACCGGGCAGGGATGGCTGGGAGGGCGGCAGCCCCGGGAAGCCGGGGGCATCCAGTTCCAGCTGCCGGAAATCCAGGCCCAGACCCAGGCCCAGGGCCTTGGAGAGGGCCTCCTTGCCAGTCCAGATACGGTAGAAGTCGTGCAGCCGCCCAGCCTGGGGCAGGGCTTTCCAGGCGGCCAGCTCCCGGGGGTGGCAGATCATCGCCGCCAGTCCGGCGCCGTCCTCCCCCAGAGGGCGGTGGGCTTCGATATCCACGCCTACCGGATGGTCGGCCGTCAGGGCGATCAGGGCCCGCTGGCCCGCGTGGCTCACATTAAAGTGCAGCCCGACTTCAGCATAGGGCGGGGCAAGCCCCGGCTTGCCATGGGGGGCCAGGCAGAAGCGCAGCAACCCGGGGGGCTGCGCCAGGTAGGCGCCCAGCAGCAGGCGCAGGGCGCTGCGGGTGGTGCTGAACTGCCGGCGCGGCAGGGGGACGCGAAAGGCTGCGGCCCGGGCCTGCTCCTCCGGGTCCAGCAGGGCTTCCTGGCCCGGCAGGAGCGGGGCTTCCAGGTCCAGGTCCCAGAGATGGCACTCCCCGGGCCCGATCCGGAAGGGCGCGGGGAGCGGGCAGGAGGCGGGGAGGGGAGCGCTCATGGGGGGCGTCGGCGTCAGGGGAAAGTCGCTGTGAGAAATGCTGCCGTGATTCATCATTGCAGCGGCCGGGATCATTTATACTCCGGAGCCATAGGCCCGAGAGGGGCGTCGTTGAGAGAGGCGTCGTTGTTACTTGCCGTTTTTTCTTGAAGCCGGTTTTATCACGAGGACACCCCGCTGAACATCCCTAGCCTGCCTCTTGCGTCTGCCCCGGCGCTTTTCTCCCGGCTTGCTCCGGGTCTCCGCCCATGTTCGGCCGGGGCGGGGGCGCCGGGACTGGAAGCTGCATTTCCCGGGGTGGGGCAGGGCAGCTTCCCGGTTCGTCATCATTTTGCAAACTTCCATGCGCCCGTGCTGCCGCGTCGCGGTTGCTTCCCGGTGGCGCCAGCAGGCAAGGAGCGATGGGCCCCATGAAAGCCTTCATGTTTCCCGGGCAGGGTGCCCAGCGCATCGGCATGGGCGCCGAACTGTTCGCCGCGTTTCCCGAGCTGGTGCAGCAGGCCGACCAGGTGCTCGGCTATTCCGTCGCCCAGCTCTGCCTGGAAGGTCCCCTGGAGCGGCTCACCCAGACCGAATTCACCCAGCCCGCCTTGTTCGTGGTCAACAGCCTGGCCTATCTGCAGCGGATCGCCCAGGGGCCCCGGCCGGACTTCCTCCTGGGCCATTCGGTGTCCGAATACGTGGCCCTGTTCGCCGCCGGGGTGGTGGATTTCGAGACCGGCCTCAGCCTGGTGCGCCGGCGCGGCGAGCTGATGGCCCAGGCCCGGGGCGGCGGCATGGCGGCCGTGCTGGGGCTGGATGAGGAACAGGTCCGGCAGGTCCTGGAACAGCACGGGCTCAGGGATGTCTTTGCCGCCAACTTCAACACCCCCCGGCAGATCGTCCTGTCCGGGCGGCGGGAGGCGGTGGCGGCGGCGGAGCCCCTGTTCATGGCGGCCGGGGCCAGCTATTTCAAGCTGCTGCAGGTCAGCGGCGCCTTCCATACCCCCTTCATGGCGGCGGCCCGGGATGCTTTTGCCAGTTTCGTGGCCGGGATTTCCTTCGCGCCCCCCGGCATTCCCGTGATCGCCAACGTCACTGCCCGGCCCCATGAGCCGGCCAGCATCCGGGCGCGCATGGTGGAGCAGATCACCGCCCCGGTGCGCTGGGCCGAGAGCCTGCGCTACCTGCTGGCCCAGGGGCTGGCGGTGGTGGATTTCGACGAGATCGGTCCCCAGGGCATGGCCGTGGTCAAGCCCATGGTGATGCGCACCCTGAACGAGGCCGGTCCCCTGGACCCGGCCCAGCTGGCGGCCGAGGCCGCGGCCCGGGAGCAGGAAGCCGCTGCGGCCAAGGCGGCACCCGCTAGTGCCGGGGAAGCAGGGGAAAGCCTCAGCCCGGGCGCTACGCCCGGGGCCGGCGGCTTTCATGCCAGCCGCCTGGGGGATGCGGAGTTCCGCCGCCGTTTCGGCCTCAGCCACGCCTACCTGGCCGGGGGCATGTACCAGGGGGTGGCTTCGGTGGAGCTGGTGGTCAGCCTGGCCCGGGCCGGGTTGATGGGCTTCTTCGGGGTCGGCGGCCTGGACCTGGAAACGGTGGAGAACGCCATCGTCCGCATCCAGGAGGAAATTCCCCCCGGCGCCCCCTACGGGGTCAATTTCATCGCCCACACCCTGCACCCGGAGCGGGAGGAACAGCTGGCCGAGCTCCTGCTGATCCACGGAGTGCGCACCATCGAAGCTTCCGCCTTCATGGAGGTGACCTCGGCCCTGGTGCGCTACCGGGCCAAGGGGCTGGTACGGGGGCCGGACGGGCGGGTGGAGGTCCGTAACCGGATCATCGCCAAGGTGTCCCGTCCCGACCTGGGGGCCCAGTTCTTTTCCCCGGCGCCCAGGCGCCTGGTGGACAAGCTCCTGGCCGCCGGCGCCATCAGCCCGGAAGAGGCCGAACTGCTGGCCGCCGTGCCCATGGCCGACGCCCTGTGCATGGAGGCGGATTCCGGCGGGCACACGGATCAGCGCATGCCCTTCGCCCTGATTCCCGCCGCCCTGGCCCTGCGCGACAAGGTCCAGGGGGAGTTCCCCGGGCACCGGCTGCACGTGGGGGCGGCCGGCGGCATCGGCACCCCGGAAGCGGCGGCGGCGGCCTTCGTCATGGGCGTGGACTTCATCATGACCGGCTCCATCAACCAATGCACCGTGGAGGCGGGCACCAGCGATCTGGTCAAGGACATGCTCCAGGAGATGCAGGTCCATGACACCGACTACGCCCCCTCCGGCGACATGTTCGAGATGGGGTCCCGGGTCCAGGTGCTGAAGAAGGGGGTGTTCTTCCCGGCCCGGGCCGCCAAGCTGGCCAGCCTTTACCGCCAGTACGAATCCCTGGAGCAGCTCGATGCCCAGAGCCGCCGGCAGCTGGAGGAGCGCTACTTCCAGCGCAGCCTGGAAGCCGTCTATGAAGAAGTCCGGGCCGGCTGTTCCCCCGCCGAGCAGGAGCGTCTGGCCCAGCATCCCAAGCAGCGCATGGCCCTGGTGTTCCGGCACTACTTCCGGGACGCGAGCCGCTGGGCCCTGAGCGGCGAGGCCGCGCGCAAGGTGGATTTCCAGATCCACTGCGGTCCGGCCCTGGGGGCCTTCAACCAGTGGGTGGCGGGCACCGAACTGGCCGACTGGCGCCAGCGCCGGGTGGACCGCATCGGCCTCAACCTGATGCAGGCCACGGCGGCGCTCCTGGGCCGCCGTTTCGCCGCCATGCAGGCGGCGGGGGACTAAAGCCGTGCGCCGGTCGCCGGAGCGGGAAGCCATCGCCATCATCGGCGTCGGGGTGCGTCTGCCCGGCGCCGACTCCCTGGAGCAGTTCTGGGGGCATCTGGCCGCCGGCCGCTCCCTGATCAGCGAAGTGCCGGCTCGGCGCTGGGACAGCCGGGCCCTGGAAGCGGAGCTGGCCCGGGGCGGGCCGGGCGGCCGCATCCGGGGCGGCTTCCTGGCCGACGCGGATGCCTTTGACGCCGCCTTCTTCAACATCTCCCCCCGGGAAGCGGCCTGGATGGACCCCCAGCAGCGCTTCGCCCTGGAGCTGGCCTGGCAGGCCATCGAGGATGCCGCCTGTCCGGCCAGCGCCCTGGCCGGCAGCAATACCGGGGTGTTCATGGGGGTGTGCCACTGGGATTACGCCGAGCTGCTGGAAAAGCACCTGACCCGGCTGGATGCCTATGCGCCCACGGGCATCGCCTTTTCCATCATCGCCAACCGGGTGTCCCACTTCTTCGACCTGCGCGGCCCCAGCGTCACCAATGACACCGCCTGCGCCGCCTCCCTCACCTCCATCCACGAAGCCGTGACCGCCCTCCAGGAGGGCCGCTGCACCCAGGCTCTGGCAGGGGGCGTGAACCTGATCTGGTCCCCCAACCACTTCGTCACCTTCTCCAGGAACGGCATGCTCTCCCGGGAAGGGGCCAGCCGGGCCTTCGATGCCCGGGCCGACGGTTACGTGCGCGGCGAGGGCGGCGCCATGCTGCTGCTCAAGCCCCTGGACCAGGCCCTGGCGGACGGGGACCCGATCCGCGGGGTGATCCGGGCCAGCGGCGTCAACCACGGGGGGCGCACCAATTCCCTCACGGTCACCAATCCCCGGGCCCAGGCGGAGCTGATCGCCAGCACCCTGAAGGACGCGGGACTGGGGCCCGAGAGCATCGACTACATCGAGGCCCACGGCACCGGCACCCCCCTGGGGGACCCCATCGAGATCAGCGGCCTCAAGGAGGCCTTCGCCCGGCTGCACCAGGAGGCGGGCAGCCAGCCCCGGCCCGGCAGCTGCGGCATCGGCTCGGTGAAGACCAATATCGGCCACCTGGAAGGGGCGGCCGGGGTGGCCGGGGTGGTCAAGGTGCTGGCGGCCCTGGGGCACGAGTGCCTGCCGGCCAATGTGGATTTCGCCGCGCTGAATCCCTTGATCGACCTGGAAGGCAGCCCCTTCCGCATCCAGCAGCAGGCCAGTCCCTGGCCCCGGCAGCCCGGCCGGCCGCGCCGGGCCGGGGTGAGCGCCTTCGGTTTTGGCGGCAGCAATGCCCACCTGGTGCTGGAAGAAGCGCCGCTCCGGGAAGCCGGAGCAGACCTGGCGACCGGCCCCTGGCTGCTGCCCCTGTCGGCCCGGGACGCCGGGCGTCTGCCGGCCCTGGCGGCGCAGCTGCGGGACTGGCTGGCCCAGGCGGATGCCGGCCTCAGCCTGGCGGACCTGGCCTGGACCCTGCAGGCGGGGCGCGAAGCCCTGGCGGCCCGGGTCCTGTGGCAGGTGGACTCCCTGCCGGCGCTCAGTGCGGCCCTGGATGATTTCCTGGTCCGGGGCATGGATTCCCCCCTGCTGTTTACGCCCGGGGCAGGGACGGACCCGGCCGCCCGGCTGGCGGCCCGCTGGCTGGCGGGGGAGGGCCTGACGGCGACGGACTGGCAGAGCCTGAGCGAGGGCGTTCCGGCCCGGCGCCTGCATCTGCCCACCTATCCCTTCGCCCGGGAACGCCACTGGATGGACGCCTCCCTGGGGCCCCGGGACGACGGCGCCGCCCCCCATCCCCTGCTGCACCGCAACCAGTCCCGCCTGGGCCTGCAGTGCTACCGCTCCAGCTTCATGGGCAACGAGTTCTTCTGGGCCGAGCACCACGTGGGCGAGCGCCAGCTGCTGCCCGGGGTGGTCTGCCTGGAGATGGCCCGGGCCGCCTGGTCCCTGGCCGCCGGCCGGGCCCAGGAGCCGGCCTGCAGCCTGGAGCAGGTGGTCTGGCGCCGCCCCATCCAGGCCGGGGAGGCCCCCACCCGGCTGGAAATCCGGCTCAGTCCCCGGGAAGGGGAAAAGCTGGGCTTCGAGATCGCCACCCAGGAAGACCCGGACGCATTGCTGGTGCAAGGGCAGGTGGGGCCCCTGGCGGCCGGGGAGGAGGCGTTCCTGGACCTGGCGCACTGGCGCGCCGGCACCCAGACCCTGGAACCCGCCGCCCTCTATGCCCGGCTGGCGGCCACCGGCATGCACCATGGCCCTTCCTTCCAGGCGGTCACGGCCCTGTACCGGGGCGAGGGTCACCTGCTGGCCCGCCTCAAGCTGTCCCGGCGCCTGGGGCCCACCCTGGGGGCCTACGCCCTGCATCCCATCCTGCTGGATGCGGCGATCCAGCCCTGGATAGGCCTGGAGCCCGAAGGGCCCCTGTCCGGCGCCGCCGTGCCGTTTTCCTGCCGCCAGGTGGAGGTGCTGGGCCCCTGTACGGACACGCTCTGGGCCCTGCTGCAGCCCCTGGACGGGGGGCAGGAGGGCCTGCGCCGCCTGCGCATCACCCTGGCGGACGGGGAGGGGCGGGTCAGGCTGCGCTTCCAGGACCTGGCCCTGCGCCTGGTGGCCCCCGAGGCCGGCCAGGAAGCACTGCTGTTCTCGGCCCCTACCTGGGAGGCGGCGCCCCTGCCGCCCCCCGACCCGGCCCGGGAAGGGCCCCGGACCCGGGTCCTGCACGGGGGCTTCGCAGCCGCCTCCGTCGCCGCCTGGCAGCAGCAGTTGCAAGAGGCGGGGCGGCCGGACTTGCAACTGGAAGCCCTGCCTGCGGTCCCCGCCGGCCAGGACCCGGCCCAGGCCTGGTGCGAAGCACTCTGCCAGCGGCTGCTGGCCACCCGGGCCGAGCCCGGGCGGCAGCAATGGCTGATCCTTCTGCCCCGGGGCTGGCAGCCCCGGGCGGCGGCGGCCCTGGGGGCCCTGCTGCGCTCTTTGGCGGCGGAGCAGCCCCGCTGGTCCGGGGCGGTGCTGACCCTGGACCCCGGCCTGACGCCGGGCCAGGTGGGAAGCCTGCTGGCGGCGGAAGCGCTCCGGGAGGATGGCTACAGCGAGATCGACTACGACCCTGAGGGCCAGCGCCGGGTCTGCCGGCCCCGGCTCCTGGAATTGCCGCCGGCCACCCCTTACGCCGGGGCCGGCGTGGTCTGGGTTACCGGCGGCGCCGGCGGCCTGGGGCAGCACTTTGCCGCCTGGCTGGCGGAGCGGGGCGCGGCCCATGTGGTGCTCTCCAGCCGCAGCGGAGCGCCCCGGGACTGGACGGCGGGACCGGGCGGACGCTGCCAGGTCCATGAGCGCCCCTGCGATGTCACCGATGCCGCCCAGGTGCGCCAGGTGGCGGACTGGATCAGTCGCGAGCTGGGCCCCCTGCGCGGCGTCATCCACGGGGCCGGCATCCTGCGCGACGGCTACCTGCAGCAGAAGGCTCCCGGAGACCTGGCCGCGGTGTTCGCCCCCAAGGTTCTGGGGCTGCAGCACCTGGAGCAGGTCACCCGGGACCAGCCCCTGGATTTCTTCGTCCTCTGCTCCTCCATCGCCGCCACCTTGGGTAACCCGGGCCAGAGCGACTACGCCGCCGCCAATGCCTGGATGGAGGCCTGGGCTCGGGAGGGGGCCGGCCGCATCGCCATCGCCTGGCCCCTGTGGGAGGCCGGGGGCATGCAGGTGGAGGGCGCCACCCGGGCCGCCCTGCAGCGCCGTTTCGGTTCCGCGCCCCTGCCCACGGCCCGGGCCCTGGAGGCTCTGGAGCGCATCCTGGCAGCCCGGGGGCCGGCGGCCGTCACCGTTCATTACGGCCGCCCCGAGCGCCTGGAGCAGGTCCTGGCGGGCTACGGCGCTGCTCCCGCTCCGCTTCGGGCCGCCGCCGCCCCGGCCCCGGGGGCCCAGCGCAGCGCCCCTGTTCCCGACAGCCCGGAAGCCCTGGAGGCGCGCACCATCGCCTGGCTGCGGGACCTGCTCGGGGAGCTGATCCAGATGGCCCCGGAGAAGATCCATCCCCGGCGGCGCCTGGAGGAATACGGCCTCGACTCCATCGTCATCGTGGAAATGACGGGGCGCATGGAGGAGGCCCTGGGCCCCCTGTCCAAGACCCTGTTCTTCGAATACGTGGACCTGGCCGGGGTGGCCGGGCATCTGGTGGCGGAGCAGGGCCCCGCCCTGGCGGCCCTGTTTGCCGGCGGCGAGGCGGAGGCCCCGGCCCCTGCCGCCAGCCCTGAGCCGGAGCCCGAGACCGATGCCGGCCCCCGGGTGGAAACGCCCGGGGACGCCCACGACATCGCCATCGTCGGCCTCTCCCTGCACGTGGCCGGGGCCGATGACCAGGACAGCTTCTGGGACATGCTGGCCCAGGGCCGGCACCAGTTCCGGCCCCTGCCGGAAAGCCGCTGGGCCCACGACAGCCTGGTGCATCCGGAACGGGACGTGCTGGGCAAGACCGTGGTGCGCAGCGGCGCCTTCCTGGACCACCTGGACCGCTTCGATCCCCGCTATTTCCGCATCTCCCAGGCCGAAGCCGAGCTCATGTCCCCGGAAGTGCGGCTGTTCCTGCAGAGCGCCGTGGAGGCCTTCGAGGACGCCGGCTATTCCCGGGAGACCCTGCAGCGCCGCTACGGGGGCCAGGTGGCGGTGATCGTCGGCACCATGACCAACGATTACAACCTGTACGGCTTCCAGAACATGCTGCAGCGGGGCGCCCTGGCCAGCGGCAGCTACACGGGCACCGTGCCCAACATGGTGTCCTACTACTACGGCTTCACCGGGCCTTCCTACTTCCTCGACACCATGTGCTCCGCCGCCGCCACCTGCGTGCTGGAGGCGGTGCACATGCTGCGCGCCGGCCGGGTGCCCATGGTCCTGGCCGGGGGCATCAGCCTGCTGCTGCATCCCCAGAAGCTGATCGCCACCTCCCAGGAGCACTTCACCAGCAAGACCGCCGAGGTGATCCGGGGCTACGGCCTGGGGGCGGACGGCACCATCCTCGGGGAAGGGGTGGGCTCCCTGGTGCTGAAGCGCCTGGAAGACGCCCGTCGGGACGGGGACCACATCTACGGCGTGATCAAGGGCGGCGGCATCAGCAATGCCGGCATCCGCAACGGCTTCACCGTGCCCAACCCGCACCAGCAGGCGGCTGCCATCGGCGCCGCCCTGGCCGATGCGGGGGTGGATCCGGCCAGCATCGGTTACATCGAGGGGCATGGCTCCGGCACCGCCCTGGGGGACCCCATCGAGATCCGGGCCCTGAACGAGGTCTACGGCAAGGCCATGGGCCAGGCGCTCACCTGTCCCATCGGTACCGTCAAGTCCAACGTGGCCCACCTGCTCGGGGCCGCCGCCCTGCCGGGCATCGTCAAGGTGCTGCTGCAGATGCAGCGGGGCCAGCTGGTGCCCTCCCTGCATGCCGACACCCTGAACCCCAACATTCCCTTTGCCGACACCCCGTTCCGGGTCCAGCGCCAGCTGGAGCCCTGGCGCCGGCGTCAGGATGGCGCCGGGCGGGAGCTGCCGCTCCGGGCCGGGGTCACTTCCATCGGTGCCGGCGGCATCAACGTGCACCTGATCCTGGAAGAGGCGCCGCCCCGCCGGCCGCCGGCAGCGCCCGGCGGTCCGGTGCTGCTGCCCTTCTCGGCCATGAACCCGGAGCGGCTGCGGCTCGTCCTGGAGCGCTGCTGCGCCTGGCTGGAGCAGCAGCCGCAGGTGGAACTGGCCGACCTGGCCTGGACCCTGCAGGTGGGGCGCAACGAGCTGCCCTGCCGCCTGGCCCTGGTAGCCGCGGATGCCGCCAGCGCCCGGCGGAATCTGCTGGCCTTCCTGGCCGGGGAGGCGGTGGCCGGTCTGGAATACGTGCCCAGCATCCTGGAGCGGGACCTGCAGCCCGCCCCCGGGGCCGTGGACCAGGCCCTGGCCGCCGGCCGCTGGGCCGAACTTGGCGCCTGGTGGTGCGCCGGGGTGGCCGTGCCCTGGGAGCAGCAGCCCGGGGCCGCCGCCCGGCAGCGCCTGTCCCTGCCCAGCTATCCCTTCGAGTCGGTGCGCTGCTGGTACCAGGAATATCCCGACGCCCCTTCGGTGCTGCATCCCCTGGGGGCCGGCCTCAAGCTGCATCCCTTCGTGGGCCAGAACCATTCGGACCGGCACGGGCTTTGTTACCGCACCTCCATCTACCTGAACGAGCTCCTGGACTACGTCTACAGCCAGAGCCGCCAGCCCCGGCTGCTGCCCACGGCAGTCCTGGAAATGCTCCTGGGCGTGGCCCGGGCGGCGGGTTTCCCCGCCGGCAGCGGTCTGGCCGATCTGGAGGCGGGGCTCCTGGGCCTGGAATGGCAGCCCGGCCGGCTGCTGGAAGCCCGGGTCCTGGAAGCGGCGGGCCAGCCCCTGGTGCAGCTGACGGCCCTGGCGGCGGACGGGCCGGCCCAGGTTTTCGCCCGGGCCCGGCTGCTGGCGCCGGCCGGCCGGCACGGACAGCAGGACCTGGCCGCCTTGCAGGCCTCCGCCCTGGAACAGCTGGACCGGGCCGCTTTCTACCGGGCCCTGGGGACCCGGCAGCTGGGTTTCGGCCCCTACCAGGAAGTGCTGCAGGGCCTGTGGCGGCTGCCCCAGGGGGGCATGCTCGGCGCCCTGCGCCGGGAGCCGCCGCGCCAGGACCATTTCCCACGCCAGCTCAGCCTGCCGCCCCAGGTGCTGGGCGGCATCTGGCAGGCCCTCTGCCTGGCCCAGACGGGCCCGCTCCTGGAGCCGGGCCGGCTGGCGGCCCTGGAACTGACCGGGGCGGACGCCCTGAGCGCAGCCTGGGTGCTGCTGCAGCCCGAGGCCGCCGGGGACTGGCAGGTCCTGGTGCTGGACGAGGCCGGGCAGGAGCTGGCCAGTCTCCGGGGCCTGGGCCTGGAAGCCCCCCGGCGCCTGGAGGCGGACCCCGGACTTACCCCTGTTCCAGTTCCAGCCGCCGTTGTTGGACAAGGTGCGGGGCAAGGCGCGGGGCTGGAAACCGGGCAGGGCAGTGCGCCCGCCCGGGCGGCAGCCCTGAGCCCGGACCGGCGGCAGCTGGAACTGCCCGGGGCGGCCGGCATGCCTGCCAACGCTGCAGTCGGCCCCGCACCCAACCTCACATCCAACCCCGCAGCCCAAGCCCCTGCCACGGCAGCCGTAGCGGCTGTAGCGCCCGCGCCGGCCCCCGGGGCGGCGCTGCTGCCGGGCTTGCGTGAGCTGGTGGCGGGGCTGCTCAAGTTCGATCCGGCCCAGATCGAGCCCCGTGCTTCCTTCCACGATCTGGGCTTCGATTCCATCTCCCTCACCCGGCTCACCGGGGAGATCAATGCCGGCTATGGCACCGACCTGAGCCCGGCCATCTTCTACGAATGCGAGCACCTGGCCGCCCTGGCCGACTGGCTCGCCGCCCGGGGCGCCAGGGCTGTTGCCGATCCGGCTGCGGGTGACGCCGCCGCCGGCCCGGCGGCCGGGGCCACGCAACCTCTCCCTGCCGCTCCGGCCCTGGCCGTCTCCGGGGCGCCGGCGGCCGGGCGGCAGGTGGCCATCGTGGCCTATGCCGCCCGCCTGCCCGGCTCCCCCGATGCGGCCAGCTTCTTCCAGCACCTGCTGGAGGGCCGGGACCTGGTGGGTCCCTTGCCCCTGGCGCGGTATCCGGCCGCCTACCGGGCCCGCATGGAGGCCGCCGGCTTCCCCCTCCTGGGGGGCTTCCTGGCCGACATCGACCGCTTCGACGCGGCGGCCTTCAAGACTTCTCCCCACGAGGCCCAGCGCCTGGACCCCCAGCAGCGGCTGCTGCTGGAAACCGCCTGGCGGGCCATGGAGCACGGGGGTTACCGGCCCGGGGACCTGCCCGCCGACTGCGGCGTGTTCGTGGGTATCAGCGGCCGGGATTACGCCAGCCTGCTCCAGGACCTGGGGGTGCCCGCCGATGCCCACGTGGCCACCGGCAACTCCCTGGCCATGGCTGCCAACCGCCTGTCCTGGCAGTTCAATCTGCACGGCCCCAGCGAGGCGGTGGACACCGCCTGCTCCAGCTCCCTGGTGGCCCTGCTGCGGGCCGTGGACTGCATCCGCAGCGGCCGCAGCGAGATGGCCCTGGCGGCCGGGGTGAACCTGGCCCTGGCCCTGGAAGGTTTCGCCGGTCCCTGGCAGGCCGGCATGCTCAGCCCCGGCGGCCGCTGCCGCAGCTTTTCCAGCGCCGCCGACGGCTATGTGCGCGGCGAGGGGGTGGTGGTGCTGCTGCTCAAGGAGCTCGCCGCTGCCGAGCGGGACGGGGACGCCATCTGGGGCCTGGTGGCCGGCGGCGCCGAAAACCACGGCGGCCACGCGGGGGCCCTGACCGCTCCCAGCGCCCGGGCCCAGGCGGAACTGGTGCAGCGGGCCATGGCCGGCATCGATCCGGCCAGCATCGGCTACATCGAAGCCCATGGCACCGGCACTCCCCTGGGGGACCCGGTGGAGGTGAATGGCCTCAAGCTGGCCTACGGGGCCCTGGCCGGCAGCGGCGCGCCGGCCCGCATCGGCCTGGGATCGGTGAAGTCCAGCATCGGCCATCTGGAAGCCGCGGCCGGCCTGGCCGGGGTGCTCAAGGTGCTGCTGGCCCTGGAGGCCGGGGAGCTGCCGCCCACCCTCCACTGTGCCCGGATCAACCCCTACATCGACCTGAGCGGCACGCCCTTCCACCTGGTGCGGGAGCGTCAGCCCTGGCCCCGGGGGCGGGATGCCGACGGGCGGGAACTGCCGCGCCGGGCCGGGGTGAGCAGCTTCGGCTTCGGCGGCAGCAATGCCCACCTGGTGCTGGAGGAATACCGGGGTGAAGGCCGCCGCCGGCGCCAGCCCCTGCCGCCCCGGGTTTTCGCCGACAGCCGTTACTGGCTGCCCGGCCCCGAGGCGGCGGCCGGCGAATCCGGTGCCGACGGGGTGCTGTTGTTCGCCCCCCGCTGGACGGCGGCCGCCCTGGAACCCGGGGCGGGGCCGGCCTTCCAGGCCCATCAGGTGCTGGCCTGGGGCCTGGCCCTGGCGCCCGGCGAAAACGCGCCCCAGGTACTGCCGCCGGCCGTCCTGGCGGGCAGTCCGGCGGCCTGCTACAGCGCCCTGGCCGCCCGACTCCTGGAGGCCCTGCAGCAGTTCCTGGGGCGTGAGCCCCGGGGCAACCTGCTGTTCCAGCTGGCCCTGCCCGCCACCCGGGAAGGGCGTTTGTACGCCGGACTGGGGGCCCTGCTCGACAGCGCCATGGCCGAACATCCGCGCCTCAGCTGCCAATTGCTCGAACTGCCGGCCGGCTGGCCGGAGGCCAAGCTGCTGGACTGCCTGCGGGCCGAGGCCAGGGGCGGCCGGCATCGCCGGGTGCGTTACGAGGGACCCGACGGGGCCGGCCGTCAGGTGCGCGGCTGGGAGGAACTGGCCCGGCCGGCGGCCCCGGCGTCCCGCTGGCGGGCCGATGGGGTGTATCTGATCAGCGGCGGGCTGGGGGCCCTGGGGCGCCAGGTGGCGGCCCATGTGGCCCGCCTGGCACCGGGCGCCACCCTGGTGCTGGCCGGGGCCAGTCCCCTGGACCCGGAGCGGCAGCAGGCCCTGACCCGGCTGCAGCAGCAGGGAGTCCGGGCCAGCTACCTGGCCGTGGATATGGCTGATCCGGCCGACCCGGCCGCCGTGGCCGCCCTGGTGCAGCACTGCCGGAGCGTGCACGGGGGGCTGCACGGGGTGATCCACTGCGCCGGCATCCACCGGGACCGGGGCCTGCTGCGCAAGACGCCGGAAGAATTCCTGGCGGTGCTGGCGCCCAAGGTGCAGGGGGCCGAAGCCCTGCTGCAGGCCTGCCAGGGGCTGGCGCTGGAAGTGTTCCTGCTGTTTTCCTCCCTGGCCGGGGCCGTGGGCAATGCCGGCCAGGTGGATTACGCGGCGGCCAACGGTTTCCTGGATGCCCTGGCGGAACAGCAGGGGGCGCCTCTGGTGGCCCTGGACTGGCCCCTCTGGCGCGAAGGCGGGATGCAGGTGGATGCCGCCGGGGAAGCCGCCTTCTTCGCCCGCATGGGGCAGCGCCCCCTGGAGACCGGGGCGGGCCTGGAAGCCCTGGAAGCCGGCCTGGCCAGCGGCCGCGCCCAGGTGGCGGTGCTGGGGGGAGAACTGGAGGCCATGCGCGCCTTCTTCCGGGGGGCTCCAATGCTGCCCGGGCGGGAGGCGGCGCAGGCAGAAGCCCTGCCGGCGGCATCTGCCACCGCCCTGGTCCGGGCCGTGGAAGGGCGCCTGGGGGCCCTGCTGGGGGAACTGACCGGGTTGCCGGCGGCGGCCATCCAGCCCGGCGAACCCCTGGAGCAGTACGGCATCGACTCCCTCATGATCAAGCGCCTGAACCAGGCCCTGGGGAGCCATTTCCAGCAGCTATCCCAGACCCTGTTCTTCGAGCACCGCAGCCTGGCCCAGGTGGCGGCCCATCTGGCCGCAGCCCAGCCCGAGGCCTGCCGGGCCTGGACCGGTACTGTCACTGAAACCGCAGCGGCGGCCGGGCCGGACAGGATCAGCGCCGCCCTGCCGGCGCCGTCCCCGATCCCGGTGCCCCAGGCCGGGGAGCCCATCGCCATCATCGGCATCAGCGGCCGCTATCCGGGGGCCGGGAATCTGGAGGCCTTCTGGGCCAATCTGGCCGCCGGGCGCGAGTGCATCGGCGACATTCCCCCCGAGCGCTGGTCCCTGGCGGACTTCTTCGAGCCCGACCCGGACCTGGCCGTGGCCCGGGGGCTGAGCTACTGCCGCCGGGGCGGCTTCCTGGAGGGCTTTGCCGATTTCGACCCCCTGTTCTTCCGAATTTCCCCCCGGGAGGCGGCGGCCATGGATCCCCAGGAACGCCTGTTCCTGATGCAGGCCTGGGCCGCCTGCGAGGATGCCGCCTATTCCCGCGAGCGGCTGGAAAGCCAGCACGGGAGCCGGGTCGGGGTGTTCGTGGGGGTCACCAAGCAGGGCTACGGCCTGCATCCGGCCTGGGTGGAAGAGGGCGGGGCCCGCATCCGCCCCGGCACTTCCTTCGCCAGCGTCGCCAACCGGGTTTCCTTCCACCTGGGGCTGAAAGGCCCCAGCCTGCCCGTGGATACCATGTGCTCCTCCTCCCTCACGGCCATCCACGAAGCCTGCGCCCACCTGCGCCGGGGCGAGTGCGAACTGGCCCTGGCCGGGGGCGTGAACCTCTACCTGCATCCGCAACAGTACGTGGAGCTGTGTGCTGCCCGCATGCTCAGCCCTGACGGCCACTGCCGCAGCTTCGGGGCGGGCGGCAACGGCTTCGTGCCCGGCGAAGGGGTGGGCTGCCTGGTGCTGAAGCCCCTGTCCCGGGCCCTGGCGGACGGAGACCGCATCCACGCCCTGATCCGGGGCAGCGCCATCAACCACGGCGGCAAGACCGCCGGCTACACGGTGCCCAGTCCCGGGGCCCAGGGGCAGGTGGTCCGGGAGGCCCTGGCCCAGGCCGGGGTGGCGCCGGAGCAGATCAGCTACCTGGAGGCCCACGGTACCGGCACGGAGCTGGGGGACCCGATCGAATTCACCGGCCTCTGCCAGGCCTTCGGCCCCCTGCCGGCCGGCAGCTGCGCCCTGGGCTCGGTGAAATCCGGGATCGGCCACCTGGAAGCGGCGGCGGGCATCGCCGGGGTCACCAAGGTGCTGCTGCAGATGCGCCACGGGCAGCTGGCCCCCAGCCTGCACGGGGAAACCCTCAATCCCCTGATTCCCTGGGCGGCTGCCCCCTTCCGCCTGCAGACCCGGCTCGAACCCTGGCCCCGGAGCGGCCGCCCCTGGCTGGCCGGGGTGTCCTCCTTCGGTGCCGGCGGCGCCAATGCCCACCTGGTGCTGGAGGCCTGGCCCCAGGCAGAGGCGCCTGCAACGGCTGCCGGCCCGGAAGCCATCCTGCTCTCGGCCCGGGACGAGCGGGGGCTGCGGGCCGCCGCCGGGCAGCTGCTCGCCTTCCTGGCCTCGGCTTCGGTCGGGGCGGCGGATTCCGGGACGGCGGGGCTGCTGCCCGAGCTGACCCGGCTGGCCGGGGAGCTCTGCAGCGTCGCCCCGGAAGAACTGGAGCCCGGGGAGGAACTGGACAGCTACGGCTTCGACCCGGTCCAGCGCCAGGCCCTGCGCCGGGCCCTGGAACAACGCTACGGGCTGACCCTGGACCCGGCCGCGGCCGCCTGCTGGCGCGACCTGGCCGCCGTGGCCGGGAGCCTGGCGGCCGCCCTGCCGCCGGGCGGGGCCGCTGCCCCGGCGGCCGGCCCGGTGGACCTGACGGATCTGGCCTGGACCCTGCAGCTGGGCCGGGAGGCCATGGAACAGCGCCTGGCGATTCTGGCTGACAGCCCCGCCGATCTGGCGGCCCGTCTGGAAGCCTGGCTGGCGGGCCGGGAACAGCCGGAGCGGGTCTGGCGCGGCAGTGTGGGTGAAGGCCGCCGGACCCTGGGCCTGCTGGCCCAGGAACCGGACATCCAGGCCCTCACCGGGCGCTGGCTGGAAGCCGGGGAGCTGCCCCGGGTCCTGGGGCTCTGGGTCCAGGGCCTGCCCGTGGATTGGCGCCGTCTGCCCAGGTCCCGGCCCGGCCGGCCCTGCAGCGCCCCCACCTATCCCTTCGCCCGGGAGACCTACTGGCTGCCCGATCCCGCCGGCAGCGGGCCCCTGGCCCGGGTGCTGCAGGACGAGCCCGAGGGCCGGGAAACCCTGCTGGCGGCCCAGCAGGAACTGGAGCAGCAGCTGGCCCGCCTGGTGCCAACCCTGCTGCAGGGGCTGGAACTGAGCAGCGCCGCCCCCTGGCCCGCCTGGCGCACCGCCCTGGAGCGGCTGCTCGCCGCCCATCCCCGGGCCATGTCCGGGGAGGCTGCCGCGGCCCGGGCCGCCTGGCAGGCCTACCGGGCCCGGCCGGGTCCGGCCCAGGCCCAGACCGCCTTGGTGGACGGGGTGCTCGCGGCCCTGCCGGAAATCCTCGCCGGCCGCCTGCCCGCCACCGCGGTGATGTTCCCCGGGGGCCGCCTGGAGCAGGTGGAGGCGGTGTACAAGCAGAATCCCGTGGCGGCCCGCTTCAGCCTGCAGCTGGCCCGGGCGGCGGCAGCCTGGGTCGGGGCCCGGCAGGGGCAGGGCGGTCTGCGCATCCTGGAAGTGGGGGCCGGCACCGGCGGCACCACGGTGCAGGTGCTGGAGGCCCTGGCGCCCCTGGCCGGCAGCATTGCCGAATACTGCTACACGGACCTGTCCCGGGCCTTCCTGATCCACGGGGAGCGCCAGTTCCAGGCCGGCGCCCCCTACCTGCGCACCGCCCTGTTCGACCTGGAGCAGGACCCGGAGCGTCAGGGGCTGGCCACCGGGGCCTACGATCTGGTGATCGCCGCCAATGTCCTGCACGCCACCCGCAGCATGGCCGACACCCTGGCCCGGGTGGGTTCCCTGCTGGCCCCGGGAGGGCTGCTGCTGGTCAACGAGACCAGCTGCGCCACCCTGTTCACCCACCTCACCTTCGGTCTGCTCGAAGGCTGGTGGCGGTTCACCGATCCCGAATGCCGCATTCCCGGCGCCCCGGCCCTGGAAACCGGCAGCTGGCACCGTCTGGTGGAAGCCGCCGGGCTGGAATGGGTGGCCGCCAGCCCGGCCGCCGAGCAGGCCCTGGGGCAGCAGCTCTGGGCCGCCCGCCGCCCTGGCCGGCCCGCTTCCAGGTCCGCATCTCAGCCCGTTGTTCAGGCCGCTGCTTCGTCCGCTGCACCCTCTGTTCTGCAGCCTGCCCCGGCACCAGTGGCCGGGCCGGCGCAGCCGGCGGCCGGAGCGGGCGCCGCAACGCGGACCCTGCAGGCTCCGGCCGGGGACCTGCGCCGCCTGCTGCTGGAAACCCTGGCGGCCACCCTGAATCTGGCTCCGGCCGCCATCGATCCCCGGCTTTCCTTTGCCGACTACGGCCTGGATTCCATCCTCGGGGCCGAGCTGGTGCACCGCCTGCGCCAGCGCCTGGGGGTGTCCCTGCAGCAGACCGAACTGTTCGATTACCCGAATCTGGAGCAGCTGGCCGCCCTCCTGGAGCAGCGTGGCGCCCAACCCCCCGTCGGGGCCGGGGAGGCGCAGGCTCCGGTGGTCACGGGCAGCAGCGAGCCTGCGCCGCTCCAGGTGCCGGCCAGCGTGGGCGGCGCCGTGGTCAGCATCGGCGCGGCGGCCGGGCCGCGGGAGCCCATCGCCATCGTCGGCTACAGCGGCCGCTTTGCCGGCTCGGAGGGGCCCGAGGCCCTGTGGCAGCATCTGCGGGCCGGCCGGGACCTGGTGCAGCCGGTCAGCCGCTTCGACCTGGCGCCCCATTACCGGGGCCAGGCGCCGGGCAGCTGGTGCGGTCATGGCAGCTTCATCGACGGGGTGGACCGCTTCGATGCCCGCTTCTTCAACATCTCCGGGCTGGAAGCCACCTACATGGACCCCCAGCAGCGCCTGTTCCTGGAAGAGGCCTGGCGCACCCTGGAGCATGCCGGCCACGCCGGGGCGGACATGGCCGGCCGGGCCTGCGGCGTGTTCGTCGGCTGCGCCCACGGGGACTACCAGGAGCTGTTCCAGGAACAGCCCCCGGGCCAGGCCTTCTGGGGCAATACCTGCTCCCTGATCCCGGCCCGGATCGCCTACTACCTCAACCTGAAGGGCCCGGCGGTGGCCGTGGATACCGCCTGTTCCAGCTCCCTGGTGGCGGTGCACCTGGCCTGCCACAGCCTCTGGCAGGGGGAATCGGAGCTGGCCCTGGCCGGGGGCGTGTTCATCCAGTCCTCGCCCCGTTTCTACCTGTACGCCAACCAGGCCCGGATGCTTTCCCCCAGCGGCCGCTGCGCCGCCTTCGGGGCCGGGGCCGACGGCATCGTGCCCGGGGAGGCCGTGGCCGCCGTGCTGCTGCGGCCCCTGTCTCAAGCCCTGGCGGACGGGGACACCATCCACGGGCTGATCGTCGCCACCGGCATCAACCAGGACGGGGCCACCAACGGCATCACCGCCCCCAGCGCCCAGTCCCAGGAACAGCTCCTGGGCCAGGTGTACCGCCAGTACGGGATAGACCCGGGCCGCATCGAACTGCTGGAGGCCCACGGCACCGGCACTCCCCTGGGCGACCCCATCGAGCACGAGGCCCTGAGCCGGGCCTTCCGGGGCTGGAGCGAGGCACGGGGCTACTGCGCCCTGGGATCGGTCAAGTCCAACCTGGGCCATGCCACCACGGCGGCCGGCATCACCGGCCTGGTCAAGGTGCTGCTGGCCCTGGGGCACGAGGAGATTCCTCCCACCCTGCACGCCAGTCCTCCCAACCCGGCCCTGGACCTGGAGCACAGCCCCTTCTACCTGAACGGGCAGCTCCGGCCCTGGCCGCGCCGGCCCGGGGCGCCGCGTCTGGCCGGGGTCAGCTCCTTCGGTTTCGGCGGCACCAATGCCCACCTGGTGCTGCAGGAGGCCCCGTCCTCGCCGGTCCGGGAGGTCCAGCGGCCGGTCTGGCTGTTCGTCCTCTCGGCCATCTCGGCCGAGGCCCTGGCCGGGCAGGCCGACGACCTGGCCGCCTGGCTCCAGGAGCGGCCGGTGGCGCCGGCCTCCCTGGCCAGCACCCTGGCCCTGGGGCGGCGGCACGGGGAACAGCGGCTAGCGGTGCTGGCCGCCGGGGCAAAGGAACTGGCCGAAGCGCTGCTGGCCTGGCGGCAGGGGCAGGCCCCGGCCGGAGTGCATGAGGGGGTCCGGGGCGCCAGCCCGGCTCCGGCCGCACGGCCCGATCTGCCAGAACTGCGGCGGCTGATCGAAGCGGAGCCGGAGCGTTACCGGGCCGCCCTGGAAACCCTGGCCCAGGCCTTCCTGGCCGGGGATGACGAAGCGCCGGGCCTGGCCCTGGCGGACCTGGCGCCCAGCCGCATTTCCCTGCCGGGCACCCGTTTCATGGGCAAGTCCTACTGGGTCGGGCAGGGCAGGGGCGGTTTGGCAGGGCGCGGAGGGAGTGCTGCCGGCGGCAGCGCGCGAGGCGTAGAGTTTGCCGGGGAGGCAGCCGGGGAGGATGGCGCGGCCCCGGGCGCCGCTGCGGCCAGCCGGGCCGCCGCCGTTTCCGGACCCAGCCGCCGGGAGCTGGCCCTGGAGCCTATCCCTGAAGCAGCGCCCGGATTGGCGCCGGCAGCGCCCCGGCAAGCGGCGCCGGCCTTCCCCATCCGTCTGGCCCCGGTCCGGGCCTGGGACGAAGCCGGGCCGGCGCCGTCGGTCTGGCGTCCCGTGTCTCTGGCGCCCCTGGGGGGCGCTGCGGCGGCTCCGGGGGGAACCCTGCAGCGCCTGGAGGATGAAGCAGGGGTGCGCCGCCTGCTCCTGGACGGGGTCCTCGACCAGCCCCTGCTGGCGGCCCTGGCCCAGGCGCTGCAGCAGGCAGCCGCCGCGCCCGACGTCCATGTCCTGCTGCTGCAGGGCAACTGGCAGGGGGATGAACGGGATGCGGGCGCCGCCCTGCTGCTGGATTGCCCCTTGCCCGTGATCGCTGCGCCCACGGGGGCGCAAGGCCTGGCCCTGGCGGCCGGGGCGGATTTCCTGGTGCTGGCCAGGGCGGGGAGCTACCGCCGCCCGGCCGCCGCCGATCCCCTGACTCTGGTCCTGCTGGCCCGCCGTTTCGGCCCCCTGCCGGGCGGGGCCGCTGGCGGTGAAAACATCGATGCCGGGACCCTGGCCCGGGGCGCCCTGGTCGTGGAACCGGGGCTGCAGGCAAGCCAGGCCCTGGCCCTGGCGCGCCAGGTGGCGGCCGCGCCCCGGGGCGCCCTGCTGGCCCTCAAGGCCCACATGCGCCGGGGGCCCCAGGTGCCCGAGGGGCTGCCCGGCCCCGCCCTGGGCGCGGCGGAACTTGCAGCCGGGCCCGCCGGGCCGGAGGAAAGCACCGCCTGGGGGCAGGGCCAGCCCATCGCCCTGGATTCCCCGGTGATGCGCCTGGAACTGTATCCGGACGGGGTGGCCCTGCTGCAGATGCAGGAGCGCGAGCAGCGCAACTGCTTCACCCCGGCCTTCATGGCCGGTCTGGAGGAGGTGTTCGCCCGCTTGCAGCGCCTGCCCGGCTGCAAGGTCCTGGTGCTCACCGGCCACGGGGCCTACTTCGCCTGCGGCGGCACCCGGGAAGGGCTGGAAAGCCTGCAGCGGGGGGACAGCCATTTCACCGACCAGCGCATCTACAGCCTGCCCCTGGAATTTCCCCTGCCGGTGATCGCCGCCATGCAGGGGCATGCCATCGGCGCCGGCTGGTCCCTGGGCCTGTTCTGCGACCAGGCCCTGTACGCCGCCGACAGCGTCTATCACAGCAACTACCTGCAGTTCGGCTTCACTCCCGGGGCCGGGGCCACCCTGGTGTTTCCCCGCCGTCTGGGGGACGACCTGGGCCGGGAGGTGCTGTTCTCCGCCCGGGAATGGAAGGGGCGGGAACTGGCCGGGCGCTGCCCGGACCTGAGCGCCCGGCCCCGGGAGCAGGTGCTGCCCCTGGCCCTGGCCCTGGCCCACCGGCTGGCCCGCCAGTCCCGGGCCGATCTGGAGGCCGCCAAGGCCGCCGCCGCCGCGCCCCTGCGCCAGCGGCTGGAAGCAGTACTGGCACAGGAACTGGCCATGCACGACACCACCTTCATCGGTAATCCCCTGGTCCTGGAGCGCATCCAGCAGCACTTCGCCGGTCTGCCGCCGGCTCCGGCCCCGGCTCCTGCGCCCTCCCTGGGGCGGGAAGCCGTGCATCGGGCCCTGCGGGAGACCCTGGCCGAAGAACTGCTGCTGGACCCGGCGGAAATCAGTGAAAGCAGCAGCTTCCTGGCCCTGGGTCTGGATTCCATTCTGGCGGTGACCTGGATCCGCAAGCTGAACGCCCGGCTGGGCCTGGATCTGCCCGCCACCTGCGTCTATGCCCATCCCAGCGTCGGGGCCCTGCTGACGGAGCTGTTGGGCCGCCTGCCCAGCCCGCCGCCCGCCAGCGCACCGGTGCCGCCCCCGCCGGCCCCCGAGCCTGTCCCTCAGGTGACACCTGAGCCGGCTCAGGAGCGCGGCGCGGCCCGGCAGGCCCTGCGCCAGGTGCTGCGGCAGACCCTGGCCGAGGAACTGCTGCTGGACCCGGCGGAAATCGGCGAGGGCAGCAGCTTCCTGGCCCTGGGCCTGGATTCCATCCTGGCGGTGACCTGGATCCGCAAGCTGAACGCCCGGCTGGGCCTGGACCTGCCCGCCACCTGCGTCTATGCCCATCCCAGCGTCGGAGCCCTGCTGGCGGAGCTGCAGGAACGCCTGCCCGCCGGCCCGGCTGCTGCGGCGCCCGCAAGGGCAGCAGAACAGGCAGCAGAGCGGACAACTGAGCGGACAACTGAGCGGGCAGGGGAGGCAGACGCCGGCCCGGTGGTTGTCCAGGCCGAGGCGGGGCTTCCGGTGGCGCCGCCGCCGGCAAGCCCGGCCCCCACTGTGAATACCCTCACCCGCCTGCCAAGCGCGGCGGATGGGGCTGAGACGGCGGACGGGGACGCCATCGCCATCATCGGCGCTGCCGGCCGCTTCCCTCAGGCCGGGGACCTGGCGGCCTTCTGGGACAACATCCGCCAGGGGCGTGACTGCATCGAGGAAGTGCCCCCCAGCCGCTGGCGCCTGGAGGAGTTTTACGACCCGGATCCCCAGGCGCCCGGCAAGTCCTACAGCAAGTGGATGGGGGCCCTGACCGACGTGGACCGCTTCGATGCGGCCTTCTTCAACATCACCGCCCGGGAGGCGGAGCTGATGGATCCCCAGCAGCGCCTGTTCCTGGAGCAGGCCTGGCTGGCCCTGGAGGACGGGGCCATCGATCCCTCCCGGCTGGCGGGCTGCCGCTGCGGCATCTTCGTAGGCAGCGGCGACAGCGGCTACGGGGACCTGATCCCGGAAACCAATGCCTACAGCCTGAGCGGCAGCGCCAGTTCCATCCTGGCCGCCCGGCTGGCCTACCTCCTGGACCTGCGCGGTCCCGCCATCGCCCTGGACACCGCCTGTTCCACCTCCCTGGTGGCCATCGCCAGCGCCTGCGACAGCCTGCGCCTGGGCAATACGGACCTGGCCCTGGCCGGGGGCGCCAGCCTGATGCTGGGGCCGCGCATGCACGTGGATACCTGCAAGGTGGGCATGCTCTCCCCGGACGGCCGCTGCCACAGCTTCGACCAGGGCGCCAATGGCTTCGTCCCCGGGGAAGGGGTGGGCGTGGTGCTGTTGAAGCGCCTCGCCGACGCCCGCCGGGACGGGGACCCGATCCGGGCCGTGATCCGGGGCTGGGGCACCAACCAGGACGGGCGCACCAACGGCATCACCGCCCCCAATCCCCTGGCCCAGGGCGAACTGCTGCGCAGCGTCTACCGCCGCTTCGGCATTGCCCCGGAAAGCATAGGCCTGGTGGAGGCCCACGGCACCGGCACCCCTCTGGGAGACCCCATCGAGATCGAGGGCCTGCAGGCCGGTTTCGGCCCCCTGGCGGCGGGCACCCGGGTGGCCCTGGGCTCGGTGAAGAGCAATGTGGGCCACCTGCTGGCCGCCGCCGGGGTGGCCGGTGCCCTGAAGGCCATGCTTGCCCTGGAGCACGCCGAGCTGCCCCCGAGCATCCATTTCCACCAGGAAAACGAGCATCTGCATCTGGACAAGACCCCGTTCCGGGTCCAGACCCGGCTGGAGCCCTGGCCCGAATCCCCGGGCACTCCCCGGCGGGCGGCGGTGAGCGCCTTCGGCTTCAGCGGCACCAACGCCCACCTGGTGCTGGAAGCCTGGCCCCGGCCGGCGGCGTCGGCCCCGGCCGCCGGGGATGTGCCACTGCTGCTGCCCCTCTCGGCCCGCAGCAGCGCCCAGCTGGCCGCCCTGGCCGGGCAGCTGGCCCGGCACCTGCGCGCCCATCCGGAACTGGATCTGGCCGACTGCTGCTGGACCCTGCAGCAGGGCAGACAGGCCTTCGAATGCCGGGCCGCCTGGGTGGTCAGCAGCCGGGAAGCCATGCTGGAATGCCTGGACGCCCTGGCCGCCGGCCGCGCCGATGCGCGCATCCTGAGCAATGCCGGGCCCCGGGCCCCGGGGCTGTTCGACCCGGAGGACGGGGACGCCCGGGAACTGCTGGACAAATGGCTGGCCGGGGGCCGGCTCGAACCCCTGGCCCGGCTCTGGGTCCAGGGCCTGGCCCTGGACTGGAGCCGCCTGCCCGGCAGCGCCGCCCGCCGCCGCCTGCGCCTGCCCGGCTATCCCTTTGCCCGGGACCGGCACTGGCTGAGTGCGGCGCCCGCACGGCAGCCGGCGGCCGGCAGCGCGGGTTTCCGCCTGCAGGGCCCGGCCGGGGGCCCCTGGACAGGACTGCTGCGGGGAGACGAGGCAGGGCTGGGCCTCACCCTGGTGGAGGGTCTGGCCCGGGTGGGCGGTGCCGCCTGGCTGGAGCCGGTGCGGGCCGCCCTGGCGGCAGCCGGGGTGCCGGCCGCCCGCCTGGAACAGCTGGTCTGGGGCCGGCCCCTGGTGCCCGGGGCCAGTCCCCTGGCGCTGCGCCTGCACTATCAGGCGGCGTCGGGCCTGTTCCGCCTGGAAAGCGAGGCCGGGGAAATCTGCCTGGCAGGCCGTTGTGTCGGGGCCGCAGGTCCCTGGCCCGAGGCCCCGGCCGGGGACGGCCTCCAGGAGGCCACCCTGGAATTCCGCCGGGCCCGGCCCTGGGCCCGGGGCCTCAGCGCCGTCTGGCGGGGGGCGGCTGAGCCGCAAGTCTGGCGGGGCCGCTGGAGCCGGCCCCCGGGGGAAAACGCCCCGGGGCTGCTGCTGGAGGCCGTCTGGCAGCTGGTGGCCTGGGGCGAGGAGCAGCGGGGCCTGCCCGGCCCGCGCTTCCCCCTGGCCCTGTCCAGCCTGCAGTTTGCGGATGCCGGTCCCGAAGCGGGCTGGATCTGGTTGTGGTCCCGGGAGGGTGACCTTCCGGGCATGTCGGTGTTGGTGCAGGACCTGGAGGGCAGGCCGTGCCTGGCGTTGTCGGGTTGGCTCGGCGAACGGCTGGAAGCCCTGGCTGAATTGCGATCTGAACGGGAGGAACAACAACCATGAGCGTAGCGATGAAAGTGGCCCTGATCGGGGGCGGACCCACGGGCATAGGGGTAGGCCGGGAACTGGGCGAAGGGGGCGTGGATTACGACATCTACGAGGCTTGCGACGATTTCGGCGGGGTCTGGCACGGGGAGGCCCCCTGCGGCCGCACCTATCCTTCCCTGCACCTGATTTCCCCCAAGTTCAACACCCAGGTCCAGGACTTTCCCATGCCGGAGGATTTTCCGGTCTATCCCAACCACCGGCAGATGCTCGACTACATCCGCAGCTATGCCCGCCACTTCGGCGTCTATGACCATGCCGTGTTCAATGCCCGGATCCAGCGCCTGGAGCCGGAAAACGGCGGCTGGCGTCTGCACTGGGGCGAGGGCCAGAGCGCCTGGTATCCCCTGGTGGTGATCTGCAACGGCCTGCAGAACAAGCCCCACTACCCGGAACGGGCCTATCCCGGCCAGTTCACCGGCGAGGTGCTGCACAGTGTCGATTACAAATCCCCGGACCAGCTGCGCGGCAAGCGGGTGCTGATCATCGGCGGCGGCAACACCGGCTGCGACATCGCCGTGGACGCGGTCCACGCGGCCAGCCAGGTCCTGCACAGCACCCGGCGCGGCTACTACTACCAGCCCAAGTTCGTGGCCGGCAAGCCCACGCCCCAGTGGATGATGGAACTGGGCAGCAAGTTCGGCAGCAAGGAAGAGACCCTGGCCTACATCGAGCAGGTGTTCAAGCTGGCCGGCTACGACGGCACCGACTACGGCCTGCCCCAGCCCGACCACCCCCTGGACGGGGCCCATCCGGTGATGAACTCCCTGCTGCTGTACTACATCGGCCATGGGGACATCGAGCCCAAGGGGGACGTGGCGTCCTTCTCCGGCAAGGAAGTGCGCTTCGTGGACGGCAGCAGCGCCGAGGTGGACCTGATCCTCTATTCCACCGGCTACGAGCGGGACCTGTCCTTCCTCGACCCGCAGCTGCTGGAGTGGAGCAGTTCGGGCATACCCGACCTGTTCCTGCACGGGGTGCCGCGCAACCACGACAACCTGCTGTGCATGGGCTTCATCAATGCCGCCGGCGGTCTGGGGGATGGCCTGAAAACCCAGGGGGCTTTCGTGCGCGCCTACGCCAAGGCCTACGCGGCCAGGTCGCCGGGGCTGCAGGCTTTCCTGGAAGCCAAGCGGCGCGACAAGCCGGACCTGGGCCAGGCCTATTTCGTCCAGTCCTACCGGCACCAGTGGGAGGCGGATCTGTGGAAGCTGCTGGCCCAGATGCGCAAGTACCGGGACATGCTGGAACAGTAGAAACGAGGGGAGCGGCTGATGGCGGCAGAAAACAAGACCGGGGAGGGCCTGCGCGACAGCATGCGCATGCTTCTGGAGCAGGAACTCATGGGCCGGGCGGCCGGGCGCCGTCCTGTCCCGCCCCCGGCTGCCGCCGCCAGCGAGGCTGGCGCGCCGGCTCCCGAGGCCGTTGCCCCTGCCGCCGCTGCCCCCCAGCCCGCCATCCCCGAGGACCGGCGGCTGGAAGAAGACGTGACCCGCCTGGCCATTGCCGCCCTGGGGGTGCCCCGGGAACGCTTCGACCCCCGGGAAAACCTGGCCAGCTACGGGGCCGACTCCATCGCCATCACCGAACTGATGGCCCAGGTGTCCCGCTGCCTGGGTATTTCCATCGCGCCCACCACCTTTTTCGAGGCCCGCCACCTGGAGGAGCTGTGTGCCATCCTGCGGGCCCGCCATGGCCGCGCCATCGAGGCCCATTACGGGCCGCTGCCGACAGCGCCGGTCCCGGCGCCAAGCGGCCCTGCCGCCGCTGCCGGGTTTGTCCCGTCCACCCCGGCGCCTGGCGCCGCTCCGGGTGATGGGGCCGGGCCAGCCATCGATGCCTGGCTTGCCCCCCACGGGCTGCGCCGGGTCAGCCCCGCCGCGGCTGGCGAGGTGAGCGTCGCCGCGCCGTCCAGTGCTGCTTCCCCGACTGCAGCCACCCCGGCCAGACCCGAGCCGGAGCAGGGGGCGGCTCCGGTGGCCATCATCGCCATGTCCGGCCGTTTCCCCGGCAGCCCCGACCTGGAGGCCTTCCGCCAGCACCTGCGCCAGGGGGATGACTGCATCAGCGAGATTCCGCCGGAACGCTGGGACTGGCGCTCGATCTGGGGCGACCCCCGCCAGGGTCCCTGGTGCGACGTGAAGTACGGGGGCTTCCTGGAGGGGCACGACCAGTTCGACGCGGCCTTCTTCAAGCTTTCTCCCCGGGAAGCGGAACTGATGGACCCCCAGCACCGGCTGTTCCTGGAATGCGCCTGGCAGCTGGTGGAGCGGGCCGGCCTGGCGCCGGGCAGCCTGTCCGGGCGCCGGGTGGGCATCTTCCTGGGCATCAACCTGCTCGATTACGTGGACCTGGCCAACCGCCGGGGCATCATGGAAGCCCAGCAGATGACCGGCCTGGGCCATGTGTTCTGTCCCAACCGCCTGTCCTTCCTGTTCGACGTGCACGGCCCCAGCGAGGTGGTGGACACCGCCTGTTCCAGCTCCCTGGTGGCGGTGCATCGGGGCGTCATGGCGATCCGCCACGAGGGCTGCGAAATGGCCATCGCCGGCGGCTCCAACCTGATCCTCACTCCCACCCAGCACATGATGTTCGCCAAGGTGGGCATGTTGAGCCGGGATGGCCGCTGCAAGGCCTTCGGTGCTGCGGCCGACGGCTACGCCCGGGCCGAGGGGGTGGGCGCAGTGCTGCTCAAGCGGCTGGATCTGGCCGAGCGGGACGGGGATTCCATCCTGGCGGTGATCCGGGGTTCGGCGGTGAACCATGGCGGCACCGCCAGCTCTCTCACCGCCCCCAATCCCCGGGCCCAGGCCGCCCTGATCCTGGAAGCCCAGCGCCAGGCGGATGTGGACCCGCGCAGCATCACCCTGGTGGAATGCCACGGCACTGGCACCCGGCTGGGGGACCCCATCGAGGTCCAGGGCCTGAAGGAAGCCTTCGCCCAGCGTCACCAGGACCTGGGGCTGCCGCCCCCGGCCGCGCCCTACTGCGGCCTGGGCTCGGTCAAATCCAACATCGGCCATGCGGAAACCGCCGCCGGGGTGGCGGGCCTGATCAAGCTGGTGCTGGCCCTCCAGGACGGGCGGCGCTACCGCAGCCTGCACTGCGACCAGCCCAATCCCCTGCTGGCGCTGGAAGGCAGCCCCTTCATGCTGCTGGAGCGAGAGCAGCCCTGGCCCCGGCCCCGCATCGATGGCCGGGAACTGCCCCGGCGGGCGGCCCTGAGCTCCTTCGGGGCCGGGGGCGCCAACGCCCACCTGGTGCTGGAGGAATACCTGCCTGCCCCGGAACCGGAGCCCCGGCTGGCCGCCGGGCAGACCCCGGTGATCCCCCTCTCGGCCCGCAGCCGTGCCGCCCTGGAAGACGGGGCCCGGGCCCTGCAGGCCTGGCTGGAGGCGCGCCGGCCCCTGGCGCCGGAGACCTTCGCCCGCCTGGCCTGGACCCTGCAGACCGGGCGTGACGCCATGGCCTGGCGCCTGGCCTGTCCTGCCGCCGACGGAGGCCAGCTGGCCCGGGCCCTGGCCGCCTTCCTGGCGGGCCAGGACGAAGGCAGCCTGTACCACTGGGGCCAGGCCGCCCGGGAACGGAGCGGCGCCGCGCCCCTGGACCCCGCAGCCCAGCCGGCTGCTGAACTGGCCAGGCGCTGGGTGGAGGGCGCTGCCGTGGACTGGGCCCGGGCCTGGTCCGCCGGCCGGCCCCGGCGCCTGGAACTGCCGCCCCAGGTCTTTCAGCACCGCCGCTTCTGGCTGCCGGAAGGGACGGCCCCGGCCGCGCCGGCTCCCGCTCCCGGGCTGGAACTGGCGCAGGAGGGCAACACTTTCCGCCTGCGCCTGACGGGTAGCGAAGCTTTCCTGGACCATCACCGGGTCCGGGGCGTGCCGGTCCTGCCCGGGGTGATGTACCTGGAGCTGGGGCGCCGGGTGGCCCAGGCCCGGGGCCTGGAAGATTTCGCCCTGCGCCAGGTGATCTGGCAGCAGCCCCTGGAAGTGCGGGCCCCCCTGGTGCTGGAAATCAGCGTCCTGGAGGACCCGGGGGGCTGGCCGCGCCTGGAATTCGCCAGCCGCGACCCGGAAGGCCAGCGGCGGGTGCACGCCCAGGCTCGCCTGGGCGCCGCCGGGACGCCGCCGGAGCAGGAAGAGGGCAGGGCAGCGCTGCTCGCCCGCCTGCAGGCCGGTCATCCCCGGCGTCTGGAAGCGGCGGAAATCTACGCCCGCTTCTCCGCCATCGGCATCGATTACGGCCCGGCTCACCGGGCCCTGGTGAGCCTGGCCCTGAGCCCGGCGGGGGAAGCCCCGGGGGTGCTCGGGGAACTGCAGCTGCCGGCCCCGCCCCTGCCCGGGCTGGAGGCCTTCGGCCTGCATCCCTCACTGCTGGACGGCGCCTTCCAGGCCACCCTGGGCATGGCCCTGGCGGCCGGCGAGGCCCCGGGCACGGCGCTGCCTTTCGCCCTGGATCGGGTGGAGATGTATGGCCCGTGCACGGCCCGGATGTGGGTGCGGGTGCGCCCCAGCCCGCTGCAGGCTGACCGGCCTGCCGCCAGCGGCATCCGCTCCCTGGAACTGGAGCTCCTGGACGAGCAGGGGGGCCTGCGCCTGCGTCTGGGGGGCTTCACCACCCGTCCCCTGGCCACCGCTTTGAATGCGGCCGCTCCGGCCGCCCAGGTGCGCGGCTATCTGGGGGACTGGACTCCGGTGACGGAAGTCCCGGCCCCGGCGCCCGTGTTTGCCCGGCATCTGCTGCTCGCCGCCGGGGCCGGGCCGGAGCGGCTCGCCGAGCTGGCCGCCGCCCTGCCCGGGGTGGAAGTCGAAGCCCTGGCCGCAACGCCAGCCACGGCCCTGACGACGGCGGCCGCCGCCCTGCTGGCCCGGCTCCAGGCCTTGGCGGCGGCGCCCCGGCCCGAGGGAAGCCTGCTGCTGCAGCTCGTGCTGGAAGGGGAGGCCGAGGCCCTGGCCGGCCTAGGGGGCATGTTGCGGACCGCCCAGCTCGAATATCCCTGGCTGCGTCCCCAGTTGCTGCGCAGTCCCGACCCCCTGGGGGCGGCAGCCCTGGGCCAGGCCAAGGCGCTGGCCCATCTGGGAGAACTGCGCCATCAGGCCGGCAGCTGGCTGCAGCCTTTTTGGCAGCCCCTCTGGCAGGCCTGCCCGGCCGGGGAGGGAACCGACCTGTGGCGGGCGGACGGGGTGTATCTGCTCACCGGCGGGGCCGGGGGCCTGGGCCGGCTGCTGGTGGAAGACCTGCAGGCCCGGCTGCCGGGGATCACCCTGGTGCTGGCCGGCCGTTCGCCCCTGAGCGGGGAGCGGGCCGCCTGGCTGGCCGGGCTTCAGGCCCGGGGCGCCCGGCTGTCCTACCGGCAGGTGGATCTGGGGGACGCCGCAGCGGTGGCCGGGCTGGTGGCAGGGCTGCGGCAACAGCATGGGCGGCTGGACGGGGTCTGCCATGGGGCCGGGGTGCTCCAGGACCAGCGTCTGGCGGACAAGGATGCCGCCACCCTGGCCCGGGTGCTGGCCCCCAAGGTGCTCGGGGCCCAGGCCCTGGATCAGGCCCTGGGGCAGGCGCCCCTGGATTTCTTCCTGCTCTTCAGTTCCGTGGCCGGGGTATTCGGCAACCCGGGCCAGGCCGATTACGCCACCGCCAACGCTGCCCTGGATGCCTTTGCCGAGGCCCGGGAGGAACGCCGCCGCCAGGGGCGCTGCCAGGGACGCACCCTGTCCATCGCCTGGCCCCTGTGGCGGGAGGGGGGCATGGGCATGGACCCGGCCGCCCTGGAACTGATGCAGCGCAGCACCGGCCTGGGTCTGCTGGAGACCCGGGCGGGGCTGGACATCCTGGCCCGGCCCCCGGCCCAGGGGAGCCGCCTGTTGGTCCTGGCCGGCGACGGGGAACGTCTGGAGCGCCGGGTGGCCGCCCTGAACCAGCCCCAGGTACTGGCCCTGGCTCAGCCCCGGGCCCCGGCCCCGGATGGGGCCATTTCCCCGGTCCTGCTGCGGCGCCTGGAAGAAGAGCTGGCCGATACGGTCAGCCAGCTCCTGAAGGTGGACCGGGCCGATCTGGAAATGGAGGTGGAGCTGAGCGAATACGGCTTCGACTCCATCGGCTTCACCCAGCTGGCCAATGCCGTCAATGACCGTTTCGGCCTGGAGATCACGCCCACCCTGTTCTTCGACTGCCCGACCCTGGCGGCCCTGGCCCGGGGCCTGGCCGAGCGCCACGGGGAGTCCATCGCCGCCCGCCTGGGGCTGGAGCTCAGCCCGCCCGCGCCGTTGTCCGCGCCCGTCCCACCGGCGCCCGTGGCGGCCCTCGAGACTGCGCCCCCCGCCGCGCCGGCCGTGCTGCGCCGGCCCCTGCCGCCGCCCCCCGCTGCGGGCCCGGCCGGGCGGGAGCCGGTGGCCATCATCGGCCTTACCGGCGTCTTTCCCCAGGCCCGGGACCCGGAGGCCTTCTGGGAAAACCTGGCCGCCGGGCGCGACTGCATCAGCGAGATTCCTCCGGAGCGCTGGGACTGGCGCGCCTGGTGGGGGGACCCGGCCGAGGGGGCGCTGCGCACCCGGATCAAGTGGGGCGGCTTCATCGACGGCCTGGGGGAATTCGACCCGGCCTTCTTCGGCCTTTCCGGCCCCGAGGCCCGGGCCATGGACCCCCAGCAGCGGCTCCTGCTGACCCAGAGCTGGCGCCTGCTGGAGCGGGCCGGCTACGGGCCGCGCAGCCTCTCAGGCTCCCGCACCGGGGTGTTCATCGGCACTGCCGACACCGGCTACGGCCGCCTGAGCGCCGCCGCCGGCCAGGGGGTGGAAGGCTATTCCATGGCCGCCCTGGCCCCTTCCCTGGGGCCCAACCGGATCAGCTATTTCTACAATTTCCACGGTCCCAGCATGGCCGTGGAAACCGCCTGCTCCAGCGCCCTGGTGGCCATCCACCGGGCCGTCCAGTCCCTGCATGCCGGGGATTGCGACGCGGCCATCGCCGGGGGCATCAACACCCTGCTGCTGCCCGAAGCCTTCGTGGGCTTCGAGAAGGCCGGCATGCTGGCCCCGGACGGGCGCTGCAAGCCTTTTTCCGCTGCCGCCAACGGCTATGCCCGGGGCGAAGGGGTGGGACTGGTGCTGCTCAAGCCCCTGGGGGCGGCGGAGCGGGACGGGGACCACATCCTCGGGGTGATCCTGGGCAGCGCCGAGAACCACGGGGGGCATGCCAGCTCCCTGACCGCGCCAAACCCCCGGGCCCAGGCGGAGCTGATCCGCCAGGCCTGGCGCCAGGCCGGGGTGGACCCGCGCACGGCGGGCTACCTGGAAGCCCACGGCACCGGCACTCCCCTGGGGGACCCCATCGAGGTGGAAGCCCTGGTAAGCGCCTTTGCCGACCTGGAGCGGGAGGCCGAAAGCCGCTGGGGCCCCCTGCCGCTCCAGCCCTGCGGCCTGGGCTCGGTGAAATCCAACATCGGCCACCTGGAGCTGGCGGCGGGCGCCGCCGGCCTGGCCAAGGTGCTGCTGCAGATGGCCCATGGCCGGCTTGCCGCCACCCTCCACTGCGACACCCTGAACCCCTACCTGAAACTGGACGGCAGCCGCTTCCAGGTGGTGCAGCAGGCCCGGGACTGGCCTCGCCCCCGGGACGCCCAGGGCCAGGAACTGCCGCGCCGGGCCGGGGTGAGCAGCTTCGGTTTCGGCGGCAGCAATGCCCATCTGGTGCTGCAGGAATACCTGCCCGCCGGGGCCCGGCCGCCGCTGCCGGCCCAGGCGGGGCCGGCCCTGATCCTGCTCTCGGCCAAAGGCCAGGAGCAGCTGCGCCTGGCCGCCCGGGAGCTGGCCGCCGCCGTGGCGGACGAGATGCCCCTGGAGGCCGTGGCCTGGACCCTGCAGGTGGGCCGGGATGCCCTGGAGCATCGCCTGGCCTTCACCGCCCGGGACCACGGGGAACTGCGCCAACGCCTGCTGGCCTTTGCCGACGGGCAGGCCGGGGAGGGCCTGCACCAGGGCCAGGTGAAGCCCCACCGGGACACCCTGGCCCTGCTCGAAGGGGACGAGGAAATGCGCCGGGCGGTGGCCAGCCTGCCGGCCCGGGGCAAGCACGACAGCCTGCTCCAGCTCTGGGTCCGGGGTCTGGCCGTGGACTGGCGCCAGCTCTACCCGGAACGGGCCGGCCTGGCCCGTCTCTGTCTGCCCGGTCACCCCTTTGCCCGCAAGACCTGGTGGGTGGAAACCCGGCCCCTGCCGCCGGACAGCCCCCAGGTGCCGGCCGCGCCCGCGGTCCAGGCGCCGCAAGCCCCGGATGCGGCTCAGCCCGCCCTTGCCCCGGCCCCGGCGCAAACCGGGCCGGTTCCGGCCGTTGCAGTCTCCCCGCTTGCCTCGGCCGCCGGGGAACCCCCCGAGGCCAGGGCCCTGGCTGCCCTGACCGCCATCGCCGCCCGGGTGCTGGAAGTGGAGCCCCAGGTCCTGGAGCCCGACACGGAGCTGGGGGAATACGGCTTCGACTCCATCACCATGACCGGCTTTGCCAGCCGCACCAACGAGGCCCTGGGCCTCTCCCTGACCCCGGCGGATTTCTTTGAATTCGCCACCCTGGGCCGTCTGGCCCGGCATGTGGCCGGCCTGCCGGCCTTCGCCGCTGGGACCGCTGGGGCTGTTGAGGCCACTGAGGCTGCCGTTCCGTTTGCAGCCGCCGCCCCGGTTGCGGCCCCGGAAGCCTGGCCCGCGCCGCCGCCCCGGCCGGCCGCTGCGGCCGCCCGGCCCGCCGAGCAGCGCCGGGAAATCTGGCGCGGCGCGCCGGAGCAGGGGCGGGAGCAGGACCCGATCGCCATCGTCGGGGTGAGCTGCAGTTTCCCCATGGCCCCCGATCTGGAGCACTTCTGGAACAACCTGGAAGCAGGGCGCGACTGCATCAGCGAGATTCCCCCGGACCGCTGGGACTGGCGCCAGGTGTACGGGGACCCGAAGCGGGAGCCCAACAAGACCAACATCCGCTGGGCCGGCTTCATGGACGGGGTGTTCGAGTTCGATCCCCTGTTCTTCGGCATTTCCCCCCGGGAAGCCAAGCTCATGGACCCCCAGCAGCGGCTGGTGATCGAGCATGTGTGGAAGGCCCTGGAGGATGCGGGCCACGCCCCTCGTTCCTTCGCCGGCCAGGCTGTGGGCCTGTTCGTGGCCACCTCCTCGAGCGGCTATCGGGAGATGATAGGTGAGGACACCGGCGGTGAAGGCTACGTGGCCACCGGCGCCGTGCCCTCGGTGGGCCCCAACCGGGTCAGCTACCTGCTCGACTGGCATGGTCCCAGCGAGCCGGTGGAAACCGCCTGCTCCAGTTCCCTGGTGGCCCTGCACCGGGCACTCCAGGCCCTGGAGAACGGCGACTGCAGCATGGCCGTGGTGGGGGGCGTCAATACCATCGTCACCCCCGAGGCCCACATCAACTTCGCCAAGGCCGGCATGCTCTCCCCGGACGGCCGCTGCCACACCTTCTCGGCCCGGGCCAACGGCTACGCCCGGGGCGAGGGGGTGGGCATGATCGTGCTGCGCCGCCTTTCCGACGCCCAGCGGGACGGGGATTCCATCTACGCCCTGGTGCGCGGTACGGCGGTCAATCATGGCGGCCGGGCCAACTCCCTCACGGCGCCCAACACGGCGGCCCAGGCCCAGGTGATCCAGGCCGCCTGGACCCGGGCCGGGGTGGACCCGGCCAGCGCCGGCTACCTAGAGGCCCATGGCACCGGCACCCCCCTGGGGGACCCGGTGGAAATCAACGCCCTCAAGTCCGCCTTCCGGGAGCTGGGGGCGCCGGCCCGGGGCCAGTGCGGCATCGGCGCCGTGAAGACCAATATCGGCCACCTGGAGCTGGCCGCCGGCATGGCCGGCATCATCAAGGTGCTGCTGCAGATGCGCGCCGGGCGCCTGGTGCCCAGCCTGCACTGCCAGGAAATCAATCCCTACATCGACCTGGACGCCAGTCCCTTCTTCATCGTCCGGGAAGGCCGCCCCTGGCCGGCGCCCGTGGACGAGGACGGTCGGCCCCAGCCGCGCCGGGCCGGGGTGAGCAGCTTCGGTTTCGGCGGGGTCAATGCCCACGTGGTGCTGGAAGCCTGGGAGGCGCCGCCGGCTGCGGAACTGGCCGCTACCGTTCCCGTCCTGGTGCCCCTTTCGGCCCGGGACGAGGCCCGGTTGCGGGACCAGGCCCGGCAACTGGCGCAGGCCCTGGGTGCGGGCCGTTACGGGGCGGGGGAACTGGCCGACCTGGCCTGGACCCTGCAGGTGGGCCGGGAGCCCATGAAGCAGCGCCTGGCCCTGGTGGTCTCCAGCCTGGAGGAACTACAGGCCGGGCTGGAGGACTGGCTGGCCGGCCGTCCCGGCATCGCCCTGGCCGGCAAGGCCGGGAACGCCCAGGAGGAGGGAGACGCAGCCGACTCCAGCCTCGCCGGGCTGGCGGCCCGCTGGGTGCGGGGCGCCCCCGTGACCTGGCCGGAGCGTCCCGACGGCCGCCGGCTGCATCTGCCCGGCTACCCCTTTGCCCGGGAGGAATACCGCATCGTGCCCCCCGGCAGCCTGCCTCCGGGCCGCACGGGAACGGCAGGGCAGTCCGGCAGCACCCCGGTGCAAGCGGCAGCTGAGCCTGCCCTGGTGGCGACAGCAGACGGCGCTGCTCTATGGCCCCTGGACCCCGGGCATTTCTACCTGCGCGACCACCGGGTCGGGGGTGAGCCCCTGCTGCCCGGGGCCATGGCCGTGGAGCTGGCCCGCCAGGCCTGGGAGCTGCTGGACCCCGGGCCCCAGGCCCCCCGGCCCGTGAGCCTGGGGCAGGTGGTCTGGCTGCAGCCGGTGCGGGGCAGCCGGCTGCCCGACGCCCTGCGCCTGGAGCTGGACCCGGCCGGTCAGGAGGAGGGCCGGGGTTTCCGGCTCCTGGGCGGTAGCGGCGCCGGGGCGCCCCTCTGCGTCCAGGGCCGGGTCGGCGCCCGGGTGCCCCAGCAGGCAGTGCCCGCCCTGGACCTGGAGGCCCTGGCCCGGCGCTGCCCCGGGGCCCTGGAACCGGAGCAGCTCTATGCCCGTTACCAGGCCCTGGGTCTGGATTACGGCCCGGCCTTCCGGGTGGTGGCGGATCTGGCCCTGGGGCAGGGGGAATTCCTGGCCCGGCTGCAGCTGCCTGAAGTGGCAGGGGTGGCCGGCGGCGGCTTCGCCCTGCATCCGGTGCTGCTGGACGGGGCCTTCCAGGCTTGCATGGGACTGTTCCTGGAGGGGGCGGAGGAAGGCCAGGCGGCCTTGCCCTTCGTCCTGGAAACCCTGAATTTCCTGCACCCGACCCCGGCCCGGCTGTGGGTTCATGGCCGGCTGGCGGCCGGGGAGGGCGCGGTGCGCCGCATCGACCTGGACCTGGCCGATGCTTCGGGCCGGGTCTGCGTCCAGGTACGCGGCTTCTCGGTGCGCCTGCAGCGCAGTGGCGCCGAGCGGGGGGGCAAAGCCCCCGCCGGTAGCCGGGAAACTGCGCCGTCCGCCCGGGATGCGGGCGCCCTGCAGGCCGGGGCAGAGCAGTTCCTGGCGGCCCTGGTGGCCGAGGAGGCGGGCCTGGCCCCGACCGCCATCGACCCGGAGGCGGCCCTCGAGGCCTACGGCATAGACTCCATCATGATCAACCGGCTGACGGACCGGCTGGAGCAGGATTTCGGCCCCCTGCCGCGCACCCTGTTCTTCGATCATCAGACCCTGGCCGCCCTGGCCGGGCATTTCGTCAGCGCCCACGGGGAGCGGCTGGCCGCCCTGGTCACGCCCGGGAGCGGGGCGGCGCCCGGGGCCTCGGCCAGCGTCCCGGCTGCTGCGCTGTCGATGGCCGCCCCCGCTCCGGCGGCCGGGGCGGAGGGCATCGCCATCATCGGCCTGGCCGGGCGCTACCCGGGGGCCGACGATCTGGAGGCTTTCTGGGCCAACCTGGCCGCCGGGCGCGACTGCATCACCGAGGTGCCCGCCTGCCGCTGGGACCACAGCCGCTACTACGATCCGGTGCGAGGCACTCCGGGGCGGACCAACAGCAAATGGGGCGGCTTCATCGACGGCTGCGACGGTTTCGATCCCCTGTTCTTCAACATGGCGCCCCGGGAGGCCGGCTACCTCGACCCCCAGGAGCGCCTGTTCCTCCAGTGCGCCTGGGCCACCCTGGAGGATGCGGGCTACACCCGGGCCAGCCTGGCCCGGGCCGAACCGCCCCTGGCCGGGGCCAGCGTCGGCGTGTTCGTCGGGGTGATGTACGAGGAGTACCAGCTCTACGGCGCCGAGCGCAGCCTCCAGGGGGAACCCCTGGCCCTGTCCGGCAGCGCCGCTTCCATCGCCAACCGGGTTTCCTATTTCTGCAACCTGCACGGTCCCAGCCTGGCCGTGGACAGCATGTGCTCCTCCTCCCTCACGGCCATCCACCTGGCCTGCGAGAGCCTGCGGGCCGGCAGTTGCGAGCTGGCCCTGGCCGGCGGGGTGAACCTGACCCTGCATCCCAACAAGTACCTGGCCCTGGCCCAGGGGCGCTTCACCTCCAGCACCGGCCGGTGCGAGAGTTTCGGCCAGGGGGGGGACGGCTACGTGCCCGGGGAAGGGGTGGGGGCGGTGCTGCTGAAGCCCCTGGCTGCCGCCGAGCGGGACGGGGACCGCATCCTCGGGGTGATCCGCAGTTCGGCCCTGAACCACGGGGGCAAGACCAATGGCTATGCGGTGCCCAATCCCCAGGCCCAGGAAGCGGTGATCCGCCGGGCCCTGGCCCGGGCCGGGGTGGCGCCGGCCCAGATCGGCTACGTGGAAGCCCATGGCACCGGCACCAGCCTCGGGGACCCCATCGAAATCGCCGCCCTGAGCCGGGCTTACGGGGACCTGGAGCCGGGGCGCTGTCCCATCGGCTCGGTGAAATCCAACATCGGCCACGGGGAAAGCGCCGCCGGCATCGCCGGGCTCACCAAGGTGCTGCTGCAGCTGCGCCACGGGCAGCTGGTGCCTTCCCTGCACAGCGCCCGGCTCAATCCCCACATCGATTTTGCCGCCACCCCCTTCGTGGTTCAGCAGCAGCTGCAGCCCTGGCCCCCGGGGCCCGGCGGCGCGCCCCGGCTGGCGGCCCTGTCCTCCTTCGGGGCCGGGGGCGCCAACGCCCATCTGCTGATCGAGGAATACCGTCCGGCACATCCGAGCGCCGGGGCCTATCCTGGTACCTACCCCGGGGTCTATCCGTTCTCGGCCCGGGACCCGGAGCGCCTGGGTGAGCTGCTGCGGCGCATGTTGCCCGCCCTGGAGCGCCTGGAGGAGGGGGAGCTGGCCGCCGCGGCCCGCACCCTGCAGCTGGGCCGGGAAGCCTTCGAGGCTCGAGCAGTGGTGCTGGCCGCCAACAGGGAGGAACTGCTGGCCGGCCTGGCGGCCCTGCTGGCGGCGCCTTCCGCCGCCGGCCAACTGCAAGGCCAGCTACCGGGGCCGGCCGGGGAGCTGGCCCGCCGCTGGCTGACCGGGGCCGCCGTGGACTGGCGCGCCCTCTGGGGGGGAACCCTGCCGCCGCCCCTGGGCCTGCCCAGCTATCCCTTTGCCCGGGAGCCCTACTGGGTGCCCGGCCTGACCCCGCCCGGGGTCCGGGAGGCGGAGGAGCGCGGCCTGCTGCTCTGTCGGCCGGAGTGGCAGGCCGGGGTCCCGAACCAGGTTCCGGTGCCCGAATGCCGCCGGGTGCTGCTGCTGGAGCCCGGTCCCTGGGCCGCCGAAGCTGCGGCCCGGCTGGCCCCGGCCCAGTGCCGGGTGCTGGACCTGGCCCATGAAACCCCGCCCCGGCGCTACCTGGCCTATGCCCAGACCCTGCTGGAACTGCTCCAGGAAGTCCTGGCCGGGCACCCGGCCAGCGCCCTGGTCCAGGTGGTGCTGCCCCTGGCCGGGGACAGCGCCCTGGCAGAAGGGCTGGCCGGCCTGCTGCGCACCGCCGTGCTGGAACATCCCCGCCTGCGCTGCCAGCTCCTGGCCCTGGAACCGGGCAGCCCCGATCCCCTGGCGCTGATCCTGGCCGAACAGGCCGCCGCCGATCTCCAGGTGCGCTACCAGGGGGGACGCCGCCTGGTGCGCGGCTGGCAGCCCCTGGCGGCGGCCCCGGAGGCCGGGCCGGGCCCCTGGCGGGACCAGGGGGTGTATCTGATCAGCGGCGGAGCCGGGGGCATAGGCTTGCAGCTGGCCGAACACATCTGCGCCCGGGTGCGTCAGCCCCGGCTCTGGCTGGTGGGCCGTTCCGCCCCGACCCCGGCGCTGCAGACCCGGCTGGCGGCCCTGCCGGGCCAGGTCGGCTACCTCCAGGCGGACATCACCGATGCCCGGGCCTGCCGCCGGCTGGTGCAGGAGATCGAGGCCAGGTCCGGGGCGCTGCACGGCATCGTGCACGCTGCCGGCATCACCCGGGACAAGCTCCTGCTCCGCAAGGACGGGGCGGAACTGGCGGCGGTCCTGGCACCCAAGGTGGACGGCCTGTGGCAGCTGGATCAGGCCAGCGCCGCCTGCCCCCTGGAGTGCTTCCTGCTCTTCGCCTCCGCCTCGGGGGCCCTGGGTAACCCGGGCCAGGCCGACTACGCCTGCGCCAATGCCTGGCTCGATGCCTTTGCCGGCTGGCGTAACCGGGAGGTGGCCGCAGGCCGGCGCCAGGGCGCCACCCTGGCCCTGGACTGGCCCTACTGGGAAGCCGGCGGCATGCGCCTGGAGGCCCGGCAGATCCAGGCCATGACGGCGGCCAGCGGGGCCGAACCCATCCGCAGCGCCGCCGCCTTCCGGGCCCTGGACCTGGCCTGGGCTGCCCGGGCGCAGGGGGAGCAGGTGCTGATCCTGGCCGGCCAGACCGGGCGTCTGGCCGCTCTGCTGGGGCTGGCCGCCCCGGCCGGGGCGGCGCCAGCGCCGGCTTCGGAGCCTGTCCCTGCGGCGGTGACGGCGCGCAATTCCGCCGACCTGCCCGACAGCGCCCCGGGCCAGCCGCCTGAGCCTGGCGCCGAGGGGCTGGCAGCCCGGGTGCTGGCCTGGCTCACCGGGCACCTGGCCCAGGTCCTGGGCATGGCTCCTGAGGCCCTGGCCCCGGAGCAGGCCCTGGAACGTTACGGGGTGGATTCGGTGCTGGCCATGCAGCTCACCGAGCGCCTGGAGCAGGACCTGGGCAGCCTGCCCCGCACCCTGCTCTTCGAACATCCCTCCCTGGCCCTGCTGACCCGGGCCTTGCTGGCTTCCCACGCGGCGGCCCTGGCAGCGCTGCTGCCGCCGCAACCGCCCCCGGGGCCGGCGGGCGGCGAGGCAATGCCGGAGACCGGGGCAAGGGTAGAGGCAGGGCCGGCGCCCCGGATCGGGCCCGGGGATTTTCCCCTCTCCCAGGGGCAGCAGGGGCTCTGGCGCTGGCAGCAGCTCTATCCGGATTCCCCCGTCTACAACCTGCCCATGGCCTTCGAGCTTGAGGACGTCCGGCTGCCGGCCCTGGAACAGGCCTGTCAGGCCCTGCTGGCGGCCTGGCCCCTGCTGGCCTGCCGCATCGTTGAATCCGGGGACGAATCCGGGGGGGCCGTCTGGCAGCACCAGGTCCCGGCCGGGCCCCTGCTGCAGCGGCTCTCCCCGGCGCCCGGAGAAAGCCTGGAGCAGGCCCTGGCCCGGCGCGCCCGCCAGCCCCTGGACCTGGAGGCCGGGCCGCCCCTGCGCTTCGAGCTGATCCAGGGGGAGGCGGCCCAGGTGCTGCTGATCCTGGTGCACCACATCGTCCTCGACGGGCTGGCGGCGGGGCTGCTGAGCCGGCATTTCTGGGCCTGCTACGGGGCACTGGCCGCCGGCCGGCCCCTGCCGCCCGCCCCGGCCGGGGCGGATTTTTCCGAGTTCGTGGCCTGGGAGCGGGCTTACCTGGAGAGTCCTGCCGGAGCGGCGGACCGGGACTACTGGCAGGCCCGGCTGGCCGGGGAGCTGCCGGTGCTGGACCTGCCCGGTGAGCTGCATCCCCCGGCCGGGCAGCCGCCCCAGGGGGCGAGCCTGGCGCGGCCTCTGCCCGGAGCGCTGCTGGAGCAGGCCCGGGATCAGGCCGAGGCTTTGGGCATCCACCTGTCCGCCTTCTTCCTGGGGGTGCTGCAGTGCCTCCTGTACCGGCTCACCGGGGCGCCGGAGCTGCTCCTGGGCATGCCCGTCCTGGGCCGTCCGGAGCGGCGTTTCGAACAGTCCCTGGGCTACTTCGCCAACCTGCTGCTGCTGCGCGGCCGGGTGCGGGGGGAGGAAAGCGCGGCGGCGGTGCTGACCCGGGTCCATGGGGAAATGGGCGAGGCCCTGGGGCACGGGGCCTGGCCCTTTGCCAGGCTGGCGCCGGCCCTGGCCCAGGGGGGCGGACGGCCGCCGTTCCAAGTGCTGTATTCCTGGCAGAACTTTTTGCCTGGGGACGACCTGGGCGCCCTGGCCGGCACCCCGGTCCGGTACCTGGCCTGGCTGCGCCAGGAAGGGGATGTGCCCCTGGCCCTGGAGTTCTACGGCGAGGGGGCGGGCCTGCGCCTGGTGGCGGTGTTCGACCGCAGCCATTTCGCGGCGGAGCGGGTCGAGGCCCTGATCGACCATTACCTGGCCCTGGTGGCTACCGTCTGCGACCGGCCCCAGGCCCCGGTGGCGGAGCTGGAGCTGCTGGACCAGGCCGCCTCCGCCCGGCTGCTGCAGGACTGGAGCGGCCGCCTGGCGCCCCGGCCCGATCCCGGCCCCGGGCTGCTGGAAGCGATCCTGGCCCGGGGGCGGCAGGACCCGGATGCCCCGGCCCTGGTGCTGGAGCAGGACGGAGAGCAGGAGGTCGTGCAGCTTTCCTACCGGGAGCTGCTGCAGCGGACCGATGCCCTGGCCGCCACCCTGCTGGCCTGGGGTGTGGCCCCGGGGCAGCCGGTGGCGGTGCTGTTGGGGCGCGGCCCCGAGAGCCTCGTCACCCTGCTGGCCTGCCTGCGCATGGGGGCCATCTGGGCCCCCCTGGATGCCGACTATCCGGAGCAGCGTCTGGCCCTGATCCTGGCCCAGCTGGCCCCGGCCCTGGTGGTGAGCGTGGCCGCCCACCTGGGCCGGCTGCCGGTGGATGAGCTGCCGGTGCTGCTGCTGGATCGGCCCGGCAGCCTGGAGCCGGCTCCCGCCGGGAGGGAATGGCCCGGGCTGGCGCCGGAGGCGCCTGCCTACCTGATCCACACCTCGGGCTCCACGGGCCTGCCCAAGGGGGTGCTCGTGTCCCGTGCCGCCCTGGCCAGCCACTCGGCCGCGGTGATCGGCCATTACGGCCTGGAGCCGGCGGACCGGGTGCTGCAGTTCGCCGCCCATCACGTGGATGCGGCCCTGGAGCAGATTCTGCCCACCCTGGCGGCCGGGGCCTGCCTGGTGCTGCGCGGCGACGCCATCTGGTCGCCCCGGGAGCTGGCCCGGGTGCTGTCCCGGCAGCAGGTCAGCGTTGCCGACCTGCCGCCCGCCTACCTGCGCGACGTGCTCCAGGCCTGGCAGGCGGAGCCGGTGGCGCTGCCTTGCCCGCGCCTCCTCATCGTCGGGGGTGAGGCCCTGACCCGGGAGCTGCTGCAGCTCTGGCAGAGCGGGCCCCTGGCCGGAGCCCGCTTCCTGAATGCCTACGGTCCCACCGAGACCACGATCACCGCCACCGTCCATGAAGTGCAGGCCGGGGCGGGGGAAACGGCCCTGTCCATAGGCCGGCCCCTGCCCGGGGGCTGGGTCTACATCCTGGACCGGGACGGCCGGCCCGTGCCCGAAGGGGTCCGGGGCGAGCTGTACATTGGCGGTCCCCGGGTGGCCCTGGGCTACCGGGGCCAGCCGGAGCTGGAGGCGGAACGCTTCCTTCCCGATCCCTGGGAGCCCGGGGGCCGGGTCTACCGGAGCGGCGACCTGGCCAGCTTCATTCCCGGCAGCGGGGGGCTGATCGCCTTCCACGGCCGGGGCGACCACCAGGTGAAGATCCGCGGCTTCCGCATCGAACTGGGGGAAATCGAGGCGGTGCTGGGTCAGGCCGGGGTCGGCGAGGTGGCGGTCCTGGCCCTGCCCGGGGCGGACGGAGATGCCCGCCTGGTGGCTTACGTGGCCGGCAGTCCCCTGGATGAGGCCGGGCTGCGCCGCTGGGTGGCGGAACGCCTGCCCCTGGCCATGGCCCCCGCCGACTACCTGTTTCTGGAGCGCCTGCCTCTGACCTCCGGGGGCAAGCTGGACCGGCAGGCCCTGCCGCCCCCGGGGGCCGGGAGCGCGCCGGCCCTGGTTCATGATGACCCCATCGAAGCCCGGCTGGCGGAAATCTGGGGCCGGCTCCTGGGCCGGGCGCAGGTGGCGGCGACGGACGATTTCTTCCTCTGCGGCGGCCACTCCCTGCTGGTGCTGCGCCTGATGGGCGAGGTGCGCCGGGAATTCGGCCGGGAGCTGAGCATGGGCGCCCTGCTGGCGGCACCCTCCCTGGGGCAGCAGGCGGCCCTGCTGCGGGCCCCGGCGCCCGGGGGGCCGGTGTCGCCCCTGCTGCGGCTCAAGGAAGGGGGACAGCGGCCGCCCCTGTTCTGCATCCATCCCCTGGGCGGCGGCGTCGGCTGCTACCGGGCCCTGGCCGGCCTCCTGAACGGCAAGCGGCCCGTGTATGGGCTGCAGTCCCCGGCCCTGGGCGGGGCCCAGCCGGCCCGGACCATGGCCGCCCTGGCGGCGCCGCTGCTGGAGGCCTTGCGCCAGGTCCAGCCCCGGGGGCCTTACCACCTGGCCGGTTGGTCCATGGGCGGGGTGCTCGCCTTCGAGATGGCCGCCCAGTTGCGGGCGGCCGGGGAAGAGGTGGCGGCCCTGGTCCTGATCGACAGTTATCCGCCGGCCCTGCTGGCCCGCCTGGGTCTGCTGCCGGAACTGGATGAGGCGGGGTTGAGGCAGGAGCTGGCCCAGGAGTTGGACTTGAAGCCGGACTTGAAACCGGGCCAGGACGGGGGAGGGCAGTCCAGCGCCCCCGTGGCCCTGGACCCGGCCGAACTGGCCCTGCTGCTGGACGTCTTCCGGGCCCACCGGGAGGCCCTGGCCGGCTACCGGCCCGCCCCCTGTCCGGGTCCCGTCACCCTGCTGGCCTGCGCCGGCGCCAGCCCCGAAGACGCCCGGCGCGGCTGGGGCCCGCTGGTCCAGGGCGCCCTGACGGTGCGGGAGCTGCCCGGGGACCACTACGGCCTGCTGCAGCCGCCCCAGGTGGCCCGGCTGGCGGAACTGCTGTCCACCTGCCTGGGGGACGGGAGCCTGTTCGCCAAATGAAGCCCTGTTCTGCCTACTTGAACCACGTCTGCCGGGCGCCGCGCCCGGCCGGTATTTTCCTCATCGCCCATCCGGATCTTTTCCCATGAACCTGCAACTGACCCGCCTCCCCGACGGCCGCGAAATCCACTGCGTCAATCCCTACGAGGTGGATTTCTCGGTCCATGAAATCTTCAACGACGACCTGGGGGCCCACGGCATCGAGCTGCCCGCCGACGGGGTGTTCCTGGACGTGGGGGCCAACATCGGCCTGTTTTCCCTGCATCTCCTGGACCTCTGCCCCGCCGCCCGGGTGTTTGCCTACGAGCCCATGCCCGAGGCTCACGGGGCCCTGGCGCGCAACCTGGAAGGGCGGGCCGTGGCCCTGGCCCTGGGCCTGGGGGCGGCGCCGGGGACGGCCAGCTTTTCCTACTTTCCCGGGATCACAGCCCTTTCTTCCTGCCACGGGGCGGTGAGCGAGGAGATGGCCCGGGGCCTGCGCCGCCTGCTGGCCGCTGCTCCGGCGGACCAGGAGGTGGCCGATATCCTGGACCGCACCGGGGCCAGCGCCCGGGCGGGGGAGTCGGAATTCATCGAACAGCTGTTCACCAGCCGCCAGGTGGAGGCCCCCATAGACACCCTGTCGAACCAGATCCGGACCCTGGGCCTGAGCCGCATCGACCTGCTCAAGATCGATACCGAAGGGGCGGAGAAGGAGGTGCTGGCGGGTCTGGCGGAAGAAGACTGGCCCCTGATCCGGCAGCTGGTGGTGGAGGTGCACCTGGGCGAGGCGGAGACCGACATCATGGAGCAGCAGCTCCAGGCCCGGGGCTACCGCACTTCCCGGGGCCGGCACCCCCTGGCCAACGGCGGGGCAGCGGTTTTTCACATTTATGCGCGACGCGCCATCTGAAGGGAGAGACTCATGAGCACAGACATTGGGCAGGAAAGCTGGTGGAGCACGATCAAGGACGAGGCTTTCATCCGGGAGCCTTATGGGCAGCTGCGGGCCTGGCTGGACCAGGGGCCGGTCCATTACGACGCCCCTTCGGACATGTATTTCGTGCTGGGCAACAGGGAGTTCGCCAAGCTGGCCCGCTCCCCCAAGATGGGCCGGGATACCCGGCTGTGGCGCAACGGCTGGGCTTCCCCCGAGGCCCGGGAGCAGAATCCCCTGGCCTACCAGCTGTTTTCCGAGATCCAGCCCCAGATGATCAACGTGAACGGGGCCGACCACCAGCGCATGCGGGGAGTGTTCGAGGAGGCTTTCCGGCCCGCTGCCATCGCGGCCATGGCGCCCATGATAGAAGCCGAGGCCAGCCAGCTCCTGGACGCCATGGGCGAGGGGGGCGAGCTGGACTTCATCCGGGAATATGCGGCGCCCCTGCCTCTGCGGGTGGTGTGCAAGCTGTTCGACATCCCCAGCGACATGGATGAGCCCATCCGCCGCTGGAGCGCCGCCATGATCCGGGTGCTGGACGTGATCACCACCCAGGAGCAGCGCCTGGAAGCCATGGCCGCCCTGCAGGAATTCAAGGCCTACGTGCGCAGCCTGATCGCCGAACGCCGGGCCCGGCCGGGCAACACCATGCTCGACATCCTGGTGGCCGCCAACGACCAGGGCACCCTGAGCGACGACGAGGCGGTGATGAATCTGGTGTCCATGTTGATTGCCGGCCACGAGACCACGGTGAGCCTGATCGGCAACGGCCTGTTGTCCCTGCTCCGTTACCCGGAGCAGCTGCAGCGGCTGCGCGCCAACCGGGAGCTGGTGCCCGGGGCCGTGGAGGAAAGCATGCGCTTCGAGCCCGGGGGCAACATGATCCTGCGGGTGGCCATCGAGGACTTCCCGGTGGCGGACACGGTGATTCCCGCCGGCGCCCTGGTGCTGGGCCTGATCGGCGCGGTGAACCGGGACCCGGCGGTGTTCGAGGACCCGGACCGCTTTGACGTGGGGCGCAGCAGCAACCCCCATTTCACCTTCGGCGCCGGCGCCTATACCTGCCTGGGAGCGGCCCTGGCCCGTCTGGAGGGCAAGATCGCCTTCAACGCCCTGCTGGACCGCTTTGACCATATCGAACTGGCCGGCGAGGCCTTGTGGCGCCTGGACCGGGTCAATGCCCGCAGCCTCCAGTGCCTGCCCGTGCGCCTGGGGAGGTCGGCGTGATCGCTGCCGGCATCGAAGCCCTCAACGTCTATGGCGGCTGCGCCTACGTGGATGTGCGCGAGCTGTGCACCTACCGGGGCCTGGACATGCCCCGCTTCGAAAAGCTGCTGATGCGCGAGAAGACCGTGGCCCTGCCTTACGAGGACCCGGTCAGCTTCGCCGTCAATGCGGCCCGGCCCCTGGTACAGGCCCTGGAGGAGGCGGAGCGGGAGCGGATCGAGATGGTCATCACCTGCACCGAGTCGGGCATAGATTTCGGCAAGTCCCTGAGCACCTATGTGCACAAGCTCCTGGGCCTGAAGCCCAACTGCCGCCTGTTCGAGATCAAGCAGGCCTGCTACTCGGGCAGCGCCGGCCTGCAGATGGCCATCAACTTCATCCTCTCCGGCACCTCCCCGGGGGCCAAGGCCCTGGTGATCGCCACCGACATCTCCCGGTTCGCCCTGGCCGATGCCGAGGCAGTGCGGGAGTGGGCCTACTCGGAACCCAGTTCCGGCGCCGGGGCCGTGGCCGTCCTGGTGAGCGACCGGCCGCGCCTGTGGCGGGTGGACCCGGGGGCCTACGGCAACCACGCCTTCGAGGTGATGGACACCTGCCGCCCCGGGCCGGACAACGAGGCCGGCGACGCCGACCTGTCCCTGATGGCCTACCTGGACTGCTGCGAGCAGGCCTACCGGGACTACGCCCGGCGGGTGGAAGGGGCGGACCTGCGCCACAGCTTCGACTACCTGTGCTTCCACACCCCCTTCGGCGGCATGGTCAAGGGGGCCCACCGCCAGTTGTTGCGCAAGGTGTGCAAGGCCAGCTCCCAGGAGATCGACGCGGATTTCGAGCGCCGCCTGGTGCCCAGCCTGCTGTTCGGCCAGCGCCTGGGCAACACTGCCGGGGCTTCGGTGTTGCTGGCCCTGGCCGGCACCCTGGAGGCCGGGGACTTCAGCGCCCCCCGGCGCCTGGGCCTGTTTTCCTACGGCTCCGGCTGCTGTTCGGAATTCTTCAGCGGCGTGGCCGACGCGGGGGGACAGCAGCTGCTGCGCCGCCAGGGCATTCCCGCCGCCCTGGACCGGCGCCAGCGCCTGAGCATGGAAGAATATGAGACCCTGCTCAAGGGCGGCGAGGTGATCCGCTTCGGCACCCGGGACGCCCGCCTCAACCATCAACTGATCCCCAGTGTCTGGCCCGCCTTTGAAGCCGGCCGCCACCTGGTCCTGGACCGGGTCGAAGCCTACCACCGGGAATACCGCTGGGCCGGAGAGCCGGGCTGAACCCGCAAATTTTGACGAGGAGAACGATTTGGAACGCGACGCCGTACTGGCCATCATCCTGCAACAAATCCGCACCGTGGTGCCCGAGCTGGAAAACCAGCCCATGGGCCCCGGCGACTCCATGGCCGACCTGGGGGTGGATTCCGTCTCCCGCCAGGAGGTGCTGATCCTGTCCATGGAAGCCCTGAACCTGGACCTGCCCATGGTGCAGCTCTTCGGCCCCCGCAACATCGGCGAACTGGCCGAGCTGCTGCATGGCAAGCTCCCGGCCTGATCCCGCCCCGCCCCGGGTGGCGGGCATAGGCGTAGCCACCGGCTTGGGTTACGGCCAGGCAGCCCTGCTCGACGGCATGTGGAACCCCCGGCCCCTGGGCGGCGTGCTGCAACGCCCGGGCCGCCAGCTCGAAGGCCGGGCCACGCCCTTCCTGGGGGTGGAACTGGCCGAACCTCCGGCCCTGCTGCCGCCCCGGGTGGCCCGCATCACCAGCCTGGGCGGCCGGGTGGCCGTGGCCGTGCTGGACGAAGCCTGGCGCGACGCGGGCCTGGACGCCCTGGCCCCGGAACGGATCGGCCTCGTGGTGGGCGGCAGCAACCTCAACCCCCGCGAGCAAGGGCTGGCCCGGGAGGCCTACGCCGGGCGCATGGCCTACCTGCTGCCCAGCCACGGCTACACGGCCTTCGACACCGACCTGTGCGGCCTGTGCACCTCCACCTTCCCCATCCGGGGCATGAGCTGCACTCTGGGCGGCGCCTCCGCCAGCGGCCTGCTGGCCGTGCTCCAGGCCGCCGACGCCGTGCGCAGCGGCCGGGTGGATGCCTGCATCGCCCTGGGCGCCCTGCAGGACCTCTCCAGCTTCGAACTCCAGGCCCTGGCCAACCTGGGCGCCTTGAGCCCCTCCAGCCGCTGCCGTCCCTTCGATCAGGCCCACGACGGCTTCCTGTTCGCCGAAGCCTGCGCCGCCCTGGTGATCTGCCGCGCCGACCTGGGCCTCAAACACTACGGCCACATCCTCGGCAGCGCCTGGCACAGCAACGGCCAGCGGGGCCCCGACCCCTCCCCTGAAGGCGAACTGCGGCTGATCCGCAGCGCCCTGGCCTCCGCCGGCCTGGACCCGGCCCAGATCGACTACGTGAACACCCACGGCACCGGCACCCCCAAGGGAGACGACACCGAAGCCGCCGCCCTGGCCCAGGCCGGCCTCGGCCAGGCCCCCATCAACGCCGGCAAGTCCCTGATCGGCCACGGCCTGAGCGCTGCCGGCACCGTGGAAACCGCCATGACCCTGCTGCAGATGCAGGCCGGCCGGCTGCACCCCTGCCAGCACCTGGAAAACCCGGTGCAGCCCGACCTGCACTGGGTCCGGGGCGCCCCCCTGAACCACCAACCGACCCACGCCCTGAAACTCTCCTTCGGCTTCGGCGGCATGGAAGGCGCGCTAGTGCTGGGACGGTGAGGGGAGGGGGCTTGTCGCTATGACAAAAGGGAATGCGGCTGGCACAATCTCCACTTTATTAATCCAGCGCCACCCAGACCGCCACCTATTTCCAGAGATGTTTTGAAGCACCTGCTGAACGCCAGGATTGTTCTGGTTTGCAGGGGGATGTTTTGTCTGGGGGGGGAGAGGGGCGAGGTTGTGTGGCGGCCGTCGTGATCGCCCGTGGGAGTTAGCATGACGGCTATGTCTAGCTTTGTGCTCAAGCCGGGTGGTATCCATTTTTATATGTTTTGCATCGCGATAGGTTGCTGCCATGGCCGGCTTCAAGCACCACTCCTACTACTTTCCAAAGACACAATAGGCCTCTCATGCCGGCGCTGTTCCAGTTCACCCTAACTCCACTTGAGCTCATCCAGCCATGGGGAGAACCTGGCGAGTATTGCTTGCACTGGTTTGGACTGACCGATGGGCAATACTGGATGGAAGTTGGCGCCAATAAGCTGTTTGAGTACAGCGAAAATGCCCGTGGCCTACTCGGCATATCAAGATATTGTGACTACCATGTGGTTCGGCTCTACGAAGATGTCCTTGAGATGGTGCCTCATGTCCTAGAGCCAGTTCCTTCATCGCTCGTTAAATACTTGTCCGGAGACATGGGGCGCGCATGGGATGAAAAGGCTTCATCGTGGTATTCCGAAGGCTGCGAACGTGACCGGTTTTGGGCGATTGCTGACGATGCTTCAGCATGGATTGGCAGTCGAACTCTGGACACCGGCTATCTTTCTCCTTCTACCAAGATACGCATGTGGTCAGATCAGTCGCTCGTGCATGTTGAGTGGGATAACACAGAAAAACTGATTCAAGGCTCTCCAGCTTGGTCTGCTAGCCGTGGCATCTTCTGTCTTAGCCGCGCAAAATTTTTGGCGGAGGTGCTCTCTTTTCACACTCGGCTTATGAAAAAGATGAGTGAGCGAGTTGAGAAAGTCCTCGCTGGGGCATTGCCGCCTGAAGTACAAGTCGATTTTTCTGGTCTTCAGAGAGAGCAAAGCGAACGATTTCGTTCGATCGAGACCGCTTTGAAAGAACTTGTTGTCCCCACCAATTGGCAGTCTGTTACCGAGGCTATCCATGAAATTGAAAGAAATACCTTCGATGTATAAACATCACGAGGGGATGGCTTGCAAGCTGTGCTGGCAGCCCTCTGACTTTCGGGTTTTGCCCGCCCTTCAGGCTAAACGCTATCCACTTTATGCGTCGATTATCGCTATCCAATAAGAAGCCTCGTGGAGTTTCGCGACAAATACGATCGCTTGAAAAATGGGCAACTCAATTTCAAGGATGGTTCCCAGAAGGTTTGCAAACCACAAACCGATATTGCAACTGGAAAATTCCAGTTCTGCGAAATCTGATTGAAGGTCGGCACACTTCACAGGAAATTAAGGTCAAGTGTGCTCAATGCCTCATAGACGCCTGTCATCGCCTAGTTAAAGCAAAACCAAATGCTGCAAATAGCTATCGAGTTACCTGCGTAATTTGCGTTCCAGATATGTTTACCAGTGAAATCTGTATATACCTTGATGAGGATTATTTCAGGAGTCATACTGACTGCGGTGTCAGTTCGCAAGGAGTGCATTCAGAGCGAATTACAGGTCGAAGCTTGGCGAAGGAATGGGGCTTATTGCTTCCGAGCGGAATTTCTGAAATTGGGACTCAAATTACATTTTCTGGTTACGATGACGGCTCAGATGCTTTCCAAGGAGAGCGATGGTTGTACGGTGAAATCGATGACTAACAACCCCTCAAGGCAGCTCCTTCTGATCGCTGGGCGCTGCGTGATAAAGCACCACGCAAGCGCCTCGTTCCTGAAATTACATGAGCTTCACCATTCGGTAGGTTGCAGAAATGCCGTTACCTCGCGTCTACGCTGACTTCAATGCAATTGAGTACCCTCCCGGTGCTTCGTTCGCGGAGATGCCTCTCACGGGGTTTGGCACGTTATCGAGCCTCGCAAGGCAACGCCTGCGACTGCTCGAGGGCATGGCAGTTGTCTTGTTCGAGCCGAATGACATCGAGTGTGAGGCAACGATCCATTTTGACAGGTCGAGAACCAACCCGGCGGGTACCTTGGGCGAGTGGGTTACTCGTTTTGATCCAAACTCTGTGCGATATCTTCCTCAAACGGGTGAGCCGCACTCCAACGAGCATCCTTGCATCGTGTGTGGCATGCCCTTCTTCGGGGAAGAGTGCGGCCGCACGTATAGCGATACTTGCATCAATTGCGGAGCCAGCGTTATGGAACCCATGCTTCCTCCCAACAGTGCAACTTAAACATTAACCGAAATGGATGGCCGCAAGCGGTGGTTCCTCCTCACGTCAAATGTGGATGCTGTAGACAGACCACAATGGAGAAAATTAACCATTAATCGGCAAAAGCCGATTTTTTAGCGTAACTAGGAGCAAGAAGATGGGGCCTCAAGCTGATGTCATCGTGCCTTTCAAGTGCGAAGCTTGCGGCCGTGATTTCCATCCTGCTGAAGGCGGGAAGTGTCGCCAGTGTGGCCGCCTTCTCTGTCTCGATCATTTCTCCCCTTCGGCATCTGAACCGATATGCGTGTCTTGTAGACCTCAGAGCAAGGTCGCTGATATTTCCGTTGCTGGTGCAGCGAAATTGTTTTTTGTTGTTTTTGCAATTCTGGTGTTTTTCGTATTTGTTTTGTATATTTGAGCGGTTAGCCTCGAGATATCAATAGTAATAAGTGTGAACAAGTTGTTTGCTGAGCGCTTAATTGACCCGGGTTAAATTTCATGGTGAAACGTATTGTTTTTGTTGATGTTGACGACACTTTGGTTCGTACAGTTGGGCACAAGCGTATTCCCATGCCCAGCGTAATTTCTCGAATTCGTGAGTTAAGCAGGACAGAAGTCGAAATGTATCTCTGGAGTTCTGGTGGTGCTGAATATGCGCGCAGTTCCGTAGTTGAGTTAGGCATTGAAAACTGCTTCATGGGCTTTCTGCCGAAGCCAGATGTCTATCTTGATGACCAGGCAGTGCACGAGTGGCGCTACTGTAAACATGTTCTCCCAAATAATGCTCAAAATATTTGACCTGCGGTCAGCTGTCCTTGAGTCGTTTTTTTCTGCTTCCGCTTGGTGGCCGCTGTCAATAATTGTTCGCCAGTTTGTTTAAGTCTTTAGAGCAGTTTTATGAAATTGCCCCATGGAATTAATCATGTTGGGGAATCTAATGCCTGGAGTTCCGTTTTGTCGGGCCGGATTTTTCTTGAAATTTCAAGGTTGGCTGTGAGGGCTGAGAAATTTTCCATGAGCTACTTTCTTCCATCCATGTCGAAAATTCTCCTGGCGGCAGGCTTGTTTTTCCTGGTACAGGGTGCTCGTGCCTGTGTTCAGCAAGAGGGCGAATGGAGTATTAATTTTTTTGTTGTTTTCTCGGTGCTTGTGGTTTTGTTGGCTGCCTCTCTGGGGTGGCTAGGGGGATGGATAAAAAGACGTAATTTCCCGGATGTTGACTTGTATCCGGCGGCTTTTGTGATGGCGCTGCTGTTGGCTTTGGCACTGGCGGGAATAGGGGCTTTTGTGGTTCCTGAGTTTGAAAAATTTTTTTTGCCGTTTGGATTTGAATTGCCTTCCCAAACAAAATTTGTTTTTGCGACTAGAAATGTGTTGTGGCTGCCTGTGCTTATTGTTGCCTTTATAAGAGTGTTTTCCAGAAACGGTTCTTGTCTAGCCATGAATTTTTTGCTGGTATCCGGGCTTGAGTTTGTGGCTCTGCTTTTGGTGATTGGTGCTCTTTATTCGCCGATATTCAGATTTGGGTCGATTTGTTCTTGAGTCTTTTCGGAGGATCGATGGCTTGGGCTTGCGGGTTTTATGAACTCGGTTTTGGGGAAAGGTTTCATGAGATACTTTGCTTCGATGCTGGGTGGTTTTGTTCTGGCCTCCCTTGTATTCATGCTGGTTTTATGCCCACGCGTGAAAAGTAATTGGTATGCCCAGGGGCGCGCAGAAGGTTATCTGGCGGCCAATGTGAGCATGTATAGAACCGCTGGTGAATATTTTTCCAGTGAAAACGCCGATTGTCAGTCAGTAGCAGTCCTCGGTGGGGCAAAACCTGATGTAATTGAAATTGTGGATTGCGGGACTTTTAGAAGCCTGCGGATTTTAAAAAAGTATTGATTTTTTTAAATTGGCTCAGTGGCTATTCCAAGGGGTCTGCTGGTTCGTGGCAAGGAGAGGTTTTAATAAAATGCAATTAATGGGAAAGGAGGCCATGGCGATAGCTTCTGCATGCGGCGTGGCGAAATTTTTTGGTATAGACATTAGAAAATATGAGCTATGTATTAGCGAAACCGAATTAAGTTATACCATTTCGTTTGTTGACATGGGAAAACCAGAAGGGTTTCGGGGCTCAAGAACTGGATTTCCTCAGCCTGTATTAAAAGTCGACAAAAATTCAGGGGAAATAATTGGGTATGACTTTTCTAGATAACATCTCGAAGGCCTGCTTTGCCAGGGAAGCACTCAGGATATTGGAATTTGCATATCATTGATTATAAACCTGCAAGCGTTGCCTACTTTCTATTCATCTATTCATCTGAGCAGTGAATGGTAATCCGGTCAAGGTGATCAAGGAGTGTTTCACGCAGGAAAGCATTCTGGCCCTTGAGGAAATTACAAAACACCAGAATATTATCGTGTCCGCAGACATTGAAGCCCTGAAAGCCTGTGCTGATGTCTGGGTCAATTGATTAGTGGGTCCTGGATAGGTAATGGTTCGCTTGCTTTTTTGCGGAGGTCTCGATGAGCGGCTTTGTTTGTTCCACTTGCGGGCAGTATCACGATGAACTGCCTTTGTGCTTTGGTGCCAGCGCGCCTGAGCTCTGGCTTTCGCTGCCCGAGGCCGAGCGCAATGCTCGTGGTGAGCTTACATCCGATCAGTGTGTACTGGATGACCAGTATTTTTTTGTCCTTGGCCGCATTATTCTTCCGGTTATCGATGGGCCTGGTCCATTTGTGTGAATTTCAGGGCCGAATATTAAATGCGCGGATGTTGTCTTTGCGGAAAAGTGCGGTTTGAAATTGAGGGTGACCGTTTCAAGCTATATCAATGCCATTGCTCGCTTTGCAGAAGGCGGAGTGGCTCATTGTCCAACGCTGCCACCATCGTGCCGGAAGAAAGTTTTCGCTGGCTTGGCGGTCGTGAACTGATTTCATCCTGGAAAAAGGAGTCAGGGTTCCGCACTGATTTTTGCTCGGTCTGTGGTTCGCCTGTGCCAAATCCACTCAGGAATTATCCGTATTTATGGGTCCCTGCCGGTTTGCTCGAAGGCGGTGATGGCCTGGAGATCGTGGCTCATTTGTGCGTGGATTCAAAAGCCTCCTGGAATATCTTGCCTCTTCAAGGAAAGTGCTATGGCGCACTGCCTGATTTTTCAGAGCTGCTCACCCTGTTGCGATCGGTCCACGATGCGTTTCCTCATAGAGGAAGTGCTTCTGTTTTAATACATGGATGATGCGATGAAATTTTATTCTAAAAACTCTCCTTGTATGGATTCTGGTTATGCGAATCTTTTTGATGGGTTTTGTTTTGATTCGGCTTACTTGATTTTTCTAAATGATAAAAATGTTGCAGCTCCCATTGTTCCGGCTTGCTTTTTTGTTGGTGGCGAACAGTTTGATGTTGATTTTTTTTGGGGGAGGTCGAATGATCCAAGTGAAGATTTAGTGAAGGTTTTTCGTGCTTATAAAAATAGAATTCCTGATGGCTATATTCCTATTTGCCATGTCAATGACGGTGATTATGTCTGCCTTGGAAAAGATGGTGGGGTTTATGTCTGGAGGAGAGATGTTAATGACTTGTATTTCGACCCCGGTTGCCCCAATTCTTATAAACCTCAGAATACAGATTTGCTGAAGGTTTCTAACAGTTTTTCTGAATTTTTTGAATCTATTTCTGAAAATAATGATTCTGACGATTTTTGTGCGTTTGATGATTATGAAAATCCGTCTTTGCCATTTGATGATGAGGATATAGAGGATGATTTTAATTGCCCGGCTTTGTTTTTTAAGCAAAGTCCGGATGCAATTTCTATTCAGCTTAGAAAGCTTGAGTTGTCTGAAAAAGGTAGAGAGTTGCTTAGGCTGTTTAGGTGTAGGGGATTGATTTGACAGAGTTATTTTTTTGCAATGACATGAATGCTGCACGAGGAAGGGCGGCGCATCTGGAAGCTCGTCGCCTGTAGGGGCGCGGCATCGAAGGTGCTGCCTTGGGGCACAATGGCTTCTGACTGAATGACGAGGATGCCCGGACCGGGCGGGATGACATGGATTACCAGACCCTTAAGGTGAGTTTCGACACGCGCGTCTGCCGCATCGCGCTGCATCGGCCGGAGGCGGGTAACAGCATTGACGGGCGGATGATCCTGGAGCTGGCGCAGGTGCTGGACCGGTGCGCCGGGGCGGGTTGCGGGGTGCTGGTGCTGGAGGGTGCGCCTGAGGTGTTCTGCAGCGGCGGGGATTTCGAGGCCCTGGCGGCGTCCAGCGCCGTGCCTGATCCGGCGCCGCTTTATGAACTCTGGCAGCGTCTGGCGACCGGGCCCTGGGTCAGTGTCGCCCTGGTGCGGGGGCGGGTCAATGCGGGCGGAGTGGGGTTCGTGGCCGCCTGCGACATGGTGCTGGCGGACCGGTCGGCGGCCTTCAGCCTTTCGGAGCTGCTGTTCGGCATCTTTCCCGCCTGTGTGCTGCCTTTCCTGGTGCGCCGCATCGGCCTGCAGAAGGCCCATTACCTGACTCTCTCGACCCGCCCCTTCCTGGCCGGGGAGGCCCTGGAGATGGGGCTGGTGGATGCCCTCGATGATGACCTGGAGGCCCTGTGGCGGCGCCATCTGCTGCGCCTGCAGCGGCTTTCGCCGGCAGCGGTGGCCCGCTACAAAACTTATCTGGCGGGCGTGGCGGGGCAACTGGAGGCGCTGAAGCCGGCGGCCCTGGAGGCCAACCGGGCCCTGTTCGGGGACCCGGTGGTGCAGGGGCATATCCGCCGTTACGTGGCCGAGGGCAAGTTTCCCTGGGAAGCCTGATCAGCGGGGGCGCAGGTCCACGGCCCGGCCCAGGGGCGAGACGGTGGGGGCCACCGGTGGGGCGGCCCGCTGCACGAAGTAGCGGTGCTGCAGGGCGATGCTGAGCAGGAAGATGAAGGCCTGATTTTCCTTGGTGCTGATCTCCGGGGCCGGGGTGTTCATGATCTTGCGGCTCAGGGCGGCCACGAACTTGCCGTCCAGGAAAGGGATCTTGGCCAGTTCGTCGGCGGAGAGCAGGGCGTCCAGGTAGTCGGGCCGGCAGTCGGCGAAGGCGGCGCTGTCGGGGGCCCGGTAGGGGAATTTGCGCTTGTGCAGGATGCTGTCCGGCAGCTGTTCCCGGAAGGCCTGGCGTAGCAGGCGTTTTTCTTCCATGCCGTCGTCGAAGCGCAGGTTCACGGCGGCGGCTAGTTCCACCACGGCGGGGTCCAGGAAGGGGCAGCGGTTTTCCACCCCGTGGGCGAGACTCATGCGCTCGCCCTGGGTGGAAAGCAGGTAGCCCGCCAGCAGGGTGCGGAATTCCAGCCATTGGGCCCGTTGTACCGGGCTCATGGCGTCGTAGCCGGGAGCCGCCGCCACCAGGGCGGAAACGGCCTGGAAGGGATCGCCGCCCCCCTTGATCAGGCGGGCCGAAAAGCGGCCGTTCTGGAAGCGCAGTTCGTGGGAGAACAGGCCCGGCAGCCGTTCTTCGGCGAACTGCTGGTAAAGGCCGGTGAGGGCGGCCAGGTCCTGGGAGCCGTAGTGGCCCAGGTGCGGATAGAGGCGGGCCAGGCAGGCCTGGCGCCGCTGCTCGTCCATGGCGGCCCATTCCCGGCGCAGCAGGGTTTCCTTGAACAGGTCGTAGCCGAGGAAGGCTTCGTCCGCCCCTTCGCCTGAGAGCACCACCTTGATGCCGGCGGCCCGGGTCTGGCGGGAGAGCAGGTACATGGGCACGAAGGCGCTGCGGAAGGCGGGTATCTCCGCGTGCCAAGCGGCGGCAGGAAAGTGTTCGACGATGTCCGCGTGGCGGATGCTCAGGGGATGGTGGCGGCTGCCCAGCAAGGCGGCCATCTCCCGCTGCTGGGCCGATTCGTCGTACTGGGGATCGGCGAACTCCACCGAGAAGGTGGATAGGGGATGGGCACTCAGTTCCCGGGCCAGCAGGGCCACCACGGCAGAATCCACGCCGCCGCTCAGGTATACCCCCACTTCCACGTCGCTGCGCAGGCGCAGGGCGACGCTCTGGCGCAGCCGCTCGCGGATCAGGTCCAGGGCCTCGGCCTCGCTGTCCACCCGGGTGCGGGCCTGGAAATCCAGCTGGGTGTAGGGGGTGATCCGGCGCTCCTGGCCCCGGACCCGCATCCAGCTGCCCACGGGCAGGTTGTGGATGTGGCGGAACCCGGTCTGTTCCGGAAGCGGAGTCCAGACGGCGACGATGGAGGCGAGCTGCTCCGGGTCATGCTCGAAGCTGAAACCGGGCAGGGCCAGGAAGGCCTTCATCTCCGAGGCAAACACCAGACCCTGGCCGTGGGGGGCGTAGAACAGGGGGCGCTTGCCCCAGGGGTCCCGGGCCAGGATCAGTTCGTCACTTTCCCGGTCCAGGAGGGCGAAGGCAAAGCCGCCGTTCAGCCTGGGCAGGCAGTCGGGGCCCCAGTGCAGCCAGGCCTGGAGCAGGACCTCGGTGTCGGAATGGGTCTGGAAACTGCATCCGGCGGCTTCCAGCTCGGCCCGCAGTTCCAGGTAGTTGTAGATCTCGCCGTTGTAGCACAGCCAGTAGCGGCCGCTGGGGTCGGAGAGGGGCTGGACGCCTGCCTCGATGTCGATGATGGCCAGCCGGGTGGAGCCCAGGGCGCTGCCGGGCGTGAGCACATGGCCGGTGGCGTCGGGGCCCCGGTGGGCGATGGCCCCCAGCATGCCCTGGATCAGGGCCGGGTAATCCTCTCCAGGCAGGGCGGCGTGATGAAAACCGGCGATGCCGCACATGGGCGGTTCAGATGGCGCCGGGGCCGCCGGCCCCCTGGGCGGTTTTCTGCTGCACGTAGGCGCGGATGCGGCTCAGGCTGGTGAGGATGTTGCCGGTCATCTCCTGCTCGGTGAAGCGGAAGCCGAATTCCTTTTCCAGGAAGCGGCACAGCTGCACGTACCCGAAGGAATCCATCACCCCTTCCTTGAACAGGTCGGTGTTTTCGGGGAAATCTTCGTCGAACTGGATCAGGAACTGCTGCTCGATGTAGTCACGGATTTTGTCGCTCATGGGACCTCGGCAGGTGTCAGGGGGTGAGGCAATATACCTTCCTCTTCATGCCGCCGGCAATGCGCGGTGCTATGCTGCGGCCGCGCCGGGCTGTGAGTGCCGGCCCGGACAGGAAAGGATTGCATGGATCACTGGTTTGCCGACGGGTTTCTGGGGGTCGGGCTGGCCCTCGCCGCCAGCGGCCTGCTGCTGCTCGGGCTCAACGTCCTGATTCGCCGGGGGCTGCGGGCGCCCCGGGTGGAACCGGACGCCACGCCCGCCGACCTGGGGCTGGCCTACCGGCAGGTCAGCATTCCCACCTGCCGGGGGCGCAAGCTGGGGGCCTGGCTGCTGCCGGCCGACCCCGGGGCTCCGGCCCTGATCCTGCTGCACGGCTGGGGCGGCAACAGCGCCATGATGCTGCCCCTGGCGGCGCCCCTGCACCTGGCCGGCTACACCCTGTTGTGTGTCGATGCCCGCAACCACGGCATGAGCGAGGCGGACAATTTCAGCTCCATGCCCCGCTTTGCCGAGGACCTGGCCCAGGCCCTGGCCTGGCTGCGGCAGCAGCCCGGGGTGGATGCGTCCCGGATCGGCCTGGTGGGGCATTCGGTGGGGGGCGCGGCGGTGCTCCTGGCGGCCTCCCGGGAAGCGGGCGTGGGCGCCGTGGTCAGCCTGTCGGCCTTCGCCCATCCGCGCAGCATGATGCGCCGCTGGCTGGCCGGCATGGGCATTCCCTATCTGCCGCTGGGCTGGTACATGCTCCGCTACGTGGAGCACGCCATCGGCCACCGCTTCGATGCCATTGCCCCGGTGCACACCGTGGCCCGGGTGGCCTGCCCAGTGCTGCTCGTGCATGGGGATGCGGACGACACGGTGCCCCTGGCCGATGCCCGGGCCATCCTCGCGGCCGGCCGGGAAGGGCGGGTGGAGCTGCTGGAGCTGCCCGGGGGGCATGACGAGTTCGCCGCCCTGGAAGCCCATCTGCCCCGCCTGCTGGCGTTCCTGGCCCAGCATCTGGGGCCGCCCCGGGCCTGAGACCCGGCCAGTCCCAGGGCTGGAGTCTGCCCCGGGGGGGCGGTAAGCTGTCGCCATCAAACCCTTTTCGACAAGGAGGCCCGCCATGGGCACGGAACAGTCAAACAGCCGGCGCAAGCTGCGCGGGGTCAATCTGGGCAGCTGGCTGCTGCTGGAAAAATGGATGGTGCCCAGCCTGTTCGAGGGCCTGGAAGCCACCGACGAGACCACCTGGTGCGCCGAACTGGGCGAGGCCGCCCCGGAGCGCCTGCGGCGGCACTGGGACAGCTTCATTACCCGGGAGGATTTCGCCTGGATCGCCGCCCGGGGCCTGAACGCGGTGCGCATCCCCGTGGGCCACTGGATCTTCGGGCCCGACTATCCCTACCACCCCAAGTACGGGGCCAATCCCCATCCCTTCGTGACCGGCGGCATCCAGGTGCTGGACCGGGCCATGGACTGGGCCGGGGAGTTCGGCCTGGGGGTGGTGCTGGACCTGCACGGGGCCCCGGGCTGCCAGAACGGCTTTGATAACGGCGGCATCAAGGACGTGTGCGAATGGCACACCAAGGTGGAGTACCTGGAGCACACTCTCTCTGTGCTGGAGCGCCTGGCCGGGCGTTACCGGGGGCATCGGGCCCTGGCTGCCATCGAGGTGCTCAACGAGCCCCGCTGGGATGTGCCCACCGACTACCTGAAAGCCTTTTACCTGGCCGCCTACGAGCGCATCCGCCGCCACTGCCCGGCGGAACAGGTGGCGGTGGTGTTCCACGACGGATTCCGTTCCTACCGGGAATTCCTCGGTTTCATGCAACCGCCCCAGTGGCAGAACGTGATCTTCGACCTGCACCGCTACCAGTGTTTCGACCGGCGCGACATCGACAGCGACATCTACGGCCACCTGCACAAGGCGGCAGGGGAATGGCGGGACGAGGCGGATTCCATCAACGCCGCCCTGGGCCTGCCGGCCATCTGCGGCGAGTGGAGCCTGGGGCTGGACCTGAAAGTGGTCTCCCTGTGGGCCGAGGGACCCTACAACCACGCCCTGGAGCACATGGACGGCTTCCAGCAGGATCTGGCCTACCGGGCTTACGCCGCCGCCCAGCTGCTCAGCTTCGAAAAGTACCTGGGCTGGTTCTTCTGGAGCTACAAGACGGAAACCACCCCGGCCTGGTGCTTCCGGGATTGTGTCGAGCGGGGCTGGTTGCCCTCCCGCTTCGACTGATCCGGCCCCCCGGTCTCAGGCCGCTGGGACGGGGCGCCGCAGCTCCAGCCGGCGGTGGTAGCAGCGCGACAGGCCGTCGTGCTGGCTGATGTGGAGCAGCGTGGTGTCGGGCAGCTCGTGGTGTAGCAGCTCCAGGGTGCTGGCCTCGTCCTTCAGGTCGAAGGCGTCGGTGGCCTCTTCGATGAACACCCAGGCCGGGCGCTGCAGGAACAGCCGCGCCAGCCCCAGGCGCTGCTGGGTGCGCAGGGGCACGGCACGGCTCCAGTCCTCGCTTTCATCCAGACGTGGCGCCAGCCAGGCGATGCCGGCGCATTCCAGGGCCCGGTGCAGGCTGGCCTCGCTGTAGCGGCGCTCCTCGTGGGGATAGCTGAGCACGGCCCGCAGGCTGCCCTGGGGCAGGAAGGGATGCTGGGGCAGGAACATCATCTCGCTGCCCTCGGGCAGTCGGATTTCGCCCCGGCCCCAGGGCCACAGGCCGGCCACCGCCTTGAACAGGGCAATGGTCAGGGCCGGGTCTCCGGTGATCAGCAGCCGCTCCCCGTGGTGCACGTGCAGGTCCAGGGGTCCCAGCAGGGGCTGGCCGGCGGGTGTGTCCAGGGCCAGCTGGCGGAACTCCAGGCTGGTCTGGCGAGAGGGCTGCAGGTGCACCCGGGTTTCGTTCGGGGCGCTGGCCTGTTCCTCCCGTTCCAGGGTCTGCATGTCCCGGTACAGGGCGACGATGCGGTCCACCGAGGCCCGGCAGCGGGCCAGCTCTCCCAGGTTGTCCACCGGCCAGGAGAGAGCCGAGGTGAGGCGCTGGAAAGCCTGGGCGGCCTGCATCAGGATGCCCAGGGACATGGCGCCGGCCATGTACTGGGGCGCGGCGATGAGGATGGGAAAGACCGGCAGCAGGGTGCCGTAGCCGGTGGAGAAGGAAACGATGCCCAGGTAGGCCAGGGTCTGCCGGTTCCAGCCCCGGCTCACGTCAGCGAACAGGCGCCGGGCGCTGCGCCGTTCGTGGCCTTCCCCGTGCATCAGGGCGATGGCCTCCGAGTGTTCCCGGGCCCGGGCCAGGCCGAAGCGCAGGCTGGCTTCCACCGCCTGCAGATGGTTGGTGGTGCGGATCAGGGAGCGGCCCAGGAGCAGTCCCAGGGCGGCGCCCAGGCCGGCGTAAAGGAAGGCAGCCAGGACCAGGTAGCCGGGAATCTGCACCCCGGTGCCGGGCAGGGGGGCGCTGCCGGAGACGGCCAGCAGGATCTCCACGAAGCTGCCCAGGATCAGCAGGGCGTAGAGCAGGGTATGGGCCAGGGCCACGGCCACCTCGGTGGCGATGCGGATGTCCTCGGCAATGCGGCCGTCCGGGTTGTCGTGCTCGCCGCCCAGGAGTTGCAGCTTGTAGTGGTGCGACTGGGCCATCCAGTGCTCCAGCAGCAGCTCGGTCATCCAGCGCCGCCAGTCCAGCTGCAGCCAGCGTTTGACGTGCAGGTGCAGGGCGGTGACCCCCATGGTCAGGAGGAAGATCAGGGCGAACACCAGGGTCAGGTAGGGCAGCTCGGCGAACACCCGCGCTTCCAGGGCGTCGAACAGGTCCCGGTGCCAGTAGCTGATCCAGATGGCCAGGGCCACCTGGGCCAGGGTGAGCAGGATCAGCAGCAGCACGGCGCCGCGCACGCTCCACTTGTTGCCGTCGTTCCAGTAGGTCCGGGCCATGGCGGCGAACTGCCGGCCGGCTCCCGGGGTGAAGGTGGGGCTCATGGGCGCGCCTCCCCGGTCAGACGGGCGGCGACGCTGGCGGCGCCCAGCAGGCCCAGGTATTCGTTCAGCACCACCTGCAGGGGCAGCTGTTCCAGCAGGGTGCGCATCGGCGGCTTGTCGGTGAAGGCGGCCCGCACGGCGGGCTGGAGCAGGAAGGGCAGGATGCGCGGGGCGATGCCGCCGCTCAGGTACACCCCGCCCCGGGGCAGGCTGGCCAGGGCCAGGTTGCCGGCGGCTGCGGCCAGCAGCCGGGCGAACAGGTCCACGGCCGCGGCGGCCTGGGGTTCGCCGGCCAGGGCGGCAGCGCTGATGGAAGGGGCCGCCCGGGGAGCCGGCAGGGTGCCGGCGGGCAGCCCGGCCAGGAATCCGTAGAGCCGTTCCAGCCCGTGTCCGGAGAGCAGCAGTTCCAGGCTGACCCGGGCGTGCCGGGGCTGCAGGTGGCGCAGCAGGGCCAGCTGCTGCTCATCCCGGGGGGCGAAGTCCATGTGCCCGGCCTCGCTGGGGAGGATCAGGGGGGCGTGCTCCGGGCCGGCCAGGAGCGCCATGCCCAGCCCCGTGCCGGCACCGATCAGCAGGCGCGGGCCGTGGGGATCGGGCTGGCCCGGCTGCAAGGTGCGCAGGTCGGTTTCAGCCAACAGCGGCAGCCCATGGGCTTGGGCCTCGAAATCATTGATGCAGCACAGTTCCTGGATCTGGAAGCGGGCTTCCAGGGCGTCGGCATCCAGCACCCAGGGCAGGTTGGTCATGGGCACCTGCCGCCCCTGCACCGGGCCGGCCAGAGCGAGGCAGGCGGCGGTGGGCTGTTCCCCGGGGGCCAGAAACGCGGCCAGCAGGCTTTCCAGGTCGGGGAAGTCCGGGCTGTTCCAGACCACCCGGCGCAGCTCGCGCCAGCCCCCGGGGCGGGTTTCTCCCAGCAGCAGGCGAGCCCGGGAACCGCCGATGTCGGCGGCCAGAAAGATCATCGCGGCTCTCCGTGGGGCGGGTGCAGGGCGCTGGGGTAGGGCATGGGGGCGGTGTGGTCGGGCATGAAGGGTTGGGTTCGGTGGTGGCGGTTTACGGGGCGGCCCGGCGGAAGGTCAGGTTGAAGCGGCATTCGCCCACCAGGTCATGGCAGCCGGGCTGGATGGCTTGCACCCCATGGAAGCGGAGCCGGGCCGGGCCGCCCCAGACCAGCACATCTCCATGTTCCAGCAGCAGCTTTTGGGTCCGCTCGTTGCGCGCCAGCCCTCCCAGGAGGAACAGGGCCGGCAGGCCGAAGGAGAAGGAGACGATGGGCTGGCTGAAATCGGCCTCATCCCGGTCCTGGTGCAGGCCCATGCGGGCGCCTGGAGCGTAGCGGTTGATCAGGCAGGCGTCCGGCGCGAAACAGGGAAAGCCGGCTGCAGCCGCGGCGCTCACTGCCGCCTGGCGCAGGGCCTCAGGCATGGGCGGCCAGGGCTGCTCCCGTTCCGGGTCCCGGGCCGCGTAGCGGTAGCCCTGCCGGTCGGTGACCCAGCCCAGGGGGCCGCAGTTGGTCATGGCCACGGACATGCTCTGGCCTCCCGGCGTGCGCATGTGACGCGGGGGCGCCTGGGCCAGCACCTCGTCCACCTGGGCCAGGAGCGCAGCCGCCGGGGCGGTGAGCCGGGCCTTGAACAGCACCACCCCGGGGGCCGGGTCCAGGCGTTCCGGGGTGACGGGCAGTCCGGCGAACAGGTCCGGGGTCATGGGGTCCGGCTCCCGGCCCGGGCCCGATGGGCAGCCGCCAGGGCTAGGCGGGCCAGGGCAAGCAGGGTCTGGTCGTCTTCCATGGCCTCCGCATCCGGGGCAAGAAAACTGAGCCGCACCGGGCGGCCCTGGCGCTGGTAGACGAAGGGCTCCATGCCCCGGGCCTGGAACAGGGGCAGGTTGCCGGCATCGGCCTTCAGGTAGAGGACTTCGTCGAGCACCAGGCCGAACATGGCACCCTCCTGGAACAGGCCATGGCCGCTGAACATGCGCCGCACCTGCAGGGGGCCCAGGGGCCGCAGCCGGTCGCAGAGGTAAAGGGTGAATTCGTCGCTGGCCATGGGGGAGGGCGGTAGCCGTAGCAAAAGACGGATGATAGCCGGCTCCGGCTTTCCCTGTCCGGGTCGGGGAACTGGCCGCCGCTTCGTTTCATGCCGTTCGATTGACTTCGGTCCGGCCCGACCTACAATCCCGTGTCCCCTCGCATGCGGACAGGACATCCTGCCTTCTTCGAACTCGTATCCATGGGCGGATGAATGCTGTTCTCCTGGTCATCAAGAATCTCTGCTCATGAAATTGACGAACTACCGGAATGCCGCCACATCAGTTTTCGAAATGACCCCCAGGGAAAAGGGGAGAATGTGGTCGGGTCTTTCCGGTGTGTTTTTTTCTCTGGCCGTCGCTTCGTACCTCTCGCTGCCGTCTGAACCGGCAACCGGCCGCTGGGCTTGGCTGCACAACCTTTTCTTGCAGCAGTTCGGTCCTTCGGGAGACCTGATCCTTTATCTGGTGCTGGGGGGCGCTAGTCTTCTTGCCGCATCCTGGCAGTTTTTCTCCGGTTCCAGTCGATGAGCTGCATGCTGATGCATCGCTTCCCCTTGCCTGGGCCATTCCAGCCGGCAATGCGAATGGGCACGGCCGGGGTTAATAACTGGATTTGCTCTTTCATGCGCCAATTCATCCTCCCGGTCTTCCTGGTTCTTTCTATCCCCCTCGTGGCCCAGGCAGAAGTCGAGTGCACCGATAGACCGGAGTGCTGGCCGGAAGGGAGCGCCATGCACACCGGGCTTTTGCTGGCTAGGCAGCTGGAGCAGGCTGAAGCGCTCCTGGCACGCCAACATGATGCGCTGCTAAAACTCGTGACGGTTTCGGCCCATGGGGATAGCCGGCTGCTCAACGCCCTCGGCGCCCAGCAGGCGGCGTGGCTCAACTATCGAGGCGAGGAATGCGAGTTGATCGGTGCCCTCACGGGGGCCGGTGGTAGCTGGCCTTCCACCTATGCGCTCCGGTGCAAGCTCAATCACACGGAGCAGCGCCTGCGCCGGGTGCGTTCCGCCTTCCGCTGCGTGTCGAACATGCCGCCGGAACAGCGGGTCTGGGACCAGAACCGGTGCCTGCAGCAGCTTGCGCCCCTCACCAACAAGTAAGTCAGCCCAGGGCGGTGTGCCGATGCTGACAGGTATGGGCCGGCCTCGCCTGGAGCTCGGGGTTGCCGGACGGGCCCTGTGCCTGGCCATGGCCCTGCTGTTCCCCTGGAGCCTGCGGGCGGAGGTGGAGAGTACCTGCTATGGCCGGACGGCCCAGGGGCGGCTGGAAAACGGAGTGCGGCTGCCGGCCTCGGGCGCCAATTTCAGCGCCTACAGTGCCCTGGCCCCGGTGCTCGGGCGGACCTACGTCCATTCCCGCGTGGCCCGGGTGGTGCTGGCCGCCTACGGGGCCCTGGAGCAGGCCAGCCCGGGCAAGGTATTCGTGTATGGGGAAACCGGCTGGGCCGAGGGAGGACCTTTCAAGCCCCATCGCACCCATCAGAACGGGCTGTCGGTGGATTTCATGGTGCCGGTGGTGGATGGCAAGGGGCATTCCGTGCCCCTGCCCGGCGGGGTGGGGAACCAGTTCGGCTACGGCATCGAGTTCGACGGGCAGGGCCGTTACGGAGAGTACCGGCTGGATTTCGCCGCCCTGGCCGAGCATCTCTACCAGCTGCACCGGGCCGCCCAGGCCCAGGGGGTCGGCATTGCCCAGGTGATCTTCGAGCCCGCCTACCTGCCCGCCCTGCTGTCCCCCCCCCGGGGGCCCTACCTGCGCGCCCGGCTGCGCTTCATGAAGAAGCCGGCCTGGATCCGCCACGACGAGCACTACCACGTGGATTTTGCCGTGCCCTGCAAGCCCATGCCCCGGAGCGCCGGTGCCGGCGGCTCCGGGCGGGGCTAGTTTTCAGGCCAGGGCCTGGGCCACCTGGGCGGCCAGGGGAGTGCTGGGGCGGCCGATCAGCTGGCTCAGCTGGCGGCTGTCGTCGTAGAGCCCGCCCCGGGCAGCGCCGCTGTCCGACTCGGCGAGCAGGACGGCCAGGCCTTCCGGCAGGCCGGCACCGAGCAGGGCGGCCCGGTAATCGGCCTCGGGCAGGTCCTGGTAGCGCACCGGCTTGCCGGCCTGGCGGCTGATTTCTGCTGCCAGTTCAGCCAGGGTGTAGGCGCTGTCCCCCGCCAGTTCGTAAATGCGGCCGGCCTGGTCGGGGCGGGTGAGCACGGCTGCTGCGGCGGCGGCGTAGTCGGCCCGGGCGGCCGAGGCGATCCGTCCCTGGCCGGCGCAGCCCAGCAGCACACCGTGTTCCAGGGCCACCGGCAGGCTGGCCAGGTAGTTCTCGGTGTACCAGCCGTTGCGCAGGATCACGTGGGGCAGGCCGGAAGCCTGGAGCCGGGCTTCGGTGGCCTTGTGCTCGGCGGCCAGGGGCAGGGGGGAGCTGTCCGCATGCAGCAGGCTGGTATAGGCCAGCAGTGCCACCCCGGCCTGGCGGGCGGCGTCGATGACGGCCTCGTGCTGGGGCAGGCGGCGTCCCACCTCGCTGCTGGAGATGAGCAGCAGCTTTTCCGTGCCCGCAAAGGCGGCGGCCAGGGTTTCCGGCCGGTCGTAATCGGCCTGGCGCAGCTGCACACCCAGGGCTTCCAGGTCCCGAGCCTGGTCCGGGCGGCGCACGGCGGCGACGATGTTCCGGGCGGGAAGCTGTTGCAGCAGATTGTGGATGACCAGGCGGCCGAGCTGGCCATTGGCACCGGTGATGGTGATCATGATCGGGTTTCCTTTGTTGTGGGGAAGCGGCAGAATAGCGTTGTCGCTAACCAAAAGTAAGTACGCACCGAAAGGTAAGTGTGAAATGCATGAAGTTGCAGAGCCCCCTGAATCCGGCATCCTGGCCGCAGCCATGGCCCGGGGCGACCTGTTTGCGGAGCAGTGCCCGTCCCGGGAAATCCTCAACCACGTGACCAGCCGCTGGGGCGTGCTGCTTCTGGTGGCCCTGCTGGGAGGCACCCATCGTTTCAGCGACCTGCGCCGCAAGGTGAATGGGATCAGCGAGAAGATGCTGGCCCAGACCCTTCAGTGGCTGGAGGCGGATGGTTTCGTGGAGCGGCAGGCCTATCCGGTGATTCCGCCCAAGGTGGAGTACCGGCTGACGCCTCTGGGGGAGGAGGTGGGGCGCAAGGTGGAGGCCCTGGCGGACTGGATAGAAGTGAATCTGCCCGCCATCCTGGCGGCCCGGGCGGGCCGTACTACGCCGGAAGAATGAAAAAACCCGCGCCGGGGCGCGGGTTGCGAGGGAGGGAGCCGGATCAGCGGCTGATGGGTTTGTAGCGGATGCGCTTGGGCTTGGCGCCTTCTTCGCCCAGGCGGCGCTTCTTGTCTTCCTCGTATTCCTGGAAGTTGCCGGTGAAGAAGGTCCATTGGGAGTCGCCCTCGGCGGCCAGGATGTGGGTACAGATCCGGTCCAGGAACCAGCGGTCGTGGGAGATCACCAGGGCGCAGCCGGGGAACTCCAGCAGGGCGTCTTCCAGGGCGCGCAGGGTTTCCACGTCCAGGTCGTTGGAGGGTTCGTCCAGCAGCAGCACGTTGCCGCCGGCCATCAGGGTCTTGGCCAGGTGCAGCCGGCCCCGCTCGCCGCCGGAGAGGTTGCCCACCAGCTTGCCCTGGTCGCCGCCCTTGAAGTTGAAGCGGCCGATGTAGGCCCGGCTGGGCATCTCGAACTTGCCGATCTGCAGGATGTCCCGGCCTTCGGCCAGTTCGTCGAACACGGTCTTGCTGCCGTCCAGGCAATCCCGGGACTGGTCCACGTAGGCCATCTTCACGGTCTGGCCGATCTTCACCTCGCCGGAGTCGGGTTGCTGCTGGCCGGTGATCATCTTGAACAGGGTGGATTTACCCGCCCCGTTGGGACCGATGATGCCGACGATGGCGCCGGGGGGAATGGTGAAGCTGACGTTGTCCATCAACAGCTTGTCGCCGAAGGACTTGGTGACGCCATTGAATTCGATGACCTGATCCCCCAGGCGCTCGCCCACGGGGATGAAGATTTCCTGGGTTTCGTTGCGCTTCTGGTATTCGTGGCTGGACATTTCCTCGAAGCGGGCCAGACGGGCCTTGGACTTGGCCTGGCGGGCCTTGGGGTTGGAGCGCACCCACTCCAGTTCCTGCTTCATGGCCTTCATGTGGGCGTCGATCTGCTTGTTCTCGGTCTCCAGGCGCGCTTCCTTCTGTTCCAGCCAGGAGGAGTAGTTGCCCTTCCAGGGGATGCCTTCGCCCCGGTCCAGTTCGAGAATCCACTCGGCGGCGTTGTCCAGGAAGTAGCGGTCGTGGGTGACGGCCACCACGGTGCCGGGGAAGCGCACCAGGAATTGCTCCAGCCATTCCACGGATTCCGCGTCCAGGTGGTTGGTGGGTTCGTCCAGGAGCAGCATGTCGGGCTTTTCCAGCAGCAGCTTGGCCAGGGCGACGCGCCGCTTTTCGCCGCCGGAGAGGACGCCGATCTTGGCCTCCCAGGGGGGCAGGCGCAGGGCGTCGGCGGCGATTTCCATCTGGTGTTCCACATCGCTGCCGGAGGTGGCGATGATGGCTTCCAGGCGGGCCTGTTCTTCGGCCAGCTTGTCGAAGTCTGCATCGGGCTCGGCGTAGGCGGCGTACACCGCTTCCAGCTTGGCCTGGGCGGAGGTGACCTCACCCAGGGCGGATTCCACTTCTTCCTTGACGGTTTTTTCCGGGTCCAGCTGGGGCTCCTGGGGCAGGTAGCCGATGGAGATGTTGGGTTGCCACTGGACTTCCCCGTCATACTCCTTTTCCACCCCGGCCATGATCTTCAGCACGGTGGATTTACCCGCGCCGTTCAGGCCCAGGAGGCCGATCTTGGCGCCGGGGAAGAAGGAGAGGGAAATATCCTTGATGATCTGCCGCTTGGGCGGGACGATTTTGCTGACGCGCAGCATGGACATCACGTATTGGGCCATGGGTGCTTTCTCGAAAAGTTAGAGACCGGTGAAAAGGAGGGACAGGGCGGCAAGCAGTGCTTCCCGCTCTGCAGATAGGTTGCAAATGGGTTGGTGCAGGCTTTGCACCGGCATCGCGGCCAGGTCCTGGACCCGTACGAAATAGTTGTCACCTGCCACCTGGACCAGTGGATTGAGCCGGAGGATGGGTTTGCCTTCCCGGTGGCTGCGCAGGGGCGCGACCACCACCTTGTCCAGGCGTTCCAGCAGATCACTTTGCAGGACGACCAGATAGGGCAGTCGTTCACAGCTGTCCGGATTGGGGTTGGGATAGACATCGAATTGATGCATCAGAAGGCCCTCTGGTCCTTGCTCCAGAGACCGTGTTCCGCATTTTCCCGGTTATAGGCTTCGATGGCCGCCTGGTTCTGGTCCAGCCACTCGGCTTCCCGCTGTTTCTTCAGTTCCGCCAGGAGGGCATTTTCCAGGGTCTGGGACAGGTTGATCTTGCGGGCCCGAGCCTCTTCCAGCAGGTCCACCCGGATGCTGAGGTTGGTGGCTTTCTTGGCGGGGGAGGTCATGGCAGGCTCCTGTGCATCATGAATGCGCATATGGTGCGCGCATCCAGTGGGTGCGTCAAATCTGGACCGGGGCGGAAGGGGTGGGCTTCGGCTCTTTTTCCGGCCAGTAGGCGGCGATCTGGCAACCCAGGGCAGCCCAGTAGGGAATGGTTTCCAGGAGCAGCACGGCGATCCAGGCCTTGGCTGCCGGGTCGTGGGTGCCCAGGGTCAGGGCGGTGATCCAGGCGCTCAGCAGCAGGGCGGTCAGGAGGCCCATTTCCTCCCGGATCGGGGAGAAGAAGGCCAGTCCCCCCTTGGCCTTCCAGCCCTTGGGGGTGACTACGAAAGTACCTTTCTTCTTGACGATGCCGGCAAAGATGCCCCGGGCGATGGCGTGGGATATCCCGGCCGAGAGCAGCGATGCCCCGGCGATGTCCATCCAGGGGCAGTCCATGGTGCGCCGGTAGAGAATGGGGCCCAGGGCCGCCTTGAAGGCCATGAAGCCGAGCATGGGCACCACCAGCAGCACCACCGGCAGGCCGAAGGACTTGGGGGCCAGCAGCATCAGGATGGTCCAGACCAGGGAGGCGAAGGTGAATACCAGCTGCAGGGCGTCCCCGAACCAGGAGAACCAGCCAGTGAGGAAGTGGTAGCGCTGGGCCAGGTTGAGTTTGCTGGGGCCCAGCAGGGCGGGCAGGTGGGCTTTCAGGATCTGCATGGCGCCAAAGGCCCAGCGGAAACGCTGGCTCTTGATGGCGGCAAAATCGGCGGGGGTCAGGCCCTTGCCCAGCACATGGTCCACGTAGCGGGTGTCGAAGCCCTGGCGCAGCAGCCGCAGGCCCAGTTCGGAATCCTCGCAGATGCACCACTCGGACCAGCCGCCCAGGTCGTCCAGGGGTTTCCTGCGCACCAGGGTCATGGTGCCGTGCTGAATCAGGGCGTTGCGCTCGTTCCTGTGGTGCATGCCGATGCGGAAGAAGCCGTCGAACTCCCAGTTGCACATGCGCCGGAAAGGCTGCTTCTCCCAGTTGCGGTGGGCCTGGGGCGCCTGCACCACCGCCACGTCCGGGGCTTCCACGAAGTGGGGGATGAGGGTGGACAGCCAGTCCGGGTCCACCACGTAATCGGCATCCACCACCCCGACCACCTGGGCCCGGGGATCGGTTTCCTTGAGGGCGAAGTTGAGGGCTCCGGCCTTGAAGCCAGGCCAGGGGCGCAGGTGGAAGAAGCGGAAGTTGGGGCCCAGGGTGGCCATGTGGGCTTCCACCGGCTTCCACAGAGCTTCGTCAGCGGTATTGTTGTCGATCACCAGCACTTCGAAATTGCGGTAATTCATGCGCGCCAGGCTGTCTATGGTTTCGATCACCATCTCCGGCGGCTCGTTGTAGCAGGCCAGGTGGATGGAGACGAAGGGCTCCTGTTCCGGCGGCAGGGGCGGCAGGGGGGTGAAGCGGCGCTTCCAGACGTGCTTGAACAGCACTTCCCCGAATTCGTAGCCGTGGGCCAGCAGCACGGAGATGGTGATCAGGGTGGCGGCAATCAGCAGGGCCAGGGCGATCAGGTCCCGCTGGCTCAGGTAATAGTCAGCGGGAATGTTGATGCCGAGTACCACGGTGGTGACGCAGGCCTGGATCAGGATGGCCAGCCAGAGGCGGCCTATGAAGCTCCAGCTGCCCAGGATGAGGGCCACTAGCAGCATGGGCACGAAGGCGTACAGGGAGGCGTTGTAAGCCTTCTCCTGCCAGCGGATGTCCCGGGGCACGGCGCCCTCCAGGGAGAACTTGAGTTCCCGCTCCGCGTTGAACACGCCCCAGTAGGCCCCGGCCCAGCTCTCAGTTTCTACCTTCCAGGGCTGGTCTATGGCCTCCATGATGAAGTAGTCCAGCTTCAGGGTCCGTTCCGAAGCCAGGAAATTGCGGATGAACTGGGCCTCGTTGGCCCGGGAGGGGACTGCGCCGCCAATGACCGTGCCCCGGCTGGGCCAGCCGATTTCGCCGATGAGGATCTTCTTCTTCGGGAAGGCGGCCGCCACCTCGTCGTAACGCTGCATCGCGTATTCCAGAGCCTTATCTGCCGGCACCCCTTCGTGGTAGGGGAGCAGGTGCACGGTGATGAAGTCCACGTGCTTCACCAGTTCCGGGTACTTGAGCCAGACATGCCAGGGTTCGGCGGTGGAGACGGGTTTTCTGGTGGCCTTCTTCACCTGCTGCAGCAGGGGAATCAGGGTCTCCGGCTTCATCATGTTAGTCAGGATGGTTTCGTTGCCGACGATGATCCGTTCCACGTGCTTGTACTGGCGGGCCAGCTGGATGCCGGCTTCCACCTCCCGGGCGTTTTTCTCCTCGTCCCGGTCCAGCCAGATGCCGTTGGTCACCTTGAGGCCGCGAAATCCGGCCAGGGGCACGACCGCCGGGTAGTCCAGGCTGCTGTAGGTGCGCAGCCGGTTGGTGTAGTTGGCCAGCAGGTCCACGTCCCCGGCCAGCTCTGCCTCGCTCGGGTAGCTGCCGGTCAGAGGGCTCTGGTGGCGCTGGTAACCGGCGTAGGCAAAGCCCTTGACCTCCTGTTCCGCATCGGTGATGTAAGCGCTGCGGTTGGCCCATTCCCACAGGGCGTACTGGGCGAAGGCGACAAAACCGGCAATGACCAGGGCCGTAAACAGGCGTAGCAACAGTTGGACGAAACGTTTCATGGGAATCCGTGGCGGAGCCGCTCCTTCAATTGGCCTGAGGCGTGGCGGTGAAGCCCAGGCGGATGCGGTTTCCGGGGGTCAGGGGCTGGTAGTCCAGGCTGGCGGGGAGTTGCTGAATCAGCGCCAGACCCACTCCGGCTTCCTCCGGCACAGGGGAGGGCGGGGGCGTCTGGCGCGGGTCGAAGCAGGGTGCATGGTCGGTGTAGACGAGCCAGGCCAGGCCCTGTTCCACCTCCAGATCCAGGTCGATCTCCCCGTCGCAGGCCTGGCCGTGGCCGTGCTGCAGGGTATTCAGGAACAATTCTTCCAGAACCAGCTGCAGGCGCAGCTGCAGTTGTGAGTCCAGACCCAGTTTGCTGCCGCTATACTCCAGCCATTCCATGGCTGCCGCGAGCTGCTCCGGCCGGGCGGTCAATCTGAAGTGTTCTTGTTGGCTCAATTGCATAAGCATGGGGAGGGTTACAGGCATGATTAAACCACAATGGCTGCTGGCAGCCGTGATCGGATTGGCGGCGAGTCCGTTGCTGGCGGCCGATTCGGCGGGAACGGTGAAGCGCGTGAGCGGCGATGTGCAGGTGGAGCGGGGTAGCGAGCGGCTCAAGGCGGCGCCGGGCATGGCCCTGTACGTGGCCGACCAGGTGCGCACCGGGGCCGACGGCGCCGTGGGCATCACCTTGCGGGATGAGACCCTGCTCTCAGCGGGGGCCAACTCCCTCCTGGTCCTGGACCAGTTCAGTTTTGACCAGACCACCCATGGGGGCAAGCTCCAGGCCACCCTGAAGCGGGGCAAGCTGGCGGTGGCGACGGGCAAGCTGGCCAAGTCTGCCCCGGAGAACGTGGAATTCCGCACCCCCGACAGCATCCTCGGGGTGCGGGGCACCGAATTCGCCCTGGAGGTGGCCGGTCATGGGGAATGAGATCATGAAAATCCGGGCCCTGCCCCTGGCACTTCTCCTGGCCCTGGGCCTGGGGGGCTGCGTCAGCGAGCGGGTGGTGCTGCTGCCCGAGCCCGATGGCCGGCCCACGGCCCTGGTGGTCCGCTCCGGCGGCGAGGAGCAGGTGCTGCAGCAACCCTATGCGGCGGCCCAGCGCCGGGGGGGCAGTCTGGCGGCCACGACCATGCCGGCGGCGGAGGTGCAGGAACGGTTCGGGGCCACCCTGGCCCAGCTGCCGCCCCGGCCGGAGCGGTTCACCCTGTACTTTCTCGAAGGTAGCAGCGAGCTGACCGCCGAATCCCGGGAGCAGTTCCAGGCCCTGCGCCAGGCCCTCTCCAGCCGGCCAGTGGCGGAAATCCTGATCGTCGGCCATACGGATACGGTGGGGGAGCTGCGCGCCAATGACGCCCTGTCCCTAGTGCGGGCCGAGGCCATGCGTACCGCCCTGCAGGCCGAGGGCATGGAACTGGGGACGGTGGAAGTGGCCGGCCGGGGGGAACGGGAACTGCTGGTGAAGACCGCCGACGAGGTGCCCGAGCCCAGGAACCGGCGGGTGGTGATCAACGTCCGCTGAGGGGCGGCGGGTCCTGGGGCCGGGCCCCGGGGCCCCACCATTGCAATACCAGCAGGGTCAGATCGTCGGCTGGAGGGGCACCCGCTTCGAACTGGCGTACTTCCCGGCGCAGGGCTTCCGCCAGGCTGACGGCGTCCCCTTCCTGGCCATGCTGCTCCAGCAGATGGGCCAGGCGCTCATTACCGAACCACTCCCGCCCGTCCGTGGCCTCGCTCACCCCGTCCGTGGTCAGCACCAGCCGGTCCCCGGGGGCCAGCCGGGCGCTGCCCCGCTGGTAGGGATAGCCTTCGCAGGCGCACAGGGGCGGGCCGCTCACGGGGGCCACCGGGATGCGGCTCACCGTCGCGCCATGCACCACCCAGGGGGCATCGTGGCCGGCGCAGACGTAATCCATCCGCCCGTCGTTTACGTCGAGGACCGCCACGAAGGTGGTGACGAACAGGTATTCCCGGTTGTCCCGGGACAGGGCCGCATCCATTTCCGCCAGGGCGGCGCCCAGGTCTTCCGGATGCTGGCGCAGCAGGGCGCCGGCCACGGATTTGGACACCGCCATGAACAGGCTGGCGGGCAGGCCCTTGCCGGAGACATCGCCGATGGCCAGGCAGAGGTGGTCCTCCCCCAGCATGAAGCAGTCGAAGTAGTCGCCCCCCACCTCCCGAGCCGGCTCCAGGTGGGCGGCCACCTGGAAGCGCTGTTCTCCGGCGAACAGGCTGGCCGGGTCGGGCAGCAGGCCCATCTGGATCCGGTGCGCCGCGTCCAGTTCCCCCGCCACCCGGGCCGCCGACTCGCGACTGGCCTGCAGGGCTTCTTCCGCCAGGCGGCGCTGGCGATCCGATTCCACCAGGGTGTTGCCGATCAGGATGAAGAACACCGGATTGAGCAGGGTCACCAGGGAAGCCGCATCGAACAGCAGGCGGCCCAGGTGGAAGGCGGCATAGCCCAGGCCGAACAGCAGTACCGCCGTCATCAGCCCCAGCTTCACCGCCACCGTGGGGCGGATGCGCGGCACGGCGGCGATCAGCCCCAGTCCCAGGAGCACCAGCACCAGCCCCTCCAGGCCCCGGATCCAGTGGGGCCGGGTCAGGGCCTCGCCGGAGAGCAGGCTTTCCAGGACCTGGGCATGGATGTCCACCCCCGGCACCTTTTCCCCCAGCGGCGTTACCACCCGGTCCTGCAGGCCGGTGCCGGTGAAGCCCAGCAGCACGAAGCGCTGGCGCAGGTGTTCGGCAGGTACCCGGTCTTCCAGGACGTCTACGGCGGAAAGGTAGCGGTCGGCCTGGAAGGGGCCGAAATGCAGGATCAGTTCTCCGTTGTCCCGGGTGGGCAGGCTGTATTCCCCGACCCCGACCCGGGTGATCTCGCTGCCCCGGACCCAGGCCTGCACGGCGGGGGCTTCCAGGGCCACCCGCAGCATTTCGGGCCCCAGGGAGGCCACCGGCAGGTCGGCGACGCTGGCCATCAGAGGCACCCGGCGCAGCACTCCCCGTTCCGGGTCCAGGAGGGCCGGGTCAGCCTGGGCGTTGAGCAGGGCCTGGCCCCGGGCGGACGCTTCCAGCAGCGGCAGGCTGGCCAGGGCACCGGCGAAGCGGCCGGCCCCGTCCCGGGCATCGCCGCCCCGGCTCAGCACCGGGGTGACCTTGAGGGCGGTGCGGGCGCCGGGCGGCAGGCCGTTGGTGGCTGCCATGCCGAGCACGCTGGGGGTGCGCTCCAGGGCCCGGGAGAGGCGCTCGTCCGGGTCTTCCAGGCGGGCTCCCTGCAGCTGGGGATAGAGCTTCCTGAGGCTGGCGGCCCCGAGCCGGTCGGGCTCGGGAAAGATCATGTCCAGGCCGATGGCCAGGGGCTCCGCCGCGCCGATTTTCTCGATCAGCCGGGCCAGGGTCTGGCGCGGCCAGGGCCACTGGCCCAGGGCGGCCAGGCTTTTTTCGTCCACCGCCACCACCAGGGCCGGCATCTCGCTCCGGTCCCGGGGGGACTGGCGCTGCATGCGGTCGAACTGGGCGTTCTGCAGCAGGGTGAGGGGGGTGTGTTCGATGAAGACCAGGGCCAGGCAGCCGGCCGCCAGGGCCAGCAGGGCGGCCGGCCTGCCCCGGCGGGCCCGCAGGGGCGCAAAAGCCAGGGTCCAGAGGCGGCGCAGCATCAGAGCTGGACGGTCAGCCCGTCATGGGCGGAGATCACTTCCAGGGGCGGGCGCCGGGAACGGCTCATGGCCTCGAAGCGGCGGCTGTCTTCCAGCAGCCGGTCCAGGCTGGCGTCGTCATTCAGGGGGTCGTGATGGAACAGGGCCAGGCGCCGGGCCCCGGCGGCCAGGGCCAGCTCCACCCCGATCATGTTGCTCGAGTGGCCCCAGTCAGCTTTCACCGACACCATTTCCGAGAGGGAGTACATGGCGTCGAAGGCGATCAGGTCGGCCTCCCGGAAGAATTCGATGCAGGCCGCCCACTGCTCCTCCTGGTCCAGCTTGTGTTCCGAGTCGGTGGCGTAGACGAAGCACTTGCCATCCTGCTCGAAGCGGTAACCGTAGGAGTCGCCCCCGTGGGTCTGCCGCATGGCTTCAACCCGGAAGCCGGCGATGTCATAGGCGCGTCCGGTTTCCAGCAGGCGGAATTCCACCTGGCCCTGCACCAGGGAGAAATCCACGGGAAAGCCCGGGGCGGACATCTGCAGACGCACGGCGGCTTCCAGCTCCGCGTGGCAGCCGTGGATCACCAGGCGGTTGCCGGGAATGTAGAGGGGGCCGAAGAAGGGCAGCCCCATCAGGTGGTCCCAGTGCAGGTGGGAAATGAAGATGTGGTAGGTCTGGGGTTGGCCGGGGCCGAAGCGGGCCAGCTTGGCATTGCCCAGGCCCCGGGCGCCGCTGCCCAGATCGCAGATCAGCGTTGCGTCATCCTTGCCGCGCAGTTCGACGCAGGGGGTCTGGCCCCCGTAGGTACCGCGCATGGCAAAGGGCAGGGAATCCACGAAGCCGGCCCGGCCTACGGCCGTATCCAGGGTGCCGGCGGGCGCGTGGGCAGCTTTTTCCAGGACCGAGAGCAGGCGCTGGCGCAGCTGCTCGGCATTGAGGGAGACGGGCAGGGAACCCCGGGTGCCCCAGAACTGGACCTGCATCAGGCCAGTTCTCCCAGGGCGGCCTCCAGGGTGTCGAAACAGGGAATCACCAGGTCGAAGCGGCTGATGCCGAAGACTTCCCGCACCAGGGGCTGGAATTCGGCGATCCCCAGGCGACCGCCCTGGTTCCTGGCGAAGCGGGTGGCGATCATCAGGGCGCGCAGGCCCGCGCTGCTGATGTAATCCACTCCGGAAAAATTGAGAATCAGGGGAGGATTCCCCTTTTTGCATTTTTCCAGGTGCGGATGCAGCAGTTCCGAGAACGTCATGGAGGAACCGTGGTCAATACGACCGCGCACCATGACCAGGTTTGCCTTGGGGTGAACGACTGCTTCCAGTTCCATGAGAAATCTCCTTGCCGGCTGCATTATGCCACGATGCGCCGGACCCACGGCAGCCCGGTGCGCGGGCGGCCAGGCCGGCCTCAGGTACAATCCGCACCGGAAAAAATTATGACTTCAAGCCACAACGCGGCCAAGCCGCTCTTTTCATACAAGAAGTTCTGGGCCCACCGCTTTGGTCCGGCCCCCTTCCTGCCCATGTCCCGCGCCGAGATGGAACAGCTCGGCTGGGATTCCTGCGACGTGATCCTGGTGACCGGCGATGCCTACATCGACCATCCCAGCTTCGGCATGGCCCTGATCGGCCGGCTGCTGGAGGCCCAGGGCTTCCGGGTCGGCATCATCAGCCAGCCGGACTGGCACTCGGCGGAGGACTTCAAGCGCCTGGGCAAGCCCAACCTCTATTTCGGCATCACGGCGGGCAACATGGATTCCATGGTGAACCGCTACACCTCGGACCGGAAAATCCGCTCCGACGACGCCTACACCCCCAACGCCGAACCCGACAAGCGCCCGGACCGGGCCGTGACCGTGTATTCCCAGCGGGCCAAGGAGGCCTACTCGGGCATTCCCGTGATCGTCGGCTCCATCGAGGCCAGCCTGCGCCGCATCGCCCATTACGACTACTGGAGCGACAAGGTGCGCCGCTCGGTGCTGCCCGACTCCAAGGCCGACATGCTGCTCTACGGCAACGCGGAACGGGCCCTGGTGGAACTCACCCACCGGCTCGCCAAGGGCGAGAAGATCCAGGAGATCCGCGACCTGCGTGGTACCGCCTTCATGGTGCCCAAGGGCTGGAAACCGGGGGACGACTGGGAAGAAATGGACTCCACCGAGGTGGACCTGCCCGGCAAGGTGGAGCCCCACATCGACCCCTACGCCATGAACGACAGCGGCCCCGTGGCCCAGGCCCCGGAAAGCCGGCCCGGCACCGCCGAGCTGAAATTCATGCCGACCCTGGCCCGGGTGGCCCTGCGCAAGGAGCGCCGCACCCGCACCGTGGTGCGCCTGCCCGCCTACGAGCAGGTCAAGGACGATCCGGTGCTGTACGCCCACGCCTCCCGCACCCTGCACCTGGAATCCAACCCCGGCAACGCCCGGGCCCTGGTGCAGTCCCACGGAGAGCGGGACGTGTGGCTTAACCCGCCGCCTTTTCCCCTCGCCACGACGGAAATGGACGGGGTCTACGGCCTGCCCTATGCCCGGGCACCCCATCCCGCCTATGGGGAGGCCAAGATTCCCGCCTGGGAGATGATCCGCTTCTCCATCAACATCATGCGCGGCTGCTTCGGCGGCTGCACCTTCTGCTCCATCACCGAGCACGAGGGCCGCATCATCCAGAGCCGCTCGGAAGCCAGCATCCTCAAGGAAATCGAGGAAATCCGCGACAAGACCCCGGGCTTCACCGGCACCATCTCCGACCTGGGCGGCCCCACGGCCAACATGTACCGGCTGGCCTGCAAGGACCCGAAGATCGAATCCTCCTGCCGGCGGCTTTCCTGCGTCTATCCGGGTATCTGTGAGAACCTCAACACCGACCACGCGCCGTTGGTGAGCCTGTACCGCAAGGCCCGGGCCATTCCCGGCGTGAAACGGGTGCTGATCGGCTCCGGCCTGCGTTACGACCTGGCCGTGCGCTCCCCGGAATACGTCAAGGAACTGGTGACCCACCATGTGGGCGGCTATCTGAAGATCGCCCCCGAGCACACGGAAGAAGGTCCCCTCTCCAAAATGATGAAGCCGGGCATGGGCGCCTACGACAACTTCAAGCGCATGTTCGAGAAGTTCTCCCGGGAAGCGGGCAAGGAGCAGTACCTGATTCCCTACTTCATCGCCGCCCACCCGGGCACCAGCGACGAGGACATGCTCAATCTGGCCCTGTGGTTGAAGGCCAACAACTTCCGCCTGGACCAGGTGCAGACCTTCCTGCCCACGCCCATGGCGCTCGCCACCACCATGTGGCACAGCCGCAAGAACCCCCTGAAGCGGGTAGGGCGCGACACTGAAGCCGTGGAAACCGCCCGGGCCGGTCGCCAGCGCAAGGTGCACAAGGCCTTCCTGCGCTACCACGACCCGGAAAACTGGCCCCTGCTGCGCGAGGCCCTGAAGGACATGGGCCGGGCCGACCTGATCGGCAATGGCAAGAAACACCTGATCCCCAGCTTCCAGCCCGCCGGCACGGGGTTGAAAGGCGGCTTCGGCCTCAAAGGCGCCCCCCGCGGGCGCCAGGAGCGTGGACAGGAGCGGGACCTGGTGCACCGCATCCAGCCCCCGGCCAGGAACCAGAGCAACGGCCGGGCCGGAACCCAGGCCAGGAATGCCCAGCCGGGGAGCCGTGCAGGTTCTGGAAAAGCGGCGGGGACGCGTCAGGGCGGGGGAGGGAAGGGGCGGAAGTGAGGGCGACGACAAGGCAGGGATTGGTTGCTCGTTTTCCCTGCCTCGCGACCTGTAGCAGTGGCTTTTCAGCTTTCTAATTCAATTCCCGTGCTGTTTTGATGGGGGAAACCCTCAGTATCTCCTCTGTGATTTTTTCCTGTACCTCTGCGCGCAATCTATCCATAGATACGGTTCTCGTTGTACTGCACCTCCGTTCCATGTCTTCATTAGCTACGAAACCCGCAGATGAAACTCCCCCGAAAACATTTTGAATGCGCGGGTTTTGGCAGCGGGCGTAATCCCCTCCGACTCTGCCTCTGACAACTTGATCATGAATCTTGATCCCCTTTCTGTACGCTGAGACGACGTACCCATAGTCGATCTCTGCACCGCCTGAAACCAGCTCGTACAGATACGAGGCGTTCTGGGGCATCAGTAGGGCTGCTCCCAACAGATTAACCTCGTGCTGGGCATATGTGATGGTCTGGGTGCTCTCTGGTTTTACCTTTTCGTCATGGCGAATTCGCTCGACGGAGACGGTTATTGCTTGCTGGTCGGAAGAATCTGTCCAGATAACGCCTTGATTGGTTTTTTTGGCGAGTAGCTGCTTGATGTCATCGTAAAGTAGGCGGTCGGCTTTTACCTCAAGCACTGCCTTGACAGTGATGCTTGCCTTTCTCTGCTCTGCAAATTTTGGGAAAAGAAGACTGACGGTATCCAGGTCCTTTCGTTTGACGTTCAAGTCGGGTAGCTGGGCTTCCAGCATTTTCCATTCTGCTGATCTCGGGCCTTGTGATTCAACATACTTGAGCAGAGCTGGCAAGGTTGTGTCGCTATCATTCTGATCCCTGAGGTTTTTCAATGAATTTCTGAAGAGAGCTTGTTTGTAGGCACTCCCCTGAAACTCTTTTCTCTGACTGATTTTACTGCCCAAGTCTAACGGTATTGACCCATCCAATATGCTTCTGCCTATCAAAGCGTCAAAATCTCTTTGAAGAGAATCGGTTGCAGCTACAGGTAAGGCACCGCTTGCCTTCAGTTTTAGCATTTTCTCTTCAAGAATCTCCAGTGACCAAGCCGAATGGGATGGGTTGTGGATTTCAGCCTCTATCGAGCTGACGTAAGCTTTCTGGGCTCCAGGCTCGGCATCGAACCATTCGCGTAGCTTTGAGCCGCCTGTTGTCTTGTCTAGCGCGCTGTCCGCGTGGCCAAAAGCAAAATGAAGATTCCCTTTTGCATATCCTGCTTTGGCTTGGGTGACGTGGTGGGAGGCCTGTCCTTCAGGGGTTACTGGATAAGAAGCCATACATCCGGCTATAAAAAGTGTTGCTAATGTGGTAGCAAAATAACTAGAGAGTTTCATTTTGACTCCTATGGTGTTCTGCTTGCCTAGATTTAGGGCATGGCAAATGACTTCCTTGCATGGTGGCAGGGGAGCGCAATTTTTTTGATGGCAGGCAGTTTATATATCTTTGTCATTGCGGGGCAAGGGTTCGGTAACAATCTTCTTGACTTGGCGGTTCTGCTCATTTTGTCGCCGACATGAATGGTTGGCTGCATTCACTATATTTCGTGCTGCAACCAATTAACACGGTGATGAGTCCTCGTCGTGGAAATCCCCGCTGGCCACGGCTGAATTCCCAATGGCTATATTTCCCGTCGCCCGACGATTGATCTCCCAGACGCCGTAATTCAATAAGCCAGGGAAGACTGGGCGGCCCAGATGTGGGCGCAGGCCAGGGCGCGCCAGGGGGAGAACTGGGTGAGCCAGGTTCTGGCGGCGTGTTCGTCGATCTTGTCCGGGGCGCCCAGCAGGGTTTGCAGGCCGCGCCGCACGGCGGCGTCGCCGTGCAGGGATCCGTCCAGCCAGCCGAAACCGCGCAGCAGGGCGTAGTCCGCCGTCCAGGGGCCGATGCCGCGCACGGCCAGCAACTGCTGCCGCAGGATTTCCGCCCCCGGGAAATCCCGGGTCCAGGCCTCCAGGGGCAGGTCGCCGCCGCACACCTGCCGGGCGAGCGTGTGCAGGGTGCTGGCCTTGGTGCGCGAAAAGCCGGCCTGGCGCAGGGCTTCTTCCGGCAGGGCCAGCACCTGGGGGGCTTCCGGGTAGCACAGCAGGCCGCTGCTGTGGCGCAGGTCGGCCGCCAGGATCAGCTTGCGGCGCAGGGAAACGGCGGCATGGACGCTGATCTGCTGGCCGGTGATGGCCCAGCTCAGGGCTTCGAAAGGGCTCGCGGCAGCGGGGACCCGCAAGCCCCGTTGCCGGGCGATCAATTGGCCTAGCTGGGGATGTTCCCCGTGGCGTTGTTCGAAGGCTTCCACCTCCTGGGTGAGTCCGAGCATCCGCCGGACCAGGGCGGCGAAGCCCTGCGCTTCGTCATCCTCTTGGCCGCCGTCCAGGTCCAGATGGGCTTCTGCCTGTCCCGGGGAGAAGTGCACGCTCAGACAGGCGGGGACCCCTTGCCAGACGATGCCCTTTTTCAAGCAGGATTCCCCCACCTGCTCGGCAAGCTGCTGGGGGTCGCGCCGGTGGAAGGCGAGGATGTCGGCGGGGCGGTACCCAGGGGGCAGGGGAAGCGTCAGAGAATATCGGTGGGCCATGGTCGGTGTTGATCAAGTCTGTTCGCGGCAGGTCTGCCTTTTACTGTGCTCCTGTGACTTTGTCCCTTTGCCTTTGTCCCTTGGGGCGGCATTGAGGCTCACGCCTCGGCCTCCCGCTCCAGCAGGGCGCGTTTGCGTTCCACGCCCCAGCGATAGCCGGAAAGGCTGCCGTCCTGGCGGACCACCCGGTGGCAGGGAATGGCCACGGCCAGCATGTTGGCGGCGCAGGCGCCGGCCACGGCGCGCACGGCCTCGGGGGCGCCGATGCGCTGGGCGAGCTCCGTGTAGCTCAGCGTCTTTCCGGCCGGAATTTCCCGCAGGGCCTGCCAGACCCGCTGCTGGAAGGCGGTGCCGCGAATGTCCAGGGGCAGGTCCAGTCCCCGTTGCGGCGTTTCCACCAGGCCGACCACCTGGGCAACCCACTGTTCGAAGCCGGCGTCGCCGCCCATCAGTTCGGCCTTGGGAAAACGGTCCTGCAGCTCCCGGGCCAGGGCCTCGGGATCGTCCCCGATGAAGATGGCGCAGACCCCCTTGTCGCTGGCGGCAACCAGGATGGCGCCCAGGCTGCATTGGCCGATGGCAAAGCGGATGGCGGCCTTGGTGCCGCCGGCGCGGAACGCCGTGGGCGTCATGCCCAGCAGGTGCCGGGATTCCTCATAGAACCGGCCGTGGGAGTTGTAGCCGGATGCGTAGATCGCATCGGTGACCCGCTCGTGCTGCAGCAGCGCTTCCCTGAGTTTGCCGGCCCGGTGGGCGGCGGCGTAGGCCCGGGGCGTCAAGCCGGTGACGGCCTTGAAGACCCGGTGCAGGTGGTAGGGGCTCATCCTGGCGGACTGGGCCAGGGTTTCCAGGCTGGGGGGCGTGCCGGCCGTTTCGATCTGTCGGCACAGGCCGGCCACCAGTTCCGCGTGCTGAACCTGGAGGGGCGGCTGATCCGGCTTGCAGCGCTGGCAGGGACGAAACCCCGCCTGTGCGGCGGCTGTGGCGGTCAGGAAGAAGCGGACATTTTCCGGGCGGGGCGTGCGGGAGCCACAGCCGGGACGGCAGTAGATGCCGGTGCTGGTCACCGCGTAGACGAACTGCCCCTCTGCCCCCGGGTCCCGGGCCACCAGTTGGGTCCAGCGGGGATCGGACAACACCTGATGGGCGTGTTTTTCAGTCTGCCTGCTCATGTTCCGGCCTTTGATCACGATGGGATGGGGATACTCTAGGCCCTGTTCGCGCTGCTGACACTCCGCTGCTTGCTTTTGAATTCCCTAGCCCCTGTCCTTCCGCGGCGGTTTGCCGGCCGGGCTTGTCCGGCTAGGCTGCCGGCGTGGGCGCCGGCTTCCCGTTGCCGTTGCGCCGGGCGGCAGGATATCTACATCGCCAGCCGGATACAGGTTGGGCAGCAGGGAGCCGAGGGCGTGGACGGGGAAGGCGATGCGCACTTTACCCTTGGGAGAGTCGGACTCCAGCAGACCTTCGTCCAGCATGGCGGTGAGCACGTTGCGTGCGGTGCGTTCCGGCAGGCCGGTGATGCGGCCGGCTTCCATGCGCTCGAATTCCCCGGTGCTGAAGGCTTGCAGGTAAAGGTACAAGGATTCGGGCTTGAGGTCGAAGCGCACCCGGTGGAAGTAGCCCCGGGCCCTGGCCTGGAAATGCTCCAGGGAAAACAGCTGCGCCATGAACCGGGCCTGGTCGATGGCCGTGCCGAGGGCATAGGTGCAGAACTCGGCGAGGCGCTGTTCCGACAGGTTGCCGCGCCCGTCCAGGTCCCCCATGCGTGGCTGGTCTGCCAGGGCCAGGGCGCGTTTGTAATCGGCTTCCGTCTTGGCAAAACCCCGGGACATGGACCACAGGGAGGTGCCGTTGATGCCGCAGCTGCGCAGCATGGCATCCAGGATGATGCGGGCGACCCGGCCGTTTCCGTCGGGAAAGGGGTGTATCCATACCAGGCGGTGGTGGCTGGCCATGGCGGCGATGATGCCGTCCAGCTTGCTGTGCCCCCCCCGGGCGGCCCAGGCCAGGCGCTGACCATAGAAGGCGGCATAGCGTTCCAGGAAATCCTGCAGTTTGTGGGCGGCGGGCGCGATGTGGATGCCGACGCTGACTTCCCTTTGCCGGAACTGCCCGGGGGGCATCCGGGAACCATCAGGGAGGATCAGCATGGCTTCGGGCAGCCGGGTGCAGAACTGGTGATGAATCGCCAGGATGGAGGGCAGTAGCTGGTCGGTATCCAGGGGGCGCATCCTGGCCCATTTGTCCGCCTCGATGTGGGCGGCGGCCAGGCTTTTCAGGTGGGTGTCCGATTGCTCCCGCCGGGCCTGGGCAATTTCCAGGGGCAGGGTATGGTGGCCTTCAATGAGGTTGCTGTAGTAGCAGTTCATCTCTTCGACGAGCCGGGCGAGGCTGCGCCCGGTGGCGGGTGCCAGGGCGGCATCCAGGCATGCCGAGGCCTCCGACAGTTCGTGGGCCAGCCCAAGCAGGGGCTTGTACAGGGGCCGGGCGTCGTGAACTATCAGGGGCTCCATCTGGGCCGGACTGTCGTAGAGATCGACCATCTTCATTTTCTTCCGGGGCGTAAGCAGGGGGTTTTCTGCCGATTTGTTTGCCGATTATAGTCTTTGTTTTTCATGTGGATATGTGTTCAGTATCGGTGTTTTTTGCCGATATGACTGCCGATGATGCTACGGGGGGCTTGGCGGTATGCCTCAGAGCGGCCGGCTGTTCAGTTGCTGTTCGAACAGTTCCAGCAGCAGCCGGGCGGAGGCCGGAGGATCGTGGCGGCCGAAGCGGGCGACGATTTCGGCTTCCGGCAGGCGGGGCAGGCCGTCGCGGATCTGGGTCAGGCCTGAGCCGGCCAGGCTGGCGGGCAGGGGGGTGAGGGCCAGGCCGGCCATGACCGCGTGGCGCAGGCCCGTATAGCTGTTGCCCACGAAGGCGGTCTTGGCGGCGATGCCGGCCTGGGCCAGGGCGGCCAGGGCCGCGACCCGGAACACGCAGCCCTCGTGGAACAGGGCCAGGGGCAGGGGGCGCTGGTGCACCGGGTTGCCCTGTTCGCCAGCCAGCCAGACCAGGGGTTCCCGCTTCAGCAGGTGCCAGCCGTCCGGTTCCTGGCCGGGGACGCTGGCCACCCGCTTGAGGATGGCCAGGTCCAGTTCACCCGTTTCCAGGGCGCCGTTCAGGCGCACCGAGAGATCGCAGCGGACGCTCAGTTCCACCCGGGGGCAGGCCCGGGAGAAGCCGGCCAGCACCGGCGCGAAGGTGCTTTCCATCAGTTCTTCCGGCAGGCCCAGGCGCAGCTGGCCGCTCAGGCTGGGCTGGGCGAAGCAGCTGTAGGCCTCATCGTTGAGGCGCAGGATGCGGCGGCCGTAGTCGATCAGCACCCGGCCTTCTTCCGTGGGGCCGGTGACCCGGCCCTGGGTGCGCTCCAGCAGGGGGTGGCCCACCAGTTCTTCCAGCCGCTTGACCTGCAGGCTGATGGCCGACTGGGTCCGCCCCAGCTGAGCGGCGGCACCGGAAAAGCTGCCCCCGTCGGCGATTGCCACCAGGGTGCGCAGCAGGTCCATGTCCAGGTTACGTTGCATGGGGACTCTACATTTCAAAACTAAATCTTGATCTGAAATATATCAATTTTTCAAATGTAGCGGTGCTGCTTAAGCTTCGGACACCCTTTCACCACCGGAGACTTCCATGAATTCTGGCGCCAGCCTTGCCTTGCCCCCTCCCGCCGCCGCTGCTGTTTCTCCCCTGCGGCTGGCCCTGGTGGGCACCCTGTTCAGCTTCGTCTGGAGTTCCGCCTTCATCGCCGGCAAGGTGGGCATGAGCAGCACCGGTCCCCTGACCCTGCTCAGCCTGCGCTTTCTCCTGGCTGGCGCCCTGATCTGGCTGCTGGGGCGCAGTCTGGGCTGGGGCGTCAGCGGCAGGGCGGCGCCCGGTCAGGGGCGGCTGCTCCTCATCGCCCTGGCGGCGGGCTTGCTCACCAACGGGGTCTATCTGGGGCTCACCTACGTGGGCATGCTGACGGTGCCGGCCGGGCTCACGGCCATCCTGGTGAGCACCAGCCCGCTGCTGACTTCGGCCCTGGCGGCCTGGTGCTTGAAGGAAGGTTTTGGCTGGCGGGGCCTGCTGGGGCTGGCGGCCGGTTTTGCCGGGGTGGTCTGGATCATGGGGCAGCGGGCCCTGGGCGCCCCGGCGGATGGCTACGGAGTGGCCCTGATCCTGATCGGCACCGTGGCCCTGTCTGCCGCCACCCTGCTCAACCGGCAGGTGGCGGGCCGGCTCGATCCCTGGCGCATCGCCCTGATCCAACTGCCCGCCAGCGGTCTGGCCCTGTTGCCCCTGGCCTGGTGGCGGGAAGGGCTGGCCATCGTGCCGGATGCCGCCTTCTTCGGTAGTTTGGTCTATCAGGCCACCGTGGTGTCCATCGGTACCACCCTGATGCTGCTCTGGCTGGTACGGCACGGGGGCGCGGCCAAGGCCAGCGGCTTCCACCTGCTCAACCCGGTGTTCGGTACCCTGCTGGCTGTGGGCTTGCTGGGGGAAAGCGTGCCGTTTTCGGACCTGCTCGGGGCGCTACCCATCATCGCCGGCCTGGGGCTGGTGCTGCTGCCCCGGCGCGGCTGACCCTTGCCGAGGGAGGGTGGGGCTTTTAGCATGCGAACCCATCGGCATGGAGGAGGGCGTCATGGTTAGTGGCAGCGAGGAACCGGGAGGAGGGGGGCTGGCATTTACCGCCTTTCCGCCCCGACCGGAACTTTCCGGGCTGATTCAGCCCATTCTGGTCATGGGACTGGATGGATGCAGCTCGGCGCTGCCGGCCACCTTGAGCCCCGGCATCCTGGTCATGGCTCGGGGCGGGCTCTCTCTTCCTGGTGTAGGGCCTCTGCCTCGGGCCTGCCTGTGCGGGCCTACCATGGAGCCCCGGGTTTCCCGGGCCTGCCCGGGGACGGTCAGCATCAGCCTGATGTTTACTCCGGGCTGTCTGGATAGCGCCCTGGGCCCCGGAGTACATGAATTCCGCGGCCAGATTTTGCCCCTGGAGCAGTTCTTCGGTGAGGGGCCGGTGGCCCGGTTGCTGGAGCAGGTGGACGAGCAGGCAAGTCCAGCCGTTTGGGTGGCGGCCCTGCAGGGGCTGGTGCTGGAACGGTTGCGCCAGGATGCCCTGGCCCGGGCCTACGGCCAGTGGCGGCTTTCCCGGGGCGGGTTGTTTTTGCCCCTGGAGCGGATGGCAAAGGAGCTGGGGTTGGGCGAGCGGCAACTGGAGCGCCGGGTGAAGCGCAGTTTCGGACTCAACATCCGTGATCTGCGGCGCACCACCCGGTTCGGATTTGCCCTGGCGGCCCTGTGTGCCGGCAGGGCACGGGGACGGGGCGGGGTGGCACGCCTGGCCCAGGATTATGGTTATTACGATCTGGCGCACATGGACAGGGATTTCCAGGCCCTGGCCGGCCTCTCTCCTTCCGGAATCCTGGCGGCTGCAGCCGGGGATGACCCGGCTTACTGGCTTTACCGTTTCAAGCGCGGTGATTTTCGGGCCCTGTTTTTGCCCGATGATGTCGCCTCCATACAATCCAGCCTGTTTCCCGGTACCTAGACTGACCGCCGTTCCAATTCCGGGAGGTGGTGATGTCATTGGATGGCGGTTTGCAAGGGGAAGGGTATTTCCTGACCCGTCTGGATGATCTGGCGCAGTTGGTGCGTACCAACAGCTTGTGGTTTTTGACTTTTGGCCTGGCTTGCTGCGCCGTGGAGATGATACACGCGGCCTCTTCCCGCTATGACCTGGACCGCTTCGGGGTCATGCCCAGGGCCAGCCCGCGCCAGGCTGACCTGATGATCGTGGCGGGTACGCTGACCAACAAGATGGCCCGGGCCCTGCGCAAGATCTATGACCAGATGGCGGAGCCTCGTTACGTGATTTCCATGGGGTCCTGCGCCAATGGCGGCGGCTACTACCATTATTCCTACTCGGTGGTGCGCGGCTGTGACCGCATCCTGCCCGTGGACATCTACGTTCCCGGCTGTCCGCCCACGGCCGAGGCCCTGATCTACGGAATCCTGCAACTGCAGAACCGGGTGCGCCGAGACGGCCTGCTGGCCAGGGGAGAGATACAACGGGGCTGATCCGCCTTGCGTCGCCCGTGAAGCTGCAGTACTTTCCCGGGCCCGATAGCCAGGAGTTGGATTCCCGTGAGCGAAGCCGTACTGATGCAATGGCAGGAACAGGGCCAGCCCATGGCGGCCCCCTGGCAGTCCGAAGCCGGCCTGCCGCCGCCGAAGAAGGTGCAGCTGGCGGATGACACCTTGAGCGCCGACGCGGCCTACCGGCTTGTTTCCCAGGGCACGGCCCTGCTTTGGCGGGGGGATTTTCACAATGCCCGGCAATTGCTCCAGGCTCTGGGGCGGCGGCTGGAGAAGAAGCCCGGGCGCAATGGCAAGGCCGAAGCTGCCCTGGCGCCCCGGGATGCCTTCAACCGGCACCGCCTGGCCCAGTCCCAGCGGGCCCGCCTTCTGGGCATGTTGCTGATCCAGGTGGAGGCCGGCTACCGGATTCCTCTGCGCCGGGCGCCGGAGGTGGTGGTGGCCTGCGCCGAGGTGCTGGGGCCGGAGCGGGGGGCGTTCGTGATCTCCCTGCGGGAACTGCTGGGCCTGGTCAGCGCCCACGAGTGGCGCAAGAAGGGGGTGGCGCTGGCCGCCCTGGGCGGGGCCCGCATTCATCCCCATTACGGGGTCTATTCCCCGGTGCGGGGCGAGTATCTGGATTTGGTGGCGGCGGCGCCTTTACCTGCGTGTGCTGTGGCTTTCGATATCGGCACCGGCACTGGGGTGCTGGCGGCGCTGCTGGCGCAGCGGGGGGTGGCGAAGGTGGTGGCCACGGACATGAGTCAGCGGGCCCTGGCCTGCGCCCGGGAGAACCTGGTGCGGCTGGAACTGGCGGAACGGGTGGAATTGCGGGAAGCCGACCTGTTTCCCCCGGGCCGGGCCGGCCTGATCGTCTGCAACCCCCCCTGGTTGCCGGCCCGGCCCAGTTCTCCCATCGAATACGCGGTCTATGACCCGGACAGCCGCATGCTGAAGGGTTTTCTCGCCGGTCTGGCGGCGCACATGGAAGAGGGCGGGGAGGGCTGGCTGATCATTTCCGATCTGGCCGAGCACCTGGGCCTGCGCAGCCGGGAGGAACTGCTGGGGTGGATCGCCGCCGCCGGCCTCAGGGTGCTGCAAAAGCATGACATCCGCCCCCGCCACCCCAAGGCCATGGACCCGGACGATCCCCTGCACCAGGCCCGGGCGGCGGAAGTCACTTCCCTCTGGCGGCTGGGGGCTATTTAGCCGGGGCTGCCTCTTTCTGGCGGGCCAGCAGGGGCGCCCGGATGCGGCTTTCGAATTCCCGGGGCTGCACGTACTGGAGCAGTTCCTTGCCCTTGGTGTCGAGGACGATGTCCAGGCCCTTGGCCGGGTAGAGGTAGTGGGTCAGGGTCTCGGAGAGCTGGATTTTTTCCGCCGGCTGGCCGAAGCGCTGGATCAGGGTGGCCTCATCCAGGTTCACGCTGGGAATCAGGCTGATGGCCTGGACCGGCGTCTGTTCCGCCCGGGCCAGGTCTTCCGGATGCAGGGTGATCTTCTTGGTGGTGCTCTCCATGTGCTCGGCTTTCAGGGCCCGTTCGCGCATGGCGTTGATCTTGTCCGGGTCCTGTTCCAGGGTCAGGATCAGGCGGCCGAGGATGAAGCCCAGGGGCAGCTGGGCGTAATAGCCTTCCAGGCTGCCCACCTCGTCCGGCGCGGCGATGATGGCGACTTCCAGTTCCTGGCCCAGGTGCTGGCGGACATCGGCGAGGGTGCTGCTGCCCAGGGTGAGGCCGAACACCTGGCTGCGGCCCTGCTCGTCCACGCTGATCTGCCAGGGCAGGTTCTGCTCCATGTTGGCCTTGTCCGGGCCGCCGGAAGGCAGGAAAAAGGGCAGGATCAGGGCCAGCAGGACCAGGGCGATGACGGACAGGGCGGCTTTCATGGGCGGTACCGGAGAGAAACGAGGCCCCGCATTCTGCCACAGGGGGGCGGGGCTGAAGGCAGCAGGCGGGAAAACTGGCGGGAATGAGGGGGTTCAACGTATCCTTGCGCCCGGGAAAACAAACCAGAAAATCAGGCCCCCGGGGATACCCTCTCCTGGGGCGGGGAAAAGAGCGACAGCATGACGGTAAAACTGCACATCATCCAATCCGCCGACGATCCGGCCATCGCGCACGTCCGCCAGTTCTTCCGCAACTACGCGGCTTGGCTGGGGGTGGATCTCTCCTTCCAGAATTTCGACCAGGAAATGGCCTCCCTGCCCGGGGCTTACAGCGCCCCCCAGGGGCGGCTGTTCTTCGCCGAGCTCCAGGGCCGGCCGGCCGGCTGCGTCGGCATCCGCTCCCTCTCCGACGGCATGTGCGAGATGAAGCGCCTGTACGTGAGCCCCGAAGAACGGGGCCACGGGGTCGGCACCCAGCTGGCCCTGGCGGCCATCCGGGCGGCCAAGGAAATGGGCTACCGGCGCATCATGCTGGACACCATGCCCACCATGCGCATGGCCGTGAAGATGTACCGGGAACTGGGCTTTCACGAGGCCCCGGCCTATTACCCCTCACCCATCGAGGGCACCATCTTCCTTTCCCTGGACCTGGAAAACTGGTCCGAGGAGGAGGTGCGCAATGAAAACCTGTCCCACCTGTTCGACTTCAATCGGGCCTGGTCGCGCCAGATGCAGACTGTGGACCCCGGCTACTTCGACAAGCTCTCCCAGCTGCAGAACCCGGAATACCTGTGGATAGGCTGTTCCGACTCCCGGGTGCCGGCCAACCAGATCGTCGGCCTGCTGCCCGGTGAGGTGTTCGTGCATCGCAACGTGGCCAACGTGGTGGTGCATACGGACCTGAACTGCCTTTCGGTGATCCAGTTTGCCGTGGATGTGCTCAAGGTGAAGCACATCATGGTGGTGGGGCACTACGGCTGCGGCGGCGTCAAGGCAGCCCTGAACAAGGACCGGGCCGGCCTGGTGGACATCTGGCTGCGCCACGTCCAGGACGTGCACCAGAAGCATCTGGAAGCGGTGGACCAGCTCCCCGTGGAGCAGCGCCACGACCGGCTCTGTGAGCTGAACGTGCTGGAGCAGGTGACCAACATCTGCCAGACCTATGTGGTCCAGGATGCCTGGAAGCGGGGCCAGAACCTCACCATCCACAGCTGGATCTACGGCCTCAAGGACGGCCTGGTGCGGGACCTGGGCATGACCGTGAATTGCCCTGAAGACATGCTGCCCCGTTACACCGCGGCCCTGGGCGCCCTGTCCGCCTGACACCACGGAGCCCGGGCCCCCGGCCCGGGCGCGCTGGTTGATCCGCTTGTCCCTGATGGAGGAGCATCCGGAAACAGCTTGTGGCTCGACTAACATTTCAATTATTATTGAAACATGGAAATAAAAATTGCCCTGGCGGCCCTGGGGGCCCTGGCTCAGGAAACCCGTCTGCTCATCTTCCGCATGCTGGTCCAGGCCGGGCCGGAGGGGCTTTCCGTGGGCCGTATCGCCGACAAGCTGGACACCGAGCCCAATGGCCGCCTGAGTTTTCACCTGAAGGAGCTGGTGCGGGCGGGGCTGGTGACGGCCACCCAATCCGGCCGCTTCATTTTCTATTCGGCCAACTACCCGGTCATGAACGATCTGCTGGCCTACCTGACCGAGCATTGCTGCGCCGGGGAGTCCTGCGGCGAGGTAGTCCATGGCTGTACCAATTTGGAGAACCCGTCATGACCATCAACATCCTGGTGCTGTGCACCGGTAATTCTGCCCGCTCCATCCTGGCCGAGGCCCTGTTCAACCACCTTGGCGATCAGGAAAACCCTGGGCGTATCCGCGCCTTCTCGGCCGGCAGCCAGCCGACCGGCACGGTCAATCCGCTTGCACTGGAAACCCTGGCCAGCCATGGCGTGCCGCTGCCCGAAGCACGCAGCAAGTCGTGGGACGAGTTCGCCGCCCCCGGCGCACCGGCCATCGATTTCATCTTCACCGTCTGCGCCTCGGCGGCCGGCGAAGCCTGCCCGATCTGGCCGGGCCACCCGACCACCGCCCACTGGGGCATCGCCGACCCGGCCCACGTCGAGCCGCTGGCGGCGCGCCGTACCGCCTTCGAGGACGCCTACCGCAAGCTGTGCCAACGCATCGAGGCCTTCGTCGCGCTACCGCTGGAGACCCTGAGTGCAGCGGAAATCGCCGCCGCCGCCAAACGGATTCATCAGGAGAGCGAAGCATGAGCGCCCAGTGCGGCGTCGCCGCGAAACAGGCCGCCGGAGCGCCGATGAGCGTTTTCGAGCGCTATCTGACGGTCTGGGTCTTCCTCTGCATCGTCGCCGGCATCGCGCTCGGCCAGGCAATGCCCGGCGTCTTCCAGGCCATCGGCCGCCTGGAGGTGGCGCAGGTGAACCTGCCGGTCGGCCTGCTGATCTGGGTGATGATCATCCCGATGCTGGTCAAGGTCGATTTCGCCGCCTTGCACGAGGTACGCCAGCACGGGCGCGGCATCGGCGTCACGCTGTTCGTGAACTGGCTGGTCAAGCCCTTCTCGATGGCCTTCCTCGGCTGGCTGTTCATTCGCCATCTATTCGCCCCGCTGCTGCCGGCGGAACAGATCGACAGCTACATCGCCGGCCTCATCCTGCTCGCCGCCGCGCCGTGCACGGCGATGGTCTTCGTCTGGAGCCGGCTGAGCGACGGCGATCCGCTGTTCACCCTATCGCAGGTAGCGGTCAACGACAGCATCATGGTCTTCGCCTTCGCGCCGCTGGTCGCCTTCCTGCTCGGCATTTCGGCGATCACCGTGCCATGGGCGACGCTGCTGACCTCGGTCGTCCTCTACATCGTCATCCCCGTGATCCTGGCGCAGTTCTGGCGCAAGGCGCTGCTGACCAAGGGCCAGGCGCACTTCGACGCGGCCATGGCGAAGATCGGCCCGTGGTCGATCGCCGCCCTGCTGGCGACGCTGGTGCTGCTGTTCGCCTTCCAGGGCGAGGCCATCCTGAAGCAGCCGCTGGTCATCGCCCTGCTGGCGGTGCCGATCCTGATCCAGGTCTTCTTCAACTCGGCGCTCGCCTACTGGCTTAACCGGGCGCTCGGCGAGAAGCACAACATCGCCTGCCCGTCGGCGCTGATCGGCGCCTCCAACTTCTTCGAACTGGCGGTTGCCGCCGCCATCAGCCTGTTCGGCTTCGAGTCCGGCGCCGCCCTGGCGACCGTGGTCGGCGTGCTGATCGAAGTCCCGGTAATGCTGCTCGTCGTCAAGGTCGTCAATGCCAGCAAGGGCTGGTACGAAAAAGGAGTCCATCATGAAAAAGCTTGAAGTCTACGATCCCGCCATGTGCTGCTCGACCGGCGTCTGCGGCGTCGATGTCGATCCGGTGCTCGTCCAGTTCGCCGCCGATCTCGCCTGGGTCGGCGAGCAGGGCGTTGCCGTCCAGCGCTACAACCTCGGCCAGGAGCCGCAGGCCTTCGCCGCCAACCCGGCGGTGGTCAAGGAAATGGAAGCCGGCATCGACCGCCTGCCGATCATCGCCATCGACGGCCAGATCGTCACCACCGGCCTTTACCCCTCGCGCGCGCAACTGGCGCAGAAGCTCGGCCTGACGCTGAGCAGCGACGAAGAAGCGCCGAAAAAATCCTGCTGCTCGCCGAAATCCGGCTGCTGCTGAGGAATTGCCATGATCGAACTGAACGGTACACCGCGTTACCTCTTCTTCACCGGCAAGGGCGGCGTCGGCAAGACCTCGCTCTCCTGCGCGACCGGGCTGGCGCTGGCCGAACAGGGGAAACGGGTGCTGATCGTCAGTACCGATCCGGCATCGAATCTCGATGAAGTGCTGGAAACGGCGCTCGCCGGCACGCCGACACCGATACGCGGCGTGCCCGGCCTGTCGGCGCTGAACATCGACCCGGAGGCGGCGGCCGCCGCCTACCGCGAGCGGATGGTCGCCCCCTACCGCAACCTCCTGCCGGCGGCGGCGATCCAGAGCATGGAAGAACAGTTCTCCGGCGCCTGCACGGTCGAGATCGCGGCCTTCGACGAGTTCGCCAAGCTGCTCGGCGATGCCGTCGCCACAGAAAACTTCGACCACGTCATCTTCGACACCGCGCCGACCGGCCACACGCTGCGCCTGCTGACCCTGCCGTCGGCGTGGAGCGGCTACATCGACAGCAACCAGGGCGGCGCCTCCTGCCTCGGCCCGCTGGCCGGGCTGGAAAAGCAGAAGGCCTTGTACGCGGCGACGGTCGACCGCCTGTCCGACCCGGCGCAGACGCGCGTCGTCCTGGTCGCCCGGGCCGACAGCGCGGCGCTGCGCGAAGCGGAACGCACGCGTCACGAACTGGCCGAACTCGGCGTCGGCAACCTGCACCTGATCGTCAACGGCCTGTTCTCGGCCCGTTCGGACGACGCCATCGCCCTGGCCATGGACAAGCGCAGCAGCGCTGCCCTGCTCGCCATGCCGCCCGGTCTGGCCGGACTGCCGCGGCAGGTCGTCCCCTTCCTGCCGCGCGGCACGGTCGGGCTCGACGCCCTGCGCGCCATCGTCGATCCGGCCGCCGTCGCCACGCCGACGCGCCCGGCCGACGCCAACACGCCGCTGCCCGGCGGCCTCGGCGCGCTGATCGACGAACTGGCCAGCGCCGGCCACGGCGTGGTCATGACCATGGGTAAAGGCGGCGTCGGCAAGACCACCGTCGCTGCGGCCGTCGCCATCGCCCTGGCCCGGCGCGGACACCAGGTGCATCTATCGACCACCGACCCGGCCGCCCATGTCGCCGCTGCCGTCGGCAGCGAAATTCCCGGGCTTTCGGTCAGCCGCATCGACCCTGCCGCCGAAGTGGCCGCTTACACCGAAGAAGTATTGAGCAAGGCGCGCGGCACGCTCGACGCCAGCGCGCTGGCGCTGCTCGAAGAAGACCTGCGCTCGCCGTGCACCGAGGAAATCGCCGTCTTCCGCGCCTTCGCCCGCGAGGTCGATCGCGGCAGTGACGGTTTCGTCGTTCTCGACACCGCGCCGACCGGCCACACCATCCTGCTGCTCGACGCCGCCGAAGCCTACCACCGCGAAGTGCTGCGCACCCGCGGCGAGATGCCGGCAGCCGTGACGCAGTTGCTGCCGCGCCTGCGCGACCCGGCCTTCACCCATGTTCTGGTCGTCACGCTACCGGAAGCAACACCGGTGCACGAGGCCGAACGCCTGCAGGGCGACCTCGCCCGCGCCGGCATCAAGCCGTGGGCCTGGGTCATCGAACAGAGCCTGCTCGCCAGCGGCAGCCGCGATCCGCTGCTGTCACTGCGTGGAGCTTACGAAATCCCGTTCATCCGCCGCGTTGCCGATACGCTGGCCCCGCGCTGCGCGCTGGTTCCGTGGCTGGCGGTGGCGCCGGTCGGCGGCGAAGGCTTGCGCCAGCTCGATGCCTGACGACCGCCCCTGCCTGACCCGCGCCTGGCGCGAAACGCGCGGCGAGCTGCACGGCTGGCTGCGCCACCGGCTCGACGGCGACGCCGAGGCCGACGACCTGCTGCAGGAGGTCTTCCTGCGCGCGCTGCGCCAGGGCGATGCTTTCTGCGCCCTGGACAACCCGCGCGCCTGGCTGTTCCAGGTGGCGCGCAACGCGCTGACCGACCGCCTGCGCGCCCGCCGCCCGCAAGTCGAACTGGGCGACGAGCTGGCCGCCGCCGAGAGCGAGCCGCTGGCGCCGGTCGACCAGTTGAGCCAGTGTCTGCCGCGGGTCCTCGCCGAACTGTCGGCGGCCGACCGCCTGGCGATCGAGTTGTGCGACATCGCCGGCCAGTCGCAGCAGGTGCTCGCCGAGCGTCTCGGCATCTCGCTGTCCGGTGCCAAGTCGCGGCTGCAGCGGGCCCGTCTGCGGCTGCGTGCCAGACTGGTCGAGGGTTGCCAGGTCTGCTTCGACGAAGCCGGGCTGGTGGCCGGTTTCGTGCCGCGCCCGCCACCGGAGTAAGTGCCGGCCAGCGACCTGCGTCTTTTTCCAGAGTCGGTCGTCTACACGGCCGAATGTTTCATTCTGGAAAAACCATGCCCCTGTTGCGACGCCCCGCCACCACCCCTGTCTGGCTCCTCCTGATTGCCGCCAGTGCTGCCCTCTGGCTGACGCTCTACCTGAACCTGAGCCCCCTTGCCGACCATCTGACCGGTTTCCTCGGCCTTGACCGCAGCACACGCTTCGGCGAAGCGTTGCATTTTTTCTTCTACGACACCCCCAAGGTGCTCCTGCTGCTCACCGGCATCGTCTTCGTCATGGGGGTGGTGCAGACCTTCTTCGCGCCGGAACGCACCCGCGCCCTGCTGTCCGGGCGCCGTCAGGGGGTCGGCAACGTGCTTGCGGCCTTGCTCGGCATCGTCACGCCGTTCTGCTCCTGCTCGGCGGTGCCGCTGTTCATCGGCTTCCTGTCGGCCGGCGTACCGCTCGGCGTGACCTTCTCCTTCCTGATCTCGGCGCCGATGGTCAACGAAGTGGCGCTGGCCTTGCTCTTCGGCCTGTTCGGCTGGCAGGTGGCGGCGCTCTACCTGGGACTCGGCCTGCTGATCGCCATTGTCGCCGGGCTGGTCATCGGCCAGTTGAAGATGGAACGTCATCTGGAAGACTGGGTGCAGCAGATCCAGCGCGGCGAGGCAACCTGGAGCGGCGACCCGGCTGGCGGCTGGCCGGCACGCTTTGCCGCTGGCTGGCGTCATGTGCGCGAGATCGTCGCCAAAGTGTGGCCCTACATCCTCGCCGGCATTGCACTGGGCGCCGGCATCCACGGCTACGTGCCGGAAGATTTCATGGCCTCGTTCATGGGCAAGGATGCCTGGTGGGCGGTGCCGGCCGCCGTCCTGCTCGGCGTACCGATGTACGCCAACGCCGCCGGCATCATCCCGGTGGTCGAGGCGCTGATCGGCAAGGGCGCTGCGCTCGGCACCGTGCTCGCTTTCATGATGAGCGTCATCGCGCTCTCGGCGCCGGAGATGATCATCCTGCGCAAGGCGCTCAAGCCCACCCTCATCGCCACTTTCGCTGGCGTCGTCGCCACCGGCATCCTGCTGGTCGGTTACGTATTCAACCTCGTCCTCTAAGGAGACTACGCATGAAAGACATCAAGGTTCTCGGCACCGGCTGTGCCAACTGCCGCAACACTGTCAGGCTGATCGAGGAGGTCGCCGCTGAGCAGGGTGTCGCCATCACGCTGTCCAAGGTCGAGGAACTGCCGGAAATCATGAAATACGGGGTGATGTCGACACCGGGAGTCGTGGTCGATGGCAAGGTGGTGCACGCTGGCGGCATCCCGGACCGGGCGAAGATCACCAGCTGGTTTTAAGCGTACGGCTATCCTCGTTGCTTTCCCTGAATTCCTGTGCCCAGAGATCAGGAGCCATGCAAGGGCGGGTTCTTCGTCCGTGTTCTCTAGGGCTCGGGAGCGAGCATCTGCTGCAGGCACATGACGACATGGCCAGCCACAGAACTGCTGGCCGAGCGCCCAGGCTCCTCCTTGCAGGTGCCTGGTCCTGCCCGCGCCCGGAGGATTGATCCGGTTCAGCCCGTCGCTTACGGGGCCGCCCGCAGCCAGCTCAGCAGTTCATCCTTGCTGGGGATGCGCCCGGCGACCTTGACCTGTTCATCCACGACCAGGGCCGGAGTGGTCATGACCGGGTAGGCCATGATCTGCTCCATGTCGCGAACGTGCTCGAAATCAGCCGTCAGGCCCAGTTCGGCTACGGCTTCCCGGGTCAGTTGTTCGAGGCGGTTGCACTTGGCGCAGCCGCTGCCGAGAATCTTGATCAGCATGATGATTTCCTCCTTCGGGTTATCGGGCGTGCAGGCGGGCCAGCAGATGGGTACTGGCGATGATCGTGCCGACGATGCCGGCCATGTAGCCGGCCAGCAGCAGGGGTGAGGTGCCGTCGACCCAGGCCCCGTAGGTCAGGCCCGCCAGGGTAGAGAACAGGGCCACCAGCCCCACATAGGTCCAGGCCCGCAGTTTGCCGATGATGGCGGTGGTGATCAGGATGCTTTGCAGCGAGAGTTCCGGATCGGCCATCAGGTAGGCGATCAGGGGGCCGGGATGCATGCCCAGGGACAGGAACATCTTGGCGATGGGGACTTCCACCAGGGTTGGAAAGTACATGAAGACCCCGAAGGCCACCCCGGCCAGGTTCGCCAGCAGGGTGTTGCTGCCGGCGACCGCTTCTATCCATGCGGGCTGGATGAAGATGCGGATGACCCCCACCAGAAAGACCCCGACGATCAGCAAGGGGAATATCTGCTGGACGAAACGCCAGGTTTCCCACAGCCACTGCTGCATGTCCCAGGCATCGAAACAGCGGGACAGGGGGAGCAGCAGGATACAGAGGGTCGCCACCGCCAGTGTCCTGCCCGTCAGGATCAGGACCAGTTCGGAGTCCTGCAGCTTGATCGTGAGCGCCGCGAAAACCAGGGTGGCGGCAATCATCAGCAGGCTGATCCAGGTCATCCGGCTGAACCCCGCTTCCACCTTGCCCAGACCTTGCCAAGCGCACAGAGCGATGGCGGTCAGTAACAGCACCAGCACCGCGCCCTGCAGACTCAGGCCTTCTGCCCCGGTGGCGGCATCGGCCGGCACCCAGTGGTCGAGGAGCTGTTGCACCGGAATGGCCGGGGCAGCGGCAAAACGGAACTCCAGCAGTCCGGTCTGGAGCAAATCCAGCTTCAGGGTACCGGCCAGGAGCAGTGCCACCAGGGTGCCCAGGAACCACAGGTTCTTGCGCGGAATGCTTTCGCCTGGGGCAAAGGGCTGGCCATCCGCCAGCCGGGCCACATCATCACGGCGGAAAATGGCTGCCATGATCATGCCGATTCCGATGCCGAAGGAGAGCGCCAGCACGATGCGGGCGAGGGCGAAATCGGCACCCAGCGCCACGCCGGTATAGGAGAGGGCCAGGATGTTGGCCGCAGGCGCAAAGAACAGGAAGGTGATGGCCGGCCCCAGCCCGGCCCCCTTCTTGTAAATGCCGGCAAAGAGCGGCTGGATGGTGCAGGAACAGACTGCCAGCAAGCTGCCGGCCCCGGCAGCGGCAGGATAGGACACCCATTTGGGCGCATCGGGGCCGAGAAAGCGGATGATGGCCTGTTGGGGCAGCAGCGCCGACAAGGCCCCCGCAATGAAGAAAGCCGGCACCAGGCAGAGCAGGACATGGGCGGCGAGATAGGAGGCCAGGCTGGCCAGACCGCTTTGCAGGGCGGCAATCAGGAATTCCATGATGTTTTTCTCCGGGCTTCATCCGCTGCAATGGTTTTCTGATCTGGTAGACGAACTCAGGGGGAAAAGGACGCAGCTCCGGGGTTTCAGTCCGGGGGCCTGCGGCTCAGCTTTGGGTTCAGCTTCGGGGCCAGGAAGCCGACCAGGAGCGCCTGGGCGAGCAGGACGGCGCTGACGGCCAGGCTGTTCAGCAGGGCGGGGGCAAAGGTGAGCAGCAGGCCCAGGGCCAGCATCAGGGTACCGGACATGAGCTTCAGGAGCCGGCCTTCTCGTTCCGTCAGCTTGCGGGCCGAGAGGGTGGTGACGAAGGTGAGCACGATCAGCAACAGGGGCAGCACGTAGATCAGGTTGTAGAGGGCCAGCCAGGCCAGGCGGGCGGTGGCCGAGGTTTCTTGCAGGGTGAGCACCCGGGTATAGACCATGGGGAAGCCGGCCGTGCACAGCAGTTCGTAGAAGTTGGCGGTAACGGCCAGGAAAACGGTGGCGCCCAGCATGGCAAGGGGGCTGGTGGACTGGAGTATGGCCCGGGCCCGGCGATAGATGCCGGGCTTGGCGCTGGCCGGGATGGAAAGGCTGGGTCCCTGGCCCGGGGCCAGAACATCCTTGAGGTTGATGAGTCCCACCAGGATGGCCAGCAGCCCGGCCCCCAGGGTGATGCCCCCGAGACTGCCGAGCAGCTGGAAAAGGTTGAGCCAGGCCGCCATGAAGGCGAAGTACATGAGTCCCGAGGTGGCGACGAATACCCCGCCGATCAGCAGCATGCGCCGCCGGCTTTGCTGATGGGCCAGCAGGCTGAGCAGGAACAGCAGCACGAAGAAGGCGCAGGGATTGAAGGCATCGAGCCCGGCCAGGATCAGGGTGAACAGGGGCAGGGAGAGCTGCTCCGGCTCCAGGGCGCCGAACAAGGGCAGGGTCAGGGGGGGCGGCGCTGCCGCCCCGGCCGGGGCCAGTTCCCCCCTGCGGCAGGCGTCCAGGGCGGCCAGCAGCCGGGCGCCGCTGCTGGCCGCGTCCTGCCAGCCCACCTCCATCTGGCCGCACAGGATCAGGGTCGGTACGCCTTGCGGCTGCTGGCCCACGGCGGCGCTCAGCTCGGCAAACCGGATGGCGTTTTCCCGGTGGCGGGAGACTTCCAGGCTATGCAGTTCCACCCAGGGTCGGTTCTGGGGAATGGCTTCCACGAAGGGGCGGGCTTCCTGGCAATGGGGACAGCTTGCCGACCAGAAGAAATAGAGATGCACCCGGGGCTGCCCATCCGGTCCCTGGTCCACCCAGGTGGCCTGTGTGGCCTGCACGGCCTGGGCCCCGGCCGCACAGGCCAGCAGAACCAGCAGGAGCATTCCGAACTGGTGCAGGAGGCGGTGCAAGGAAGCCTGGTGGGACATGGCATCTCCCGCTTCGATGAGAGGGCATCTGGAGATGATGCGTCCTCCTGGGCCGGCAGGCAAATCCAGGGCATGAAAAGCCCCGGGCAGAGCCGGGGCTGGCAGATGGGAAAGGGGTCAGACCGCGAAGCGGCTGACGGTGTTCTGCATGGTGGTGGCCGTGTCCAGCAGGTGGTGGGCGCCCTGGGAGGATGTTTCGGCCACGGCGTTGTTTTCTTCCGAGAGCCGGGCGATCCGCAGCACGTGTTCGCCGATGTGCCCGGTGGCCACCCCCTGTTCCTGGAGGGCGCTGGAGATGCTGGCCACCACCGCCACCACCTGGGCGGCGCTGTCGCGGATGCGCTGGATGGCCAGGCCGGCTTCGTTGGCCAGGGCCACCCCCTGATCCACCTGGGCGACCCCGGTTTCCATGGTGCTCACGGCGTTCTGCATGCCGCCCTGGATGGCCTGGATCATGGCGGCGATTTCCCCGGTGGCGGCGGAGGTCCGTTCCGCCAGTTTGCGCACCTCGTCGGCCACCACCGCGAAGCCCCGCCCGGTTTCCCCTGCCCGGGCCGCTTCGATGGCGGCGTTGAGGGCGAGCAGGTTGGTCTGGTCGGCGATTTCCCGGATCACCTGGACCACCGAGGAAATCCGTTCCGACTGGGTTCCCAGGGTCAGGATGGTGGCGGTGGACTGGCGCACCGTGGCGGCGATTTCCTCCATGCTGCGGACCGCGTTCTGGATCACCCGGGCGCCGTTTTCGCAGGTCTGGCCGGAGCTCACCGAGAGGTCATGGGCGGCGGCGGCATTGTCCACCACCTGGGCCATGCTGGCGCCCATCTGTTCCGCAGCGCTGGCCATGTCGGCCGTGGACTCGCTCTGTTCCCGGGAGCTCTGGGTGACCTGGTCGGCGGCGGTGGCCATCAGCCTGGCGCTGTCCGCCACCTGGGCGGCATTGCGCTGGATGTCGCGCACCATCTCCCGGAACATTTCCCGCAGATGTTTGATGGAGGCTAGCAGGCTGCTCCGGTCCAGGGCATCCACGTCGATGCGCAGGCCCAGGTTGCCGGAGGCCACATGCCGGGTGATGTCGCAGGCGTAGCGGGGGTCGCCGCCCAGGAGCCGGTTCAGATTGCGGATCACCGTGCCCCCCAGGAGACCCACCAGCAGTGTCAATCCCAGTCCCAGGCCGCCGAGCAGCAGGTAGTTGTCGCGGATGATGCGGGCGGCCTCCTGTTCGTCTTCCCCGTTGCGGGCATTGGCCAGCTCCACCACCCGGTCGATCACGGCCCGGTGCCGGGCATACTGTTCTGCCAGCTGGGGCAGCAGGGCTTCGGCGCTGGCCCGGTCCCCCGCCTGCAGGGCAGGAATGAAGCGCTGGTCGCGCAGGTCCAGGAAGGCGATGCCGGGCTGGTAGGCGTCCTCCACCATCAGGGTCTTCAGTTCCCCCGGGGGCAGCTCCTGGACCCAGACCTGGTGCCGGAGCTGGAATTCCTCCCTGAGCTTCTTGCTCTTGTCCACCATGGGGGGCAGGGCAGCGGGGTCGGCCCGCAGCATCTCCAGGACCACCAGGTAGGATTCGATCAGGTATTCCGGCGGCGGCAGGATGTCGGCGATCAGGTCCTTGCCCTGGACCACCCGCTTGTAGATGGGCCCATTCACCTGGACCTTGCCCAGGCCGTCGTACACCACCAGGCCGGCGACCACGAAACTGAGCAGGAAGGCGACCATGAGCAGGCGCAGCTGGCGGCTTACCGACATGTTCAGCACATGGCGGAAGACATTGAGCCGGCGTAGCAGGGATTTGCTCACCACCTGGCCCCCTTCCAGGCGGACCGTGGCCGTGCCCTTTTTCAGGGCTTCGTACAGGCTGCTGGCCGCCAGGATCTGTTCCCGGCTGGGCTTGGTGCGCATGGAGGTGTAGCCCACCAGCTGGCTGTCTTCTTCCAGGGGGGCCACGTGGGCATTGACCCAGTAGTAGTCGCCGTTCTTGCAGCGGTTCTTCACCAGCCCGTTCCAGGGACGGCCCTGCTTCAGGGTGTGCCACAGGTCGGCAAAGGCCTGTTCCGGCATGTCCGGGTGACGCACGATGTTGTGGCTCTGCCCGAGCAGCTCCGCTTCGCTGAAGCCGGAGATGCGGATGAAGTCGGGATTGGCGTAGGTGATGCAGCCGCGCAGATCGGTCTTGGTGACGATGGTGGTGCCATCGTCCATGAGCACTTCGCGGTTGCTGACGGGCAGGTTGGTTTTCATGGTTCCGGCGGGTCCTGACGCCCGGCCGGGAAGCGGCAACAGCCGTCCTGGCGCAAAGGCGACAAAATGTAGGGGCGGGGAAGCGTTATCCGGACGTCAAGCACGAAACGCGCCCGCCCGCCGGAAGCGGACGGTGATGGGCGGGGCCGCAGTGGCAGCCGCCGCCCCGGTTGTTCCTCAGGCCTGGCGGCGGGCCTGCTGCCAGGCCAGTACGGCCTGGGTGGCGTGGGCCTGGATGGCCTGGTGGCGTTCCTGAGGCAGGGCGCCGCGCAGGGCGGCGAACAGGGTCTGGGTGCCGGCCTGGGCCTGGGGGCCCGGGTCCGTGTCGCTCAGCAGGCGGATCTGGATGTGGGCCAGGGCATCGGCCACCAGGCGCCAGCCCAGCTCGGGCATGCGCTCGTTCAGGGCCAGCATCAGGCTGCCCAGGGTCTGCAGCACCGGCTGGCTGGCCGCGGCATCGTCACAGGCGGCCATGGCGTGCCACAGGGCCAGATGGATCTGGCGGCGCAGTTCGATCTTGAAGTCGATGGCGTCGGCTTCCACCTGCTCGAGCTGCCCGAAAAAGCGCTGGAAGCGGGCGTCGGCGCGGCTGTCCAGCCCGGTGCGCAGGGCGCCGATGAGGGCCGACAGGGCGGGCAGGGCGGTGATGCCGAAAGCCTGGCAGTAGGCCAGCCCCCACTGGTCCAGGCCGCTGATCAGCAGCACCAGCCGCAGGGTGCTGGCTTCTTCCCCGTGGCCGGCCTGACACCAGTTGCGGCAGCGGCTGGTGAGTTCGGCCAGCTGCGGGAGGCTGTCGGCTTCCACGGACTCCCGGAAACAGGTGGCGAAAATCTCCTGGGCCATGCGGGCCGCCAGGCGCTGGGTGTCCTGGTCGATGTGGGGCAGGAGGCTGTCGGTGCAGATCGGGTTATCCGTGCTCATGGGGGGCGAAAGGCGGGAAAAGGCGGCATTCTAGCCTGTTGCCCCGGGCCGGGCAGTGCCAGGCAGCCATCCGGCAGTGCTGATGACTACGGCATTGCCAAAACCGCATTCAGCCCCGACAATGCCATTCTCATTTTTTGAGCTGCTTCCGTGCCCCGCCTGCGTCATTTCAACCGCCTGCAACGCTCCGGCCCGGCTGGCCATTACCGGCGTGCCGAGCGTTGGGCCCTGGTGCGCTTCACCCTCCTGGCTCTGGTGATCTTCCTGGTCCTGGTTTTCGGCACCTGGGGTGCCGTCCTGGGCCTGCTGTCCCTGCTCGTGCACCAGGGAGACCGGCTTTCCGCCTGGTCCCTGGTCCCCCTGCTGGCGCTCCTGGTGCTGTTCCTGCTGTTGGCCCGGCGTCTCACCGAGCGGCTGGTGCTGTTCCGCCGGCCCACCCACGACGAGGTCTGGCTGCGCCGGGACCAGGCGCCGGAGCTGTTTGCCGCCTTGGAACAGATGCAGGCCCGCTTCCAGGGGCCGCCGATCCGGGGCGTCGCCATCAACCGGGACATGAATGCCTATGCGGTCTGGCGGCGCTGGTTCGATCTCTGGTTCATGCCCCGGCGGCACGGTTACATCAGCCTGGGGCTGCCCATGCTGGCCACCCTCTCGGCCGAGGAGGCCCTGGCGGTGGTGGCCCACGAATACGGCCATCTGGCCGGCTACCCGCATCGCTGGGGAGCCCTGTTCCACAACCTGCGGGTAGCCCTGCTGGAACTGCAGGAAGAGGCCCGGGACTGGAGCGACCGGCTGTCCGCCTGGCTGGCCCGGGCGGTGCACCGTTTCGTGGCCCACTACGACCGGCTGGCCTTCCTCTACTGCCGGGAAAACGAATACGGGGCGGATGCCCTGAGCGTCCAGGTGGTGTCCCCGGAGGTGGCGGTCTGGTCCCTGGTCCGCTTCCAGCTGGCCCGCCAGTACCTGGACGAATGCTTCTGGCCGGAAATCTACGCCCGGGTGGAAGACAGTCCCCGGGTCCAGGGGCAGCCCTACCGGCAACTGGCGGAACTGGCCCGGCAACCCTGCGCCCCCGCCGATCCCGATCAGTGCATGCGCCTGATGCGCCAGCAGCTCCAGGGCGAAGCCGATGAGCGGGATACCCACCCCAGCCTGGCGGAACGCATCCAGGCCCTGGGGTTTTCCCCCGAAGCCATGCTCAGGGACGGCATCAGCATCACCCACCGGGCTCCCGAAACGGCCCTGTCCCAATGGTTTTCTGGGGATTTCCAGGGCTGCCTGCTCAGCCTCGATGCGGCCTGGGAAAGCGACGTGGCCTCCTGGTGGCAGGAGCAGCACCAGTACCGCCAGGAGGCGCGGCGGGAAGCCGAGGCGCGGCGGGCGCGCAAGGAAGCCCTGGCGGCCCGGGCCGAACTGGATGCCGGCGAAGCCTGGGACCTCCTGCTGATGCGCATTGATGACGGGGAGCTGGAGGATGCGGACGGGGCGGTGGACGCCTATCTGCGCCGCCATCCGGCCCACAGTCCGGCCCACTATGCCGCCGGCCGGCGCTGGCTGGGAGAAGACGACCGGCGCGCCCTGCGCCATCTGCACCGGGCCCTGGACCTGAATCCCGGGCTGATGCCGAAGATCAGGAAAACCCTGGTGGAGTTCTATCAGGACACGGACCCGGAACGGGCCCAGCTCTATCAGGTGATGTTCAACCGGGGCTTTGCCCCCTCCAGCACGGACAAGACCCGCCATGACTGATTCCGCCCCCCATCCTTCCCTGGCTGAGCGCCTGGAACAGCAGGACTTTGCCGCCGTCCGCCTGGCCCTGGCAGAGGCCCATGCCGCCTATCTGGCTGCCCCTTGCCTGGCAAGCAGTGAGGCGCTGGTCCAGGTGATCGGCGAACTGGAGAGCAATGAAAAGGAGGAGGCGGCCCGGCGCCAGATCCTGGCCGCCTGGCGGGACCAGGCCCCGGATGATCCCTACGCCAGTTTCTGCCTCGCTGCCCTGCATTTCCGTCAGGCCTGGCGGCACCGGGGCGGTGCCCTGGCGCATCTGGTGAGCGAGGCGGACTGGCAGGCCCTGCGGGAACACTGCGAGCAGGGGCGGGCCCTGGCCGAGCATGCCCTGGCGGGGGGGGGACCCGCCGGCCACCTGCTGGTCTGGCTGATGTGGGAGCAGCAGGTGATCGGCACCCAGCACCAGGCCGAGCTCATCTTCAACCGGGCCCAGGAGCTGGACCCCCACTGGCTGGGTTGCTGGGAGAACATGATCTGCATCAAGGACCCCCGCTGGGGCGGCAGCGAGCCGGAAATGCGCGCCATTCTGGAACTGGGGCGCCAGCACTTCACCGATCCCGGCTGCCAGTCCCGCCTGGAGGCCCGCTTTGCCCTGGCCCTGGGGGGTTACCTGTTCCGCTTTCAGGATGATCATGCCGGCGCCCTGGCGCTCCTGGAGCCGGCCCGGGAGTTGCAGGCCACCGACCACATCCGGGCCAGCATCCAGGAGGAATGTGCCTGGTGCTACCAGGCCCAGGGCCGTCCCGAGCAGGCCCTGACGGCCTGGATGGCTGCGGCAGAGCTCTATCCCGTGGGGCTCTACTACTGGCAGGCCTACCAGCAGCTGCGTTATCAACTGGACCGGCCGGAAGAGGCCCTGGCCTGCCTGGAAGAGGGCAGCGCCTGCGACGACGATGAAGGAGCCCGGTGCACCTACGCCTTGGGGCTGGCCTGGCGGGACCGGGAGATGGGCCTGGAGCGGGACATGGGCAAATCCCGCCAGTATCTGGAAAAGGCGATCCGCCAGTACCAGGACCTGGACAACGAGGAAATGCTGGCCTGGTGCTACGACGGCCTGGGCTTCTGCTATCTCTTTGACCCGGCGCTGCGGGACGTGGCCCAGGCCATTGCCTGTTTCGAGCGGGCCATCGCTCTGGGCCTGGCCCAGGGCTATCTGTCCATGGCCAACATCTACCGCTGCAATGAATACGGGCTGGAGGATCAGGAACTGGCCAACCGCTGGATCCTGAAGGCCGGCGAGGCCGGGCACGATCAGGCTTTCTACCAGTACGTGCACCGGGTGGTGGACGACCTGGGGGCCCGGGCGGACCTGGAAACCAAGAAGGATTTGCTGCGCCAGTCGGCGGAGCGGGGCGATCCTGACGCCCTGCGGCGCCTGGCGGGGCTGGAACTCCATCACGGGACCCCCGCCGAGGCGGAAAAGCTGCTCTGGCAGGCGGTCCAGGAGGACGATGAACTGGAGGATTCCCGGGCCGCCTTTGCCCTGGCCTACGGGCTTTGCAACGGCTGGTTCGGGGAGCAGGACAGCCGCCGCGCCACCGAGGTCCTGGAGCATTCGATCCGCAAGCAGCACCGCTGGGGCCAGCCCTGCTACCTGCTGGTGATGCTCCTTTCCGCCCTCAGCACCCACCTGATCAAGCAGAACTGGGGCTCGGTCAAGGAGCTCCGGGGCGTCCTGGAAAACTGCCTGCAGGAGTACGCGGACCACACCCTCCAGGGCCAGTCCGCCCGGCGCATGCTGGCGGTGCTGCCCGGCTCCTGGCTGGGGTTCCAGTTCTGGGGACTGGACTGGAAGGGGCTGCCCCAGCCCGGGGTGCCGGACAACCTCTGGTCCTGATCAGGCCGGTTCCGGCAGCGGCACCGCCAGCCCGGGCATGGCCCGGTCCCGGCTCCCGGCGGTGGCCGGAAGTGCCCCAGGACGGCGGTAGAAAGCCTCGGGGCCCATGGTCTTCAGGAGCGCCAGGGTCAGCAACTCCTCATTGATCTCCCCGTCCGCCGAGAAGAGATGCTGGATGCGCCCGGTGCTGCCGCTCTGGCGCTGGATGGCCGGGGTCAGCACCTCACCCATGCTCGCCACCATGCAGCCGGTGGGGGCCACGTTCAACACCATCCGGGCCCCGTGCCGCAGTTCCTCCAGCACCTCGCCGATATAGGTGCTGATCTCGCTCAGGGGGCGCAGGGTGGGCAGCAGTTCCCGGCTCTGGCTGGCGGTACGCTGGCAGCTGGGGGGCAGGGGAATGCCGGCGGCCCGGTACAGGGGCCCCGCCAGGAACTGGCGCATCACCTGCTGCAGGCGCCGGGCCCGGTTCCGCCGGGACTGGCGGGCGCGCAGGGCGGCCGGATCCGGTGCCGCCTGGTTCTGAAGCCGCTGCAGCTGGTCTTCCTCCACCTGGGCGGCTTCCTCGCAGAGCCACTCCATGTAGCTCCAGCAGGGATTGTGGTTGAGCTTGAAGCGGCCGAACCCCAGGTGGGCGAGGAGCTGGCGGAACAGGTCCTCGCTCTGGGCCACCCGCATGTAGGCTTCGCCGGTCATGGCCAGGGGCAGGGCGTCGGCCGGGGTACGGCCTGTGATCCAGCGGCGGGCAAAGGCGCGCAGCAGGGGCTGCAGCTCGCCGCCATGGAGGCCGTAGGCCCGGTACTTGAAGAGCGCTTCCAGGGCCGGCACCTTGCGGCTCCAGCCCAGCAGGCGGCGGGCCAGGGCCCCCGGCCCGGGGTAGGATTCCAGCGCCCGTACCACGTCCTGCTTCAACTGCCGGTAATCGGCCAGGAAGGCCTGGTATTCCTCGTAATCCCGGCAGGCGGCGCCGCCGGTAAATAGCAGGCTGTGCAGCAGGCCCTGGAGGATCAGCGCCTGGTGGGCCCGGGCCAGCACCCATTCCTCGACCCCCACGTTGTAACCCTCCTGCTCCTGGCCCACCAGAAATTTCAGCACGCCCTGGCCAGGCAGCTCGTCCCGGGCGCTCTGGGCACTGCGTCCCCGATGGTGGAGCAGCTGGTGCACATGCACGTACTGGCCCTGGCGGCAGGGGCCGGTGCCCTTGTTGTCGAAGTAGAGCAGGCGGCGCTTGCCGGCCACCAGGGGATCGCCGGCCTGCTGGCGGCGGCGGAAGTCTTCCTGCGCCCGTTCCAGGTCGGCATAGACGCCGGCGAGCGGCGCGCAGCAGCTGTCGCCGGTGTGCTGGCGGCCTTCCTGTACCAGCCGTTGCAGGTCCTGATGTTCGCGGTAGTTGTCGATGCAGGTGAAGCCGGCGCTGCGCAGTACCGCGGTCAGGGTGCGGTTGTCGGACATGGTCGGCACGTAGATCACGTCCCGTTCCCGGTCTATCGGTTCCTGCTGGGTCAGTTCGTCGAGACAGCGGACGTCGAAGGGCTGGGCGCTGCCGATCTGCAGCTCTTCGTGCAGCCCCAGTTCGAGCTGCTTGACGTAGGTATTGACCCGGTTTTCCAGGTGCGCGAGCTCCTGGATGATGGCGTCCGACTGGATCAGCAGGAAGGGCCGCTGCTTCATGATCTCGGCGATCAGGGGCTGGATGGAGCTGTCGGGACCGCAGCAGAAGGTCGAAATCTGCACCACCGGCAGCAGTTCGTGACCGCTTTCGATTTGTGCGAACACGGCCTTGAGGCGCGGATGGCGCAAACGCTGGTGCAGGGTCTTGCGCGACACGGCGTCGAGGATGCTGACGATGGCGTGGGGATTGCGCCAGTAGAGATGGCCGTAGTCGGGGTTGAGGTCCACGTCGAGGACGTAGGAGGGCAGCACCGCCATCTGCTTGTCGCGCAGCAGACGCCGCACGTGGCTGTCGTAAATGCCGGGATTGAGGATGTATTCGCGGCCCACCACCAGGGACAGGGGCGTGCCCTCGGCAAGCGCTTCCTCGGCCAGGTCGGCGGCAAAATCGGCGAGCTGGCGGCGCAGGGCGAAATGATCCTCCAGAGCGCCGGCAATCGCGCTGCCCAGGGTGGCGGCGTCGGGCTGCAGGCCGTAATGGGCGAACACCGGCTGCAGGCGTTCCTGCAGCTGGCTGCGCAGGGTTTCCCCATCGAGCACCGAGAGATCGATGTTGAAGAGGGCGAAGCGCGCGTCCGGATGCTCAAGGCGGGCGAGGTTGAGGGCGACGGCGACGCCGCCCTGGTTCAAGGTGCAGGTGCGGCCCAGACTCTTGCCGTCGGTGGGCAGGAACTCGATCTGCGGCGCCAGGATCAGGCCGTGGGGCTGCGCCGCCAGGCGCGCGTACTGGCCGACCGCGCCCATGTGGGGGGCGCAGCTGTCGATATTGAAATGCGGCTGGGCGCTGCCCAGGTCGGCAGCCTGCACATTGTCCACATGCACCGGCAGACCGAGGCGCTGGAACAGGCTGGCGAACAGGTAGGCCCATTCGGAGACGGCGAAGCTGCGCGGGATCACCAGCCGGTCGGGCGCCTCGCTGCGCGGCTGACGGCTGTCCACGAAGTCCCAGATTTCCTTGTAGGTGTCGCGTACCGGCTTGCTCACGGCCTGTTTGTGCTGCTTCTTCGCCACCAGTTCGTTGATGGCGCTGCAGCCGCCGAGGCTGAAGGACAGCAGCTTGCTGCCGTCCTCCTTGCGGCAGGTGAGCATGGTGCGGTTGCAGACCGCTGCGTCGTCGCCGCAGGCCGCGCCCTTGCACTGGATGATGCGTTTCTCGAAGCTGGCCGCCAGGAATTTTTCGAGGGAAACCAACGCTTCGCCCTCCGGCACCGTCTGCGCGAGACTGCCGATCAGGCCGTAGCAGGCACGATGACCGGGATGCGGCGGCACCAGCGCGTAGGCCTGGCCGTCGAGGCTGTCCTGCAGGCGGTGGGTGACCGCCAGGGGCAGCGGGTCGGACAGCATGGTCTGGCCGTGCAGCAGCACCACCGTGTTGGCGGGCAGCTCGACCTGATTCCAGAGGGTGCGCGCCATGTTCTCGACGATGGCCCAGTTGGCGGAAGCGAGGATTTCTGCACGGGGGACGCCGCGCGCCTGCAGCTTGCGGGCGTTTTCCATCAGGAACACCGCGCAGGTGGCGTTGATCGCCCGGCTGCGGGCGGCGCCGTAGGCCTCCTGACAGGCGGCGGCGACGCCGTCCATGCCGAACAACGCAGCGAGGGTGTCCATGAGGCTGCCGGTACCCGCCGAACACTTGAGGTTCATGGCGTTGTTGAAGAGCTCGGCCTCCTTGAGGGCGATGGTGGAAATCTTGGTGTCCTCGCCGCCGATATCCACCAGCACGCAGAAGTCCTGATTCACCGCCACGCCGTCGGCCGCCAGCCTGGCCACGTGCTCACGGGCAAGGCGGATGGAACCGCGGGCGTGCGCGTAGTTCTCCACCAGCACCGGTACGCGGCCGGCCAGCTCCGGGTAGATGCGTTCGAGCGCCTGCTGCACCTGATAGCGGGCCGAGCCGGTGATGCCGATGCCGTGGATGCGCACCTCGGCGAGGCCGGCTTCCTGGAAGTCGCGCCAGATGCGCTTGATCGTCTCCATGGTGTCGCCGGCATTGCTGCAGGCGCGCACCGCCAGCACCTCGCCGCTGTCGGCGTCGCTCACCAGCAGCTTGGCCATGGTCGAACCGACGTCAAGGCCGATGTCGAGCCGCCGCCCGGCCAGCGCCACGAGGCTGCCGCGCCCTTCCTCGCTGTCCTGGCGGGTGAAGCGCAGGTCGGCCTCGTAACTGCGGCGCAGTTGCGCGAAAGGCGGGTAGGTCTGTTCGGTCTCCGGCTGCAGCAGGCGGTGTTCGGGCTGGGCGATGCCGTCGTGGCCGACCCGCTGCACCAGTTCCTGCAACGCCAGCAGCGCTTCGGTGTTGTCCGGGTCCCACTGGATCGATTGCACGCCCTGCTCGCGCAGCAGGTCCTCGGCGCAATCGCGGGCGAACTGCCAGTGGAAGACGCGGCCGGTCAGGCACACCTGCTGGAAACCGGTGGGCAACTTGCGGCAGGCTTTCTGCACCTCTGACTTGAGGGTGGTGGCGAGCGCCACCGCCAAAGGGATGCCCTGGTTCTTGTCGGAAATGGTGGCCGAGGCGCTGAACACCCCGCAACGGTCGGCGCGGGTGCTCACCTGCAGGCGCTTCTCGCGGTGTTCCTCGCCCAGATAGCCGGCGAGGATGCGATCCACGTCCTCGCGGCCGAGCCCCAGCTTCTGCAGCACCCGGTCGAGATTGACGCCGGAACCGGCGCCGCAGCGGGGATTCACCACCAGCAAGTCGTCCTGCAGCTGGCCGTCGCGGTCGACACCGACCACCAGATAGCCGGAGGCGGACAGTTCCACCACCGCCTGGCTGCGGATATCGGCCCGCGGTTCCCGCGCCAGCAGGCGGCTGGCGGCCAGCCAGGCGGTGGCGCTCGACAGGAAGGTCTTGCCGTAACCGAGCGCCTCATGCACCAGGGGCGCCAGCTTGCCGGCGATGTAGATGCGGGCGGCGGCGCCCTCGCCGAAATGCACGCCGAGTTTGCGCTCACGCAGCAGCTGCGGCAGGTCGGTGTTGCTGGGGAAGCATTCGTCCCCATGGATGCGGCCGTCAGTATCGAGGGTCAGGAAGCGGATGTGGCCGACCCCGGCATCCACGAACAGCTGCAGCTGGGCGGCGGCAGGGTCCCGGGCCGGTGCCGGGGGGCTTGCGGAAGTGGGCGCAGAAGCAGGGAGGGGATGGCGATACCAGAGGGGCTGGACGGTCTTCATGGGGCTGTTTCCTTGCGGTGACGACCCGGCGCCGGAGTGCAGCAGCGGGTTTGACCCCGTCATTTATCCTCATGGGATGCGCTTGTTCAAGCAATTGCAACAAAGTTGTAGCAAATGGGCTGTCAGGTATCATGCAGCGATACTTTTTCCTGGCCTGGAGCGCCCATGTCTCAGACTTCCGCCCTGGTGGGCGCCCTGAAAAAAATCCTGCGCAGCCGCGGCATCACCTACCGGGAGCTGGCCAGTCAGCTGGGCGCCAGCGAGGCCAGCGTCAAACGCTGGTTCGCAGCCGAGTCCTTTTCCCTGGAGCGGTTGGGGGAAATCTGCGCCCTGATGGACCTGGGCTTTGCCGACCTGGTCCAGGAAATGGAACGGGAGCAGCGCCAGCTCAGCGCCCTGAGCGAGACCCAGGAGGCCGAACTGGTGGCCGACGAAGTCCTGCTGCTGGTGGCCTTCGTGGTCATCCACGGCTGGACCTACGGGGAAATCCTGCAGCGTTTCCGCTTGGAGGAGCCGGCGCTCCTGGGCTGTCTCACCCGTCTGGACCGGCTCGGGCTGATCGAGCTGATGCCGGGCAACCGCATCCGCCTGCGGGTGTCTTCCCGTTTCACCTGGCGTCCCAATGGGCCCATCCAGCGTTACTTCATCTCCCACCTGCTGGAGGAGTTCCTGGCCTGCCCCTTCTGCAATGCCGACGAGAAACTGATGTTCCTCCCCGGCATGCTTTCCCGCAGCAGCAACGAGGTGATACGGAAGAAGCTGGAGAAGCTGGCGGCGGAGTTTGCCGAACTGAACCAGGAGGACCGGCAGCTCCCCTATGTCCAGCGGCATGGCTACAGCCTGCTGATCGCCCTCCGGCCCTGGCGGGCCGACGTCTTTGACCGGCTCAGCCGCTGAGGGCAGGGTAGCCCGCCCGAGGCCTGGTGTCGGACCCGACAGCAGGCCGGACCCGGGGCATCACCACATCAGGTCGTCGGGAATCTTGTAATCCGCGTAGGGATCGTCTTCATCCACCTGGGTGCTGCTCCTGGAGACCCGCACCACCAGGGACGGGTCCCGCTCGGCGATCTTCTCGGCAATGACCGCCGGCACCAGTTCGGTACCGCCATCCAGGCAGACGATCATCAGGCGCCCGGCAACCAGCTCCGCCTGGACCTTGGCCGACACATGCACGCGCTTGATCTTGTTGTCGTGGGTGAAGTTGTAGGCGATGTCGCCCCCGCCCTTGCTCTGGCGGCTCTGCTGCACCATCTGGACGATCTGCGCCTGGATCGCTTTTTCCCGAGCCGCCGCATCCCGCTGGGCATTCAGCTCCCGGGCCCGCTCCGCTTGCTTGCGCTGGGCCTCCAGGGCCGCCAGCCGGGCCTCATCGACGCTCTTGGTGCCGGTCTGGCGTTCCACCTTCTGTTGAATGCTCTTGTCCTGCTTGGCCTTGTTGATCTTCTTCTTGTCGATCAGGCCGGCTTTCAAAAATTGATCCTGCAAAGAGGCCATGGGCTGCTCCGTGTAAATAAGGACCCTGTCCGGGCCCGGGACGGCCGCAAGCATAGCAAAGCTTCGGGGGGAGGTTGAGTTGGCGCGGGGGAGCCGGGCTGGACTGGCTTTGGTGGGGGGGGCAGGTTGGAGGGCAGTTAGCGACTCTAAGCGGCAGTTGCCGGTTCTTGATAAGCGGACCTTCAGGAACGTCTGTCGTCACCTAGTCAACACGTCGATATCGCCTGGTCAGATGAAATGAGATTACGTGGTTAACTCAGTCGAGATTCTGTAGCGGTCGAGAAAGCAACGACTCACAATCCATGCCACGGGGCGGGTTGAATGTCCCATGCCAACCAACCAAGATACGAGAAAGTGAGTCCGTGAAGTACGTTGCGCCCTTGGGAATTCTGACCAGCCCACCACCATACGCAACAAACAACTCAGTGCGGGCTCTCAATTCCGTGGCCTCACTCCAACGGTTGCTGCTGGGCAGAACGTCGGGATCAATAGGCGGTTCCCATAGTGTGCCTTTGCCGGTCGATGCGTTCCTGATGAATGTCGCGATTTCGTGATGCCCATTCTGGGCAGCAACATCTGCCGGGGTCAGCGAGTCGTGGGTCTGTGCCTCGGTCGATGCGCCAAGGCCAATCAACGCACGACATGCTTGCTCGTGGCCAAAGTACGCTGCCTGATGCAGAAAGCGCCACGACGAACCGGGCTTTATGTAGCGACTGCAGCGTTTGGCGAGGACAGGGGAGTTCTCCCACTCCGATAGAAGGCGATCCCAATCGCCGGTTTTCGCCGTTGCGTAGGCGTTTTCGATCAAGCTTTGTAGTTCGCTCATGGTTGTTTGGGTAATGGTTTTGCGTTTCCTAGAGAAGTCCATAGGCGCTCTCAGAATGCATAACGTGCTAGCTCAGAGGGAACCTGCCGGCATGGCCGGCAGGACGTCCCCCTGTAGCGGCGGGTTAGAGCCCCGGCATGCTCGTTGAGTGCCACACCGATGGACTACGCTGACCGCAAGAGGAAGCTCCGCTCGGCGTGTGACGGACCTGCTGTGGGATTGGTTTCTCATCATGCGTCGCTACCCCGGTCGGGCTGTTTGGCGCGAGAAAGCCTCCGCAGGATTGCTGGGACGACAACAAAGCCACAGACAAACAACATTCCGAACCAATAGCCCAGCGACAGCCGGTAACCCTGAATTTGGTAAAAGACCTCCGCGCCAAGAAATGCAAAGGTAATGGCGAAGAGGGTAGGGAGAAGTAGATTTTTGATGAGCTCGGTCAGCGACATTATGGTCTCCGAGTGTTGGGGCTCTAACGTAGAGCTACCGGCGCTGCGCGGCTTTATCGCGCAGAATACAGAGAGCGAAGCGAACGGGGTTGAGCGCAATGTTAGCCATTGGTCAGAATAAGAATTCTGATGGCAATGCCCGCGATGCCGCTAGCAAAAAAAAGTAGTGCCAGAGAAACCATTGATGCTGGAAGCGGCTTAACCATGCGGCTAGGAACGAGTTTTTGCCAGCCCGCAAGCCGGACAGCACGGTTGGTAATGATGAGCACCCAGCCAAGCAATATAGAGAGCAGCATGAGCAGGAAAACCGTAGCAAGCAAAGCACCTTCACTCAAGAACGGCATGACAATAATGTCAAGAGAGAACCCGAGTAGTGCCGAAATAGGAAGCTGAAAAGAAAAGGAAGGCGATGAGGTACGTTGCATTCGGGCCGCACGCCACGCAGGCAAGACACGACGCAGGAACAAAAATAGGGAAGCTATGCCAAGGACTGAACCCACGATAAGAAAGGCGTATTGGCGGAAAAAGGCTTCCATGCTTGGCGATGGCTAATCGGGATAGGAAGAAGCCTCACGGCCCCTCCCTCCCACACCACCGGACGAACGGGTCACGTATCCGGCGGTTCGATGAATTGAATTCCTACCGTGGCGCAAGGCTGGGTAGTCCCAAGTTATTGAAGTAGCGTAATGGTAACGCAAAGGCCAATGCCGGTGTCTTGGGCAGCTGCCACGGACCATGCGCCGATTTGCTGGTGTTCCACGCTTCACGGACGGTAACGCCACGCTTGCGCAGTTCCCGGTAGCCGGCCGGTCCCCATTGTTTCCAGAGATAGGAGAAACCCCCGGCTACCCGATTAGGCACGGGGTTGAATAACATAGGACACCGCGCTGCCGTACCTTTGCAGGAGAACAGAATACCTCGACAAGTCTACGCGGCCGACAAGCAAAGGCGGTAATTCCGAAACGGGCACAGCGTGGGAAAATGCGCAGGGAAACTCAGTCCCATTGGGGTTTGGCGTGTGGACGTAGATTGCATCGTCAGCGGAACTGCCAGGATGCACAAGTGCAAACAGCTGATGCGGATTGGAGACAGTAGCCAACTCGGCTCGTGCGCGACCGAGCGCTCTTAGCAGAGCGTTGAGATGCCGACGACGATGCACCCAGCCAAGATTACCGAAACCCTCCCAATCAAAATGCGTGTGCCACAAATCGCACCATCGCTTCGCCGCGAGATCGACACCGAAACTGTCGGCTCTCCTGCGAAGTCGGCGGTAGTAATCGCGGTCGGGGCGCTTCGAGTTCATGAGTGCCTAACCTTAATCGTTTAGGTAACAACTCCACTCTGAACAATGCGCCATCAATCGACACCTCCATGATCACTGTTGCGTATGTTTTCTTCGCGCTTAACATTGGACAAGCGACGAGCGATGTCATCTGACTCTAGCCATGTGCGGAGATCGGTTGTAACTCTTGGTGGAGCCATTTCATTCAGAAAGTGCCATACGACGGCAAAGCCAACAACAGGCATGAGCCAAAGAAATACGAGCTGCGCGACTTTTTGATTCCGCGAGAACCACGGCGCACGAACAAGGCGAACAGTCGCAACGATGTTCATCGTCGCCACAACCAGAATTAAGGCTCCAGCAGCAAACAGGGGCAGATTCATGGTTACCTAACGTCTGAATTCACAGGCCTGCGCGGCTTTTCGCGCAGGTCGGAATGATGGGATGGACTCCCCCGTCTTTTTGGCGCGGAATAAGCGCCTCCGGTGCTCATGGGGATGGGGATCGGGTTTCGACGAAAGGAGTCCGAAATGCATGCTACTACCGTTGCAGTGGATCTGGCCAAGAGTGTATTCCAAATCGCTATTGCAGATGGCAATTGGAAGCTTGTCGAGCAGCAGCGGCTGACCCGACACCAGTTCGAGCGCTGGTTCCAGAACCGGAGCATTGGGCTGGTGGTGATGGAAGCCTGCGGCTCCGCCCACCACTGGGGGCGCTGGCTCAATCGACTGGGCATCCCGGTGAAGTTGCTGCCGGCGGCCTACATCCGA